>SZYB01000030.1 GCA_030263285.1 Bergeyella sp.
TTGTGGATAAAATTTTATTGTATATAACCCATTATTAATTAATAAATTGAACTTCTATGTTTTTCACATTGTCATTTTTAAGAAAGGCTGGTGCAAAAAATTAAAAAATATTGTACTATCTTCGCGTTTGTGGAGTTGGGGAAGGGGGATATTCTTGTGGCAGATGTTTTAGGTGGTGGGATGGTGTCCTTGTTTTCGGATCAAAGAGGTGGAGTTCTTTCTGGATGGWWGWTRKRSTWMKWRAYTKKGWAAGSRRWSWGTTAGCATTTATTTTNTATTTAGTTTTTTCTAATTTTTTTTTGTATAGTTTAAAAAAAGGTTATACATTTGCATTCGCGAATCTTGGGATGGTTGATGGCGAGGGGTTTTTGGGTGAGGGATTTTAGCGAATGGAGCGATAGAGTTCATTGACATTAAAGATACAACCAAGAAAAAGGAGACTAAGGCGTTGAAGACGATTAAGGGAGGAGAGATTTTTTTTGAGGCTTGGGGTCGGATTTAATTTTAAGATTTTACAATGGAGAGTTTGATCCTGGCTCAGGATTAACGCTAGCGGGAGGCCTAACACATGCAAGTCGAGCGGGATTATGTTATTAGCTTGCTAATGACATATGAGAGCGGCGTACGGGTGCGTAACACGTGTGCAACCTGCCTTTATCAGGGGGATAGCCTTCCGAAAGGGAGATTAATACCCCATAATATACAGATTGGCATCAATTGGTATTGAAAACTACGGTGGATAGAGATGGGCACGCGCAAGATTAGATAGTTGGTGAGGTAACGGCTCACCAAGTCGATGATCTTTAGGGGGCCTGAGAGGGTGATCCCCCACACTGGTACTGAGACACGGACCAGACTCCTACGGGAGGCAGCAGTGAGGAATATTGGACAATGGGTGAGAGCCTGATCCAGCCATCCCGCGTGAAGGATGAAGGACCTATGGTTTGTAAACTTCTTTTGTACAGGGATAAACCTATCTACGTGTAGATAGCTGAAGGTACTGTACGAATAAGCACCGGCTAACTCCGTGCCAGCAGCCGCGGTAATACGGAGGGTGCGAGCGTTATCCGGATTTATTGGGTTTAAAGGGTCCGTAGGCGGATTGGTAAGTCAGTGGTGAAATCCTACAGCTCAACTGTAGAACTGCCATTGATACTGCTAGTCTTGAGTGTAGTTGAAGTAGCTGGAATGAGTAGTGTAGCGGTGAAATGCATAGATATTACTCAGAACACCGATAGCGAAGGCAGGTTACTAAGTTACAACTGACGCTGAGGGACGAAAGCGTGGGGAGCGAACAGGATTAGATACCCTGGTAGTCCACGCTGTAAACGATGCTAACTCGTTTTTGGGGCGATTGAGTTTCAGAGACTAAGCGAAAGTGATAAGTTAGCCACCTGGGGAGTACGAACGCAAGTTTGAAACTCAAAGGAATTGACGGGGGCCCGCACAAGCGGTGGATTATGTGGTTTAATTCGATGATACGCGAGGAACCTTACCAAGACTTAAATGGGAATTGACAGGTTTAGAGATAGACTTTTCTTCGGACAATTTTCAAGGTGCTGCATGGTTGTCGTCAGCTCGTGCCGTGAGGTGTTAGGTTAAGTCCTGCAACGAGCGCAACCCCTGTCACTAGTTGCCATCATTAAGTTGGGGACTCTAGTGAGACTGCCTACGCAAGTAGAGAGGAAGGTGGGGATGACGTCAAATCATCACGGCCCTTACGTCTTGGGCTACACACGTAATACAATGGCCGGTACAGAGGGCAGCTACACAGTGATGTGATGCGAATCTCGAAAGCCGGTCTCAGTTCGGATTGGAGTCTGCAACTCGACTCTATGAAGCTGGAATCGCTAGTAATCGCGCATCAGCCATGGCGCGGTGAATACGTTCCCGGGCCTTGTACACACCGCCCGTCAAGCCATGGAAGTCTGGGGTACCTGAAGTCGGTGACCGTCACAGGAGCTGCCTAGGGTAAAACAGGTAACTAGGGCTAAGTCGTAACAAGGTAGCCGTACCGGAAGGTGCGGCTGGAACATCTCATTTTAGAGGCGTTATACGTCAGGAGGAAGACTTTTTGCCGAGGGATTTTTCTGCTCTTTGATGATTGTGGTAGGCGCCTTAGTTTTTATTTGGTTGGATCAAAATATAACCCCTAGGAAATTAGTATAAGGGACGGGGATACTGCAGTCTCGTAGCTCAGCTGGTTAGAGCGCTACACTGATAATGTAGAGGTCGGCAGTTCGAGCCTGCCCGAGACTACTAATAGAATAGAGGGGGAATTAGCTCAGCTGGCTAGAGCGCCTGCCTTGCACGCAGGAGGTCAAGGGTTCGACTCCCTTATTCTCCACATTGTTGAGGGTTTGATATTAAAAAAGCAGATAGAGCCAAACACAATATTTGCGTATCAGGTCTGAGATAGAATAAAGATCATTGACATTAACGGTAAAGACATCACAAAGAGAAAA
>SZYB01000010.1 GCA_030263285.1 Bergeyella sp.
ATTTTAATTGGTGTAGCTGCCCCTACGGCTCTAAAAGTATAAACTGTTATAAGAATTTTTTTGGACTGCGTCTTTCAAAAATTAATCTGTTTTATAATTTTTTGCGTAATCCTCCTGCAATGCAACAGCTCTTATCCAATCAGATTAAGAAAACTTTTGGCTATACACCTCACGCTTTCCCGTTTCGTACACCTTCTCTTACTCAAACTTATTTCTACTTAAAAATGCATCGCTTGCCTCTGCTGTCTTCATCCATTGTCTAAAGGCATACCAGCGGCCGAGCGGTAAAGTCGCTGAACACTGGTAGTTCGGTCCGAGGTTCGAATCCCGCGAACGGGCTGGCTGCATGGGCGTTTTCGTGGTTTTCCCCATGTGTAACGTGTATACGAGCCAGTTTCCCTTAGAAAGTCCTCCACGAAGGCATCCCTCCCCTTAGGCAGATAGCCCTCGAGGCTTTGCCATAATCACACACACACATATAATGTTACTCTGTAGGAGAATTTTTAATCGCTACATTCGTAATTTCATCAAACTCTGGGGCTTTTCGATTTTTAAGCGGATGGATTATACTGCTGATTTCATTTCGTAATATGAAATAAGTGTCTTGTTTTTGGCTGCAGGAGCGTTTATCCTTTCTTTTACAAAATAACAGGCAAACAAAATTGTAGTTCAATGGACTTTCATTTAGCATGAACTGCTTTTTGAGGTGGTACTCTAAAACAGAGAAATCGTGAGCGCAGTTTTGTTTTCTGAG
>SZYB01000011.1 GCA_030263285.1 Bergeyella sp.
TCTGAGCCATGCTTATGCTATTATGCAAAAACTGAATAAATGAAGGACAGAAAGTAAACTACATGCTATGGTTATTTACTAAAAATAAAGTAGAGCAAACAGTAAAAGGACAAAATGGAATGCAATTCATAGGCCTTAATATGAAGATTGAAATATCTGTCGTTTCGAAAGCTCTTTTGCAATTTTTTTTTCCTTAGGTAAGAAGGCTAAAAGATTTTCAAAATGTTTTTAGTACTTACGTGTTATCCCGTCGACCGTGAAAGTTGGCTATCATCGAACTATCCTAATTGGCGAAGATCCAGCCAAAGTAGCGCCAGTCGCTTATGAGAAATCCTGACCCGCACTTCTGTAAGCAAAATACAATAAGCCTCTCTACACAATTCTACTGCTCTGGAAGTACCCAGCATTATCCGACCCGCTTCGTTTTTATGCGTCGAAAAAGGCTTTAGTCGATTTCTTTTGTTTTTAGGTCCTTCCATTCAACCGAAAGGGTACTTACGGAAAATCATGTGGACCATTTTTGCCTATTAAAGAAAAGAAGCCTAACTACGCAATTTTTTGCCAAAAATGGAAATGTCTTTTTCAAACACGCTGGGTTTGGTGTAACCATTATTACTCGTGTTAGTTATTATTCTTGAGTAAAGACTCCTTTTTCCCCTCTATCACATATTTTCGAAAAAAAAATTATTAAAATTCGGGACCTGCCT
>SZYB01000012.1 GCA_030263285.1 Bergeyella sp.
GTGCAGCAAAAATGATTATCACTTATCACGTGCAAAAGAATTAAAGAGGCATTCAGGTGAATAAGCCATTATGTACGGTGGAGATGAACTCGAAAAAAAATCACTATAACTTAAAACCCTGGGATTGATAATTTCAACACTACTGGAGAGAGTTGTTTGTTCTATTTGATTATGACAAGACACACGAGGGCTATCTGCCTAAGGGAAGGGATGCCTTCGCGAAGGATGTCGTAGAGGAAATCGGCTCATATCCACGTTACACAAGCGGAAAAGCAAGCAAACGTCTATGCAGCCAGCCCGTTCGCCTAGAATTTAACCTAGGCCGGTGTACCAGTTTTCAGATGCTTTACTGTTAAGCCGCTGGTGAGCTGTGGAGAGGGCTGCCTCAAATTATAGAGTTCTCTTGTTAAGCACTATTCCCACATAACTTGATAGTTTCTGGAGGATTATGATTCACTTTCGTCACACCTGAGCATTTTTTCAAAAAGCACCCCGTCCATTTCAATACATTTCATAACGTACATACGTCTCTCGAACGAAACGTTTATCAGTTGTAGTATTTCTCAAAATAACTTTGCATTTTTGGGCACAAACTTATTTTCCTTGACTGAAATAAATATAATTTTCTCTTTTTACCTTTTTTGCTTTTCGTATGGGAAAAACCTTC
>SZYB01000013.1 GCA_030263285.1 Bergeyella sp.
GTTAGATGTTTGAGAGGGCTTGATTCTAGTACGAGAGGACCGAATTGAACAAACCTCTGGTGTATCAGTTGTACCGCCAGGTGCACCGCTGAGTAGCTATGTTTGGAAAGGATAAGCACTGAAAGCATATAAGTGCGAAACCTGCCTCAAGATGAGACATCTTTTAAGGGTCGTGGGAGATGACCACGTGGATAGGCTACAGGTGTAAAGCTGGTAACAGCATAGCCGAGTAGTACTAATTACCCGTAGATTTATAGCCTTGTTAGGTATTTCTTAATTAAAGAGCTTTAGGGTGAATGCATGAAGGTTTTGTCTTTGTGATTTGTTTTTATCGATACAACCGGCAGATTATGTATTTGTACAAGTAAATAGTTTGTGTTGTTGTAATATGTAGCCTTTAGGGTGGTTTTAGCGGTGGGGCTCACCTGTTCCCATTCCGAACACAGAAGTTAAGCCCACCAGCGCCGATGGTACTGCTAACGCGGGAGAGTAGGTCGCCGCCAGTTTTTTTTTAGCCTCATGGAGTCAACTCTATGAGGCTTTTTTGTGTATAACACAGCTTATACCCCCGTTTTTTTTACCTTTGGTCTAATTAAAAAATTGTATAATATGAGTATTTCAAGAATTTTTATGACCTTGGTCATTGTTGGTATTTTGAGT
>SZYB01000014.1 GCA_030263285.1 Bergeyella sp.
GAACTATATTTCATTTTCAAATAAACGGTTTATTTCACCTACACATCATATGAAATCATTCATCGTTTAGTTTACATTCCAAATCTTCTGTAAAGCTACATCAAATATGCTGACTTAGAAATCTTTCGTGCAGGCGACACCAGAAATTTGGCAAACCTTCACCAATGTGTTGGCAATTCTCTTTCCCATTATTTTTACTTGATTTGAACCTCTTTCTCCATTCCCATCCTCGCGTATTTTTCTCTTTATTTATATCTTCCATTTTGGGGTTTTCGTTTACATTTTTCTACCAATGTTTTTGCTTACGTTAGTGGTTCCTGATATACCAAACATGTGATACCTTCTCGGTTGGGATATGTACATAAAGTTTTTTTTTCCCTTTTCCCCTTCCCATCCGTAGCATAGCAAGGGTAAAGAATTTCATGTAAGTCTGTGGAATTCTACGATATTTGTTTTTGTGTCGTTGAGATTGTGACGTGAGTTGACAGAGGTAAAAGAAAAAAAACGAAACCTTACCTGCTCTTCCCATTTTTCCCTTCCATGCAACTGTTCCCTAGGGACAAATTTCCCTATATATTGGAG
>SZYB01000015.1 GCA_030263285.1 Bergeyella sp.
CTCATTTCCTCCCGCCTTCTTTAGCATGCCCAAATATGTATTTCCTTATCCCTTCCAGCATGCATTTTTTCCAGGAAAGGTTGCTGTAAGTGGTAATTCTTGTTTTATATTAACTTTATTTCTATTCCTCTCCCTTTGCGTATAGCCCTCGAGCATTTTTTCTTTGATCTGTAAAAGATACGAGACTTACGTGTTTCCTTTTTTTTATTGCAAAACGAACCTTACTTTAGACATACGATGAATTCTTTTGGAGGAAGAGTGCTTTTTCCATCCTTTGCAGCCAACCCAATTCTTCTTCTGGGGTTCTTTCTCCCGTCTGAATGTCACCTTTGCCCTCTGTGGAAGACTTTCTAAG
The DNA here is from genome assembly GCA_030263285.1 of Bergeyella sp. Classification (GTDB taxonomy): domain Bacteria; phylum Bacteroidota; class Bacteroidia; order Flavobacteriales; family Weeksellaceae; genus SZYB01. Next base: position 356 of record SZYB01000015.1, read on the forward strand.
GGAAACTGCATTTTATCTAAACTTTCTTAATACACTGAAGGAGGAGAAGAAAATTATTGGTCACTGTTCTTCGCAACGAATCCTTCTTTTTTATCTCCCAGGGAAGGTGCTCCATCAGTGCGCTAGGAAAGCGGGAGAAATACCTTATACTCCCCCTTTTGAACAAGCCCCCGCAAGCGTTCGGAAAAAAGAGGAGGAAAAAAACCAAAGAGTCAG
>SZYB01000016.1 GCA_030263285.1 Bergeyella sp.
AGTTGAGTGCGTGTCCATGTCCGTTTGAACTTGAAGTGGTTGAGAAGTCGAGAGATTGCCAGCTGGCGGCGCCGTATTCGAGGTTTCCGTTTTTGCATTGCGGAGCTCAGAGCTCGCACGTCTGTCGCTCTTGGCGTCCATGACGCGAATATCATGTCAGCGCCAAATCTTGACCTCGCGGAAAAATTTACGGGAAAAAAATAACGCCAAATGCTCGCCAATCTTTGTTGCCAACGGAGATATCAAAGGTACATATCCGGTGATGACGTAGAACACACTTCCGGGTTCCGATTTGCAGAATTGTAGCTCGTTCTTTACAAATCGACAAAACTCCAGATACGGTTACAGAAATAATGGGAATGACAATTTTCCGGGAAAATTATGTTTCGGTTTGGTTTTTATACTTTTCGTCATGTGATCGTTAAACATACCCTTAAAAATGCTCGAAAAGTAATTAAAATTGTTTTATAATACTTTAAATTTTTCATAAATATCAGGAAAAGTTTACGTTTATGTATTTTTATATTTTATTGGTTGATAGATTCCACGATTTCTAGAAGTTAG
>SZYB01000017.1 GCA_030263285.1 Bergeyella sp.
TTTTAATGCATGCATTGTTCTCGAATAATTACCTCTGCACTCTGCTCGTACTCATTTAGAATTTTGCAGTCCACATTCATGTTGACTCACCCTTAATGAATAACCCCTTTCGTCCTGCTGATGTTTCCGTAAACAAACCCTTCTGGCAGTTAGGAAAACCGCAAGAAAACGGATGCCTAAAAATAACTCCGTGATTAGAAAGCAACACGTGTTAGTCACGGTGGCTGAAAGGATATGACATAATTTCATGTGATTTTTTTACACTATTTAAATGCAAAAATCATATGATCTTTATCTGAAGGGACCGCAGGCCTTTTTTACCTAACAGGAGTCGAGACGGACGCCATGACGGATGTTGAATGTGCTTTCCCAAAGAATGAGAAAAAGGATGGAGCGGAAAGTTGAATCGGAAATTATTTTACGGACGCTTTGAAGAAACTAAAAACCTGCGCTCTTAATATGCAAAATGCTGTTTTACGGTTGCGAGATGAATTTTACATACATAATGAGGATGATTGGGCGGTTGAAAAATAAAAGGTAAAGGAGCTGGTTATGATTATT
>SZYB01000018.1 GCA_030263285.1 Bergeyella sp.
CACTTTTACTTTAATCTTCTTTCGCCTGTTAAAAAGAACAGTTTTTTCACCAACTACCTTAAATAGTTGGCCCCGGAAATCATAAACAGCATACCAAAAATGCCCCTAAGATCTTCGCTGACGGTAGCAAAATTGCTGACAATGCAGACAGCGAAATTCGAAGCTATTCTAGCTGAAGAGAAATTTGGTGATCTGTGGACCTTATCTTATTGCCGTAATTCCCTGCAGCAACTAAGCAACTGGATCACAATGGGCTATAAAAAAACAGTCTTTCTATCCTGCGTAAGTTAAAGCTGGTTTCGCCGCTCTTTGATATCCATTTTCAATGGATTTTCATCTCATGTAGATATATTTATAACAATGAAACAGTGGAGAAATTGGCAAAAGAGTCGTGCACTCATTTTACTCCCTCCTCCTCTGGCCTTACTTTTTTTGGAGCTATTCTCCCTGAAAATGTGACAAAATATGATGGAGTAATTGGGGTCGCCCATTAGTCAATGGGTCACTCAATG
>SZYB01000019.1 GCA_030263285.1 Bergeyella sp.
TTCCAACAAACGGCCTGACTGCATCCGAGCTTTCGTGGTTTTCTTCCATGTATAACGTGGATATAAGACAGTTTCTCTTGAAAAAAGTCCTCCACGGGGCATACCTTTCTTTCGGCGAATACCATTGTGTGCGAAGCCAAAGCAAATAAATAAATAAATGAAACTGCTTCTTGAACTGGAAAAATAATAATAATTCATAGTCACTTGTCATTTTCTTCATACTGAAGAAACGGACTTCATTCCCATTTAGTCATAATTATAGAAGGGAGAGGGAAAGTAAAGCGCTAATTTTACTAAAAATTTGTCGCTTGTGAGTAAGCAGTAGTAACACACTTAAACGGCTCGGTACGCTGTGATGCATGAGAAATATTTTGAGACCTTTGAAGTAGTTGATTTCCAGCAATCTAAAAATTCGATACTTAGAACAATGGTTCTCAACTTTTTTTACCCCGTTCACCCCTTTCAACATTGCTAGAAGATCATTCCCCTCCCTCCTTTCCAAAACT
>SZYB01000001.1 GCA_030263285.1 Bergeyella sp.
ATGAGGCTTTTTTGTGTATAACACAGCTTATACCCCCGTTTTTTTTACCTTTGGTCTAATTAAAAAATTGTATAATATGAGTATTTCAAGAATTTTTATGACCTTGGTCATTGTTGGTATTTTGAGTTCTTGTGTAAGTAAAAAGCAATATGATGTACTGAATCTAAATTATGCACAATGTGTTGAAAATATAGGAGAAAGACAACGGGAAATTCAAGATTTAAAGTTATCCAGTGCAGCACTAAATGGCGAGAATATGCTTTTAAAAAAACAAAATGATGCACTGAAGTCATCTTTGGATGCCTGTTTGTCTAATACAGGCAAAAGTTCTGCGAATATAGACAAACTGGTAGGGGAAATAAACGCTTCTAATGCGTATATTAAGAGGCTGATTTCTGCCAATTCCAGGAATGACAGCCTGAATATTGCTTTGTCAAATAAACTGAAAAGGTCTTTGGATAACGTTACCGACAGTGATGTACAGGTAAAGGTTTTAAAAGGCGTGGTTTTAATTTCGCTTTCCGATAAAATGCTTTATCAAACGGGAGATTATAATGTACTTCCCGCCGCTTTTGAAGTATTGAGTAAGGTTGCCAAGGTCATTAACGATTATGATAAATATTCTGTATTGATTGAAGGGAATACAGACAATGTTCCACTAAACTCTTCCAATCTACCAAGGGATAATTGGGATCTTTCTGCATTAAGAGCAACTTCTGTTGCCAGAATTTTGCAAAATAAGTTTGGTGTTGACCCTTCGAGAATAACAGCAGGAGGTCGCTCGGAATACAATCCTAAGTCTAATAATATGAGTGTATCCGGTAGGGCAGAAAATAGAAGGACTGAAATTATTGTAATGCCTAAGTTGGACGAATTTATGAAGCTTATGGACTTGGCTCCGGTCAAAAAAAAGTAGTAATATCCGTATATTATTATGCAAAACAGTAAAAAAGCCACCGAAAAATGGCTTTTGTTTATTTTAGTGTATAGACTTATATCATTTGTATAAAGTGCCTCATGTGTCAAAATTTTGCTCTGTTTTTTTATTATGTATTTACTCAAAATATTTTCCCTTCTGATATTCTCCTGAGAATAGATTTTAAAATCAAACTCTATTTTATCCAATAAATAATCATAAGGTCCGGAGGAGGAAATAAGCTTTATTTTATTAGGGACAGCGGAAATCTCAAGACAGATAAATAATCCCAGAATAAATCTCGCTCCCAAAGCGATAATGGAAGAGTTATGACCAAGTTCGTCTAAAGCTTGTAGACAGGCGGCGAGTCCTTTGTATTTGTTTTCATGTTTTTGAGCAGGATCTCGCTCGGCTTCCAATTGAGCATAGACTTTTGTAATTTCATTTTCCAGATATTTTAGCCTTCCCTTTACTTGCTTCCGATAGTTATCCAGATCTGTTTTTTTCTGTGTTTTAATTTCATATTTCCGTTTGGCGTTAGGACCATAGCCTTTTTTCCACTGGTAAGATGACTCTTGGTTCCCAATATTTCTTTTTCAAGTTCTACAGTAGCGGAGTTATTAAGTAGTCTGATAGAGAGCTGTTTTTTTGTTCTATTTTGTTCTTTTCGGGTAAAAAGGAGTCCTTTTGTTTAAGGATTCTTCCTTCCAGTTGTTTTTTTATTTCTTTCTATAATGGTATTGATTTGTTTGTTTATCTCTTTTTCAAATATTTTTAGTTCCAGAGGTTTTGAAATGATAATTCTCAGAAAAACAGCGATAACAAGACGTGGAATAGCCATGAAAAATTGTTTCCAAACGCCTCCGTTTTTTTAATTGAGGATACAATATAACGGTTTAGATTGAAGATTATAAGTCCTTGGATCAGACCAAGAAATATGGTAGTAGCGAGATTTTCAAAAATAGTATGGACAACATATCCTGCAGAAAGTGAGGCAAGAAAGGCAGTAAAAAGCGCAACGCCCCCTATGCCCGAAAATTTATTCCATTCCGCGGGTGTCTTTTTCAAAATTGAAAGATTGGCCCCTGAGCATATCAGCATAAATTTCTGTAAAAAACTCATTTTATGGGGGAGAAGGCTGAGATTACGTTTTTTTTCGTTTTTGTGTAAATCGGAAAAAATTAGAATGTGCTGTCAAAAACTCAAATAGAAACAGACCTAACAGACAGACGTAAGGTATTGTACATTAAAAAGAACGGGCAAAAATAAAAAAAATTAGGTAATTCTTTTTTCAGAATTATGGTGAAGATAACTTTCCCAGCCGGAGTAAGTCTTTTTTGTTAAAGAACTTGGTGCCGAATTATAAAAATGACATACCGCTACGGCCAATCCATCTGACGCATCCATATATCGGGTAGGGAATGGCCTTGATTTCAGGAGGTTTTTAAGCATACCTGCCACTTGTTCTTTGCTTGCATTTCCATTTCCCGTGATTGCCATTTTGACTTTTTTGGGAGAATATTCCGTAATGGGAATATTTCTATAGAGACTTGCAGCCATTGCCACGCCCTGAGCTCTGCCAAGTTTAAGCATAGACTGCACATTTTTTCCGTAAAAGGGAGCTTCTAAGGCAACTTCGTCAGGATGAAATTCATCTATGAGTGCAAGGGTTTTTTCGAAGATATATTTGAGTTTTGTCTCGTGATTAGGGTATTTTTTCAGGATGAGTTCATGGACGGAGAGAAGTTCCATTGTTTTATTTTTGATCGAAATAAGACCAAAACCCATGACCGCGGTCCCCGGATCTATTCCTAAAATAATCTTTTCTATGTACATGAGACAAGCGATCCGGACGGGACTCGAACCCGCGACCTCCGCCGTGACAGGGCGGCATTCTAACCAGCTGAACTACCGGATCAGTCAAGTGAGAGTGCAAAAATATAATTTTTTTTGGACTAAGCAAAAATATAGCGTGGGAAATACTAAAAAGAATTATTTTATCTGCCGGATTGAATAATATTTTAGAAAAACAACAGTTCTCAAGAGGTAGATATTTTTTAAAATTCTACTTTTGTAGAAATGTAAGAAATGTAAAAAATAAAATAATATGAAGAAGTTTTGGGTATTTTTTGTAGTGGTGGTGAGTCTTGTGTCCTGCTCTAAAGAGGTAGAGATAGGTGGGAATGTTACCAATGCAAGTTCCATGGATAGGATAGAACTTATAGAAACCTCAGGGATAAGCACTTTGCCACTCGTGAATGTGGGGATAAATGAAAAGGGAAATTTTTCTGCCAGGGTGCAGCTACCCAAAAATGGGATGTACGTTCTTGCAATAGGGGGGAAGGTGATACCATTGTATATAGAAAGAGGTCAGAAAGTAGATATTTCTGGAGATATGGCCACCATAGCAGAAAAATATATTATTTCTGGGGATGCGGAGAAGAATAACGATTTTCTGAGGTCTTTTGATGCCGAATTCAAAAAATATACGGAGACGCTTTCCGTAGAGGATCTGATAAAGAAAAATGAAAAAAAATTTATTTCTTTATTTGAAAAAATTCATAGAGAGATTTTGCAATTAGTGGAAAAAGAAGCCCAAAAATACAAAGCAGATGATGATGTCTCGAATTTTAAGAAACTGGAAATTGACGCAAAACTTGTAAGCCTTTTGGATTCATATGAGCAAAACCATGGTGCTTTTGCAGGAGACAGGACTTACAAGGTTTCCAAAAAATTTCGGGATTTGTACAAAAATATTACCAAGGATAACGATAGAATGGTGAGAGAAATTCCCATATACAGAAGTTACAAGGTGAATAAGTTAGGGACAGATTTTCAAACATTTGTCACCGAGAAGTATGGTAAAGCGAGCATGCCCCCTTTGATGTCGGAAGCTTTTGGAAAATTTCTTAGTCAGAGAAAAGACCTTTCACCAACCGAAAAAGATTTTTTTTATGCATTGGTAATTTCGCAAACCGACCTGAATTATGCCAACGTGAGGAACTACGATAAAATAGCACGGCTGATTGATAAGTATGTAGTTGACAAAAAGATTAAAAAAGAATTAAAGACTCTCCAGAAAGTATTGATGGGTGTCACTAGGGCTGGAAATGTACCTAATCTCAAAATAGAAAATAGTGTGGGGGTGAAAACCAATATAGGTGATTTAAACAATAAAAAGCCTACTCTTATTATGTTTTACGCCTCCTATAACCCCAATTTATCACTCACTACACTGCCCATTCTAAAGAAAATAAATGAATTATACTCATCAAAACTGGATTTTGTATTTGTCAATTTGGATGATAAAAAAGACATTTATCTCAAGACCATTGATACTTTACTCAAGGGAATGACAGGCAGCAATTATTATGTTCATGGAGGCATAAATTCTGATGAAGCCAAGAGGTTTGGTTTGTATGCTTTCAAACTTCCTAATTTTATTCTGATAGATAAAAATGAGAGGCTTGTAGGCAGAGAATATTTTAGCCTTGAAGATCCTGAATTTTTAGAAAACCTAGAGAAGTTAACAGGTAAAAAGGAGAATGTATCCGAACTGCTAAAAAATGATAATATTCCCCAAATTCAAGATAAAAAAGAATAAAAGAGGAGTCTTTAGAAAATCACTTCCGATAATCACTTATGAATAGGGGGACGATTTGGGTTGGGGGGGGTGTCTTCGTTCATTGTTCTGTATATAATGTAACCATATGTCTATAACGATTCTGGAGAAAGTTTCTTTGAAGGACTATAATACCTTTGGTATAGAAGTTTTTGCTGATTTCTTTGTCGAGATAAATAATGAAGAAGAGATAGCTCCCACAATAGAATATGCCAAAAGAAAAAACCTTCCTTACTTAGTTTTAGGAGGCGGTAGCAATGTATTGTTTACCAAAAATTTTTCAGGAATTGTTTTACTGATCAAGACGTTAGGTATTTATGAGGAATATGTAGATGAAAATCGTGTTTTGGTAAAAGCCAAGGCAGGAGAAAGATGGCATTCTTTTGTGGAGTATTGCATTGAGAAAAATTATGGGGGAATAGAAAATTTATCTCTTATTCCGGGTAATGTAGGGCCGGCTCCTGTTCAGAATATTGGAGCCTACGGAGTTGAGGTAAAAGATGTTTTAGAGTCCTGTAAAGTTCTAAATACAGATACTCTTGATTTTGAGGTATTTGATAATGAATCTTGCAGGTTTGGTTACAGGGACTCCATATTCAAAAATGAGAAAAGAGGAAAGTACGTCATTCTGGAAGTTTCTTTTCTCCTCACCAGAAAGGCTCATAACACAAGATTGTCATATGGTGCAATAGGTCGAGAACTGTCTTCTCACCATATAGCGAATCCTACACTAAAGGATATTGCAAATACTGTGATACGCATCCGAGAAAAAAAACTTCCCGACCCCAAAGAGATAGGAAATGCCGGGAGTTTTTTCAAGAACCCCATAATTGCCCGACAAGATTTTTTATCACTGGAAAGAGAGTATCCCGATATTCCTTCTTATTTTGGTACTCTTGGGATGAAAGTCCCTGCGGCATGGTTTATAGAAAAAGCGGGCTGGAGAGGAAAACAGATTGGCAATGTAGCCACTTATCCGCTACAGGCTTTGGTTATAATCAACAAAACGGGAAATGCGACCGGGTCGGAGATTTATGATTTTTCAGAAAATATTATAAAGTCTGTAAGAGAGAAGTTCGGAGTTAATTTAGAAAGGGAGGTAAATGTCCTCTGAACAAAATGGGTTGTGGTATTTTAGTTTCATTTGCGAATAAACAGGATTCTAATCTAAAATCAATCCAGTGGCTAAGAAAAAAAAATTAAAAGTAAAGTGGTCAAAAGATTTGATGGAGGCCGGATGTGACGAGGTGGGAAGAGGCTGTTTGGCGGGTCCGGTGGTGGCTGCGGCAGTTGTTATAAAAGAAGATTTTCCACAAAGACTCATTAATGATTCAAAAAAATTAAGTTTTAGGAAAAGGATAGATTTAGATTTTTATATCAAAGAAAATGTTTATGATTATGCCATAGCAGAGCTGCCCGTAGATTTTATAGATAAGCATAACATACTCAATGCAAGCATGCGGGCAATGCATCTGGCGCTTGATAAGCTAAATATGAAGCCAGAGCATATATTGGTAGATGGCAATCAGTTTTATCCTTATCGTTTTGTTCCGCATCAATGTATTGTGAAAGGAGATGCTAAATTTTTAAGCATTGCTTGCGCTTCTATTCTGGCAAAAAATTACAGGGATCAGATCATGATCAGTTTACACGAAGACTTTCCTCAGTTTGGCTGGAACAAAAACATGGGATATGCGACCAAGTTTCACAGAGATGCACTCAAAACACATGCCCCCACGATTCATCACAGAAAATCTTTCCGTCTGGAATATTAAGAGAGTTATTTTCCATGCTATTCACATAGGAGAATCCCTTTATTGTTGTTAAACTCCAGAACTCCTCCCGAGACAGAAAAGGAGTATAAAGACTCATCTTCACGATTTAAATTCTTGAGATGATTTTTGTCGATTGTATTTGGGGCTATATAAAGTCTTATTTTTCCGGCATTAAGAGTAGAGACAATGGGAGCGTGCTGATTCATCACATGAAACTCACCAGATTTCCCGGGAAGGATCATAGACACAACTTCTCCTTCAAAGACTACCGTTTCAGGTGTGAGGATTTTTATTTGCATAGGGGACGTCATCTACACGTTTTTATTCTAGAGCTGAGAACTAGGAATTTTCGGCGAGCATTTTTTCTCCAGCTTCTATTGCTTCTTCTATAGTACCCTTTAGGTTAAACGCCGCCTCTGGGAGGTGATCAAGTTCTCCCTCCAGAATCATGTTAAATCCTTTTATCGTATCCTTGATATCTACCAGAGCTCCTGGAATCCCGGTAAACTGCTCTGCAACATGGAAAGGTTGAGAAAGAAAACGCTGTACTTTTCTCGCCCTGTATACCACGAGTTTGTCTTCTTCGGAGAGTTCTTCCATTCCCAGAATGGCAATAATATCCTGCAATGCCTTATATCTTTGTAAGATCTCTTTTACTTTTTGTGCGCAGATGTAGTGTTCTTCTCCCAAAATTTCAGGGGTAAGAATTCTTGATGTAGAAGCTAAAGGATCTACGGCAGGATAAATTCCCAAAGAGGCAATTTTTCTGTCAAGCACCGTGGTGGCATCCAGGTGAGCAAAAGTAGTAGCGGGTGCAGGGTCTGTGAGATCATCCGCAGGTACGTAGATGGCCTGTACAGAAGTGATGGATCCGTTTTTTGTAGAGGTAATTCTTTCCTGCATGGCTCCCATTTCCGAAGCAAGGGTAGGCTGATATCCCACGGCAGAAGGCATCCTGCCCAAAAGGGCAGATACTTCAGACCCCGCCTGGGTAAAACGGAATATATTATCTACAAAGAAAAGTACGTCTTTACCTTTTCCGTCTCTATAGTATTCTGCCAGAGTGAGTCCGGAAAGCGCTACTCTCGCTCTTGCTCCGGGAGGTTCGTTCATCTGCCCGAAAACGAAAGCCGCCTTGGAGTTTTTCATTTCTTCCATATTTACTTTGGAGAGATCCCATCCACCGTTTTCCATAGAATGCATGAATTCTTTACCATATTTTATAATCCCAGATTCTAGCATTTCTCTCAAAAGATCATTTCCCTCCCTGGTTCTTTCTCCCACACCGGCAAAAACGGAAAGACCTCCGTGTCCTTTGGCGATGTTGTTGATAAGCTCCTGTATAAGAACGGTCTTACCTACACCTGCTCCCCCGAACAGGCCAATTTTCCCTCCTTTTGCGTAAGGCTCTATGAGATCTATCACTTTAATTCCTGTAAACAGTACTTCGGCAGAAGTAGAAAGCTGATCAAATTTCGGAGCTTCTCTATGAATAGGCAAACCATTTTCCTTAGAAATTTCCGGCAGACCATCAATGGCATCCCCTACTACATTAAAGAGCCTTCCGTTGATTTTTTCTCCCACGGGCATGGTGATCTGTCTGCCCAACGCCTCCACTTCCTGTCCTCTTCTAAGCCCATCTGTAGCGTCCATGGCGATGCACCTCACCGTATCTTCTCCTATGTGCTGTTCCACTTCTAGCACGAGTTTTTCACCACTGGCTTTTTCCAGCACGAGTGCGTCATATACTCTTGGGAGTTCCTTTACTTCAGGAAATACAACATCAATAACAGGTCCGATAATCTGTGAAATTTTTCCTTTTATCTGGTTCACCATTACTTATAATAAAGTTTAATGGCGCAAATATAATGAAACTTACCCAACAAACAATTGGGAGAAAAAAAGATTTTTGTCATATTTGCCCCGTACAAAGTAGAGAGATAGTGGAATCTTTATTAAATTTTTAAATAACCTTTTGGACATCTATAGATATAAAGATTTGGACAGGTACGATGGGAGGGATCCTCTGGCTTTGTCTCTGGGGATGTTTGATGGGGTGCATTTAGGGCACAGATATATTGTAGAAACTTTAAAAAGTTTAGCAAAAAGTAGCGGACAAAAAACAGCGATTCTTACTTTTTGGCCGCATCCCAGAATGGTTTTCGAATCTGCCTCCACCCTTAGGTTGCTCAGTTCTCTGGAGGAGAAAGAGGAGATTCTTCGGTTGTTAGGGGTAGAGAAATTTTTTATTCAGTCTTTTGATGAGTCTTTCAGAAATCTCACAGGGGAAGAGTTTGTAAAAAAAATATTGGTAGACCGGCTTAAAGTGAGGACGCTTGTGGTGGGATATGACCACGTTTTCGGAAAAAATAAAAGTGGAAATTTTGCCCTTCTAAAAAAACTTTCAAAACTGTATGATTTTGCCCTGGTACAGACAGATCCCGTATCTGTAGGAGGGAGAAACGTGTCTTCTACCGAGATAAGAAAAATATTGCAGGAGGGACGTATTGCAGAGGCAAACGCGATGTTGGGATATTTTTACTCCATAACGGGGGAGGTAGTTCATGGGAGAAAATTGGGACGGACTTTGGGATATCCTACGGCGAATCTAAAGGTGGATTCTCATGTCCTGTTGCCGAAGAATGGTGCTTATATAGTGGAAGTTGAAGTAGAGGGACACACATACAGGGGAATGATGAGCATTGGGGTAAATCCTACTTTTGAGGATGCGGAGCATTCTGTGGAGGTCTATGTTCTGAACTTTGAAAAGGAGATCTATGGAGAAAAAATTAAGGTGAGGTTCAGGGAATTTTTACATGAAGAAATAAAATTTGAAAGTGCAGAAAAGTTGAAACAAAAGTTGGATGAGGATAGGAAGATTACGGCGGAATTTGGTTTTTAGGGAATGGTATATGTTTTGAGAAAACAGCAGATATTTCGGAGGGAATCTTGCTTGTCGTGTGCGTTTTTTTGTCTTATACAATTCTTAGCTTACCAAAAGGCTGCAGCCTCTTATGTCGGAGTGGTCTATTCTTCCCAGAATCTTGAATGCCGGATGGATCAGTTTTTTTGTGCCGGAGTTTTCATGTATTACTCTGCCGAGATCTTGCGTGGCAATAAAGCTGCAAGTATTTAGGTTGGCGAGATCAATAATATTCACGCCGCCCGTTTTTTCTTTTTCCAGATAAGTTAGAGGATCTTCAATACTTCTTATAAGGACTTTCATCCAGTTGGGGGATAGGTAGGTGTTTTCACCCAAGGAGTAGGCCTGGGAAAAAAGTTCGGTCATAGAGTATTCGGAGAAAATGTTTGATGTATGAAAACCTTCATAAAAAATCTTGAGCAGTTCATCTTTGGTCATCTCTCTTTTTCTTCCCTTCATGCCTCCCGTTTCTACAATGGTGAGGTTTGATAATTTTGGAAAGATTTTGTTTGTTTTGGCGATGAAATCCAGAAAATCTAAAAGAGCAAATGATACCCCAAATAATAATACGGGTCGATTGTTTGTAGACATCAGAACATCAAAGAGTTCTTCATGATTATACAGAAAATATCCGTTTTCTGGTTTTTGGGATTTTTTCATTAAAAAATTCACCATATAAACGAGAGAAGAGCTCTGGTTTTCTATATAATTGGGTAAAAGCCCCAGAAAAATATAATCCTGAGGATTTCCCAAAAAAAGAGTAAATGATTCCGATATGCTTTTTTCGTAGATTCTGATGTCGGTAATCCAATTTTTTGAGAGTACATGTTGTGTGGTTCCGGAGCTCTGAAAATATTTGTTGGGATTAAAATTTTTGTTATAAACAGGATGATTTTTGTAGGTTTCTACAGGCAGAAAAGGAATTTTGTGAATGTGTTGGACAGACGCCGGATTCACCCCCAGAAAATCCACAAATCTCCTATACACCAGTGTATTTTCGTACTGGAAACGAAAGGTGTCTATACAGGCCTCTACAAAGTCTTGTTCAGAATTTATGGAGAAAATATCCTGTATGAGTTTAGAATATTGCTGAATTTCCATTTTCTTCAAATACTTGTAACGAAAAAGAATTCCCATCAAAAACTCCATAGGTGAAATGGCTAACCCAATCTCCCAGATTAATGTATTTTGCATTCTCCCCGACAGACAAGATCATGGGCAGGTGTCTGTGTCCGAATACAAAATAATCAAAATTTTCTTTGTTATTCTTGTATCTTGAGTAAAGGATGAGGTGTTCTTTGTCTGCCCCCAAAAATCTTTTATCCTCCTCGCCGGAGATAAGTTTGTTTTTCCGAGAAAAATACAGAGCCATTTTCATGGCGAGGTCCGGATGCAGCCACCTGAAAGCCCACTGAGCCAAAGGATGTGTAAAAAGTTTTTTCATTCTTTTATAGCCGGTATCTCTGGGTCCCAGTCCATCGCCGTGTGCCAGTAAAAACTTTTTGTCCGCAATTGAAAATATCTGCTTCTCAAAGTATACCGAAATTCCGAGCTCTTCCTGAAAGTAGTTTCTCATCCATAAGTCATGATTTCCAACAAAAAAGATGATTTCTACCCCTGCGTCTTTCAGTTCTGCAATTTTACCCAGAACCCTTATATAACCTTTGGGAACTACGTAGTTCCACTCATGCCAAAAATCGAACAAATCACCCATTAAGAAAAGGACTTGTGCTTCTTTCTTTATTTTTTCCAGCCAGAGAATAAATCTGTTTTCCCGAGGTTTGCTTTCTTTCGGACTGGGAGAGCCAAAATGTTGATCAGAAGCAAAGTATATTTTTTTTGAGGGGCTTAGTGAAATAGATTTCATAAGAAAAGATTCATCATTAAAAAATGACTCTTACAGATTATCTTCTTCTCTCCATTCTCCATAAGAATTTTCTGTTTCGTAAAGTTTTAGGCTTGAGAGAGAAATATGGGGGGGCAGATGCTTCTTTATTTTGGCAGCGATAGCATAAAGCATATTTTCGCAAGTGGGTTGAAAGTCACAAGCTACCACTTTATGTCCTTCGTGTGAGAGTTTTTCTGCTAAATTTTTGTGAGGTGAGTGAGTGTTTATAAGCACTGCGTGATCCCAAGGATCCAGTATTTCTTGCTTTACAATTTTTTTGAGATCTCCGAAGTCCATGACCATGCCGTTTTTAGGGTGTTCCGGGTCAGAGACGGGATCTCCCTTTACAGAGACAAAAAGCCTGTAAGAATGTCCGTGTAGGTTTTTACACTTCCCATCATAGTTGTACAGAATATGCGCGGTTTCAAAAGTGAAAATTTTAGTAATCCGAATCATGGAGCAAAGATAAGCAAAAAGGTAAGTAATTTTTTCTGAGGTGGACAAAACCAATTATAAGCAATTGATAATACGATATAATTAATGATAGATAGTGCACAGTGGCGTGAAGGCAGTGTAGATTTTTTTAATCTTTAATTAAGAAACTCTATCCCCTACGGGGGAACCGGAAAAGAATAGTTATTTTTGTGAAGTAAATAATATAATAGAATTAATACTCACTTCTATGGTCATCTGTATTACAGGAGCTTCTTCTGGTATTGGTTTCTCCCTTGCAAATTATCTGGGTAAAAAGGGGTATAAAGTTTACGGAGTAAGCAGAAGGAAGATAGAGAGTCCGTTGTTCTATTCTATTTCTGCTGATATTACGGATCACAACCAAGTATCCTCTGCTGTTGCAGAAATAAAGGGACATGAGGACAGAATAGATGTTTTGATCAATAATGCTGGTATGGGGATGGTGGGTACAGTAGAGGGGGCGAATAAGGAAGAAATCATTAGGCTTTTCGAGCTTAATGTTATAGGAGCCACACAGCTCATGAGTGCGGTTTTACCCATTATGAAAGCTCAGAAAAAAGGAAAAATCATCAATATTTCTAGTATAGGATCGGAGATGGGGTTGCCGTTTCGTGGCTTTTATTCGGCTTCCAAAGCAGCACTGGACAAGCTTACCGAAGCCCTTCGGTATGAGGTGTATTCGTGGGGTGTAGAAGCGTGTATTTTGCATTTGGGTGATGTAAAAACAGGCATTGCAGAGAAAAGAATACAGTCAGGGGTAAGCGAGGATTACCAAGAGACATACAGAAAAATTTATGAACAGATCAATGCACATGTAGATTCGGGAATATCTCCAGAAAGGGTAGCGGTATACATAGAAAAGCTGTTGGGAAAAAGAAAATTTAAGGCACACTATTATTGCGGAAAATGGGGGCAAAGAGCAGCTGTAACACTTAAGAGGCTTCTGCCTCAGACTCTATTTGAAAAGCTTATGAAAAAATACAACCAACTCCCCTAAAAATTTGACAAAATTATTTTCATAGGTCTTTTCTCCTTCTTTTATTTTCTGTTTTAAAATGAGATGTTCTTGTTGTAAATCAAGTTTTCCTGTTCCGAATTAGAACCCGGTCTGAGAATTTATATTAATCTGATAAATACGAAAATAAAGTGAAAATTGGTTACCAGATATTAAAGATCTACCGGGAAATAGCGAAAAAAATAATTACAGGGAAGACTTTGCGCGTCCGTTGAAAAAGCTTAACTTCGCGAAGAAAGCGGGGATGTCTATTTATTCAAAAATTGTGGAAGAGGCCATCACTTTTGATGATGTTTTGCTTATTCCTTCCTATTCTGAGGTATTGCCGAGTCAGGTTTCTCTAAGGTCAAGGCTCACGGAAAAGATAATGCTCAATATTCCCATAGTTTCTGCGGCTATGGATACGGTCACGGAGTCCGAGCTTGCTATTGCCTTGGCAAGGGTAGGGGGGGTAGGGTTTATACACAAGAACATGTCTGTTCACGAGCAGGCAGCGCATGTAAGCGAGGTGAAAAGATCAGAAAACGGAATGATAGCCTCTCCTGTAACGCTCTCGAAAAATCATACTTTGGGGGAAGCGAAGGCCTTGATGAAAACTTATAAAATTTCTGGATTGCCTGTGGTGGACAGTGACCGCACTCTCGTTGGGATTATTACCAACAGGGATATAAAATATCAGGAAAATTTAGAGGAGAAGGTAGAAAATTTCATGACAAAGGAGAACCTGATTATCTCCGATAAAACCACTACGCTGGAATCGGCAAAAAAGATATTGCTAGAAAATAGAGTAGAAAAACTCCCCATTGTGGATAAAGAATATAAGCTGGTGGGGCTTATTACCATAAAAGATATAGATAATCAGCTTGAGTACCCCAATGCCAATAAGGATACTAATGGAAGACTTATTGCGGGTGCGGGGGTCGGGGTGGGAGAGGATACTATGGAAAGAGTAGCTGCTCTTGTGGCGGCGGAAGTAGATATCATTGGTATAGATTCGGCACACGGGCATTCCAGGGGAGTGTTGGACAAAGTCTCTGAAATAAGAGACGCTTATCCAGATCTTGATATTGTGGGAGGGAATATCGTAACTGCTCAGGCGGCCAAGGATCTTATCATGGCGGGGGCTAATGTTCTTAAGGTGGGAGTGGGTCCTGGCTCTATATGTACCACGAGAGTGGTTGCTGGGGTAGGAGTTCCTCAGCTTTCCGCAATATATAATGTTTATGAATATGCAAAGACCAAAAATATTGCAGTGATTGCGGATGGGGGAATTAAGCTCTCAGGAGATATAGTAAAGGCGATTGCTTCTGGTGCGAGTGCTGTCATGCTGGGGTCTTTGTTTGCAGGTACCGACGAGGCACCGGGCGAGGAGATTATCTTTCAGGGCAGGAAATTCAAGTCTTACCAAGGAATGGGGAGTCTATCCGCCATGAAAAGAGGAGGGAAAGAGAGATATTTCCAAACCGAAGCAAAAAAATTTGTACCCGAAGGTATAGAGGGACGGGTTCCCTACAAAGGAAAATTGGAGGACGTGGTATTTCAGCTCACTGGGGGGGTTAGGGCGGGTATGGGGTATTGTGGTACGAAGGATATTGAAACATTACAGAGAGAAAGCAAAATGGTAAAAATTACCGGAAGCGGTCTTACAGAATCCCATCCGCATGACGTTATCATAACTCAAGAGGCGCCTAATTATTCCTTGTAAAGCAGACAGAAAAAGAAAGAAATTCATAAACCCAAGATAAAACTTTCTTGTGGGACACAAAACCTGGATGTTATTTCTAGGTTTTTTTGTGTTATGTTTTTTATTAGATGGTATACGAAAATTTAATTACATTTATGAGTTAACGGTTAACTATTAAAAAAGGAATGGATATAGACTTCAATAAAAGAGAAGACGCTAATAGATTAAAACTTTCCGAGGTGGGCAGGCTTATTTCCATGATGAAGAAAGGAGGGGGTGAGGGGAGATTACAAAAAATAAGAGAAGAAGGAAAAATGACGGCAAGAGAGCGTGTAAACTATCTTCTAGACAGAAACAAAGAAAGTATAGAGATAGGAACCTTTGCCGGGTATGAGATGTATGATGAACATGGAGGTTGTCCCTGTGGGGGGGTGGTGGTGGTTTTAGGATACGTTTCCGGGAGACTGTGCGTGATTGTAGCCAATGATGCTTCTATAAAGGCGGGCGCAT
Organism: Bergeyella sp.; assembly: GCA_030263285.1. Classification (GTDB taxonomy): domain Bacteria; phylum Bacteroidota; class Bacteroidia; order Flavobacteriales; family Weeksellaceae; genus SZYB01. The sequence goes on from SZYB01000001.1 coordinate 14,808, forward strand.
GGTTTCCTATCACAGGAAAAAAAAATCTCAGAGCGCAAGAAATAGCTATGGAAAACAATATTCCTATCATTTATCTGGTAGATTCTTCGGGGGTTTATCTTCCTTTACAGGATGAGATATTTCCGGATAAAGAAAATTTTGGGAGGATTTTTAGAAATAATGCAAGAATGAGTGCAATGGGTATTCCCCAGATTTCTGCCATTATGGGGAGTTGTGTGGCAGGAGGAGCGTATTTGCCAGCTATGAGTGATGAAGCGATTATAGTAGATAAAACAGGTTCTATTTTTTTGGCGGGCAGTTATCTGGTAAAAGCTGCAATAGGAGAGGATGTAGATAATGAAACTTTGGGAGGTGCTACTACACATTGTGCAATTTCTGGCGTTACAGACTATAAGGCAAGAGATGACAAGGAAGCGCTGGATAAAATAAAAAATATTGTGCAGAGCCTGGGATATTCGGAAAAAGCAGGTTTTAATAGAACAGAGAGTGTAATGCCCCAAAAAAATCCGGAAAATATTTTTGGGCTTATGCCGGTCACCAGGGTAGAGCCGTATGATACCTATGATATTATAGATTGCCTGGTTGATGATTCAAAGATAGACGAATACAAGCCGGATTATGGTAAGACTATTATATGTGCCTATGTCAGAATAGAGGGATGGAGCGTGGGTATAGTGGCTAATCAAAGAAAAATGGTAAAAGATGGAAGGGGAGAGATGCAGTTTGGCGGTGTGATTTATGCAAGTGCTGCGGATAAAGCAGCGAGATTTATAGCAAATTGTAATCAAAGAAAAATTCCGTTGGTTTTTCTTCAGGATGTTACGGGTTTTATGGTAGGTTCAAAGTCTGAACACGAAGGGATTATAAAAGATGGAGCAAAAATGGTCAGTGCAGTGGCCAACTCTGTAGTGCCAAAATTTACCGTTATAATAGGAAATTCTTATGGTGCGGGAAACTATGCCATGTGCGGAAAGGCTTATGATCCGAGATTTATTGTCTCTTGGCCTTGGGCAGAGCTTGCTGTGATGGGTGGAGTACAGGCAGCGAAGGTATTGTTTCAGATACAGGAGTCTGCGCTTAAAAAACAGGGTAAAGTAATATCAGAAGAGGAGAGGGGCAAAATTTTAGATTCTGTGACCAAAAAATATCAAAAACAAACACAGGTTACCTATGCTGCAGCCAGGCTTTGGATAGATGCCATTATAAATCCTGTTGAAACAAGAAAGTGGATCTCTATGGGAGTGGAGGCGGCGAATGAATCTCCTATAAAGGATAAATTTAATCTTGGTGTTTTACAAATGTAATTGGGTTGCTTATTTGTTTGCTATAATTTTTTTCGGAAATATCAGTAAGTAAACCTTGTGGTTTTTTGGTGTAATTAAATTTAATGATGGAAAAGAATCGAAAATTGATTTCAAACTGGGGTAATTTTCCCATTATAGAGGCACATGAAAAGATTTCTGACTCCATAGAAGAGATAAAAAACTTCGTAAAAGAATCCAGGCAAATAATAGCCAGAGGAAGTGGAAGATGCTATGGGGATGCTTCTTTGGGAGATTATATTTTTTCTACAAGGAAACTTAATAAATTCTTGAGTTTTGATTCTGATAACGGGATTTTAGAATGTGAATCCGGCGTTTTGCTTTCTGATATTTTAGAATTTGGAATTCCCAAGGGTTATTTTCTATCTGTAACTCCGGGTACCCGGTTCATTACCATTGGTGGGGCAATAGCTTCTGATGTGCATGGTAAGAATCACCATTCTGAGGGGGCCTTTTCTACCTGTCTCCTTAGTTTTTCTCTCGTTACAGAAAATGGAGAAGAGAAGACCTGTTCAAGAAAAGAAAATCCCGACAAGTTTTGGGCGACTTTGGGGGGTATGGGGCTTACAGGGATTATAATCTCTGCAAAAATCAGACTTAAAAAAATAGAAACTGCCTATATAAAACAGGAAAGCATAAAGGCTTATTCATTAGACGAAATTTTCAGGCTTTTTGATGAGAGCGAAAACTGGACTTATACCGTGGCATGGATAGACTGTTTGCAGAGAGGAAAAGATATTGGGAGGTCCATACTACAAAGAGGGGAATTTGCCAAAAAAGCAGATTTGCCCTATGATTTAGCCAAACAACCGCTTAAAATAAAGAAAAAACTGAGCCCCACCATTCCGTTCTATTTTCCGGAATTTGTGCTGAATAAATTCAGCATAAAGGTATTTAACTATTTATATTTTGCAAAACAAAGGCAAAAGGTGTTAAAAAATATTTTGGATTATGAATCTTTTTTTTATCCCTTGGATGTAATCAAATCCTGGAACAAAATTTACGGAAAAAAGGGTTTTATTCAGTACCAAATGGTCATTCCTAAAAATAAAGGTAAAGAAGGGATGAGAAGAATACTGGAGACCATCGCCAATTCTGGAAACGGGTCTTTTTTAGCTGTGCTCAAGCTCTTTGGTAAAAGTGATCCTAAAGCTTACAATTCGTTTCCTATGGAGGGGTATACTCTTGCTTTAGATTTTAAGGTGAACGACCGACTTCCTATACTTGTAGAAAAGCTGGATGCTATAGTAGAGGAGTTTTCCGGAAGAATATACAGAACCAAGGATAGTATGAGTAAGTCCAGTCTTACAAATTATCTTGAAAATGTAGACAGTGAAAAGTTTATTTCACATCAACAAAAGAGGATCCTTTCTAGAGAATAGCAGTGAGAAAGCCTGATAGTTAGTGTAAAAACTGTTATATATGATAATACTTGGAAGTAATTCAGAGGTGGCGCAGGCATTTCTGGAAAGGTTGCTTTTAAACGGAGAGAAGTTTGATAATGTGTATCTTTTTACCTCAAACAGGTTAAGTACAGAAAAGTTTGCACGACATATTGAGGTGAAGTACGGTATTTTACCTAAAATAATAGAGTTAGATCTGGAAGAGCCGCTTGATTTTGAGAGGTTTGGTGATGTAGATTCTCAAGTTTTATTTTGTGCTACGGGTTATCTAGGGAAGAATACGAGAGAGGGGTTTCTGGATGCAGAGAATACTCGGAAAGTAATAGACATTAACTACGCAAAATTAATCCCTGTAATCAATTATTTTGTGGGGAAAATGATGCGGAAAAAGAAGGGAACTATCATCGGAATTTCTTCTGTTGCGGGCGATAGAGGAAGGCAGAGTAATTTTATTTACGGGTCTTCCAAGGCAGCCTTCACCGCTTATCTCAGTGGTCTTAGAAATTATTTATATTTCAAGAATATTCATGTACTTACCATAAAACCTGGTTTTATGGCGACCAAAATGACAGAAGGACTTGCCCTTAACCCAAAGCTAACCGCCACTCCTGTGCAAGCTGCAGACATTATATATAAAGCGTATAAAAAAAAGAGAAATGTTGTATACGTGCTTCCTGTTTGGTGGGTGATTATGATGATTATACGGAATATCCCTGAGCAGATTTTTAAGAAACTAAAACTTTAGTTTTATTTATTTTGTTATCTGAAAAATGTATGAAAAAGGGATATTTCTTTGATTTTGACGGTACGCTTACCAGAAGTGACTCTATGTTTCTGTTTCTTAGGTTTTATCACCCCATTCTATATTATATACAATGTCTTATTTTTTCTCCGGCATTTGTATTGCTGAAATTGGGTTTTTTAGGGGCAGATGAAATGAAAAGGAAATTCATATCTTCTATATTGAAGGGTGAGCGGAAAACCAAAATAGAGAAAAAATCTGAGGAATTTTTTGCTGTTTTTTATCCTAAACTAATTCGGGAAAATGCCCTTGAATATATTGAGAAGCTGGATAAACAAGAGGCAAATATTTTTATTGTTACGGCTTCCCTGGATATTTGGGTAAAGCCTTTTGCAGAAAAATGGGGCTGTGAGCTCATCAGTACACGGGCAAAATATACAGAAGGAAAGTATTCTGGATATTTTGTAGGCAAAAATTGTAACGGACAGGAAAAGGTGAAAAGAATCAGAGAAGTATTGAAGGCTAAAAATATTTTTCTTCATAAAACTATTGCTTTTGGGGATACCAGTGGCGATATTCCTATGATAAGGTGGGCAGATGAGGGTTTTTATAGGTATTTTGATTAGATTTGTTTGCGGAAGGTTTTTAAAGATGAGGATCTTGATTTGCTTTGTTATTTTTTGTACAGTTGTGATGGGTTGTTCTCAAGTACAGTATGGTGGAAGGGAAGTTCGGCTTGTTTCTTACCAGACATCGGGAGGAAGGGATAGCGGGGTATAGAGAAAATTGATTCTCTCGGAAATTTGGATGAGGTTCTTGGTTCTTATGCTCCCGATATGCTAAGTACGGTCGTATAACAAAGAGGATAGCTTGGAAAAGTTTTCTTTAATTTTTCTGTGTTCTTTGTACACAATTTTGGAGAATTAAGAATGGGGAGGTCACGGGTAAAAAATATTGATGGATATTGTTCTGAAGGATGATATTTTATTTTGTGCTTATAGAGTATGGTTCTCACTCCTCCGGCAGCGGGAGGCATATGCGGATGGTTTCTTCCTCTTAGATTATATTTAGTCTTCCCAAAGCTGTGAAGTTTGGCAGGGTAGAAATTAGATCGAAATAGATTTTTTATGAAGAATATTTATCTGGATAATGCAGCTACTACACCTATTGATGAGCAGGTGATGGATCTCATGATAAAAGTAATGAGGGACTGTTATGGTAACCCTTCATCTACACACAGCAGTGGTCAGGAAGCGAAGGCTCTTATAGAGGAAGTAAGAAGAAAAATTGCTGCCTATTTGAGAGTGCAACCGGGGGAGATTATTTTTACCTCATGTGGTACAGAGTCGAATAATCTTATCATTAAGTCCTGTGTAGAGCATTTGGGAGTGGAGAGAATTATAACTTCTCCTATGGAGCATAAGTGTGTAGCAGAATCTGTAAGGGATATGAAAAACAGAAAAGGGATAGAAGCAGTTTATATAAGACCGAACTCAAAGGGGGATATAACACTGGATCAAGTAGAGCAGGCACTTAAGTCTTCTGACAGAAAAACATTGGTAACTCTCATGCACGCCAATAATGAAATAGGCAATATATATGATATTTCTTCTATCGGGAAGTTGTGTAGAAGATATGGGGCCTATTTTCACTCGGATACGGTGCAAACCATAGGACATTTGGATGTCGATTTTTCAAAAACGGAGATTGATTTTGCTTCCTGTAGTGCACATAAATTTCATGGACCTAAGGGGGTGGGTTTTGCCTTTGTAAGAAAGACATCAAAACTTAAGTGTATGATTTCCGGTGGTGGACAAGAGAGAGACTTGAGATCCGGCACAGAAAATGTCCCGGGGATTGTTGGGTTGGGAAAAGCTCTTGAGATATCATTGGAAAACAAAGATGACTATCAGTCTCATACCCAAGAGATAAAGGACTATGCAATAACACGCCTAAAAGAAGAAATAATAGGCATAAAGTTCAATGGATGGACAAGCAAAGAGAAGAGTCTTTATACACTGCTCAGTATTCTGTTGCCTTTTAAGGATCCCATGATAGGATTCAAGCTGGATATGAAAGGCATAGCAGTCTCCCAGGGAAGTGCTTGTTCTTCCGGAGCCACCAAACCTTCTGCTGTTATGCTGATGTTATTGGACGAAGAGGAGATGAATAACTCTACTCCTCTGAGGGTATCATTCAGTCATAGGACAAAAAAAAAGGATATAGACGCATTCGTGGAGGCATTGGTTTCGGTGCAACCGATATAATATATAATTTCTATGATGAGTATAGAGAGATTTTGTTCTTTGTAAACTATAGATTCATTAACTTCGCGTGAGTTATAAAACATTAAAAATGGCATTAGAAATTACAGATAGCAGTTTTCAGGATGTTGTACTGAATTCAGAGAAGCCCGTGTTGGTCGATTTTTGGGCGACGTGGTGTGGTCCGTGTGTGACGCTAGGTCCTATCATAGAGGAGATAGCTAGAGATTTTGAAGGCAAAGCTGTAGTAGGAAAAGTTGATGTAGATAACAATCAGAAAGTCTCTGCGGACTACGGAATCCGAAATATACCTACTGTGCTTATTTTCAAAAATGGACAAGTGGTAGATAAATTGGTGGGAGTAAGTCCGAGAGAGGTAATTGCCGAGAAACTTTCCGCTCATTTGTAAATAAGGAAAGGGGACAGAAAGTTTAGTAAGGAATCTGAAGGCGAAAATTTGGTCCTGTAAAAAAACACGATAAAAAAGGTCTCATGGCTGAGATGATTCTTTTATCGTGTTTTGTTATAGTGTATTTCCAAAGCTACTAGTTTTCTGCGGTGAAATTGGCCGTCAAAAACTCTCTGTTCATTCGGGCTATATTTTCTAGAGAGATACCTTTGGGACATTCTACTTCGCAGGCCCCTGTGTTGGAACAGTTACCAAAGCCCTCTTCATCCATGGTTTTTACCATGTTCAGAACTCTTCTTTTAGCCTCCACTCTTCCTTGTGGCAAAAGTGCATATTGTGAAATTTTTGCCCCCACAAAAAGCATTGCAGAGCTATTTTTGCAGGTGGCAACACAGGCACCACATCCTATGCAAGCGGCAGCATCCATCGCCTTATCGGCATCGTCTTTGGGAATCAGCATGGCATTGGCATCGGTGGTATTCCCGGAGGTATTTACAGAAATAAAACCTCCAGCCGCCATGATCCTATCAAAGGCGCTGCGGTCCACCACTAAGTCTTTTATAATAGGAAAAGCGGCAGATCTCCATGGCTCTATCGTAATAGTTTCTCCATCTCTAAACATTCTCATGTGAAGCTGACAGGTAGTAATTCCGGTATCCGGACCATGTGCTCTTCCATTGATGTATAGGGAGCACATACCACATATTCCTTCCCTGCAGTCATGATCAAAAGCAACAGGCTCTTTTCCCTCTTCTATGAGTTTTTCGTTAAGTATATCGAGCATCTCAAGAAAGGAAGAATCCTTAGAAACATCAGAGATTTTATATACCTCAAACTGTCCTCTAGATTTATTATTTTTTTGTCTCCAAATTTTCAGTGTAAGATTGAGACCTTTTTTTTCACTCATAATTTTTATTTTTGCTGGAGATTACTTTTTTGGTTTGTCATCACTTTTCAGACTGCATGCCCTTGGGGGATTTTTTTTATATCTTTCTCTTTCAATATTTCAGTATATCCTTATCGTTGCTTTTTCAATATTTAAGGGCTTATCGCAGGTGCTTTTAATGAGATCGCCAGATTTTCTGTGTTCTCAATCTCTTCATGCAAACCCGCTCCCGTCCCTCTTATCGTTTATTTATAGCTTCTGGTTTTTACCTCAATATTATCGTAAACAAGATCTTCTCTGTGTAGAATTTCTTTGTTGATGTCAGGACCGTTATACTGCCATGCTGCTACATATTTATAGTTTTCATCATCTCTTTTTGCTTCTCCGTCTTCTGTAGAGTGATCTTCCCGGAAATGTCCTCCACAAGATTCATTTCTATTAAGTGCGTCTATTGCCAAGAGTTGTCCCAGTTCTAAAAAGTCGGCCACACGAAAGGCTTTTTCCAACTCAGTATTCATGCCTTCTTTCTCTCCGGGTACTTTTACCTCTTTCCAGAATTCATTTCTTGCTTTTTCTATTTCCTTAATTGCTTCTTTTAGTCCCTCCGGGGTTCTCCTCATACCTACCTTATTCCACATAATGTGACCCAGTTTTTTATGGAAATAATCCACAGAATGAGAACCTTTATTCGACAAGAAAAAATCTATCTTTTCTTTTACCGAATCTTCGGCCGCAGCAAAGTTTTCAGTCTGGGTAGAAATTTCACCTGTACGAATGTCACCGGAAAGATAATCGGCAATAGTGTAGGGCAAAACAAAATAACCGTCGGCAAGGCCTTGCATAAGAGCAGAAGCACCCAGACGGTTTGCCCCGTGATCAGAAAAATTGGCTTCTCCTATCACAAAGCATCCAGGTATAGTAGACATGAGATTATAATCCACCCATATACCTCCCATGGTGTAATGCACCGCAGGATAAATCTTCATAGGGGTCTTATAAGGATCATCAGCAGTTATCTTTTCATACATCTGGAAGAGATTTCCATACTTTTCTTCTATCCAGGCCTTACCCAGATCATATATCTGTTTATCGGAGGGGTTATGGATATTTTTTTCCAGCGCTGCCTCACGACCTTTTTTCATTATCTCTGTAGAAAAATCCAAAAAAACTCCCTCTTTGGTATCATTGTTTTCTATTCCAAATCCAGCATCACATCTCTCTTTTGCAGCTCTGGATGCTACATCCCTCGGGACAAGATTTCCAAAGGCAGGGTAGCGTCTCTCTAGATAATAGTCTCTGTCTTCTTCCTTTATGTTTTCTGGACGTAATTTTCCCTCTCTTACTGATTTGGCATCCTCTATATTTTTGGGAACCCAGATTCTGCCAGAATTTCTCAGCGATTCTGACATCAAGGTGAGTTTGGATTGCTGCGTGCCATGAACGGGAATACAGGTAGGATGTATCTGTACATAGCAAGGATTGGCAAAATAGGCACCTTTTTTATGTATTTTCCATGAGGCAGAAACATTGGATCCCATAGCATTGGTGGAGAGAAAGTATACATTACCATAACCTCCGGAAGCAATGACTACGGCATGGGCAGAGTGTCGTTCTATTTCTCCGGTGACAAGATTTCTGGCAATAATACCTCTGGCTTTTCCATCTACAATTACCAGATCCATCATCTCGTGACGATTATACATTTTTATTCTCCCTTTTCCTATTTGTCTGCTCATAGCAGAATAGGCACCTAAGAGGAGCTGTTGCCCCGTTTGTCCTTTTGCGTAAAAAGTTCGTTTTACCTGTACCCCACCAAAAGATCTGTTATCTAGCTGCCCACCATAATCTCTCCCAAACGGAACCCCTTGAGATACACATTGGTCTATAATATTTGCAGAAACTTCTGCCAAACGATATACATTTGCCTCTCTGGCTCTGTAGTCTCCTCCCTTTATAGTGTCGTAGAAAAGCCTGTATATAGAATCTCCATCACCTTGGTAGTTTTTGGCGGCATTTATACCCCCTTGTGCCGCTATTGAGTGTGCTCTTCTGGGGGAGTCTTGGTAGCAAAATGATTTTACATTATATCCCTGTTCTGCGAGGGTAGCCGCAGCAGAGCCCCCTGCCAATCCTGTCCCCACTATTATAATGTCTATCTTGTCACGGTTATTGGGTGCCACAAGATTCATGTGGTCTTTATGATTTTTCCACTTGTTTTTAAGAGGACCTTTAGGAATTTTAGAATCGAGTGGAGCCATGAATATGGGAGTTTTAAAATAATAAATAATAGACGATGATTAGGATTACCTTTAACTAAAAATAGGGGCAAGACCTGCATAGTGAAAAATAGCCACCAAAATAAATCCCAGAGGAACGAGAATCGCATACCATTTCCCCATAGACTCTATGATAGGAGTGTACTTAGGTCGTCTGGCTCCTATGGACTGAAATGAAGATTGAAAGCCATGAGCCAAATGCAATCCTAAAAGAACGAAGCCTATCACATAAAATACTACCCTCCATGTGGTTTGAAATTTATGATGCAATTCTCCCCAAAACCTTTCTGTATCTTCTGAATTTCCATTTCCAGGAAAGTATTTATATGCAGTTTCAGGATACCAAAAGTCAAATAAATGCAATGCCAAAAAAGCAAGTATAACCCCCCCGGAGATGATCATATTCCTAGACATCCAAGTAGAATTTGCCGAGGCATTGTTTATTGCGTATTTTATGGGTCTTGATTTGTTGTTTCTTATTTCCAACACAAAACCCATGATGAAATGAAAAATCACTCCAAAAAACAAGATGGGTTGCATAAGATACTGTACGAAGGGATTATACCCCATAAAATAGGAAGCCTTATTGAAGGCCGATTCACTAAAGACAGATAATAAATTTGTAGATAAATGAAGTATCAAAAAAATAAGCAGAAACAAGGCCGAGATAGCCATTGTGTATTTTCTGCCGATGGAAGAATCTAGGAATCCTGACATGAGCGATTATATATTTATAATATTGAGTCTCGGCAAAGCTAATGAAATGTTAACAGATTTCATAGCTGAATTTTCTCATAAACATAGTTTATAACTCTTCTAAATAATATACCAGTGCTTGTCTTGGGGTATAAAACAGACCAATTAGTAGACAGTATAATTTTTCCCTTTGTATCGGATAATATTATTATTTCTCAGAATGTCAACAATCTGATAATTTTTTACTCTAGAATGGGTAATGTACGGAGTGATAATGTATTTTGTGAGATGATCTTTATCGGTGTTTTTGGGGACAAAAAAAATGGCGGTATTTTTTTCTTTTACAGAAAGTATATGTTTTCCCCCCAGATTATAACTTAGTACTTCGCGAGTGTTGTAAGCATGAAAATTGAGTGCAAGTCTTAGACTGAAAAAAAGAAATAAGAAAAGAGCCGAGATGAGAATATTTTTTAGGGAGAATTGTAGGATAAGAAATCTCAGGCTAAAAATGATAGTACACAAAACAAAAAATTCACTGATATCCAATGGAATGTTTCGTAGGATAAATGAAGGAAATGAAGAAAAAAAATGAACAAGAGATAGGAAAACTTCAGAGGATATATTGTAAAGGGAAAAGAGTAAAGGGATTTTAATTCCTGAAGAGACGATGAAGACCATGAACAGGGAAGAAATAATTACAATTTCCGTAAGAGGTACGATCACAAGATTAGCTAAAACAGAAAGAATGTAAAACTGATGGAAATAATATAGGATGAGAGGCAGGGTAGCAATCTGAGCGCTTAAAGTGAGCGCTAAAATTTTTGTAAAATACTCAAGAAGTTTAGATTTGTTTTCGGGAAGGGCTTTAACAATGGGAGAATAAAGCCAGTATATTCCCAAAACAGCAGAGAAACTGAGCTGGAACCCAAGATCAAAAATCTGAAATGGATCAAAAATCAAAATAATAAATGCAGACAAGGATAAAGAATGCAATAGATTGGGAGTTCTTTGTGTGAGTACATAGAGGTAATATACTGTAATCATAATGCAAGAGCGGACTATGGGGTTTCCGTAACCTATGAACACACAAAAACACCAGATCAAGGTCAGAGAAATAAGAATCACAATTTTTCTGTATTTGTAAGAAAAAATGAGGGAGAGGAGAGAAAAAGTCATCCAGAAGATAACTGCCATGTGCGCTCCGGATATGGTTAGAATATGTGCCAGTCCGGCATGTGTGAAATCCGATGTTATATCGGGTGAAATCCGGGATTTATCGGCTAGCACTATCGCTTTTATAAGTTCTTTATTTTTGCTGGAGAGAATGGGAGCCCGGTCTATTTTTATGAGAATTTTTCGTCTTTTTTCTTTGATTCTATCTCCTATACCGATAGGGTTCTTTTTTGTTTTTGAGAGATCAGAATCAGAATAGATTAAAAAGTGTATTCCTTTTCTTTCGAGGTATTTTTTGTAATCAAAGGAGTAGGGCGATGGTTTTTCTTTAAGTTTATAAACATTAAATGTTCCGGTATAGTAATGCTGAAAATCTAGTGGTCTGAGTTTTTTTTGATGAGAAAATATCGCCAGAGTATTGCGGGACAGATTATGGATTTTAACTTCGTATTTTCTGTATTTTTCGTTGGATTTTAATTCGTGCTGGAGACTAAAGGTGATTTTTTCTTTAGGTTTTATTGGATAAGAAAAATCATGGGATTTTAAGGACAAGAAGTAAGATAAAACTCCTAAAGTAAAGAAGAATCCCAGCAATAAAAATTCTTGCAAAACCAGTGTGTATGGCGAGAGTTGGTTGTATGATTTTTTAAATATAAAGGGGATGCATGCCCCAACAACAGAAAGAATAACCAACGCGTACACACAGCTTCCCGACAGAAAGAAAAAATTTTCAAAAAGCAATCCGAGAATATAACCGATCAACAAGATAAACAGAGGTTGTTTTTTCACAAATGTCAATACTTTGTGATAAATTTAGTGAGATTTATCCAGGGAATAATTAGAATTAAAATAATTGGGTAGAGGGGGTTCCACCATGATCATGACAAGTAGATTGGGCTCTTTTGTTCGGGATATTTTTTTGCCCAGCAGGTGCTTGGGTTGTGGCAGAATTGTAGATGCAGAGGTCTGTTTATGTTTTTTGTGTGAGGATAAAATTCATTTTTTGCACGAATCCTTTTCTGACCATAATGAGCTTAGGGAGAGGTGCAGTGTTTTATTTCCGGTGCAGGTGGCCTGTTCGTTGATGAAGTACGAGAGAAATGCTTTAGCCAAGAAAATGATCCACTCTCTGAAATACGGACAGAGGGAGAGCATAGGACAATATATTGCCAGAATGGCAATTGAGAGATTAGACATCGGAGCGCTTAGACCCGATTTGTTAGTCAGCATTCCTCTGCATCTCAGAAAATACAGGAAAAGAGGATACAACCAGTTGCATCTTTTTACCGAAACTTTATCTGAGTACTACCATATTCCTTATGACCATAAAGTTTTAAAAAGGAATAAACACCTAAAATCACAGGCCCAAAAAAACAAATCGGCCCGGCAGAAAAGTGATTTTAGTTTTTCTCTTAATAGAGAAATAGAAAATACCCATGTGCTTCTCATCGATGATGTTTTTACCACGGGGCAAACTTTGGCGCAGGCGTCCTGGGCTGTTTTGTCTCGTAAAAATAACAAAGTGAGCATTTTAGTCATGGCGATGGAAGGCTAAAGTAGAATGTATTAACGTTGTAATTTTTCCCCATAAGCCAAATCTCCCGCATCTCCTAGTCCCGGAGAAATATAACCCTCGGGGGTAAGACGATTATCTATGGCGCCTACCGCAGAAATCTATCTGGAGGGAGTAGATCGGCTTGGGTTAAGTCAATAAATAGGGAAAACGGTTTCAAATCTGGTAGCAAATATAGGACCCAACCGTCATTTATAGGAAGTAATTTCTCAATCGGGGGGGGGCAAATGGAACCCGTCTCCTTCGTTTATTTCTGCCGGAAATAGACTTCTATAGGCACCCCGGTAAACCCGAATTGTTTTCTTAATTGGTTTTCTGTAAATCTTTTGTAAGTTTCCTTTATGTATTGTGGCAGATTACAAAAAAATACAAACTGAGGAGAGGGTGTGGGGAGTTGTACGCAATATTTTATCTTGATGTATTTTCCTTTAATTGCAGGGGGCGGCGTTTGCTCAAATACGGGAAGCATGACTTCATTCAACTTGGAAGTTTTTATCTTTTTCTTTCGGTTTTCGTACACTTCCATCGCAAGTTCTACAGCTTTTAGAATTCTTTGTTTTGTAAGGGCGGAAATAAATAAGACAGGGACATCTCGGAACTGACCTATCCGTTCTTTTACTGCTTTCTCAAAATCCCGAATGGAATGTGTCCCCTTGTCTTTTATGAGATCCCATTTGTTGACCAAAATGACAATTCCCTTTCGGTTTCTTTGGGCGAGACCGAAAATATTCATATCCTGAGATTCCCATCCTTGTGTGGCGTCTATCATGATAATCACGACATCAGAATACTCTATAGAACGTATAGAGCGCACAACAGAGTAAAATTCCAAATCCTCGGAGACCTTGGCCTTTTTGCGAATTCCTGCCGTGTCTATCAGTACAAATTCGTACCCGAATTTCTTATATAAAGTCTGTATGCTGTCTCGGGTAGTTCCTGCCATCTCGGTTACGATATTTCTTTCTACATCAAGTAACGCATTGGTGAGGGTAGATTTTCCTACGTTGGGTCTTCCGGCGATAGTGATTTTAGGCAAACCCTCGTAAGGATCCTTATAATCCTTGGTAGGGAAATCTTTTACGATATCATCCAGTAATTCTCCCGTTCCCGATCCCGTGGCAGAAGAAAGAGTATAGTATCTTTCTATTCCCAGTTGATAGAATTCTGTGGCAGGGAGCTCTTCTCTGGCAGAGTCCACCTTATTTACCACCACATACACAGGTTTTTTTGTTTTTCTCAAAAGCTCGTAGATTTCATAATCGGTATCGGTAAGTCCTTCTTCCACGTTCATCATAAAGATAATGGAAGTAGCTTCGTCTAAAGCGAGCTGTACTTGCTTTCTTATTTCTGCTTCAAAGATATCTTCTGTACCCACATCATATCCCCCGGTGTCTATCACCGTAAATTCTACTCCGTTCCAGTCGGACTTTCCGTAATGACGATCCCTTGTTACCCCGGCAGTAGAGTCTATTATAGCCTCGCGTCTTTCTAACAACCTGTTAAAAAGGGTTGATTTTCCCACATTGGGTCTGCCTACAATAGCCACGATGTTTGACATGTCCTCGTTTTTTATAAACCTTCGGCAAAAAATGCAAAAAAAAGTCTTTGCGAAGATAGTTTATTTCTGCTTGGGTTTAAAGAAGCTATATTCTTACCTTGTACACCAAAATATATAGTTTTTCTTTTCAAGAAGTCTAATACGATGATGCATGATCCTTTTAGCGGTATAAATTTGTTAATCTAAAAACTCGGGTCCGTTGTAACTGAGTGGCCGCACCGTGCATATCTCCTCGTATAGTGATAACGTCTCAAATATAGATAATCTCACAAGTCAGAATCTTTTTGCCCATACTTTTTAGTGCGTTTTTGTAAGTGTTCATCTGAGTTTTGTGTGAGGGACGAGGAGTTCCCGTTTTGAAGTCGATAAGCATAATTCCGTCCTGGGTTTGTATTATTCTGTCGGGGCGCAGTGCGGTGGAAGAAATTCCGTCGGAAATAAAAATATCACGCTCGGAGATGACCTCTAGTCCTTCTCGGAAGTAGGGTGCGTATTTCTTATTCCGAAGGACTTGCAACAGATTTTTTTTTATTTCATCCTTATCTTTTTGTGTGAGACTGCCTTCCAGAAGATAAGAGAGCAAGACCGGTTCCAGATCTTTTTCAGTCTTGAGTTTTGCCAGAATTTCGTGGGTAAGAATTCCTTTTCTTATTTTTGGGTTTGTATTCTGATAGTTCTTGGCAGGAGTGGCAATTTGTATCAAAGGACTTAAGAGGGCAGGGGTACGAAGCGGGGGGATAGATAAGGTTGTTTTTGTGTGAAGGAGATTACCGGGATTGGATTTTTTGCAGATAAAATCATGTTCGGGATAAAGATCAAATGAACTTTCGTCTCCACTTCGAGGATATTTTGAGGATATAAATTCATAAATTCCTGTTCCTTTTGAACCGGTAGAAGGTCTTTGAAGATAAAGAAAAAGTTGTTCTCTAGGTCTTGTGGTCGCTACATATAGAATGCACAACTTGTCAAGCGTGTTTTGGTACGTATTTTCTTCATTGAAGTTTTGTATGTCTTGATCATACGGAGAGAGTTTTGTGTTAAAAGGACTGATGTATATAGACTGCAGAGATTCATGTTCTGACAGAGAATACCAGCAATTTTCTTTACTGTTCCTAACGCTGTTGGGTTGAGGAAGAAAAACAACAGGGAACTCCAATCCCTTTGCAGAATGGATGGTCATGAATTTTATGGCGTCTAAAGTGTCAGACGTTTTAAGGGAGATTTTGTGTGCTTCCTCATCCCAATAGAGTAAGAATTTTTTGAGACTTGGGTCGGTGTGTAAGCAAAAGTTATACGCGATTTCTAAAAAGTTTAGGATAAAATGTATTTCTTTTGAGCCCTGAGAAAATTCCTGAGAAAAGTATTCTAGCGTATTGTAAAGACTGAGTTTCGGGAGGTTTTTGGGCGTGAGGCGTAGCGCATATTTTTTTTCTATATGTGCCGTTATTTTTTCTTTTTTTGGATATTCTATTATCTCCAAAATCTCTTTGGTAAAGTCTGTGGTGTTTATTCTTCCTAGTGTTTGTAAGTAATACAGACATCTCACAACAGAACTCAGATCCAGAGGATCCTCTTGCCATTTAAGGAATTCTATTACTGCTTTTAGGGTGAGGGAAGTATCCAAGGTGAGTCCTTTTTCCCCTACCGTTTTTATATAGCTCCGTTTTCCCATGTAGTTTACTTTGTTTTTACCCAGAAGCGACATATATGCGCCAATTTCTTTGGCGGTTCTACAGATAATGGCAATATCAGAAAACGCATGACCGTTATCCAGACATTCCTGTATGTCGAGAAGCATTTGTCGAGAAGCACTTTCAAAGAAATCTTCTTGATTTCTGGAGTAATCACTTAAGTGGACTTTTACTCTTCCCATGTTTTTGCGAATGGACTTTTGGTAAGCCTGTTGAGAGAAGAGTAACCGATGTTCTTCCTTCAGATTTTCACTTAGGAAGGGATAGAGGGCGTTATTAAAATCGACAATATTTTTTGCGCTTCTCCAGTTGTTTTGTAAAATCTCTATTCTGGGAGGAAGGACAGAAGGTTCTCTCCCGTGAATGATGTCCAGCATAATTCTGCTGTCTCCTCCCCGAAATCTGTAGATACTCTGTTTGGGGTCCCCTACAAGGGTAAAAGAATTACCTTCTGTAGAGAGGCTGTTTTCCTTTAGAGGGATAAAATTTTTCCATTGTAGGGTAGAGGTGTCTTGAAATTCGTCTATGAAAAAATGATGAAATCTTACCCCAATTTTCTCGTAAATAAATGCAGAGGGTTCATTTCTTAAATGCTCGTAGATAAGAGCATTGAATTTTGACAATAAAAGGACTTCTTGTTCGTTTTCTATTTGTTTCAGAGTACTTTGTATCTCTTGATTGAACTTAAAGGGAAGGAGCTCTTGCAGAATTTTTTCTGTCTTTGTTCTTTTTATGTGGAGTTTTATTATTTTCTGTCTGTTCTCTATAAGAGTTTCCAAAATCTCCTCTACGGCGCTTTTTGTACCAGGTACCTTGGAAGTGCTTCCTTTTCGGAAATTTTCTAGGGATTTGTCTTCATTAGAGGGAAAGGGGAAGTCTCTTCTTCCCTCCAAAAATTTTATGTATTCAGAAAAAAATACCGCAATGCTATTTCTAGATTTGCCATAAAAATCATGAGAAGTAAGTTTTTTTTCTTCTATCAGCCTAAGGGAATGCAATGCAACTTTTTTGGATTTTTCTTTGGAGTCGGATATATCTTTTCTAAGTTTTTTTTTCAGCTTTTCATAAGTATCCCAGTCAAAGGAGATGTTTTTTTTCAGTTCTGCATAGTGGCGGTCTTGGATGTAATCTTTAGCCCTTTCATAAAGGGTTTGTCTTACGTGTACACGCTCTTCATGCTCCAGGTGATAGAGTACCAGATCCATAAATACAGTCGATCGTTTCTCATCATCTCCTATTTTGTGTAAAAGCCTGTCAATAGCTTCCACTAAAAAAGGTTCGTTTTTTATCTCCAAAGAAAATTGTTGAGGCAGTCCTAATTCATAGCTAAAGCTCCTGATCAGCCTGCTGTTAAATTTATCTATGGTTCCAACATTGAGGGAAGAATAATGGTGAAGTACATAGTCTAGAACGTTTTGTGACCGAAAATGCAGTTCTTCTGGTGTTATCTCTATTCCTTGCTTCTTTAAGGTGTTTTGTACGTCGATGAGCAGGAGGTTGTCTTTATAATTTTGTGCAGTAAAGGATTTCAATCCCAGTAAGATTCTTTCCTTCATTTCGTTAGCCGCCTTATTGGTGAAAGTGAGTGCCAAGACGTTTTTTATGGTATCAAAAGCTCCAGGAGATGCGAGACAGAGACTCAGTATTTTTTGTACGAGGAAATAGGTTTTTCCGGAGCCTGCCGAGGCACTTATTACGTTATAGGGAGATAGTGGAAGCATTTATTTTCAGGTTAACGGGTGAACAAGGGAAAATATAACCATGACGACGAGAACAAAAGTAGGTCTAATTTTTGGAATTAATAAAAAAATTACACTACATTTGCGCCTACGAAATGAGATGTAAGTAAAGTTATGTTAATAATTCAGGTAAAAGAAGGAGAGTCCATAGACAGGGCGCTTAAAAAGTACAAGAGGAAATTTGACAAGACCAGAGTGATAAGGCAGCTTAGAGCAAGGCAGCAGTTTATCAAGCCTTCGGTGATCTCCAGACAACAAAGGCTGAAGGCGGCTTATAAGCAAAGAATGCTGAGCAGAGAAGAACAGGCATAATTATTTTTTATGTAGATTTACGTACACTTCCTAAAATGTTTTAGGAAGTTTTTTATTTTGTGATGTATGTACATGATTGAAAAATTTCTAGAATATATAAGGGTAGAGAAGAGGTACTCAGAAAATACCCTGAAAAGTTACAGGAAAGATTTAGAAGATTTTTTGTCTTTTGTGAGGCAAACGGAGAGTACGGATGTTCTTTCAGATGTGGATAAAAAAGTGGTGAGAAACTTTGTAGCTTTTTCTAGTAGGGAAAACTATTCTAAAAGGAGTATTAACAGGAAGCTTTCTTCTTTACGGAGTTTTTATTTGTTTCTTCTAAAGATAGGGGAGATATCTGTTTCTCCGTTGGAGGATATCCGTTCGCTTAAGTTTTATCCGGAAAAGCAGGTGCCTATGTCGGTTGAAGAAATGAACTTTCTTAAAGATGTCGTTATGTCGGAGTCTGGTCTTCTGGAGAAACTCATTTTGGAGACTTTTTACCAGACAGGAATAAGGAAATCGGAGCTTTGTTCTCTCACAATCCAGAATGTTGATTTTTCAAAGCGGGAGATAAAAATTATAGGGAAAGGAAATAAAACACGAGTCATTCCCATCTCGGATGAGTTGGCAAAATATTTTTATGAGTACGCGCAAAATAGGACACCGGACGAAGGGTATAAAGAGTATTTTTTTCTTAGTAAAAAAGGGCGAAAATTAGACGAAAAGTTTGTGTATTCTGTCGTGAATAAGTACCTTAGTAGGGCGACACACAAAACGAAAACGAGTCCGCATATACTGAGACATACTTTCGCTACGCATGTCTTGGATAATGGTGCAGAGATTTCCAGGGTGAAGAAAATTCTGGGGCATTCCAGTTTGGTGAGTACTCAGGTGTATATTACCGCTAACATAGAGCGGTTGAAAAGGGTGTTAAGCAATGCACATCCAAGAGCAAGGAAAGACAAAAAATAAAAAGGATAAATTTAATTTTGTAGTTATGAAAATTACCGTACGATCCATAGGGCTTACACCGCATGCGCCACTAGAGGAGTATGTAGAAAAAAAAATAGGCAAACTGGATACTTTTTACGATAAGATCATAGGGTGTAAGGTTTTTTTGAAGGTGGAAAATAAATCAGAACGGGAGAATAAAACGGTTGAGGTTTGTCTTGCCATACCGGGAGACGACATTGTGGTGAAGAAGACAAGTGCGAGTTTTGAAGAAAGTATAGATTTATGCACGGATGCAGCAAAAAAACTTTTGATCAAGAAAAAGGAAACCTCATAAACAATCTGCAAGAAGGGAAAATATTTTTTTCCAATTATTTGTGAATTTAAAAGATTCTATCTTATATTTGCAATCGCAAAGCAAGAGAGGGGTTGTTTGGGATTTGTTTTGCCTCCATAGCTCAGCTGGTCAGAGCACGTGATTTGTAATCTCGGGGTCGTGGGTTCGAATCCCTCTGGAGGCTCGCAAAAGAATGGGGAGATTCCAGAGCGGTCAAATGGGACTGACTGTAACTCAGTTGCTTCGGCTTCGTAGGTTCGAATCCTGCTCTCCCCACTTTCTTATTTTAATTTTTGGAAAAAAAATTGCAAGTTCTGAATTTTTAGTGTAAGTTCGCATACCGTTTGCCAACCTTTTTTTGGAAACAAAAGAATGCGGAAGTAGCTCAGTTGGTAGAGCGTCAGCCTTCCAAGCTGAATGTCGCGGGTTCGACCCCCGTCTTCCGCTCAAAATCACACCGAATACTTTTCTGGTTGTGGTTTTTTTTTACGACGCCGATATAGCTCAGCGGTAGAGCGCTTCCTTGGTAAGGAAGAGGTCTCGGGTTCAAGTCCCGATATTGGCTCTGTCATTAGGTTTTGGTAATTAATAAATTACAGAATCTTAGAACCTTACGTTTCGGGGTATGGTCTGTTTTGCAACGTGTTTGTAAGCGTGATTATCAATTAAGATGGCGGCAAAATTTATTCTGGTCAAACACCCCGCTTTGAGGATAGAGTCCCGAGGAATTCTTTAGATTAAATGGGTTGGGCAGGGAAGTTTCCTGAAAGCAACCGTTTGAACAATTCTCTTTTAAATGTGATTCCAATAGGAAGTGTTTTACCGGATACGACTACTTCTTTTTCCGAATAGTGTGATATTTTACCCAAATTAACGGCAAAAGATTTGTGAATCCGTACAAACCGTTTTGGGGAAAGGTGGGATAAAATTTCTTGTGTGGTGGTCGATGCCAGATAAAATCTCGAGCCGACATATACTTTGACATAATTGCCTAAACTTTGTACATAATCAACATCGGCTTCAGAAAGCTGTATTTTCTCTTTATCTACCTTGAGAGTTAAAGTTTTCGGCATAAAAAGTTCTGCTGCATTATGCAATGATAAAAACTTTTTCACCGCTTTCTGGAAACGAGGATAAGGAATGGGTTTTAGCAGGTAATCGACAACACCATAGTCATAACTCTTCAGGGCGTATTGAGAATAGGCAGTGGTCAGTATGGCTTTGGGCGGATTGGGGTGTGATTGCAAAAATTCGAGCCCGCTTGTTTCGGGTACATGGATGTCCAAGAACAGGAGATCGGTATCATTGTCCCTAAGGTATTCCGTGACCTCCGGAATATTATAGCATTGTGTAACCAACTGTAGCTGTGGAGACCTATTGATATAGTTTTTCAAAACCATATGTGCAGCAGGCTCGTCATCTACTATGATACAGGTAAATACTTCTCTCATCCTTTATAACGTTTATAATGCGATTTGCAAGTAGGTGTTAAACTGACTTCCCCGCTCGTTTAATCGTAGACTGTATTTGTCGGGGTAAATCATTTGGAGCCTTGTTTTTGTATTTTCCAATCCTACTTTGGTGGAAGTGATATTGCTGATCGTCCTTGAAAGCGAATTACTAATTTCCAGTACCAATATTCCGTCGTTCACCTTTATGCCAATCTTTATAAAATTTCCACTAATGTTCCCAGTTCCGTGTTTGAAAGCATTCTCAATAAACGTAAAGACAATCATGGGGGCGATGGAGTATTCTTCGACATTGTCAGTGGAGATATTAAGCTCAACGGAACACCGATACCCAAGACGTTCCTTCTCAACAGCGATATAACTTTCAATAAAAGCCATTTCATCTCTAAGCGGGACCCAATCTCTATTGCTGCTTTCGACTTGGTAGCGCAGGAGTTCCGATACTTTCATTATGGTATCGGGAATACGTTCGGGAAAATCGATGCTCAGACCATAAATCGTGTTCATCGTATTGAACAGAAAATGAGGATTGAGCTGTTTGTTGAGTAAATCTATTTTTATTTTCTTTGACAGAATTTCCTTATCTGTTTCTTTTTTCTTTTTATGGTAATGCTCTACAAAAAGAGAAGGTCCTGCTATGCAGATATAGGAACCTAAAAGTATCCCGAGCTGATACTGAAAAGACAGTTTAGCAGGGTTATTGTTCAAAAAGCAGGTCTTGTACAGAAAAATTTGTGCTATTTGGCTAAGGATTATTACAAAGGTCAATAATCCTAGTGACGTAAGAACAACATACATGTACACGTTTTGCTTTTTTAACAGAAAGGGCAGTATATAAAAGCGGTTGAGCTGTGCATGCACGTACAATACTAGATAATAGGCTCCTCCGAGGAAAAAGCTCTTCAGAGAACTGATGAAGATCCAGTCGTTCAGTACAAACAAGATAAAGGAAAAGAGAAGTATCCCCAATTCCAAAACCCATTTGCGATCACCTAACAGTTTCATCGTGCTGTGTTAACAAGACAAAGATAACGATTCAAATACGCTAAAGTTATGATCAATGACCAATTCAAGTCGTCATTAAAATTTAATATACTTGGGTATGAATGTACAGAAAGGATAATTTTGCGTAGTCATCAGTTAATCGATATGGTAAGAGTAAAACCGACACACGTACTTCTCTATCTAATAGGCGTTTCGTTTTTTGTTTTGGGAAATCGTAAGTTCTGGGATAAAATTCAGGAAGAAGAGAAGAAGAAAGAGCAGGAGAGAAAAAAACGTGAAAGGGCATATGTAGAGTCTTTCAAAAAATTTGAAATACAGAATCTGATGTACGATAGTGTCAATAGAATTTGGAAGAATAACCATATCAGTTTTCAGAGGATACATATAGAAAAAGTGAGTTTCTCTCCCATGTCAAAGATAAATATGGCAAAAACTGAAACAAATGACGATGAGAACGCTTCAGAAAGCTTGTAAATCGTATTTGGCAAAAACCCAATTTCTGTTTCACTGTCACTTCAAGATTAAAATACCTTGCCAGTATGGTGAAATACTTTTGGATGAATGTTTTGATTTACTGGATACAATTGACTGTAATTATAATTCTTATCGGCAGGGTTCCTATTTCCACCGGATCAACCAAAACGCGGGTCAATGGGTGCCCATTGATGAAGATTGTTTTTTTATACTTAGGAAAACACTTTTGGTATCAGAATGCACGGGAGGTGCCTATAATATAGGCTGTACGCCGCTTTTGCGCTTATGGGGATTTTACCGTACAGACCATCGACATATTCCGAGTGATAACGATATAAAGAAATTACTGGCGAAAATTGACTACCGTTCCATTGAACTGGAAGGAGAAAGAGTTCGCATTTCCGCAGACCAAGAGCTGATTACAGGATCGTTTATAAAATCTTTTGCCGTTGATAGGCTTGTAGATTTTTTGAAGAGCAAAGGGGTCTCTGATGCTGTTATTAATGCAGGGGGGAGTACAATTTTTGGTATCAATGACAGTAAACACAAGTCATGGAAGGTAAATATACCAGGGCTGGATCATCTTAATATAGCCTCGCATCAGACGGTTATCCGTAACCAGTGTTTTAGTCTTTCGGCACGGTCAAATCAACCTATTCTCGTTCGGGGTAGAGAGTATGGTCATATACTCGATTCAAGTACGGGATATCCTGCTTCCACTTTACAGGTAGGGGTATGGAGTGATAAAGCATTTTTGGGTGATGTACTTTCAACCGCCATATTTTGTGTAGGACAGAATAAACTAGAAAATACGTTGGAACGGTTGAGGTCTGAATTCAGATTCGACTATTATCGGATAGAAGAAAACGGAACTAAAACGACTAATCTATGCTTTTGATCCCCTCCAAAAAGAAAAAGACTCGACATTGTGCTGTCGAAACCATTAGAGATCCGAGAGATTTTTATCTGCCTCTGGATGCGTACCGAGGTACGTTGGAGCCCATTGTTGAGCTGGGTCAAAAAATACGTAAATACCAATGCGTGGCACATCTGGAAGGAACGTTTGCAACCCGACTTCACGCACCTGTTTCAGGGAGGATAAAAGCGTTTGTTTTGATAGACGGGAAGCAGTATATCCATTTGGAAAACGACTTCAAAGATCTAGAGATGGCTGTTTCGTCTCTGGACACAACAAAACTGACGGTAGAAGGTTTTTCTGAAATTCTTGCACAACTGGGCATTGAGGGGTCCGGAGGCTCCCGCTTTCCTACCCAGATGAAATACCGAGTAAAAGAGGGTCGTATCGAAACGTTGATTTTCAACGGAGTTGAGTGTGAGCCTTATCTAAGTGCCGACACTGTCCTAATGAAAGAGAAAGGAGAGGAATTGCTTAGGGCAGCTCAGCTTGTCCAAAGTGTTTTAAAGGCGCGTCGGGTCATATTTGTTATCGAAAAGCAGAATAGTGATGTCAGGATAATTTTGGATAATGAGGCAAAAAAGCTAGGCATTCCTGTAGAGTTCTGTATGGTCTCTAACACCTACCCACAGGGTGGAGAACTTCAGGTGATCAGATCGGTTACCGGACTTGAATTAAAAAAAGGTGAAATTCCTGGTTTGTACGGAATACTGCTCAACAATGTGGGAACGTTGTGGGCTATTTATCGGGGGATATTTGAAGGTAAACCCTATACTGAAAGGGTATTGACCATTTCGGGGAATCAGAGTACAGGGCAGGGGAATTATTGGGTAAAGATAGGGACGCCTGTTTCTCATTTGTTGAACGAAGCTCAAAATAAATTTGACGTGGAGGGATGTTTAGTCGTGTTGGGCGGAGCCATGATGGGAAAAGCTGTATTCTCCCTTTCTACTGGTGTTAATAAGGGTTCGGGGGGGCTCCTTCTCCTGAAAAAACAAAAGAAAGCAGCACTGAACTGCATCAAATGTGGCGCATGTGTTGATGTCTGTCCGCAGCGGCTGATGCCGCTGGAATTCGTGAGGCATGTCGAAAACAAAAGTGTGGGTTTGCTAAGGGCTTTTTACTTGCAAAACTGTATCGAATGTGGTGCTTGTGCCTACGTTTGCCCTAGTCATGTTCCCTTGATGGAGAATATATTTAAAGGAAAAAACATGTTGTCATCATGAGTCTGCATCCACACATAAAGCCTCGTTTTAATAGCACGCAGTTGGTAATGTTCGATGTACTTATTGCTCTGTTTCCTGTACTTATTGTTGGGTGGATGGCTTACGGAAAAATTTTACTTGTGCAGCTGGGCGTGGCACTGGGATCGGCACTGGTAACAGATTTTGTATTCTCGTCAGTTTTTTTGAAAAAATACGACAGCGTTTTGGACGGATCTTCGGTTGTAACTGCTATTTTATTGGTCTGCACACTTGCCCCTCTCACGCCTTGGTATGTCGTGTCTTTTGGTGCTTTTTCTGCTATACTTTTGGGTAAGATCGTATGGGGAGGACTCGGAAAAAACCGCTTTAATCCCGCGTTGGTGGGACGTGAATTTATGTCGGTGTTTTTTACCGCCGCAATGACCTCACCAATGCTTTGGAAATCAGGCGACCTGATACGTCAGGAGACGGTCAATCTATTTCATGGAATGGCTTCTCCCTATGTTTCCAAATATTTGTCAGCAGTGATTTACAAGACCGATGGTGCAATGGGCGAATACTCTATTTTGGCCATTTTCATCGGAGGATTATATCTTCTCTTCCGCAGCCGAATATCGTGGCATATTCCTTTGTCATTGCTATTGACTTGGTCTGTCCTAAGCTGGATAAATGGCACAGCGGGTACGCAGTATTCTGTTGCGGGTATCCTGTTGGGAACCGTTTTTATGGCTACCGATATGCCCTCAAGTCCTACCACACCAAATGGAAAATTGTTTTATGGAGTAATGACCGGTGTCTGTCTCTTTATCTTTATCAAAGAAGGGATACGTTTTGAGTATATGTCCTTTTCCATTCTTTTGATGAATGGCTTTGCAGATAGGATAAGCATGGTATTTAATCCCAGAGCTTGGGGCGAAAAACAAGACTATAAGCGAAAAATGGAGGAGGTATTTGTATTGACATTAAAAATTCTGACGGTATCATTTGCTGTTCTTACACTGTATCGGTACGGATGGATAAACTATGTCGTTTTTACCTATATGATTTATATCGTTTTTAAGTTTAATTTTTCATTTGCTCAAGCAGTCAATAAATATGTTTAATAAAAAAATAAGAGTTCAGCAGATATGTCCGAAAACAAAAAAATGAGTAGATCTTCCTTTCTGGGGGTGTTGGGAGTACTTGGCACAGTGCCGTTGTTAACTGCGGGTTGTAAAGAAAAAAAAATTGAACGTGTGGTATATAAAGGGGGGAACAAGGAGGCTATCCTCAACAATATACTGACCCGAAGGGCGATCCGAAAGTATACAGATCAGGAGGTTGCGCAGGAGATGCTTGATACGGTGATGAGGTGTGCTATTTTCGCCCCCAGTGCTACCAATGCCCAGCCTTGGGAGGTGAGAGTGATCCGAAATCAGGATATCCTAACGGAGATAAATGAACGGTGGAGAAAAACGGCTGCAAAGAAAGACACTGCCCTTGCCCGTGATCTGGAATTCAGTGTGTTTCACCATGCCCCGGTACTTATCGTAATAGCAGGCGATTCCAAAAATCCAAAAGCCAGAGTGGACGTGGGGATCATGCTGCAGACTATATTGCTTAGCGCTCATGGACTGGGTCTGGGGACGTGCCCGATAGGAATGTTGATCCCCCCGTTAACCCTTCCCGAAAATCGGGATATCATAAAATTACTCAATATTCCGGAAGGATATGAAGTCATGGGGAATGTAGCTTTGGGATATCCCGATGAAAGTCCAGAAGCCCCAGTCAGGTTCAGCGATAAGGTGAAATATATAGTGTAGCAAAATGTGGATTATTAGGCATTGTTGGAAGGGCAGGGGATGTTCCGGTTGATGGGGTTTCTTTCTATATTGTGAGGACATTCAAAAATGATAAGGCTGTTTGTGATTTCATAGATTTATAAGAATTGAATTATTACAGAATTTCCCTTTTATTCATGGGGGAATATTCTTTACATTTGTGTTCTAAAATGGAACTATGGATTCTTATAAAAATCCCTTAGAGGAACGGTATTCCAGCAAAGAAATGCTTTATAATTTTTCTCCCGACAAAAAATTCAAAACATGGCGAAAATTGTGGATCGCTTTGGCAGAAATAGAAAAAGAGCTGGGGTTGGGTATATCCCAAGAGCAAATAGATGAGTTGAAATCCCAAGCAGAAAATATAGATTATGATAAAGCTGCGGAATATGAAAAAAAGTTTCGTCATGATGTGATGGCACATGTATATGCGTATGGGGAAGTGGCCCCCAAGGCAAAAGGTATTATTCACTTAGGGGCGACATCGGCTTTTGTGGGAGATAATACCGATCTCATACAGATGAGGGACGGTTTGCTCATTATTCAAAGGCAGCTGGTAAATGTCATAAAAAAACTGTCTGATTTCGCCCTAAAGTATAAGGATCTTCCCACATTGGGTTTTACCCACTTTCAGCCTGCTCAACTTACTACGGTGGGCAAGAGGGCTACCCTATGGCTTCAGTCCCTTATTTTGGATTTTGAAGAGTTAGACTTTTTTTTGGAGACCTTAAGATTTCGTGGAGTGAAGGGCACAACAGGTACGGCGGCCAGTTTTTTGGAGCTCTTTAACGGAGATTATAAAAAAGTAAAGCATCTGGAAAAAGAACTTTCCGGAAGATTTGGTTTTAGGAAAGTGTTTGGGGTTTCTGGCCAGACTTATGATCGTAAGATTGATGCCAAGGTGGTGGCGCTTCTTTCCAACATAGCGCAGTCTGCTCATAAGTTTTCTAATGACATCAGACTCCTGCAAAACCTAAAAGAGATAGAAGAGCCTTTTGAGAAGAATCAGATAGGTTCTTCTGCTATGGCTTATAAGAGAAATCCAATGAGATCGGAGCGGATGGGGGCACTGGCAAAATATGTAGTATCGTTAGTGTCCAGTTCGGCTATGGTTTCTTCCACGCAGTGGTTTGAGCGTACACTGGATGATTCGGCAAACAAGCGCCTTACTATTCCGCAGGCGTTTTTGGTGGTAGATGCCATTTTGCTTATTTGGAACAATGTGATGGAAGGTCTTGTGGTGTACGAGAACAGAATACGGAAGCATATTATGGAAGAGTTGCCTTTTATGGCTACAGAATACATAATCATGGAGGAGGTGAAGGCGGGTGGAGACAGGCAAGAAATTCATGAAAAGATTCGCAGGCATTCTATGGAAGCCTCCAGGAAGGTAAAAGAGGAGGGAAAGGAGAATGATTTACTTGACAGAATTATGCGGGATGCCGGTCTGAGGATGGATAAGACAAAATTGCATGAGCTAATGAATCCTAAAAATTTCATTGGTTTTGCCCCTGTTCAGACACAGGAGTTTATAGCAGATGAGGTAAGTCCTATTTTGAAGAAACATCTTTCCCTTATCGGGCTGAGGTCGGACCTAAAAGTATAAAGAACGCCGTGCAGTCTTTGGGGCTGCATTTTTTTATTGAGAAAGTACAGAAACCGAATTCATTTATGAAAAAGAGAATTTTTGTAGAGAAGAAAGAGAATTTTGATGTTGAGAGTAAAAAACTTCTTTGGGAAATCAGAGAGTTTTTGCCACAGGTAAAAAATATTAAAGTGTATAACATTTACGATATTTTTGGACTGGAGGATGCGTTTTTTTCGGAGACGGTCGGGACTACATTTGTAGATCCGGTGACCGATATTTTGCATCACAAAAATCCTGCAAGAACTTCTTTTTTTGCGATTGAATATTTACCAGGTCAGTACGATCAGCGTGCAGATTCTGCGCAGCAGTGTATAACACTGCTTACGGGCAACGAAAAGGTTTTTGTAAGAAGTGGAAGACTGGTAGAGATCTATGGAATTTTAGGAGAAGAGGAACATAAAAATTTAGAGATAATAAAGAAATTTCTTATAAACAAAGTGGAAAGCAGAGAAAAAGACCTCTCTGTTCTGGAGATATCCAAAGAGATAAAGCCCAGGCCAATACATTCCTACAAAGGGTTTATATATTTCTCACAGGAAAAGCTTAAAGATTTTTACCGGAAAGAGGGCTTTGCCTTCGGGTTTGACGACTTGGTGTTTATTCAAAAATATTTTGCCCAGGAAAGGAGAGATCCCACCGAGACAGAGCTGAAGGTTTTGGACACGTATTGGAGCGATCATTGCAGGCACACCACTTTTGAGACCGAACTTACGGAGATTCAGTTTTTGGGGGAATATAAGGAGGTATTACAGAAGATATTTGAAGATTATAAGGCTAAGAGAGAAGAATTGGGGAGAGGAAGCAAACCGGTTTCTCTTATGGATGTTGCCACTTTGTGTGCGAGATACTTTCACAAAACAGGAAAACTAGAAAATTTAGTAGTTTCGGATGAGGTAAATGCGTGTACGGTAGAGGTAGAGGTGGAATATGATGGGAGGAAGGAGCCTTGGTATTTGCTTTTCAAAAATGAAACGCATAATCATCCTACAGAAATTGAGCCTTTTGGGGGGGCTTCTACGTGTTTGGGGGGAGCGATACGCGATCCTCTTTCAGGCAGAGCTTTTGTCTATCAGTCCATGAGGCTTTCGGGAGCGGCAAATCCTTTAGAGTCCTTGTCAAAAACTTTACAGGGGAAATTACCACAAAAAACAATCAGCAAACAGGCGGCGAACGGCTATTCGTCCTATGGAAACCAAATAGGGTTGGCCACCACCTGCGTGAACGAAATATACCACGAGGGCTACAGAGCCAAGAGAATGGAAGTGGGTTTTGTGGTGGGTGCCGTGCCTAAAAAATGGGTAATAAGAGAAAAACCTGTCGCAGGAGATCTGGTTATTGTACTGGGTGGTGCCACGGGGAGAGATGGGATAGGAGGGGCAACGGGAAGTTCAAAAGAACAGGATGAAAAATCGATATATTCCCTTTCTACCGAAGTCCAGAAAGGAAATGCCGTGGAGGAGCGGAAGCTACAGCGTTTGTTTAGGAATCCGAAAGTGACCCGGCTTATAAAAAAATCCAATGATTTTGGGGCGGGTGGGGTTTCTGTAGCTATCGGAGAGATTGCAGATTCTCTGGAGATTGATCTGGATACTTTACCGCTTAAATATGGGGGGCTTAACGGTACAGAGCTCGCTATTTCAGAATCTCAGGAGAGGATGGCGGTAGTCATTGATTCGAAAAATGAAGAACGTTTTTTTGAGCTTTGCCAAAAAGAAAATATTCAGGTTGTTCGGGCAGCAAAAGTAACTCAATCGGGAAGGATGCAAATGTTCTGGAGGGGAGAAAAAATAGTGGATCTAAGCAGAGAATTTTTGGATACAGGTGGAGTCCGAAAGACTCAGAGTGTGACGGTAAATCATCTTTGTGAGATAAAAAAAACCGCGTTTCCTCTTACAAAGGAAAATTTTGTACAGTTTCTTTCTGACAAAAATACAGCATCCCAAAAAGGACTTTTGGAGATGTTTGACTCTTCGGTGGGAGCCACTACCGTGACAATGCCCCTAGGAGGGGCATATCAACTTACAGAGATGGAGGGTAGCGTACATACGTTTCCGGTACTTTATGCAAAGGATGTAGAGACGGTTTCTATGGCCAGCTGGGGCTTTTCTCCGGAGCTTTCTTCTCAGAATTCCCTGTTGGGCGCTGCGTATGCTGTGGTAGAAAGTGTAGCGAAGATCGTAGCGATGGGAGGAAATTATAGCAATATAAGGCTGAGTTTTCAGGAATATTTTGAAAAACTGGGAGAGGATGAAGAAAAATGGGGAAAGCCTTTGGCTTCTTTATTGGGAGCTTATGATGCACAAATGCACTTGGGTTTGGCAGCCATAGGCGGAAAAGATTCCATGAGTGGTACGTTTCGTCATCTGAGTGTTCCTCCTACACTTATCTCTTTTGCCTGTGCACATGGGGAGAAAAAGAATATTATTTCTCCGGAGTTAAAAAAAGCAGGGAATCACATCTACCATTTTTATCATAGGGAGACGGAAAAGGGATTGCCGGATTATGAAACCCTAAAGGCTGTTTTTACCTTTATTTATGGTCATGTAAAGACAAAAAAAATAGTTTCGGTAAAGACCATTAAGAAGGGAGGAGTGGCTGTAGCGTTGGCCAAAATGGCTTTTGGAAACAGAAAAGGTGCAGATCTCACCCTCCCGGAGACATTTATTTTTGAAGAAAACATCGGGGGTTTTGTAGTGGAGAGCGAAGTGGAGTTATTCCATGAATCACTTACAAAAATAGGTAGAGTTACAGATTCTGATTTTTTAGAAATTAATAAAACAAAATTTTATTTGGATCCTTTGCGGGCAGCTTATGAGTCCACGTTCGAATCTTTATTTCCTACCCGGGAAAAAGATAAAAAAATCGTTGTTCTGGATGAAAGCATACAGGGTATAAATAGAAGAAGTATAGGCATAAGGAAGCATATGATTGCCAAACCCAGAGTTTTTGTGCCTGTTTTTCCCGGAACGAATTGTGAATACGAAACTCAGAATGCTTTTATGAAGGAAGGGGCAGAGGTAAAGAGCCTTTCTTTACTGAATCTCAACGGTCAGATGCTGGAAGAGAGCATTATTTCTTGGGTAAAAGAGATAGAAAATTCTCAGATTCTGGTTTTTTCTGGTGGTTTTTCTGCTGGAGACGAACCGGATGGTTCGGCCAAATTTATGGTCAATGTTTTGAAGAATGAAAGGGTAAAAGCAGCGGTTTATCGTTTTTTGGAGAGGGGTCATCTTATTTTGGGGATATGTAATGGCTTTCAGGCACTTGTAAAGTCGGGATTATTGCCCTTTGGGGAGATCCGAAATCTTGACGAAAATGCACCTACCTTAGCTCACAATGCGATTGGACGACATGTTTCTCAGATGGTTCGCATAAAAGTGACCCACCAGGATTCGCCGTGGCTTAAAGGGATGTTAAATAATGTATATACGATTCCCGTATCTCATGGAGAAGGAAGATTTATGGCCTCAGAAAAAATTTTGGAAGAACTTTACAGAAATGGACAAATTGCAACCCAATACGTGGATGAAAAGGGGATGATAGCCCACGGAATGCCCTATAATCCCAATAATTCATTGTTTGGTATAGAGGGGGTTACAAGTCCGGACGGGAGGATTTTTGGTAGAATGGGACACACAGAGCGGTACGCTCCCGGACTTATGAAAAATATACCGGATGTAAGTGAGCATAATATTTTCAAAAACGGCATTGCTTATTTTAAGTAGATCTGATATCCCGTTTTCGGGAAAATTGAATTTTTCTTTTTTACCTGAATTCTAAAGGTATTTAGTATCTTTGCCGTCTGTCTGTCCGTTCTTTGTACACGTTGAAGGAATGGAGGTTAAAGTGGATGAGATTTAAAAAATAATTTAGATAAATGAAGTTTATTGTTTCAAGTGGTCTTCTACAAAAGGCCCTCCAGGCCGTAAGCGGGGTGATTTCTGCTTCACAGTCGAGACCCATTTTAGAAAATTTTTTATTTGAGCTGAACAAAAATGTATTTTCTATCACTGCTACAGATGGAGAGACCACCTTGGTGACTTCTGTCGAAGTAAAGTCTGAAGATACTGGAAAAATAGCCGTTCCTGCGAGGATTTTCCAAGATTTTCTAAAAACGTATAACGAGCAGCCTCTCACTTTATCTGTGAAAGCAAATGAAGAAGGAACCGGGAAGAAACTGGAGATTTTGGACGAAAGGGACAGTTTTTCCGTAGCACTTGACAATGAAGAGGACTTTCCGGACTTTCCGGATTTTGATGCCTCTCAGAGTGTTTTTGTGCCTTCTGCGGTTTTGTCGGAAGCGTTTTCGAATACTTTGTTTGCAACAAGCAATGATTCTTTACGTCCCGTGATGACGGGAGTTTTATTTCAGATAGACGATGAGGGAGCGAATTTTGTGGCCACAGATTCCCACAAATTGGTGATATACGGGAGGAAAGATTTATACGGGGAATCTATGGAATTTATTATGCCCAAGAAGCCCCTTTCCATATTTAAAAATATTTTAGGAGATGTGAATGAGGAGGTGAAAATAGACCTCAACGAGAGCATGGCCAAATTCAGCTTTGGGAATCATGTATGGATGTGCAGGTTAATTGATGGAAAATTTCCAAATTATCACGCGGTGATCCCGAATGAGAGTCCAAATGTTCTCACCATAAACAGAAATTTGCTTTTGAGTGCTATAAAGAGGGCTTCCATCATGTCTAATAAGTCTACAAACCATATAAGATTTAAACTCTCAGGGAATATATTGCACCTCCATGCAGAGGATACCGAGTTTGCCAACAGAGCAGATATGCAGATTCCGTGTGAGTACAACGGAGAAGAGATGAAAATCGGATTCAGCTCCAAGATTTTATTGGAGATGCTCTCCATTTTATCTTCGGAAGACGTGATGATAAAAATGTCCCAACCTAACAGGCCGGGGATTATAGAACCGGTAGACGGGCTGGAAAAAGATGAGAGTCTTCTTATGCTTTCCATGCCGGTAATTGTTAACTAATACAGAGAGATATAATGTAAAACACATTTGAGGTTTGACAGATATTCGGATCTCATGTGTGTTTGTATAAGTAAGAGCGGTAGGAGGATAAAAAAATATGAAATGAAAATTTCAAATCATTGGTTAAGAGAGTACATTAAGACGGATATCAAAATAGAGAAAATAGGAGACTATCTTACCGATATTGGTCTTGAAGTGGAGGGTATAGAGCAGTACGAAACCATAAAAGGAAGCCTGAAGGGAATTGTAATAGGAAAGGTGATTACTTGTGATAAACACCCTAACGCAAACAAACTAAAAATTACGACAGTGGACGTAGGAGAGAAGGTTCCCCTAAAAATTGTTTGTGGAGCCCCTAACGTAAAAGAAGGAATATTGGTTCCCGTAGCTCTTGTGGATACCATTCTTTACACAAAAGAGGGGAGTACTTTTCAGATAAAAAAGACAAAAATAAGAGGAGAGATTTCGGAGGGGATGATATGTTCGGAATCTGAGCTCCATCTCAGTGAAAAAAACGAGGGGATTATGGTTCTTGAGGGCTCTGCTTATAGGGTGGGCGCCGCGCTTTCTAATTATTTTAACACTTATCAGGACGAGGTTCTGGAAATAGGTCTTACCCCCAACAGAACAGATGCGATGTCACATTATGGGGTGGCCAGAGATCTTCATGCATTTTTACAATCTCATCAGATAGAATCTCAGTTTGAAAAAATACAGGCTTTGCCTATGGAGACAGAAGAAGAGAGTGGGTATGAAATAGAAATAGAAGAGGCTTCACTTTGTCCACGTTATGTGGGGGCAGTGATAGAAAATGTAGAGATAAAAGAATCTCCCGAAGAGTTAAAAAACAAGCTGAAAGCCATAGGGGTTACCCCGATAAATAATATTGTAGATGCGACCAACTATATTCTCCATGGTCTTGGACAGCCGCTACATGCCTTTGATGGAGATAAAATTTCAGGTAAGAAAATAAAAATAGGAACCGCAAGGCGTGGTACCCTTTTTACTACATTGGATGGAGTGGAAATAAAGCTGAAAGGCAGCGAAATTGTCATAAAAGACGCGGAAGATGTTCCTTTGTGCATGGCGGGTATTTTGGGAGGAGAAAATTCGGGGATATCAAAAAATACCCAAACCGTTTTTCTGGAGAGCGCTTATTTTGATCCCGTAGCCATAAGAAAAACTTCCAAGTTACATGGTATTCACACAGATGCTTCTTTTCGTTTTGAGAGAGGAGTGGATGTGGGCAACACCAGAACTGCCATTACTCATGCGATAGAACTTATAGAAAAGATATCGAACGGGAAGCTTAGGGGATCTATTCTGGAATCTTATCCTCAAAAAATAGAGAATCATTATGTGATTCTCAGGTATTCTAAGTTGGAGCAAATTTTGGGAGAAAAGATACACAGAGAAAAGGTGAAGAAGATACTGAAATCTTTGGATATTACCGTAATCAACGAAATACAAAATGGTCTTGAATTGAGTGTTCCCCTCTACAGAGCAGAGGTTACACGAGAGATTGACGTAATAGAAGAAATTCTGAGGATTTATGGTTACAATAAGATAGAAGCTCCGGGGAAAATATCTTTTACGCCTGTTTCACTGGATTTGGGGAACCGGGAAGATCTGGAGGAACTTTGGTCACAAGTGTTGGTTGGGAATGGATTTTTTGAGGTGATGAATAACTCTCTCACCATAGAAAATGACCCGAAAGAGGCGGTTTTGTTACTTAATCCCCTGAGTCGGGAGCTCTCTCATATGAGAAAATCTCTTTTGGAAGGGCTGCTCGAAAATACTATTTACAATATCAACAGAAAAGCTTTGGATATAAAGTTTTTTGAGTTTGGGAAAGTTTATCATAAATACCTAGAGGGATATAAAGAAAAAAAACAACTGGCACTTCTTATATCCGGAAGGGAGGTGTATGAAAATTGGTTACAACAAAAATCTTCTACCCATTTTTATTATCTTAAGGCGTATGTGAGTTTACTTTGTGAGAGAGTAGGGGTGGTACTGGAAGAATTTCCTTTGGAGGATACAAGATTTTCTGAAGGGGTTGCTTTGTCTTATGAAAATACCCCTGTGATCAAAATGGGAAAAGTTTCTCCTGAGTTACTTCGGTTGTTTGACATAGAGCAAGAATGTTTTTATGCAGAGTTGGAGATGAAGGAAATACAGGAGATGAGAGAAAAGATTTTAAAATTTAAAAATATTCCAAGATTTAATAAAATTCGTAGAGATTTGGCTTTATTGTTAGATAATGATATCAAGTATTCGGAGGTACTTCGTGTGGCGAGAAGCAATAAATCTCCTTTCTTGAAAAGTGTCATGCTTTTCGATGTGTATGAAGGGAAAAATTTGCCGGAAGGAAAAAAATCTTATGCTTTGAGTTTTGAACTTCTCAATGAAGAAAAAACATTGGAAGAAAAGGAAATCAATGAGGTGATGGACAGCTTGATTCATTCGTTTCAAAATGAACTTTCTGCAAGTTTGAGATAAAATATCAAGTCATAACCCAGAATAGGGGGGTATGACAAGAGAAGATAATCAATTCTACAAATCTAAAATGTTATGAAAAATTTTGTGTTTGCGTTGCTGGGAGTCTTCTTGATGGCTTCCTGTGCGGTTAACTCTTCCGTAAAGAGCGGAGGAAAGCAACTTCCGTTAGAAAATACAAATTGGATTTTGGTGAATGAAGGAATAAAAGAAAACACAAAACCTACCCTTCTTATAGAAAAAGAGAAGGTATTAGGGAATCTTGGTTGTAATAATTATTTTGGGTCGCTAAAGGTGAACCCTTCTTCCGGAAGTTTTTTGGTTAGTGGTATAGGATCCACCAAGATGCTCTGTGACGATAAAAAAATGTGGGTGGAAAATAATTTTAGTGATATTCTGTCAAAAGTAAACAGATACGTGGTCTCTGGGGATTTCTTGGAACTGTACCAGAATAATCTTTTGTTGGTTAAATTTAAAAGGCAATAAGGCGGTTATTAAAACCAACAGAAAAAAAGAGCCCCGATTATCAGGCTCCTTTTTGTTTACTGCAAATATTGTATACTTTGAGAGCTTACCCGATTAGGAAGTGTATTTAGTCTTCCTCTTCGTATTTTGCAAGTTCTTCATCACACCATCTAAAAGCTTCTTCCACTACTTTGGTCGCTTCGTTGGCTATGGTTTCTTCTTGGTCTCTCTGCAATTCGTCCAGCCACTCTACCTCTTCTTCCTCTACGTTTAAGATGAACCGGGGATATTCGGTATGTACCACGAATAAATCATCAGGAAATTTAGAGTTATCAGCAAGCAAAAATCTTGGTAGTTTCATAGTTATGGTCTTTTAAGATGACTCCGCAAAGGTATATAATTTTTACTTTATGTCTGTTCTGTGTGAGAATTCTGTATTTAAGTCTGTTATAAAAAGGCTTTTATTATGAAAACATTCTGGATATTCTCTCTGCTTTTTTATTTTCAGAATAATCATAAAACCCTTCCCTGGACTTCACCCCTAACTTTCCGGCAGTAACCATTTTTATCAACAAAGGGTTTGGAGCATATTTTGGATTTTTAAATCCATCGTACATCACTTCTAGAATGGCCAGACATATATCCAGTCCTATAAAATCAGCAAGTTGGAGAGGTCCCATGGGGTGTGCCATCCCCAGTTTCATCACCGCATCTATCTCCTCTACTCCTGCTATACCTGTGCGAAGGACCTCTATTGCTTCATTTATCATAGGCATGAGGATTCTATTTGCCACAAAACCGGGATAGTCGTTTGCCTCTACAGGGCTTTTTCCCAGAGTTTTACTTATAGCATACGCGGTATTGAAGGTTTCTCTCGCGGTAGAATATCCTTTTATTATTTCCACCAGGGGCATGACAGGAACAGGATTCATAAAGTGCATCCCGATCACCTGCTCTGGTCTTCGGGTAGCAGAGGCTATTTTTGTAATAGAAATAGAGGAGGTATTGCTGGCCAGTATACAGCCTTTGGGAGCGTAGGCATCTATTTCCCGAAATATTTCCAGCTTGGCCTTTTCATTTTCTGTAATGGCCTCTATAACGAGTTCTACTGAAGAAACGGCTTTTTTAACCTCTGTAAAAAGGGAGAGGTTGTCTAGAGTTTCCTTTTTTTGTTTCTCTGTACAGTTTCTCTTAGTAAGGGTTTTATCAAGATGATAAACTATATCTTTGTACCCGTTGTCCAATGCTTCTTTGGAAATATCCAACCAACGTACCTTGTATGCAGTTTGTGCGAAGACCTGAGCGATACCTTTTCCCATGGTACCTGCCCCTATTACTGTGACTTCTCTTATCATTTTCATGATTATTTTTTTAGGAGAAGATAGTATTATTTATGATTTCCTAAAATTAAGAATAAAAAATTAGCCAGTTAGTTTGGCAATTTCTATGGCCGTTTTTAAGGCCTCTGTTCCGTCTTCCAGAGATACTTCTGTTGCAGTATCTTTTATAATAGAGTCAGCAAAGGCATTGAGTTCATCCAGTATTGCGTTATTAGGCTGAATATAAGGATATTCAAATAAGATTTGATTTTTTTCTCCTTCTGCATTTTCTATGATTATGTCAAACGAGCTAGGTATTTTTGGAGCTTCTTTCATTCTGATTACTTCGGCTTTTTTCTCCAAAAAATCAACTGAGATGTAGGCGTCCTTCTGGAAAAATCTGCTTTTTCTCATGGCTTTCATAGAAATTCTGGAGGTGGTAAGGTTGGCCACGCATCTATTCTCAAATTCTATTCTGGCGTTTGCGATATCGGGAGATTTGCTCACCACGCGCACTCCGTTCGCATGGATGTTTTTTATGGGAGATTTTACGATGCTGAGAAGAATATCCAGATCATGAATCATTAAATCCAAGACTACGGATACGTCCGTCCCTCTGGGATTAAATTCTGCCAGCCGGTGAATTTCTATGAACATAGGATTTTGTATCACTTCTTTGACTGCTAGAAATGCAGGGTTAAACCGCTCTACATGCCCCACTTGAGCCTTAATACGGGTATTGTTGCACAGGGAAATGATTTCTTGAGCCTGTACAAGGGTTTGCGTTATGGGTTTTTCTATAAAAAAATGTAGATTGTTTTCTATTGCTTTTTTGGCATATTCGTAATGGTATAGTGTAGGGGTTACAATATCCACCACTTCTATTTTTTTGAGAAGTTCATCCAGATTAGGATAATAAGTACATCCCAGTTCTTTTTGCGTTTTTTTCCCATTTTCTTCATCGGTATCATAAAATCCTGTGAGATAATACCTGTCCGACTCTTGGAGGAGTTTGAGATGAATTTTTCCTAGATGTCCGGCACCTATAAGACCAACAGAAAGCATAATTAAAGAGTAATTTTCGTAAAGATAATTTTTTGGGAAAATATAACAGAAGTGAAGAGCGTAATAATTTTTTAAAAAATACTTCTGATTCTCACTAAATTTGCCCTGAGATGGCTCGTGATTAAAAATAATTAGAACATTTTTTTGGTATGCGGGATACATTTGTCCATAAGGGGAGACGTAAGCATCTGGTTGATTACCTGAGAGACCGCTTGGGGATAAAGGACGAGGATGTTCTAAAAGCGATAGGTACAGTGCCTCGACACTTGTTCATGGAGAGTATTTTTGAAGGCTATGCGTATGAAGATAGAGCATTTCCTATCGCGGCAAAACAAACCATATCTCATCCTTCTACAGTGGCAGAACAGACGGAACTTCTTGAGGTAAGGCAAGGAGATAAGGTTTTGGAAGTAGGTACTGGAAGTGGTTATCAATCAGCTATTCTGGTTTCTATGGGAGCAGAGGTATATACTATGGAAAGGCAGAGGGATTTATATAACTTCTCGTATAAAAAACTGCAAGAACTTTTTCTAAAGCCGAAGTTTCACTATTATGGTGATGGTTTTCTGGGGCTTCCTGACAAGGCTCCTTTTGACAGAATTATAGTGACTTGTGGTGCAGAAGAACTTCCTACAGAACTTTTAAAACAGTTAAAGATAGGGGGGAAGATGGTAATACCTTTAGGAAAAAGGGAGGAACAGATATTGTACAGATTCACGAAACGGAATGATAAAGAAATAGAGAAAGAAAGTTTCGGGAAGTATAGATTTGTGCCTATGGTACATAATCGGGAATAATAAGTTTAAGAGCTGTTTTCGAGGCTTTTGCCGTCAATTTAGCACTAGGGGTCTTGGGGGATTGTTTTGAAAAATTTCATGGATCTAATTATTCCCATGATTTTATCCAGAAAAAATCAAAAACCAGCATAATTCCATGAGCTGAAAAGTTTACCGAATCTCATTTATTTTTATGGAATATTAAGTGATAAATTTTTAGATGACATGAAAAAATCTTTTCAAGATCAGGTAAAGGAAGGCATCCCAGATACCATACCTGCCAGGAAGGTCTACGATGAGAGTGTAAACCATGCTCCAAAGAGAAAGGACATTCTCACAGAAGAGGAAAAGGTACTGGCAATAAAAAATGCCCTGCGTTATTTTGAACCTTCACAGCACAGAGAACTCTTGACAGATTTTAGGCAGGAGTTGGAGCAGTATGGAAGAATTTATATGTACAGGTATCGTCCAGACTATGAAATGAAAGCCAGAGCGATAGAAGAGTATCCGGCAAAGTCAAAGCAGGCGGCGGCTATCATGCTGATGATCCAGAATAATCTGGATCCTCGGGTGGCACAGCATCCTCATGAGCTTATCACCTATGGAGGAAATGGAGCGGTATTTCAAAATTGGGCGCAATATCTTCTTACCATGCAGTATTTGTCAGAAATGACCGATGAACAAACCCTTGTTATGTGTTCTGGGCATCCGTTAGGTTTGTTTCCCAGT
Source organism: Bergeyella sp. (assembly GCA_030263285.1). Lineage (GTDB taxonomy): Bacteria > Bacteroidota > Bacteroidia > Flavobacteriales > Weeksellaceae > SZYB01. Next base: position 54,517 of record SZYB01000001.1, read on the forward strand.
CATAAAGACGCGCCAAGAGTGGTGATCACCAACGGAATGGTCATTCCCAATTATTCTCAACCAGACGATTGGGAAAGGCTTAATGCTTTGGGGGTTTCCCAGTATGGACAGATGACAGCGGGGAGTTACATGTACATTGGACCTCAGGGTATTGTACACGGAACAACTATTACAGTGCTTAATGCATTCAGAAAAATAAATAAAGAGCCAAAAGGGAGTTTATTTGTAACTTCAGGATTGGGGGGAATGTCTGGAGCACAGCCTAAGGCTGGGAATATAGCAGGATGCATTACGGTTTGTGCGGAGGTAAATCCCAAAATCACAAAAATACGTCATGATCAGGGATGGGTGGACGAAATTATAGAAGATTTGGATATCCTGATAGGTAGGGTGAGATCTGCACAAGAGAAAAAAGAGACCGTATCCCTTGCTTACTTGGGGAATGTTGTGGAAGTGTGGGAGCGGTTTTATGAAGAGAATGTTTGCATAGAGGTGGGGAGTGATCAGACCTCACTTCATAACCCCTGGGCTGGTGGTTACTATCCTGTGGGTCGATCCTTTGAGCAATCCAACAGACTCATGGCAGAAAACCCCAAAAAGTTCAAAGAGGAGGTGCAGGCATCATTAAGAAGACAGGCTGAGGCAATCAACAAGCACGCAGAAAGGGGTACCTATTTTTTTGACTATGGAAATGCATTTTTATTGGAGGCAAGCAGAGCGGGAGCAAAGGTATTGACACTTGCGCCTATTTTGGGAAGAGAATTCAGGTATCCAAGCTATGTTCAGGATATTATGGGGCCGTTGTGTTTTGATTATGGTTTCGGGCCGTTTCGTTGGGTATGTACTTCCGGAGATCCCAAAGATTTGGAAAAAACGGACAAAATTGCTTGCCGGGTATTAGAGGAAATGGTAAAAGATGCCCCAAAAGAGATCAGACAGCAGATAGAGGATAACATTATTTGGATAAAGAAGGCGAAAGAAAATAATCTGGTAGTAGGTTCTCAAGCCAGAATTTTGTACGCAGATGCGGAAGGCAGAATAAAAATTGCTGGAAGGTTTAATGAGGCAATAAAAAAAGGAGAAATAGGTTTTGTGGTATTGGGTCGGGATCATCACGATGTTTCGGGAACAGATTCTCCTTACAGAGAAACTTCTAACATATATGATGGATCCCGATTTACCGCAGACATGGCTATACAGAACGTAATAGGCGACAGCTTTCGTGGGGCCACTTGGGTGTCTATTCATAATGGTGGGGGAGTAGGTTGGGGAGAGGCGATTAACGGAGGTTTTGGGATGTTACTGGATGGGACACGGGATGCAGAAAGACGACTAAAATCCATGCTTTTCTGGGATGTGAGTAACGGTATATCCAGAAGAAGCTGGGCCAGAAACGAAGGAGCTGTTTTTGCGATTAAGAGGGCTATGGAAGCCGAACCATTACTTAAAGTAACTCTGCCCCAAAATGTAGAGGAAAAATTATTTTAGTAGAGGAGTTTACACAAGAAAACGCCCCTGATAAGAATATCTTACCAGGGGAGGCGTACGGTTGTTCATGAGAGGATTACCATCCTTTTATGGCTCCGCCATTAAAGATTTTTTTTGCGGTTTTTTCTACCTCATCAGATTGATAAGCTTTTACAAAATTCTTTATTCTCTCATCATTTTTATTGTCTTCTCTGGATACTACAATGTTTACGTAGGGGGATTCTTTATCCTCTATAATTACGCCGTCCTTTTCTATTTCCAGACCATTTTGCGAAGCAAAGCTGTTGTTGATAACGGCAATGACTACGCTTTTATCATCTAAAACTCTAGGTAGTTGCGGAGCTTCTATTTCTATAATGTTTAGGTTTTTAGGATTTTCTACAATATCGGTGAGTTTTGGGAAAAGACCTATGTTTTTCTTAAGAGTAAGGAGTCCGTTTTTTTGGAGTAAAAGCAGCGCTCTTCCTCCATTGGTAGGATCGTTTGCAATGGCAATTGTATTTCCTTCTTTAAGTTCGGTGGGCGATTTTATTTTTTTTGAATATCCCACGATAGGGTAAGTAAAAGTCTTCCCTAACACAGCGAATTTGTACCCTCGTTTTTTCGACTGATCTTCCAGATAGGGAATATTTTGAAATATATTTACTTCAATATCTCCTATATTAAGGGATTCATTGGGCATTACATAATCGTTAAAACTTACCAGCTCTACCTCCAGATTGTATTTCTCTTTTGCTACTTTTTTAGCTGTCCTGGCAAGTTCAAATTCTGGACCTGCAATTACTCCCACTTTTAAAGAGGTATTGGTTTCATTTTTTTTTGATCCCCCGCAAGAGAGGGCGAGGGCGAAGAAAAAAAAAGGTAAATTTTTTAGTGATTTCATATTTATAGGATTAATTATCTATGATTAAATTTTTTCGAGAGAAAATCTCCCAAAAACTGTATGCAGAATACCAGAATGATGAGCATAACGAGTACAGTATTCATAATAAAGGGATCGTAGCCGATATAGCCATATTGGTAGCCTATTTGCCCGAGACCTCCGGCCCCCACAGCTCCTCCCATGGCACTGTATCCCACCAGGGCGATAAGGGTAATGGTGGCGTTATTGATAATTGAGGGTAAAGCTTCTGGAAGTAGTACTTTCCGGATAATTTGTAGCGGAGTGGCTCCCATTGCTCTTGCCGCTTCAATAAGTCCGTTAGGTACTTCCAAAAGGCTGTTTTCTACAAGTCTTCCCACAAAAGGAGCTGCCCCTATACTCAGGGGTATGAGTGCAGCATTCATGCCAATAGAGGTCCCTACAAGTAAGCGGGTAAAAGGAATCATCCATACGATCAGTATAATGAAAGGAATGGCCCGAAAGACATTGACCAAGAAGGAGAGTGTCTGGTGATAAAAAGAGTTTTCTAGGAGTTGTCCTTTTCGGGTTAAGAACAAAAATATACCTATGGGGAGTCCCAGCAAGAAACCTAAAAATCCGGAAGCAAAAGTCATATAGAGGGTTTCTCCCAGCCCTCTGTAGAGTAAAGAAAAGACAGAATCATACATATCCTTCAATTGAATGATTTATTTTTTTGTTTTCTAATGTGTGTACGGTGTTTTCTATTTCTTTGGATGGGATCTTTATTTTTACTAGCATCTTTCCCATATGCTTATTTCCCAAAGTCTCTATCTCTACTTTTATCAGTTGATAGGGATAGGTGTCGGTTTTGCTTACAAAATCTAAAACTTCAGAAAAAGAATATTTACCATCCAACTCTGTTTTCAGTAGCGTATGAAGGCCCTCACGAGGATGTGGAGAAAGGACTTTGTAGATTTCTTGTGGGATGTTGATATCTCTGCTATGTGAAAGGTGTTCTATTGTAGGATGTGAGAATTTTAATACTTCTTCCAGGCTTCCCTTTGTGACGAGTTTCCCTTTGTCTATTACTGCAATGTGGTTACAGATAGATTTTACCACTTCCATTTCGTGGGTGATGAGCACTACCGTAATTTTTAGTCTTTTATTTATATCCCGTATGAGTTGTAATATGGAGAGTGTAGAGGCGGGATCCAGGGCGCTGGTGGCCTCATCGCAGAGGAGCAGATGTGGGTCATTAGCCAGGGATCTGGCAATGGCTACCCTTTGTTTTTGTCCGCCAGAGAGATTTTTGGGATATTCATTTGCTTTGTCCTTTAGCCCCACTATACCAAGAAGTTGACTGACCTTTTTCTCTATATCCTGTTTTTTGATATGGTCGAATTCCAGTGGGAGAGAGACATTCTCAAAAACTGTCCTGGAAGAAAGGAGATTAAAGTGCTGAAAGATCATTCCGATTTTTTTTCGTTCCAAAGCCAGAGACCTTGTACTCAGCTGCACAAGGTTTTTCCCGTTGATCACAATGTTTCCTTTATCTGGTTTTTCCAGAAGATTGATACACCGTATAAGGGTGCTCTTTCCTGCTCCGGAGCTCCCAATAATCCCCACGATGTCCCCTTCCGATATACTAAGTTGGATACCGTCCAGAGCCTTGATTTTTTTTTTATTAAGAGTAAAATTTTTAGAAATATTTTGTATTTCGATCATTTAATTTGTATTTATCTAACTTTTCAAAAGCTCTAAAAGAGTCTCACGAAACGCAGCATCTTCTGTTAGTTTACTTATATGTATTGTATACTACCAATATAAATCAAAAACCTCAACAAAATAGCAAAAAAACCCCATCCACTCTCACTGTTACGAAAGGGGAAAAAAATACAGAGACAAAGGTAAGTAATAAATATACCTAACGAACATTTTTTTCTTCTATTTTGATAAAAGGTGAACTATTCAATATTTTGTTAAAGAAGTTTTAGTGCTAAAATTGAGTAATTTTGCAAAATCTTTTGTGGAAGAATACAAATAAGCTGAAGATAAAAAAATGGAAAATTCCAGAGACTACATAGAGATCTACGGTGCAAGAGAACATAATCTAAAAAATATTGAGGTAAAAATTCCCAGAAATAAATTGGTGGTGATTACCGGCCTTTCTGGAAGCGGAAAGTCTTCGTTGGCTTTTGATACCATTTTTGCAGAGGGACAGCGGAGGTATATTGAGAGTTTTTCGGTATACGCTAGGCAATTTTTGGGAGGATTGGAGCGTCCCGATGTAGACAAGATAGAGGGATTGTCTCCGGTTATTGCGATAGAGCAAAAGACGACCAACAAAAATCCCAGATCTACTGTAGGCACTATAACGGAACTTTATGATTTTTTCAGACTGCTTTATGCAAGAGTGTCAGATGCCCATTCTCAAAAAACGGGAAAACGCTTGGTGGATTTTACTGAAGAACAAATTTTAGAAGCGATAAAGACCTATTATGGGGGAGAGAAAGTATTGCTGTTATCTTCTGTGGTGAGAGGCAGAAAAGGTTCTTATCAGGAACTTTTCATTCAGATGCTGAGAAAAGGGTACGATAAAGCCTTCATTGATGGAGAAATGGTGGATCTTCATCCGGAACTCAAACTTGACCGATACAAAACACACGACATAGATGTTGTGGTGGACCGATGGAAAATAGAGGGAAAAGAGGGGGAAAGTGGCAGAATGAAAAAATCTCTTCATCTGGCTCTGGAAATGGGAGAGGGAACTATAGGAATAAAAAATATTTTTTCTGATAAGATTGAATATTTTTCCAAAAATCTGGTGGACATCGATACGGGAGTCTCTCTGGCTTTACCGGAACCGAATACCTTTTCATTTAATTCTCCTAAGGGGAGCTGTCCGTATTGTAAAGGTTTGGGGACGGTTAGGGACATCAAGACCGATTTTTTTGTAGAAGATCCTGAAAAATCCATAGATCAAGGGGCATTACTCCCTCTTGAGGTAATAAAATCTCACGCATGGATACTGAATCAAATCAAAAATATTTTGGAAATTTTTGGTAAGGATTTGTCAAGCCCGTTTTCCGAAATTCCTAAAGAGGCATTAGATTACCTCTATTACGGGGTAAGAAAGGAATGGGATAAAGAGATGAAGTACGCAGGGATTTCAAAGAAAATAAAAATCAATTTTGAAGGACTGCTTTCCATTATTTCCGAGATGATTCGGGAGCAGGACACTTATGAGGCCACTCTTTTGGAAAGACGTTTTACCAAAGAGGAAATTTGTGTAGAATGTAAGGGAACAAGACTTAAACCTTCTAGTCTGGGGTTTAAGATTCAAGGAAAAAACATAGCCCAGGTTTGTGCCATGAGTCTTTCGGATCTTAAAAAGTGGATTTATGATATCAAGGATGCTTTCTTGCCTCAACAGAAACTCATTGCTCAGGAAATAATCAGGGAAATTGATACAAGATTGGGATTTTTGTTGGAAGTAGGGCTGGATTATTTGAGTCTTGATAGAAGTTCAAAAAGTTTGTCGGGTGGAGAATCACAAAGAATTCGTCTGGCGACACAAATCGGGTCACAGCTAGTCAATGTTTTGTACATTCTGGATGAGCCCTCTATAGGTCTACACCAAAGAGATAATGAAAGACTCATTAATTCCCTTAAAAACCTCAGAGATATAGGTAATTCTGTATTGGTGGTAGAACATGATAAAGATATGATTCTAGAAGCAGATGAGGTGCTGGATATAGGACCTAGAGCAGGGAAAAACGGGGGAGAGATAATATGGCAGGGTAAACCCAAAAATATAGCGGAAGCCAATACCCTTACGGCAGCATATATCACCGGGAGGAAAAAGATAAAGATACCCGGCCGGCGTAGAGAAGGAAACCAAAAGAGTATTTTTTTACGGGGAGCTACGGGCAATAATCTGCAAAATGTGGATATGGAGATTCCGCTGGGGAAACTGGTGGTGATAACAGGGGTTTCGGGTAGTGGAAAATCCTCTCTTATCAATGGGACTTTATATCCTATTCTGAGCAAGTATTTTTACAGGTCTGTCCAGGAGCCTTTACCGTATAATAGCATTGAGGGGCTGGAAAATATAGACAAAGTAGTAGAAGTGGATCAGTCTCCTATCGGCAGAACCCCCCGTTCTAATCCGGCTACTTATACAGGAGTATTTACAGATATTAGGGTACTTTTTTCCGAGTTGCCGGAAAGTAGGATAAGAGGATATAAACTCGGCAGATTTTCTTTTAATGTAAAAGGAGGGAGATGCGAGACATGTCAGGGGGGAGGACTTAGGGTGATAGAGATGAATTTTTTGCCTGACGTTTATGTAAATTGTGAGGTATGTCAGGGCAAGCGGTTTAATAGAGAAACTTTAGAGATAAAGTATAAAGGGAAATCAGTTTCTGACGTGCTGGAAATGACGATAGACGAGGCGGTTATGTTTTTTCGGTCTTTACCCAAAATTTTTAATAAGATAAAGACACTGCAAAATGTGGGTTTGGGTTATATTACTTTGGGACAGCAGTCTACCACGCTTTCTGGTGGGGAAGCTCAGAGAATAAAGCTGGCGGCCGAACTGGCAAAAAAACAAACAGGAAATACTTTATATATACTGGATGAACCCACCACGGGTTTGCATTTTGAGGATATAAAAATTCTTATGGAGGCAATAGATCAGCTTCTTGATTTAGGAAATAGTTTTGTCGTCATAGAGCATAATCTGGACGTGATAAAACTGGCAGATCATATTATAGATATAGGCCCGGAGGGAGGGAAAAACGGAGGTAGAATCATAGCAGAAGGCACCCCGGAGGAGATCATAAGAAACAAAAAATCTATTACCGCAAAATTTTTAAAAAAAGAGATAGAAAAATAGTTTTCCATTATTATTTTTTTGGAGTTTTTTTTACCACCTTGGAAAGGCTGAGACCTTATCCCATAGGCGAAAATAAAACCAAACCACAATGATAGAGATAAAAATAATCTCATCTCTCATAGGAAATGCTTCTTCATTATCTAATTTATGTGGCAATGCCAACGTGATGGCCAGGGATACAATCCCTCTCGTCCCGGACTAGGTAATGATAATACCTGGATAATACCTGTTTAAAATCAAGAAATTTCCTTTCACTTAGCTTACGCCCTTCTGTAAAGGCTTTTTCCAGACTAATTTTTTGTAGAAATACTCTGAAACCCCTATAAATGAACAGGGTTAAAAGTACTATGACGTTGCATAACCTACATAACAGCCGATTTTATCTTTTGGTATTTTCTTGGAATAAAGGGGAAACTCCAGACCTATCAGCAAAAAGATAAGCCAAGCCCGTCAAGTAAAAAAGAGTGGTATTCCAAAAATTTTCGGGATTGAGTTTTTAATTTTTCTGGAATTTTTTTCGACTTAGTTTTGACATTCCGATACCTAAAATAACCACCGAAATTTCAGTTATCTTCTCATAATTCTGTGTGATCAATTTAACTAGGATAGGAATGTGAAGTAGGATAACTGTAATCAGCGGGCATAGGAGACCGCAGCGTATAGTAGGGAAATATATTATCAGGGTGCACAATTGTCAATAGAAAACCTTAAGGATTTTGCATGAACACGTCGGGGGTATCTGTGGTAACGAATTCTATCCCCAAATCTTTTAGATTTTTGAAGAGTTTTATATCATTTATGGTCCAGGTGTTGGTTACCAGATTGAGTTTTTTTGCTTCGGATATCCAAGTGGGATTTTTGAGAAATACTTCGTACTCATAATCTATCCCGTCCAGTCCTATTGTTTTTATTTCTTTAGGGGAGAGATCTCCGTTTAGGTACTGGACATGGAGTTTTGGATTTGTTTTTTTTATGGTTTTGCAGATGTTGAGACTGAAAGAAATAAATATCACCTGATTATTCATTTGGTGTTGTTCTACTAAATCCAAAGTTTTTTTTACAATTTCATCCTCTTTCTTTGGGGATTCGGCAGGTTTTATTTCTAGTATCATTTTTATGGCAGGATTTTGCCTCCCTTGTTCTAGATAGTCTTCTAAAAGTGGCAAAGTTTCTCCGTTAGAGAGTAAGATGTTTTTTAATTTTCTGTACCGCGATTTGTAAATCTCCAGATCATTTATTTTCTCATCGTGGTTTATCACCAGTACTTTATCTTTGGTCATTCTCACATCAAATTCACTACCATATACGCCCAATTTCTGAGCATTTTTCAATGACTGAATAGAGTTTTCGGAAGTAGGTTTTTTGGTTTTCCAAAAGCCTCTATGGGCGATGATTTTTACCTGTGATGTTGTGAGTATTCCCACAAGACCGAGGGCCAAAAAAAATATTTTTTTCATAGGTCTAGGTTTTTCGTTCCAATTTACTGGTTTTTAAGGTTACAAACAATACTAAAACAAATACTTTACGCCCAGTTGTATTTGGTAAGGATTGCCAGATCTGGGCTCCAGTCCTTTTGTGTTGAGATTATAGATAAATTCTTTTTTTTTGGCATTCCACCCTTTTATGGTATAAAGCGGCATATTGCTGTAAGATCTGTTTACTCCCCAGTTTTTGTTGAGTAGGTTGGCCACATTGAATATATCCAAAGAGAATTCGAACTTTCCTATTTTATCAAAAGCAATTTTCTTTGCAACACGCAGATCCCAAATGCTATAAAACCCGTTTATCCCCCCGTTTCGCTCGGTGATTTTGTTATTGTATTTTTGAATATAGTTTTTCAGCGCATTTCCCACTTCAGGGTCGTTGAGTAGGGATTGTACGAGATCCGGGAAAATATAGGCGAGGTCATTTGAACCGACAAAATCGCCGTTTATATTGCCTCCTGTAAGCAAAGAAAACCGAGTACCTCCTATCCCGGAACATCGGATTCCGAATGTAAAGCCTGCCATAGACGGAGTGTTTCCGTAGAATACTATTTTGTGTCTGAACTGGTTGTCAGAATAAGTCATTCTCAGGGATCTGGGATCACCCTGTATGGGGGTAAAAAGAGTAGCAGAGTTGGCTACGTTTCCGTCGTAGGAGGTATTGTCTTTTATGTCAGACCAGGTATAACTTGCGGTAAATTCTCCGTCTTTGTGGTATCTGTAACTTGTTTCCAACACAAAAGAAAACTGATCTATTTTTCCGTCACTTACCAGTTCCAGCACTCGTCCGAAATTTTTATTTATTCTGCCATTTTTCCAGTTGAGCGTTCCGTTGGGGTTGACGGTATTTGAGGGCACAAAAACTCCCCGTCCGTCTTCGTTGTTGAGCGTGAAGTAAGGCTTTTTCACCATGTTTCTGTCGTAATAAAAATAATTATTTCTACCCAAGGCTGCATACGCCGAAATTCCTATCCTGAATCTGGAGGTAAAAAAGTGGGTATAAGATACGTTGGCTTTGTAGACCAGTGGTATTTTGGCATTTTTCCCTGTATAATTTATGGTAGGTAACTGGTATTGAGAAAGACTGGGGATATTTTTAACTCCTGTACGGTAACCGTTAAAATCAAGTTTCAGCCCTATTTCTGAAGGGTTCACATCTACGGTAGCAATTTTTTTTCCGTTGAAAGTAAGATTGTTTATTAACATATAATTGTTGATGTCGGAAGAGAAAATTCCTGCCCCTATTTTTAGGTAATCTTTTTTGTTTTCATTGATATTCCAATCCAGCTGAAATCTGGGCTGAATAATAAAGGACTGAAAAGAATTGTCCGTTCTTATCCCCATTTCTTCATAGAGTTTTTTGTTAAACTCAGCTTTCGGGTATCCCCCATAATCCAGCCTAAGTCCAGCGGTAAAATTTAGTCCTTTGCCTATTTTGGATTGTAATTGTCCGTACATTCCTATGTTCCATATATCAGAGGTGACGGAAGGATCTTCCACCAGAGGTACTTCTCTGTAGTACCTGTAAGGGGTAAGGTTCTGAAAATTATCGAGCCCCAAAAACTGAAATTTTCCGTTCACTTCACTTCCATAGAGAGACCTTGCGTGGGTGTACATAATATCTGTCCCAAAGGTGTATTTTATTTTTTCCGTGTTATAATACAGATTGTTGATGAGCTGGAATACTTTGTTTTTGAAATTTTCCTGGGCAAAACGTTGTCCCCCTAGTTGTATATCAGTAGTAAGCTGGGTATTATCTATAGTAGAGTTTACACGTTCTATGATAGCTCTGGGTACAGATCTGCCGAGCAAATCACTTTGATAAGTATTTTGGTAGGTGTACAAATACTGAAATTTTAGTTCGTTGGTAATATTGGGTTTTAGGTTAGATCTCAGAGAGAGCAACAAACTGTTATCTTTGCTTAGGTCATTGGCGTAGGACTCATAAAAGTTGATGGCGGTATTGTCTGCTATACCATTTTTATTGAGATCGTAAGTATAATTATTTCTGATTGTAAGAAGGTGTTTCTTATTAATTTGCCAATCAAGTCTGATAAAAGAGGTATAAGAGTCCCTTCTTTTATCAAACGAACCAAATTGAGGGGTATTTCCCAGCCCGTATTTTTGTCTGGCAATAGTTTGTACTTCATTGAGTGTGGTATTGGTAACATTGTATCGGTAAGCATCCTCTTTTGTTTGTACATCTGCTATGAGTAGGGGTCTAGAATCGGACTGCCGATCCCATGCTACAAAAAAATGAAGCTTATTTTTTATTAAAGGTCCACCTAGGGAGAATCCATATTGTGAGGTGGAGAAGTCGTTTCTGCGTCGGTTACCCATAATATCGTAGGGACTGGAGAGCCACCCTGTGCGCAAGTATTCAAAAGCGCTTCCGGAGAGTTTATTGGTTCCGGATTTCGTGACGGCACTTATAGCGCCTCCGCCACTTCTTCCCAGGGTTACGTCATATTGGTTTGTTGTGATCTTGAATTCTCGTACGGCTTCTATGGAAATAGAATAAGGTGCCCCGCTTCTACTGGTGGTAGATCCCGCTGAGGTGGGATTTTTTGCTGTCATTCCATCTATGGTGAAATTTGTGGAGGAGCCGAGCTGTCCCGACAGGTTTCCGTTTTTGCCACTAAGAGGGGAAAGCTCTGTAAGATTGGTAAAGTTTCTTCCGTTTACAGGAAGTATGTTTATATTTTTGGCTGATATGGCAGTTGCCGAACCCAGATTACCTATTTTATTTTTTAGATTTCCCTTGATTACCACTTCTTCAATATTTTTTTCTTTGGATGGAGAGACATCTATATTCACCGTGATCTGTTCGCTAAAATTGATATAGTATCCCTCTTTTTCTTTCCGGTTATCCACGTATATTGTATAGGGTCCTCCCAAAGGAATTTCTGTGAAGCTGTATTCCCCTTTTGTATCGGTTTGGGTTTCAGAGCTGAACCCGGTGGATTCGTTTACTATCTTTACCACGGTATGTATTTTTTGCAGAGGATTATTTTGCGTCACCTTTCCCACAATAGAAGCTTGTGTGGTTTGTGCATTCATCCAGAATCCGATCCAAATAAGGACGAGTCCCGACAGATTTTTCATGATTTTAGGAATTACAAAGTTTGAGGCAAAAATATTTTCATTTTTAGTTCTGTATTTTAATATTATGTTAAGGTTGTTTTAATTATTCATTAATTAAAAAGAGGCTTGAATTAAAAAAGAGACTTACCCAAATAAACAGGGTAATATTTATCCGCTTAATTTTTAATTGTAATTTTTTATAAGTATATACAACACGGTAGTTTTTATTGTTTATAAAGATTTAAATCGGTAGTATTTCATAACTTCGCAAAAATTTCTAAGATATGAAGCGTATATTTTCAGTTATCTTATTTTCTTTATTCTCTCTGTGTTTTTTCGCAGGTGGGAGTTAATACGAATAATCCTACTAGTACACTGGATGTAAATGGAGGTGTTCGGGTTAGAAAAATAGATACATTTAAGAATAAACCTTCTTTCGTTTTGGTTCCCGATAGTAAAGGAGTAATTTCTAAAATATCGGTCACTTCACTGGAAAGTAAAACAGAAGTGGATAAGGTGAAAAGTAGGGTGATAGCCGTAGTACAGAAGGGAAAAGATCAACTTATCAGAGAAAAAAACACGTATGTTGATTATGTTTTTGAAGGTAATATATCCGGGATAAATACCGATGGTATAAAGTTTAACAGCGATAAAACTGAGATTATACTGCCTGCTGATAAGGCCTTTAAAATAAAGGGTTTTTTAGGGATCAGAGGCAGAAAACCTGAGAGCAGTTCTACTGGTACGCCGGGGTATATCACATGTGACTTTTACACAAAAGAAGAAAATAAGACGAATATTATCATTACTACGATGGGCTACACAGAGTCTTCTACAGAAAAGTTTGATGATGGAGGACAAACACGGCCTATCGTTATTCTTATCACAGGAAAAGAAGGAGGGAGTATACGTTTACGTGCGAGATACGGGGGCAGGGATGCCGGTGATTCAGGGTACTATATTGCGGGCAGACCGCTTGCCACGTCTTTGGGGAGCTATCTATTGATAGAGGAGTTATAGTGATCCAAAGTATAATATGTCTGTGTATTGATCCATATCTATAACATGTGTTATGGGTATTTTTTTTATAATAATTTTCTTTTTATTCCGGTTATTCTGTATAATTGATACGTGTTTTATAATATTTTTATTTTATGGTTTTAAACAATTATTAATTAGTATATGTATGGAAGCTGTCCTTGTCTGCATAGGTGATGAGATTTTATCTGGTAATACGGTTGATACCAATACGGGTTTTATAGCCAAGCAACTTCGTCTTATTGGGATTTCTGTGAGGCGAGTGATTGCTATTCCCGATGATAAGGAGTCTATTTTTCAAACGCTGGATCTTGCCTTTTCTCTGGGGGATCTTGTAATTTCTACGGGAGGCTTGGGTCCCACAAACGATGATAAAACTGCCCTTGTTCTTTCCCAGTATTTTGGATGTTCTCTTGTAGAGGATCAGCAGACTTTACGGCATCTGAAAAGTTATCTGGAGTCCAAGGGAAAAGAATATCTCTTTGAGATTAACAGAGGGCAGGCTGAGGTTCTTTCTATAGCCCATGTGTTACAAAATGATTACGGAACCGCACCATGTCAGATGATAGAAAAAGAGAATAAATTACTCTTTTGCCTGCCCGGTGTTCCTTTTGAGGTAAAATCGCTTATCAAAGAAAAGGTAATTCCTTATTTGCAAGAACGAGGTTCCCTTCCTTATATTCTTACCAAAGTAGTTTCTGTGGTGGGACTTGCCGAGAGTTTGCTCGCAAAGAAAATAGAAGATTGGGAAAATCGACTCCCCAAAAACGTAAAGCTCTCTTATCTGCCTGTGGGAACAAGGATCAAGTTGGTTCTTAGTGCGAAAGGAGAGGAAAGGGCTGTGCTCTGTTCTGTTTTGGATAGCGCAATAACACACCTAAAAAAAATGATAGGAGCGCATATCATTTCTGTGGGTGATCACGATACAATATCCGACATACTCAAGGGTTTGCTGCTTGATAAGTCTTTGAGTCTTTCTGTGGCAGAAAGTTGCACGGGGGGAGAAATTTCCAAACAAATTACTTCTACACCGGGTTGTTCTGCCTATTATAAGGGTGGAATATGTTCTTACGGCGTGAAACAGAAAACAGATTTGCTCGGGGTCCCACGTTCCCTTATTCGTGAGTTTTCTGTGGTCTCTGGAGAGGTGGCTTCAAGTATGAGCTTGGGATGTCAAAAAAAATTCAGAACCGATATTGCACTTTCCACTACAGGGGTAGCGGGTCCTAATACAGGGGATTCCGGCGCTCCGGTCGGACGGGTTTATTATTCTGTGAGGATAGGTTCCAAAGAAAAATGTCATTCCTTATTTCTTCCGCATCTGGAACGTGAGGACTTTCAGTATTTTGTTTCCCAGAAAGTATTGCAAACCTTGGTGGAAGGCATATTAGATCCCAATTTTTAGTATTGTTGATTTTTCCATAAAGAGTGTTTTTTTCTTTTTTATTATATCTTTGTGTGCAGTAATATTTATAAAAAATCACTATATTTGCAGACCTAATTTAGAGGAAAAAAATAATTAATAATAATTTGAAATCATGGCAAAGGAAACGTTTAATCGTAACAAACCGCATTTGAACATTGGTACTATTGGTCACGTTGACCATGGCAAGACCACTTTAACTGCTGCTATCAGTAAAGTATTATCAGATAAGGGGCTCGCCGAGAAAAAAGATTTTTCTGCAATTGACTCGGCTCCGGAAGAAAAGGAAAGAGGGATTACTATCAACACGGCACACATAGAGTACGAAACAGAAAACAGACATTACGCACATGTGGATTGCCCAGGTCACGCTGATTATGTAAAGAATATGGTGACGGGTGCTGCCCAGATGGATGGTGCTATCTTGGTATGCGCCGCTACAGACGGGCCTATGCCGCAAACTAGAGAGCATATTCTTCTTTGTCGTCAGGTAAATGTGCCTAGGATTGTAGTGTTTATGAATAAGGTAGACATGGTAGATGATGAGGAGCTTCTGGAACTTGTAGAGATAGAACTTAGGGAGTTGTTATCCAAATATGAATACGATGGGGACCACTCTCCAGTGGTTAAAGGCTCGGCTTTGGGTGCACTTAATGGTGAACCACAGTGGGTAGAGCAGATAGAAGTGTTGATGAGTTCGGTGGATGAGTGGATTAAGCAGCCGAAAAGAGCTATAGAAAAGCCTTTTCTTATGCCGGTAGAGGATGTGTTTTCTATTACGGGTAGAGGTACTGTGGCTACGGGTAGAATAGAAACGGGAAAAATTAACTCTGGTGATCCTGTAGATATTGTAGGTATGGGAGATGCAAAATTTACTTCTACCGTAACGGGGGTGGAAATGTTTAGGAAAATATTAAATGAAGGAGAGGCTGGGGATAATGTAGGTTTACTTCTTAGAGGTATAGAAAAAACAGACATCAAAAGAGGAATGGTGGTTGCCACACCGGGTTCTGTAACTGTACATAAAAAATTTAAGGCACAGCTTTATGTTCTTTCTAAAGAGGAGGGGGGACGTCATACTCCATTTCATAATAAGTATCGTCCGCAGTTTTTTGTGAGAACTGCAGACGTGACCGGAGAGATTTTCTTACCAGAGGGAGTAGAAATGGTAATGCCCGGAGATAATCTGACTATTACTGTAGAGCTTATTGTATCTATTGCGCTTAATGAAGGTCTTAGGTTTGCGATTAGGGAAGGAGGTAGGACTGTAGGTGCAGGTCAGGTAACAGGAATTTTGGATTAGTTTCGTATCCTAGGAAAATCGTTTGGTTATATTATATAGGTTTTCGTATAAGGACTCGTGGTCTTTATGTGATTACGGGCATCGTCCAATGGTAGGATACCGGTCTCCAAAACCGTTGATCAAGGTTCGAATCCTTGTGCCCGTGCAATTTTTTCTTATGGGTTCATTGGTGTCATTTATAAGAGGTTCTTATATAGAATTTAGAAGTAAAGTAGAGTGGCCTAAATGGTCGGATTTACAGTCTTCTACCGTTGTGGTATGCGTAGGCACGGTGGTGTTGGCTTTGTTTACCTTTGGGGTGGATTCTATTTTTAGCAAGTTCATTGCGGGGATGTTATCCGTGCTGACTAATCTTTTTAAATAAATTATCTTCATGAGTGAGCTGAAGTGGTATGTTCTTAAATCTATTAGTGGTCAGGAGACCAAGGTGAAGAGCTATATAGAAAATGAAATGAAGCGGCTGGGGATGGAATCTTATGTTACCCAGGTAGTGGTTCCTATGGAGAAGGTAATTCAGATGAGGAACGGAAAAAAAATTTCCAGAGAGAAGCCTTATTACTCCGGTTACCTTATGATAGAGGCCAACCTGGTGGGGGAGGTGTCGCATATTATAAAAAACATCCCTGGAGTGATTTCTTTTCTGAGCCTTACAAAGGGGGGGGATCCCGTTCCTATGAGAAAGTCAGAGGTCAACAGAATGCTTGGAAAAATGGATGAACTCTCTGAATTTCCTACAGAAATGGAAATTCCTTATACCATAGGGGAAAGCGTAAAGGTAGTGGATGGTCCGTTTAGCGGGTTTAATGGTACGGTAGAGAAAATCCTTGATGGGAAGAAAAAACTTGAGATTTCTGTACTGATCTTTGGAAGAAAAACTCCAATGGAGCTTAATTTTATGCAGGTAGAGAAGATTTAGGGTGTTTTGTAGGACTCCACAGACCTTTTCTTAAAATTAAAATTTAGATAACGAATAACGCCGAATAAGAGTTTTTTTCGGCGTTGTTTTATATCAATGCCTTTTTTGAGGTTGGCTGAAATTTGCATTGTATCTGTTTTTCGTTTAAATTTGCCAAAACCAAAGTTAATGCATAACCTCTCTACAAAGTACATCTTCGTCACGGGGGGAGTGACTTCTTCTCTGGGCAAGGGGATTGTTTCTGCATCCTTGGGTTTGCTCTTAAAATCGAGAGGATACAATGTGACAATACAGAAGTTGGATCCTTATATCAATATAGATCCCGGAACTCTTAATCCGTATGAGCATGGCGAGTGTTATGTGACAGAGGATGGGGCGGAGACAGATTTGGATTTGGGACATTATGAGAGGTTTCTCAATTCTCAGACCTCCCGGGATAACAATGTAACCACAGGGAGAATCTATCAAACCGTAATAGAAAAGGAAAGAAGAGGGGATTTTCTGGGAAAGACCGTTCAGGTAATCCCACACATTACCAACGAAATCAAAAGAAGGATCAAGATATTAGGAGAGAAAGACTATGATATCATAATTACAGAGATAGGGGGCACGGTGGGGGATATAGAATCTTTGCCTTATATAGAGGCGGTAAGGCAACTCAAGTGGGAGCTTGGAGACAGGGATTCTGTGGTGATTCATCTTACTTTACTGCCTTTTTTATCTTCTAGTGGAGAGCTGAAAACCAAGCCTTCCCAGCATTCTGTGAGATTTTTGATGGAAAGTGGAATTATGGCAGACGTGTTGGTGTGCAGAGCGGAGCATGAGATAGAAACGGGAATCAGGAAAAAACTGGCGCAGTTTTGTAACGTAGATCTCAAGAATGTAATAGAATGCATGGATATGGATACCATCTATGAAGTACCATTGGCCCTAAAAAAACAGGGTTTTGATGATGTGGTTCTGGATACATTGGGGCTGAGCAAAGAAAAAACGGCGAATCTGGAAAATTGGATGGATTTTCTGAAGAAGTACAAAAATCCTACAAAAAAGGTAAGAATAGCTTTGGTAGGAAAATATGTGGGTTTGCAAGATTCTTATAAATCAATATCTGAAGCGTTTATACACGCAGGAGCTTGGCTGGAAACCGAAGTACAGATAAGTTGGATATATAGTGGAGATATTAAGGAGGATAACGTCTCGGATATTTTCGGGGAGGTAGAGGGTCTGCTTATTGCTCCCGGTTTTGGGGATAGGGGTATTGAGGGTAAGGTGACTGCAATTCAATATGCCAGGGAGAACAAAATTCCGGTCTTGGGTATCTGTCTGGGCATGCAGATGATGGCTGTAGAGTTTGCCAGAAATGTACTGAGTCTGGAAGGTGCCAATTCTGTAGAGTTTGATTCGGAAACTCCATATCCTGTGATATCGCTGATGGAGGAACAAAAGGAAGTGGTAAAGAGAGGAGGAACGATGAGATTGGGGGCTTGGGATTGTGTATTGGAAAAGGGTTCGGTTTTGGAAAAAATATATGGCAAAGAAAATATATCAGAGAGGCATCGGCACAGATATGAATTCAATTCTCAGTTTACAGACTCTTTTAAAATGTACGGAATGGTCCCTTCAGGGAAGAATCCTAATACAGGTCTGATAGAGACAATAGAGCTAAAGGGGCATCCTTTTTATGTGGGAGTGCAGTACCATCCGGAATATAAAAGTACGGTAGCGAGTCCACACCCTCTTTTTATTTCTTTTATAAGGGCTGTATCTGAAAAATAAATGGGACGTTTAAGTAGTGTTTTATGCTTAACAATGAGAAAAAAATGTTACCTTTGCTTCCCTCTGGTTTCCTGGGAATGAGAGGGGGCTCTACACCAACATAATAGACGACGTTCTTATGCAACAAAATGATGGTTTTGATAAAAACCAACTGATTGGTTTTTTTGTTTTTTCCGCTTTGCTTATGGGAGCCATGTTTTATTTCCAGGACAGGCAGGTAAAAGAAGAGGAGCAGGGTAGGCGGGAAACAGTAAAAACAGAATACAAGGAGAGTCGTTTCTCTTCCAAGGAGGAAGGTATGCCTCTCATCCTACAGGATTCTGTAAGAAATGGAGTGGTAGAAAAGGTTCATTTAAAGAATGACCTGCTCAGCTTAGATTTTACGAATCGTGGCGCTTTGCTCACTAAAGTTGAGCTTCTTAATTACAAAGCATACAACCCGAAAACAGACAGGTCAGATCTTCCGTTGAATCTTATAAAGAACAGTGCTTCTTACGGGTTTTTATTCAAAGATAAAAACGGAAATCTTATCAGCACGAAAGACCTGTATTTTACAACGAAAAAAAACGGAAATTCCGTTTTTTTTTCTGCTGCACTGAAAGAAGCCAGAATAGAATTTATTTATACACTCCTGCCCAATTACCAATTGGACTTCAAAGTAAAAACAAGCGGGCTTAGTAAAATAAGCAAGGATAATAAGGCCGAGTTTGTTTGGGATTATAAGGTGAGAAAGCTGGAGAAAGGGAGATCTCAGGAGCAAACTCACTCGGAGTTTTCTTATGCATTTAATAATTATAAAGACTATGATTACGACGGGAGAACAGATATGGACGAGAGAAAAGAGGTACTTAACTGGATAGGGGTAAAACAGCAGTTTTTTGCTTCCATTATAGAGTCAAAAAGTGGTTTTAAGGAATCTACGGGTTATCAGGACGTGGTGGATGAAGGAGTATATCTTAAAACCCTAAATTACAGGGCCGATCTCGGAACGAGTGGAGGAGAGTTTTCGCAGGATTTTGTGTGGTATTTTTTGCCTTTGGATCTTTCTCTGCTGACGTCATATAATAAAAATTTTGAAGAGATTTTACCGTTAGGTTGGCTTATCATCGGGGGGATGAACCGTTGGTTTTTTATCCCGATGTATAATTTTATTTCTTCCTGGGGAATAGCCGCAGGATGGGTAATTTTTCTTATGACTATTATTGTAAAGCTTATCCTTTCTCCGATAATGTATAAGCAGCACAAGCTAAGTGCAATGATGCGAGTGATAAGACCGGAGATAGACGAGGTAAACGAAAAGTACAAAAAGGCCGATCCTATGAAAAAACAACAGGAGGTAATGGCGGTCTACAGGAAAGCAGGAGTCAACCAGTTTGCGGGATGTCTCCCTGCACTTTTGCAGATTCCTATTTTTTATGCTTTGTTCAGGTTTTTTCCCAATTTCATAGAACTGAGGGGAAAGAGTTTTTGGTTTGCGAAAGATCTCACGGCCTATGATGATGTGATAAAAATTCCTTTTACCGTTCCATTTTTTGGCTGGGATCATATCAGTATTTTTGCTCTTGCCTGCACCATTGTTATTCTTATTTATACTGTTATGACCTCTGGACAAATTCAGCAGCCTCAGCAGGAAGGTATGCCGAATATGAAAATACTGATGTACATTTTTCCCGTGACCTTTTTCTTTTTTCTAAATTCTGCGGCATCCGGTTTGTCCTGGTATTACTTTGTTTCTAATGCCATTAATATTATCATTATACTTGTTATAAAATATTGGGTTCTGGATGAGAAAAAAATTCATGCGCAGATTATGGCAAACAAGGAAAAACCTAAAAAAGAGGGTAAATTCCAAAAGCGTATGCGGGAGATGATGGAAAGGGCACAGGAACAGCAGCGCATAGCTGAAAAGGCAAGAAGGAAGAAATAACCATGTTGAGATGATAAAAAATATGGAAAAATAGGTAAAGGGGAGGCTGATGATATTTTTCTGTCTTTTTTCGTACCCTGAGGGGTTTTTTGGGTAGGAGGTAGCAAAAAAGTAAACGGTTGTCCTGATCTAAAAAAAATCCGTCTAATCATCCGGTCAAAAATGACCCACACAGAAACTCCCGAATTTTTGAGTGGTTCAAAAAATTCCTGAGTTTTTATCTCAATTTTTTATGAAACGGAATTATAAAGTTATCAGGGGGTTTCTCGTGAGAACTTTATATTTTTGCTTCGGATTTTTCTAAAAAAATGTGGATTCATAGTCATGATATCAAGGGAAACCATAGATAAGATTTTTTCTTCGATCCGTATAGAGGATATCGTGGGGGAGTATGTTTCCCTGAAGAGGGTAGGGAGTAATCTTAAGGGTTTAAGTCCTTTTCAGGAAGAAAAATCTCCCAGTTTTGTGGTGTCTCCTAGCAAGCAGATATGGAAGGATTTTTCTTCCGGAAAGGGGGGCACAGCCATATCTTTTCTTATGGAAATAGAGGGGTTCACCTATCCGGAAGCGCTGAGATATGTCGCAAAAAAATATGCTATAGAAATAGAAGAAGACAAAAAAGAAATTTCTCAGCAAGAGCGAGCGCTCCACTCACGTAAAGGTCTTTTATATAAAATACACGAGGTGGCGTGTAATTTTTTTCAGGAGGTACTCTGGAATTCAGAAGAGGGAGAGCATATTGCGAAAGCGTATTTCAGGGAACGGGGTCTTAGGGACGAAATACTTAGGAAATTTCAACTGGGGTACAGTCCGGCAGAGAAAAATGCCTTTACAAAATATGCGATGGAAAAGGGCTATGAAAAAGAAACTCTGGAACAGTCGGGTTTGTCTATTTTTCGGGAAACCCTGCCCGAAGGTCTTGACAGATTTCGGGATCGGGTCATCTTTCCCATTCTTAGTTTTTCTGGTAGAGTGTTAGGTTTCGGGGGGAGAATCCTTGGAAATCAGGTAAAAACAGCAAAGTACATCAATTCTCCGGAAACTGAGATTTATTATAAGTCACATGTGTTGTATGGTCTTTACCAAAGTAAGCAGGCCATTTCCAGAAAAAATAATTGTCTTTTGGTAGAAGGGTATATGGATGTTATATCTCTGCATCAGATAGGTATAGAGCACGTGGTGGCAAGTTCGGGAACTGCACTTTCTATAGATCAAATCAAGTTAATCAAAAGGCTTACGGAGAATGTAACTTTGCTTTTTGACGGCGATGCTGCAGGGATAAAAGCGAGTTTTAGAAGTATAGATTTATTACTTGCAGAAGGGATGAACACAAGGGTTTTGTTATTTCCGGATGGAGAGGACCCCGATAGTTTCTCAAAAAAACATTCTGTAGATTTTGTCGAAAAGTTTATAGAAGAAAATACGCAAGATTTTATAGAGTTTAAGGCAGATATTTTACTAAAAGAAGCAGAAGGAGATCCCATAAAAAAAGCAGAGACGATAAGAGATATCCTTAAGTCTGTAAGTTTTGTTTCCAACGTTCTTAAGCAGGAAATATATTTGCAGAAGCTTGCCTCAAAGTTCGAGGTGAGCATGTCGAGTCTTTTTAGTGAATTGGGGATCCAAAAGCAACTGACGGAGAGGGCAAGCAGAAAAGAGAGGATTCCCACAGAGGAAAAAAAACTTGAGCTTATGCGGGAGGAAAAAATGGAGATCAATGAGCTTTTTCTGTTGGAGGAAAAATTGGTGGGATTGATGCTGAAATATGGTGATGTAATTCTCACAAGAAGAAACGAGAAAAATGATCCATATGAGATTACGGTAATAGAAGAAATTTTGGCTTATCTGGAACAGGATTCCTATG
Organism: Bergeyella sp.; assembly: GCA_030263285.1. Lineage (GTDB taxonomy): Bacteria > Bacteroidota > Bacteroidia > Flavobacteriales > Weeksellaceae > SZYB01. The sequence continues at coordinate 76,561 of SZYB01000001.1, forward strand.
AGTTTTTATCAGACCTCAACAGAAAAATAGTAGAAGAAATAAAAAAGGGAATAGAGAATAATGAACTGAGATCTGGAGATTTCTTTATTACCTTTATGGACGGAAGAATTACGGAAAAAATTGCCGATGTGCTCATATCCAATCACCAGCTAAGTGAGTGGTCTACCAGAAATATTTATCCCCCAAATATGGGAGACAAAATAGCACAGCAGGTGGAGGAGGATCTGCTGATTCACAAATATCATTATGTTGTCTCCATTATAGAAAATCTGGATCAAAGTCTGGATCAGATAAGAGATTCCGAGTCTGAAGAAAATTACTGGGACTCTATAAAGAAAATAATGAGACTCAAAGAATTGCTTATCAAACTCAATGCAAAGCTCAACAGAAATCCCGTGACAAAAAGTCTGAATTAGATATTAATAAATATTTAGGAACAAGAATTGCAGACCTTGGTTTAGATTGTTGAGTTTGTTTGTGTTTGAGTAAAGCAAGAATTGTTGAGTGTATAAAAGATAGTAATATGGATATAAAAAAAGAGTTTCGGGGTTTTTCTGTAAAGCATTTAGGGAATAGTGCTATAGCCACCGAACAGTATATGAATGTTTTTCAGCCCAATAGCCTCACGCCATACATTATGGAAGAGCGGAGGATGAATGTTGCTCAGATGGATGTTTTTTCCAGACTGATGATGGATAGAATTATTTTTTTGGGGACCGGAATAGATGATCAGGTGGCCAATATCGTCACCGCTCAGTTGTTGTTTTTGGAAAGCGCAGATCCGTCAAAAGACATTCAGATCTATATCAACTCTCCTGGTGGAAGTGTTTATGCAGGTTTAGGAATTTATGATACCATGCAAATTGTCAAGCCAGATGTAGCGACAATATGTACAGGAATTGCTGCTTCCATGGGTGCAGTGCTTTTGGTAGCCGGTGAAAAAGGGAAAAGATCCGCTTTAAGACACTCAAGAGTCATGATCCATCAGCCATCCGGAGGAGCTCAGGGAGCGGCTTCGGATATGGAGATTAACCTAAGAGAGATGTTAAAGCTGAAACAAGAGTTGTATGAGATTATAGCTCTGCATTCTGGGCAGTCTTATGAATGGGTAGAGAAGTCTTCCGATAGAGACTATTGGATGACTTCTGGAGAAGCTAAAGACTTTGGTATGGTAGACGAGGTATTGGAAAGAAAATCTAAAAAAGAAAAGAAATAAAACGGGTGTATCAGAAGTTTTTGTAAAGAAGGGGCGTGCGCTTATTGGCCCTTTTTCTTTTTCTTTTTGAGCTCTGTTTAAGGACTTGATAGCCTGTAAAGCCGGAAATGATGGAGGCGAGAAGAATGGAGAATTTTGCTTCGGATTGCATAATAGTGTTCTCCTTATAGGAGAGAACTGCCATAAAGATAGACATGGTAAATCCTATTCCGGCAAGAAATCCCACCCCTATTATCTGATTCCAGTTACTATTACTAGGCATTTTACAAATTTTCATTTTTATACTCAGGAAAGAGAATGAAGCAATTCCTATCACCTTTCCCAGGCAGAGTCCCACAATAATCCCGATGCTTAGGGTAGAGGTAAGCCCCTCTATCATTTCCTTCTGGAAAATGATCGCCGTATTAACCAGAACAAAAAGTGGCATGATAATAAAATTGACGGGAAACTCAAGACGGTCTTCCAGATGTTCTAGGGGAGAGTTTTTATGGGGTTTTCCCCTGCTAGGAATGGTGAGTGCGAGTAAAACTCCGGCAATGGTGGCGTGAATACCGGAAAGGTGCATAAAGTACCATAAAGTTATTCCCGGAATCAGATAAAAAATTAGGTTTTTTACTTTCAATACTTTGTTAAACACTAAAAGCAAAATCACGATCCCAAAACATACGGATAAGTAGAACCAGGATAAATTTTGAGAATAAAATACAGCGATCACTATAATTGCTCCCAGATCGTCCACGATGGCAAGCGCAGCGAGAAAAATCTTAATAGAATTGGGCACTTTATTCCCCAGCATGGAAAGTATGGCGAGGGAAAAAGCAATATCTGTGGCCATAGGAATCCCCCAGCTTCTTGCATAGGGGGTTCCGGCGTTCAGAGAGTAATAGATAAGAGCGGGGACCATCATCCCGCCAATGGCAGCAAAAATAGGAAGTGCCGCATTTTTTATATCGGACAATTCCCCACGCACCAATTCCCGTTTTATTTCAAGACCTACAAGGAGAAAAAATACTGTCATGAGTCCGTCATTTACCCAGAGATGAAGGGGGATTTTGAGATGAATATTATCTATTCCTACATGGGTATCCAGAAAATTTTGAAAATCATTCCCCAAAGGGGAATTGGCAATAAGTAATGATATGATCACACACAACATGAGAACGACTCCCGATAAGGAAGTGGTCTCAAAAAATTTTTTCAGATTTCTTGTTAATTTCATACAAGCGTAAGGGAAATTTTTTTAGATTCTGTTTACTTTGGATACACCTTTTATAAGTTTTAACTTTTTTAGAGTTTCTTCCAGCTGGCTTTTGTTTTTTATTTCCACATTTATATTTCCGGTAAAGATTCCGTTATCAGAGGCTATGGACATGCTTTTCATATCAAGGTTCATGGAATTTGTAATCACCTGAGTGATGTCGTTGATCATCCCTTGTCTGTCCAGCCCCTCAATCTCTATTTTAATTCTTTTATTGAAGGTATCAGAATTTACCCATTTTGCACCAATGATCCTGTAATCATATTGTGCGCGAAGATTGATGGCATTGGGACAATTATCATTATGAACCTTTATCCCATCAGAAATGGTTATAAACCCGAAGATATCTTCTCCGGGAAGTACATTGCAGCATTTTGCGTAAGAATAGTTAAGTTTTTCCTCATCTTTCCCAAAGACAATCATATCCAGATTTTCCTGCTCTGTTTTGTCAAAAAGAGGATACTTGGGAGTTCTTTTTTTTAATCTTGAAAGGAGATTATTAAGCATCGTTTTACTGTCCAGATATTTTCTGATGCTTCCTGCATTAAGACTACCGTCCTGAAAACCCAAAAACAGCTCCTGAGAAGTTTTTAGTCCAAAAAACTTTTGCATTTTGTTGATTTCAGTTTCGTTCAGGGCAATTTTTGCATGTCGCATTTTTCTCTCAAAGATTTCCCTTCCTTCTTCGGCCAGTGCTATTTTTTCGGTGTTTAAAAAGTTCTTGATTTTAGACTTTGCCTTTGAGGTAACCACAAAATCCAGCCAACCTATTTTGGGTTTCTGGTTCTGAGAAGATAAAATCTCTACCTGGTCCCCGTTTTGTAATACATAGGAAATGGGAACAAGTTTTCCGTTGATCTTCGCTCCCAAACAACGCATGCCCAAGTCGGTATGTACAGAAAAAGCAAAATCCAGTGCCGTGGCGCCATTAGGCAAAAGCTTTATTTCTCCTCTTGGGGTGAAAACAAATACTTCCTTAGAATATAAATTAGGCTTTATGGTCTCCAGAAAATCTACGGCAGAGAAATTATGTTGGTTCTCCAGTGCTTCTCGTATTTCGTTGAGCCATCTGTCCAAAGTTCCGTCTTCCGTTTTTTTATGATAGCCTTCTTTGTATTTATAGTGTGCGGCTACCCCTTTCTCGGCAATATCGTCCATCCTCTCGGAGCGTATCTGCACCTCTATCCATTTTTTGTCCGGGTTTAGGATGGTGAGATGGAGGCTTTCATATCCTGTGGCTCTGGGCTGGGTAATCCAGTCTCTTATTCTGGAAGGATTACTATGATAAAGGTCGGTGACTATAGAATAGATTTTCCATGCCAAAAATTTTTCGTTCTTCCTATCAGATTTGTAAATAATTCTTATAGCGTAGTTGTCATAAACCTCTTCAAAAGATACCCCCTGTTTTAACATTTTTCTATAAATAGAGGAAATAGCTTTGGCTCTGCCTTTTATGGTAAAATTGAGCCCTTCATTCTTTAATTTTTCGGAAACTTCTCGGGTAAATTTCTCTACGTATTTTTTTCGGTCTGCACTTGCGAGCTCTATTTTACCTTCTATTTCCCTGTAAATACTGGGGTTATTGTACTTCAGGGAAATGTCTTCCAGTTCAGATTTTATATTGTAAAGTCCCAATCTATGGGCGAGGGGGGCATAAATATAGACGGTTTCTGAAGCGATTTTTTTTTGCTTTTCTGGTGACATGCTCTCCAATGTTCTCATATTGTGAAGCCGGTCTGCGATTTTTATCAGAATCACGCGATAATCTTCGGAAAGAGTAAGGAGGAGTTTTCTGTAGTTTTCAGATTGTACAGAGACATTTTGGTGGGTAAGTACGGAAATTTTGGTAAGACTATTGACCACATCTGCGATTTTTTTTCCAAAAGCACTTCTGATATCTTCATAGGTATACTCACTGTCCTCTATTACGTCGTGTAGAAGGGCAGCAGCTATAGATCTCGGTCCCAGACCTATCTCTTTTCCCACAATCTTTGCCACCGCAATGGGATGGTAGATATAAGGCTCCCCCGACTTCCTCCTCTGGTCTTTGTGTGCATCCAACGCCAAATCGAAAGCCTTGCGTATTATCTTGTTACTTTCTTCGTCCAGAGTTCTGTAAGTTTCGGAAATGAGATCCTTGTACCGCTGGAGGATTTCTTTGTTTTCTATTTCTAGATCGTATGCCATGTTTCCGGAACTTTCTTCTCTACACACGAAAGTACGAAAATATTGGAGATTTTTTTTAATACGTTTTCGGTACGTTTTGTCAGAGAGAACAGAATTTTCTACTTTTGGGCAAAATAATTACAATTTTTATATGAGAAAGTATTTTTTTTGGGGATCTATTCTGGGGCTGGTGTTTGTAGTAGGGTGCAAGAAAGTTCCTGAAGGGGGAAACAGGGGGGTAATAAAAATGGAAAATTCTGCAAAGAGGTATGATGATGATATACAGAAAGGTGAAATAAGCACTGCGGTGGTAGATACTGTAGGAGGGAGAGGACAGCAATTTTGAAATTGTAGAGATGGAGCTTGATGGCAAACGATTAAAGGAAGTAAGAAGGGATTTTGAAGAGAAACCGACATGACTTTCCATACCCAAAAAACTTACAAAAAGAAAGCAAAGGTTGACAAGGCTTTAGAAAAAAAATAGTGTTATTTTGAATATGAATTTTTGTGATGGGATCTAAAAACTAAAAATAGGCTGGAAGTGGAAGACAGGTCTGAAGGAACGATTGAAGGGTTTTGTCTCAATTCTCAAAATTCTGGAGGTAAGAATTAAAGAAGGTGGGATATACAGAGAGAAAACGGGGAATGAGGAGCTAAACAAGAAAATATTACAGGAGAGGGTAACTTAAAAATTTCAGCTCACAAAAACGGGGGGGCGCTTAGGTGGTTTGTGCAGAGAAGTATGGGGTGAGTTTGCCGCGGTGCTTTCTGGCGGGAGTGATGAGAAGAGCAAAGCGGACAGGAAAACGTTCATGAGATTGGCAAAGTAAACCGTCGAAATTCTGTACCGTCTGAAAGTGTCTTTTCTTTTCCGGAATGTTTTTTTACAAATATAAATTATGCATGAAAAATACCTTGGAGTATATAAAGAAGAATAGAGATCGGTATATAGAAGAGCTTTTTGAGTTGTTGAAAATTCCCTCAATATCTGCAGATTCGGCTTACAAGCAAGAGGTTTTAAAATGTGCAGATAAGGTGGCGGATTATCTAAGAAAGTCTGGGGTGGATCAGGTGGAAATATGTCAAACAAAAGGGCATCCCGTGGTGTATGGAGAAAAGATAATAGATACTTCGTTTCCCACGGTTCTCATGTATGGACATTATGATGTGCAGCCACCGGACCCCTTGGGTTTATGGGATAGACCTCCTTTTGAGCCTTACATAAAAAAAACACCGATTCATCCGGGAGGGGCTATTTTCGCCAGAGGTTCTGCAGATGATAAGGGTCAGTTCTTTATGCATATCAAAGCCTTTGAAGCGATGAGCGCTACCGGTGAGTTACCTTGCAACATAAAATTTATCATAGAGGGAGAGGAAGAGATAGGTTCGGTGAGTCTTGGAGATTTTCTGACAAAGAATGAAGAGAAATTGGCTTGTGATTGTGTTTTGGTCTCGGATACGCATATTTATTCTTTGGATCAACCCACTATTACTACTGGACTCCGGGGGCTGTCTTATATGGAGATAGAGGTGGAAGGACCCAACCGGGATCTCCACTCGGGATTGTACGGGGGTGCGGTACCTAACCCCATCAATATACTTTGCAAAATTATTGCAGAACTAAAAGATGAAAATGGACGGATCACAGTAGACGGATTTTATGATAATGTAGAGGTGGTTTCTGATGAGGAGAGAAAAGAGATGAATAAACTAAAAGATGATCCTAAAAAATACAAGAAGGCTATAGGTTTAAAAGCTTTGGAAGGAGAGAGAGGCTATACCACACTGGAGAGAACTTCCATACGTCCTGCGTTAGATTGTAACGGAATATGGGGGGGATATACCGGAGAAGGGGCAAAAACAGTAATTCCTTCCAAAGCCTTTGCAAAAATATCCATGAGGCTTGTGCCAAACCAGACTGAAGGGGAGGTAGTAGATAAATTTACGAAGTACATAAAAAAAATAGCCCCAGCAAGTGTAAAGGTGAAGGTAAAGCCTATGCATGGGGGGCTGCCCTATGTTCTTCCTGTCACTACAAAAGAATATCTTTCGGCAAAGAAGGCCATGGAAAGATCCTTTAACAAAGGAGTACTTCCTTACCGAAGTGGTGGTAGTATTCCCATTACGTCACTGTTTGAAAAAATACTGGGTGTGAAAGTCGTCCTTATGGGGTTAGGGTTGGATACGGACGCACTACATTCTCCTAACGAGCATTTTGGGTTGTATAATTATTTTAAGGGAATAGAGACCATTCCTCTGTTTTTTAAGTACTATACAAGTGAGGATGTATGAAGTTTTGCATTTTTTATACGGACTGTCTTGGTGGTATAAGTGTTAAGTTGAATTTGTGAAAGAATGAGTAGGACGTGGGTTTGTGTGCTTTTGGTGCTTGTTTTAGTCTCTTGCGGAGTTACAAGGCATGTGGATTACAGAGTAAATACCCCTTGTGGCAAGGTTGACTCCCTTATAAAGAGTTCAAAAAGATATTTAGGAGTTCCCTATAAGTACGGAGGAATTTCCCTTAGCGGTTTCGATTGTTCTGGACTTTTGGTGACCGTGTTTAAGGAAAATAATATCTTTCTTCCCAGAAGATCTGAAGAACAGGCAAAAATAGGGAAGAAAGTAGAAAAAAGAAATGTACAGAAGGGGGATTTGGTTTTTTTTGCTACAGCAAAAGGAAGAAAGGTTTCTCATGTGGGTATGGTATGCGAGATTAGTAGATTGGGCGAGATCAGGTTTATTCACTCTTCTACCAAAAGGGGGGTGGTGATATCTTCGGTTAGCGAACCTTATTGGAAGAAGGCTTACCTGTTTGCCAGAAGAATTTTATAGAAATATTAGAAGATGTCGTTACAAAAAGTAGTAGAAAATATCTGGGAAGATAGATCTTTGCTGGAGAAAAGAGAAAGTATCTCTGTAATAAGAGAAGTGATTGATCTTCTGGACTTAGGAAAACTTAGAGTTGCAGAACCATTTGAAGGAAAATGGAAAGTAAACGAGTGGGTGAAAAAGGCGGTAGTTCTCTATTTTCCTATTCAGAAAATGGAGACGACAGAGGTAGGTCCTTTTGAGTTTTATGATAAGATTCCGCTAAAGAAAAATTATAAAGATAAGGGAGTGAGGGTGGTCCCTCATGCCATTGCCAGGCACGGGAGTTTTGTGGCATCGGGCGTAATTATGATGCCTTCTTACATTAATATAGGGGCTTATGTAGATTCTGGCACTATGGTGGATACTTGGGCTACGGTAGGTAGTTGCGCACAGATAGGTAAAGCCGTCCACTTAAGTGGAGGTGTGGGTATAGGGGGTGTTTTGGAACCATTACAAGCAGCTCCTGTAATTATAGAGGACAATGTTTTTGTGGGCTCCCGGTGTATAGTGGTAGAAGGGGTACATGTAGAGAAAGAAGCTGTTTTAGGTGCCAATGTGGTACTTACTTCTTCTACAAAGATTATTGATGTAACCGGAGATACCCCGGTAGAGATAAAAGGGAGAGTTCCTGCAAGGTGTGTGGTCATTCCGGGAAGCTACAGTAAGAAGTTTTCTGCAGGTGAATATCAGGTTCCTTGCGCCCTTATTATAGGAAAGAGGAAGGAGTCTACAGATAAAAAGACGTCTCTCAATGATGCGTTGAGGGAAAATAGCGTCGCGGTGTAAATATTTTTGAGCTTTTTGATTTATCCACAAAATAACGTTTGACTTGAAAATAGCTTTCGATGCCAAAAGATTTTTTCATAATGCTTCGGGATTAGGGAATTATTCTCGGGATTTGGTAAGGATTTTGGCGACTTATTATCCGGATAACGAATATGTATTGTTGAGTAAAAGTCTCTCTGGCAGAGGGAACGATATTCTTGAACACCCATCGGTTAATTTTTGTCCAATCTCTCGGTTTTTATTTTCCAGACAGATAGAGATGGGGAAGGCTGCACAAAACCTAAATGTTGGTGTTTTTCATGGTTTATCGGGAGAGTTACCGTTACGATGGAATGGGAATGCTATAAAAAAAGTAGTGACCATTCACGATCTTATATTCATGAGGTTTCCTCGTTATTATCCGTTTTTGGATAGAAAAATTTATTACTGGAAATTTAAAAAAGCCGTTCGAGATTCTGATGCCATTATTGCCATATCTCATCAAACCAAGAAGGACATTATCAAATATCTGGGTGTGGCAGAGGACAAAATTAAAGTCATATACCAGGGGTGTCATTATGCTTTTAAGAGTGATTTACCCAATGAGCTTATCACTGCAGTGATAAAAAAATTTACACTGCCGGAGAAATTTTTGCTCAGTGTGGGTACTATAGAGGAGAGAAAAAATCTTATCGGTATTCTAAAATCGATTACTTCTACCGACATTCCATTGGTCATTGTGGGGGGGGGGGGACTGCTTATTTTAGTAAAGTTCAGGAGTATATAGTATCCCATCAATTGGAATCTCAGGTGTTTTTTTTGGAAGAGGTCAGTATAGAGGAGCTGGCAGTGGTGTATCGTTTGGCTAGAATATTTATCTATCCCAGTTTTTTTGAAGGTTTTGGTATTCCTATCATAGAGGCTTTGTACTCTGGGACTCCCGTGATTACCAGTAATATCGGGAGTATGCCCGAGGCTGGCGGAAAAGATTCCCTCTATATTGACCCTGACGATACAGAAGACATTCGGTCTAAAATTCTGTTCTTATGGCACGAGGATTCTGAAAGAAAACGGATGGCGGAAAAGGGACTTGAATACGTTCAGAAATTCAATGATGACAGAATAGCAGGACAACTCATGGATTTATATACTTCTTTTTTTTGATGTTCGGTTATAATCCGAAAAAACGACATGTCCTAAAATAATTTTTGTATAAATCTTAATAGCACGAGATAACATTAAAAAAACACCCTAAAGGTGGTTTAATTTTTAGCTGATGGATATTTTACTCTGCCTCTTCTCCGTGATTTTTTGCTAGCCAGTTGTCTTTTTCCCTTTAAGCAATTTAAAATACTCATTCTTCCACTTCTCCGTACAGCCCTCGTAAAATCGCAAAATGCCGAGCCCGTCTATGTGTACATCAAAAACAACAGTCTACAAAACCCTTTGTACGAACAGGTACTCCTGCCGATGATTTATGGTAAAGCGTTAGAGAGAGGAGTTTCATTGCCCGTCCGTCCGAGAGGAAAAAGCCTGATAAATACAGTTGCATTGAGGGCAACCTTAGAACCCCTTGTCCGCAACGAGTACCTTACTTTTAACGAAAAAATTACATAATAATCCAAATCGTACCCCCTTTTTATTATGCAGACAAAAGGGAGACAGAATCTTCTGAAATTAATGCTTTGCTGGAAAGAACCAAAGCCGGAATCCACAAAATTTACCGAGAGGTTCAGGAACGTGAAAATGCAATTTCTGCTGAAAAGGTGAAGAACATGTTTCTCGGGATCGACAGTAAGCAATATATGCTGCTGAAAGCCTTTGATGAGCAGATTGAGGAAAAATACAATCTGATCGGCAAAATAATTGTAAACTCGACCTATCACCGATATTATTATTTGAAAATCAGACTTTCGGAATTTTTAAAAGATAAATACCATCCTTCGGATATTTCACTTTGGGAAATCAACTATCAGTTTATCCGGGATTTTGAAATGTATCTGTTGATCGTTCGTGGGAATAAACAGGGTACCATTGCCCAAAGGTTAATCCACTTGAAAAGATCGTTGAGCCGGCTTATAAAAACGAATGGATCTTCCGCAATCCGTTTATCAATTACAATATGGAAGACGAAAAAAAGGAAATTTCAAAGATTTGCGGTATAAACAAGCATTTAACCTTTCATTTGTCCCGTCACACTTTTGCGACTTTGACAATGTCAAAGGGTATTTCTTTGGAGAGTGTGAGCAAAATGTTGGGACATAAGAACATCCAAACCATCCAAATTTGCGCTAAAATGACCACCGAAAAAGCGGGCAGGGATATGGCACTTTTTGCAGAAAGCATAAGAGAAACCGAAAGAAAATTTGTAGTAAATTTTTGACAGATTTCAGTTTATTAAAACAGAGAGAGTTTTTAGAGCTTTCTCTGTTGTTGCTCATAAATATAAAGTTACCCGAGTACTAACTTGCAAAAATAATACAGAGTAAACCACTAACCTAATAAAAAAATGGTATTACGCGTTATGTGATAACTTCTACTTCATTTTCTCTAAACCACCCATTACTAATAATATTTTTCTTTAATTCTTCTAGTAAATCTGTGTAGGCAACTATTGCCAAACTCTCTTTAGCTCTACTACAAGTTACATAAAACAATCGCATCGTCCTATCTGTCCCTGTTTCTTTACCTTCATCTATATTTTTTTTGTCGTTAGTAGTCAGTGGCTTTAAACCAAATAATTTATCATAGCTAAACATAAACCCTTTAGATTCTTCATCATCTATTATAACCATTACCCGCTCGAATTCAAGTCCTTTAACACCTTGATGCGTTCCAAATTTCGACTCTTCGTTGATATATTCATTATACTTTATAATCTCGGCAAAATTTGCTTTCAATGCTTCTTCCCAAGCTATCAAAACCTCATCCTCCTCCGTTGTTTCATCGTCTTCAATCTCAACATCTGAATCAACATTAACTCTTTTCAAAACCGCTTTTAATACCGGTGGAATTTTAAACAAATTGGTTTCTTGTATTTTTTTGAGTATCTCGAGTAATGTGGGATGATTATCTTCACTCCAGAAAGACAATAATTCGTTGACTTTATTATTTACGGTATGCAATAATTGTAATTTATTACCATCATTTTGTAATGTCTGCTTATCTATTAAATGAGAATGCTGTTTTACGATATTAGCAATCTCGAATTTATTCTTCTTAATATGAGCCTTATGTAAAGGCAAAACTATTTTCGTAAATAAATTAACCGAAGATGAAGATCCGTCTAACAAACCTGTTTTTAATTTATCAACACCATAAAGAGGTGCGAAAAAGTTGGAGAATCCCATTCTACTTGCAGCCATGTGATGCTCCAATGTTAAAGTCATGATTTCAGCATCATTTCCACTCCATTTGTCATCCTTTGTTGCTTCCTGCATTTTCTGGCGAATCTGTTCTTCTGTTTCAAACTTGTCTTTTGTGCGAGAAACAGCAAAAAACCTAACAATTCCACCATTATTTTCAAGACGTGGAAATTGTTCCTGACCATCTATTCTAATTTTATTTATAAGGTTAATTATTCTTGATTTTGAACGGTGATTCATTTTTTTTACAAGCTTAACCCATTTTTCGGGTAATCCTATTCCCAAATTCTCTTTTCCATCTGAATAAATTCTTTGCATTGTGTCTCCAAACAATCCTAACGAAAGTCTTTCTTCATATTGACTTTGAAGTTCAAATAATGCATCGATTAGCTCCTTTTTGGTATCCTGACTTTCGTCTATAAGGATAACAGGGTATCTGCTTATTAGGATTTGTTTGAACAAGTCTTTTGATTTAATAAAATCAGCAGTAATAGAAATTACTTCAGTATGATTTAAAGAATCTTTCGTTAGATTATCCCCATTTGGATTATAAATGAACTTTTGAATCGTTTCCAGTGATGCAAGCCTTCTATTTTTGGATTCTATTTTTTTTGCCCTGCCTATAGATGTTCTATTATTTGAATCTCTACTTTTGGATTGTTGTCCTTTTAATTCAGCTATTTCAACAATCAAATTGCTCTTTATCCAGGTTTTGATATCAGGCGTAAAACTCTTTATTAATTCCCAACAGAAACTATGAATCGTACTAACATTAAATATTGAACTATATTTTAGCCTATGGGTGATTTCATCGGCGGCGGCGTTAGTATAGGTAATGATTGCAATTCTTTTATTCTTTAATTTATACTCCTGTCCAAACTCCTCTTTAAAGCGAGTCAACACATTGACAAGAGTTCTAGTTTTTCCCGCACCTGCACCTGCAAAAAGAAAAAAGCTTTGGGGCGATGACGGTTTAATACTTTCATAAATCACCTCATCAACTGGAGCATCTATTTCATTAGTATATTCAGCCATTAGATTTATGTTTAGTTGATTAATCCTTGTTTGTTATTTTTTAATTGTTCTTCAATCCAGTCTAATCCTTCTTTTATATAAGAAGGAGTTTTTACTTTTTTTGGATCTTCAAAATATAATACATCCAAAGCAAATTCTGCTTTTTTGGCTTGTTTATCGTTAATGATTGTGTATGTTTCTTTCACTAGTTCTTTTAACTCCTCTTTTTTAGAAGCTTCTACCATTTTTTTTAAAAGACCTGTAGCATCAGTAATAGCTTTAAAACTATCTTTGTTCTCAATGACCAATGCATCTTCAAATGTGTAGGGATAAACAATGGTTTTGTTACCGTCATTTTCAAATTCAATTGCTTTTTGATAAGCTACCCTAATCGGTAAATCTTCCTTTATTTTATCGCTGGAGTCTAAATTCAACAATTCGTCTAACAGCTCTTTTTGCGGATGCCAAGTTTTGAGGGTGTCATTATTGGTTTTATAATTCTTTCCCAATTCAGGCTGACATTTCTTTCCATTGTCATTTGGATTAATGGAATCAATATCAGTAATTACTAAACAGATCAAACCTAATTTTTCAATGAGACGTTTTAGTCTGTGCGCATGACTTCCTCCAATTTCTAAAATTGTTACGTAACAATGGTCTAATAATGGATTTTCATTCTTTATAAAGTGTGGTACGAGAATTCTTTCGGCAGGACCTTCTACTAGAATAACAGCATCGGCAAAAAACAAATCGTTATGTGTTGTATTCAGGTATCGAATCACAAATCTTTCAGTCTCTTTCTCTTTTTCTCCAAAAACTGATTTTAGACTAATCACTTCTGATGTAGGAAGAACTAAAGAATTATTTCTTTTAAAATATCTTAAACTTTCAAATTTTTGGTGAGCAATGTAGCTGGAATGCGTACTCATGACTAATTGTGTTGTGAAATCTTTCTTATTTTTTAAATTTATATTATTTCGCAGTACTTCATAAGCCTTTTTAATGAAAACCTGTTGGACTTGTGCATGTAAATGGGCTTCTGGTTCTTCTATTAAAATCAAGTGTAATGGTTCTATAACTTCATCGTCAGTTATTGCATTTTTACCAACTCTCATCCATTCGTCTCTAAAACGTATTAATTTGAAGATGATTGATATAAGATTTTGATATCCTAATCCATTATATTTTTCCGGCAACCATAAATCTTTACCAAGATAATATTGTACCGCTGAATCATGCTGAAGACCATCAGCTGTTGAAATTTTAGTTGATAATTGAATTTGAGGATCCCCAAATCCGGGATAATTCAATCCTTCAAGTTCTGAAAGGGGTGCCTTAAAGCTTTCTTTTAAATTCTTATCAAAATCATCCTGAGCATTATTGATTGACTTTAATGCATCCATATCTTTTTCGGTTGGCTCTAATGTTGGATTAAGATGTTTATCGTAATAAGCTCTTAATTGTGAAGATAAATTCCTGCTATTATTACTCTCTACAGTTTCAGAATTTGCATCACTGAATCCTCTTTGAGCATTAATAATATCTATTTTTATCAGACCGTTTAAAACATCTCCTTCTAACGCTATATTATTATCTAACAGTTCTTGCTTTTCATCATACTTATCAGGATCAAGCAGATAAGTTCTGATTGTAAAATGTGCATTAAGTTTACGTTCACAAAAATCCCAAAATGTTTTTGGCCAAAGCTTAAAGTCTTTTCTCTTTTCCTTCGATAGCTTGTTTGATTTATTATAGAGAGTTATGAATTCTTTTATTAATTCATCCATATCTTTAGGTTCGAATCGCAGCCTTATACCTAATAAACCTCCTTTCCAATCCAAGGTAGGGATTATATGACTTACATAATGAAGCTCCGAATTTTCAACTTCAATCCATAAATCCAATATTGGTAAATATTGTTCTAATAGTTTTACAGACTTATCTTCTTCTTTTAGCTCATCTGCCTTAGTCCATTTTTCTCCAACTTCGTTTAAACTTTTCCAATGGCAGAGTGTAAAATCCTGGGTTTTGAAACTTTTTGTTTTAAGGAAAGCCATCAGCGCATCCATAGCGGTAGTTTTACCACTATTATTTGCCCCTACAAAAATTGTTTCTTTTTCTGAAAAATCAACTCTACATGATTGTAGTTTCCGAAAATTCTGAATATGGATTGATTTAACTTTCATGTTTTATTAGTTTTTAATTATTATCCTTTCCCTCAAAAACTCTTCAATTCCCTGTTTACTTCTTCCAGGAGTTGCTTTTCTGTCGGTAAATAGAGTTTGTATTGGCTGGCGATAATTTGTTTTTGCCCTTCCGGAAGGGTAAACTTTACCACCGCGTCATTTTTGTTGGCACACAGCAAAATCCCAATAATAGGGTTTTCATGTGGCAGTTTCTCCATCCGGTCATAGTAATTGGCGTACATCTGCAGCTGACCAATATCCTGATGGGTGAGTTTGTTCGTTTTGATTTCAATGATGACGAAATACTGCAACAGGCGGTTATAAAACACCAAGTCTACAAAAAACTCATCTTCCTCAATATGTATTCTTTTCTGCCTTGCCACGAAAGAAAATCCCTTACCAACTCCAACAAACAATCCTGAAGATGCGTGATGATTGCCCTTTCCAAATCTTTCTCATAAATAATAAGAGGTTTCACGTTTCAAGCCCAAAAACTCAAGGTACATGGGGTCTTTGATGATTTCTTTGCCATTGGAGGCTTGTCTTTCGTGTCCCGCGACTGCCAATACACTTTCTTTATCGTTACTCAGCAAAAGGCATTCATACAAGTTACTGGAAATTTGTCTTTCCAACTGACGTACCGTCCAGTTATTTTACGGTTTCGGCAATGTAAAATTCTCGTTGTTCTTCATGATCAAGGCGTAGGTAGACGCACGGAAAAACCACTTCCAAATTCGGGTTGCAGGTGTTCCAAGAGATATTTATCAAGTAGCTGCCATAGGTCCGACCGATTTTTCCCTTGCTGTTCTTCTTCAAAAATCCTTTTGCCGATATACCAATACATCAGTGTTTGCTGGTGATCAACAGTACGATGGCCTTTTCCTTTGATTGGGAATGATGGTTTTATATCTGCAATAATGTACGGATTGACAAGCATCTTAATACATTTATAGGCTATAATGTAATGAAAAATAGAGTAAACGGCAAGTAGTGGCTGGAATAGAAAACCTGTCAAAAATGACACGGGGTACCGGCATTACCTATTAAAAATAACGTAGGGGTTCAATCTACTGACCTGTGAAGAATGATACAGGGTTTCTACCTATATACTGTTAAAAATAATACAGACTACCCTATAAAAAATCATTTATGGTGCTTATTCTGTATACAAAAACCGGTTCTGTAAATGATTAAACGCTAATAATAAACAAGTTGTATAATGGTTTCCTCTTCTTGTCAGACCTCTGAAAAAAATAGACTTTTTTTTGCAAGATGTGTCTTTGTATCCACAAATTTTTCAAGTTTCCGGTTCTCAAAGACGATCTTGCCTTTTTTGCAAAAAGGGAAAAAAAACGAAAGAAATTTTTATTTAGCACACTCATCCTCGGTATCCTGAGTTTATTTCCTCAGGTGGGTATGAATACCACCCAGCCCAAAGCGACCTTAGATGTCATGTCCAATACGGTGGATGTTTCCCAGCCGTACGGCATCATAGCCCCGAGGGTAAAAGGTTCAACCCTAAAAAATAAAGATGTACTCTATACGGAAGACCAGATAGGAAGCATTATTTAATTTATGTTCCGGAAGGATTATCGGCGAACGATACCACCAAAAACTTCCTACGTAACGGAGCCCGGCTACTATTATTTTGACGGGAAAGTATGGCGGTCTTTTGAAGAGGATACCTTAGAAAGTGTAGTGAACGGAAGAAGTTGGAAGGTATCACAGTTGGGTTATAGATAATGTTAATCTACCCAAAAGTTTAATCGTTATTGCTAAAGATGCTGAAGGAACTATTATGTCCTTGCAACATAGCACATATGATATTGTAGGTTTACAATATCAGCCATAAAGTTTTATTATTAGCCAGCTGTTGTATTTTGCCCTGATAGAAGATTCCATTTCGGGAATATAGTTTTCCAAGGTTTCTGCATATTTCATAAATTCTTCCGCAGAGGGTATATCCCCCAAAAAGGGGGAGAGGAATGGTCGTTGGAACAGTTCTTTCCAAAATATCCTTCAGAGGGAAAATTTTCCTCTTGTTTTGGAGGATTTTTTCGGTTGTCTTCTTCTTTTTTGGAAGTTTATTTTTCGTCTTTTCGGAATAAGTTGATGCCGGAGGACATTCAGTAATGATCTTGTAAATCCCCCGGAAGCCCGTTTTAGACTCATAGTCAATGAGCCCTGGGTATTGGAGCTTTTGACGTAACTAAATAATAGTAGGTTGGGTGATTTTCAACCGTTCACAAATTTCAGTATCCGATAAGCCGAATACATTGTTTTCATTCCTGTTTGCTATTTCCAGTAAAAAAGGTAGAGGGAGACAGCAACAGCTCCCAAAGGTTTTGTCTCATTGTATTGCCAAAACCTTCTGATTAATTCGGAACCATTCATTTTTTATGTCGAGCCAATAATTTCAAGGCTTTCTCTTTATCGATAACGATAAAATTTCCGTTTTGGATAATGGCATCATCCCACCCACTACTGGATTTTAATTCCGCTGCCTTCGAACGTGAACAGCCCAATAGGGCAGCTAATCCTTTAAGTCCGTAAGCGTACCGATACTCCGGAAGATGAGCTTTCTGCAAATTCAAAATCTTCCACAGTTAGCTGAAACAAGGGCTTTTTAGGGTCTATATTCATAGGTTTTTAGATTATTTTGTTTTTCGTTTTTTTCTATTTCCTCTATTCTCTAAAACAATGAGAACTATTTTTTGAGTTCATAATTGTTTTCGGCATCCTTTAGTATCGATTTTTTTTCACGCATGAATTTGATATAGCTATTTGCCGTCCCAGCCATCACAATCCCGCAGCTTTTCACACAATCCTGCGTAGGTGTAAAACGTTTCTGTCCGAAAATACATTTCGGGCAATGTTGTCCAGTTCGGTCTCTTTGTGTTTTTCCTTTTCTTCCTTGGTTTTCTCTCTCATAAAGACGTGTATTCCTTTTGCTTTGTCCCAGGAAAATTGTATCAAAGGAACATCCAAAGGGCTTTCATCTCTTACTTTCAAAGCTTTTACCACGGAAATATGCGGATCATCATCCTTCTCAATGGATAAAATAGCGGCAGCTTTCCTTTGGAGTTCGCTCCCCAAATAATCCGTTCGGGGTAAGATGCAGTACGCCAACAATGCAGGTTTTGTAAATTCCTGCCCTCCAGTAAAACTCATCAATCAATGCGATACTTTCCCCTTTATCATTGGTACAACGAATCAAATCAGCTATTCCGTCGATCACTACACCAAATGAATTCCTGAAAACTGGTAATAAAATTTGTCCATACTCTGCAAGATTGCCTGCATTTTTTCTTTTCTGGACATTCCTGCTAGACAGTAGGCTTTGAAATAACCGGAGGCATACTTTTCTCTTCCGAATCTTTTTAAAATACCCGAAATATTTTTGTACAACTGGGTTTCGGATTGTTCGGTATTGTAGAGTAAGACGGCTTTACCTTCAGCATGGGGAAGTATATGAGTTCCTAAAGTATCTATTGTATTTGTAATAATCATCCCGACATTCGGAAGGGAATTTGCCTTGGAAGAGATTCCCCGCAAGCACATTAAGATTGAACAAGGGATCATTGCCAAAAATCAATATAACGACTATGATGAAGTGGCAAGGGAAAGATCAACACAAAATACCGAGCTATAAGGCTCGGTATTTTGGCTTCTTTGATAATACAGAAATCCGGGTTTATTTTACTTTTTCTACTAAGGCTTTAAAAGTTTCTGGATGATTCATGGCAAGATCTGCCAAAACTTTTCTGTTGAGTTCTATATTATTCTTCTTAAGCCCTCCCATGAATTGAGAATAAGACATTCCGTATTCGCGGGTCCCGGCATTTATTCTGGTAATCCATAGGGCTCTAAAATTTCTTTTCTTTTCTTTTCTTCCGCGATAAGCATACTGCATCGCTTTTTCCACCGCATTTTTAGCTACGGTCCACACGTTTTTTCTTCTTCCGAAAAATCCTTTGGCTTGTTTTAGTATCTTCTTTCTGCGTGCTCTGGAGGCTACGGCATTTACAGATCTAGGCATAATTTTTTTATTTTTTTAAATCTAGCGTTACTCTTTTGTTTGGTAAACTTTTCAATCCGGGCTAAATTCAGGGTTAAATTTTACATGTGAATTCTTAACGAACCCTTTTAAACCAACGAGTTCAATATTTATCTGGAACTACTTAATCGCGAGCTGTTTAAGAACATTCTTTTCGTCCACCTTAGCCACGTAAGAGGTTTGCGTAAGATTTCTTTTTTGCTTCGTCTCCTTTTTGGTTAAAATATGACTTTTGAAAGCATTTTTTCTCTTAATCTTACCGTTTTTGGTAAGGCTGAAACGTTTTTTAGCCCCAGATTTTGTTTTTAGCTTTGGCATCTTTCTGTTTTTTATATTTTGTTATCCTACAAACAAGCCGCGAATTTACAAAATTTTATTTGCTTCTTACAATGATTATCGTTCTAATCTTTTTACTTAAAACAGAGGTTTATTTAGTTTTTTTGGGACTCATCATCATAATCATCCTTTTGCCTTCCAACTTTGGCATTTGATCTACTTTGCCTATGTGCTCCAGGTCTTGTGCCAGACGTAAAAGCAGTATTTCTCCCTGATCTTTAAAGATGATAGAACGCCCTTTAAAGAATACATAAGTCTTTAACTTTGATCCTTCTTCCAAAAATTTTTCTGCATGTTTTTTCTTGAATTCGTAATCGTGGTCATCGGTTTGTGGACCAAATCGTATCTCTTTCACCACCACTTTTACCTGTTTGGCCTTAAGCTCTTTTTGCTTCTTTTTTTGTTCGTATAAAAACTTTTTGTAATCAAGAATTCGGGCAATATAAGGTTCCGCCTTATCGGATATCACTACAAGATCCAATTCCTGCTCCCTAGCAATTGCCTGTGCCTTCTCCAAGGGGTACACACCCGTTTCTACGTTGTCTCCTACAAGACGTACCTCTTTGGCTCTTATTTTTTCATTAATCTGATGAAGATCCTCTTGTACAGGGCGACGCATTTGTCTTCCTCTGTGATTAAATTTCTGTGCTATTTTTACTGTATTTTAAGAGTTAATTTCTTTCTTTAGTTTTGTTTCTTGCAAAAACTAGGTTGATTTTTTTATCTCTTGGGCAAAAAGACGGACAAACTCCTCTATGCTCATTACTCCTAAATCCCCCTCTCCTCGTTTTCTTACCGAAACACTATGGTTTTTTTCTTCGTTTTCCCCTACCACCAGCATAAACGGGAATTTATTAAGCTCTGCTTCCCGAATTTTTTTTCCAGTTTTCTCGTTTCTCTCATCAATAACGCCGCTAATATCGTGAATTTCTAGTAATTCAGAAATCTTTTTGGCATAATCTCCATATTTTTCACTTATGGGTAAAATGACGTAAGGTTCCGGACTTAACCAAAGTGGGAAATCTCCTGCGGTATGTTCGATCAATATGGCTATGAAACGCTCCATGGACCCAAAAGGGGCTCTATGGATCATCACGGGTCTGTGTTTTTCGTTGTCTTTTCCGGTATACCAAAGACCAAATCTCTCGGGTAAATTATAGTCCACTTGTATAGTTCCGAGTTGCCAGTTTCTTCCCAGCGCATCTTTTACCATGAAGTCCAGTTTTGGTCCGTAAAAAGCCGCCTCTCCATGTTCTATTACGGTATTTAGGTTTTTATTTTCGACTGCCGTGATAATGGCCTTTTCTGCTTTTTCCCAGTTCTCTTCGCTACCTATATATTTTTCCTTGTTTTCCGGTTCTCTTAAGGAAATCTGAGTGACGAAATCTTCAAAGCCCAGACTCCGGAAAACATACAAAACGAGATCAATAACCTTTTCGAATTCTTCCAACAACTGATCGGGTGTACAGAAAATATGGGCATCGTCCTGAGTAAACCCCCGTACACGAGTGAGACCATGTAGCTCTCCAGACTGTTCATATCTGTATACGGTTCCGTACTCTGCATATCTTTTGGGGAGATCTCTGTAACTCCATGGTGAGGTTTTGTAGATCTCGCAATGATGTGGGCAGTTCATGGGCTTTAGGAGGAATTCTTCCCCTTCATGCGGAGTTTTGATGGATTGAAAACTGTCTGAGCCATATTTATCCCAATGCCCGGAGGTTACGTATAGTTCTTTTGAGCCAATATGAGGAGAAATAACAAACTCATAACCCGCCTTTTTTTGTGCTTGAGATAAAAAGTTTTCTAGTTTTTTTCTCAATGTGGTTCCTTTAGGCAACCAAAGTGGAAGACCGGCACCTACTTTTTCTGAGAAAGCAAAAATACCCAAAGTTTTCCCCAGTTTTCTATGGTCTCTTTTTTTTGCTTCTTCTCTTTTTTTGAGATATTCGGTAAGTTCTTTTTGTTTGGGAAAAGAAATTCCGTAAACTCTGGTGAGTTGTTTGTTTTTTTCATTCCCTCTCCAGTAGGCTCCTGCAGCGCTAAGTATCTTAACTGCTTTTATTACAGAGGTGTTGGGTACATGTCCCCCACGGCAGAGGTCTGTGAAATTATCGTGAGAGACAAAGGTAATTTCACCATCCCGGAGATTTGAGATCAGTTCGGTTTTGTATTCGTTATCGGCAAATTCTTTCAGCGCCTTTTCTTTAGACACGGGATAAAGAGAGAAGGTGGAACCCTTTTTTGCATTTTCCAAGATCTTTTTTTCTATTTTCTCAAATTCTTTTTCGCTAAGGATTTTATTACCAAAATCCACATCATAGTAGAAGCCGTTTTCTATTGCAGGTCCTATGGTGAGTTTTGCCTTGGGGTAATAGTCCAAAATAGCCTGTGCAAGGAGATGGGCAGAAGAATGCCAAAAGGCCTTTTTTCCCATGGCATCATCCCATGTAAGCAGTTGTAATGTTGTATTTTCTGTAATGGGAGTGGTGATCTCCACTTGTTTTCCGTTTACAAGGGCAGAAATAGTGTTCCTGGCAAGACTTTCACTTATGGATTTTGCAATATCTATGGGGCGTGTACCTTTTTCTGCAGTCTTGATGCTTCCGTCCGGAAGAGTAATCTGTATCATATTTTATTGAAAAAAACTGAGGGGGCGAAATTACTAATTATATGGGGAATAAATAAAATAATGGTTAAAAAGTGAATTTCTAAAACGATAAAAAATTTTAATGAAATCATAGGCCTGTGATATTTTCTCTGCATATTTGAAAAACAGGCGTTTAGGTTTTGAGTGACAGGTGTTTATTTTATGTTAAATTTTCTAGTTTGGTATTTTTTTATTTAGACGAAAAATAGATACAGAGTATGTATATATTTTTACATATACATTATAATATTGATATAATATATTCTTAGTAGAAAAAGACAGAAATAGAGCTTTTTTATCCCAATTTTTTTTACGACATTTGTGTGTCTGGGGGGTCGGTTTTTGTAAAATAAGGATTACTCCCGATTAAGCTTACGGATTTAACGGCAGTGAGGGGTTTCCTGAAGAGATGAATGAGACACTTTGCAATAATTTCTAAAATAAAGATATGAGTTAAAGATATGAGTCAAAAACAATACACCGCCAGTAGCATACAATCTCTCGAAGGGATAGAACATGTAAGGCTTCGTCCTTCTATGTACATTGGTGACGTAGGGGCTAGGGGACTTCATCATTTGGTTTATGAGGTAGTGGACAATTCTATTGACGAGGCGCTTGCAGGTTATTGTGACACCATTGCGGTTACCATTCATGAGGGTAACTCTATAACGGTCACGGATAACGGAAGGGGAATTCCGGTAGATTTCCATGAAAAAGAACAAAAATCTGCTTTGGAGGTGGTGATGACCAAGATAGGAGCGGGGGGAAAATTTGATAAGGATTCCTATAAGGTGTCGGGCGGTTTGCATGGTGTTGGGGTGTCTTGCGTAAACGCACTTTCTACAGACATGATTACTACGGTGCACAGAGATGGGAAGGTTTACCGGCAAAAATATCAAAAGGGTAAAGCCATGGCAGATGTAGAAGAAATAGGTAAAAGTGACAAAAAAGGAACTGAACAGTTTTTTCAGCCCGATTCTTCTATTTTTAATGAGCTGGTGTATAGTTATGATACGCTTGCCAGCAGGCTGAGAGAACTTTCTTTCCTCAATAGAGGGATAGAGATTACCCTTACCGATGAGCGAGTAAAAAATGAGGAGGGAGGTAGTAGAACAGAAACCTTCTATTCGGAGGGGGGGCTTAAGGAGTTTGTGGAGCACATAGACGAAAACAGAGAGGGGATTATGGAGAATGTCATCTGCATGGAAGGAGAGAGGGATGATATACCTGTGGAGGTAGCGATGAGGTATAACACTTCTTTTACAGAGAATTTACACTCTTACGTCAACAATATCAATACCCATGAAGGGGGGACACATTTGGCGGGTTTTAGGAGGGCGCTTACCAGGACGCTTAAGAAGTATGCGGATGATCTGGGAATTCCGCAAAAGGAGAAAGTAGAGGTTACGGGAGATGATTTTAGGGAAGGGCTTACCGCAGTGGTATCCGTAAAGGTGATGGAGCCTCAGTTTGAGGGGCAAACCAAGACGAAGCTGGGAAATTCTGAGGTTTCCGGTGCGGTGGATAAAATAGTTGGGGAGATGCTGAGTAACTTTTTGGAGGAAAATCCCGGTGAAGCCAGGAAAATCGTGCAAAAAGTGGTGTTGGCGGCAAAAGCGAGGCAAGCAGCCAAAAAAGCCAGAGAAATGGTGCAGAGGAAGTCTCCAATGGGTGGGTCTGGACTTCCGGGGAAACTTTCTGACTGCTCCTCAAAAGACCCTCAAGAATCAGAAATATTCTTGGTAGAGGGAGATTCTGCAGGAGGTACAGCAAAGCAGGGGAGAGACAGACACTTTCAGGCAATTTTACCTCTTAGAGGAAAGATACTTAACGTAGAAAAATCAATGCAGCATAAGGTATACGATAATGAGGAGATCAAAAATATCTATACTGCACTGGGAGTTTCTGTAGGGACGGAGGAAGACAGTAAGGCACTTAATCTGACCAAACTGAGATACCACAAGATAGTGATTATGACTGATGCAGATATAGATGGTTCTCATATTTCTACCCTTATCCTTACCTTTTTCTTCAGGTATATGAAAGAGCTGATAGAGAACGGGTATGTGTATATTGCCTCGCCTCCTTTGTATTTACTAAAAAAAGGAAACAAGAGGGTATATGCGTGGAATGAGAAAGAAAGGGAGGAAAAAACTTTAGAAATGTCTTCCGATGGCAAAGGTGTGGAGATACAGAGATATAAAGGTCTTGGAGAGATGAATCCGGAGCAGCTTTGGGAAACCACTCTTAACCCAGAGAACAGAATGATGAAACAGGTAACGATAGACAATGCAGTAGAGGCGGATTCGGTATTCTCTATGCTGATGGGAGATGAGGTTCCTCCCAGAAGAGAGTTTATAGAGAAAAACGCTATTTATGCCAATATAGATGCTTAAGACACGTTTATACTTCAGAATTAGGGATTGACTATAGAGATTTGACAAACGTATGTACTTAAAAAGTGCATAGGGTGCTTTGGCTTCTTGGGGCTTCGCTGAAGGCGGGCGTGAGCGCTTAATGGCTCGTATGTGTCTTGGTTTATATCCTGAATTTGAGAATAGCTAATATTCCTTTTTGATAATATTATCAACCTTTTCAAACTCTTCATCTACTAGGGTATTTTTTTCGGGAAACAGTAGAGTGGTAATGACGACAAATATAAGGGAAAAGCCGAAGGCGGGGATTATGGCATAAAGATCTTTATAGGGGTGGTGTATGTTCATCCAGAGCAGTACAATCCCCCCCCCAGAAATAATTCCCGAAATTGCGGCTATTCTTGACGTTTTTTTCCATAATAAACTCAGGATCATGATGGGACCAAATGCCGAACCAAAACCGGCCCAGGCATATCCCACAAGGTTAAGGATGGAGTCATTTGGGTTAAGGGAGAGGATGAGGGCTGTGATGGAGACAATAAGCACGGAAATTCTGCTAACAGAAAGCAGGGTCTGTTGTGTAGCGTTTTTGTTAAGAAAAGCTCTATAGAAATCTTCCGTCATAGAGCTGGAAGTGACCAAAAGTTGGGAGGAAATTGTACTCATCACCGCAGCCAGTATGGCACTGAGTAAAAATCCTGAAATGAGGGGATGGAAGAGTGTCCTAGAAAAAAAAATAAATATCGTTTCTGGATCTTCTATCCTAATATTATTTCTCATCATATAGGCAATACCCACCAGCCCTATTACCATAGCTCCGCCCACACAAAATATCATCCAGCTAATCCCTATGTTTCTTGCTTTTTTGAGGTCTTTTACTTTATTTATCGCCATAAAACGAACCAGTATATGGGGTTGACCAAAATATCCCAATCCCCATGCAGTCAGAGAAATAATACCAGTAAAAGTAGTTCCTTCAAACCAGCGGAGTTTTTTTACGTCGTCCAGCTCTATGTAGCGAAAGGTTTCTGAAATACCCCCTAATTCTGTTATAACCACTATAGGTACAACAAAAAGGGCGAGTACTATTATGGTTCCCTGCACAAAGTCTGTAAGGCTTACGGCCAAAAAGCCTCCTAAAAAGGTATACAAAACCACCACTGTACTGGTGATCCATATCCCGGAAGTATAGTCGAGCCCGAAAGCAGACTCAAAAAGTTTTCCTCCTGCTACCATACCGGAAGAAGTATAGAGAGTAAAAAAAACGAGAATAATAACAGAGGAAATAAACTTGAGGATATGAGTATCGTCCTTGAAACGATTTTCAAAAAAAACGGGAATAGTAATGGCATTTTGTGCCACTTCAGAGTAAATTCTTAAGCGGGGAGCCACGAGGAGATAGTTGAGGAATGCCCCCACGGTAAGCCCTATGGCCAGCCAACTGCTTGAGATTCCCGTGGCGAACATAGCCCCCGGAAGCCCCATTAACAACCATCCGCTCATATCACTTGCTCCGGCAGAAAGTGCGGTAACCACAGCGCCCATCTTCCTTCCTCCTATAAGGAAATCTTCGGATGATCTGTTACTTTTCCGGTAAGAGTAGACCCCAATAACCACCATCACAAGAAAATAAACCCCGATGGATACATACTCCAGTGTTTTCATGAGAAAAGTAAATTTTTAAAGGTCTAAATCTAACAATTTTTTTCACTCGAAATCCAAAATGTTTTACAGGGCTTAAATTAATTGAATTAAGAAGAGATTTTTTCCACTAGAAGTTTTTCTGTTACTACAGGAGAGAGAAATTCATTTTTTTCTAAGTATTTTACCTCAAAGGTTCGGTCACATGCATCTATATTCATGATTTTTATAGAGGTGCCCAGGGAAAGTTTTTTCTCATTAAGGGAATTGAGAAGATTTTGGGAGGAGTCGCTCAGGGCCTTGAGTACCACTTCATCTCCGAGAGAGAAGGAACTGAGTTTTTTGTATTCTTGGAAAATAATTTTTCCTTTTTTGTCAGGGATGGGGGATCCGTGAGGGTCCGTTTTAGGGAAGTTAAGTATTTCGTCTATTTTGTCAAAAAAGACCTCAGACTGTATGTGCTCTATCTGTTCTGCAATTTCGTGTACTTCTTCCCAACCAAAATTCATTTTTTCTACCAGAAACATCTCGGTAAGCCGGTGTTTCCTCACTACCTGAGCAGCCATTTTTTTCCCTTCACGGGTAAGTGTAAGGGGTTTATAACTTTCATAGTTTACCCAATTTTTTACAGAAAACTTTTTCATCATGCTGTTTACACTTGGCATTTTTATGTGGAGAAATAAACTAAGCTCGTTTACCGATACCTGATTTTTTTCGTTAGTAAGGTAAAAAAGTGCTTTCAGATAATTTTCTTCAGAGAGAGTCCCCATACGGCAAAGATAAAGTTTTATAAAAGTTTCTTTCAAGAAAAACAGAAAAATAAGAAGAAGAAATACCGTATTTTTGTGTCACCCAAGTTTATGAGCACAAACGTAGGTATAATAAAAAGATATTTTCCTGAGCTCTGTGCAAGGCAGACAGTTCAGTTAGAGTTACTTGAATCGCTGTACGTTTCTTGGAACAAAAAGATCAACGTGATCTCAAGAAAGGATACGGGTTTCTTATTTGAAAGGCATATTCTGCACTCTCTGGGGATCGCAAAGGTAATGCGGTTTTTGCCTCAAACGAAAGTTCTGGATGTAGGCACCGGAGGTGGTTTTCCTGGGATTCCCTTGGCCATACTGTTTCCGGAAGTTGAGTTTACCCTCATAGATTCTGTGGGAAAAAAAATAAAAGTAGTAGAGGAGATAGTAAATACGCTACAGCTTACCAATGTGCGCTCGGTCCACGGAAGGGCAGAGAGTCTTGGGGATAAATTTCATTTTGTGGTGAGTAGGGCGGTTACTCGGATGCCGGAGTTTTTGGATTGGGTGAAAGGGAAATTTTTTCCGGAAAATTTCAATACTCAGGAAAATGGAGTTTTATATCTTAAGGGGGGAGATTTGGAAAATGAGCTTTCGGGGATAGATTGTAAAATATATATGTTGAAATATTTTTTTACAGAGGATTTTTTTGAGACCAAAAAGGTAGTCTATGTACCTGTAAAAAAAATTAGATGAAAATAAAAACGAATTTTACGAAAGAACGTAAAAGACTAAATTTACAGAAACAAATCTTGGGTTTATATGAGGAAAATAAAAATGGTAGACTTGCAAAGTCAGTATTATAAGATCAAGAATGAGGTGGATAATGCAATGCTAAGCGTCATGGACTCTGCAACTTTTATAAATGGTCCGGAGGTTCAGATGTTTCAGAAGGAGTTGGAAGAGTATCTGGAGGTGGGGCATGCGATTCCGTGTGCAAGCGGAACAGATGCTTTACAGGTAGCGCTCATGGCTCTTGACCTGAATGAGGGCGATGAAGTAATCACGGCAGACTTTACCTTTGCAGCTACGGTAGAGGTAATTCACTTGTTAAAACTAAAACCTGTTTTAGTGGATGTGGATTATGACACGTTCCTTATAGATCCCAAAAAGATAGAAGCAGCGATTACTGAAAGAACCAGAGCGATTATTCCGGTGCATCTTTACGGACAGGTTTCTCCTATGGAGGAAATTCTTGAACTTGCAAAAAAACACAATATTTTAGTAATAGAAGATAATGCTCAGGCAATAGGGGCAGAATATACTTTTTCGGATGGAAAAAGAAAGAAATCGGGTACTATGGGGATTGTGGGTGCCACTTCTTTTTTTCCTTCAAAAAATCTTGGATGTTACGGAGATGGAGGGAGTATTTTTACGAATGATGATCGGTTGGCAAAAAAAATAAGAGGCATTGTAAATCACGGGATGTACGAGAGATATTATCACGATGAAGTAGGGGTTAATTCCCGGTTAGATAGCCTTCAAGCCGCTGTGCTTAGAAAAAAATTACCCCATTTGGATGGTTATAACGAGGCGAGAAGAAAGGTGGCTGATTATTATGATAAGGTTCTTTCCGAATCGAAAGACTTACTCATCCCCAAAAGATTACCTAACTCCTCTCATGTATTCCATCAGTATACCTTAAGGGTTTTAAACAAAAAAAGAAATGGACTTAAAGATTATTTGGAGAGTCAGGATATTCCGACCATGATCTATTATCCTGTCCCACTCAGAAAGCAAAAAGCCTACAGGCAGGATCTGGAGGATAAGGATTTTGTCAATACCGACAGGCTTGTCGACCAAGTGATTTCTCTTCCTATGCATACAGAATTAGACGAAGAGCAATTGAAATATATTACGGATCATATTATGGAATTTTTTAAATGAAAAGCATAAAAAAGGGTATCAGTACAACCCAAAATTTTTTCTGCCGTATACTGCCTGGTGGGGTACCCTTTGACTGGCGATTGGGCAGTTCTGCGCCCATGATTTTTTGTAAAAGTATATAAAAATTCATCCTGCTTATTGGGGTTTCTTTCCTGGATTTTCATGTAGTCTATAGAATTATAGTTACGATTAAGGTTCTCCATAAATCTATTTTGTGAGGTTTTCTGGTTTGAACACCGCGCCTTTGTGTGATGTTTGTATACATGGTGTTGTAAGACCATTAGGCAGAATATTACCGGTAGATTCAAGTCTGTCATCCGTTCGTGTAGCTTTAGACCTGCTTCTCTCTCTGAATCCCGGTCAGTAAACTCACCACAGTCCTGCAGAAAGCCAAATTTCTGTCCAAATGAATTTCTTTACTGTAATGATCAATAATGTTAAATATTCTAATTGTCACCTGAAATTAAGGCAATTGTAATGTCTGAATAAAAAGAGTTGGGTTTCTGTATATAATATAATGAATTGAGATGGCGAATGTGACGAGTAAATTTTTTACGAAAAAAAATCAAAAAAACATTACGGACACTTGAGGGATGAATATCATTCAAAATAATTTCAAAGAGAGTTGCTTTTTAGGTCCCATTCTTGCCGGTTAATTTAACTATTTATAAAAAATGAATGAATGTTTTTTATCTGAAAAGTTACTCAGAAGCGTAAATCAAATTCACCTGTTTTGTATTTTACTTTTGAAATTATTTCCCTGATTATAAGGTATTCGTTTTAATAATTATATTTGGACAGTGACGGGAGTATATCCTTTCTGTTTTTCTTTTATCACTTGGATTTCTTTGCTGATGTGTTGTTCAGAAATAGGTCTTAATGACTTTGCCGGATAAGGTTTAGCAGATGGATAGCGATTGTTATGCGGAAGGTAGATATGTATTTTTGGTAGATTGTAGTATTATTTATTCTGGCCGGACATAAAGGCTTTGTTACTCAAAGAACTTGTATTGGATATAAATGCTAATTTTTAGTTATATTTGCCTTGCAGTTTTTTTATGGAAGTAAGGGAGTTAATAGACGAATCCAAATATTATATTTTTTATGACGGAGAATGCGGGTTTTGTAATGAATGGATATATAAGATTCTGAAAAACGATAAGAAAGATATCTTCTTGTTTGTGTCTCTACAATCGGACATGGGGCAGAGTTTTCTAAAAGAGAGAAACCTTCCTTCGGGTAGTTTTGGTACCCTCTACCTCTGGAAACCCGATGTATTTTACTACGAAAAATCTCAGGCAGTGCTGAAAATTGCAAAATTATTGGGGGGTAAGTATGCTTTTTTAGCTTCACTCAATATTTTTCCGAAGTTTCTTGCAGACGCACTGTACGACCAGGTGGCAAAAAGAAGGAAAACATTCATGTCAGACGCGTGTCCTATCCCCACAAAGCAAGAACGGGAGAAGTTTTTACGGTAGAACTGTTTTATTTTCGGGTTTAGATAACGGGAAAGCCCTTCGGACAAGAAAAAGCTAGAGGTTTATTTTATATATTTGCGCTCATGGAATACAATACAAAAAGACCCGTCTTGCATATGCCGGAATATGGCAGAGTTATTCAGAAATTGATAGAAAGATGCAAAAATATATCGGATGATAAGGAGAGAAACGAAATGGCCTTAGCCATAGTGGATTTTATGGGCCAGAGAAATCCGCATCTTAGGGACGAGGCAAATTATAAACATAAATTATGGGATCATCTGTTTATTTTAGCAGATTATGATCTGAAGGTAGATTCTCCTTACGTGATTCCCAGGCGAGAGGATTTTCAGGAAAGACCCAAAAGAGTAGAATACCCAAAACTTCAGGGAGAGTATAAGTTCTACGGAAAAAGCATATTGCAACTTATAGAAAAAGCCATAGCATTGGAGGCAGGCGATGAAAAAGAAGCGCTGATAGAAGTGATAGCCAATAACATGAAAAAGTCTTATAACATATATAACAGAGAGCATGTGACCGATGATGTAATTATAAGACATTTAAAAGAACTCTCGGAAGACAGACTGGATCTTACAGGGATAGAATCTCTGGAAAGGAGTAAGATTTATCATACGAGCAAAACCGGAAAAAATAAAAATCACCATGCCAGAAAGAAGAATCATGGAGGGTATAAAAATAGGTAACAGTGATGGGGGGATCTTTTTTAATAAGGGGAGGCAAGAAGCTGCAAGGGGAGATTACGCCCCAGGGGGCAAAAAATGAAGCTTTACAAATTTTATGTGCCGTACTCCTTACGGAAGAAGAGGTGAGGGTAAAAAACATTCCGGATATCCATGATGTCAATAGACTTATAGAGATTCTGGGAGATTTTGGGGTGAGTATCACAAAAAATGGCACGGGAGATTATACGTTTAAGGCAGACCAGGTAAACTTTGATTACTTAAAATCCAAAGAATTTAAAAAAGATGGAGCCAGACTTCGGGGGTCTGTTATGCTTTTGGGTCCTATGCTCAGCAGGTTTGGGGAGGCCTATATGCCCACTCCGGGGGGGGATAAAATAGGAAGAAGGCGGCTGGATACTCATTTTCATGGGTTTGTGGAGTTAGGGGCAGAATTTAAATATCTGAAAGAAGAAGGGCTGTATTCCTTAAAAGCGAAAGAACTTAGGGGAAAGTTTGTCCTTTTAGAAGAAGCTTCTGTAACGGGGACGGCTAACATTGTGATGTCGGCTTGTCTGGCGAAGGGCAAAACCAGAATTTATAATGCGGCATGTGAACCTTATATTCAGCAGCTGTGTAAGCTTCTTAACAGGATGGGGGCCAATATTTCCGGTTTGGGTTCGAACCTCCTTACAATAGAGGGAGTAGATCGCTTGGGAGGTGCGGAACACACGCTTCTTCCGGATATGGTAGAGATAGGTTCTTGGATTGGGCTGGCGGCTATGACCCGATCGCATATTACCATAAAAAATGTGCATTGGAATCAACTGGGGATTATTCCGGGTGTTTTTAGAAAGTTGGGGATTGCTATAGAGAGGCGGAAAGATGATATGATAATTCTGGCGCAGGAGCATTACGAAATACAAAAATCTGTAGACGGGTCTATTCTTACCATTTCGGATGCGCCGTGGCCGGGGTTTACTCCGGATTTACTTTCTATTATTTTGGTGGTGGCCTCGCAGGCAAGCGGTACCGTGCTTATTCACCAGAAAATGTTTGAATCTCGTCTGTTTTTCGTGGATAGACTTATAGATATGGGAGCGCAGATTATTCTTTGTGATCCTCACAGAGCCACGATTGTAGGTCTTAATCACGAAATTCCTTTGAGAGGAGCCACCCTTACTTCTCCGGATATAAGGGCGGGTAATGCGTTGCTTATAGCAGCGCTATCGGCAGAGGGGAAATCTATAATTCATAACATAGAACAAATAGATCGAGGGTATGAGAATATAGATAAAAGACTCAGATCCTTAGGTGCAGAAATAGAGAGAGTGTAAAATGTAAAAATACCATGCCAGAAATTTCTCAGCGGGCAAAAAATATGCCTGCCTCTCCCGTAAGGAAGTTGGTTCCTTATGCAGAAGAAGCAAAGAAAAAAGGGACTAAAGTATACCACTTAAATATAGGGCAGCCTGATATAGAAACTCCGGAAACAGCTTTACGGGCAATCAAAAATATAGACCTTAAAGTGCTGGATTATTCTTTGTCGGAGGGGGGATTTGCTTATAGAGAGGCCCTTGCTTCGTATTATCATAAATTGGGTTTCAATGATCTTACTCCGGAAAATTTTATTGTCACCAATGGAGGCTCGGAAGCCTTGAATTTTGCCATTTCTACTCTGTGCGATAGCGAAGATGAGGTAATAATTCCCGAGCCTTATTATGCAAATTATAATGGTTTTGCAGGTACTTTTAATGTAAAGGTTGTGGCTATTCCTTCTACTATAGAAAATGGCTTTTCCCTTCCTCCAGCAGAAGATTTTGAGAAAAAAATCACAGAAAAAACGAGAGCCATTATTATTTGTAATCCGGGTAATCCTACGGGATATCTCTATACACAGGAGGAATTAAAGAAACTCGCGGAAATTGCCGTAAGACATGATATTGCGATTATATCGGATGAAGTGTATAGAGAGTACGTTTACGATAATAATGAGCATATTTCTATGTTGGCTTTTCCTTTTGCTTCAGATCATGTGGTCATCATAGATTCGGAATCCAAACGTTACTCTATGTGTGGAGCGAGGATAGGATGCCTGATTACCCGGTCAGAAAAAATATACAGGGCTGCGATGTTATTTGCTCAGGCGAGGCTGAGTCCCGTGCTTATAGGTCAGATTGCTGCTACTGCGGCTCACCATGACGATGCGGCTTATGTAGAGGAGGTGCGAAACGAGTATACCAAAAGAAGAGATCTTTTGGTGGATTTGCTCGCTAAGATTCCGGGAGTGAAATGCTCTAGGCCTAAAGGGGCTTTTTATTGTGTTGCAGAGCTTCCCGTGGAAGATACAGATCACTTTGCCCAATGGTTATTGGAAAAATTTTCCGACAATAACGAGACAGTGATGGTTGCACCTGCGGGTGGATTTTATAGCAATCCCGAATTGGGCAAAAAGCAGGTAAGAATAGCGTATGTGTTAAAGGAGGAAGATCTGAAAAGAAGCGTAGAGCTTCTGGAGATAGGCATGGCACGGTACAAAAAAGAATTTCTGAATCCGAAAGGGTAGCAGCCCGCCCAGTTTTTTGATGAAAAAAAATGCTATACTGGAAAGAATATTGCTTACAAAAGCCGGAGCAAAGGGCGTTGCTGTAGGCAAAACTCCCGAGGGTAAGACGTTGTTGGTGTCTGGAGCTGTACCGGGCGATTGGGCGAAGGTAAGGGTGAAGAGAGCCCGCTCAAGATATTTGGAGGCAGAGGCAATAGAGATTCTGGAACCTTCCCCGGACAGGGTAGAGGCGAGATGTGAGCATTTTGGGATTTGTGGTGGTTGCAAATGGCAGAACCTAAGTTATCAAAAGCAGTTATACTTTAAGCAGGAGGAGGTATTTGAGAATATAAGGAGAATAGGAGGTATAGAAAATTTTCAGAAACTTTCCATTATAGGTGCGAAGAAGCAGTATTTTTATAGAAACAAAATGGAGTTTTCCTTTTCGGATACAAGATGGCTTACCGAGGAAGAGATACACTCTGAGGAAAATATAAAAGAAAAAAATGCATTGGGTTTTCATATTCCAGGTATGTGGAGTAAGATTTTAGATTTGAAACGCTGTTTCTTGCAAGAAGATCCTTCAGACAAAATAAGGCTGAAAGTGAGGGATTTTGCTCTGGAGAGGGGACTGGAATTTTATAATGTAAAGGAAAGAAGAGGGTTTTTACGAACCCTTATGTTAAGGCAAAACTCCAGAGGAGAATGGATGTTGGTTTTTCAGCTCTACAGGGAGGAAGAAGAAAACAGAATATCTTTGTTTGATTATATACTGAAGTCTTTTCCGGAGATCAAGACGCTTCTTTATGCCATAAACCCAAAACCCAATGACTCTGTTTATGATTTGGATATCAACGTTTATTATGGAGAGGGGTTTCTTTATGAGGAAATGGATGGACTTAGATTCAAAATTGGACCCAAGTCTTTTTTTCAGACCAATTATGGTCAGGCACTGGAGCTTTACAGAAAGACTTTGGAGTTTGCAGATCTGCACGGAGAAGAGGTGATTTATGATCTTTATACGGGGACGGGTACCATTGCTCAGTATGTAGCGAGAAAGGCAAAGAGCGTGATAGGAATAGAATCTGTAGAAGAGTCTATAGCGGCAGCAAAAGAACACGCGAAGTACAATAAAATTGAAAATTGTATCTTCTATTGCGGGGATATGAAGGAGATGTTTTCGGACGCATTCTTGGAAAATCATCCCAAAGCGGATGTAGTTATCACAGATCCTCCCAGAGATGGGATGCACAGAAAGGTTGTGGAGCAACTTTTGAAGTTGTCTCCTCAAAAGATAGTCTATGTAAGCTGTAATTCTGCTACACAGGCTAGAGATATTTCGTTACTGAGAGAATCCTATGCACTGGTAAAAGTCTTGCCAGTGGATATGTTTCCTCAGACGCATCATGTAGAGAGCATCGCTTTGCTCGAAAGAAAATGAAGCACCTGGGATATGGTTTTGCGAGGGCTGAGGATTTGATAACCGTACAAGAAAATCCAATGAACCCAATGGTTTACCAATTATGATAATAGAATTACCTGTGTTTTTTATTCTTGTCTACCGAAAAATTTCATGGGCAGTGGACGCCTGTTGGTGATGGGAGAAGGTTGGTGAATTCAGACAAGGTGCCATTATGAACCGTTAAGGGAGGCACGGGATGAAAAAACAATCTACCGGCTGGATCTGGGTAACCTGAAATCAAGATTAAAAAAGGCTAATTCGATAAGAAAACACCAAGGGAATAGTTATCTCAATTTCTACAAAGGGGTACAACAGAGAAAAATTCGAGGTTTTTAGTACGCCCGTAAGTAGAGGCATCGCTGACGGAGAGATATAGTTTGAACTCTTTTGGATCTTGCATCCACATAATGGTTTGGTTTGGCAAAGAGAGTTTTTTGCTTGGCTGAAAGAAACCCTTTAAGAGTCCCAAAATAATTTCATTAAACCTTATAGTTATAGAAATTTAACCTGTAAGGTTTTTTATTTTTGCATTATGGACAGAATCAATTCATTTCCGCCAATAATTGATGAATACTCGCAGATACTTATTTTGGGATCTATTCCGGGAATAGTTTCTTTGCAAAAACAGCAATATTATGCTCATCCTCAAAATCATTTTTGGAAAATGATTTTCACACTGGTTGAAGTAGAAAACGTACAGAATATTGATTACACAAAAAAAATAGGAATACTGAAAAAGTATCATATTGCACTTTGGGATGTTATAGAGAGTTATGAACGCAAGGGGAGTGGGGATGCTCACATTGAAAATGAAGAAAACAACGATGTTTGTAGGCTTCTTATAAAATATCCCAGTATAAAGGCTATATTTTGTAATGGACAAAAAGCATATAAAAATTTGCAGAGACATCTGGGAAATAGCTTTATGGAAATCCCCATTGTTCTGCTCCCATCGACCAGTCCGCTCCATACTATTCCGTTTGAACTCAAGTTAGAAGAATGGAAAAAATTGTTAAAATACCTTTGAGAGAAGATCGCTAAAATAGTATCTCAATCCGGTGTTTTTTCTGTAAAATCAGCATGGGATGTTCCGGAAGTCCTTTAAAGTTGGGAATTGCTTTGACTTCGTCGAATCTTTCCATTTCATTTCCACAGCTGGATTTCAAAATTGGTTACCTTTGTGATAGGTTGCAACTTACAACGAATAAGTAGATTTACTTTATACAACACTGAATTAGCTTATTAATTAAGTGAGGGGGTTGTTTTTTTAATTAAAATTAATGGACATGAATATTGAATTTAAGGAAAAATCTACAGATGAGATTAAAAGATTACTTGAGAACAATGGATGTTATTTTTTTGAAAAAGAATTTGAAAAACCAACATATGTTGGTTTTTGTTCTTTATATGGGAAAATTTTTAAACATAGAGACTCGAATGATGATGGAATAACTATTGTAAAGAATGATTTAAAAAATAAAGATGGTTTTTATGGGCTATCTAGTAAAGAGCTATTTCCACATACAGATAGAAGTACCGAAAAAATAGTCCCCAATTTGTTGTTTTTATACTGTAAAGAAAGCTCAGTAGAAGGAGGGGAAAGTATAATCATTGATTCAAAAAAAATATTGTTAGAGTTGATTTCAATATTTGGAGAAGAAAATGTATTTGTTTCTCAATGAAATGCAATATTTAGAGATTTAAATTCAACATATATTGGAAATATTTTCAATAAAGATGATAGGAATGAAAGCTATTTTTTGAGATTTAGAAATGATAAATTTGGATATTTTAATACTGAATTAAATGATTTATTACATGTTTTTTATGAACTTATTGAAAAATATAAAATTGTTTTTAAAATGAAAAAAAATCAAGGATACATTATAAATAATGGTAGGTTTTTGCATGGAAGAACAGAATTTATAGGTTTTAGGGAAATGTGGCGTATATTAGCTTTTGATAATTTTTTAAAATATAAAGGATTTTTATGATGCCAAGTGATGTTAATTCAGATAAATATCCAATTTCTATAAAAGGGATTGTAATAATTAATAATAGATTAGTATTATTAAAAAATGAAAGAGAAGAATGGGAATTGCCAGGAGGTAAAATTGAAATAGACGAGTCTGCTGAAGATTGTGTTGTTAGAGAAATAAAAGAGGAACTTAATATTGATTGTGAATTAGATAAATTGGTTGACGTTTGGATGTATAATATTTTAAATAAAGTTAATGTATTTATTGTAACTTATTTGTGTAAGCCTTTATTATTAGATGAACGTAAGGTTGATATTAGTTATGAACATAAAGAACTTGGTTTTTTCTCTTTTTCAGAAATAAATGATTTAAATATGCCGGTAGGATATAAAAATTCAATAAAAAAATGTTTAAATGGTTATTGATAAAAATGTTTTATGGGATTTAGATGGAACAATAGTTAGAAGTGAAGATGTAGATTTTAAATTTGCGATGTTTGAATATGCTAGTAATAAAATTGGATTAAAATTTAAATTATCTCAAGAAGATTATATAGGTAAAGAAGCTCAGTTTGTATTTAAAAAAACATTAATAACCAATAAATCAATTGATGTTGCTAAATATGAATTAGAATATAATAAATGGTATGAACTATCTGTAAATTACATACTTAATAACATAGATTTTATAAAAGAAAGAGATAATGTAGTTGAAGTTTGGAAAGATTTAGATAATGTAGGAATTAAAAATTCTGTTGTAACTAGTAGTAGAGAAGATATAGCGAAAGCATATTTAAGTAAAATAGGGCTACTTGGCTTTTGTAATTCTTTAGTTAGTGTAAATCACGTATCTAATCCGAAGCCTTCTCCAGAACCATATTTATTATGTGTTAAAAACCTTAATACCAGTGTTATTAATTGTGTTACAGTAGAAGATAGTATTACTGGAATTCAATCTTCTGTTAATGCTTGTATTAAAACAATAGCTTGGGTTGATGATGTCGATAAGTTTAATAATACAGGAGCAAGTGTTGTTACCACAAAAATAAACACCGATTTAATATTAGGCTTATTTAATTCGTAATCTCTCTTATTTATCTCTCGTAATTTTTTCTCATTTTTTCTATTTTTTTTATATCATTGCAGTTAGGAATTTCTTTGACTTCGCCGAATCTTTCCATTCCATTTCCACGGCTGGATTTCAAAATTTATTATCTTTGCGATAGGTCGCAACTCCAGAAAAATATCTAAATGCGCTTAAAGAGTTGGGAATTGCTTTCAAAATTTATTATCTTTGCGATAGGTCGCAACTTTAATGGCGGCGTCTCGCTTTATTTCCAGGTTGGGAATTGCTTTCAAAATTTATTATCTTTGCGATAGGTCGCAACAATGAAGAAATACCTTTGCAAGAGCGATTGGTTGGGAATTGCTTTCAAAATTTATTATCTTTGCGATAGGTCGCAACGTTATAGGCGGTTTTGAGCAATATCCCGTCGTTGGGAATTGCTTTCAAAATTTATTATCTTTGCGATAGGTCGCAACCGTTTACAACGTCCTGAATTCCTCGGAGGAGTTGGGAATTGCTTTCAAAATTTATTATCTTTGCGATAGGTCGCAACCATTATTTTTATGTTCCTAATAGGATAATGGTTGGGAATTGCTTTCAAAATTTATTATCTTTGCGATAGGTCGCAACATAATACCTGGAGTGAGAGCAGAAGGTTTAGTTGGGAATTGCTTTCAAAATTTATTATCTTTGCGATAGGTCGCAACTTAGGGGAGTTGGTTGTATTTTTTCATAAGGTTGGGAATTGCTTTCAAAATTTATTATCTTTGCGATAGGTCGCAACTCTCAAGCTGAAGCCGACCTTAAGCGAGCAGTTGGGAATTGCTTTCAAAATTTATTATCTTTGCGATAGGTCGCAACCTCAAAATTTAACCCACTTGTTTACAGTGGGTTAAATTGTTTTTATAGGATTAAAAAAATCAGAAAAATTCCAATTGTTGATATAAGGGAGGAGGCTCTTCTTTATTCCTGGCAAAAAATATCTCAATATTCCCAAACTGTTTATCCGTTACACACATAATGGCTACTTTTCCAGCTTTTGGAAGCATATATTTTACCCTTTTTGTATGTACTTCTGCATTTTCACGACTTGGGCAGTGTCTTACGTACATTGAAAACTGAAATAGAACAAACCCGTCCTCAATTAAACCTTTACGGAATTTATTCGCATCTTTTCTATTGGTTTTGGTTTCGGTTGGCAGATCATACAGTACTAAAACCCACATAATTCTATAGGCATTTATTCTATCAGTATTCATACCACCACAGGATAGGATATAACCCTTTTTTCCCCTATATAACATCTGTATAGGGAGCTGGCTGTTGTTTTAACCGCAATTAAAAAGGGTCTCGTCTTTCCCTCTATGCTTACATCTATGGTAGCGATGCGGAGCATATAGGCTTTAAACTCCTTGGTAAGCTCGGTAGAATCTTTATTTTCTTTTAGCCAGTTCATGACCTGAAAGTCTACAAAAGGACGGTAGGGCTCCATAAGGTCATCTGCAAGACAATAGGGGTTATACTTATTTCTATGAAAAATACCCAGAACGGGGAGAAGCCCCGTCTCCACAACAGCTCTGGCCACAATGCTTCTCAGGACGGAATACCCGAAATTAAAAAACGGATTGGGAGAATCACCAAATCGGTCTCGTAAAAAATCCAGATTAACCAGATATTTCCAGTAATGCTGGGCAGCAATTCCCTCCATATTGGTAACATCTCCACTCTTTACATTTTTTTTGTACTCTGCCATGGGTTCAAAATACTTTCCGAGGTGCATAAGAACCAGTTCTTGGTTCTCAATTTTGGACTCCACAGTCTGTTTCCAGAGTTGTTTCTTTAGGGGCTCGCTTACCTCCAGCTGAGTTCTCACGCGCTGAGAATGCTCCGTATGTCCGTACAAAGGCAACATAATCCCGGTAGGAAGGTGGCTGCGGTCACAGCTGATCACCACCACGTTATGCAGCATCATCTTCTGAATCAGCTGATGTGAGAGTGTGATCTGAAAATGATCCAGCATAAGCAGCCCCAGGTCCTCCACGGGAACGCTACCTTTTTCTTCTTTTGTCTCCGGGCAGACAACTTTCATCTGTCGGTCCTTAAGTTTCAGATAAGCAGGATTCCCTACATAAATGGAACGGGTAATCATAATTTTTCTATTTTCCCAAGAGGCGTTACCCGAACTTTTTGTGGATTTAGTGCATAAAAAGCCTTCAGACTCTGTGTACGATATAAACGCTTACACGGTTGATTTGGTTTGGTTTTATCAGACTGGACTTCGTTATGCAAACGAAAATAATAATCACCCATACTTATTTTCTGAACTCTGTACAAATGAGTACTTAAAGTTTTATAATCATTTTCCCTAAAAGCGTCTTCCATCGCTTCTTTTTCCAAGCCGAGAATAAACATCTCGTTTTGCTGAAAGCTCGTTTCAAAACTGAGTTTGGGATCGGGCAATTTGTTTAAAAAGCGTTCCGGTAATTCTTCCTCTCTGCTCAAAACGGTATCCCAAACCTTTTCAGGATTTTCTATAATAACGGGAAGACCGTATTTCTTCCGCTCTACCACATGCCAAAAGGTCGCAATGTGCTCTACGGGCTTTCCTTTTTCGTCTTTGTAGAGGGCAATATGATGATTATTCCCCGAAGCTGCAAAGCCAATAGGTTCCCCCGCTTCATTATACCGAAGCGACTCTACTGATCCCTTACCCGTAAAACACCTCACGGTCTTTATAGGGATGTTTCTTTCCTTATCGTAGTAAACCGGATGGTTTTCCAGATCCTTAAAGGCCGCTTTCTCATTATTATTGAATTCCGACAGTCTTTGCCTTATAATCTCTCTTACTTTCTCGTCTATTATAAAATCGACATCTTTGGCCTTTATGTTCATTATGGAGTATTTTACTACATACTCATCCTTTAGGCAGGTCGCATGTTCTAGTTTTATCTCCTTTTCTTTGTCTAAATAAATAGGCTTTTTATCGAGGCTTTTGCGAGCTTTTTTGGCATCTCCGTCATATTCTTTCAGACGCTCTAGTACCAAGTTTTTAATTCTGTTTTTAAAGATGAGTTCCGGGTTTTCAAATAAATATTTTAAAGGTTTTTCTTTGTCCAGGGTTTTTATTTTTCCGTAAACGGTGTCTTCATGTAACGACCCTCGGGGTACGGTAATTCCCTCCTGCAAAAGCACTTTTTTACCTTTTACGTATTTGTATCTTTTTCCTGTGGAGGCCGACTTCTTTCCTGCTTTGTAAGAGACACAAATTTCTTCCACCTTATCCCTTACTTCTTTTGTACTGAAAGGTCTTCTTTCTTTAACCCATTCTTCCAGACTCCTTTGTTTTTCCTTATGTTCGTCTCCTTGATGGGCAAAAGACGTAAACTTCTGATCTCTTGAGCCGGAAAGATTATTAAGTCGCTGGACAATGCTCTGCGTGGTACAGGCAATTGCCAAGGCATCTACGGCGTGATGTCTGTGGTCTTCCCGCTTGCTCCACCCTTTTATTTTTTCGCTTTTTTGTTTCGTTTTATCATTCTCTGTCACTTCTGTTTCCCCAATGCTCCTGTACCTTTCCAGATTGATGTCATGCAAAACGGTATCCCAGCCCCATAAGTGTTTCACAAAATCGGTCACCCTTCCTGTAGTAGTATAAACATTTCTGCAAACAGAGGTTAGAATTTCCTTCGCTTTTTTGGATATAAACTGGGTTTCCTTCAGCTGCCTGTTGATAAAATTCTCCCAAAGATTCTTATCCTCTTCTGTTTCTTTCCCCTGTTTTTTTCTCTCCAGATAATCCTCATAAGAAGCCAAAAGGCGCTCTCTTTTGGTTTTGGAAATTCTCTTTTCCTTGTAGTAATCCTCTACTCGGTCGAGGTAGTCATTAAATTCTTTTTCGGATTTGGATCTTAGATAATCGTAAGCGGTTCTGTTTCCCTTTTCCTGGTTACAGGTTCTGCATGCACAAACCGTGTTGGCAAAACTATCGTCAAAAAGTAAGGATTTGGGGATAATGTGTTCCTTCTCCACATCCATACCCTGCAAAAAGTCGGTAACATTTATTATCTTCCCACAGTAAAAGCACTTATGATCGGATTCTTCCCACATTTTGTACTTTTGCACTCGGTTTCTGGTAGATCTAAGTCCGTATTCCTCTTCTATTTTTTTCTGTATTTCCTTATTGTTCTTTTCGTTGTCATTAATATTCTTTGTGGTAGACTTTCGTTCTTCCTTGCTTTGTTTCAGCTCTCGGGCAAGCTCCACGCGTATGGCATCGGGTCTTCCGTATTCTGCAAGCATTGCATTGACCAGATTATTCATTTGGTTTAGGATTTTTTCTACCACAGGCTGCCGCAAGTCGTTTTTCTTTATCGGATCGAGTTTCTCCAGCAATTCTCTTTCTTGATTTTCTTGTTTTGTCAAACTTTCAGAATGCCTGAATCCCGCCTCGTTGCACGCTTCGCTATACATCTTTCCCTGTTGTAAAAAAGGGAGAATTTTCCTGATCACTTTAGAGGACTTGTTCCCATAACCGCTTTTGGTGAAATCTATTTTGTAAAGGTTGTCGAGGGTTTCCTCATCCGTAATGCCGAATTTCTTTTGTAAGGCTTCTTTCAGTTCCTTTTCATCTTTTATGGAATACACCAGATGCCACAGGCGGTACAAAGGCTCTTTTTCGAATTCCGGACTTACCACGGGCAAAATCTCGCCGGTATCCTCATCTGCCACATCAGAATCTGTTATTTTCAGGTCAA
The DNA here is from genome assembly GCA_030263285.1 of Bergeyella sp. Lineage (GTDB taxonomy): Bacteria > Bacteroidota > Bacteroidia > Flavobacteriales > Weeksellaceae > SZYB01. Next base: position 119,114 of record SZYB01000001.1, read on the forward strand.
AACGAAATAAATCCTGAAAGTTTTCCGGATGTTTAAAGGCTTTTTTTAGGGTTATTTTGGTTGTGTTTCCCTGCAAACCTTTTCCTATGGCTTTGCCTCCCCACCATCCGTCTTTTTTGTTAATTCCCAAAATGTTATTCAGGTCGTTTAAAGTCAGTTTTTCATGATTATCCAAATGATCAAACAATGCTCTCCTTTGGTCTAACGTAATTTCCAGTGTTTTGCCTTCCCTATTTTTCAAAACCAGATTATTGACACTTTCCCACAGCTTACAGACCTGAAAAAGCGGGGAAGATTTAGGCGCTACTTTGGGTCCGTCAAAAACTTTCCCACCTTCTTTATTCAGGTATTCTCTCTTCTCGAACTCGCAAAGAGAAACCAAATGTTTGCAGGATTTTAAAGGTCTTTGATAGAAAATGATCTCGTTCCTTATTTTACGGATGATCTCATCGGTAAGCATTTCGGGATAGTATTTCTTTTGCGTTTGCATTATTTTGTCAAACTCCTCCACATAAGCTTTTCTTGGGAAAACCTGATCCTTAATCCGGTACGTATACCCGGGTTTTTTGTCCTCATCCGCAGGCGGAATTTCCGATTCTTTTATTTTTTGATAAAAAAACTGCCCTACACTCATATTGAGAGACGTTATCTCTTTGTACCGGTTATTGATTTTGGCAACATAATCCTTTTCCTTTGACTTATTTTCTGGTGATTCTTCGTCTCCTTTTGCGTGATTATACCCCCTTTTCTGGTTGATATGATACAAAACCCTCCCGAGTTCTTCCCAACTTATTTTTTCCGAAATGGCTTTACTCCTAAGAGACCACAACTCTTCCGGAGAACACGCAAACAAACCATTACCGGGAAACATCCCCAAAGATTTTAATAAAGCGGATAACGCTGCTCTCCTTAACTGGTACCGGTCATAAAGCTTACGCGTCGTTCTTTTTGCCGTTCTGCCTGCATTGACAGAAATACTTTTTCCTTTCTGAAATTCATCTTTTTCATCGGTTGAAATAGAGAGAATTCTAGAACCCAAAGCTATTATTTCTGTGGGATGCCCTGATTCATTTACCCCGATAACCGCCCAGCCTATGGAAGATACTCCCAAATCTATTCCCCAAATCGTCTCTGTATGCATATCAATATAATTTTTTAGTTTCTGATTAAAAATAATAAAAAAAAATAAACCTAAAATTTGTATTTCATAATAAAAGTTTATTACATTTGTCTTGAAGCAATTCTCAATAAGGATTATTCCGTTGTGAAAACATTTAAGTTCCCCTCGTCTTACAATACGGGGGGATTTTCGTTTCTGTTTGCGGATCGGCTTTGTAAAATCTCACTTAAAAAGGTTATCTCTAATTTCATTGGAACTTCACTTGGAGATTTTGGAGGATTTTTTCTGATGAGAATAAAATGTGAACATCTGCTCGACAAACTGACATCAATATGCGGCAAAATATTGATTTTGTGGCAGATTGAAATAAGAAATTTCCGCGAAAACTCCCTTAATAAAAAGTTTGGCAAAAATACTTTCGGTCTATCCTGAAATGTCTTCGAGTATCTTAATCTGTATGAAAACACCTCGATCTATGAATTCCCCATTTATTTTATCATCCAGATACGGGTATTATAGAAAGATTTTTGGACCAACAAAAATGTATTTTGGACTTGTTTGAGGAGGCTTAAAACAAAAAATATCATTAAAACAAAATCGGTACTTCCATTTCCGGAATAATGAAATTATGACTTGACGATACCCTTGGATTTATCGTATATCACAACTTTATTCCACATCATATTTATACTATACACGCACTAAAATTCTTTTATGACCTTATAACCGTCATTTTTCAGAAACTAATATATTCCCGTCCAAAAAACCAGAGCATATTCCTTACCTTTACGCGCGCAAGCTGTTTTTCGTATTCCGAATACATTGTGTAGATACAGATATGGATACAGAAACTTTTACAAAGTAAATATATGTGGTGATGAAGAGATGGTATTTTTACCCTTTTTCTTTGGTGTTTCATGTAGTTATCTCTACCAGAAATTTCCTTTATAAAATAAAAATTCTAAAATCTGTCCAATTGGATATCCCCGTAATCAACGTGGGAAATCTCTCGGTGGGAGGGACAGGGAAATCCCCTATGATTATGTTTTTGGCAGATTTTCTTTCCAGGGATTATAAGCTGGGAGTCCTCTCCAGGGGGTATGCGAGAAAAAGCAAAGGATACCTAACCGCCAATTATGGTACAGACTACAAAACGATTGGAGACGAAGCCCAACAGCTTTTTGAAAGATTCAGAAACCGTTTGGTCATAGGCGTTTCTTCAGACAGAATATATGGGGCAAGAAAGCTGATCGCAGATTTTGAAATAGAGGTTTTGTTGTTAGACGATGCTTACCAGCATAGAAAAATACGACCCGGGCTCAATGTATTACTTACCGATTATAGTGATCCTTACTTTTGTGATTTTATTTTGCCCGCAGGGAACCTAAGGGAAAGCAGACATGAGGCGAAACGAGCTGATGTTATTGTAATCACAAAATGCCCGGAAGCGCTATCGGAAAATCAGAAAAGCCATATAATAGCAAAAATACGGCCCGGAAAACACCAGAAAATATTTTTTTCTTCTATAGAATACGCTCAAGAGATATGCAATAGGCACGACGCCATATCCGACATAAAACTATCAGATTACGAAGTGCTTCTGGTAACAGGAATCGCAAATCCCCAACCCTTGGTAAAACATCTGAAAAATTTTACGCAGAAGATCCGACACTTAAAATACAAAGACCATCATAATTTTTCCAAGGCGGATATCAAATACATATACGATACCTACCAAAAATTAGGAGAAAAAAAAGTCCTTATCACCTCGGAGAAGGATTACGTGAGACTAGAAACTTTTGAAAGTATAAAAAACATCGTATTCTATTGGCCTATTAATCTGACAATAGACAGAGAAACCGAATTTAAAGAAATAATATGTTCATATGTAAAACAAGTCAAGAAATAGACGGAAGGCGAACGAAGGACGGGATGACTACTGCTATTTAAGAGAATAGGTGGTCCCGTTCTTGCCGTCTTTGAGCTCTATCCCCTGCTTGAGAAGTTTATTTCTGATTTTATCGGAAAGTTCGAAGTTTTTTGCCTTTCTCGCCTGATTCCGTAGATCTATTAAAATCTGAAGCACGTCATCTAATTTTTCGGAATTGTTGGACTTCGGAAAATCAAGACCCAAAACGTCGTAAAAGTAACCATTAAGTTTTTTGGTCAAAAAGGATAAATCCCGATGAGAAATGGTTTCTTCCCCCCCTTTTATGTAAAAAATCCATTTCACGACCTCAAAAATATGAGAAATAAGGATGGGGGAATTAAAATCATCCAGAAGTGCTGCATCGCATTTCTCTACCCAGGAAACTATGGGCAGAGAAGACAAGTCCGAGGGTACCAGAGTTTCCAAAGTTTTAAGGGCATCCACCAGACGTAGAAAACCTTTTTCGCTGGCCAGAAGAGCATCATAAGACAGGTCTACCACACTTCTGTAGTGGGCTTGTAAAAAAAAGAACCTTACCACCATGGGGGAAAATCCTTTGCCAAAAAAAGAATTTTCTCCACTGATAAGCGCCATGGGCAAAATAGTATTTCCCGTGGATTTACTCATTTTTTGTCCGTTCAGGGTAAGCATATTGGCGTGCATCCAGTAATGAACGGGATTTATACCATTACATGCCTTCCCCTGCGCTATCTCACACTCATGATGAGGAAATTTCAGATCCATTCCGCCCCCATGGATATCAAACGATAAACCTAAATATTTGGTACTCATCGCTGTGCATTCCAGATGCCATCCCGGAAATCCCTCACCCCAGGGAGAAGGCCATTTCATTATATGTTCCGAGGAAGCCCTTTTCCATAAGGCAAAATCCTGCGGATTCTTTTTCTCCTCTTGTCCATCCAGATCTCTGGTATTGGAAAATAATTCCTCTATATTTCGTCTGCTTAGAATGCCGTAGTTTCCTCCTTTTTCGTTGTATGCATAAACATCAAAATACACAGAGCCGTTTACCTCATAGGCAAACCCCTTCTCTATGAGAGTTTTTGTGATCTCCAGTTGTTCCAGAATATGCCCGGTGGCCATAGGTTCTATACTGGGCGGCAAACTATTGAAAAGAGAGAGTATGCTATGAAAATCTACAGTATACTTTTGTACGATTTCCATAGGTTCCAGTTTTTCCAGTTTAGACTGTTTTACAAACCTATCATTCCCCACATTGCCATCATCGGTAAGATGTCCGGCATCCGTGATATTTCTCACGTACCTTACCGAATACCCCAGATACTTTAGCGTTCTGTATACAAAATCAAAAGAAAGAAAGGTTCTTACATTTCCCATGTGTACGTTGCTATATACTGTAGGTCCGCAAACATAGAGTCCCACATGGCCTTCTATAATAGGCTTAAATATTTCTTTTTCACCGGAAAGCGAATTGTATATCTTAAGTTGCAATGTCTAAAATTTTAAATTCTCAACCGAAAAATTGAATTCACCCCTTAGTTTCCACATAATGTAAAAACTCTTGTCTTGTAATAGGGTGGGTTCTGAAAATCCCGCTCATCTCGGCAGTAATGGTAGCACTAGAAGTGTCTTTTATCCCTCTACAATTCACACACAGATGTTTTGCCTCTATTATACAGGCTACATTCGCCGTGCCCAAAGCTTCTTTTAGGGCGCTTACAATTTGCATCGTAAGCCTTTCTTGTACCTGAGGTCTTTTGGCATAGTAGTCCACAATTCTGTTTATCTTAGAAAGCCCTATGACTTCCCCATTTGATACATAGGCTATATGCGCTTTCCCTATTATCGGCAAAAAATGATGCTCACAAAAAGAGTATACCGTAATATCTTTCTCCACGAGCATTTGTCTGTACTTATATTTATTGGGAAAAGTAGATACTTCCGGGGTGTTCTCCGGTAAAAGTCCTCCAAAAATTTCGTTCACGTACATTTTTGCAACCCTCTTGGGAGAGTCTTTTAAAGAATCATCGGTCATGTCAAGTCCGAGAGTGTACATAATTTCCGAAAATAGCTTTTCTATTTTTTTTTCTTTTTCTTTAGGAGAAAGTAAAAAGGCATCCCTTCTCAGGGGAGTGTGTTCCTTTCCCTTAAATACATCATCATCTTCCGTCAAACCCATATCCCTCATTGTTTTTTTCTTATTTCCTGGCCAAAAATAGCGAATTATTAAAGAAACACAAGTATTTTTATTTCATTGGGGAGACGGATAAACGGTAAAAATAAACAATAATACGTCGTACATTTGGGAAGCGATTTATAAATTTTAAATGGCAGAAACATTGTTTTAAGGTGTGGATGACTACGGATAAATTAGCAGCAGAAATTTTGGTGGATGGTAAACTTAATTTTGCTCACTATTTTCACTACAGCAAACATTTTTGTAGACGGAAAGAAATACTTTATCGCAAAGACAAAGAGAGGGAACACGACCGGTGATTGCCAAGGTATTTTTACAAAGGGAAGTAAGAAGGATCAAAATAAACCGGAGAGCAATATTCCTTTCTCTAAGTATTAAAAAGAAAAATGGTAGAATACTCAAATAAAAGGGCAGTCTCTACGGAATATTGTCAGGCTTTGTTAGGTATGGTACAGAAGATGAAGAAGATTTTGGGGGAGAGAAGGGGATCTCATTCAGACTTTTACTAATAAGTCTCCACACAAAAAACATTTGCAGTTAAAAAATAAAAAAACCACCCGACTATCAGACGACCAATTGTAAAAAAGCAGACCCACAGGGATTCGAACCCCAGATGACTGAACCAAAATCAGTAGTGTTACCGCTACACCATGGGTCTTTTGTTCTTTAAAGAAGAAGGTGGTGCAAATTTAAAATTATTTTCTTTAATTGCAATCCCTTCTCTTAAAAAATATTTTTTGATTACTGTTTGCAAGAAGTTGTTATGCTTATTGATTTTTCGCAGTCCTCCATAGAATCTCTAGTTCCAAAAACGGATTTCCAGAGAAGCGTTATCACATTTTTAGAAGAATGGTATTCTCCCTTTGCTACCGTAAAGGTACAGACTTCTGGTTCTACCGGAATGCCAAAAACTCTATGTGTAGAAAAAGAGAAAATGAAACATTCGGCAAAGGTGACTTGTGATTTTTTAGGACTGCAAGAAGATGACCTCGCCTTACTTTGCCTTCCTGTAGAATATATTTCGGGTAAAATGATGATTGTGCGTGCCATTATGAGAAAGATGAAGCTATGTGTCGTTTCTCCTTCCCTCACACCACTAGAAAATTTGCAACAGAAAATAGATTTTTGTGCCATGACACCGTTGCAGGCAGAAAAATCTTTTTCTAAAATTCATGACATAAAAAAACTCATTATAGGAGGCGCTCAGGTCTCCGAAGGTCTCAAAAAGAAAATTTCTTCGCTTTCTATTCGGGTGTACGAAACCTATGGGATGACAGAAACACTTTCTCATATTGCGTTGAAGTTATTGGCTCCCAAAACAGAAGACTATTTTTGTGTTTTGGATGATATTACGGTTTCTCAAGATAAACGAGGTTGTCTGGAGATTTGTGCACCCCACCTGCACCATGAGATTATACAAACCCACGATAGAGTAGAGTTAAGGGACGAGAAATCGTTTCGATTTTTGGGTAGAGAAGACAATGTAATCAATTCTGGAGGTATTAAGATTTTTCCGGAAGAGTTGGAAGCCATTGCGAAAAAAGAAATTACTGAAGAAGTTGTTTTTTTGGGCCTAAAAGATAAATTTTTGGGAGAAAAGCTGGTTTTAGTTGTAGAAGGGCAGAAAACAAGGGATGTATGTGACAAAATAGGCGCTCTTTCTTTTTCTAAAAAATACCATGTCCCCAAGGAGATATTTTTCCTAAAAAAAATTCCCAGAACGCCCAATGGAAAAATAGACCGAAAAGAGCTTCGGTCTGTTGTGGAGGAAAAATAATATTTTTAAATTGCGGGGACATTATAAATTTACAGATGGGTAAGCCTGTTACAGAATTCTTAGAAAGATATTATCTGCATTTTAATGCCGCGGCTCTTTTGGATGCATCAAAGGGTTATGTAGCGCATTTAAAAGACGGAGGGAGAATGATGATCACTTTGGCAGGTGCTATGTCTACTGCAGAGCTTGGAAAGATTTTGGCAGAAATGATCCGCAGGGACAAGGTTGCTGTCATTTCTTGTACGGGGGCTAATTTGGAAGAAGATCTTATGAATCTTGTTGCGCATTCTCACTACAAAAGAGTTCCGAATTACAGGGATCTTACGCCTCGGGAAGAATGGGATCTCTTGGAAAAGGGACTGAATAGAGTTACGGATACTTGTATACCAGAGGAGGAGGCTTTCCGTAGATTGCAGAAACACGTTTTCTCTTTATGGGAAGAAGCTGAGAAAAAAGCAGAACGCTATTTTCCACATGAGTACATGTACCGGTTGCTGCTTTCCGGTGTCTTGGAGCAGTATTATGAGATCCCGAAAGAAGATTCGTGGATGCTTGCTGCGGCGGAGAAAAATCTTCCTATAGTGGTCCCTGGTTGGGAGGATTCTACTATGGGAAATATTTTTGCCTCCTATTGCATAAAAGGCCAGTTAAAGCCCTCTACCGTAAAATCTGGGATTGAATATATGATGTTTTTAGCAGATTGGTACAAACGAAACTCTGGTGGTAAAGGGGTGGGCTTTTTTCAGATAGGAGGTGGTATTTCGGGAGATTTTCCTATATGTGTGGTACCTATGCTTTATCAAGATTTAGAAATGCATGACATTCCGTTTTGGTCTTATTTTTGTCAGATTTCGGATTCTACCACTTCTTATGGCTCCTACTCCGGTGCAGTGCCTAACGAAAAAATCACTTGGGGAAAACTCGATATCCATACCCCAAAATATATAGTAGAAAGTGATGCTACCATCTGTGCCCCTCTCATGTTTAGTTATATTTTGGAAAATTCGTAGGTCCCCGTAGAGTTTTGCAGGCAGAAATTCAAATAAAAACTCCCTTTAGAAAGGGAGTCTTCTTAAGGTTTTCATTTGTGTTTTCTCCCCGAAATTTTACTTTTCTGATTCCAAATTTCGATAAGATTTTTGAATAAATTCCGTGAGTTCTTTCCCCTTGAGTAGGTTTTGAGAAAGTTTTGCCAAATCTAGTGCATAAGTTATTTTTTCTTTTTTCTCCTCTTTTTTCTTGAGACTTAGTAATGTGGCAGCCAGCTCGCTATTGGTATTCACCACCAGCGTGTACATTTCCGGAAAATTTCCCATCCCAAACATCCCGCCTCCGCCGGTAGCCTGCATGTCTTTCATCCTTCTCATAAATTCCGGTTGTGTGATGATGAAAGGGGCTTCGTTGCTGTCCAGATCTTCTAACTGAAGAGTGAATTTTTTATCATCAATGATCTCTTCTATCGTCTTTTTGAGAGACTCTTTCTCCTTATCATTAAGCTTTGAAACCTGGGTTTCTTCTTTTTTGATAAGGTTGTTGATATGATCTGCATCTACTCTTGCAAAGGAAATATTTTTCTTCGTTGTTTCTAGTTTCTGGATAAGATGCGGTACAATAGGCGAATCCAGCAGTATTACCTCATATCCTTTCTCTTTTGCAGACTGAATATAGCTGTACTGCTCTTCTCGGTGAGTTGCGTACAGAATAATGAGTTTTCCGTCTTTGTCCGTTTGCACAGGCTTTATTTTACTTTCCAACTCATTCCACAAAAAGTATTTTCCTTCTACATTTGGGTAAAGTGCAAACTTATCGGACCTTTCATAAAATTTATCTTCTGAGATCATTCCGTATTCTATCACAACCTTTATATCATTCCATTTTTTCTCATAGTCCTCTCTGTTTTCGTTGAAGAGAGAAGCCATTTTGTCGGCTACTTTTTTGGTGATATAAGAAGAGATTTTCTTTACAGCCCCATCGGCTTGCAGGTAAGACCTTGACACGTTGAGCGGGATGTCCGGAGAATCTATTACTCCTTTCAGGAGCGTGAGAAAATCGGGGACAATCCCTTTCACCTCATCGGTCACAAATACTTGATTCTGATAAAGCTGTATTTTGTCCTTTTCTATGTTGATATTATTGCCCAGTTTTGGGAAATATAGGATACCCGTAAGATGAAAAGGATAATCTACATTAAGATGAATGTTGAACAAAGGCTCCTCAAACTGCATGGGGTAGAGCTCTCTGTAGAAATCAAGATAATCTTTTTCCTTTAAGTCTCCCGGAGCCTTTGTCCAGGCTGGAGATGGATTATTAATGATATTGTCTACTTCTTTTGTCTCTGGTTTTGTGTCTTTTTCAGCTCCTTCCGGAAGAGGTAAAGTCTCTGTTTTTGTGCCAAATTTTATGGGAACAGGCATAAATTTGTTGTACTTCAGCAGCAATTCCCGTATTCTGTATTCTTCCAAGAACTCTTTGGCGTCCTCTGCAATATGAAGGATGATCTCTGTTCCTCTTTCTTTTTTGTCAGATTTTTTTAGAATAAACTCGGGGCTTCCGTCACATATCCAATGTACGGCAGGGGTATCTTCTTTGTAGGATTTGGAAACGATTTCTACCTTTTCGGCTACCATGAAAGCCGAATAGAACCCCAACCCAAAATGCCCGATGATCCCGGCATCTTTTGCAGTGTCTTTATACTTTGATAAAAACTCCTCTGCTCCGGAAAAAGCTATCTGATTGATATATTTTTCTATTTCTTCCGCGCTCATCCCAATGCCTTGATCAGCAATACTGAGTATTTTTCTGTCTTTATCTATCTTTACTTCTATTATGGGGTTTCCATACTCTACTTTAGCTTCTCCTATACGGGTGAGGTGCTTTAGTTTTAGCGTGGCATCTGTGGCATTTGATATAAGCTCTCTCAAGAATATCTCGTGATCGCTGTAAAGAAACTTTTTTATCAGCGGAAAGATGTTTTCTACTGATACATTGATATTTCCTTTTGTTGTCATTGTATTTTTGATTTATTTATTTTCTTAATTTAACGTTACCTGTCCCGACAAAAAAAATACCACCGTAAAGAACAGGACATTTTGACATTTTTTAGCAATTGGACTTTTGTTCAGCGAGAATGTGTAGAGAGTTTCATGTAGAAAGTGATGAGGATAAGACAAAAAAATCCCATATAGTTGGGATTTTATCTATGCTGCATTTTATCTAACTTTGTGAAAAATTAAACATGTGGAGCGTTATTTTTTGGTGTTGATTGTTTCTTTTATTTTGTTTTCCAGCTCCTCCATGAGTTCTGGATTGTCTTTTAGTACGTCTTTTACCGCATCTCTCCCTTGCCCTAGCTTTGTCTCCCCATAGCTAAACCAAGAGCCACTTTTTTTTACGATCCCCATTTCGGTGGCTTGATCCAGAATTTCCCCGGTTTTGGAGATTCCTTCTCCGTACATGATATCAAACTCTGCTTGCTTGAATGGGGGAGCCACTTTATTTTTCACCACTTTTACTTTTACGCGGCTTCCTATCGCTTCATCTCCCTGCTTTATAGGGGTACTCGCTTTCCTTATGTCTATCCTTACAGAAGCGTAGAATTTAAGTGCATTTCCGCCCGTGGTAGTTTCCGGATTCCCAAACATTACCCCTATTTTTTCTCTTAACTGGTTGATGAAAATTACGGTACACTTTGTTCTGGAAATACTTCCCGTAAGTTTTCTTAATGCCTGAGACATTAGTCTTGCATGAAGTCCCATTTTAGAATCGCCCATTTCGCCTTCTATTTCTGCTTTTGGCGTAAGGGCAGCAACCGAGTCTATTACGACAATATCTACAGCGCCAGAACGAATGAGGTTATCGGCAATTTCCAATGCCTGTTCTCCGTTGTCAGGCTGAGAGATGATAAGATCTTCCAGATTAATTCCTAACCTGTTTGCATAGTGCCGGTCAAAGGCATGTTCTGCATCTATAAAGGCTGCAATACCGCCTTGATTCTGAGCCTCCGCAATTGCGTGCAGGGTAAGAGTGGTTTTTCCTGAAGATTCCGGTCCGTATATTTCTATAATTCTCCCCTTGGGATATCCTCCCACTCCCAATGCCAAATCTATTCCTAAAGATCCCGACGGAATTATCTCTATATTATTGTCCACAGAATGGTCCCCCAAGGTCATTACTGTACCTTTTCCGTAAGTTTTATCCAGTTTCTCCAAAACCAGGGAAAGTGCTTTTTTTTTGTCTTCAGTACTCATTTTGTTGTGTGTTGTTAAGCAATGATTTTTCTTTGTAAATGACTTCGGGCACGGCACTTCGGGTGTTCTCCTCTCCTAAGATCAACTGATGAATTTTGTCAAGTTACGTTAAAGCATGCAGACCGCAAAGATAAAACTTTAGTTTGGAACTACGCACAATTTTGATCGGGTAGGTCTGTGCTATTTTGTCGTCTTTTATAAAAGAACTCTCCTAAGAAAAATTGGCCTCAGGAGAGCTAGTCAGGACTGTTTTTCAGTATCAGTACTTTCCTTTTTCTACAAAATGTTTGGCAATTGTATCCGTAAGTTCTGCGATATTAGGGTAATCGGTATATTTTGTAAACCGCCTCAATCCGGAAAGCATCATTTTTTGTTCATCTCCACAAGCAAAAGAGATAATTCCTTCCTTGGCTGCTCCAATTATTTTTTCCGTGGCTTTATACAGATTGAGTCTCGCCATGGCAGCTTCTGCAGAGTCCCGAGAAAAATATTTTTCTGCCCTTAAAATTCCGGATTCCGCCATATAGATTTGTATAAGAATTTCTGAAGCATTAAGAAGTAGAGTCTGTTGTTTTTCTATTTCTGTGGTGTATTTTTGTAGTGCAGCCCCGGACACCATCAGAAAAACTTTTTTCAGATTAGCAAGAAGAGCTCTTTCCTGACTCATGTATGCAGAATAATCGGGTATATCAAAAGAAGGGATGCCCGTGAGTTCTTTTGCGATATTCATGGCAGGAGTAAGGAGGTCTATTTCACCTTTCATTGCTCTTTTTATCAGCATCCCTACCGCCAGTAACCGGTTGATTTCGTTAGTGCCTTCGTAAATTCTTGCGATTCTGGAATCCCTCCACGCCTGTTCCATAGGAGCGTCTTCCGAAAAGCCCATTCCCCCATATATTTGTATCCCTTCGTCTGCAATATGCTGTGTGATATCGGATACATATACCTTCAGTATGGAACATTCTACGGCAAATTCTTCTATCCCTTTCCGTTCTGCTTCCTCTTTTGGGAGGCCTTTTTCAACAAGTTCATCTATTTTGTTCTCTATATTCTTTGCAGCTCTGTAAGTTCCAGCCTCTGATATAAATACACCAGTGGCCATTTCTGCAATTTTCTTTCTTATAGCCCCAAAAGAGGAGATGGCGACCCCAAATTGTTTTCTTTCATTGGCGTACCGAATAGAGAGCGAGAGAGTTCTTCTCTGTCCGTCCAGACTAGCAGCTGCCAGCTTGAGCCTTCCCACATTTAAGACATTGAGGGCAATCTTGAATCCATTATTCCTTTCGCCCAATAAATTTTCTACTGGAACTTTCATATCGTTGAAAAATACTTGACGGGTAGAGGAGGCCCGAATCCCCAGTTTGTGCTCTTCTTCCCCAAGGCTTAGGCTTTCCGGATTTTCCAGTTCGGATTTGTTAATGATAAAACTCGAAATATTTTTGTCATCATCTATTTTCGCAAAAAAGGTAAACGTGTCGGCAAATCCCGCATTGGATATCCACATTTTTTGCCCGTTAATGAGATAATATTTTCCGTCTTCGCTCAGCTTAGCTTTTGTTTTGCCCGAATTTGCATCAGAACCAGCTTCCGGCTCTGTGAGGCAGTAGGCACCAAATTTTTTACCGGTAGCCAGATCAGGCAGATATTTTCTTTTGAGTTCTTCTGTTCCGTAAAATAGGACAGGCAGGGTACCTATGCCCGTATGAGCCCCTATGGCGGTCCCCATAGAACCCGATGCTCCCGAAAGATAATCGCAGGCAATTATGGTATCCATAAAACTCATTCCCATACCTCCATAAACTTCCGGTACGGAAATGCCCAGCATTCCCATTTCTCCCAACTTTTTCATGCATTCTTCCGTGAAAGCGTAGTCTTTTTTCTCAAAGCGCTCTCTGTTCGGGATGACCTCTCTATCAATAAATTCTATGGCAGAATCCCGGAGCATCTTTTGCTCTTCGCTCATTTCTTCAAGACCAAAAATCTCGTTTGCCGGAGTCTCTTTTACAAGAAATTCACCTCCTTTTATTAGATCCATAACTTTATTTTTCTAGCTATTTTAAACATTCTATTATACTGGCGGCACCTTGTCCCGTGCCCACGCACATGGAGACCAAACCGTATTGTATTTTTCTTTTTTTCATCTCGTCTATCAGTTGTACGGTAAGTTTGGTTCCTGTACATCCCAGAGGGTGACCAAGCGCAATTGCTCCTCCATTTACATTAAGAATGCCGGGGTCCAGTTCTAGTTCTTTTTTTATGGCGACGGATTGTGAAGCAAAAGCCTCATTCAGCTCTATTAGTCCAATGTCTTTCAGATTTAGTCCCGCTTGTTTTAGCGCTTTTGGTATGGCATATACGGGTCCCATTCCCATGATTCTGGGTTCTAGACCCGCTGTGGCATAAGCAACCAGTCTTGCTTCGGGTTCTATATTGAGTTCTTTGAGTTTCTCTTCTGATACAATGACCACAAAGGCAGCCCCATCACTCATCTGAGATGAATTGCCCGCAGTGACACTTCCATCTTTTGAGAACACAGGTTTCAATCTCGCTAGTTTTTCCAGGCTGGTTTCTCTCATGGGTCCTTCGTCTACGGAAAAATCATATTTTAGGGTTTGTAGTTCTTGATTTTCGTCCAAAAAATTATATTCCACGGGAACAGAGACTACTTGATTTGCGAAAACATTTTTCTCCATTGCGCTTAACGCCTTTTGATGAGAATCAAAAGCAAACTCGTCTTGTTCCTGTCTGGAAATTTTGTATCGTTTTGCCACTTCCTCTGCTGTATATCCCATTCCCCAGTAATAGTCGGGGTGATTTTTTGCCATATTAACTTCCGGAACGGGTTTGTATCCTCCCATAGGGATGTAGCTCATACTCTCTGTACCTCCCGCAATAATGCAGTCGGCCATTGAAGACTGAATTTTTGCGGAGGCTATTGCTATAGCCTCCGAACCCGATGCACAATAGCGGTTGATGGTAACCCCGGGTACTTTATTTGTATTTAGTCCCATAAGGGAGATGAGACGAGCTACGTTGAGACCTTGTTCTGCTTCCGGCATCGCATTTCCTACAATGAGATCATCTATTTGATTTTGTTCCAGTTGCGGAAGTTCTTGCATGAGTTTCTCTATGACAGTAGCGGCCATTACGTCGGGTCGGGTAAACCTTAAACTTCCTCTAGGTGCCTTACCTACAGCAGTTCTGTAGCCTTTTATAATATATGCTGTTTTCATTTTATTTGTGATTTATGTACTTTCTTGTATTAAAAAACTAATTTCTCAACGGCTTACCCTTTTGCAGCATATGTTGGATCCTCTCCAAAGTCTTTCTTTCTCCACAAAGTTGCAAAAAGGTCTCCCGCTCCAGATCCAGCAAATACTGCTCACTTACTTCGGTAGACTCGGAGAGGTTGCCTCCCACCATAACATAGGCTAATTTGTTTCCTATTTTTTTATCACGCTCGGAGATAAAGTTTCCTGCAAGCATTTGGTCTGTACCTACGTAGAACATCCCCAAAGCATCTCTTCCCAAGACTTTTACCTTCTCCTCAATGGGTCTGGTATATCCTCGTTCTGCCAAAAGTTTGGCCACTTTTTTGGCTTCTTTTATTTGTCTGTTCCTATTCACGATTACTATATCTTTTCCTTTTTCAAGAATTCCCATATCATAGGCTTCATAGGCAGAGGTAGCCACTCTCCCCATGGCAATATTCATAAAAGCCTCCCTTATTCTGTTGTTCTTTACATCGTCTTTGTGAAAATCTTTGGAGGTTCTACGTACCATTTCTTTTGTCCCCCCCCCTGCGGGGATTACTCCCACCCCCACTTCCACTAAACCGATGTACGTTTCTGCGGCTGCCACTACGCGGTCTGCGTGCATAGACATTTCGCATCCACCACCTAAGGTAAGGGCATGAGGAGCTACTATCACGGGTACAGAAGAATATCTTACTCTCATCATGCTTTTTTGGAAGTAGGTAATTGCCCTGTTTAGCTCGTCCCAATCCTGCTCTACAGCCATCATGAGAATCATGGCCAAGTTTGCTCCAGCAGAAAAGTTAGTCCCTTGGTTGGCAATGACGAGTCCGTCGTATTTATTTTCTGCAAGATCTATAGCACGGTTAAGCCCCTCTAAGACTTCTCCGCCCAGGGCATTCATCTTTGAGTGAATTTCAAAATTGATAATCCCCTCCCCAAGATCTATGATAGAAGATCCGGAATTATTCCAAAGAGTTTTGTTTTTCCTGATTTGATCCAGTGATATAAAAGTTTTTTCTCCTAAAATAGGGGAGTAGGAGAGCAGGTTTTGGTTATAGAAAGTTTTTTTGCCTTCCGGTGTTATTTTATAAAATGTTTCTTTATCCTCTGCCATCTTTTTTATCCAATCAGATAAGGTATATCCTGCATTTTTGGCCAGTTCTGCTCCTTTTTCTATTCCCACGGCATCCCAAATTTCAAAGGGACCGTTTTCCCAGCCAAAACCGGCACGCATGGCATCGTCTATTTTGTGTATTTCGTCGGATATTTCTGGAACCTTGTGAGACACGTAGGAAAAAAGAGCGCCCAACGTCTTTCTGAACAGTTCTCCGGCCTTGTCTTTTCCCGTAATTAAAACTTTGAAACGGTCTATAGGCCTATCAATATTTTTTGTAAACTCAAGTATGGGGAAAGAAGTTTTTTTTGGACTTTTATATTCCAGACTTTCTAGATCTAGTTCTAATATTTTTGAGGTGTCGTCTTGACTTTTTATTTTTTTATAAAAACCCGATTCAGATTTGGCACCCAAAAAATTATTCTTTATCATAAAGTCCAAGTAGTGGGGAAGAGTAAAAGTATCGGTAAATTCTTCACTTTCCTTTTTGCTTTCTTTTATTCCGGAAGCAACATGTGCCAGAGTATCTATACCCACTACGTCCGCCGTCCTGAAGGTGGCCGACTTCGGCCGACCGATCAGGGGTCCTGTAAGTTTATCTACCTCTGAGACAGTAAGTTTAAGTTCTTTTACGTTATGTAGTAAATTCATGATAGAAAAAACACCAATTCTATTGGCAATAAAAGCAGGGGTGTCTTTTGCCAGGACAGTGGTTTTCCCCAAAAATTTTGATCCATATTCCATAAAGAAGTCCACAACTTCCGGCAGAGTATCTTTGGTGGGGATGATCTCCAATAAGGGGAGATATCTTACGGGATTGAAAAAATGCGTACCCACAAAATGATTTTTAAAATCTTCGCTTCTTCCTTCTGTAAGCAGACGAATGGGGATCCCGGAAGTATTGGATGACACCAGCGTACCTTGTTTTCTGTACTTTTCTATTTGTGCATAAACCGTTTTTTTTGTGTCCAGTCTCTCTACTACCGCTTCTATCACCCAGTCCGAATCTTTTATCTTGGGCAGATCATCTTCAAGATTTCCTACACTTATTCTTTCAATAAACTTCTGAGAATAGAGGAGAGCCGGGTTTGATTTTTTTATTTTTTCTATACTCTCTAAAGCTATTTTGTTTCTTACCCTCTTATCCTCTTTTGTGAGTCCCCCTTTTTTTTCTTCTGTAGTGGCTTCTACCGTGGTTCTGTCCAGCAACATTACTTTTACGCCGACATTTGCCAGTTGGGCAGCAATCCCACAACCCATTATTCCCGAACCTATTACCGTTACGTTATTTATTCTTCTTCTCATTTGTTCTGTGGTTTATTTTTAGAATTTAGTTCAAGGGAGATTTTTAAAATTTCGTGCATCACTTCCTTGAATATTTTTATTTTCCCTTGGGGGATCTTGTCCAATATTTTTTTGTTAAAGTTGAGCACGGCTTCTTTTGTTATATCTCTATATTCCAATCCTTTTTTTGTAAGCTTTATAATAACTTCTCTTTTATCCAAAGACGTTTTTTCTTTATAGATATACCCATTTTTTTCTAGAAATTTTATAATTCTCGTCAGGGAAGTGGGTTCTATGGACATCTTGGGTCCCAAGTTGGTACTTCTGGTTCCCTTTTTTGGGTTTATTTTTAGTAGAGTAAGAGCTTGTACCGCGGTAGAGTTATGTTGAGCCGCCATCTCCGAATACATCTTCGATACGGAGATCCAAGTCTGTTTCAAGATGAGATCTATGTTCTCCAGCTTTTTTTCTGGCATTTTACTTCAAGTTTTAGAATGCTATCAAAATACTAAAATATGACCCCTACTCTAAAATATGACCCCTACTCAAATATAACGATATTATGCATGCATAATATCGTTTCTGATATAGTAATATGTGTTTATATTGATTATCAATTATATAAATATTATGAATGCCATAATAGTTGTATTTCTATAGAGTTTTTTATGCTGAGGGATAGGTTAACCGCTGCCTAAATTACACAAAATTTAGTCATGATAAGCTGATTATTTTAATGATTATCAATTTTTTATAAGTGTAAAGGAGATAGAGATTAAAAAACAAAAACTAAAGGAATTGGTGTGAGAATCTTAAAGTTTTTTCATTTGTTTGGAATAGAAAACTTTTACGTCACATAAAAAACCAAATCAAGCCATTTACTTGTTACTTGCAAAGTGGCGATTTTTTCTTTTTAGTCTTTCTTTGGTGAAAGGGCCAATGGATTGTTCCGTTTTCTCTCCTTTTCGGAAAAACGTAAAAGGGACTATTTTTTGCTGTTCCACAAAGTAAAATTCTCGGAGAAAAATTCTTTGCGTTTTGCGTTCCTATTACTGTACTCTTCTATAGTGTATAAGGGGAGGAGGTGATTCCTAACCCTTTCCTTGAGGGAATAAGTTTTGATTTCTAAAGATCGTTTCTGTACAGGCTTATGAATCTAAATTTTACGGTTTTGTTCTCTAATTCTGTTTGTTTTTGAGTAAAAAAGGGGAACTTTCTCCATTGCATGGCTTACACTGGGTAGCAAAGAAATTATCAACGTAAAGCATATTGTTCCTTCTCTTTAAGAATTTAGTAAATTTCCCTGTAGAAAAGACCTTTAGGGTCGGAACAGTGTTTTTTTTATATTTCACGCTCTTTTGAAATCTTCAAGTGGAATTTTTCTTTACCCTCTTCGCTTTTTTTGTTTTTGCAAATAGTACGGGGGAAACAATTCCAACAAAATAAAGTAAGTAGAAAAATTTATCCCTATTTTTGTTTTTGATTACTTTTTGGCTCTTTTAGGTGATGACACAACCGACACGGAAAGAAAAGCCTTCTGTCTTCTACAGGTTAAAGGTAGTGAATAAAAAACACCTCACAAGGGAGGTTTTCGCCTTGGAGTTGGAGGTTCCTCATATATACAGAAATGTATTTGATTTTGAGTCAGGGCAGTATGTAACACTTAGTTTTTTTTATAAAAACACGTTTTGTTTTAGAGATTTTTCTATCACCTCGGCACCATATGAAGAAAAAATCTCTTTGGGGATAAAGGTAAGGTCCGAAGAAAGCGCAGCACAAGAACTGCTAAATATGGCTGCGGGGGATTCTGTTTTGGTGAGCCCTCCAAAGGGGAGATTTATCCTGGAGTCTAAACCAGATGAAAGCAGAACCATTCTTTTATTTTCTTCGGGGATAGGGATTACCCCTATTTTTAGTCATCTTAAAAATCTTCTTTATACAGAGCACAAAACCAGAGTTTTTTTGTTTTATGGAAATAAAACGCAAGAAAGCATTGCGTACAGAGAAGAGTTAGATTTATTAAAATCTCAATATTCTGGTCGTTTAGAGATTTATTATTTTTTGTCTCGTGAAAGATCTGCCAACCCACTTTTGTATGGAAGACTTGACGAAAAAAAACTTTCTCTCATCATCAACCAAATACTTCATACCGACGATAGGGATGAAGAATCTACTCTTTGGGATTCGGTAGATGAAGTTCTCATATGCGGTAAAGGAGAGATGGTTAAGACGTTGGCCAATGCTTGTTACCATCGGGGCATACCCAAGAAAAATATACATTTTGAGTTGTTTGAAACCTACAGTGAAGACATTTATCCACAAGAAATTTCTTATCCTCTCATAAAGGCGATAAATATTGATTTTACCTTACAGGGAAAATATTATTCTGCTGAGATTGAAGATAACCGTTTAAAACTTTTGCAAGCACTTTTATCACAAAAATATCCTATTCCCTATTCTTGTAAATCGGGGATATGTGGAAGTTGCGAGTGTCAGTTAGAGGAGGGTGAAGTGGAGTTGCTGGAAAATGAATATCTCACGGAAAAGGAAAAAAAACAGGGTCGTATTTTGGTTTGTATGTCTGTGGCGTTAAGCAAAAAGATAAAGCTTAATTTTGACCTGGTTTGAGTATGATTAGTGCATTTTCTAGGGGAGGCGCATTTTTTCTGGAGTTTTTGTTCCTTTTTTTGCTGTATCTCAACATGTGGGTGTTTAGTGTTACGGAACAAAAAACTTATGCTAGAGTATCTCAAGTTCCTTTTCGGAATACGGCGCTTGTTTTGGGTACTTCTCCCAGAATGAAATCTGGAGATGCAAATCCCTATTTTGTATCTCGTATGAACGCTGTGTCTCAGCTCTATTTTCACAAGAAAGTAAGAAAAATCTTGGTGAGCGGAGAGAAAAGTAAGGGGTATGATGAACCCGGCGCTATGAAAAAATATCTGGTATTCAGAAAGGGGATTCCGGAGGAGGTCGTTACGGAAGATCCATATGGATTTAGTACGAAAATTTCTGTTTTTAACTGTAAGGAAATATATAAGGAAAAGGACGTTATAATTGTATCACAAAAATTTCATAATCTGAGAGCGTTGTTGTATGCAGGGCGTTGTAAATTACATGCAGTGGCCTTTGATGCCCAGGATGTTCTTAAGAACGAGAATTTCTATAGAAACCAGTTTAGAGAATTTTTGGCGAGAGTCTACGCTTCTTTTCTGTTCTTTTTCTGGGATTGTGGGTATTGTGATTGACCGAGAAAATTCAGAATTTTGTATGCCGAGAGTATAAAAAAGAGATATGGTAGGAATTATTATGGGAAGCAAAAGTGATATGGACGTGATGAAAGAATCTGCTGATTTTCTCGACTCTCTGGATATAGCGTATGAGCTTACTGTTGTCTCTGCACATAGAACCCCAGAGAGGATGTTTGATTACGCAAAGAGTGCCAAAAAACGCGGACTAAAAGTTATTATAGCAGGAGCAGGGGGGGCGGCTCATCTTCCAGGGATGGTGGCCAGTTGCACCTCTCTTCCTGTCATAGGGGTGCCGATACGTTCCAGTAACTCAATAGGGGGGTGGGATTCTGTCCTTTCCATGCTGCAAATGCCTTCGGGTATTCCCGTGGCCACAGTGGCGCTCAACGGAGCGATGAATGCCGGTATTTTGGCAACAAAAATATTGGCAACGGGAGATGAGAAAACAGCAGAAAAGTTAGAAAACTACCAGAAATCTCTTGAGGAAAAAGTGTGGGTTTCTGCAAAAGAACTCAAAAAAAAATATCCTAATCGGTACGATTGATCAGCCTTTGGATTCCTAATGGACTTGATAAATAGTGAATGGAACATAAAAGCGGGTCAGTGTATGTGTCTCTCTGCGTGGTAAGAACTTCTTACCAACGGAGAGCTTTCCACATGACGGAAACCAAGATTTTCTGCAAATGTTCGGTACTCTTCAAATTCCTCCGGAGTAACAAATCTTTTCACGGGCAAATGATCTTTTGTGGGTTGTAGGTATTGTCCCAAAGTAAGGATGTCTACCTTTGCCTCTCGCACATCTTCTATTGTTTGAAAGACTTCTTGTTTTTCTTCTCCTAACCCCAGCATAATGCCTGTTTTTGTTCTTCTTTGTCCGGCTTCTTTCAGATATTGAAGAACCTCCAGGCTTCTTTCGTATTTTGCCTGTATTCTCACTTCTCTGGTAAGTCTTTTCACGGTTTCCATATTGTGGGAAACTACTTCCGGAGCCACCTCCACTATTCTGTCAATATGTTTGTGAATGCCCTGAAAGTCTGGAATAAGAGTTTCCACAGTGGTGGCGGGAGAAATTCTTCTTACTGCGTTTACAGTCTCCGCCCACAAGATAGATCCCATATCTTTAAGGTCGTCTCTGTCTACAGAGGTCAGCACAGCGTGCTTTATCTTCATTAATTTTATGGAACGAGCCACTTTTTCTGGTTCGTCCCAACTCACCTCCAGAGGTTTTCCTGTTTTTACTCCACAAAAACCGCAGCTTCGTGTACAGATGTTTCCCAGTATCATAAAAGTGGCAGTACCAGCGCCCCAACACTCTCCCATGTTTGGGCAACTTCCGCTTTGACAAATCGTATTCAGTTTATACTTGTTCACCAACCCACGGAGTTCTCTGTAGTTTTTACCTGTGGGGAGCTTTACCCTAATCCATTTGGGCTTGCTTAAGTGAATAGGGTTTCGTTGTATTGTATTTTCCATAGAGATGCATAAGATAGAGAGACCCAAAATTACGGATTATTTTACTTATAGATTTTTTTCTTTTAGAAGTTCTGCCAATTTTTTTTTTGCTCTCATGAGACGTATTTTTGTGTTGGAAATGGATAAATTAAGGGCTTGGGATATTTCTTTTATACTCATTTCTTCAAAGAATTTTAGCCAGATAATTTTTTGGTATTTAGTTTCCATAGAGTCTAAAATACGAAGTATTCTTTTTCGTTCCTCTTCCAGTATTAATAGGTCTTCTGGAGATTTTACCTGCTGGTTTTTGGTGTTTTCCAGATCTGTTTCTTGCCAGTGTATTGAGTTTTTTTTCTTTCTCCAGTGGTCTATAATGGTATTTTTTGCAATGGCGAATATCCAGACTTTAAAAGGAAATTTATTGTCATAGAGATGAAGTTTAGACAAGGTCTTAGAAAAAGTCTGTACGGTAATTTCATCTGCAGCGCTTTTGTCTTTTACTTTGTCTAATGTATAAGAAAAAACGTCTGTCCAAAAAGTGTTGATCAGTTTGGTTTGTGCTTTTGGGTTTTTGTCCTTTGCAGAGGAAATAATAGGAAGAAGTTCTTTGTTATTCGTGCTCTGATACATGTCTCACAAAATATTTTAGAAGGGAAGTCCCTGCGGACTAGGATTTTTTGTCTTCTTTATGTTTGAAGAAAAAAATCCATGAGGTCTCTGTAGTTTTTTGGGTTGATTCCGTGCCCGGACACGTACTCTTTAAAGGAGAAAAAACACCCTAAATCGTAGAGCAAATCGACTGCTTTTCTTCCCCACTCTATAGGTATCACTGCATCTTCCGTGCCATGTGATATGAAGAACCGGAGTGGAGCGAGTTTTTTCCTGTCTTTTTCTATGTGATTCAGTATCCCCTTTTCGGGGTAGGCACTAAGACAGGCCACTTTAGAGAAAAACTGCGGGTAGCCAAGAGAGAGTGCATAACTCAAAATTCCTCCCTGACTAAATCCGCAGAGATGTACCTTGTGGGTATTGAGATTATAGTGATCCGTTATTTTTTTTACAGACTTTAGTATTTTGTTAAGAGATTCTGTTGCCTGTGGAATATTTATGAACTTTTCGGCAACCGTAAAATTGAGCTCATACCATGCATAGCTCCCATAGGAAAGTTCTATGGGAGCTCTGAAACTCACCACGATCATGTCCTCCGGAAGATCTGGAGTAAAAGAAAAAAGATCATTTTCATTACTCCCGTATCCATGTATAAGAAATAAGATTTCGGTTCTCTTTTTGAGCACCTCCGGCTCTCTTACAATGTAGTGTAGTTCCATTTTTTTGGATAAAATTTGGATAATACGCTTAGATCATCCGAATGACGAAGCAGTTTTTTTTTCCTTTTTGTAAAAGAAGATACTGCCCGTCTATCAAATGTTTTTGATCTGTCACGAAGGAATCGGTTATTTTCTTTTTGTTTACGGAAATAGCATTTCCTTTTATTTCTCTTTGAGCTTCACTTTTGGATTTTAAAAATCCGGACTTTTCAGATAACAAATCGATGATCCCTATGCCTAATATGTCTTCTTTTCTCATTTCCTTCTGAGGAACTCCCTCAAATATTTCCAGAAAAGTTTTTTCATCCAGCTGTAAAAGTTCTTCTTCCGTAGACCGACCGAAAAGAATATCAGAGGCTCTTAGCGCTTTTTCATATTCTGCCTTCCCGTGTACCCATACTGTGACCTCCTCAGCGAGTTTCTTTTGTAGTTTTCTCTCGTGAGGATTTTCCAAGTGTTCCGCGGTCAAGCTCTCTATTTCTTCTTTGGAGAGAAAGGTAAAATATCTGATAAATCTCTCCGCATCTGCATCTGAGGCATTGAGCCAAAATTGATAAAACCTATACGGAGAGGTTTTATTTTTATCCAACCAATAATTTGCCCCTCCTTCAGACTTACCAAACTTAGAGCCATCGGACTTTGTGATAAGCGGGATGGTGAGAGCAAATGCTTCTCCCCGTATTTTTCTTCTGATCAGTTCTGTACCTGTAGTGATGTTACCCCATTGGTCTGATCCGCCCATCTGTAATTTTACGTTTTTATTTTGGTAGAGATGCAGAAAATCATAACCCTGCAGAAGCTGATAGGTGAATTCTGTAAAACTCATTCCCTCTGCATTTTCGTCTCCTGAGAGCCTTTTCTTTACAGAGTCTTTTGCCATCATATAGTTTACGGTAAGGTGTTTTCCTATTTCTCTGGCAAAATCTATAAAATTGAAGTCTTTCATCCAGTCGTAATTATTGACGAGTTCTGCTTTGTTTTGTGCTCCGTTCTCAAAATCTAAAAATTTTGACAATTGATTTTTTATGCAATTTTGGTAATGAATGAGTGTGTCTTCATCCAGCAGGCACCGTTCTGCCAATTTTCCGGAAGGGTCTCCTATCATTCCCGTAGCGCCTCCTATCAAAGCTATGGGTTTATGACCGTGTTTTTGGAAGTGTACCAGTATTTTTATCTGTATGAGATTTCCGATGTGTAAGGAATCTGCAGTAGGGTCAAAACCAATATAGGCGCTGGTCACTTCTTTACTGAGTTGTTCCTCAGTTCCGGGTATGAAATCTGCGAGAAGTCCTCGCCATTTTAGTTCTTCTATGAAAGGATTCATGGTAGAATATTAATAAGGGCAAATATACTTAAAAAATAGCTGTATATTTCTTTGCCTTTTTTTGCGAGATATTTATTTTCGTGCGCACATATATTATATATAATTGTATGTCCTATACCTAATAGTTGATGCAATGATCTGTTTATAATGTATTTTTCTATAGTCTATGAAGTAATAAACATATACTACCTTGCCTGATATATTACCTTGAAGACGACATGCCCGAAAAAACAGCTCTTTTTTATCGTATACCTTAATTTCAATATTTCAGCCGGTTAGGTAGTTTTTTACACATAAAAGGGTGGTGGTGCTTAAGTTTGTGTACTTTTGTGAAAAAGAGTATAATGTCTGCAGAGATTCTGGATAAGATAAAAAAATTGAGAGCAGAACTCCACGAATATAATCATGAGTATTATATGTTGGATAGTTCTTCTATTTCGGATTATGATTTTGATCTAAAACTTTCGGAGTTGATTAGGTTAGAAGGGTTATATCCGGAATATAGAGATGAAAATTCTCCTTCACAAAGGGTGGGAGGAGGGATTACCAGGCATTTTCCTGTGGAGACTCACGAGTTTCGGATGTATTCGTTGGATAATTCTTATAACTATGAAGATCTGGAAAATTGGGAGAAAAGAATCATAAAAAGTATAGAGGAGCCCGTAGAATTCGTAGCAGAGCTAAAATATGATGGAGCCTCTATTTCTATTCTTTATGAAAAAGGAAAGTTAAAAAAAGCAGTTACCAGGGGAGATGGGATTAGGGGGGATGAAATTACTCAGAATGTCCGTACTATTGCGGATATACCCCTGCGTTTGAAAGGAAATTATCCCGACTATTTTTTTATGAGGGGAGAGATTTATCTTTCCCGTGATCGTTTTGAGAAAATTAACCGTCAGAGAGAAGAAGAAGGACTGGAACCATTTATGAATCCCAGAAATACGGCTAGTGGAAGTCTGAAAATGCAGGATTCTTCCGAGGTAAGAAAGAGGGGGCTCTCTGCAGTTCTTTATCAGTTTATGGCAAAAGAATTCCCTGCTTCAACACATTGGGAATTACTAAAAAAGGCTCGGTCTTTTGGATTTAAAGTATCCGAAAATCACGCTAAACTATGCAGAACACTGGAAGAGGTAAAGCGTTTTATTAAGTACTGGGAAAAAGAGAGATTTGCGTTGCCTTTTGATATAGACGGAATTGTATTGAAAGTCAATGCAATAGATCAGCAACTTAGGTTGGGATACACTGCCAAATCCCCCAGATGGGCTATGGCGTACAAGTTTAAAGCGGAAAAGGCCGAAACGCAGCTTAAGAAGGTTTCTTTTCAGGTAGGTAGGACTGGAGCGGTTACCCCCGTGGCAAATCTTATGCCGGTACTATTGGCGGGAACGAGGGTAAAAAGGGCTTCTTTACATAATGAAGATGTTATAAAAAAACTGGATTTACATGAGGGCGATTTTGTTTATGTAGAAAAGGGGGGAGAGATTATCCCCAAGATCGTGGGGGTAAATACAGAAAAAAGGATGCGTAGCGCAACGCCTGTAAATTTTATAAAACGATGTCCAAAGTGTGGGGAAATTCTTGTAAAAATAGAAGATCAAGCCATTTACTTCTGTCCAAATGAGAGATATTGCCCTCCACAGGTAGTAGGCAAAATGATACACTATGTCTCCAGAAAAGCGTTAAATATAGAAAATCTGGGAGCAGAGACTATAGAGCAACTGTATAAGGAGGGACTTATAAAAACTATTGCGGATCTCTATGATCTAAAAAAAGAAAATCTCTTGCCATTGGAAAGAATGGCTGAAAAATCTGCCCAAAATATTATAGAGGGGATAGAGAGATCAAAACAAATCCCTTTCGAAAGGGTATTGTACGGGCTTGGGATAAAACATGTTGGAGAGACTGTAGCGAAAAAGATAGTACATCATTTTTCCACTATGGAAGCAATAAAGAAAGCCTCTTTGGAAGAATTCATACAGGTAGGGGATGTAGGAGAAAAGATAGCTAAAAGCATGGTCGATTTTTTTGGTATGGAAGAGAATATACTTTTGGTAGACAGACTGAAAAAGGCAGGAGTGAGTCTGGAAAAATCTGCAGGTGGATTAGAGAAAGTCAGCGATGTTTTAAAAGGCAAAACTTTTTTGTTTACAGGGGTACTCACTCTTTTTTCTAGAGATCAGGCAGAAGAAATGGTAGAAAACCATGGAGGTAAAAACTTATCTGCGGTATCAAAAAATCTTGATTATCTGGTAGTAGGGAATAAAGCAGGCTCCAAGCTTCAGAAAGCAAGAGAACTGGGCACAGTAAAGATTTTGAATGAAAAAGAATTCTTATCGCTTTTGGATTAGGTTTCTTTATATTTTTCCTCCAATTGAAAGTTTTTCCAAACGGATTTTATAAGGGGGCGTAAGTGGGGGGTATTATTTACCGATAGAATTTTGAAAAAATGATATGGTAGATTATGTATATAAGGGGGACTTGGAGTACTAAGAAAGGGAAACTTTTTACTCGGGAGATAAAAAGCACTTAGCCGGAACGAACGAAGATTTGCCTACAGCGTTTGGAGCTAAACGAGGTTTTCTTATCATTTTTTAAGTGTTTTGATGGGTAATTAGGGAGTATTTATTTAGCCTTTCATTTGTATTTACTCTTGTTTATGGGATAAATTCATTTATTGGAACTGCAAAAAGGCTTTTTAAAAAAGTTAAAATTTCATAATAGGATAAGAATTTATATTGAGTCTCTCTTATAATGTAGAATCAATTTTGTAGATTCGCGGGGTGATGAGGATAGTTATTGTATCTTTGATGCTGATGTTTCTTACCTTTCTTGTGGCTTTTCCGTGCCGAGACGGGAGGTTGGATACGGGAGTGTCTATTTCAGAAAGAGTTACAAATACACAGGATAACAAGGATAATCACAAGGGAATATGTTCTGTATTCTGCTTTTGCCATTGTTGTGGAGTGGTGCTAAGTGAGCATCAATTCTCTGAGTTTTCACAAGGTTATACAGAGGTAAAACAAAGTCCTGAAATTCTTTATTCAGAAGGCTTTATACCCATCAGGATACCTTTTGGTATATGGCAGCCGCCAAAATATTCCTAGCATTTACATTTTTACGTTGAAAAATAGAACGGGGAAAGATGTTTGTTTTCTGCGTTCCGTTCTTATTGTTAGATTGATTCAGTTATGGATTTTTGCAGTTAAAATCTATATATGATTATTAATTTCAAATTTTTTTAAGCAAGGTGTTAA
Source organism: Bergeyella sp. (assembly GCA_030263285.1). Lineage (GTDB taxonomy): Bacteria > Bacteroidota > Bacteroidia > Flavobacteriales > Weeksellaceae > SZYB01. Next base: position 146,631 of record SZYB01000001.1, read on the forward strand.
ATAATATAATCAAATTTAGTATTAAAAATAAGCTTATTATAGCTTTGATGACCTTCATGTTGATCGCTTGGGGAGCTTGGAGTGCCACCAAGCTCCCCATAGATGCGGTGCCTGATATTACGAATAATCAGGCGCAGATCATCACTATTTCTCCTACGCTTGCAGGGCAAGAAGTAGAGCAGTTGGTGACCTTTCCTATTGAACAGAGTATTCTTAACATCCCGGGTCTCAAACATCTGCGTAGCGTTTCTCGTTTCGGACTCTCGGTAATTACAGCCATATTTGAGGAAGACGTTGATATTTATTTTGCCCGGCAGCTTATCGGAGAGCGGTTAAAACAGGCTGAAGAACAAATTCCCAAGGGGGTTGGAGTTCCGGAGCTCGCCCCCGTGAGTACAGGGCTGGGGGAAGTATATCAATATATAGTTCGCCCAAAAAAAGGAAGTGAAAAGAAGTATAATGCAAAAGATTTGCGAACCCTACAGGATTGGGTAGTAGCCAGACAACTTAACGGTACCCCGGGAGTAGCAGAAATCAATAGCTTCGGAGGGGAAGTAAAGCAATATGAAGTGGCGGTAAATCCGGATAGGTTAAAAGCACTTAATGTGAGCATTCCGGAAATTTTTAAGGCGCTTGAATCCAATAACGAAAACACGGGGGGGGCGTACATCGATAAACGTCCTAATGCCTATTTCATCAGAGGTTTGGGTCTGGTAAAGTCTTTAGACGACATCAGGAATATCGCCATAAAAAATATAGGGGATATCCCTATTTTCATCAAAGATGTAGCAACGGTAGATTACGGAAAAGCGGTGAGATATGGAGCACTTACCTATAATGGGGAGGTAGATGCTGTGGGGGGAGTTGTAATGATGCTGAAAGGCGCCAATAGCAACGAAGTGGTAAAAAGGGTAAAAGAAAAAATACCCAGAATACAAAAATCTTTGCCGGATGATATAGTCATAGAGCCTTATTTGGATCGCAGTGAATTGGTGAAAAGGGCAATCAACACCGTAGAGAAGAATCTTATAGAGGGGGCGCTTATTGTAATTTTTGTACTGGTATTATTTTTGGGCAATCTGAGAGCAGGGCTCATTGTGGCTTCTGCTATTCCACTGTCTATGTTATTTGCCTTGGCTCTCATGAATGTATTTGGGGTGAGTGCAAACCTTATGAGTTTGGGCGCAATAGACTTCGGTCTCATTGTGGACGGGGCAGTAATTGTGGTGGAGGCTACCCTACACCATTTGGGTGTGCGTAAGTCTATTAAAAAACTTACGCAGGACGAAATGGACGAGGAAGTTTTTTCATCTGCTTCCAAAATTAGGAGTAGTGCGGCATTCGGAGAGATTATCATTCTTATCGTGTACATTCCTATTCTTTCTTTGGTGGGTGTAGAAGGAAAGATGTTCCGTCCCATGGCGATGACCGTAGGTTTTGCCATTTTTGGAGCGCTTATATTATCAATGACCTATATCCCGATGATGTGTGCTGCGTTTCTGCCTAAAAAGGTGAGTCACAAAGAGACGATTAGTGATAAGCTCATCAAATTTTTACAGGGCATCTATCTTCCATTGCTGGAAAAAGCAATGAGATTCCAAAAAATTATCATAGCCGGCACCATAGCGGTGCTTGTCATATGTATTTTTATTTTTAAAAGTCTTGGGGGAGAATTTATCCCAAATTTGCAAGAGGGGGACTATGCTTTTCAGTGTGTGTTACCTCAAGGGACTTCTTTAAGCCAAAGTTTGGAGACCTCTATGCAGGCTTCCAGAATACTCAAAAAGTTTGATGAAGTAAAAATGGTTGTAGGGAAGACGGGTGCCGCGGAGGTTCCTACAGACCCCATGCCCCCGGAAGCTACCGATCTTATTGTGGTTCTTAAACCTCAAAGTGAGTGGAAATCTAAAATTTCCTACAAAGAATTGGGAGACAAAATGATGGAGGCTTTAGAAAATATTCCTGGAGTCTATTTTGCAAAGAATCAGCCGATACAGATGAGATTTAACGAATTGATGACGGGAATCCGACAAGACGTTGCAATTAAAATTTTTGGAGAGGACATGGATACTCTGTATAAATTGGCTCAGCAAGCCTCAGAAATTATTTCGTCCGTGAATGGGGCTTCCAGCCCACAAATTGAGAAAGTAGGGGGATTACCGGAAATCAGAGTGCAATACAACCGAACAAGAATTGCAAATTATGGACTTAATATTCAGGATCTTAATGGGATTTTGAGCACGGCTTTTGCAGGGAAAAGTACGGGGGTGGTATACGAAAACGAAAGAAGGTTTGATTTGGTCGTAAGATTAGATAGTTTGCATAAACAGTCCATAGATGATGTAGATAATCTTATGATTCCCACAAACAAAGGAACACAGGTGCCTCTTTATCAGCTTGCCCAAGTGTCTTACCAAGTGGGACCTTCTCAAATTAGTCGTGAGGCAGCGAAAAGAAGAATTGTAATTGGTTTTAACGTGAAAGACAGGGATGTGGAAAGTGTGGTCAATGATATTCAGGCGAAAGTAGACAAAAAGATGGATTTACCTACAGGGTATTTTGTGACCTACGGAGGGGCTTTTGAGAACCTAAAAGAAGCCAGTGCAAGGCTCATGGTAGCAGTTCCGGTTTCATTGTTTCTGATTTTTTTATTGCTTTACCTCACATTTAATTCTTTAAAGCAGGCCAGCCTTATCTTTATGGCAATCCCTATGAGTGCGATAGGAGGTATTTTGGGATTGGTGGTAAGAGGAATGCCTTTTTCGATCAGTGCGGGAATAGGTTTTATTGCCCTTTTTGGGGTGGCGGTGCTTAATGGAATCGTTCTAATAGGCACCTTTAACCAGCTACAAAAAGAGGGAATGACAGATCTTAAGCAGCGGGTACTAGAAGGAACTAAGGTGCGTTTGCGTCCTGTGCTTATGACCGCTATGGTAGCATCTTTAGGGTTTTTCCCCATGGCACTGAGTACGAGCGCGGGGGCAGAAGTACAAAAGCCTCTTGCTACCGTAGTCATCGGGGGGTTGGCGTCGGCTACATTTCTTACTCTGTTTGTATTGCCCCTTCTTTATATGATGTTTAATACCAAGATAACAGTCAGGAAATTAAAGATCGGGAAGGGAATGGCAACAGTCGTGGTCATTTTATTAACGCTTTCAAATTCTTTATTAAAGGCGCAATCCCGTAATTTGACGCTTGATGAGGTTATTGATATGGCCCTGAAGAATAATCCCGCTTTAAAATCGAATGATTTGAGTATAAGGTCTGTTCAGGCGCTAAAGGGTACCGTAAAGGAATTGTCAAAAATGGATTTTCAAACCCAATTGGGTCAATACAACAGCGATAAATTTGATCAGTCTTTTTCCATTTCTCAAACTATTCCGTTTCCCACTATTTTTAAGGTAAGAAAAGATTTGATTGCCGAACAAATCAAGAACGAAGAGATCCAAAAGGAGATTACTGTAAATGAGCTTGTAAAGCAGGTGAGGAGCTATTTTTATCAGATACAATACCTCAAATTTAATGAGGAGAAGCTCACTTATCTGGACAGTATTTATGCAGATTTTGTTCGGGTAGCTAAGGTAAAATTCAACTCGGGGGATATCAAGAAGATAGAGATTAACACAGCCGAAACGAGACGGGGGGAAATTGATCTCTTGCTTTTGCAGAATAAATTGTATCTAGAAAACGCGTACAAGAATCTAAAGCTCCTTCTCAATACGAAAGAAGATATTTCTGTTGCAACAGGGAGTGAGTACGAGCCTCTGAGGCTAAATAAAATTTTGGATAGTAGTGCCGTGGATAATCATCCTAGAGTTTCGGCTTTACGTCAGTATATGGAAGTTTTGGAGAAAAGTAAAAAACTTGAAAAAACACAAGGGCTTCCGGATTTCAGTTTGGGTTATACCAATCAATCACTTGTGGGATACTACGGAGTACCCGGACAGGAAAAATATTTTGATTCCAAAAACCGTTTTCAATATTTCAATGTAGGGGTCAGCATTCCGCTTACTTACGGAGCGTACAAATCCAGAGCCGAATCTCTGGAGTACCAAAAAAAAATGACGGAAACCAATATGAATTACCAAAAGCAACAACTCAGTACCCAGCTTGAAAATGCTGTTAGGCAGTACCATCAAAGCGTGCAACGATACGAATATTACGTAAACCAGGCAGTGCCAAATGCAAAGAAAATAACGAATGCGGCACAGGTTGGATACAAAACAGGAGATATTTCTTATGTAGAATATTTGTTTGCCCTACAGACTTCTACCGATATAGAATTAAAATACCTTCAGTCTATTCAGGAATTAAACAGTATTGTCGTAAATATTAATGCATTAATCAATAAGTAAAATGAATTTTTTATTTAAAATAATATCAATTTTTATCGTTTCCATTACACTAATCGATTGCGGGAATAAAGAAAATAAAGCCGTAGATTCTTCCCAAATCGTTAAAAATCAAGAACCGGATACACCAAATGAAGAACCCAAAGAAAATGAAATGGTTACCTTTCTTACAGAGAGTCAGATAAATTCTGTGGGCATTACTTTTGGGAAAATTGAGATGAAAAACCTCGCCTCGACCATTAAGGCCAATGGATATATAAAGGTGCCCAATAATAATAAGGCCAATGCAACATCTTTGTATAGTGGGGTAATCAAGTCTATCAATGTAATGGTGGGAGACCATGTGAAGAGGGGACAGGTAATTGCAACTATTGTGAATCAAGATTTTCTCAAGATTCAAGAGGAATATCTTACCATTGGAAGTCAGATTACTTTTGCGGAACAAGAATACAAGAGACAGAAGGAGCTGTATGAGAATGAAGCGGGGGCGAAGAAAAATCTTCAGAATTCGGAATCAAATTTAAAGGCTTTAAGAACGAGAAGGGCTTCTTTGCAAAAACAAATACAGCTTATGGGTATTGACCCTTCGAGTCTTTCCAATGCAAGTTTACGCTCGGGTCTTACTGTTTTAGCTCCTATTAATGGGGTGGTTAGTGATCTGATGGCACAGATAGGAAGTTTTGTCAATGTTTCTTCTCCTGTTGCAGAGATTGTTGATAATTCTTCTATTCATCTGGATCTTCAGGTATATGAACAGGATCTACACAAGGTAAAGGTAGGACAGAAAATCCATTTTACTCTCACAAACGATCCATCAAAAGAATATGATGCTCAGATTTTCCAGATAGGGGATTATTTCGAAAGCAATACAAAAACTATCCCCGTTCATGCAACCGTAATAGGAGATAAGAGAGGGCTTATAGACGGGATGAGTGCGACCGGACTTATAAGTATAGATTCTAAATTGACGGCAGCCGTACCCAATTCTGCAGTTGCCAGTTCTTATGGAAATAGTTACATTTTTGTGGTCCTTGACGAAAAAACTAAACAAGCAAATGATGGGGGGAATAAAGGTGGGAAGCAAAAAGAAAAATTAACTTTTTTTGAAAAAGTTCAGGTAGATAAGGGGGTTTCTGATGTGGGATATACTGCAATTACTCCTGTAAAAGAGCTTCCGAAAGATGCAAAAATTGTAACCAAAGGAGCTTATTTTATTGATGCGAAACTAATCAATGTAGGAGAGGAAGATTAAAGATGCTTGTTATGTAATAACATTCTAATAGTATGAGAAATTAACGGGAGGTTCCACCGTTCAGTTTATGAGGGTGGAGTTCCTTCTTTTTTCAAGAATCTTGTGCAAGGAAGTTTATTGTTGAAAAGTAGTTTTATGTGGGGCAGGGAGTTTGTGATTATGTAATTTATTTACAAGAAATGTATTTTATTGAAATTCAATTGGTGGATGTAGAATATTAGGTAAAAATTTTTGGAGAGGGGGTTGTAACTTTTTGCGAAGGGTGCGTGGGAATTGTCTTTCTGCTCATCTGTCATGGCATTGCATAATTAGGGGGTTGTACCTTGTACACGGAGTTTTAATAGATTTACTCTATCTCTTGGATTTTTTATTGTGTAGAAGTTAATTCGATAAAAAAACGTAAATTTAGGAATAACCAATAAAAAAAATAGAAAATGAAAGATTGCTGTGGTACTACAAAGCCGGGAGGCAGAAGTGTTGCTCCGGAGCATTTTGATGGGGACGGTCACTCTCACGGGGCGGAGGATAAGACTCCGTTTCAGTTGTTTTTCCCGGCTCTGGTGTCTTTCGTGTTACTCATGACGGGGGTGGTTCTTGATAGCTATGTGAAGCCTCACTGGTTTAGGGACGGTGTTCGTTTGGCGTTGTATCTCCTGTCCTATTTGCCGGTGGGTTATCCGGTAATAAAGGAGGCAATCCGGAGCATACGTTATGCTGATTTTTTTTCGGAGTTTTTCTTGATGTCCATTGCCACTATCGGAGCTTTTATCATAGGAGAATATCCGGAGGGAGTGGCGGTAATGCTTTTTTATGCAGTAGGGGAGGTATTTCAGACCATGGCGGTTTCAAGAGCAAAAGCGAATATAAAATCTTTGCTGGATCAGAGGCCGGACGAGGTTACGGTTTTGGTAGATGGGAAGCCGAAAATAGTAAAAGCGGAGTCCGTGATTATAGGGGATATTATTCAACTGAAACCAGGTGAAAAACTGGCTTTGGATGGGGAGTTGTTATCAGAATCTTCTTCTTTCAACACCTCTGCACTTACGGGAGAAAGCAAACCGGATACCAAAACAAAGGGAGATACTGTACTTGCAGGGATGATCAACCTTAATACCACGAGTCAGATAAGGGTATCTACGGCTTACACCGATAGTAAGCTTAGTAAAATTTTAGAATTGGTAGAGAATGCAGCTTCTCAAAAGGCGCCTACCGAGCTTTTTATAAGGAAGTTCGCTAAGGTGTATACGCCCATTGTGGTTTTTTTGTCGGTTCTTATTTGTATAGTTCCTTATTTTTTTGTGAGTGATTATGTGTTTAGAGACTGGCTGTACAGGGCGCTCATCTTTTTGGTAATTTCTTGTCCTTGTGGTTTGGTGATTTCTATTCCTTTGGGCTATTTTGGGGGAATAGGCTCTGGAAGCAAAAATGGAATCCTTTTTAAGGGAAGTAATTTTCTGGATACCATGGCGGGGATCAGGAACGTAGTCATGGATAAAACGGGTACTATGACCGAGGGAGTTTTTCAGGTGCAGGAAGTCAGTTTTGCTCCTGGCGAAAATAAGGATCAGATTTTGAAATTGGTGAATGCAATAGAGGGCAACAGTACCCACCCTGTGGCTACGGCTATCCACGACTATGTGGGAGAAATTGATCATTCTGTAAAGCTGGAAAATGTAGAAGAGATACCCGGATACGGGCTTAGAGCTGTGGCAGAAAATAAAGAACTTTTGGTAGGGAACTTCAAATTACTGGATAAGTTTGGGATAGAGTACGATACAGACATTTCAAAAATTGTTTACACTCTTATCGCCGTGGCATATGACGGGAGATATATAGGCTTTATTACGATTGCAGACAGCATAAAAGAGGATTCTCAAAGGGCAATAGATTCGCTGAAAAAACTAAGGGTAAAAACTACCATGCTGAGTGGGGACAAGAGTAGTGTGGTGCAACATATTGCAAATAGGTTAGGTATAGAGAATGCATTTGGGGATCTTTTACCTGAGGACAAGGTGAACAAGGTAAGAGAGATAAAGGCGAAGAACGAAACCGTAGCTTTTGTGGGGGATGGCGTGAACGACGCTCCGGTGGTGGCCTTGAGTGATGCGGGGATTGCTATGGGAGGCTTGGGTAGTGATGCTACAATAGAAACGGCAGATATAGTGATTCAGGATGATAAGCCGAGTAAGATTCCTATGGCTATCAAAATAGGAAAAGAAACAAAAAAAATAGTTTGGCAAAACATCGCTCTGTCTCTCGGAGTAAAGATTATTGTTCTTATTCTAGGAGCGGCGGGCAGTGCCACGATGTGGGAGGCTATTTTTGCCGATGTAGGAGTCGCTTTTATCGCCATTCTCAATGCTATACGTATACAGAGGATGAAATTTTAATTTTTTCTGTTTAAATACTTTTGCAGGCAGTGTTTAAAAAAATAAACTCTTATCTTTGGGATAATAATAAAATGTAGTTTTATGAGTGAAAATTTTGTGAGAAACGTAGTTGGTACAGTAAAACATTGGTATGTGCCGCTCGTTATTGGTATTGTACTTGTACTCGTGGGTTTTTGGGTGTTCAGGACACCTGTGGAGTCTTATGTGGCTTTGGCCACTATCTTTAGCGTGCTGTTCTTGCTGTCGGGCGTATTGCAATTGCTTTTTGCATTGGCAAATCGTGGGATGCAAGGCTGGGGATGGCAGTTGGCAGCGGGTCTTTTTTATACCGTTTTTGGTTTTATTCTCGTGGTGCACAGAGAGATTACGATGTTGTCTCTTCCTTTTTTTGTGGGATTCTATGTGCTGTTCCAGTCAATTAATGCACTCGGTGTGTCTATTGATTTAAAGAGTATGAAGGATAAGAATTGGGGCTTTTTGGCTTTTTTCAGCGTGGTAGGTATTTTGTTATCTTTCATTCTGCTTTGGGACCCTTTATTTGCAGGACTTTCTTTGGTGGTATATACCGCACTGTCCTTTATTTTTTCTGGTATTTCCAGTATCATATTTTCTCTGAGACTGAGAAAGCTTAATTCTCTTTCCAAGAAAATCCACCCATCATCTGGAGTGAAGCAAGATTGAGTTTTGTGTGATGTACCAGGGGGAGTTTATGAAAGAGTTCCCTTGGTATTTATGTGGTAGACAGAAGATCTGTGTGTGTAGTATATCTTTATAATATAAACAGACAAAAGCCTGTTCAAAAAAAAGGGATAGGCTTTTGTCTGTTTTTTCTGGGTTCTAATAATGAATAGTTATGTTCAAGACCACCCACTTTACTTTACCTTTTTTTGGTGAAGCAATTATTGTAATTCTCTTATTCTTTGATTATTTTTTTTATCTCTTTGCTGTTTTGGCTATCATCAGTAATCTGCAGAAGATATACCCCACTTGAATAAGAAGAAAAATCAAGCTGGTAGTCTTTATCGATCGGGATACTTAGGAGTGCATTTCCAAAAAAGTCAAAAACAGAAAGGAGGCTGTTTTTTTTGACTCCGGTTATATTGACATAATCTCGGGTCTTGGTAGGATATATTTGAAGTCGACGTGGGGGAGTTTCCTCGGAATTATCTGAAGATTTAACTTTACTACTATATCCTGTAACGATAATTGAAAAACTTTGGTGAGGAATGTTTTTTCCATTTGTATCTACAAGATTTCTTTTATGGGAAACCTCTACTCTGTAGACTCTGTCTGCAACAGGAGACTCCACAATCACTTGTTCTGCATTGTCTACTGTATTATCTCCTTTTATGGAGGGCGCGGTAGGATTTTTTATATCTAGCTTCCATGGGTAGAGAATTTCAAAAGTTTTTGTGTCTACTATCCTTAGATCCAAATCATTGACGAGTCTGCTGGCGGTATTATAAATTTGGTCTTCTTCTTTGGTAAATGGTTCTGCTGCGGGATCTATCCACGAAATACTCGCTTTGAGAGGCTGCCCTCTTTTTCCTATAAATTCCTTGACAAAAGTAGAGCCATTTTTAAGACTTACTTTCTCAAAATAGGCTAAACCGTTTTTTTTGTCTATAAGAACATTGGCTGCTTTTTTTGCATTTACCAGTCCATAGCCGTACCATACATCCGGACCTATATTTCCCGCTTCATTTGCAGTATGGATGAGTAAAGCTTTCATTTTGTCTGCAGTAAAAGTAAAATTTTTGTCGCCTGTAAGTATTCTGTTAAGTTGAGTAAGTCCTCCGGCTATACCTGTGACGACGGGCGCAGAAAAAGAGGTTCCCATATCTTTGGTGTAGGTGTCGTCTCTATTCTTACTAACATAGGAGGGGGTCACCACTTTAGCTCCCACTGCTACAAGGTCGGGCTTTATGGCGCCATCTTTTCTGGGTCCAGCACTGCTGTATTTCCATTTGGTAATTGTGGGGGAAGTATAAATATTTCTGAGTGTACTGAGTGGTTCTATGGCACCTACCACAATGATATTTTTGGCTAATGATCCTCTACCGATACAATTGTATCCTTTGCTACAGTTGTTTGCAGGAATTATGTCGGTCTCCCCAAAAGGAATAAAACTTCTTGAGGAATAATCGTACTTAAATTTTGGTTCATTCGCACCGGGTCCCTGTCCGTAGGTGTTACCTGCTGCTTTTATGATAATGTGTCTGGGGTTTTCATAAACTATTCTGTCAAAATTGGCATCTTCTGAGTAATATGTACCGCTATAGGTGTCTTTATTACTGAGGCGGTAATTTCCTACCCAGTACCATCCCGGCTTGTTGTATATGGAGTAAGGATGATGTATCCTTATCCAGCCCAGATCTGTACCATAGGAATGGTTTGATATGTTCACGTTAGGAGCGGTAGCAAGTTTTGAAAAGCTGTCTTTGTTATTGCTTGTTCTGTAGGTATATGTGTCGAGTGTTACATTTTCTAGGACTCCTTTTGCATCCAGATTAATGCCTTTTGCCCCTATCATTCCCGCAACGGAAGTCGAGTGACTGCTGATGCGGTTCGCTGTGTTATCCCAATAAAAGATCCTAGATCCCTTGTTTTTGAATTCTTGATGTCCGTCAAACACATTCCCTGCATCCATCAAAAGTATTCGTATTTCGTCTCCGTCTATTTTATTATTGTCAAGTCCTTCGAGTGTTCCATCCTCCAGGGACGAAACTTCTGAGGCTTGATTGGCTCCGGCGTCCTGATTAGCAATAAAAACAGGAATGTCTCCGGCAAAACTGGAAAGCTTGTCTGTAATTTTACTCTGTGTTTTTGAAGGAGGAACCAGCGAACCAGAAAGATAAAGTTGGTTGTACTTTTCTATCATTTGTTCTCTCTGATTTCTAAAATAGAGTGTTATGTCTTTTGCATCTTGGGCCCAGCACACCCACCAAACACTCAGGGAGAGAAAAGTCAACACTCCTCTTTTTTTCATAACGCACTCTTTTAACTGCAAAACGTAACCTACTAACCCTGTGACACTAAGTTACGACATTCGTTTGAAAACACGAAATTTTATGTTAAATTTACCAGTGGTTTTAATGAAAAAAGTACAGATTAAGTTCCCCAGATAGATATTTATTAAGTTCGGGATTATTCATAAAAAATGACTAGCTTTGCGTGGTGATTTAGCAAAATTTGTTCATATAACATTATTTAATTCAAAGATGATGCGGCAAAAATGTAGTATCCTAAATGATAAACATTTGATTTTTTTTATCAAATCGTCTGCGCTATCGTTTTTATTGCCCGTTTTTTTCTATGGGCAGAAAATAATTGATCCGATATTGCATGAACCTATCCGGAGTGCTATAAATACAAACTATGTATTGCTAAATAAACAATTGGATTTTCAGAAGACTCAACTCAATACGAGAAGTATAAAGGGTAAGCGATTACCCCATATTTTTGCCAATGCTGCATATACCTATTTCAATATGAGTGGGTTTGTAGATCTTCCTAATCTCATGCTTTCCAAAATTACCCTTTTTGATGGCAATAGACCTTTGAGTACCAATGGCAGCTTCGTAAGTGTTGGGGTTACAGCGACTCAGATGATTTTTACAGGTCTACAACTTCCAAATGCTGAAAAAGCACTAAAGGAAAAGGAAAAGGCAGAGAAATTTATGATAGAGGCCGAAAAAGAGGCGATTGCTAGAGAAGTCATTACTACTTTTGACCAGTTAATGCTGCTCTCTCAGGTAGAAGTTTTGATTTCCGATACAGAAAAAAGATTGGAAAAGGAAAGTAAGCGGGTCAGAAAAGCAATACAAAGTGGGCTTTTAATTCCTTACGACAGAGATAAGATAAAACTGGCTATTTTGGAATTAAAATCTAAAAAGGTAGAACTGGAGGGGAACAGAAAATTGCTGCGTCAGAGGCTTGAGGTTCTTACCCATCTCACAAGTGAGCGTATTGAGAATATTGTCTATCCTCTTGAATCCATTTTTTTGTTAGAAGAAAATTGGAATACATCAAGGCGTAAAGAGCTGCAGGCATTAGGGTCTTCGGGCGAAGCTTATAAATTCCTTTACCAAAAAGAAAAGGGGGGAGTTTATCCAAAGATCTTTGCATTTGGTTCAGTAAACTATATCAACTTTTTTAATACCCAACTTACTTTGAATGGCATACTGAGCAAAAAAGACTTCAGTTTTAATACCAAGCAGTTGTCTCTGTTTCCCAACTTTTTTCTCGGCATAGGGGCGAGATGGAATATTTTTGGAGGGGGGGAGTACCACAATAAACTCGGTCAGGCCAAAATTGATATTTCTATTAACGAAAATAAGATAAAAGACACTCAAGAAAAATTAAATTTACTGCTTGAAAAGTCTAAGACAGATTATCAGACGGCTCTCCAAAAACTGGAGGTAGCCGAACAGCAAGTTCAGGTATCCGAAAATAACAGAATCTTAGCGATTAAACAGTATCAGGAGGGGATAACTAATGTTACCGAAAGATTAGCAGCAGAAAATGAATATTATACTTCTTCACTAGGTTATTACAGTCAGGTTTTACATCAAAGAAAGGCGGCACTCGAATTGTTGTACTCTACGGGTAGCTTATTGGAAAAGTTAAGACTATCTCAAAATGAAATAAAATGATTAAGCATATTCTTGGGCAAGATTTCAATTATACAAAAACAAAAATGAAAGAAATAGGCTTATTACTGGTTTTTTTATTTATCACCGGTTGTGGAAATAAAAAAGAACCGAATTTAATTGTTGAAGGAAAAATAGAAAAGCAGCATACCTTCGTTTCGAGCAAGATTTCCGGAAAAATAGAAAAGATTCTGGTTGAAGAAGGACAGGAGGTGAAAAAAGGAGATACCTTAATCATTATTTCTGTGCCGGAAGTGGAGGCTAAAAAAATTCAGACACAGGGCGCCTTTATTGCGGCAGAAGCACAGTATGATATGGCTAAAAAGGGAGCAACAAATGAGCAGATTACGCAACTCAAGGCGAAGGTGAGTGGTTTTAAAGAACAGCTTGATTTTGCCGAAAAATCGCTTAATCGTCTAAAAAACCTGTTAAAAGACAGTTTAGTTCCCCAACAAAAGTACGATGAAGTGTTTGCCAAATACCAGGCGGCAAAAACTCAATACATAGCAGCTGTTGCCCAGTTTGACGAGGCTTCTTCGGGAGCAAGGAAGGAACAGCAGACCATGGCCTTGGGACAACAAAAACGTGCAATAGGAGCCATGAGGGAAGTAGAAGTAGCGGCATCAGAACGTTTTATAAAAGCGCCGGAAGACATGTCTGTGGAGACCCTTACATTAAAAGTCGGAGAACTTGCTTTGGCAGGGTATTCATTGGTATCGGGATTTATCGAGGGATCTTCTTATTTTCGTTTTACCATTGCAGAAAACAATCTGGGTAAAATTAGGAAAGGCCAAGAAGTTAACGTGAAAATTCCTTACGATAAAGGTAGGGTGGTTAAGTCCAAAGTCGTTTCCATAAAGCCTTTAGGTGCTTATGCCAACATAGCTTCTGCTTATCCGGATTTTGAACAGAATCAGTCTTTGTTTGAAATAAAGGTGGTTCCCGTGAATCAAAAAAATGCAGAAAATTTACTGGTAAAAAGCACTGCTGTTATCGAATTTAATTGAGGTAAGCGATGAAGAAGATAATACAGTTGATAATCAGGGAGTTTAGGCTTTTTTTCGGTAATGATGTGCTTTGCATACTCTTTATAGGGGCTCCTATTCTCTATGGCGTATTGGTTGGGAATGTTTATAAGAAGGGAAAAGTGACCGATCTTCCTGTTGTGGTAGTAGATGAAGATCGTTCTATAACCAGCCAAAAATTGATTCAGATGTTTGAGGAAAATGAGGTTATTAAGGTGGTTCGTGTTCTTGGTGATCGTCAGAATTCTCAGAAAATAGCTTCGGAGAACGGGTCTTCCAGTGTGGTGATTGTTCCTAAGGATTTTGAGTCTGCCGTACTTACAAAACGTTATCCAGAGATCACTGTTTTTGTAGATGCATCCAATACTCTTACCGCAAACTTTGCGAGCAACGCAATTAATGTTTGTGTCTCTGTTCTCAAAGCAGGGATACAAATCGAAACCTTAAAAAAACAAGGACTCCCAGAGGCAGTTGCCTATAGTCAGTTTGAACCGTTCAAACTTACCTTTGTAAAGCAGAATATACGGAGTGGGAATTATCTGTATTTCATGCTTCCGGGAGTTTTGCTCACCGTATTTCAGCAGGTGCTGTTGCTTGGTTTGGCCTTATCGTTTTCTTCAGAGTTTGAGAAAAACACATTTAAAGATTTGGTGCGTCGGGTGAGCAATCCCTTTTTGTTGATCATGGTAAAGGTAATCCCTTATGCGTTGATGTCTATAGGAATTGTTGCTATATATTACGGTTTTTCGCTCTACTATAAACTCCCTCTTTATAGTGAGGTATGGCCGTTTGTATTGTCTACAACGGTATTCATTTTTTCTGTTTGTTTTCTGGGGATATTAGGCAGCCTTTTGTTTCCCACGCAGCTGAAAGCGACAGAGGTGCTCATGGTGGTGGCGACCCCCAGTTTTATTCTCAGCGGATTTACCTGGCCTCTGAGCCAAATGCCTGCTTGGGTACAGAAAATTGCTTCTGTAATTCCGCTTACGCATTATCTTGAAATTTATAGAATTCTTTTTGTAGAACACGGAGGGAGTTCTAGAATTAAGTCTCCGCTTAATTCTTTGTTTCTTATCGGAGGGTTTTGTTTTTTTCTTGCCTTTGTTGTCTTGTGGATCAGGATTAGGAAGATAAATATGGGGGAGAACTCATAATCGGGTCAGTAGTAGAAAATTCAATTAAAATTTTACTTTTAGGGGGGGGATAAAACGAAATGTCCAAAAACATAAAAAACACGCTTTTTTGTTAATGGCGGTAGTTTTTTAACTCTTTTTATACTGTAGAATCGTGGGGGTTAAGGTACCCTTTTTTATAAATAAGTAAAGGGGGGGGATAAATCGGTATAATCTATAGGGTTAATATCCTAAAAATGCATATAAATCACGTTTTCTATAGAGTATACATAATATAACTCGCTGGTTTAATTTTGTTTATGTAAACAATAACTTGTTTTAGTGGGTATATCCAGCACTTTCATGCAGTAAAAGTGTTCTGTATAATTATAAAAACCCCCTTCTTTTTTATGAATAAAATTTACTACAACTTGGCAATGGAAATTGAAAGTAAAAAGTCTAAAATTCTATCAAAAGGGTATTATTTCCAAGGTTCAGCACGTGAAAAATCTAACAGATCTCTCTGAACAGCTTGATGGTACATTTTTTGACCAAAAAAAATACTCCTTTATCTGTGATATTGTAAATGAGAATAAAAACGAAAATGACATCGTAGATTTTGTTAAGAAAATAAAGATTCAGGAAAACTGAATTTTTACCACACTCTATCTCTGTGTTTTTTTCCTTTCTTTATTCATGAGTTCCTGATTTTTTTCGCTCTTCCATCTCCCTAAAAAGAGTGCTTTTTATGATACCTACAATGAATGAGTTATCTATCGACTGCCTTGTCTCTATGGTAGTCACCGAATCATAAATCTCCTGTTGATTGTCTCTGTTTTCCTTTCTAAAATCTTCTATCATTCTTTTATTTGTCTCCTTAAGGTCTTCTGTCTTCTTTTTATTCTCAACCACCAAATTCATTAACGCATTAAGTTTTTCTTCTATAGATAATTTTTCAAAAGATGAGTCGGAGGATCTGTTGGATTTCTCTTCTTTCTTAATCACCTCACCTTTTCCTGTAAGAAGCCACTCAGCAGACAGATTGGGATAACACTCCAAGTATTTTAGACAAAAAAACATCAGAAGCACTAGAATTTATATGATATTTATCTACAAAACCTTTTTTAAGTTCCGCTTTTTCTAAAAAATATTTCGGTCTTGTTTATTGATTTTCAATAAAATATATTATCCTGGATTTAGATTGTGGCTTTTCACCGCCAGGCGGTTGAGCGGGGTAAAATACGCCTGACTCCATCCCTGCAGGGCAGCGTAGAGTTTTTGCTCTGTCTCCAAATATTCCAGACCTTTTTTCTTTACTTCTTCCGGTGCTTTATTCCAAGTGGAGCTGTGGCTTTCAAAAACGAGTTGTAGGAGAATTTGCACCTCCCCCAGTTGTATGCTTCCCGCCATATTGGAATAACCGGAGTGAGGAAAATCGATCAATACGGCGGGATAAGAGAGCGGGGGGCGCTCGGTTTCCCCTATCTGATGCAGTTGGCCCAATTGCTGCTCGATGAATCGTATTTGCGGGACCTTTTCCGAAATTCTTTTTTCGATATCCAGGAAAATTTGTGAAAAAAAGTAATTCATAAGGTGATGATTTTTTTTAAGTCTCGGGTGAGTTTTCTTTTAAGGGCTTCCATAAGTACAGGGGAAGGGCTTTGCGTTGTGGGGATAAATTGTCTTCGGGGCATGTTCAGCCTTCTCTTGTGGGCTTTGACGAAGCTTTCTCCGCTTTTTCCGGTCAGGGTTTTACGGCGGAGATTCCCTTTTGAGGTGGGAGTTTCCGTTAAAAAACGGGTTTTAGCATACCGATTTCTCGTGTGTGAGGAGATGCTGACCACCCCCCGAAACCCTTCGTTGTGAATTTTGGCGTAGGGCACTTCATTTCTGACGGTCACCTGTGCGTTTTCTGATGAGTCGGCTGCCTCCTCTTAAATTGCCTGTTTTTACCAAAATGGTCCCGCCTCTTTTGTTTTTTTTCCATCTTTTAAAAGCATTCCCCTGCCATCCCTGTGCGGAAAAATTTCCGTCGATAAAATCAAGTACGGTGTTCCCCGCCCTTTCAGGAAATCCATAGGCTGCGTATTTTTTTACTTTTTTTTCTCTTTTTTTCAGCAGGAGATAAAATTCTTCCGGTTTCATTTTTTTTGTTAAATTTGTAAAGTCATTTAAGACACGGGTAGGCCTAACCCGCCTTGGCCGTGCCCCCACCTGACAGAAGGGTCTTTTTTAAAAAGACCTTTTTTATTTTTTATAAAGCAATATTCCTTTTCTTGATTTTTCTATAGAGCCGGTAAATTTTGACTCAGTCAAATACAGGGATATCGCGTTAAAATTTTCGTCCACGACGAGTTTGATAGCCCCTTTGTCGTAGTATTTGATGTAGGTTCTGGTGTTCTTATCCATGGGATTCAGCCAGATCTCGTCCGGATTTTTCAAGATATTCACCACTTCGGTTGCGTACAGGTATCTTTTTTCTCCCGATTTTCTTAAGATATGCCACTTAAAGTAATTGAACTTCGATTTTGATTTTCCTTCATGACCGGGGAGAACAATTTCGGTATTTAGTCTGTCGTTTACCACGAGGTCATCTCCCTGTTTTTTCTTTTGTTTTTCCCACCAGGCGAAATATTCTTCTTCCGTGGTTTCCTTGTAATGCGGCAGGTTTTGCAACTGAATTTTTTCTGTACTTTTCAGTCCGTACTGCTCCCAGCTTAAGTTCTGTATTTTTTCTCCGTTTTTCAAAAAATAGGGGTGGTTGTTTTTAAAGATCAGCCGGCTTTTCCCCACGTTATTGTCGAAAATGGTATTTTTCAGTTCGGGTTTCATGATTTTTCCCGCTTCCTCCGCCGTGATTTTCTTGTTTACTTTCTGCTCGTATCCCGGTATCACCGTACAGCGGCAGTTCCAGCCGTTTGGAGGATAGATTTTATTCCAGATCGGGTGGTTCTTGGGTGCGTTAAACCGGTGTAATTTTTTGTGCGATGGACGCGTCCTGGCATCATTTACCGCACTGTATTCCAGATAGTCTCCGAGGATGGAGTCCCACTTTGACGCCATAATCGCCGACATGTGCGCATGGTTGTACTCGGCTTCCAAATACTCCCGGTTGAACAGCGCTCCTGTGTCGGCAATTCTCTGCATAAATTTGCTAAAGCTTACGATCTGACCCTCTTCCCCTATCATCAGATCGCGATAGTACTCCATCT
The DNA here is from genome assembly GCA_030263285.1 of Bergeyella sp. Lineage (GTDB taxonomy): Bacteria > Bacteroidota > Bacteroidia > Flavobacteriales > Weeksellaceae > SZYB01. The sequence goes on from SZYB01000001.1 coordinate 164,626, forward strand.
GTGTAAAGCTTTTTGCCGCACTGAAAGGGTAGATATTCTGCTTGAGGTAATACGCTAAATTTTTATTCCTACGCCGGGACCCAAAGCCACCTCCACGGCACCGGATAAAATACCCGCGGTTTTAAGATGCAGGTCGGCGTTGATCTTTACGTTCCCCCCCCTAAAATTTCCTCCCAATCGGGGTCTTTGTCGTTTAAATTTTCTACGTTTAACGGAGTACAAGAACGGCATTTTGCTGCATAAAGTTTATTGATTTGCCCTATTTTTGTAGGGCGTGGTCGAAAAAATCGGCCACTTTTTTAAAAACCCGGTCTTTAAAACTCAGAGGTTGGAAGTCGGTGAGCTCCCGTATTTTTTCTTTCAATACGTGAGTTTCTTTCTCTTTCTTTTCCTCTTTGCTTTCTTCTCGATCGGTGTGGAGCTTGGGGTTTTGGGGTTTGGGAATTCCGTACGTTTCGTACCAGTAATCCGGATCAAAAGGCACTTTCTCGGATACCTGCAGGTCGATTTCCAGCCGCTTTTTAAGCTTTTCTAAGTTCAGCTCTATATTGTACTTAAATTTTCCTCCCTCCACGGGGTAACCGTAAGAGGAGAGAATTTTAAGAAATCGCGCGCTGTTTAAGGTGTTTTCTATAAAAACCAAATCGGAGGCGGTGATCTCGTCTTGTTGCTCTGCATGTTCTTTACTTTGGGCATACCCCGAACTTCTAGAAGAGGAAGTGGTTTCGGTATTTCCCAAAATACAGATGGCCATTTCTTCATTGCAAGCATTTTTAAATTTGTCCTGAAGGTCTCCGTTGCCGTTGCTCTGCTTGCCATCCAGCATAGAAAACTTGGCTTGTTTCGGGATCATCATAAAAAGACCGTTGCCTGATTCTCTCCCCAGTTTTCTGATTTCCTCTTTGGTTTTCGTGTCGTAGGCATCGTATTCCACGATGCGAACCGGTTGACCGAAAATCTCTACGTATTGCGCCCAGTCGCCCCAATTGCCCCGCTTATAGACCGCATAAAGCGAACAGGTGAGCAAAAGCCCCAGATGGTTTTTCTCCCCGATCACCCACACAAAGGGAAGCTCGTCTATCTTAAATTCATCATCATAGGCGTTGTATTGATTTTTGGCAATGACCCCTTGTTCAATCTTAATGTGCTTGCGGGGAATCTCTTCCAAGGCAAATTCCCTTCCGACTTTAAATTCCACGCCCGAAAGCCCCCAAAACAAAGACTCGAGAATTAACCTGATGAGTTTTCTCCCTTCCTCCCCTCTCATCAGATGGGTGATCTCCCTATTTTCGTTGCCCTCTCTGTCGATAAATTTGAGCTTTTTTTCAGTACGGAAGCGATCCTCTTCTCTATGATTCCGGATAAAAAACCGTCCATAGACACCACGTCGTGATAGAGGTCATAGAGCTGCACACGGTTGGGAAAAGCGACAGACTCGGCTCTGATGACTGCAGATTTTAAACTTTCGATATCCTTTCTATTTCTGTCGGGTGAGGTGACGGAAAGATCGTAAATCACCGGAGTTTCTGCTTTTGTTTTTTTTACCGTTTTAAAAACGATTGATTCTTCTGATGTCCGAGTTCCAGAAAAACCCCTCTGCAGTGTTTTCTTCTTCAGGAGTGGGTTTGTAGGGCCACTCGGGGTTGATTTTTCCTACCCTGATATCGTAAAGGTAGCCGGGTTCTTTTTCCGTGCCTATCCAGATCATCCGGTCTTCGTGAAACAAACTCAAGCTTACAGAGGGGTTGGATTTCCTGACCAGAAAATAGGATGCCATTACTTTCACTACTTTTTTAAGCCCTTTATCCTGGACATTCGGGGGGTCTTCTTCCACTCCAAAAAGGGCTTTTAAATCGTATTTAAACAAAAAGCCTTTGGCGAAGTCTTCCGCCGCTTTGATGTGCAGGGGGATTTCTTTTCCGTCTGCACGAGTGATTTCCTCGATGACTTCGGGGTACAAACCGGTTTTAAGTTCTTCCGGGGTAATGATCATTTTTTTAAATTCTGTATTTTGAAAAAGTTCGCGGGATGATTTCCACCTCTCCCAGTGCCTGCGTGGACTGCAATTCTTCCCTTTAAGGGTTTTGTCGATGAATTCCCCGAAATATTTTGCGCAGGTTTTGGCCAAATCGCGGTCTATGTCTTGCAGGAACCCGATAAACTTTTACCGTTCATCACCATTTCCCCTTCCAATTTGTAAATATTGGAAGTGATTTTACTCATGATGTCGGCTTCCAGGTTGGTCGGTATTTTTTTCTCGCGGTGTTCGATTTCCTCATTGAGCGCTTCCAGCTGGTTGTAAAAGGCCACCAGTTGGTTTTCTTTGGTGGCCAACAGGCTTTTTCTGAGTTTGTCCCAGTTGCCCTCCCGGGCCCAACGGCTGATGGTCCTCTCGCTTACCTTGACTCTTGTGGCAATCTCCCGAAAAGACACCCGATCGTTGACGTAAAGCAGTTGTGCGTGCTCCTTTTCCTCTTTTTTACTCAATTCCATATTGGTTCATTATTACGCGGCAAAATTGAGACACCCCGGGAAAGAATAAAAAAAATAGGAAATGATTTCCTAAGTATTTTTTTAAAACATGGGGAACTGCAATTTTTGCCCCAGAAAAGATTCCGATACAAAATCCCATGAAAAAAAACTCCGTTAAAATCGAAAAAGAATTTTGCATTACCGACAATTCGGTCAATGTGTACAAATACCGATTACTGACCGAAGGCTTGCTGTTGGATGAAGTGACCCCTCCCGATAGGCTACCTGATGCACGATAGGGGTAAAGGTGTGGTAGTGCGCTGGGAGGATTTCAGGGTGGAGGGGGATAAGGTTTTTGCAAAACCCGTGATCAACCTTTTCCATCCGGAAGGGGAAAAAATTGCTGGACAGATAAAAAACGGGTTTTTGAACACCGCCTCAGTGGGAAAAATCACCGTTTTGGAAATCTCCAACGACCCCAAACTCAAGCTCAAGGGGCAAACGCGCCCGACGGGCACCAAATGGTTTCCGAGAGAAATTTCCCTGGTGGATATCCCCGGAAATTACAACGCTTTTGCCAATCTGTATGACGCACAAGACAACCTACTCAACCTTTCCGATTTAGAACAACTAAACCCAATAAAAAAATATGAATACCCCATCTGATTTTCTGGCAAAAATTGCCACTGCCCTAAACCTGTCCGATCATTCGGAAAACGAAATTCTTCGATATATAGAAGACCTTCAAGACAAGGCCTCGCAAGCGGAGGGCTTAAAAACGAAATTATCCGAGGTTCAAGAAAAGCTGGAGAGTCTCAATGAAAAAGTCCTTTCTGAGACAGTAGAAAACTTGGTGGCCAAGGGACTCAAAGAAAAGAAGCTTACCGTGGCGCTGGCGGAGTCCTTAAAAAAAGACTATAAAACCAACCCCGAAGGCTTGGAAGCGCTGATTGAAAATATGCCGGTCCAGTATTCTGCGGTGGGCCAACTCCGGCGCGATATCCCCGAGAAATACCGGGGAAAAACCTACCGCGATTTATACGTCAGTGGGGAATTGGAAGAAGTAAAGGAACATTTTCCCGCCCTTTTTGAATCGCTGAAAAAACAAGACCATAAGAATAATTAAGAATAAAAACCCTCTTTAGATTATGAATGAAAATAAAGTAGCTCAGTAGTTTTGGAACCCCTACATCGTAGAAAAACTCTACAAGACCAATCCGCATTTACAGTATGCGACGGACGAAACGAAATACGTAAGGTCTGGCGCAATTGTCTACATTCCTCAGGCGGGGAGTGGTCCTGAAATCGTCAAAAACAGAAATACCTACCCTGCGGTGGCGAAACAGAGAGCCGATTCGGTCGTGAGTTATATTCTGGATGAATACACTACCGACCCGACGCACATTTCGTGGAGGGAAAACATGGAAATTTCCTACCAAAAAACCGACAGCGTGCTCAGCGGCCATGTCAATGGTCTTACCGAGAGGGTGGGAGAAGAGATTTTGTATTCGTGGTTAAGGGGGGTTAAGCCCGTTAAGGGAGGGTATACCCCGGAATATATCCCTTCTTCCCGTATTTTTTTCACTTCCGGTGCTGCGGCGGGGGTCAACGCGGACGACGGGCAGTCGGGGCAAAGGCTGGCACTGCATCACAGGGATCTTTCCAAACTCCAGGCAAAGTTCAACAAGGACAATATTCCGGCCACGGGAAGGTATATAATGATCGAAAGCAATATGTACCAACAGCTGATCGACAGTCTTTCTCAAAACCAAATGGCGGCTTTCCAGGCTACGGCAGATCTGAAAAAAGGAATTTTGGGCACTTTTGCAGGGTTTACCCTCCTCCAAAGGGGCAGCGTGGTGGCTTTCAACAGCAAATTAGAGCCTTTGGAAGTAGGGCAGTCACTGGAAAAAGAAGACAACTTGGGTACCCTGGCTTGGCAATCCGATTGCGTGACCAAGGCGATTGGAGCGACGAATTTTTATACCAACATCAACGACGCGTTGTACTACGGTGATGTCTTTTCCGCCGGAGTAAAAATCGGGGGAAGGGCAAGGCGACAAGACTGGAAGGGAATCGCGGTCATCCTTCAAAAAACGGCCTAAAATGATGCGACCTATCCGCTACATCGCCGTGCATTGTACGGCAACCTCACCGGAAGTACCGGTAAGCGCCATACAACAATATTGGAAAAGGGAGCTAGGCTGGAAATACCCGGGCTACCACTACCTCATCAAGGCCGATGGAAAAATTGTAAACCTTCTTCCCCTAAGTCAGCCCGCCAACGGGGTAAAAGGCCACAATGCAACTTCCGTCAATATTAGCTACATCGGGGGGATTGATCTTTTGGGAAACCCCAAAGACACGCGGACCGATGCACAAAAAAGAAGCCTGTTGCAGCTCATAAAAAGCTTAAAAAAACGCTATCCTGCAGCGCGGATTCAAGGGCATCGGGATTTTACCGGGGTAAAAAAAGCCTGTCCCTCCTTCGATGCAAAGGAAGAATATAAAAATATAGGACCTAAATGAAGACTTATGGAATGCTTATCGTTCTTTTTCTCCTTTCCTGCAGGACAAGGCCCGTGGCGATTGAAAATACCCGTGAGGTGGTTACCACCGTGCGGGATACCGTGTACACCGTGTCTTCGGATAGCGCTTATTATAAAGCCTATATCGAATGCAAAAAGGGCATTCCCGTGCTTCTTGCCTCGGGGAAAGAGACCCGAAAGGGAAAAAAAAGAACGTACCCAAAGTACAATTAACCCATAACCTCCTAGAGGTCGACTGCAAAAGGGAAGAGCAAAAACTCTGCAAACAATGGAAAGAAAGGCATGTAAAAGAAAGCCGGCAAAAACCGATCTATATCAGTAAACCCATTGCGGTGGAAAGGCCGCTGAAATGGTATGAAAAAACCCAAATAGGGCTGGGTAGAATTTTCATCGCTATTCTTTCTGTTTTTTCCCTTCTGGGCGTCCTTAGGCTAAAAAAAAAACTATAAAAACAAAAAAAAATGAACACAAACAAAGCCCGATCTTTGGATTATTTTTTAAGACACCCCTTAAGCAACGAATGCCACATCGTGGAGGGAAGGATTTTTTACACAAAAGACACTGCGCAAAGTTTTTCCAACACGTTGGAACATGCGGAAGTGGAAAGTTTTTACCGTTCTAACCTTAAGGAAAACGAGGGGGAGGAAAAGAAAACCGTCAGAAAAAACCCTGAGGGAAAAGCCAAAGAGGAAGTCAAAAAAAGGCCTTTCCAGGCGGCACAACAAAATAAAAAAGAGAAAACGCAACCCCAAGAAAAAACCGCAACCCCATGAATCAAGGCACAGGAACACCGAAGGTTTCCGCACACATTTCCTCGGGAAATCTCCTCCGTAAACTCTCCGTCACCGACGGGGTGGCCGGGGTGATCATCACCGCCCGAAAGGCAGAGAACATCGGTCGGGTGGAGAAAATGTACTCTTTAAGCGATGCGGAAAGCAAGGGCTACACGGCAGAGGGTGAGCCTTTTATCTACCGATTTCTCTACGAATTTTATCTGGAGCTGGGAGGCAACACGGAGCTTTGGCTTTTGGGTGTGGAGGATACCATGACCATGGAGGAAATGGTAGAGAGCACCCATGAGAACGGGTGTAAAAAACTCCTTACGTTCTCCAAGGGGAAAATCAATCTGGTGGGCGTTGCCCGCCATCCCAACAAAGGAGAGGAAATCTCCGGGGGCTTTTTAGATAAGGACGTGGAAAACGCGCTTTTGGCTTCCAAGTCGCTGGCAGAGTACCAGCAGTCGATCAACCGACCGGTGAGAATACTCATCGAAGGCAGGATAAAGGACGCAACATCGGAGGATATTTTCGAACCTCGGGAAGCGGAAAACACCTATGCCGGAGTGGTATTGGGTTCTTCCAGACCCGACGGATCCGCCTCTCTGGGCACCGCTCTTGCCAGGGCATGCAAATACCCTGCCCACATAAAATTGGGCAACGGGCAAAACGGTCCCCTCAGCCTCACCCAAGCCTATATCGGCAAGCAGCCCATAGACGAAATCAACCCGACGGAGTTGGACAATTTATCCGATGCGGGGTATATTTTGATGCATACGCGGGAGGGTTCAGCCGGCTACTACTTCGGCATAGACAATATGGCGGGCACTTATGATTTTAGATTTTTGGCCCACGGGCGGATCATCGACAAAGCCCAGCGCGTGGCCACGGCGGCAGCGACGCCTTTTCTGGAAACCCATATGAGGATGAGCAGAGAAGGGGAAATTAACGCCAGTGATGCGAAATATCTGGAGGAGACGATCAAAGCCCAACTGAACACCTCCCTCGTGGATCAGGTAAGCGAGGTGGCGGTGCTGGTGGATATCGCGCAAGATCTCATCAATACGTCTACGCTTTCCATAGAGGTGAAGGTGCAGCCGTTGGGGTATCTCTCTTGGATCCGCATTACGTTGGGATTAACCACAAACACAGAATAAAAAATGAGCAACATCAACATCACTTCTTCCGAGTGTGCGTGTGCGCACTTTGAGGTGCAAATTTTAGGAAGGGTCATCAAAGGCCTTCGGGGATTTTCCATCAATAAAACCGTGGACAAAGAGCATATCTATGGCTCGGGAAATGAGCCGCTCGACATACTGGGGGGAAATATAAAATACGAAGGCTCGGTAAAACTCTTGGGGTTCGAGGTGGATGCCATGCATAGGGCAGCACAACTGGCGCAGTTTTCGGACATCACCGACGTGCCACATGAGGGCATTGTACTTTTTATCTCCTACAGAAAACGCCCCTTTGATCCGCTAAGAAGCTACACCGTGACGGGGGTATCTTTTACGGAAACCGGAGTCAACTTAGAGCAAAACGCGAAATACCGGGAGATCACCCTTCCCTTTATTGCGATGAATATTGACCAAACGATACTTTAAAAAAATCATCATGTCAACACATAATTTAGAAAAGGCCTTTGCGGCCGGAAAAAAAGGGGAAAACAAGGGGAAGGAAACCCCCGAAAAAAAGAGAAAACGACCTCACTCCCTTTTACGAAAGGTTTACGGAGGGGAAAATAGAAGAGTGGAAAAAACAGTTTAAAGGGAGGGAACTGATTTTTATCCGGGTAGAGCATTTTTTGGCGGTTTTAAGACCTCCCACGGTGGAAGACATCGCCAACTATCTTACCCTTGTGACGGGGGAAAATATGTCGAAAGCGGTGAGCGCGTTGTTGCAGGATTTGTGGCTGGATGGGGATTATGATTTAATTGAAGACGAAGACAATTTCATTGCGGTGTTTTTTCAAATCAACACGCTGATGGAGGGAAAAAAATCGGAATTTTTTCGCGCTTAGCGAGAGGGGAAAGAAGGACTATGAAGAGGAAAAAACCGGGCTGGAGGAACTCATCGTTTTTGGAAGTATGCGTTTTGGGGCCAATGCACTAAAGGAATGGGGTGAAGACCTGTTTTTTTACCGTACGGGAATCGCCTTAAAAATTTGGGAAAAGCAAAAATCTTTTTTAGAATGAATACCAATGCCGTCGAACTTGTCGTAAAGATGAAAGACCTGATGTCGAGAGGACTGGTCAGGCTTTCACAAAATTCCACTTCCGCCTTTGGAAAAATCACCCAAAAGGCCAAAACCCTTGCGGAGAGAAACAAGGCGGTAGCCGAGGCTTTTGGGACAGCGACAAGAAAAGCCAAAGAGCTGGAAAATACGGTAAAATCCTCGGGGGTGGAAGGGAAGCTCAGAACGATACGACAGGAAATACAAGCCTTACACAATGTAGGGAGAGGCGGGGGCATGGGCACCAAAGGCGCGATGATGACCGCCACGGGAATCATAAATACCCTTGCAAATTCGACTATTTTATTTCTTTTTTTATAAACTTGCCCGTCTCTATTTTTTAGGACATTTTGTTTTGCGGATTATTAATGGCTTGGGATAATTTTTTTGGCATAAAAATTCCCTAATTTCGCGGGAAATTAATCTTCCCGGATGTATATCATATTTGATACCGAAACCACAGGTCTCCCCAAGAATTTTAATGCGCCGCTTTCGGATTCGGCTAATTGGCCCAGGATGGTTCAGCTGGCTTGGCAAATTCATAATGAAGCGGGGGATCTGGTAGACAATCAAGACTATATCATCAAGCCGGAGGGTTACGATATTCCCTACAATGCCTCCAGAATACACGGAATTACAACGGCGGTCGCAGAAAAAAAAGGGAGGGATCTTACAGGGGTCTTGCTGGAGTTTTGTGAAGCGGTAAGGGGCTGCAAAATAGGAGTAGGGCAAAATATAGATTTTGATTACAAGATTGTAGGGGCAGAACTCTACAGAAAAAGTATAGAAAATATTCTTGACCCTTTAAAGCAAGCGGATACCATGCTTTTGGGGACAGAATATGCAGGGATTATTAATCCTAAAACGGGAAAATATAAACCACCAAAACTTGAAGAACTTTATCAGAAACTTTTTGGACATAAGTTTGATGAGGCGCATAATGCGGCGGCAGACGTAAATGCCACGGCTCGGGTTTTTTTTGAGATGCTTCGTTTGGGGATCATCACGGCAAGGGATCTTGGACTTGATGAAGCGGTAATCAAATCTTTCAGGGAAAACCATCCGGAGGTAATATCGCTATTTCCTATTGAGATTCGAAGTCAGGTAACCGAATTTAAAAGGAACAAAAAAGAAGAGCACGGCACCACTCCGGAGATAGAAATAGGGCAGTATTTTAATTTTCATAACCACAGTATATTTTCTTCTCTTCAGGCCTCTTCTCATCTTTCAGATTTTATAGATTCTGCACTGGAAAATAATTTTCCTGCAGTGGGTTTGGTAGATTTTGGAAATATGATGGGGGTTTTCAAGTTTATTTCGGAGGTAGAAAAAGCCAATATAGCGCTTAGGAAGAAATACGAAGAAGAAAGCACTCGGGGAGATAATCAAAATGTTCCTCCGGAGAAATTCCCCGGTTTGGTTCCTGTGGTGGGATGTGAGTTTTATATTTCGGATAGACCTACACAGAAACAGTTTACTAAAGAAGATCCGGATCGAAGAACCAATGTAGTACTGCTTGCAAAAAATTTTAATGGATATAAGAACCTGGCGAAACTTTCGAGTTTGGGATATCTTGAGGGCTATTACTTCGGGGTTCCCAGGATTTCGAAACAACAGATTAAGGAGTATAAAAAAGGTCTTGTTGCTCTTACCTCAGGGCTTTCCGGTGATGTGCCGAGTACGATTTTGGAATTTGGAGAGACGCGTGGTGAAGAGGTATTTAAGTGGTGGAAAGAGACTTTTGGGGACGATTTTTATGTGCAGATACAGAACCATGGGATAGAGGAAGAAGTTTATATCAATGCCGTTTTGGCGGATCTGGCGAAGAAATATGAAGTGAAGATTCTAGCTCAGAATGAGACCTATTATACAAGAGAGACGGACGCCCACATACAGGATATTTTGCTTTGTATAAAAGATGGAGAAAAACTTTCTTCTCCTGTGGGGGAAGGGTTTGGCAAACGAAAAGGCCTCAAGTCCAGGCAATTTTATCTGAAAAATAAAAAAGAGCTGAAAGAAACTTTCAAAAATTATCCTTATGCCTTTGAGGCTTATGAAGAGTTTTTGAAAAAGTTCGAACCCTATACGCTTACACGGGAGGTTTTGCTTCCAAAGTTTTTAATTCCTAAGGAGTTTCAGGATCCGGAAGATGAAAAGGATGGGGGTAAGAGAGGGGAGAATGCCTATCTGAGACATTTGACCTATGAGGGAGCCAAGGTAAAGTTTAAAGAGATGACTCCGGAGATAAGGGAAAGATTAGACTTTGAGCTGGAGACGATTGCAAATACTGGATATCCGGGGTATTTTCTCATTGTACAGGACTTTTGTAATGAGGCAAGAAAAATGGACGTTTGGGTGGGACCGGGCAGAGGATCTGCTGCAGGATCTGCCGTGGCGTATTGTATTGGGATAACCAACGTAGACCCTATAGAGTATGATCTGCTTTTTGAGCGTTTTCTCAATCCCGAAAGAATTTCCATGCCCGATATAGATATTGACTTTGATGATGAAGGGAGGGATAAGGTGATAAAGTGGGTAATAGAAAAATACGGAAAGATGAATGTGGCGCAGATCATCACTTATTCTATTTTGGGAGGGAAGTCGGCTATTACGGATGTGGGCAGGGTGATGGAACTCTCTATTCCCGAGACCAAAAATATTGCAAAACTGGTGCCTTCTTCTCCGGGGATGAATATAGCCAAATCTCTGAGTAAATACGAAAAACTTCCCCCCGAGGATAAGGTATTGGTAGACGAAATAAAGTCTATTCTGGAAAATCCTCAAGACAGTAGATTTTCGGTTTTGTCTGCCGCTCAAAAAATGGAAGGATGCATAAGAAATACGGGAATTCATGCCTGCGGGGTTATTATTACTCCGGAAGATATTTCTCGTTTGGTGCCCATTACCATTGCTTCTAAAGATGCTGATATACTGGTCTCTCAATACGATAATTCTGTGGCAGAAAACGCAGGGCTTCTAAAGATGGATTTTTTGGGTTTGAGAACGCTTTCTATCATTAAAAGTGCCATAAAACTCATTAAAGAAAGACACGGAAAAGAGATAGACCCGGATAAAATTTCTTTACATGACGAGAAAACCTACAAACTTTTTCAGGAGGGAAAGACTATAGGGATTTTTCAGTACGAAAGTTTGGGTATGCAAAAGTATATGCGGGAACTCAAGCCCACCGTTTTTGCAGATCTTATTGCCATGAATGCCTTGTACCGCCCGGGTCCTATTCAGTATATTCCGAATTTTATCAACAGAAAACATGGGATCGAGGAGATTGTCTATGATCTGGAAGAGTGTAAGGAATATCTGGAAGAGACCTATGGCATTACGGTATATCAGGAGCAGGTGATGCTTCTTTCCCAGAAGTTGGCCAACTTTACAAAAGGGGAGGCGGACACTCTGAGAAAGGCAATGGGAAAAAAGCAGATTGATGTACTCAACAAGATGTATCCCAAGTTTATAGAGGGGGGTAAAAAAAATAACTTGAACGAGGAGAAATTAGAAAAAATATGGAACGACTGGAAGGCTTTTGCAGAATACGCGTTTAATAAATCTCACTCGACTTGCTATGCAAAAATTGCCTATCAGACCGCTTTTCTGAAAGCCAATTATCCTGCCGAATATATGGCCAGCGTGATGACGCATAACCTAAATAATACCAAGCAAATTACGCTTTTTATGGAAGATTGTAAAAATCTTGGGATTGACGTATTGGGTCCGAACGTAAATGAGAGTACTTATGTATTTTCTGTGAATAATAAAGGACAGATACGTTTCGGCTTGGGAGCCATAAAAGGGATAGGGGAGGGCCCCAGTGAGGTTATAGTGAACGAGGTTAAGAAAGGGAAGTTCAGGGATGTATATGATTTTTTTGAGCGGATTCCGTATTCGCAAATCAATAAAAGGGTAGTGGAGAGTTTGATCGTGGCAGGGGCTTTTGATGAGGTAGATAATTTTCACAGAGCGCAGTATTTTGAGCCGGATGGTCTCGGGAAAACAGCGATAGAAAAATTGTTGCGTTATGGGCAGAGTTTTCAGGAATCGAAGAGCGAACTGGAACGTTCTCTTTTTGCCGATTTTGCTGAGGAAGTCAGGATTGAAAGACCCAAGATCTCTCCCTCTCCGCAGTGGCCCAACATGTTCAAACTCAATAAAGAAAAGGAGATAATTGGTTTTTATATATCGGCGCATCCACTGGATGAGTTCAAAATAGAGTATAGTTTTGTAGAAGGGAAACTGAGCAAAAAAGAGGTGCTTGCAGAAAAAAATGTGGAGAAGAGAGAGAGTCTAGCAGCAGAAATTAAAGTGGAGGCAGAGAATGTGAGTCTAGAAAATGATGAGCAAGATGTGATGGATATGGACACGGAAAATACTGGGGTACTGTTGGAGAAAGATTCTCGGGAGGTGGAGGCAAAAGGACCGTTTAGATTTTTGAGCCTGGATAAGATAGACACATTTCGGGAGCAAGTGTTTGGTCCGGATCAGCTTAGAAGGTTTGGAGAGATGAAGAATTATCAGGATCGCCAGAGCCTGAACCAGTCTGTAAAGGAAAATATGGTGGCGGGGCTTATTACGGAGTTTACGGTAAGAGAGGGCAGAAATAGCGGGGAAAAGCTGGCTTTCGTTACCATGGAGGATTATTCGGGGAGTTATACTTTTCGTTTGGGAGACAAAGATTATCTAAAGCTCCGGGAGAAAATAGATCTTAATCGGTTTCTCATTTTCAGGATCAAGTTTTCCCTTTCCAAAGACCACCGTATTTTCCTCAATGTGTCAGATGTGATAGAGTTAAAAGAAGTTTTTGAGAAATACGCCAGCAGTCTTACCATAGTAAAGGACATAAAAGAAATAAGACAACAGGACATAGATCAGCTAAAAGAGGTATTGAAAAACAATAAAGGAGATCAGAATTTATTTTTTCATTTCAAAAATCAGGAAGACAAAAGTTTTATGGAAGTAAAGTCTCTTAAGTCAAACATAAAAATAAAGGCAGATCTTATAAAGAAACTTTCAGAAGAATTCAGATATACCATTTTTTTAAACTAAGTTCTTGGGTCGAATGAATATTCCAACCAATTGAAGATTGACTCCAACTATATCCTATGTTATGCGCGAAGAAAAAAACCAAAATACAGACCCCTATGGTTTTACTTTAGACCGCTTATCTGTCCCGGAAAAATTAGAAAAACTAAGAGAGGTGATGAGTGTCAATGGTGTAGATGCCTTTGTGGTATATACGGCAGATCCTCACCTTAGTGAATACCTTCCCGAGAAATGGAGGGAAAGGGAATGGATTTCCGGTTTCACAGGGTCTGCAGGCAAGGTAGTCATTTCAATGGATAAGGCGGCATTATGGACAGACGGCAGGTATTTTCTCCAGGCCTCAAAAGAACTTTTAGGCTCTGGGATTGTGCTTATGAAAGAGGGGGTAGGTGATACCCCCGGCTATCTGAACTGGATTGCAAATCAAATAAAACCCAATGGCAGGGTAGCGGTAAATACTCTGGCGGTTTCTTATGCAGATTATGCTGCGCTGGAAAATGAATTAAAAAAGAACAACATTGACGTAATAGATTTTCCCTTGTTAGATCAGATATGGATTTCCAGACCAGAGGTGCCCAAAAATCCTATTTTTGTACACCCCGTAAAAAAGGCGGGGAAATCCGTAGAGGAGAAGTTACGTGTATTGCGCGAGATCATGAAAAGGAAAGAGATTTCTGCATATGTTGTATCTGGTTTGGATGAGGTGGCTTGGCTTCTCAACCTAAGAGGGAAAGACGTAGAGGCTAATCCTGTATTTTTGGGTTATGCTATTGTGTGGGAATCCCACGTTGTTTTGTTTGTAGAGGGTTCAAAACTTACTTATGAAGCGAAAGAACAAATGCAAAAGGCAGGAGTGGAGATTCGACCCTATGACGAGTTTTACCTTTACCTGAAAGGTATTTCCGGAGAAAACCCCCTTATTTCTTATAATACCAATCAATCAATATACAATCACCTCAAAAACCACAATGAAGTAGAAATTGGAAACTCTCCCATTAGTCTTCTTAAATCTCAAAAAAACAAGACAGAGATAGAAGGCTTTCGTTCTGCTATGCTAAAAGACGGTGTGGCCATGGTTAGTTTTCTCTATTGGCTTAAAACAAAGGTGGGCAGAGAGGAGATCAGTGAGTATTCTATAAGGGAGAAGCTTTTGTTTTTTCGTTCCGGACAAGAGGACTTTGTGGGAGAAAGTTTTTCCAGCATTGTGGGGTACAAAGAAAATGGAGCCATTATTCATTACAAAGCAAATAAAACAGGAAGTAAGGAAGTAAAAGCCGAAGGGACCTTACTTGTGGATTCCGGAGGTCAATATCTGGAAGGGACTACAGACATTACGAGAACTTTGGCGTTGGGAAACGATGTTTCTACGGAGTTCAAAAGAAATTATACTCTGGTGCTCAAGGGTCTGATTTCGCTTTCAAGAGCTGTATTCCCAAAGGGAACATGTGGTGTACAGCTGGACGTACTGGCCAGACTCCCGCTATGGAGAGAGTACAAAGACTATGCACACGGTACAGGGCATGGGGTAGGGAGTTTTTTAAATGTGCATGAGGGACCACAGAATATAAGGAAAGACCTCAATCCTCAAGAATTGCTTCCCGGTATGGTATGTTCTAATGAGCCGGGATTTTATTTGGATAACCGCTATGGGATACGTCTGGAAAATTTGATGGTGGTGGTTCCTGCGGAAAAATCCAGTTTCGGGGATTTTTATGCATTCGAAACCCTCACGCTGTGTCCGTTTTCCAGAGACTGTATTGTAAAGGAGCTTCTGTTGGAAGAGGAAGTCCGGTGGCTTAATGATTATCATGCGCTTTGCAGAAAAAAACTTCTTTCTTACCTTGAGGGCACGGTAAGAGCATGGTTTTTGAACGAAACAGAGGTAATTTGAGTAGATCAAAATGAAAGTTTTGTCTACGATTGTATGCTTCAATTTCCACTTGGCGTGTGACTTGTGATTTCCTCGCCTTATAGCTGCCCGCCCACTCCTTTGAACTTGTCTATAAAGGCGCTGATTTCTCGGAATACACGCTGCTTTTTTATCAGATACCGAGGATCTAAAGGACGCATTTTAGGTAAAAGAGCATTAAGCTCCATACCGTTCTCACTGGCAAATTGGCGTTTTAAAGAAGCCGCTATGTATCGCTTTGTTTCTGCTTCTTTTAAATTCTCATTTTTAATCAATTCTAAAACTTCTATTTTCTGTTTTTTTTGCGCATATGCGAAGAATGAATCGATAATATCCGCTTTACCTTGAATGTTGTCAAGGTCTGTTTCGTTAATAAAATCAACGATTAATCCCTCTTTTGCTCTATTGCCGATACTGGCACGGATCATCCTACGGATTTCTTCTATCAACGAGGCCTTGTCTTTGGTCTTTTTGTTATGTTCAAAAATTAATTCAAGAATATAATCAAGGTTAATCTCTTGGGATTTAAGCAGGTCTATTTCAAAGACTACATCGTCCCAATCTATTTTTGATTCTTCCGATTCCTGACCACTCCTTTCACGCCTTAACCAATCACGAATATCGTTGTAAGTAGATCGATAATCTTGGATCACGCGATCAGAAAGTACCTCTATTTCCCGCATTGTGGCAATATCCTCATCTGTCACAAAGTAAGTCTTTTTGAATGCTTCAACAGCTTTTGCATCGTTTACGTCTACTGCTTGAAGTGCTTTGAGATGGGTGAATTCATCGTAATTCTGGAGTATGTTTTCTACACGCAGGTACTCTCCGAATAGTTTTGAAAACTCCTTCTTGTCTCTCTCTGTAATTATGGCTTCCGGGTTGGGAAATTTTTCATTCAACTCTTTCACCACTTCAATATAACCTCTACGGGCTGCTCCTGTGGCGCGATCGGTAAAACCTTCCAAATACTCTTTGTAACTCTTTTCGAGCACGACGTTTTTGGTATTGCTATCCCCAAACAGCGTAATGGCATCAATGGTCGCTTGTTCCAAATCTCTGAACGTGATAATGTTGCCAAAGGTTTTGGTAGCATCATGAATTCGGTTGGTACGCGAAAAGGCTTGTATCAACCCATGATAACGCAAGTTCTTATCTACAAATAAGGTATTGAGCATAGGCGCGTCAAACCCGGTAAGGAACATACCCACCACAATGATAAGATCCACTTCTTTGCTCTTTACTCGCTTGGCAAGGTCACGATAGTAGTTCTGAAATTCTTTACTCTCAACGCCGTAATTGGTTTTGAACATGGCGTTATAGTCATGGATGGCTTGGGTTAAAAACTCTTTGGAGCTTTTATCCATAGCAGAAGGCTCAAAGGTTTCCTCCCCGATTTCACCGACAGAATTTTGCTCTTCATTGGCTGCAAAGGAGAAGATGGTTGCAATTTTTAGCGGCTTTTCGCTCTCTTTTTGCAAACGGTTCAGCTCCTCATAATAACATTTGGCAGCATCCACACTGCTGACCGCAAACATGGCGTTAAACCCTTTATTACTTCCCTGATTCCTGTGAGTTTTTACCCTGAAATTCTGTAAAATGTATTGAGAAATTTCTTTGATACGGGTAGGATGAAGTAAGGCTTTTTTGTTTTCTGCGGCACTTAGCTTTTTCTCATCTTGTTCTGTTTCTATCTCCTTAAATTGAGGACGAACATCATTATAATCTACTTTGAATTTAAGCACTTTTTCGTCCCTAATGGCATCCGTAATGACGTAAGAATGCAATTCACGTCCAAATACGCTTGCCGTGGTTTCCGAACCTAATGCATTTTGAGGGAATATGGGGGTTCCGGTAAAACCGAATTGACAGAACGTTTTAAACTTTTTCTTCAGGTTCTTTTGCGCTTCACCAAACTGAGAACGATGGGCTTCATCAAAGATGAATACCACTTTCTTTTGATAAATGGACAGATTATTCTCATTTTTTATGAGGTGATTCAGTTTCTGAATGGTGGTGACTATGATCTTGTTGTCATCCTTTTCAATATTTCTTTTTAGCCCGGCCGTACTATTGGACCCGTTCACACTATCGGGAGAGAACTTTTGATATTCTTTCATGGTCTGGTTATCGAGATCTTTACGGTCTACCACAAAGAATACTTTATCAATAAAATCCAGTTGTGTTGCCAACCGCGCAGCTTTAAAACTGGTGAGGGTTTTGCCTGATCCTGTAGTGTGCCATATAAATCCGCCACTTTCGGGTGTAGACCATTTTTTTGAATGATAGGAACTTTTAATTTTCCATAAGATTCTTTCCGTTGCCGCAATTTGATACGGTCTCATGATGAGCAGCCTATTATCGGTGTCAAAAACCGAATAGGTGAGCAGTACATGCAACAGGGTGTGTTTCTGAAAAAAAGTGACGGTAAAGTCTTTAAGGTCTTTGATGGGCGTATTGTCTGCTTTTGCCCAATTCATGGTAAAGTCAAAGCTGTTTTTGCTTCGCTCGGTGGTATTTGCAAAATAACGACTGTCCGTACCGTTGGAGATCACAAAAATCTGAATGTATTTGAAGAGTGAGTTTTTACTATTAAAACTCTCTTTGGTATACCGATGTACCTGATTGAACGCTTCACGGATCGCCACCCCGCGCTTTTTTAGTTCTACTTGGACTAAAGGCAGGCCATTGACCAATAGGGTCACGTCATACCGATTGGCATGCGTTCCTTTTTGTGCAAATTGTGAGATGACCTGTACTTTATTACGGGCAATCTCTTTTTTATCCACCAGGTAGATGTTTTGGATATGTCCGTCGTCAAAAACAAAATCATAGATATAGTTGTCATGTATTTTCCTGGCTTTTTCCATAAGGGTATCACCGGGTTTATCCAGGTATTCCTCTACATAACGGGCCCATTCTCCATCCGTAAACACCACGTTATTCAGTGCCTGAAGCTGTACTCTTGCATTGTCAAGCAGGGCCTCTGCGGAGGTAAGACCGGAAGGGTTTTCATACCCCTGATCGATCAGGTCCTGGATGAATTCACGCTCAAGATCTGCCTCTGTCTGATAGACGGCAGGTGCCGCATTGATCTCCGAATATCGGGTGTATTGGTCAAGAATAATGAAATTATTTGATTCTGCTATAGTTTTATACTGTGTCATTTCCTTCATTTATGCTATGATTAACCCTTGATTTGAAACCGTACATCCTTTTTACTTCATGTACCAAATGCTTTAATACTCTTTTTTCATTATCCCCAACTACTGAAATTTCTTTATCTGAAGATTTACTGTGGCTTGATAGGTTAATGATACGAATATAATATCCTTTACTAGATCCTTCTGCTTCATCAGGTAAAAGATCTTTCCAATTATCGTAACCGAGAAAAGTAGAAGTTTTTTCTAAAATGTTTCGAAGAAAGTTGAAGTGATACTTTTTAATATCATCCGATTGTATAGCTTTCTCTAATTCAAGAAAAAGATATAGATGATAAGAAAAAGGCGAATCATGGGAGTGTTCACCAAGTGAAAAAGTACCATCTTCATTTTTATCTAATATATAACAACAAAACTTATTTAATTCATTGAAAAGTACATTATAGAACAACGGATTATGTGTTGTAATAATGAACTTTAACTTCTCATATTGGCTTGATTTTATTAACTCAGCAATATCTACCGCCAACTCAATCAGGTGCGTATCATCCAGGGAACTTACCGGGTCATCAATAAATATATATTGAAGATCGTCAAACTGATTGGTTTCGCGTTCATTCTTTTCTGTAACATTTAAAACTTCAACAATATGTTCCAGTAAACTGTAAAACACACACCAAATGAAATTGCTTTCTTCTCCTTTGGAAATCTTTATATTTTCAATATTTTCATCATTACCCCCTGCAATAGAGAATATGACTTCATCGTATTTTTCATTGAAATGTGGCGTTAATTTGTCATTGGTATAACGTTGGAAGTGCGCCTTTATATTCTTTTCTTTTCCTTGTTCTTGAAGAACCCATTTTGTAAACTGGTTAGGTCGTATGAGAAGTTTTCTGTTTACGCCGGTATCCAGATCATTATCCCAATAAAAAAGATCTTCTGTAAATGCATTATAGTAAAGCACTTTAATTTTTTTCTCCTCTTCGTCTTCAACATCTTTAGGTACAATTAATCGTTTAAACTCACGGGATAGCCGTGTCTTTCCTGTCCCATTAAATCCATAGATTAACTGTACTTTTTTCTTAGCATCTCTAAGGGTTTGTGCTATTTCTGTTAATTGTTGTCCCATATTATTCCTTTAATTGTCCATAGGAAATGTTAATAACAGATCCCGATAGTATTCATATTGTTTTTTTCTTAGCGCGATCTCCCGGGGTAGCCCCTCACTAAGGGAGGTGGTTAGGGCATCGAATTTGTCTAAGATACGAACAATCTCTTTTTGTACCTCAAGTGGGGGAATAGGAATAGGTATTTTTACCATTTGGTTGCTCATTAGCTTGGGGTTTCCCATACCCGAATAAACATGTTTTTTAGCTTCAATTGAAAGCCAGTAGTATAAAAATTTATAATTCAATTCTTCATTATTATTTATTGTAATAAGACCACAAACATTTGTAATTGAAAATTTTTCATTTCGGTAAAAGACAGTACCTGCATTTGCTCCGTCTGTTGTCCAAGAAACGTACTCTCCTGAAAAATCAAAAGAGGTAATTTTTCCAATTTCCCCATTTTTTTCCGTTTGTGAGCTATACACAGGGTATTTGCCAATATTTTCAGAAAGATATGTTTTAGACATTACTCGACCTCGTTTTAGTTCCGCCACTTCTCCCAACCTCTTCCATTCCACTGTCCCGTCTTCAAAACTGAGCAACTTCTCCCGATAGTAATAATATTGTTTTTTACGAGTTGTAAGTTCAGTTGTAAGTTCAGTTGTAAGTTCAATAAAAACATCTAAGATACGAACAATTTCTTTTTGTACCTCAAGTGGGGGAAGGGGGATAGGATATTTTTCAAGCATTGGTTTTCTAATAGATGTGGCGGTTGCTCCAACACTTTTTGATAGTATATATTGTTTAAAATTAGCACACATTAAATAGTACAAGAATTTTGTATTTAAATCATTTGTATAAATCTTAATTCTATAAGCACGCTGGTGTAATGCATATTTCCCCTGGATGTAATGGAAAATATCGCCAATTCCGCCCTCCCCAGGTATTACAATAGCAGTTTCATCAAATTGAAAAGTATTTGTTTTCAAAATATTTTTTGATCTAACATAAAAAGGGTACATCCCATTTTCTGATTCATCCTTTTTATTAGAATTTCCGGTTCCTATTTCCGCCACTTCCCCCAACTTCTTCCATTCTATCTCAACGCCTTCCCATAATTTCTCTAGATTCCTCATGCCCCAATCTCCTTTATTATCGTATCAATATCGGCACGCAGTTTGTCTATCTTTTTCACGGTTTCTGATATTTCTGTATTCAGCTCAGTGATGTTGATGACCTCCCTGTTATCTTTCGCTTCCACATAAGAGCTAACGGAAAGGTTATACTCATTTTCGGCAATCCGTTGGTTGTCCACAGAGGTTGCCAGGTGCGCCACCTCCTCTTTGGCGTCAAATAGCTCCATAATCCTCTCAATGTGTTGGTCTTCGAGCACATTGTTATTGGTGACTTTTTTGAAGAAATCTTCCCCGCTTGCATTGATAAACTGCGTTTTGGTATCCGTCTTATGTTTGGAAAGCACCAGAATATTAACGGCGATAGAAGTCCCGTAGAATAAGTTGGGCGCCAAAGAAATGACCGTCTCCACAAAGTTATTTTCGATGAGGTACTTTCGGATCTTCTGCTCTGCTCCTCCGCGGTAAAAGATGCCGGGAAAACAGACGATGGCGGCTCGGCCTCTACCGGAAAGATAACTCAGTGCATGCAGTACAAAGGCAAAATCTGCTTTTGATTTAGGGGCAAGAACACCGGCAGGTGCAAAACGGTCATCGTTGATCAGTGTAGGATCATCGGCACCGATCCAGTTGACCGAATAGGGCGGATTGGAAACAATGGCATCAAAAGGTTTCTCATCGCCAAAGCGGGGGCTTATCAGGGTATCTCCCAGTGCAATATTAAAGTGGTTGTAGTTGATGTTGTGCAAAAACATGTTCATCCGCGCAAGGTTATAGTTGGTATGGTTGATTTCCTGACCAAAGAACCCTTCTTCGATTATATGATGCTCAAAGTGTTTTTTGGCTTGAAGAAGCAAAGAGCCCGAACCTGCCGCAGGGTCATAGATTTTATTTACCGTCGTTTGCCCATGTAGGGCAAGCCGTGCGATAAGCTTGGAGACATGCTGAGGCGTAAAAAACTCCCCGCCCGACTTTCCTGCATTGGCGGCATATTTGGAGATAAGAAATTCATACGCATCGCCAAAAAGGTCAATTTGGCTGTCCTCAAAACTTCCAAAGTTCAGTTCTTCCACTCCTTTCAATACCGCTGCCAAACGACGGTTTTTGTGTTCTACCGTATTGCCCAGCCGGGAGCTGGTGGTGTCAAAATCGGCAAATAATCCCTTTATGTCTCCTTCAGACGGATAGCCGTTTGCCGAACTTTCGATGTCGTCAAAAATCGCTTTTAACTTGGTGTTGAGATTGGGGTTATGATGGGCAGTTTTGGCGATATTAACAAAAAGTTGATTTGGATAAATAAAATATCCTTTTGCCTTGACCGTATCGTCTTTGATTTCCGAGGTGATATTTTCATCGGGGAAGGTTTCGTAGTCTACGCGGTTCCCCCCACCCATATAATTAGCGAAATTTTCGCTAATGAAACGATAGAAAAGGGTACCCAATACAAACTGTTTAAAATCCCATCCGTCCACAGACCCACGCACTTCGTTGGCTATTTTCCATATTTTATTTTGTAATTCCTCCCTTTGATTGATGCTTGTCATTTTATACTTCTTAAATATTGTGAGTAGGTTATATGGCTGTTCTTGGGTAAAAATTTTTTGGCAATCAGCCAAACTTTAAATAAGGCCCAAACCTACGCATTATGCTGACCTTAATCTGTATACTTGATTTTTTCACGGTTTCTGCTTTTGAAGAATTAGATCAAAATGGCAATTATGCCGAGATGATGCATCCTAATAAATAATAACCTAACTGTTCTTCCTTTGGGATTTAGAAAAAATAGGAATCATCTTGAAACAAAGTGAAAAACAGGTTTTAAAAAACAGGTTTTTAAAAAAACTAAATAACAAAAAATTTATTATTAAAAAAAGGGGGAATATTTTTATTAAAAAAGGTCTTCTAAAAGACCTTTCTGTCAAGTGGGGGGGTACAGCCTCGGCTGATTAGAGGCTTACCTGTGTCTTCCATGACAGCACAAGTGCAAGAAAAAAAATAAAACTGGAAGAATCTCAACGGCTGCTTACAAAAAAGCCAAGGGATTTAAGCGGTATGCAGCCTACGGTTTTCCGGAGATAGCGGAAAGGATATGCTTAATTTTGTTGAGGGAAATTTTGCCGCCCAAGGTGTTCAAGGGGAGGCCAGCCTAGTTTTTGTACTTTGTTTCTGCTCATTGTGAAGTTTAGGGGGGATAGAACTCTACGAATCAACAACACCTACAAATTGGGCACTATTATTTTAACACACAAGGGTGGACCATGTTGTTTGCAGAGAGGAAGGGATTCGAACCCTCGATACGGTTACCCGTATACTACCTTTCCAGGGTAGCTCCTTCAACCACTCGGACACCTCTCTTCAAGGACGTTGCAATATTACTAATTTTTTGTCACAAAAATAGGCTAAACTACGGACTCTTTTCTCCTTTTAGGTTTTTAGAAAATAGGTCAGAAAAACTTTCTTCCTTATATCTGGGATTGTCAAGAAGATGTAAAGTCTTGACAAAAGCACTTTCCAGTGTCATATCCCCGGCACTTATTGCGCCCAGATGATTAAAAAGATTGCTGTTTTCGTATTTACCAAAACAGATTTTTCCGGAAATACATTGGCTGAGCACTATGATTTCTATACCCGAGTTTCTTATCTTTTCTAACGAAGTGAGGGTATCTTTTGCACCGGATAGTGTTCCGGTGCCATATACTTGTAATAAGAGTATTTTTGTATTGGTGAGGACAAGTATATTTTTCAAGTTTTGCAGAGAAACTCCTGGCAATACTCTCCAGAAAAATACTTTTGTGGAGAGGTGTAGGTCTGCGAAAAAATCTTTTGATGCGGTACGCCAGAGATTTTCTTTGTTGATCTGTAAATTAACCCCGGAAGATCCCAATAAAGGATAGTTGGGGCTTTTGTAAGCATCAAAGTTTTCTGCAGAGTATTTTAGTGTCCTGTTGGCTCTAAAGAGTTTGTATTCAAAGTAAATTGCAACTTCCTGGATGACCGCTTCGCCATTCTCGTAAAGGCAGGCGTAGTACAGACTGGTAATAAGGTTTTCTTTTGCATCGGTTCTCAGGTCTCCCACGGGAAGTTGTGACCCGGTAAATATGACCGGTTTTTTCAGCCCGAAGAGCATGAAACTAAGCGCCGAAGCACTGTAAGACATAGTATCTGTGCCGTGGAGAATGAGAAAACCATCGTAGAGATGATAATTTTCTTCTATGCAATGCGCAAACTTTTTCCATTCATCAGGACCTATGTCGGAAGAATCCAGAGGTCTATCAAAGGAGTGTATGTCTACTTCACAGTCCAAGAGGGCAATCTCGGGTATTTTGTCTAAAATATGTTCAAAATCAAGCGGATAGAGACTTCCGGAAGTATACTCTTTTTCCATTCCTATGGTGCCTCCCGTGTATATGGCGAGTACTTTTTTTCTCATTTGGTATTTATAAAATTTTTTATTCTGATCCGGTATTCATGTGTAAGCAATTCCACGCCGAGACGAGGACCCCCGCAGTCTCTGTGCGCAATCTGCCTTTTCCCAAAGAAACAGACATAACGTTTTTTTCTTTTAAGCTAAAAATTTCTTTTCTGGAAAAATCTCCCTCTGGTCCTATAAAAAACAAATAATCCCTGTTTTTTGGAATTTCTGAAAGAGAAATTCTGGGGAGCGTGTCATCACAATGTGCTATAAAAATTTGATTTTCAGAGAGATTATCTACAAATTCGGAAAACTTAATCAGTGGATTGATTCTAGGAAAATAGACTCGCAGGCTTTGTTTGCTCGCCGCAACAGACTGTTTTATTATTCTGTTGAGATTTAGATTTTTTCTCTCTGTATTTTCGGTAAGCAAAAAAGTAATCTCAGAAATTCCCATTTCCGTAGATTTTTCTACAAAATATTCCAGACGGTCCATGTTTTTGATAAGTGCGATGGCAATATGGAGACGAGGTATATTATTATTAGGTAGATTTTTTTCTATTTTTGATACTTTGAGAATGATGTTTTTGCCTGCTAAAGACAAAACTCCGTGTGCAATACCCCCCTTTCCATCGGTAACGGAAATTTTCTCACCCGACTGCATGCGAAGTACTTTGCTTATGTGATGTGCTTCCTGTTCATCAATAACAACAGAATCTTTTTCTATAGATCCGTAAAATAATTTCATAGGTTTTGCAAGGATGATGGGGGCTTCGTGCTAACGGATTTACAAAGAATATACTTTTTCATTTTTTAATTCTTAGGGTATGTTACTTCTGAAATAGCATGCTTATCCATTCTTCTTTTTTTGTTTCCTTTAGCAAACGCAGATTTTCCTTCTTACTAATTGCTAAAATATCTTCTCTGTCAAAAAAACAAAGCCCCGAGAGTAGAAGGAGTCCTCCTTTTTGGAGGACCTTGTTGTATGTGGGAAAATCAGACATGAGAATGTTTCGGTTGATGTTTGCCAAAATAACCTCATAGATTTCTGCTCCCAGACACTTCGCGTCTCCTAGAATGAGTTGGTCTATGATAATTTTGTTCCTTGTTGCATTCTCTTTTGAGTTTTCTATGCTCCACTCGTCAATGTCTATACAGGTAAGGTTTTGGGCGCCTTTTTGTTTTGCGAAAATTCCCAAAATAGATGTTCCGCAGCCCATGTCCAATATTTTTTTGTTCCTAAAATCAATATCCAGCATTTGCTGAATCATGAGGTAGGTTGTGGGGTGGTGTCCGGTGCCAAAAGACATTTTGGGTTGTATGACAATCTCGTGCAATTCCGGATTGGGAGTATGGAACTCCGCTCTTATTAAAACGGTATTTTCCACGAGGATGGGAGAGAAGTTCTTTTCCCATTCTTCGTTCCAGTTGATGTGGGGCATTATTTCCTTTTGATAGGTGACACCGACCTTAGGTTGAGAAAAAATATTTAAATCCTCCAACCTCTCTTCTTTCCAGCTGTCTTTTGGTATATAGGCTTTCAGACAATCATGTTCTTCCGAAAAACTGTCGAAGCCTACCTCTGTAAGTTCTGCCATTAAAATTTCGGTCCAGGGATCCCGAGGATGTACCGTAAAGATAAATTCCAGATAAAAAGACATAGCTTTATTTAAGAATGGGTTTATTTAATAAAGTAAGATCCGGAGAAAATTTAATCAAACGCCTGAATAATTTTTATAAAATCTTCTAAAACCAACGATGCTCCACCTATCAGTCCGCCATCAACATCGGGTTTGGAGAATATTTCTTTTGCATTGTCGGGTTTTACAGATCCACCATAAAGGATGGAAATTTCTTCCGCGGTTTCCCTGCCGTATTTTTCTGCAATGAGATTTCTAATCAATGAATGAATTTCCTGTGCCTGATTCGGACTGGCAGTCTCTCCGGTTCCTATGGCCCACACAGGTTCATAGGCAATAATCACTTTCTTTATCTCCTCTTCGGAAAGTCCAAACAACGCAGTTTCTGTTTGTTTTTTTACCACTTCCAGGTGCTTACCTGCTTTTCTTTCTTCCAGGCTTTCCCCGTTACAATAGATGGGTCTGAGCCCTGCTGCCAGCAGAGCATTTATTTTTTCTTTTGCCAGGGTATCATTTTCGCGGTGGTAGGCTCTTCTCTCAGAGTGTGCTACCAGACTCCCATCCAGTTGCATAGATTGTAACATGGCTGCCGAAATTTCTCCGGTATAGGCGCCATGAGAATGTTTGGACACATCTTGAGAAAAAAGACCTACTTCCTTGTTTTTAAATATTTCTCTGGCCAGGGAAAGATAAATACTGGGCGGTACGATGGACACTTGGCAGTGGGTACTTTCTTTTGATTTATATGCCAAAAGATCTTTCATCAGCTTTTCGGCTTCCGGAAATGTTTTGTTCATTTTCCAGTTTCCTGCCACAATATTTTTTCTCATATCGTCGTACGGTTTGTTGGATATTTAGTTATTAATCACGAATGCCTTCCAGTTTTAGCAAAAATGCGTAATCCAGAGCGATTTCTCTCAGGTAATCAAATCTTCCGGAGGCACCACCGTGCCCGTAGTCCATCTCTGTTTTTAATAGAAGCAGGTGATGATCCGTTTTGTAGTCTCTGAGTTTTGCGACCCATTTTGCAGGTTCAAAATACTGTACCTGAGAATCGTGAAGCCCCGTAGTTACCAGCATATGAGGGTACTCTTTCCTTTCTACGTTCTCATAAGGAGAATAGGATTTCATGTATTCATAAGCCTCTTTGTTATGGGGATTTCCCCATTCATCATATTCGTTGGTGGTAAGAGGGATGGTCTCGTCCAGCATGGTATTTACCACATCTACAAAAGGAACCGACGCAATCACACCGTTCCACAGGTCGGGCTTTAGGTTAATAACAGCCCCCATGAGAAGCCCCCCTGCGCTGCCTCCGTAAGCATATAAGTGTTTGGGAGAGGTGTATTTTTCTTTTATAAGATATTCTCCTACATTGATGAAATCCGTAAAAGTGTTTTTCTTTTTTAGTAACTTTCCGTCTTCGTACCATTGTCTGCCCATTTCCTGTCCGCCCCTTATGTGGGCTATGGTAAAGGCAAAGCCTCTGTCTAGAAGGCTGAGTCTTGTAGAGCTGAAACTCGCTTCTTCCGAGTTTCCGTAAGCGCCATAACCATAGAGCAGCAGGGGATAGGTTCCGGTTTTTTTAAATCCATTTTTATAGACTATAGAAATGGGTACAGGGGTTCCGTCTTCAGCTTTTGCAAATAACCATTCTGAGGTATAGTCGTCTTTATTGTATTCCCCTACGATTTCCTGTATTTTGAGAAGAGTCCGTTCTCCGGTTTTCAGATTTTCTTCAAATTGAGAGTGGGGAGTAAGCAAAGAGGTATATCCGAATCTAAATTTATCAGTGAAATACTCTGGATTCTGGGAAGAATACAGTTTGTAGGTAGGCTCGTCAAACTTGATAGGGGTTTGTTTTTTCGTTTTTCTGTCATAAATAACCAGTTCGGATAATCCGTTTTGTCTTTCGCTGAAGACCAAAAAATTTTCAAATTCGTCTATACCCTCCATGAGAACCCCCTCACGATGTGGGATAAAATCTTTCCAGTTTTCCACTCCGGTTTTGTCTAGTGGGGTTTCTATAATCTTAAAATTTAGGGCGTCTTTATTCGTAGTGACAAGAAATTTACCTTCCAGCGGGGTAACATCGTAGATTACATTTTTTATTCTCGGCTGAAATACCACAAACTCTCCCAATGGATCATCAGCATCCAGGAACCACTCTTCAGAAGATGTGGTGGCACTGGAGGTAATAAAAATGAATTTTTGGTTTTTTGATTTTCCTACGCCTATGTAGTTGGTGGGGTCTTTTTCGTGATAGACCACTACGTCTCTGGAAGAATCTTCTTCTATGCTGTGTCTTAATATTTTTTCGGTAAGAAGCGTTTTGGGGTTATTGGAGGTATAAAAAAATATTTTGTTGTCATTTGCCCAGGTAGAGTTTCCTGTGGTATTGGATATTTTAAGATCTGTAGTTTTCCCCGTAATCAGATTTTTAAGAAAAAGCTTATACTGCCGCCTGGATAGCTCATCTACTCCGTAGATCATTTTCGTATTATCAGGACTTATGCTAAAGCCTGTTGCGGAGAAATAGGCCTTTCCGTCGGCCAATTCATCTGCATCCAGAAGAATTTCCTCCGGTGCTTCCAGACTTCTTTTTTTTCTGCAAAATTTGTAGTATTGTTTTCCCGTTTCTGTTCTGGAATAATAATAATATCCGTTTTTATATACGGGAACAGATTCGTCTTTTTCCTTTATTCTTGCCTTCATCTCCAGAAATAATTTTTCCTGAAGCGGCTTTGTATCCTTCATTTGATCTTCCAGATAACGATTTTCCTGTTCAAGGTATTCTATCACCTTTGCAGAATCCTTTCCTTTTTTAAAATAATCTATCATCCAATAATAGGGATCTACTACGGTATCTCCGTGAATTTTTCTTATGTGTTCTTTTTTTTCTGCAATCGGGGCTTTCACTTTTATTATTTTTATGCATGAGCTAGACCCCACGTACCGACAATTCTTATAAAATTTATGGCGTATTCTATTATCTGTTTCATGCTTTCTATGTTACTTACTGGTTCTTTTCTCTGTATTAATATAAATCTTTCCCGGCTGTTTGTCCATGATTTTCCCTTTTTTAAGTACCAGAATAAAGGGATTGCTTCTCGCAATGGTTTTTATGGAAGTAGCGTCCATATTACCTTGTTTTATTTTTCTGAAAGTATTGGGAAAGGGAGCTACTCCTAGTACATAGGTGTTTTTTAGGGTAGCGAGTTTTTTTTCTGTTGCCAGCAGTATCTTTTTGTCTGCAGATTTAGGGTTATAGGTGAATACCAAAACTGCACGTGGGGCAGATAGTACTTCCAGAGTAATATTTTGCCCTTCCTTGTCCTCTATGATAAATTTTGATATTTCTGAGGTATGCCCTTTTTTGGTAAGGCGTACTTCTGTTTTATCATCCAGTATTTTCCATGGGCTGTTTTCTTTCCAGTAGACTTCCTTTTTTATGTATTCATCCTGGTCTATCGTAATTTCTTTTTTTGTTTCAGAATTTTTCAGAGTGTAAAATACTTTGTACCGAGAAGGGTTTTCACTCAATTTTTGTTTTTCTTTTACAAGATCTGTACCGATTTTGTAATCTCTAAAGTCTATTATGGGTTCGGTAATAAGACCATACAGCATGATCACAATACTTGCAAAAGACATAAGGTAGAACAGGAATCTGGACAATCCTTTACTTTCTTTGTTGTCTTTCTTTTCGTTGTATGCTTTATGAAGGATGATGAGAAACAGGAGTAAAATAACATTTTTATAAAAGCTTTGCCAGGGAGTGAGTTTTATTGCGTCACCAAAACATCCACAATCTGTAACTTTATCGTAGTACGCAGAATAAAAAGTGAGAAATCCAAAAAAAATACACAGGACAATGAGTGCTTTAAGCGTAAAATGAATATTTCTTCCGAACAGGAGCATAAGCCCCAAAAAGGTCTCCGTAAGAACCACAAAAACGGAGAGGGGGAGGGAATAATTTTCCAAAAAAGGAAGATTGAACACAGAGGGAGAGAAATATTCTTCCAGCTTAAAAGAGAACCCCACAACATCCACTGCCTTTACCAAGCCGGAGACTATAAACACAGTGGCTAAAAAAAATCTTAAAACTGTATTCATGCAAATTTATTTCATATATTTTGCGTTATTTTTATACAACAAAATACGGCATAATTGATCATATCATAGTAATTTGCTTCTATACCTTCGGAGGCGAGGGTTTTTCCTTCGTTGTTTTCTATTTGTTTGGTTCTTAGTATTTTCTGGTAGATGAGGTCTGTTATGGAGGTTAGTCTCATCTCTTTCCATGCTTCTCCATAATCGTGGTTTTTCTTTTTCATGAGTTCCAGCGCTTCATGAGCAAAGTGATCGTAGAGTTCCATGATTTCTTCGTGCGGTTCTTCCAGTGTGTCAGAAAATCCTTTTTTCAGCTGGATGAGCCCAATAACGGCATAGTTGACTATGGCGATATATCCTTCCTCCTCGCTTTCTTCTACTTTTTTATTTCCGGTGATCTGCAGTGTTCTCAGGCGATTTATCTTTATAAATATCTGATCCGTAATAGAGCTGGGTCGCAGTGCCCTCCACGCTGTCCCGTAGTCTGTCAGTTTTTTTTCAAATATGGATCTACACCGTGAAATGACGTTTTCAAATTGCCGGGAAGTGCTTTTCATACCGATGACAAGATATCCAGATATAATTTATGACCTTAACGGAGCAAAGGTATCAAAAATTATTTGCCTAATCTTCTTCGTTATGCTTAAAAAAAGAGGTGGCAGAAGACGGTTTGTACTCCTATAGACTTTGATACAGAATTCCCCCCCCCCTAGTTTTAAACTGGGGAAATTTTTTAGTATACTGTTGATAAACCTTAGCTTAGAGGAAGTATTACGAAAAAAATATTAATTAGATTAATGGTGTTTTTACTTTTTCACTTATTCTCTTGTGACAGAAATGGCGACATATTGGGTAAAGCGCTATTGCTGGATCAATAACTTGAAGCAAGACCAATTGATAATGGGTCTTCTGATGTATTCACTTAAGGAGAATAATATTAAGCTGGAGAGAATGTTTTGAAGGAACAGCGGGTTCAGCAGAGAGGATAGCTAGAGGGGTATGATCAGGATTTGCAGGTCCATGGGCAGTAGCCGGATATTATTCTGGAATTGCGGTGGTGGGTTGCCTCATATTCTAATTATGATGATTATGAAAAAAAATATTTTGATTTTTGTTATCGCTTTTATAGTAGGTACAGCATTATGATAATAAATGGAAATAAGAAAATTGATACCGAAAAATAGCTAGGGAATATATTTTCTTATTTTTTCTTTCGTGTTTATGATTCCGCTAATTAAATTTTTATTTCCGGGAACAAAAAAGCTGGAGATAGTAACTCCGGGTTTTTTCATTTAATTTGTTCAAAAACGTATTTCGTAAGGGTAAATACACATTGAATTAAGGCTAGGTTATGAAGAAACCTGCATTAATATCAATTCGGATCAAGCCGGGGAACTATTTCTGAAACACAAAAATTGTTAAATGGCACAAAAAAACATTAGAAGTCGCGTTTTTTAGCCAGTATATAACAATAAATAATGGTACTGCAGCGGTGTAGCCCTAATGAAAGAGAGATAGGTAATATGGGTAATCAGAATATCTGTGGAACGAGTCCAGTATTATCGAAATAAAAATAAAAGAGCTCATTTCAGGTTTAAAATTGGATTTTAATGGAGTATTTGGAAAAGTACTCAACAGATATAACATCGATATAGAAGCGGCTGTCTTTACATACCATCGTTGGGATTAGCCGTTAAACATTGGCTATTCATCATCTTTGTTGAATGGAGTAAAACGTTTATTTTTATCCTAAACCCTTTTTAGTGTAGGCTTTTTCATTATTTAGGAAAAAGACTTTTACTACTTTTGTGTCATGCGAGATGTTTTGTTTTCTTCATCTTTTTACTCTATAAACTGTAGGGGCAGATTGGTAGATTTATCTACTCCTAAAATCATGGGAATTCTTAATATAACTCCGGATTCTTTTTCAGACGGAGGATGTTTTATTTCTCCTTACATTGCGTTAAAACAGGTGGAACTGATGTTGAAAAACGGTGCGGAGGTTATAGATATCGGCGCACAATCTACCCGTCCTGGTGCCCAAAAAATTTCTGCTGACGAAGAAATATCCAGACTCGGATTACTTCTACCCGAGATTAGAAAATATTTTCCGGAGGTACTTCTTTCTCTGGATACTTTTTATGGCAAAGTAGTAGACTTTGGGTCTGAGGAAGGAATAGATATCATTAATGATATCTCTGCCGGCAGCTTTGATCCCGATATGCTTTCTTCGGTGGCAAGTTCCGGGTTGCCCTATGTGCTTACTCATAATCATGAGACTTATGAAACCATGCATACTCATAGGATTGAAGAGGATGTTGTCGTTGCCATTTGTCGTTTTTTTTATGAGAAGACGGATTTTTTGAAATCTTTAGGTATTTATGATGTCATCGTAGATGTAGGTTTTGGTTTTGGCAAATCTATCGGACAGCAACAACAGCTTATAGCAGAATTATCATATTTTCAGAATATTCCTTTCCCTATGCTGGTGGGGATTTCTAGAAAATCTTTTATTTACAAACCTATAAATAAGGATCCTCACTCTGTTGGTAAAGAATTGGAAGACTATCACTTTAAGGTACTTAAAAGTGGAGCAAAAATCCTTAGGGTTCATGATGTGAAGGCGGCGAGACAAACACTCACAAGATTTTCAAATGAACTTTAAGCACAGTTTAGACAAGTTTGCCGAGAAGAAATTTAAGAATCAACCATTTTTTCTGGTAATAATTTTTAGTTTGTTTAGCTGCTCTCTTTTTTAATGTTTCCGGAAGGAGTGTATAAAACCCAAAATGTCCTCTGATTACCGCAAGAAAGTGGGTGGGGCCGTATTTAAGTCCCAGAAAAATCCCGGTACATCCGTCCAGAATGAGTCTGAGAGGAAGCACATAAAAAACGGCACCCAAAGGTAAGTT
Source organism: Bergeyella sp. (assembly GCA_030263285.1). Lineage (GTDB taxonomy): Bacteria > Bacteroidota > Bacteroidia > Flavobacteriales > Weeksellaceae > SZYB01. The sequence goes on from SZYB01000001.1 coordinate 197,100, forward strand.
TTTTAGTAGCGTGGTGAGATTGTTTCGGATGTTGAGATAGGTTTTTTTAGGGTTGCTTTTTTGTAAGGTACCCCCTCCTATGTGGTAGACAGAAGATCTGTGTGTGTAGTATATCTTTTTTCCGGAATTAATAATTCTCCAGCAGAGGTCGATCTCTTCTTGATGGGCAAAATACCGCTCGTCAAAGCCATTATGCTCCCAAAAAACTTTTGACCGAACAAAAAATGCACAACCCGATGCCCAAAAAATTTCGGCAGCGTCGTCGTATTGCCCTGTATCTTTTTCTACAGAATCAAAAATTCTGCCTCTGCAGTAGGGATAGCCTAAATTATCTAAAAAGCCTCCTGCACCTCCTGCATATTCAAAATATTCTCTTTTATGATAATCCAATATTTTGGGCTGTATCACCGCAACGTCCTGTACGCTGAGAAATAAACGGATGATTTCTGAAATCCAATTCTCGGTCACCTCCACATCAGAGTTGAGGAGTACATAAACCTCTGCATCTACGTGTTTTAATCCCTCATTATAACCTTTGGCAAAACCGAAGTTTTTTGCATTTCTTATAATTTTTACCTCACGATGACTCTTTTCTAGCCATGCCATAGAATCATCTGTAGAACCGTTGTCTATGACATAAACTTCTGCTCCTTCGGAATACTTGATTACACCAGGTAAGAATGTTTCCATGTGTTTTTTTCCGTTGAAGTTGAGCAGTGCTATGGCAACTTTCACTTTATATCATATTTTTTATACTGCCCGAATATTTCCACTTTCTGTGAGACCAAAGATAGTTTTCGGGTTGTTTCCTGATGGTGTTCTCTAGTAGAATATGATATTTTTTTACCAGTTCATAGGGGGCAAACTCCTTGTTTTCAGGACAAATTCTGTAATAATTAACTTGATAATGCCCTCTTTTTATCTTTTTCGTTTCACAGTAGATAAAGGCTAAATCCAACTTAGAAGATATTTTATCGTATCCTACGAAAACGGGTGTTCTTTGATTTAGGAAATGAAGACCTATGTTCACATTCGAGACGTGAGGGGTCTGGTCTGCCACGAACAGATAGACACTGTCTCCGTCATTTGGATTTTTTATCATATGCTTTATCACTTCTCCTGCTTCGAGGGATTTGTTTTTGAACCTGTTTCTTATATTCAAAATTTCATTGTTCCAAAACGAATTGTTAACCTTTCTGTATACAGAGTAGTAATTTTCTTTTGCACACACGGAGGTAATGCTGAGAAGCCACTCCCAATTGAATACGTGACCGGTGAGGAGGATAATATTTTTTTTTTCTTTTTCCAGTTCTTTGAAAATCCCATGATGTATATGTTGCACTCTTAGCCTTAGTTCTTTTTCTGTAATGCTTATTAGTTTTATGGTTTCCACCGTATAATCGGAAAGGTTTTTGAAAAATTTTTTTTGTATATTCTTCAACTCTTTTTCTGATTTTTTCGGAAAAGAATTTTTTAGATTTTCAAAAACTATTTTTTTACGGTACTTTACAACATAAAAACCCACAAAAAACATGATGTCCGAGAAAATATACAAAACCCTCAGGGGCACGTAGGATATGATTTTTAGAATTATTTTCATCTTGATTTACGTTGCAAACATATAAAAGTCGAGTAATTTATCCTATCTTTTAGACCGTCTATTTACTAGATTTATTACAAAAATTTTATAGGTTTGTTCTGCCGCAAGCCCTATTACTATTATTTGATGTTCGGAATAAAATAAATGGAATAAACAAGTATCGGTTTATGAAAACTTTTATAAGATTGGCTTTGGTTTTTGTTTTGCTTTTCCCTTACAGGGCTGTCTTCTCACAGACGGTGGGTTTGGACGATATCAAAAGCCAACCTTCACAACATCTTCCGAAGCCGTATAATGAACAAGACCGTGCAGAAGAAAAAATCGCCGTACTCATAAAAAAGGCTCAGAAGGAGAATAAGAAGATAATTTTGCAGGGAGGGGGGAATTGGTGCGTTTGGTGTCTTCGTTTCAATGCTTTTGTCCGTGGAAATGCAGAAATAAATAGTATTCTGGAGAAGAATTTTTTATACTATCACCTTAATTACTCTCCGAAGAACAAGAATAAAAAAGTATTCGAAAAATACGGCAATCCTGGTGAACGGTACGGTTATCCTGTTCTTCTTGTCCTAGATAAAAACGGAAAACTTATCCATATTCAAAGCACGCAGCCACTGGAGGAAGGCAATACATACAGTGTCCAGAAGGTAAAAGCGTTGTTTGAACAGTGGGCAAAATAGAAGCGAAGTATATCGCCAAAGATAAACCCTAAAAAATACTTGAAACGACAAAAAGCCTTCTATCTGGAAGGCTTTTTGTCGTTTATTTGTTTTTAACTTTAACCCAAGTAAGGATATTTATAGTCTTTTGGACTGACAAATGTCTCTTTTATGGATCTTGCAGATACCCATCTCAAGAGATTCATTTTGGAACCTGCTTTGTCGTTGGTTCCGGAGGTTCTTCCTCCTCCAAAAGGCTGTTGCCCGACTACTGCTCCTGTGGGTTTGTCATTGATGTAAAAATTACCCGAAGCATTTTCCAGTGCTTTAAAGGCTTCTTCTATTGCGTATCTGTCCCGAGCGAAAATAGATCCGGTGAGAGAATAAGAGGTGGACTTGTCTACCAACTTTAGGGTTTCTTTCCAATCTTTATCTTTGTATACATAAACGCTGAGTATCGGACCAAATATTTCTTCTACCATACTTTCATATGTTGGATCGGTGCATTTTATCACTGTAGGATATATAAACCATCCCTTTTTGTCGTCGTATTTTCCTCCTATAATGACTTCTGCTTCCTCAGATTTTTTGGCTCTCTCTATATAACCTATACACTTTTCAAATGAGTTTTTGTCTATCACTGCATTCACAAAGTTTACAGGATCTTCAGGAGATCCTACTTTTATGGAGTCTATCTGTGATTTCATGATTTTCTTTATCTCTTTCCATAAAGACTCTGGGATGTAGGCTCTGGAGGCGGCAGAACATTTTTGTCCCTGATATTCAAAAGCGCCTCTCACAAGTCCGGTGGCTACTGCTTCTGCATTTGCAGAGGAGTGCGCCATCACAAAGTCTTTGCCTCCTGTTTCCCCCACAATTCTCGGATAGGATTTGTATTTGTGGATATTGTTTCCTATCTGTTTCCACATTTCTTGAAATACTTTGGTAGATCCCGTAAAATGTAAACCGGCAAAATCCGGATGAGACAGAACTCTTTTTGCTGTTTCTCTTCCGTCGGTAAATATCATATTAATCACGCCATCGGGTAGCCCTGCTTCACTGAATATTTCCATAATCACATGAGCAGAGTAAATTTGTTTATCAGAAGGTTTCCAAACTACTACATTTCCCATCATGGCCATACAAGCGGGTAAATTACCTGATATGGCAGTAAAGTTAAATGGTGTAACGGCAAAACAAAAACCTTCCAGCGGTCTGTATTCTATACGGTTCCATATCCCATTGTCGGATATGGGTTGTTCGGCATAGATTTCGGTCATGAACTCTGCATTAAACCTTAAAAAATCGGTAAACTCGCAGGCGGAATCTATTTCGGCTTGGTGAACATTTTTCGATTGAGCAATCATAGTTGCCGCATTGAGTTTATCTCGATAAGGTCCCGCGATAAGTTCTGCTGCCTTTAAGAAAATAGCCACTCTCTGTTCCCACCCCAGGGCATTCCATCTCTCTTTTGCAGCCAAAGCTGTACTGATCGCCCGGTCTATATGTTCGGTATTCCCTGCATAATAAAATCCTAAATCGTGATGGTGATCTTGTGGGGACTGCAGCCTGATTTTTTCTTTGGTCGTTATCTTTTTTCCGTCGATAATCATGGGAATTTCAAGTTTTTCTTTCCACATTTTTCTGTAGGTGGAGATAAGACTCTTCACCTCTTGAGAGGAAGGTTTGTAATTTCTCACCGGTTCGTTTGTGGCAATGGGCACTTGTGAAATAGCTTTGGACATTTGTATTATTTTTTATAAAAGATTAAAGTACCCAAAAGTACGTCAATCTGTTTGGAATTTAAAATTCGGACTTGCATTACAGGTAATCCGGCGTATGGCGTATATTGTAAAATATTGTATTTTAGCAGGCACAAAGAAAAAGATAATTTATGACCAGAACCGGGGAGGAACTAAAATCTATGGCCATACAAATAAGGAGAGATATCCTAAGGATGGTACATACGGTAAATTCTGGACATCCCGGTGGGAGTTTGGGCTGTGTGGAGTATTTTGTGGCGCTTTATGGTAAGCTTATGGAGTACAAAATTCCGTTTCAGATGGAAGGAAAAGACGAGGATTTATTTTTTTTATCGAATGGGCATATTTCGCCCGTGTATTATTCTACTCTGGCTCGTTTTGGTTTTTTTCCTGTGGAGGAGCTCAATACCTTTAGGAGAATTAATTCCAGATTGCAGGGGCATCCCACGACTCACGAAGGACTCCCGGGGGTAAGAATAGCCTCCGGATCTTTAGGACAGGGACTTTCTGTTGCTTTGGGTGCTGCTTTGGGTAAAAAGCTGGATCAAGATAGATATCTCGTGTATTCTCTTCATGGAGATGGAGAATTGCAGGAAGGGCAAGTTTGGGAAGCGTTTATGTATGCTGCCCATAACAAGATAGATAATATTATTTCCACCGTAGATTACAACAACAGACAGATAGATGGAAATGTAAAAGATGTTTTGTCTTTAGGAGATTTAGAGGCGAAGCTCAACTCGTTTGGATGGAAAGTGCTGGTGGAGAAAAACGGAAACGACTTGGATTCTGTCATAGGAATATTAGAAAAAGCAAAACAAGAAACGGGCAAGGGCGTTCCCGTATCAGTGCTTTTGCATACCGAGATGGGGTACGGAGTAGACTACATGATGGGTACCCATACTTGGCATGGGAAAGCACCCAATCAAGAACAATTCGAGAGGGCTCTTGCACAGTTGGAGCTGGATGAAGTTTCGGACTACTAGGGAGGGTATGGGAGAGTATTTAGGTAATGGTATTCAGGGAGAAAGTATCAATATTCTGTGTTCTTTGCTCTTATGGATGCGAGATCTTTAAAAAAAGTAGCTATGAAATATTCTTATACGGAGAAAAAAGATACGAGAAGTGGTTTTGGAGCTGCGCTGGCAGAGCTTGCCGATGAAAATCCCAAGGTGGTAGTTTTGTGTGCAGATCTTATCGGTTCTCTCAAGATGGAGAAATTTATAGAAAAGGCTCCCAATAGATTTTTTCAGGTGGGTATTGCAGAGGCCAATATGATGGGACTTGCTGCGGGTCTCAGTATCAGCGGAAAAATACCTTTTACCGGGACATTCGCTAATTTTTCTACCGCTAGGGTATATGATCAGATTCGTCAGTCTATTGCTTATTCTGGGAAAAATGTGAAAATATGTGCTTCTCATGCGGGACTTACTTTGGGAGAGGACGGGGCAACTCATCAGACTTTGGAAGATATTGGTCTTATGAAAATGCTTCCGGGGATGACCGTGATTAATACTTGTGACTATAATCAGACCAAAGCAGCTACGTTGGCCATTGCAAAATATGACGGTCCGGTATACTTACGCTTTGGTAGACCTGCAGTGCCGGTTTTTATTCCGGTAGACCTACCTTTTGAGATAGGAAAAGGAATTCTTTTGCAAGAAGGATCTGACTTAACCATTGTGGCCACGGGGCATTTGGTTTGGGAATCTCTTTTGGCTGCAGACGCTCTCAAGAAGAAGGAGGGAGTCTCTTGCGAAGTAATTAATATACACACCATAAAGCCTCTGGATGAAGAAATTATATTAAAATCTGTCAAAAAAACAGGAAGACTTGTGAGTGCAGAAGAGCATAATTATTTGGGAGGTTTGGGAGAATCTATTGCAGGAGTGTTGGCAAGAAAAAGACCGACTCCTCAAGAATTTGTGGCCGTAAAGGATACTTTTGGGGAATCCGGCACGCCCGAGGCGCTCATGAGAAAGTATAAAATAGATGCAGTAGCAGTGGAGGAAGCGGTTATGAGGCTTCTTAAGAGATAAATATTTTTTATGATAAAGTTGTACAATTGTGGTTTTTTCCGTTTTTAAAAATTATTCCGGAATTATCTATCTTCTCGTCGGGATTAGCGTAGGGAGTGCTCTAGGTATTTTTTTTCCTGCTGTTACCGTTTATGTGAAACCTTTGGGAGATGTATTTCTCAATTTTCTTTTTGTGTGTGTGGTACCTCTTATTTTTTTTGCGGTAGCGCATTCTATTTCCGATGTATTGAACGAAGGTAGTTTTGGTAAGCTCTTCGCGAGGCTTATTTTTACTTTCGTTTTGTTTGTTGTCTTGGCAGCAATTTTTAGTATTTCTACTTTATATCTGTTTCCCATAAAAGGCATTCTTATCTCTGGAGAAGATGTAAAAGACGTGGTGGAGGTAGAAAAAAACTGGGGAGACAGGGTCGTAGATTTCTTTTCTGTGGGTGAGTTTACCTCTGTTTTTTCTAGAAAACATATGTTGTCGCTTCTTATTTTTTCATTTTTATTGGGGATTTCTGTGCAGAAATCCGGAGAAAAAGGTGTTTTTTTTAAGCGATTTTTTGCTTCCGGATATGAAGTTTCAAAGCAAACCCTCCTTATCATAATGAGAGCGGCACCTATAGGTCTGGGTGCTTATTTTGCCTATCAGGCTGCCAGTTTGGGTTCTGAACTTTTTGGTCTTTATGCTTTTCCTCTTCTGTATTTTTACGGTATAGGTTTCGTTTATTTTGTCCTATTTTTTTCCTTCTATGCCTATATTTCTTTTGGTGGTAAAGGGGTCAGTATTTTTTGGAAAAATAATATTTATCCTTCTCTCACGGCACTGAGTACCTGCAGTAGTTTTGCTACTGTGCCTGCCAACATACAGGCTGCGCTGAAAATGGGTATTCCCCCCTCTATTGTTCATGTGGTGATACCACTGGGCAGCACCTTGCATAAGACGGGATCTTCTATATCTTCCATTATAAAAATTTATGTTGCATTCCTAATTATGGGTAAAGATTTTTTTGACCCTGTCAATCTTCTCATAGCGTTGGGTATTACCCTATTCGTAACGGTGGTTGCGGGAGGGATTCCCAATGGAGGGTATATAGGAGAGATGCTTATGATTTCTGCCTATAATTTTCCTGTAGAGACACTCCCCTCCATTATGATTATAGGTACTTTGGTAGATCCGTTAGCCACGGTGCTTAATGCGACGGGAGATAACATAGCGGCCATATTCATTACCAGATTGATGGGAGACAAGCTAGAATCGATAGGAGAATGAACATAAAGAAAATACCCTGATCCTCATGTTTTGAATAAAAAATCTTTGTCAAAACTATTTAAGAATCACGGGGAAATACTTAACTTAGTATGAAGAATAAAATAAATTTTACTAGTATGTCTGAGTTTGACGTGGTCATTATAGGGTCTGGTCCTGGGGGGTATGTGGCGGCGATACGTGCTGCCCAGTTAGGTTTTAGAACAGCGATTATAGAGAAGTATCCTACGATGGGGGGGACTTGTCTTAATGTAGGGTGTATACCCTCCAAGGCGCTTCTTGACAGTTCTGAACATTTTGAGAATGCCAAGCGTAATTTTGCCGAACACGGAATTGAGATTTCAGAACTCGGTATAGATCTTAAAAAGATGGTCGAGCGGAAAAATTCTGTGGTAGATCAGACAACCAAGGGTATTGCCTATCTTATGGATAAAAATAAGATTACAGTCTATGAAGGGGTAGGAAGTTTTGTGAGTGCTACAGAGATCAAAGTCACCAGAAAAGATAATTCTTCCGAGAGTATAAAAACCCGGTATGTTATTATTGCTACCGGTTCCAAGCCCGTTTCTCTTCCTTTCATTACAATAGACAAAGAGCGAATTATTACCTCTACGGAAGCACTTAATCTTACCCAAATCCCTAGACATTTACTTGTTATTGGAGGAGGGGTGATAGGTCTAGAGTTGGGTTCTGTCTATCTTAGGTTGGGTGCAGAGGTTACCGTGATAGAGTACCTTGACAAAATAACGCCGGGAATGGATGGTGCACTTTCCAAAGAATTGCTGAAAGTACTGAAAAAACAGGGGATGAAGTTTTGGCTTTCTACTACTGTGACCAAAGTAGAAAGGAAAGGAGATAAAGTTATTGTAGAAGCTAAGGATAAGAAAGGCGAGGTGCTCAGCCTGGAGGGGGATTACGCTTTGGTGGCTGTGGGGAGGAGACCGTATACCGATGGGCTTAACCTAGAGGCTGTGAAGGTGAAACTAGATGATAAGGGCAGGGTAGAGGTAAATGAAAATTTGCAAACCAATATCCCGAACATATATGCCATAGGGGATGTAGTGAAAGGAGCCATGCTCGCGCATAAAGCGGAGGAGGAGGGTATATTTGTGGTGGAATCTCTCGCAGGGCAAAATCCTCATATCAATTATAATCTCATTCCTGGTGTAATATATACTTGGCCGGAAGTGGCGGGTGTGGGGTATACCGAAGAGCAAGCCAAAGAAAAGGGTATTTCCTACAAGGTCGGAAGTTTCCCTATGCGTGCCTTGGGCAGAAGCAGAGCTTCAGGAGATACGGATGGATTTGTAAAAATAATAGCAGATGAGAAAACCGATGAGGTCATTGGTTTTCATATGATAGGGGCAAGAGCCGCAGATCTTATAGCAGATGGAGTTACGGCTATGGAGTTTAGGGCCAGTGCAGAAGATATCGCGAGAATGTCTCATGCACATCCTACCTATGCAGAAGCTGTGAGGGAGGCGGCTCTGGATGCAACAGAAAAGAGAGCCTTACACATGTGAGGTTCTGGTTTATAGTGTCTGTGTAACAGAATTCTACAGAAATTAGCCGAAAGAAAAGGGACTTATGAAGCCAGCGTTAGCGAAAGGCACTCGGGATTTTTCCCCTGCGGAAATAGCAAAGAGAAGGTACATAATACAGGGATTGCAAAAGAATTTTGAGGCTTTTGGCTTTGAGCCTTTGGAAACCCCCAGTTTTGAGTTGCTTTCTACTCTTACAGGCAAATATGGAGAGGAGGGGGATCGGTTGATGTTTAAAATCTTAAATTCCGGGGATTTTTCTTCGGGTATAGACGAGAAAGACTGGTCTGCGAGAGATGTAAAAAAAATCACTCAGCAGGTGTCGGAAAAAGCTCTTCGTTATGACCTTACAGTGCCTTTTGCCAGATACGTTTCCATGAATCTTTCCAGGCTTAATTTTCCGTTTAGGAGATACCAGATACAGCCTGTATGGCGTGCAGACAGACCGCAAAGGGGCAGGTATAGAGAGTTTTTACAATGCGATGCGGATATTGTAGGAAGTAAAAGTCTTTGGCAAGAGATAGATCTCATACTCCTTTACCAAAAAGCATTTTCAGATCTTTCTCTTCCCATAAGGATACATATTAACAACCGAAAGATTCTTTCTGGTCTTGCGCAGTATGCAAATATCTCGGATCAGCTTATTGATTTTACTACAGCACTTGACAAACTGGATAAGATAGGAGAAGAGGGTGTGATTATGGAACTTCGATCCAAAAATATTTCTGAAGAATCTATTGATAAACTTAGTTTTTTATTTAAAAGACACGATCCTTCCAGAGTTTTGGATCTTTTGGAAGGGTATTTCTCTTCCGTAGATATTGGGAAAAAGGGGTTGGAAGAGCTTAGATTTGTGCTTGAGAATGCTTATGCCTTGGAAGTTAAAGAAGAGAATTTGGTCTTTGATATTACCCTTGCAAGAGGATTGGAATATTATACCGGAGCCATTTTTGAGGTAAAGCCTTTGGGGGTGGATTCCAATTCTATAGGGGGAGGGGGAAGATACGATAATCTTACTGAGGTTTTTGGTATAAAAAATATATCGGGTGTTGGGATTTCTTTTGGACTGGATAGAATCTATCTGCTGTTGGAGGCTTTGGGTTTGTTTCCGAAAGAATTGGATGAGGGATTTGTGACAGATTATCTGTTTGCAAACTATGGATTAAGAGAGGCTTTGTTTTCCCAAAGTATCATATCACAGCTCAGAGTAAAAGGAGTTTCTGCGGAACTCTATCCGGATACAAATAAGATGAAAAAATTCTTCGCTTATTCAGAAAAGAAAAAAATAAAAAATCTGGTTTTTATAGGAGAAACGGAGCTGCTAAATAAAACTATTACTATAAAAAATCAAGTAAATGGCTTCCAAGAAACGTTGCCTGTTTCTGAATTTTTAGCCCAATTTTGAGTTTATGAAAATGCTTTTTGGTCGTTTTTTGTCTTATCTCTCTGTGTATGAGTGAAGGGAGGACGGTAAAGAAAAAAATGAGCAGGGGAAGAGATAGGTGGAGTATAGAATATGTAAACCTGAATAGCGTCTGTGGGACTTGAGCGGGCAGAGATAAATACAGAAAGAAAGGTTGTGCCAAAATGATTTTAGGTGACGGTTTTATTTACAGAAGGCCGAACGATTTGTTTTTATCGACAATAGTGGACAGCTATTTTTATATTGATACGAATCTTGGTAGGTTGACCTTTCATCCGGAATATGTTGTTCCCTTTCCACAAATAACTTTCGGTTATTTTTTTAATCATCCTTTTTTAGTTACCCATCTCAATACAAATAATGCTGTTACGGTAAATATTGTGGTTTCCAGAATTTCAACTCAAAAAATAATAATACAGCCCACTACAAAAAGAATCAGAATTATCGGAGCACATTTAAAACCTTTTGGTTTGGCTTATTTTACCCGACAGCCTGTCAATAGACTACCCTGGCTGATTGACGCAGAAGAATTATTTGGCAACGTTGCCGAGAAGTTCGCAAAAAGAATAAATGACTGCCAAAAAGCCGAACAAATGTTTAGCGAGGTAGAAAAAGTATTTTTAGATAACATACTTATTCGGGATTTATCGCTTATCACAGAAGTTACCGGACTGATTGAGAAAAATGTGGGAAACATCAAGATATCCGAATTATCCAGACAATTAGGTGTTTTAGAACGAACGATCAGAAACCATTTTTACAACCATATTGGTTGCTCACCCAAAGAATATTTACGGATTGTAAAACTGAAACAGGTTGTATACGAATTAAAGCATTCGCAAAAATCATTAACCCATATTGCCCACGATAATGATTATTTTGACCAGGCACATTTCATTCACGAAATAAAAGGCATTACGGGACGATCACCTAATCAACTCAGAAAAGAAATTCCGACTTTCCGTTTTTTACAATTTTAATTTATTTGGCTAAACGATCTTTGTCGCAAGAAATTTAAAATAGTAGGACAATGAAAACAATGACAATTTTGGCAGTATCATTATTGGCGACGACCCGTCTTTCTTTTACCGGTCAAAAGGGAGCAGAGCAGGGAAAAGTTGAGTTTAGCATCAAAAAAGCACTGTCGACCGTGAAGGGTCAATTCAAAAAGTTTGATTATAAAATTAAAATCGACGAAAGCGGTTCGGGAACCATCAGTGGAACGGCTGAAATAGCAAGTGTTGTGACAAACAGTGCAATGAGGGACCGACACCTACAAAATGAAAAGTGGTTTTATGCCAAAAGATTTCCGCAGATTGTTATTCAATCTCATAAAATCTCCAGGCAAAAGGAGGGGGAATATATTGGGACATTTGAAATTAAAATTAAAGGTAAGTCGCAGACAAAAGACATTCCCTTTACAATCATAACGGATGGAAATAAGAAAACCCTAATTTCAACATTTAAATTATCCATTGGTTCATTTGACATTGGTGGTGGCTTTGTCGGCTATTTGGTTGGCGATGAGGTAACAGTTAATCTGAATCTACCTTTTTAAAACTTTTTAGAATCGGTGATCATGAAACGCAAGATTATTGTGAGGATTCATCTTATTGCTACGATTATCGCAGCATTGACCATCGCCACATTTTTTACCCTTTCTCTTATTGCAGAAATCAAAGGCGATAAAATACTTATAAAAGGTGTGAAAGCGTTTATCTTGTGTGCGTTGCCAATTATGGTTTTGGCTATGCCCACACTAAAAATAACAGGGGACCAACTTGCAGGAAAATCAAAAAACCTGCTTGTGCTGGCAAAGGTAAAAAGAATGAAATGGGTTATTGTCAATGGCATGGGCTTGATGCTATTGGCAGTTTTTTTATATTATCGTTCACATTATCAGTCAATAGACGATATTTTTTTTGTTGCCCAAATTGCAGAATTTGGACTGGGATTAACCAATTTGACAATAGTAATTCTCAACGCAAGGGATGGGTTTCAGTTATCGGGCATACTAAAAGAATAATGAGAAAGACAAAGAAAGACCCATCCGGGGTTTTACGTAGCCGATCGTGCTTTTGTTTCGATAGGGCATTGAGGGGGGAATATAAAACCGCCTTGCAATGGGTGAGTATTCAATGTTTTGCTACGGATAAAACGTTTATTAAGGCGCTTTGTGTTTAGTTTTGTACTTTTGTGGCAGTTATAACTCGGCAATTTTATTACATGACTTCTAAGGAAATACGACAGGAATTTTTGGATTTTTTTGAAGAGAAAAGGCATCTTATCGTGCCCTCTGCTCCCATTGTCTTAAAGGATGACCCTACGCTTATGTTTTCTAATTCTGGCATGACACAGTTCAAGGATTATTTTTTGGGATACAGAACTCCAAAAAATAGAAGAATTGCCGATACACAAAAATGCCTTCGTGTCTCTGGAAAACATAATGATCTGGACGATGTAGGGAGGGATACTTATCATCATACGATGTTTGAGATGCTGGGGAGCTGGTCTTTTGGGGATTATTTTAAGAAAGAGGCTATTGCTTGGGCTTGGGAGCTTTTAATAGACCGTTATAAAGTTTCTCCGGAGGATATTTATGTAACGATTTTTGAAGGGGATATTTCCGAGAATTTGGAAAAAGACGAAGAGGCTTTCGGTTTCTGGAAGGCTCATGTATCGGAAGATAGAATATTATTAGGGAACAAAAAAGATAATTTTTGGGAGATGGGAGAGAGCGGTCCTTGTGGACCCTGTTCCGAGATTCATATAGACCTTAGGTCTGAGACGGAAAAACAGAGAATTTTGGGTAAAGATCTGGTAAACAAAGATCACCCGCAAGTATTGGAGATATGGAATCTGGTTTTTATGGAATTCAACAGAAAATCCGATGGTACTTTAGAAAAACTACCTACGAGGCACGTAGACACGGGAATGGGGTTTGAACGGCTTTGCATGGCGCTCCAGGGAAAAGAATCTACTTATGATTCAGATATTTTTTCCCCTCTTATAGAAAGGGTAGAAAGAATTTCTGGTAAGAGATACACAGCAAAATTAGAGGACGAGAAAGATATTGCCATGCGTGTGGTGGTAGATCACATACGGGCAGTCACCTTTGCCATTGCAGACGGGCAGTTGCCTTCTAATAATGGTGCGGGTTATGTGATAAGAAGGATATTGAGACGGGCAGTCTCCTATGCTTATCGTTTTTTAGGTACAGATCAGCCATTTTTTTATAAGCTGGTAGAGGTACTGAAAAACCAGATGGGGAGCTTTTTTCCTGAGTTGATTTCCCAGAAAAAACTTATCATAGAGGTGATAAAAGAAGAGGAGGTTGCGTTTTTCAAAACTATAGCACACGGATTGGTACGTGTGGAAAAGCTGATTTCCGATACTCTGAAAAGGGGGGGGGATATCCTTGCCGGCAAGGATATTTTCGAGCTTTATGACACCTATGGTTTTCCAGATGATCTTACCAGAATTCTTGCAGAAGAAAAGGGGCTTACCCTTGATATCAGCTCCTTTGAGCAGGAACAAAAAAAGGCCAAAGAGAGATCTAAAGGAGCAGCACAAAGCAAAGTTTATGATTGGGTAGTTCTCAAAGATGCTCCGGAAAAATTTGTAGGTTACGATGTTTTGAGCATAAAAACACAGATTACCCGTTATAGAAAGATGGAGAGTAAGGAGGGGGTGTTGTATCAGATTGTGCTTGAAAACACTCCGTTTTATCCCGAAGGCGGGGGACAGATAGGAGATACAGGATATATTGTTCCTCTTGAGAGGGGGCAGGGGCGGGATAGAGTACAAGTCTTGGATACTAAGAAAGAAAATGGACTCATTATCTCTTCGGTGAAAACTCTTCCGGAAAATCCTGGTGCTGTTTTTTTTGCCGAAGTAGATGAGAATAGAAGACTGGCTACTCAAAAAAATCATTCGGTTACGCATCTTTTGCACGAGGCATTGCGAAATATTTTGGGGGATCACGTAGAGCAGAAGGGTTCTTATGTGGGTCCGGACTATCTCCGTTTTGATTTTTCTCATTTTTCAAAATTGACAGATGAAGAAACGGAGAGGATAGAGAACGATGTAAACGAGAAAATAAAAGAAAATATTCCTCTTAAAGAGTCTCGCCATGTTCCTATAAAGCAGGCGTTGGATAGCGGGGTGAGGGCGTTATTTGGAGAAAAATATGGAGATTTTGTACGTCTCATAGAGTTTGGACTCTCTAGAGAACTTTGTGGGGGGACGCACGTGCAAAATACGGGGGAGATTGGTCATTTTAAAATACTATCAGAAAATTCCGTTGCTGCAGGCATACGCAGGATAGAGGCAATTTCCGGTAATGCTTATAACGCTTATGTGGAGAATATAGAGCAACAATTTATCAAGGCTTCTGTGCTTTTAAAATCCAAAGATCTTACCAGGGCCATAAAAAAACTTTTGGAAGAGAATAAAAAGTTAAGTTCGGAAATAGAAATACTGAAAAAAGAAAAAGTAAAGTCTGAGGTATTAAGTTGGAAGTCTGATTTTATTGACAAGGGAAATAAAAAACTTCTAGTAAAAAAAACCTCCATGGATGTCGAAAGCATAAAGGATGTTGTTTTTCAATTAAAAAGGGGAGTGTCCGGTGCTGTTATTATTATTTTTTCCAAAAAAAATGATAAGCCCTTTATTTCTGTCGGGGTTTCGGACGATTTGGTCTCTGTCTATCAGGCAGTAAATGTGGTGAATGAATTGGCAGCAGAAATTAGGGGCGGCGGTGGCGGAAATGCGGGTTTTGCTGCAGCTGGAGGGAAATATCTGGAAGGGATAGAAAAGGCCTATCAAAAGGCTCTGGAGTTGTAAGTTTTTTTAATTTTTCAGAGAGCATTCTTCCATGTTCTGCTTAATGAGACAAAATCTTCTACAGAAAGTTCTTCGGCTCTTTTTTCCAGAAAAGGATGTGAGAGTATGTGTTCTGGAATTTGGAGTGTTTTTAAAGAGTTAGAGAGTTTTTTTCTTCTTTGGTTGAAGCCTGTTCTTACTATGGATCTGAAAAGTGTGTCCACCTCTTCTATATTTTTTTGAGAAGTTCTTGTGAGTCTTATCACCCCCGATTTTACCTTGGGCGGAGGAGAAAATACCCTCTCACCTACGGTAAAGAGATACTCTACCCTATAGCGGGCTTGTATGAGTACCGAGAGTATTCCGTAGGATTTTGTTTTGGGCAGGGAGCTCACCCTTTCTGCTACTTCTTTTTGGAACATACCCACCACTTCCGGAATTTGTGTCTGGTAATCCAGAATTTTGAAGAGAATTTGGGAAGAGATATTATAGGGGAAGTTTCCGATTATTTTTATTTGTTTTCCCTGTGCGAAATTAAAATTTGTTTTTAAAAAATCCCCTATAAAGCATCGCGGAGAGATTTGCGAAGTATAATTTTCTAACAGGTATTCTATAGAATCTTTGTCGATTTCTGCCAAAAAGACAGTGGCGTTTTTTTTGAGCAGATACCTAGTGAGGACTCCTGTACCAGGTCCTACTTCGACCACATTCTCTTCGTCCTTTACCTCTAGGGCGTGCACTATTTTTTTTGCGATATTCTCGTCGGTAAGAAAATGCTGCCCAAGATGTTTTTTCGCTTTTACAACCAATACTTTCTGTTTTCTGTTTCGGGGATAAATTTCGTAAATATTTTAGTAATTTAGCCGAAAATATTTTTGTCTTTCATGGCTCAGACAGCAGATGATTTTAATAGAAAGAGGCTTCGTTCAAGTAATATCACGGTGGTAGTCTCCATAGCGCTTGTGCTTTTTCTTTTGGGACTTATGGGGCTCATCCTTATCAATGCACAGAGATATTCCGATTATGTAAAAGAGCAGTTGGTGGTCAGTGTTTTTTTTGATGAAAATTATTCGACTAAAGATGCGGGCAAATTGTCCCGGTTGGAGCAATCGGCTCTAAACACCATACAGGGTTTTCCTTTTGTGAAAAATGCAAGATACATCAGCAGAGATAAGGCAGCCGAAGAAGCCAGGAAAAGCATGGGAATAGAATCAGATGCTCTTTTTGATAAAAACATATTTCCCTCTTCTGTAGAGGTTTCCTTAAGATCAAATTATGTTTCTCCAGAAAAAATAGAGGAAATTATCAAACAACTTGCCAGTGTTTCGGGTGTGAGAGAAGTGAAAAACAACAGCAAGGTGATGTTTGAGATTTATGATAGCTTGGACAGAATCTTAAAATGGATTCTCGGTTTTTCTGTTCTTTTTCTTGTTCTGGCTATTGTACTTATCAACAATTCTATACGACTGAAGATATTTTCCAAAAGATTTATCATAAAGACCATGCAGCTGGTGGGAGCCAAGAGGCGTTTTATCCTAAAACCTTTTATAGGGGAGGCTGTACTTTTAGGTTTTCTCGGTTCTCTTTTGGCTCTTTTGGCTCTTTTTGGGCTTTGGTATTATTTTATGAAAGAAATAGGTCAAGATATTTATCAGGAAGATATCCGTTATATCTTGCTTGTCCTGCTTGTATTTTTGGTAGGCATATTTATTACGGTTTTCAGTACTGTCATTGCGACATGGAGGTTTCTAAGCTCTTGTGAAGAGGATTTATATTATTCCTAAAATTATTTTTTATGTCTAAGGTTTTTAAAGAATCGGAAAATACTGCCCCTTCGTTTTATTTTGGGAAGAAGAACTACATATTTATGTTGGTGGGGCTGGGTTTTATCACATTAGGATTTTTGCTCATGTTGGGTTATGATGCAAATACCAGGCCTGACGGGACCCATGATCCCAACTACTGGAATGAGACCATATACTCCGTAAGAAGAGTGAGGGTTGCTCCGCTTTTGGTTGTCTTAGGCTTCGCCGTGGAAGCATATTCTATACTCTATCTTCCTGAAAAATAATTTTTATCACTTCTCAGTTATAATAATCATCATTTTTTATGGATTTTATCAAAGCCATGGTTATAGCCGTTATCGAAGGTCTTACGGAGTTTTTGCCTGTCTCTTCTACGGCCCATATGATTTTTATGAGTTCTGTTTTTGGGATAGAAGAAGATAATTTTGTAAAAATGTATCAAGTGTCTATACAGTTTGGGGCTATCCTGGCTGTGGTAGTTTTATATTCGAAAAAGTTTTTTGATTTTAAAAATGTTTATTTCTATCTAAAGTTGGTTTTGGCTGTTTTGCCCGCCTTGGTTTTGGGTAAACTTTTTAATGAAAAGATAGATCTTATACTAGAAAAGCCAATTCCTATTGCGATAGTTCTCATTATAGGCGGTGTAGTGCTTTTGTTTATTGATCGTATTTTCAAGAACCCTAGCATAGATAGCGAAAAAAATGTTTCGTATAAATCGGCTCTTATCATCGGTTTTTGGCAGTGTCTTGCTATGATGCCAGGCACAAGTAGAAGTGCAGCTTCCATAATAGGCGGGATGCAGCAAAAACTTACTCGGAAGGCAGCCGCAGAATTTTCTTTTTTTCTTGCTGTACCCACTATGCTTGCCGTAACGGTGTATTCCTTGTTTCTTAAAAACTGGGGAACCTACGGAGGAGAAAAAAAAGGGTATGAACTTTTACTGCACGATAACTATCTTATGCTTTTTTTAGCAGGTAATATGGTGGCTTTTTTGGTGGCAATGCTTGCGGTTAGGTTTTTTATTGGTATTATTTCTCGCCATGGCTTTAAACCTTGGGGCTGGTATAGAATTATTGTGGGCAGCATTTTGCTCTCGTATCTCATTTTTATTCGTTAAAAAATAGATTTCATGTGACAGCAGACGACTTACTTATGGGCAAGACTCTACTTGTGGACAAGCCTTTGGACTGGAGTTCTTTTCAGGTGGTAAACAAGATAAAATTCTGTATAAAGAAGCAGTTTAAACTAAAAAAAATAAAGGTGGGACATGCGGGAACATTGGATCCCAAGGCGAGTGGTCTCTTGGTGGTATGTACAGGGAAAGCCACCAAGGGTATTCCCATAATACAAAATGCTGAAAAGGAATATGAGGCTATTATAAAAATTGGAGCTCAGACTCTTTCTTATGATACCGAACATCCCGAAATTAATCTAAAAGATTTTTCTATGATCACAAATGAAGAGATAGAGAAAACTCTTGCGCAATTTGTGGGAGAAACAGAACAAAAGCCTCCTGTTTTTTCTGCAATTAAGGTACAGGGAGCGAGGGCATACCATCTTGCCAGAAAAGGACGGGAAGTGCAGATGAAAGGTAGGAGGATTACTATTATTTCAATCTCAAAGATAAATATTAATCTTCCTTATATTTCTTTTACTGTATCCTGCTCAAAAGGTACCTATATTCGTAGTCTCGCCCATGATATTGGGAGAGCTTTAGGGACGGGGGCCTATCTCTTTGCTTTAAGGAGAACCAGAGTAGGAGTCTATAGCGTGGATGCCGCTACAGACTCTTATCTGACAAAAGATTTCAGGTTTACAGAATTTTAGTTTTTTAGGAGGTACCCGTTCATTTTTTCTTTTTCTGCCGAATTGATTTTGAGAAGATCAAAAATTTCTTCTTTCGTTTTTTCACCTTTTCTGTACAAGATAATTTCGGTTGCAAATTTTCTGAAATAAGGATGGCTTTTCAGCCATGTTTCCGGTGCATCCCCTAAGTGGTATCTTTTTGCATGGTGAATGTCTAGGCTGGTGTTGTTTATTATTTTTTCTGCTTCTTCGGGCGTGATATAGTAAATCTCTCGTATTTGGTTTTTGTTTACAAAACCGCCCAGCGTTTTTCTAAATGAGAGTAGTCTTCTAATGATGCCTTCTTCAATGTCTATATCTTTGAAGTCCTCATACCGCATACTATTGAGCTCTTTGTTGCGTTTTCCCCAGGGAGCAAGTGAGCTATGTGGCTTTTTTTGAGATGTTTTTTTCTCTGATGAGATTTTTATATAAGGTCTGAGTTGTAAAAATTTTTGTTCGGAGATGACAAAACAGTTTTTTATCTCTTCTAGGGTTTTGAATTTTCCTTTCAATTTTTTGTCTCTATAGTTAATGATGACTTGTGCCTGGTTTGGGCTGAAGCCCAGAGCAACCCAACCCTTAAGATCTAATACATTGGGATCAAAAGAGGATAAATGCATTTGCTTTACGTAAATATTTTTAATACCCCCGTAATTATTTTTTTTATACCCTTTTATATTTATATCTTCTGCAAAGTGGGTAGTCGACCTGTTGTGTTCAGAATTTGCATCCGAGAGAGGTTTCGATTTTTCTTTCTGAAAGCTATTTTTTTCTTGTATATCTACCACTTCTACAGGAACAGGTTCTCCGGATTTTGCCTCTTTGTAGATACTGAAACAAAGCTGGAATATCAATATGAAAACTCCGAAAATGGAGAGACCCACAATTTGTCTCTGTCTCATGCTAAAAGATAATTTTTTCTCCACTTAATGTTCCTGGAAATATCTGAAGTTTAGTTTTCCTCTGTAAGGTTGTCCTTTAGTTTGGTGAGTTCTGCCTTTACGAATTCTAATCTTTCTATCATAGATACGGTATCACTCAGTTTTGCATTTGTTGTAACGGCAAGTTTTGCTCCGTCTAATGTATAGCCTTTTTCTTTTACCAGATGATATATAATTTTCAGGTTTTTGATATCCTCCGGAGTAAAGTACCGGTTTCCTTTTTTATTTTTTTTGGGGCGGAGGATGAGAAACTCCTGCTCCCAATAACGTATGAGAGAGGTATTTACATTAAAAGCTTTGGCTACTTCGCCTATAGAATAGTAGAGTTTTTCTGGTAGATCAATTTTCATGAACTTTGTTGGCTAAAATTCTTTACAAGACATTACGAACCAGCCCACAAAGGTATGTAAAAATATATTTTTTACGTTATTTGTCTGTTCACCTTATTTTCTTTGTATTGCATAAGATTTTAATAAGTAAAATTTGTACCTTCGCAGAGCTTTTTTCGGAGTGGGCTTTCTGTTAGGCAGTAGTTTAATTGTTATTACGTATAACGACTTCCTTTTTTTGGAGCCGATAAAAGTTGAAAATAATAGAAGCCCCCAAAAGAAGGAATACAAATTTTGTTTTTTTATGTCTGAAATGACAACTAAAAAAGAGGAACTTCTTCTAAACCAAAACGTAACACCGGAAAATTTTGATTGGGATTCTTTTGAGTCGGGTCTGGATGCGGAGGCAAGAAAGGAAAAATCTGACCTTGAGGAAATTTACAAAGGATCTCTCAATGATTTAGAAGACGATGATGTATTGGTGGGTAAAGTGGTAAGAATTACCGACAAAGAAGCCATTGTAGATATTAACTTTAAATCTGAGGGGGTCATTTCTCTCAACGAATTTCGTTACAACTCAGATCTTAAAGTAGGGGATGAAGTGGAGGTAGTGGTGGATAAAAGAGAGGATAAAACAGGACAGCTCCAGCTCTCTCACAGAAAAGCAAGAACTCTAAAAGCTTGGGAAAAAGTAAACGAACTTCATGATACAGGAGAGGTGGTTATTGGGTTTGTAAAATCCAGAACCAAAGGAGGAATGATTGTCGATGTACACGGTATAGAAGCCTTTTTGCCAGGTTCTCAGATTGATGTAAAACCTATAAAGGACTATGACCAATATGTAGGGAAAACGATGGAGTTTAAGGTGGTAAAGATTAATCCTGAGTTTAAGAATGTTGTGGTTTCTCACAAGGCCCTTATAGAGGCAGATATTGCAGATCAGAAAAAAGAAATCATTTCACAACTGGAGAAAGGGCAGGTCTTGGAAGGTACAGTAAAAAATATCACTTCTTACGGTGTGTTTATAGATCTGGGAGGAGTAGATGGTCTTATCCACATCACTGATCTTTCTTGGTCTAGAGTCAATCATCCGTCAGAGGTTTTGGAAGACGGACAAACAGTGAAAGTGGTGATCCTTGATTTTGATGACGAGAAAACAAGAATACAGTTGGGTATGAAGCAACTAGAGGCTCATCCTTGGGATTCTATAGATGCTAATTTGAAGGTAGGGGATAGAGTAAAGGGTAAGGTGGTGGTTCTTGCAGACTATGGTGCATTTGTGGAGATAGCTCCAGGGGTGGAAGGACTTGTCCACGTCTCTGAGATGTCTTGGTCTACCCATTTAAGATCTGCGGGCGATTTTATAAAAGTAGGAGACGAGATAGAGGCAGAAATTCTTACCCTCGACAAAGAGGATAGAAAAATATCTTTGGGAATCAAGCAACTGAGCCAGGATCCTTGGGAAAATATTGAAGTAAAATATCCTATTGGTTCTCAGCACAGGGGAAAAGTAAGGAATTTTACTAATTTCGGCGTTTTTGTAGAATTGGAAGAGGGTATAGATGGTCTTATCTATATATCCGATCTTTCTTGGACTAAAAAAATCAAACACCCGTCAGAATTTTGTGACGTAGGTGATATTTTGGAAATTGTGGTTTTGGAGTTGGATAAAGAAGCGAGGAGAATTTCTTTAGGGCATAAACAACTTTCTGAAAACCCTTGGGATACCTTTGAGACGAAATATGCAGAAGGTACAATACATTCAGGGCTTGTTACCGAAATTTTTGATAAAGGAGCCCAAGTACAATTTGAGGATGAAGAAATAGAGGCTTTTTGCCCGTCCAGACTTCTTGAGAAAGAAGATGGAAATAAAATAAAGGTGAACGAGAAAGCAGACTTTAAAGTAATAGAATTCAATAAAGAATTTAAGAGAGTGGTGGTTTCTCATACGGGCATCTTCAGAGATGAGGAGAAGAAAAATGTCAAAGAAACCAAGTCATCTGGTGCTGGAGAAGAGAAAACAACACTGGGAGACATAGGGGCTTTAGCCGATCTCAAGAAAAAAATGGAAAAAGGGAAATAGTCATTTTTTATGAACTTAAGAAGATTCCCCCTCATTATTGAGCGGGGGAATTTTTATTTTTTCCTTTTATTGACGGAAAATAGGTAAAATTTTTATCTTTTTTTGGTCTGCTGCATTATTATGTGCATTATTATGAAAGTCTTTTATGGATTTGCTTAGGAGCCGGTAGTATCCTAGGTTTGTTTTTTGCTGAGTAGTTTTTTAGTCTTTCCATAACTTCTGCGTTATTCCTTACAGCAGGATCCGTCTGCACTGTTTTTGATTCCAAAGTGTATATTTTCCTTGTTGTTTTTTTGTTATGGAGTACAAAAATTTAAAGGGAATATTTTCTTTGTCTGTAATTGTTTTGGCTATAGTGCCCACATGTGATTAACAAAATATTGGCAAACACAGCTGCCAAATGCAAATATTTTCTTTGTTGAAAAGTATCGATCACCGCTTTTGGGGAAATGCTTTTTGCCAATTTTAGAAGAAGATCTTCGTCGTTTTTTTCTTCGGATCCCCTGGGGAACGGAATGTGCCCGTAATTAATTGAGGTTTTTTCTCTTTAGAAGCTCTGTAAAGGATAAAAGCAAGCTTTTCTATTTCTTACTTTTAGGATTTCCATAGGCAAAGATCCCGAAGTATGTGCCACTAACGCATTGAGATCTATATTTTCGGATATTTTCTCGGACGCTGTGCAGTATCGGAGACACAAATCGAGTAGAGATGAGCCTTTTCTAATCTATCTGTATTGTAGGGGATGGATAATTTTTCCGATATATTTTTAAGTTCTTGTTTGTTTCTACTGTAAATTGCCTAATCTTTGTATCGCTTTCTGTATACGCTTTGGCCAAGAGTGACAGCCAATATTTCCGGGATCCTACGATGCATACTTTTTTATAACAGATAAGTCCGTATAAAAAAAACTCATAAAAATGAGCTTTTATGTACTATGATTTTTTAATTCTATATTTTATATTTTAGTTTCTATTCGTTTTCGTATTTGTTTATAATCTTCTGAGATACTCCCATATTGCTAAATCCTCCGTCATGGAAAAGGTTTTGTAAGGTTACCTTCCTGGTGAGGTCAGAGAACATTGCAACACAATAATTTGCGCAGTCTTCTGCACTTGCATTCCCTAATGGAGACATATCTTCTGCATACCCCAAAAACCCGCCGAAACCCTTCACACCGCTTCCGGCAGTAGTGGGAGTAGGCGACTGAGAAACAGTATTTACCCTCACCTTTCTTTCTCCCCAATAGTATCCAAAACTTCTGGCAATGCTTTCAAGGTAAGATTTGTTGTTCGCCATGTCATTATAATCCGGGAAAGTTCTTTGTGCCGCAATATAGGTAAGAGCCAGAATAGATCCCCATTTATTCATACAATCTTTATCCCAGGCTACCTTCATCATTTTATGAAAGGACACAGCAGAAATATCCCAGCCTTTTTCCAGCCAGTCATAATTCACATCTGTATAGTGTTTTCCTTTTCTTACGTTTACAGACATCCCAATGGAGTGAAGGATAAAATCTATTTTACCAAATTTTTTAATCGTGGTATCAAAGAGTCTCTCCAGGTCTCCCATGGAGGTAGCATCTGCTCCTATCACTTCTGCCCCTGTTTTTTTAGAAAGTTCATCAAGCTCTCCCATTCTCAAGGCGATAGGGGCGTTAGAGAGAATGAATTCTGCCCCTTCCTCATGGCACCTCTCTGCTACTTTCCACGCGATGGATTGATTGTTCAGCGCACCAAAGATAATTCCCTTTTTTCCTTTTAAAAGTCCGTATGACATATGATAAAATAATTTTTTAAATAACCTCAACAAAAGTAATAATTTTATTGATCTTTATTTGAGCCCTTATTTTCCTTTTTTAGGTGGGGGCGTTTTTTCTCGGCTAAGATATATTGTCTTTGATATGTAATCTAGGGAGGTAGTTGACTGATAAAATATATTTTTCCAGACACGGAAGAAAAAAAACGCCCCACATTTTTAGTGAAATTTTCAGACTCTTTTCTTGCGTTGTCATATTTTAAAAATTTTTTATTCAAGAGCTTGTTAAACTAGAAATAAGTACCTTTGTCCCTCATATATAAATATTCTGCAGGGTTGCGCGCGGTAGTCTTATTGCAAAAATTTGGTAATGAATAATTGCGGAGAATCCGATATAGGGGGTTTTCAAAAAAGGCAAAGTAGCGCTTGTGCACAGTACCTTGTGTGGAAGGCATCTCTATTTTTTTAGTATAAAAATAGTATGGTGTATAGAAAGGGGGCCTATTCTTTGTACAGAGAAAAAACTCTTGATGCCGGCTTAGCTACAGAATTGATCATTCTCTTGTCAAGAGATCCAAGAGTTGGGGGCTTTATTTTCATTTATCTTCAGATATTTCTAAAGTGAATCTAAGGGTTGCCTTTTTCTTCCCTGGCGAGAGAAAAAGGAGACGAGACTATTTGCGGACGGGTTCCATTGGATATAGCGGGAAATTTCATACCTTCCCGGCCTGTTACCGGGACCTTATCAAGGATAATTATGGAAGTACAGAAGTTACAAAAACGCGTGGATGAATGGATCCTAAGTTATGGGATACGGTATTTTAGTGAGCTTACCAATATGGCGCTTCTCACAGAAGAAGTAGGGGAGGTTGCTAGGATTATCGCTAGGAGGTATGGAGAGCAAAGTGAAAAAAAATCTGACAAGGATAGGGATTTAGGGGAGGAGCTGGCGGATGTTCTCTTTGTTCTCCTTTGCCTTGCAAATCAGACAGGCATTGACCTCCAAAAAGCCTTTGATAGGAAAATGGACGAAAGAACTTTGCGTGACAAGGAAAGGCATCTGAACAATGAAAAGCTGAAGAAATAGTCCTGATTTATATGTTATTAAAAAAATCTATACTCAGAGATCGACAACATGTTCGGATATGTGGATCAAAAAGTATCTCTAACAGACTTCTTGTATTAAAAAGACTTTTTGGAAATATTACTATAAAAAATCTTTCTACTGCTCGGGACACATATCTATTGCAGAAGTCTTTGGAGTTTGACCGGGAAGAAACAGATATCCATCATGCGGGAACGGCGATGCGCTTTCTTACCTCGTACTATGCTATAATGCAGGGGAAAACCACTATCCTTACGGGATCCCGGCGTATGAAAGAAAGACCCATACAATTTTTGGTAGATGCGTTACGTGGGTTGGGAGCCGACATTCAGTATATGGAAAAAGAAGGATATCCTCCGCTGAGGATCAAAGGGAAAATGCTCAGTAAAAATTTTGTAAAAATAAGGGCGGATGTCTCCTCTCAGTTTATTACTTCACTTTTACTCATTGGCGCAAAGTTGGAAAATGGATTAGTTGTAGAATTGCAGGGGGAAGTCACTTCCAGGCCTTATCTGGAAATGACCTTAAAACTTTTGCGTGATGTAGGCATTGCCACAGAGTTTAAGGATACCGGGATCAAGGTCTTTCCTTCTCTGAAAAATTCAAAAAACTATGAATATACGGTAGAGAGTGACTGGAGCTCTGCCAGTTATTTTTATTCTTTGGCAGCCATAGGAAGAAAATCTATATCCCTCTCCAACTTTGGAGAAGAATCTTTGCAAGGGGATTCTGTACTCAAAAAAATATATGAGGAGTTTTTTGGGATTAAAACCCTGCAACGTACTCAAGACACAGTAGAGCTTGTTCCGGTGCGGAATTTCGTATATCCGGAGTTTATTGAATTTTGTATGAATGACTGTCCGGATATAGCTCAGACCGCTTGTGTTACTGCTACGGCTCTTAAAATTCCTTTCTGTATTACGGGGCTTTCTACCCTGAAAGTAAAAGAGACCGATCGTCTAATTGCTTTACAAAAGGAACTTAAAAAAATAGGAGGAGAAACAGAGGTGACAGACCAAAGTATTTGGTCTGTACAACTGGGTAAGGCAAATGAAAATATAACGATAGAGACCTACAATGATCATAGGATGGCCATGTGTTTTGCCCCTTTCTGTCTTTTGCAGGAGCTGGAGATCAAAGACGCTGGCGTGGTAGAAAAATCTTATCCCGAGTTTTGGGAAGACCTTGATTCTGTCACAAAAAAGACAGAATAGCCGGGTCTCCCCTATATTTTGTTTTCAGTTAAGTGTATCGGTTTTTACGGAATCTTTTTTATCGTAAAAGGTATGTTGTGTTTGTTGAAAGAATGCGTTGAAGTTTTTGTGATAGACAATACCTATGCCATAGGTCTGATTGTAGCCGGAAGCCCCCCCCCCCATTAGTAGTCCTATATTTGAGGGTTTTGAGTACACTTGCAGAAGTCTGGAGCCGTCATTTTTTTTGCTCCAATCGTATTCTATGATCCCTTCTCCCGTCAGATAAGAATTGGTTGCGTTATTTGCTTTTGAAATAGGAACTCCTAATCCTGTTTTGATTTTTACTCTGGGAGAGACAGCAATATTAACACTCGCGTTGGCTCTATCATTTATATTTTCCGAGTTATCTCCCTTAAGATAATTGAGATCTACCTGAAATTGGTTGCTGATGTTGTTAAGTACAGAGCCCAGTTGTTTGAACAGCATATTGTAGCCTGAGGATTCCAGCGTACTTCCTACATTAATTGCATACCCCCCTGTATTTGCTACATTAAAGCTGCTCATTGTAAGTATAGAGCCGAACTGAATAATTTTTTCATCTTCGTTACTCATTTTTGCTTTGAGTATTTCTTTGAGTTGAGACGAAACAGAAGGAGCGCTTACGTCAAGCGTAATTTTTGGGTTGTCAAGTGTTCCGGTTATTTTGGTGGTGAGCACTACATTTATAGGGGGGATGCTGCCTGTCCCCAGGTACTGCCCCGCATTGGTGACCGTTCTTTGATAATTTGCTTTGATATCCAGTCGAGGAGTCATGGGATTACCGTTCCATACAAGATTACTTTCTTTATTTATCTGGAATTTTCTCTCCAAAATTGCTTTTGAAACAAAGGATCCATTATCTACAAAATAGCTTCCTTCTAGGTTGATGGTACCGTTTTTAGACATTTTGAATCTGAGTCCCTTTGAGGTCCCTCTCACGCTGATATCTCCAAAATCGTCTCCCACCAATACATTTACGGAGGTGCTTTTGTCTACATCCAGATTAAAGTCAATGTTCATATTGGCTCCGTATTGTATTCTTTTTTCTACGGTAAATTCTCCCGATTGGTTTTTTGTAACGAATCTCAACATCTTAAACTCGTCTACGTTGGAGGTAGAATTTGAGTTGAAAGTAAATACGGAGTTAGAAAGTACTTTCATGTTTGGAGTAGAAATGTCTAACTGTGTTACGGGACCCGAGATGAATAGGTCTCCCTTGCTAAAAATCCTTCCCCAAAAAAGATCATTATCTCTCTGGTAAGAGTCTAAAACCATCAGGTTGTTTGCTCTTATGATGAGATTGACCCCTAATGAGGAAAGGGACTCAAAGCGGATAAAACCTGCCAAAGTGCCATTTGAATAATCACGAAGATCTTTTATTTCCAGATTGTTAAGTTCTGCAAAACCCTTAGAGATGGGTATGCTTACATCTTTGAATTGATAATCTACTCCGGTAAAATTTATTCTTAGGCCGAGTCCGGAGAGATTTATATTTCCGTTATAATCTATATCATTCAATGGTCCCGTTAAAGCTATCTCTCCGCTTGCTTTTCCTCTTAAACGACTGAAGACCGTCGATATAAAATTCTGCGCAATACCGATGTCCATATCGTTCATTTTTGCCTTTAGGTCTACAAGGGGAGCTTTTTCAGAATTGTCGATGATTCCGGAGATTTCAAGATTTTTGTGTTGTAAAAGGTTTGATGAATAAATACTGAGATCTAAATCATAAACATTGGGTTTTTCACTATTGGTGGTGACAAAAGAAATATTTCCCATCTTTTTTTTCTCCATAACAATATCATCTATTTTTAGTTCTATAAGGGGGATGACATTATTTTCAGAAATCCTGAGCATGAGGGTACCACTGGCTTTACCCTCTATATTTAGGGTATTTTTCAGGGGTTGCATCTCAAAAATTTTACCTATTTCCAGATTATCAATTTCTACATCTGCAAAAAATTTTTTAGCAGATGTATATTCTACTTCTTTTATTTTTAACCTGCTTTTGTCTGATAGAAAAAGAATATTTTTTACAAGAATGGATTTATCTTTTTTTACGTAGGTAATAAAGGAAGGAATCTCCGGTTCTTTTGTTATGCTCCATGCGACTTTATTAAACATGAGGGTTGTAGGTTTTATTAAGAAAACATAGTCTCCATTTTGACTGGTGGTCTGATCCACCGAGATTTTATATTTTGTTTCGTTTCCTTCTGCTTCATTTTTACCACTATAAAGAAACAGAACGGAGAGGCAGAGGAAATTTTTCTCTTTTTCGTTTCCGCTTATAATGAGAGATTTTATTAAATTTTCTCCTGTTTTGGCTTTTTCCACCTTCGCAAAAATTTTCTCTTTCTTGTAGGCGGTATTTATTTTGAGTATGATATTTTCTGCTATAATACTGTCGGAAATCATTTCGGGATCGGTTTTTATCTGAGGCATTTGTGTAGAGGAAATCTCTTGATTAAAATTTTTTTGTTTTTCCTCTTCTTCAGTTTTTTTTAATATAAGGTAAACGGCCTTTTTTAATGAGCCATTTATGATCAGATCATTGGTGTTTCCGTTATATTTCCCTGAAATATGAAGCCCGTTTTCTGTTTTAAGCGTGGGAATAAAAAATGCGATAAGATTTTGATGTACATCAAAATTCAAACTAAAATTCTGTCCCACAAATTTTCTTTTGGGCTCAGGTTCTTGAAGTATTTTGTGTAATCCGTTTTGGAAAATTGCTCCCAAATTTTTTATACTATAAATTCCGGTTATTTTTCCTTCTGCCAATTCGGGGATTTTTATATCTATCTCTCTTTCTCTATCACGAGTGAGGGTTTTGATGCTTGCATTTTTTATAGAAATATTTTGTTGTGGAGATGTTAGTGTAGTGTTCTTTAAGTTTGCTTCCAGAACCAAGTCGTCTATAGAAGAAAGAGAAAATTTAGCCTCTATGTTTCCGCTAAGTATTTGTTCCGATTTTGTATTTCCGGTGACTAGGTCCAGATTTAGAAAGCTAAGACGTACCTCTGTATCGCCTTTCAGTTTTTTTGTGCTAAAATCTATAACTCCCTTTATTTCCCCTTTTGCCTCAGTATCATCAAGCCGTACCCAGCCCTTAAAGTTTTTTTTCTCTATAATCCCCTTTAATTCTGTGTTGATGAGTGTTTTGCTTGCTATTCTTATATTTTTTATATCTGCTTTTATTTTTAGTTTTATCAATTCTGGGTCAAATGATTCTCCGGCTATTTCTATTTTTCCCGATACGGTGCCTAGATCTTTGGATTTTGTAATGGCAGAGAGATTGAGTTTGTCAATATCCAGAGTACCTCTGTAGATGGGTTTATTTGTGGAGTGATTTTCCAGCTCGAAGTGGTGAATGGTGGCGCTTCCTATGCCTGCAACCAGTTGCATTTGGGATATTTTAATTTTTTTTGGGGAAAGTCGAAAACCTCCTTTTAGCCGAATATTTCCAAAATTATCTGCAAGATGCTTCATTTTTACGGAAATGAAAGAGGGAAGGCTTTTCTTGAGATCCATATAGGAGAAATTTGCGGATATTTGGTGGGTTTGGACAGCAAGGGACTTGCCTACAAGATTTTGAAATTTTATTCTATCGGTCTGAAATTTTATTTTGTCGTTAGATAGTGCAAAATGATCTAGGACAAAATTATTCAGTGAACCATACATTGCCCCACTAACGTTGAAAGTAGAGAAATTATCCCAGTTATCTATAAAATAACCGATGTCATACCCGCTTATTTTGTTGCCTTTTTCAAAGGACAGTTCCCAGTTTACCTTATTGCCGAAATCCTGCCAGCCCGTTTTTTTGTCCAAACCTAATTTCAAGTTTCCCTTAAGGAGAGAGGCCTCTGTATCTAAAAATAAATTATCCAAAGAAAGCGCTTCCGAAGTCAAAGCAAAATTACCTGTAAAATTGTTTACCCTATATTTTTTTCCCCATCTTTTTGTCCGGAAAGAGAACCTTTCCACTTTTGCTCTCACTTCTGCATTCACCACGGACAAACTGGGTACTTCTAGACAGAATTCGTCAGCGGAGAGCCATTTCCCCGAATCTCCCAGGGAGTTTTCGTTTGTTATAGAAACCCTAGAATCTTCTATTTTTACTCCCATGTTCATCCTAAAGGGTGGTTTTTGGGGGTCTCTTTCTTTCTCGTCGTCAAACAAATTTATCCACCGAACAAAATTCGAGATGCTATCACCCTTATATGTAACTACTTTTACATCTGCTTTTTTTAGGGTAATAGACTTAAATATCAAGGGTTCTTCTTTTCCTGTTATTGCATTTTTAGCAAGTTTTAGCCAGTCAGAATTTGCTTTTAGTTCCCGTATTTTGATGAACTCGGTACCTTTATGGTCTTCTGCTCTCAAGTCGAGAAATTTTATATCTCCAAAGAAATCAATATACACTTCTTTTGTAGAGATTTTTGTTTTGAAATCTTTGTTTAGGATATCAAGCGCCTGTTTGGCAATCCACTGCTGGGTAGAGTGAGCATTAAGAAGAAGTATGACAGAGAAAAAGCACAGAATAATCCCTCCCAAAGAGTAAAATAAAATCTTTAATATCCTTGATATCCTTTTGGGATTGAGTATTTTTCTTGTCACTTCCTTGATGATAAATATTCTCTCCGGGTAAAAAAGAGGGGGTTAACTTTTAAAATTGCTATTATTCTCTACATTTGCAGTGTTATGAAAAAGCCCATTATCCTAGGAATAGAGTCTTCTTGCGATGACACTTCCGTGGCCCTGATACGGGGGAGAGAAGTATTGTCTAACATATCCACGAGCCAAGACATTCACATGGAGTATGGAGGAGTGGTTCCTGAACTTGCTTCCAGAGCACACCAAAAAAACATCATTCCCGTAGTGGGACTTTCCCTACAGAGGGCAAATATACAACAAAAAGATATTGTTGCTATTGGTTTTACCAGAGGACCGGGACTTATGGGTTCTCTTCTGGTGGGTTGTTCGTTTGCAAAATCTTTGGCGATGAGTCTCTCGGTTCCACTTATAGAAGTAAACCATCTTCAGGCACATATTCTGGCGCATTTTATTGAAGGCGCAAATGCTTCTCCCCCCGGATTTCCTTTTATCTGTCTTACGGTGAGCGGGGGACATACTTTGCTGGTTTTGGTGCGGGAGTATTTTGATATGGAAATTTTGGGTCAAACTTTGGACGATGCTGCGGGAGAGGCATTTGACAAAACCGGAAAAATATTGGGACTTGATTATCCTGCGGGTCCCATAATGGACAAACTTGCCAAAGAAGGAGACGAAAATTCTTTTTCTTTTTCTCGTCCCAAGATCGATGGGTTTGATTATTCTTTCAGCGGGCTTAAAACTTCTGTTTTGTATTTTGTTCAAAGAGAGATGCAAAAAAATCCGGATTTTGTGAAAGGAAATTTACCTAATCTTTCTGCAAGTATACAAAAATGTATTGTGGATATTCTGATGGTAAAACTGGAAAAGGCGGTCATGAAATATGGAGTTCCCCGTGTGGCCATAGCAGGTGGAGTTTCAGCGAATTCGGCGCTTCGTAGTGCAGTAGAGAAAAGAAAATACAGTCTGGGCTGGGAGATATATCTTCCCAAATTCGAATACACGACGGATAATGCTGCCATGGTGGCTATGGTAGCCCAGCTGAAATATGAACGCAGCTTATTCTCGTCTCTTTCTGTTACTCCTAGAGCCCGGTATCCCCTGAACGAAATAAATTTAGAAATATAATTTTTTACGGAAAGGATAGATAGAGTTATCCGAAATAAATTTAAAAAACCAATATTTTATTGCATTTTAGATACGCAAGAACAAGAAAGACGATAGATACTTTTACGGGGGGACCCCGGTAACAAGCAGGACCAATGATTTAGCTTAGAACAAAAATACCGTTAACTCATGCAATTGTTTATAAAACATAAAAATGTACTTTCCGGATTAAGGGAAAAACCCTTCAATTTGGAAAAGGATATACAGAGAATTTTCGAGCAAAATCTAAATAAGATTTTGAATCTGAAGCTTATAAAATCAGAGTTTATTATCAAAAATAACCGTATAGATACCCTTGCGTTTGATGAGGAAAGCAAGTCTTTTGTGATCATTGAATACAAGCGTAACCAGAATTATAGTGTAGTGGATCAAGGGGTTTCTTACCTAAATTTAATGTTGGAATATAAGGCCGATTTTATCGTAGAGTATAACGAAGCCCAAAAAGAAACCCTAAAACGCGATGATGTAGACTGGTCACAGAGCAAAATTATTTTTGTAGCACCTTCTTTTACCAATTTTCAGAAGCAATCAACTAATTTTAGCGATTTGGCCATAGAACTATGGGAGATTAAACAGTTTGAGAATGATGTGGTGGTTGCCATCCCTATCAAAAAATCAAAATCTGCACCCAGTATCAGACAGGTACAACAGAGTGAAAAATCCGAAATAAGTAAAATTACCAAGGAGATAAAAGTCTACACGGAAGAAGATCATCTGGAGGGAAAAAGTGAGGGAATAAAAGAATTATATGAAATCTACAAACAGGCGATAGTACAGCTCTTACCTGAGATAGAGATAGAGCCCAAGAAAAAATATATCGCTTTTAAGAAACAAAAAAATGTTGTGGACATAAATATTCAACAAAAGGGACTAAAAATGTGGATTAATGCCAGGTGGAATGAAATAAACGATAGTAAAGGAATTGCAAAAGACGTTTCCACCTCCGGACATTGGGGGAATGGCGATTATGAAATTTCCGTAAACAGTACCCATGATTTAGAATATATTATGAGCCTGATAAAACAGATTTTGTGAAGACAGTAAGAGCGTATAAATTATGGTAAAGGTGTTATTTTTATTTTTTTCGATGGGTTTTTTCTCTCAGCATTTTCCCGAGTTGGATGTTGATCTGGCAGAAAAATTGTCTCAAAACCCTTAAAAAGTGTATCAATGCAGAGTATCCCAACAAACCCTCTCATGTCATGAACAGTGCCAAGGAGGTGGGTTTTGCTATAGATTGGGCAAAAGTAAATGGGGATGTAACATTTTTAGAAGAGTTAGAAGCCAAAGCGAAATCATTTTATATGTTATATGGAGGATAAGAATTTTCCTGCGTATTTGGAACCCAACGGATCTGATTTTTTTTTCTCCCAGTCTGGAAGTTGCAGACCTTATGAGGAGAGTTTTGCCTGAAGAAAAATTTATAACCTGGTTCGGTGGGTTTTATGACGAGAGGAGTATCAGAAATTTGGAGAAAATTCCCGTAATAAGTGATATTGAAGACTACCAGATCGTGCATTTGGTAGGTTTGTCCTTTTCCAGAGCATGGTGCATGAAAAGCGTAGCAAAAGTATTGCCCAAAGGTCACTCACTTAAAGAAAGGTTGATGAACAACGCTTACAGGTTTATAGAGAAGGCGCTCCCTTTAGTGTTTTCTGGGAACTACGGGGGAGACCATTGGTTGGCGAGTTTTGCCCTCTACAGCTTGGATCCTTGGGGTTGATCATCATTTTTGTAATTTTTCACAGGCACAAATAACACGAATAATCGGTGGTTAACCTACTTCGTATAATCAGGGGGTAATTTTCCAATGATATTCACACAAAATATGTTTTATGGGAGAGCATTACCCAATTAGTTTGGGGTTTTGTCTTGTTTTTTATTTCTTTTTTCTGTGTAATGATCAGTATGGAAGGGTCAATCCGGTGAGAGATTGGTTTTCCTGTGGGGCTTATGGTGCTTGACAATATGGTAATGACTAAAATAATAATGAAGGATAT
Source organism: Bergeyella sp. (assembly GCA_030263285.1). GTDB lineage: Bacteria > Bacteroidota > Bacteroidia > Flavobacteriales > Weeksellaceae > SZYB01. The sequence continues at coordinate 231,074 of SZYB01000001.1, forward strand.
GGATTCTTTGGTTACTACGGGTAGATGAGGGGAATGGCGAAATACAAAGCCCTTTTGCTCTAAAGGGAATAATTTTACTAGTTTTGCCGTGGTAGAAGAAGCGGGTAGTCTGTGTTGCAGGAAAAGATAGGCATTTAAGAGTGATTAAATTAAAATTATGTTAGCTGTACAAAGAGAAAAACTTGTGTTGCCCGAGGGGGGAAAGAGGCTTTTACTCCACTCTTGCTGTGCTCCTTGTTCCGGAGAAGTCATGGAGGCGGTTATTTTTTCTGGGATAGAATTTAGTATCTTTTTTTATAATCCCAATATTCATCCCAAAAAAGAATACGAACTGAGGAAAGAGGAAAATATTCGTTTTGCAGAGAAGTATGATATTCCCTTTATAGATGCAGATTATGATGTAGATAACTGGTTTTCCAGAGCCAAAGGTATGGAGTGGGAGCCGGAGCGTGGAATTCGCTGTACGATGTGTTTTGATATGAGATTCGAGAGAACCGCCCTGTACGCTTATGAAAATGGTTTTGATGTTATTTCTAGCTCACTCGGTATCTCCCGGTGGAAGAATATGAATCAGATTAACGATTGTGGGCTAAGGGCGGCAAAGCCTTATGAAGGGGTGCGTTACTGGACATTCAATTGGCGCAAAAAAGGGGGGGCTTCCAGAATGTTGGAGATTAGTAAAAAAGAACAGTTTTATATGCAGGAATATTGTGGCTGTGCATATTCTCTTAGGGATACCAATAAATGGCGTATGGAAAATAATAGGGACAAAATAAAACCGGGAGAGAAGTATTACGGGAGAGATTGAGATTGACAGAGAAGTTTTGTTATTATTTCCGGCTTTTTTTCCTTCTTCTTTGTTGGGTATGGTAATTTTCCCATACATTATAAGGTTTAACTCTCTGGAATTTTTCTCTACTCTACCTACTCATTTCCCTATTTTTTGAGTCTGTTTATCTCTGTTCCCACACTCTGTGTGCTAGTAATTGTGTTACATAAATTTTTATGCCATAAAAGTACACGGGAGAGGTAAAAAAGGATCGGGCCAGTACATATTTTTTGTATTTGGATAAGCTAAGTTGGTATTCTTTTTATCTTAAAAATAGGCTTAAATCCGGAAAAATATTCGGAGAGCAGATCTAAATTTGGATAGGCATTATAGCTTTTTGTAAGTCCGTCTTTTGTAATTCTTATTTTAGAAATGGGAAAAAACTAGGATATATATATACTAAATAATTGATTTTCATTATCCTGTATAGATATTAATGAAAGGCAAAAATTTTTGATTCTAACATAGAAAAAAAATATATCTTTAGGCGATTTGAGGCTTAAACTCGGACACTTGGCAGTATGACAAAACAAAATAATAACCTTTAAAAAGACGATTATGCTAGCAATTATAGGGTTTTTGATGATTGGTATTTTTATGGTGCTTATAATGACAAAAAAGATGACACCATTAACATCCTTGGTTCTGGTGCCGGTTTTGGTGGCGGTGGTCGCAGGTTTTGGGGAGGGTTTGGGAGACATGATGAAGGCCGGAGTAAAAGAAGTGTCTCTTACGGGAGTCATGCTTATTTTTGCCATTTTGTATTTTAGTCTGATGATTGATACCGGTCTATTTGAACCTCTTATCAATTTGATTATAAATGCAGTAGGAGATGATCCGGTAAAGACCACCGTAGGTACTGCGGTTCTCACAATTTTAGTCTCTCTGGATGGTGATGGCGCCTCCACTTATATTATTGTTGTAGTTGCTCTGATGCCTTTATACAGAAGACAAGGACTCAATCCATTAGTTCTTACCTGTATTATTATGTTAGTGGCTGGAGTTATGAATATTCTTCCTTGGGGCGGACCTACGGCAAGGGTAATGAGCTCACTAAAATTGGGGCATGATCAGATTTTTGTTCCTCTTATTCCTGTCATGGGCTTTGGTTTGGTATGGGTGTTTATCGCTGCCTACATATTAGGTGTTAGAGAAAAAAACAGAATTAGAAAATATGGAAAGTTTACCGAGTATAGTAATGGCGATATTTCTGGGGAGAGGGATGTTGCTCTGGGAAGACCAAAACTTATATGGGTAAATTTTATTCTTACTCTTTCGCTGTTAATTGTAATGATTCTGGACGTTATTCCTTTGGCTATCGCTTTCATGATCGCTTTTTGTATCGCTTCCATCCTAAATTATCCGAAGCTAAAAGATCAGCAAAAAATTATGACAAAACATGCAGGAAATGCTTTGGCAGTGGCCGGGATGATATTTGGAGCGGGTATTTTTACGGGAATACTCAATGGAACAGGAATTATGCATGCTATGGGAAGAGCCGTGATAGACATAGTACCCAGTAGTTGGGATCAGTACCTCTCTACTGTAACCGCAGTGTTTAGTATGCCTCTTACATTTTTTCTTACTAACGATGCATATTACTTTGGTATCCTCCCTATTATAGTCGCTGCAGGAGAGCATTTTGGTATTGCCCCTGAAGTTATGGGCAGAGCAAGTCTAGTGGGACAAGCTTCGCATCTTCTTAGTCCGCTTGTTCCTTCCACTTATCTTTTGGTTTCTTTGGCTGGAGTAGAATTTTCTGACCATTTAAGGTTTACTATTAAATGGGCTTTTGGAACCTTTGTCTTCATGCTGGCGGGAGCTTTTATTTTGGGAGTGATTGCATGAATTTTTTGTTTTTTCGTACATCTCTGGTGTAGCTATTTTTTTCATAATTCTCTTTGTCTGGGTGATCTTGGGTGTTAGCTGCTTAAAGTTTATGGGCGCATTATTTCCCCCGTATCATTTTAGGTGCACATCTTAAGATAGTGACATTTTTTCCGTAATTATTTGTCATTTACTGACATTTTGTGTGGGAGTAAAATTATTGTTATTATTTAAATTACTGGTAATCTGTGTTTTTGTTTTGCATAATCAGAATACAAAATATCCCTTTCTTAGTACTTGGCACAACTTTCGCGAGAGTGTCAGTCAAGGTTTAACCATTAAAATACAAAATATTATGTCAGTAAAATTCAAACCATTAGCGGACAGGGTTTTGGTAGAGCCTAGTCCTGCGGAAACTAAAACAGCATCGGGGATTATCATTCCAGACACAGCGAAGGAAAAGCCACAGGAGGGTACTGTGGTGTCGGTAGGAGCCGGCAAGAAAGAAGAGCCTCTTACGGTGAAGGTGGGGGATAAAGTGCTTTATGGAAAGTATTCCGGAACGGAAATCAAGTTTGAGGGGAAGGATTATTTGATTGTAAGGGAATCTGATCTGTTGGGTGTGATAGGGTAGAATCCAAGTAAGTTTTGTGTGAAAATTTAAATTAAAAAAGAAAAAAAATGGCAAAGGAAATTAAATTTGATATTGAGTCAAGAGATGCCCTTAAGAGAGGGGTGGATGCGTTGGCTAATGCAGTAAAAGTGACGTTGGGACCTAAGGGGAGAAATGTCGTGATAGAGAAGTCTTTTGGTGCCCCACATGTGACAAAAGATGGGGTGTCCGTGGCAAAAGAAATAGAGCTGGAAGATAAGGTAGAGAACACAGGGGCTCAGATGGTGAAAGAGGTCGCTTCAAAGACCAGTGATGTTGCGGGAGATGGTACGACTACTGCCACTGTTTTGGCGCAGGCAATTGTGAGAGAGGGGCTGAAGAATGTGGCAGCAGGGGCAAATCCTATGGATCTAAAGCGAGGCATTGATAAGGCAGTAAGTGAGGTGGTAAAAAACCTTAAATCTCAGTCTAAGGAGGTGGGAGATTCCAACGAAAAGATTAAACAGGTGGCTTCTGTCTCTGCGAACAACGATGAGGTGATAGGAAAACTTATCGCAGAAGCTTTTGAAAAAGTAGGGAAGGAGGGAGTAATTACGGTAGAGGAAGCGAAAGGAATAGATACCAACGTAGAGGTAGTAGAGGGGATGCAGTTTGACAGAGGATATCAGTCTCCGTATTTTGTGACTAATTCGGAAAAAATGGTTACGGAGCTGGATAGTCCTTATATCCTCTTGGTGGATAAAAAAATATCCTCCATGAAGGAGTTGTTGCCGGTGCTGGAACCAGTGGCACAGGGGGGTAAGTCACTTCTTATCATTTCGGAAGAAGTAGAAGGCGAGGCACTCGCTACTTTGGTGGTTAATAAATTAAGAGGTTCTCTCAAAATTGCAGCGGTGAAAGCCCCGGGCTTTGGAGATAGAAGAAAGGCTATGCTGGAAGATATTGCGGTTCTTACAGGAGGGCAGGTGATTTCGGAGGAAAGAGGGTTTTCTATGGAGAATGTCACGACGGATATGCTGGGTACAGCGGAAAAGGTATTGATAGACAAGGATAACACGACCATTGTAAACGGAGGTGGTAAGGAGGCCGACATAAAAGGGAGAGTAAAACAAATTAAGGCCCAGATAGAGACCACTACTTCGGATTATGACAAAGAAAAATTGCAGGAAAGACTTGCTAAACTAGCAGGAGGTGTGGCGGTTCTGTACGTAGGTGCTGCTTCTGAGGTGGAGATGAAAGAGAAGAAAGACAGGGTGGATGATGCATTGCACGCTACTAGGGCAGCGGTAGAAGAGGGAATAGTAGCAGGAGGAGGTGTTGCGTTGGTGAGAGCTATTTCTGCTTTGGACAAGTTCAAAGGAGAAAATCCGGACGAAAATACGGGAATTAAGATTGTAAGAAGATCTATAGAGGAGCCGTTGAGGCAAATTGTAGCCAATGCAGGCGGAGAGGGGTCCGTGGTTGTAGCCAAGGTAGCAGAAGGAAAGGGAGACTTTGGTTACAATGCCAAAACAGAAGAATACGTAAATATGCTGGAAGCTGGAATTATAGATCCTACAAAGGTGACCAGAGTGGCTCTAGAGAATGCGGCTTCTGTGGCAGGTATGCTCCTCACTACAGAGTGTGTGATTACGGAGGTGAAGAAAGATGAGCCGGCCATGCCTCCTATGGGTGGAGGAATGCCTGGGATGATGTAGGTTCTTTTTCCGGACCGGTTGCGAATCAGGTCTTGGAGAACAAGCAAAAAACGACCCCTTTGGGTCGTTTTTTTCGTCTTTATAGGACAGAGAAACGAGTTTTAACTTTTTCTTCCCTCTATAAGGGAGATTTTTTTGATTTGAAATTCCTAATTTTGTGTACAAAAAAATAATACAATGTCCTTATCCGAGCAGGAAATTATACGAAGAGAAAAGTTAAAAAAACTAGAAGCATTAGGAATAGAAGCATTTCCGGCAGCAGAATACAAAGTTACCGATACTACCCAAACGATAAAAGATCACTTTCAGGAAGGAAAAAAGGTAGTTATTGCGGGAAGGATGATGTCCAGAAGGATACAGGGAAAAGCAAGTTTTGCAGAACTTCAAGATTCAGAGGGAAGGATACAGTTGTATTTTAACAGAGACGAAATAGGTTCGGAAGGGGATCAATTTCTCTATAATGAGGTGTATAAGTATCTTTTGGATATAGGGGATATCATAGGCGTAGAGGGAGAATTATTTACCACTCGGGTAGGGGAGAAAACGGTAATGGTGAAGAATTTTACTTTGCTTACCAAGTCTCTAAGACCGTTACCGCAACCCAGAACCGATGAAAACGGAGTGGTGCATGATGCTTTTAATGACCCGGAACTTCGGTACAGACAGCGCTATGTGGATCTTATTATAAATCCGCAGGTAAAAGATATATTTATAAAGAGAACAAAGCTGTTTAATGCCATGCGTCAGTATTTTAATGATGCAGGCTATTTTGAGGTAGAAACCCCTGTATTACAGTCTATTCCGGGAGGAGCAGCAGCGAGGCCTTTTATTACACATCACAATGCACTGGATATTCCTCTTTATTTGAGAATTGCAAATGAACTTTACCTCAAAAGGCTTATTGTGGGAGGTTTTGATGGGGTATATGAGTTTTCTAAAAACTTTCGTAATGAAGGCATGGATAGGCTACATAATCCGGAATTTACCGCCATGGAGATCTATGTTGCCTATAAAGATTATCATTGGATGATGGATTTTACAGAGAAACTCTTGGAACATTGTGCGATGGCGGTCAATGGTACTACGAAGGCTGTTTTTGCAGGTCGGGAAATAGATTTTAAAGCTCCCTATCCCAGAATATCCATGACGGAAGCTATTTTTAAATATACAGGATTTGATATTACCGATAAATCTGAGTTTGAGCTGAGAAGTTTTGCGCTTAGTGTAGGGATAGAGGTAGATGAGACGATGGGGAAAGGGAAGCTGATTGATGAGATTTTTGGAGAAAAATGCGAAAGAAAATTTATACAACCCACCTTTATCATTGATTATCCTATAGAGATGTCTCCGCTTACCAAAAAGCATAGGGAAAAGGAGGGACTTACCGAGCGTTTTGAGCTTATGATTTGTGGAAAGGAAGTAGCGAACGCCTATTCTGAGTTGAATGATCCTGTAGACCAAAGAACACGCATGGAAGAACAGCTAAGACTTTCTGAAAAAGGAGACGACGAAGCGATGTTTATAGATCAAGACTTTTTGCGTGCTCTGGAATATGGGATGCCCCCTACTTCCGGACTTGGGATTGGGATGGACCGACTGATCATGTTTCTTACGGGTAATGAGTCTATACAGGAGGTTTTATTTTTTCCTCAGATGAGACCGGAGAAAAACACGCTCACTTCTGAACTGACAGAAGATGAAAAACTTATTATGGACACTCTGGATTCCGAAAATGGGGAGGCTCTTTTGTCAGCATTTAAAGAATCCTCGGGTCTATCCGGAAAGAAATGGGACAAGGCTACAAAAAACCTTACCAAGAATGCTTATATAAAAATAGAAAAATTGGAAGATATTCTTTGGATAAAGAAAATATAAATGCCCTAAAGGAACCCATGTCTAGATGAACGGAAGCAGGGATCGTCTTATTTCTTGCTTTTTACTGACTCTTAGTTTTTTTAGGTTCAAGATGATTAATTTCCTTTTTTTGACAAAATTTTTTCAATAATTCGTTTTAAAATTTCTTTTCCGCTATCATTATATCAAAACCAGGTCCCCATTTTTAATTGATATGATGACCAGTACTAGTTGTTTTAAGACAAAAGAAACGAGAAGTATTGGCAGAAGTACAGAAAATACTTTTTGATGTAAGGGTGAACGATGAGAAGTTAGGGATTCTGTCAAGGTGGAAAAAAGTTTTAAAATAACATTAGTTTTTGCTCAAAAAAGTTATGATGCAGGGAAAATATCCATGTATGGCTTATCTATTGCTGACAAGAATCTTGCTGATGCTAAAGGAAATCTGATACGAACGAACTATAACTATATTGTTTTCTATCCTAAATTTTGGCTGTTTATTTTTATTGAAGAATACAAATAGTTGTAACACTCTCCGAAATTGGGACTTAGGGTTAAGATATTAAAAAGATTCACTCTAAATCCTTGGAATTATTTCGACAAAACAGAAAAGATGCAGTCATGGGTTTAAGTTAGGAGTTATTTTGGAAGCGTTAAAGGATCTGAGACTCTGGCGTCTTTGGCGAAAAAGTATGAGTTTCAACCCGCGCAAATATTCCTTTGGAAGTCTCAAGCAATGGTTGATGGGGTTCAGATTCTTGGGACAGAAGAAAGTGAACCCCCTACTGATCACGGGAAGAAATTAATGTGGGCATACCCTGTCAGCATTGAATTTTTTTTCGGAAATTGGGCGGTTTGAGATTTGAGTATAATACAAACATGAAAAGGAGTTCTGAATTAGAGGAGAGTGCGCTTAAACGAGGTTTAAAAAATAGGCACGTTCAGTTGATTGCTTTGGGGGGAGCCATAGGAACCGGACTTTTTCTAGGAATTGGTTCTGCGGCAGTTTTAGCTGGACCGTCTGTGATTCTGGGGTATGCGATTGCAGGGATTATCGCCTTTTTTATCATGCGGCAATTGGGCGAAATGGTGGTAGAAGAGCCTGTTTCCGGAAGTTTTTCTCATTTTGCGTATAAATATTGGGGAGCTTTTCCGGGCTTTGTTGCGGGGTGGAATTATTGGATGCTGTATGTTCTTGTGAGTATGTCAGAGCTTACGGCCATAGGGATTTACGTTCAGTTTTGGTGGCCGGAAATTCCGCTTTGGGAGAGTAGCCTGTTTTTCTTTATCGTTGTTAATGCACTTAATTTAACCTCTGTCAAAATATATGGAGAAACGGAGTTTTGGTTTTCTATCATAAAGGTGACCGCGATTGTCTTAATGATCATTTTTGGTTTTTACCTTCTCATTTCTGGGAGTGCCGGACCCGAGGTTGGGGTTTCTAATCTGTGGAATCACGGCGGATTCTTTCCCAGAGGAATATTACAGAAAGATGAAAGTGCAGGGTTTGAAGGGTTACTTGCAGCTATGGCGATTATTATGTTTTCTTTTGGGGGATTAGAACTTATAGGGATTACTGCTGCAGAGGCTGCCAATCCAGAGAAAAATATTCCTAAGGCTACGAATCAGGTAATCTACAGAATATTAATATTTTATATGGGATCTCTTATTATTTTGTTTTCTCTTTCTCCTTGGTCAAAAATTACCGCAGGAAGTAGTCCCTTTGTCATGGTGTTTGAAAGGTTAGAAAGTATTGAATTTACTTTTTTGGGACGTCATTTCTATTTTATGCGTATTATGGCAAACGCTCTTAATATCATAGTGCTCACGGCTGCCTTATCGGTATATAATGGTTGTGTGTATAGTAATAGTCGGATGTTATATGGGTTATCTCAACAGGGGAATGCACCCAAATTTTTATCTAAAGTTAGTAGTAAAGGAGTTCCTGTATTCGCTATTATGTTGTCTTCTTTTTTCGTTGCCTTTTGTGTTATTATTAATAAGATTTTACCAGACAAGGCACTTCAGATCCTAATTTCTCTAGTGGTTTCTACTCTCTTAATTAACTGGATTATGATCAGTCTCACACACCTTATGTTCAAGAAAAAGAATAAAAGAACAAAGTTTCCCTCTTTATTTTATCCATTGTCCAACTACATATGTCTTTTGTTTCTTTTGGGCTTGCTTGTGATCATGTGTATAACCGGGATGGGAGTTTCTGTTCTCCTTATTGTACCGTGGTTACTGTTGTTATTTTTGTTTTACTATTTTTTTGCAAGAAAACATCATCCCTAGCGTGTAAGTAATCCGTTGTAATTAATTTTAGCTAAGGACATAATTTTTTATATTTGGTCGTTGTAATCATTAAATAAGCTTATGCAAAATTATCTAGATCTACTCCAGAAAATATACCTGGAGGGGCAAGACAAAATGGACAGGACAGGTACAGGAACAAGAAGTATTTTTGGGTATCAGTTAAGGTATGATCTGGATGAGGGTTTTCCTCTGGTTACAACCAAAAAAATACATCTGAAGTCCGTTATTTATGAGCTTCTGTGGTTTCTGAAGGGAGGTACAAATGTAAAATATCTCAATGATCACGGGGTAACCATCTGGGATGAATGGGCGGATGAAGAAGGAAATTTGGGTCCTGTATACGGAGCACAGTGGAGAAACTGGAAAGGAGCAGATGGTAGGGGGATAGACCAGATAACCGGTGTGATAGAGGGGATAAAGAAGAATCCAGATTCCAGGCGGCTTATTGTTTCCGCATGGAATGTATCAGAAATTCCGCTTATGGCTTTGGCCCCTTGTCACACCATGTTTCAGTTTTACGTGGCGAAGGGAAGGCTTTCATTACAGTTATACCAGAGAAGTGCAGATGTTTTTTTGGGAGTTCCGTTTAATATTGCCAGTTATGCTCTGCTTCTTAAGATGGTGGCTCAGGTTTGCGATCTGAAAGTGGGAGAGTACGTGCATTCATTTGGGGATGTACATATTTATAAAAATCATTTTGAACAGGTAGAAAAACAGCTTTTGAGGACTCCAAGGCCACTCCCCGATATGAAGTTAAACCTGGAGATAAAGAATATTTTTGATTTTACTTTTCAGGATTTCATGTTGGAAAACTATGATCCGTACCCTGCTATTAAAGCCCCAGTTGCCGTTTAGCCTTTTTATCCGAAAAATTTGTACATTGACCGAATCTAAGACACACGTAAGTTATATATGAAAAGAGTTATTTTAATCGCTGTTTCGGTCGTTTTGAGTCTTCAAAATTTTTATTCCCAGACAGAGACTTCAGGAAGGGAGCCCATTTACAGGGCGGCTGCAACAAAAAAAACCGAGCTCGTACATACCCGGCTTAAGGTCAGTTTTGGCTTTGACAAAGAAGAACTCTATGGAGAAGAATGGCTCACCGCCAAGCCTTTTTTCTATGCTACAGATTCGTTGATTCTGGATGCAAAAGCTATGCTCATCCATGAAGTGGCAATGGAGAAATACGGGAAAAAAAAACCATTAAAGTACACGTACGACTCTTCCGGTTTGAAGATAGGTTTGGATAGAGTTTATTCAAAAGACGAAAATTATACCGTGTACATAAAATATACGGCGAGACCTAATGAGATAGATAAAGGGGAAGGAGGAGTAATGAAGGAGAATAAAGGACTGTATTTCATAAACGCTCAGGGTAAAGATCCTGACAAACCCACCCAAATATGGACTCAGGGGGAGACGGAATCCTCTTCGGTTTGGTTTCCTACGATTGATAAACCTAACCAAAAAACCACACAAGAAATTTATATGACCGTGCCCGATAAATACGTTACGCTTTCCAACGGTCTTCTCAAAGATCAAAAAAAAGAGGCAGAGGGACAGAGAACAGATCATTGGGTAATGGATAAGAAACACGCTCCGTATCTGTTTTTCATGGGGGTAGGGGACTTCGCGGTTGTAAAAGATAAATGGAAAACCATCCCTGTAGATTACTATGTAGAGAAAGAATATGCGCCTTATGCGAAAGAAATTTTTGGAAATACTCCAGAGATGATTACCTTTTTTTCTAAAAGACTTGGCTATGAGTTTCCGTGGCAAAAGTATTCTCAGATTGTAGTGAGAGACTTTGTTTCCGGTGCTATGGAAAATACCACTGCGGTATCTCATTTAGATCTGGCTCAGCAGAAAAAGGGGGATTTAATTGACGAAAATAAATGGGAAAGGGTGATCGCTCATGAATTGTTTCATCACTGGTTTGGTGATCTGGTGACTGCTGAAAGCTGGAGCAATCTTACCGTTAATGAATCCTTTGCAAATTATTCTGAGTATTTATGGAACGATTATAAGTACGGAAAAGATTATGCCGATTATTATCTTATCGGTGATCTGGAGAGGTATCTGAAGTCTGAGCAAGATTTTTTTAAGAATCTCGTGCGGTATGATTATAAAACCAGAGGCGAGATGTTTGATGTGGTGAGCTATAACAAAGGGGGAGGGATACTTCACATGCTTCGGAATTATCTTGGGGATGATGCATTTTTTACAGGGCTTACAGATTATCTAAAAACACATGAGTACGGTACAGCAGAAGTGGATATGCTGAGAATTTCTTTAGAAAAAGTATCGGGTAAAGATCTTAATTGGTTTTTTAATCAGTGGTATTTTGGGAGCGGACACCCCAGACTTTCCTATTCATACTCTTATGATGATGCAAAAAAAGAAGTAAGGGTTTCTATTGATCAGTCTCAGAACTTGTATTTTCAGTTTCCTCTTTCTATTGACCTATATATAAAGGGCAAGCCGGAGAGAAAAAAAGTATGGATAAAGGCAAAACCCAAAAACAGCTTCACCTTTTCTGCCGGCAGAAATCCTGATTTTATAAGCATCAATCCTGATGGGGTCATCCTGTCCGAAATTAAAGAAAACAAGACACAGGCACAATACGCCACTCAGTATTTACGATCGAAAGACTTTTATGACAGGTATAGGGCCATAGTGGCTCTTTCTAAGGATACCAATAAAGAGGAGGTAGCGATAAAAACACTTGTGAAGGCATTAAGGGATCCTTTTTTCAGAATTCGGATTAAAGCGATCAAAAATCTGGATTTATCAAATGCTCTGGTGGCCGGGCTCGCTACTTCAGAAATAGAGAAATTGGCGGAAAATGATGAAAAAACGCTGGTACAGGCGGCGGCTATTATGGCTCTTACTCAAACGAATAACAAAAAGTTTTCAAAGATTTATGAACGGGGAATAAATGCCGTATCTAATGCCGTAAAGTATGCTTCCATAGTAGGTATATCTCAGATTGATCCCAACAGGGCATCGGGTCTGATCAGTAAAACGGATTTATCCAATGTTTCTGAAGAGACTATGGATATACTTTTGCCTATGATTATCAGGAACAGGATAGAGAAACAAATGCCTGCAATTGCAAAAACAGTGGTGTTGTACCCTTATATTAAATTTCAGGATATGAAAAGGGGAGAGTTGGCGGAAGAAGGGTACAACTGGATCATGAGTTCCGATAGCATGGAAGCTACAGAAAAAGCAATGAGTTTTCTCAAAACCATAAAAAAGGAAATAGGTAATAATCCACAAGCGAAAATGGCGATTGTATATGTTTTAAGAAATGGGCTCGCTCAGAAAACAAAATTGCTAGATGAGAACCCCTCTAATGCCTCAGTTAAAGGTCAGGTCGACCTAATTAATAAAACAATAGAGCTGTACAAGTAAGACAAACGACGAAGGAGAGGAGTCCGGAAATTTATTTCCGGATTTTTTTGGTTGTAAGACCATTGTAAGACTGTCAAAGAATTCTGTATTGCCACTATGTAATGCTTTTGATCTGCTTTGTGACGTTAAGAAAAAAATCAGAGATCGAATACGCCGGGCCTTCTGATAATAAAAATATCTTTTACCCAAAGAAAAAAGGCAAGAAGGAGATAGAAAAGAAAAAAAACTCCGACGGTGGCAAAAGTAGAGTAGATAAAAAAAATCCGAAGTTTAGAAACAGGTATGCCCAGTTTTGTACCTGTTCTTGTAAGTACCCCAAACCATTTTCGTTCCAGTTGATGTTTTATACTGTATATCATGATGCCTTTAGGTTTATTTATTTTACAGGTTTGTAAAAGTTGTCTAATGTTTCTTTGTACAGATTTTCGTAGAGAGGGATTATTTTTTGTATATCAAAGTTCAGTGCATGATCTTTTGCCTTTTGCTTCATTTTTTTGAGCAGATCTTCATCTTGCAAAATTTTTATAGCATAATTACTCATTTCCTCTACGTTATCTACCTCTACAAGGTATCCTGTTACCCCTTGCAGGTTTATTTCCGGAATTCCTCCCACATTTGAGCTAACGATGGGGGTGGATGCAGCCATGGCTTCTAGTGCGGCGAGTCCAAAGCTCTCTTGCTCTGAGGGAAGTAAAAACAGATCTGCTACATAAAGGATTTTGCTAGGATCAGTCACTTTACCCAGCAAATGTATTTTATTTATCAGCTTGGGATTTTCTTCCAAAAACTGGTTGATTTTTTCTGTATCGGGGCCTTCCCCAATGATGATAAGCGTTGCGGGAAGTTTTTTATTTACATTCCTAAATATTTCCAACACTTTGTCTATCCTTTTTACCGGTCTCAGATTGGAGACATGGATGAGTATCTTTTCTTCCGCGGTAGCAAAACGCTTCCTCTCACATGCCGAAATCGAGAAATCAGAAATACGGTTGTCTGTAAAATTGTGAATCACGGTGATGTTCTTTTTTATCGAAAAAATTTGTAATGTTTCTGCTTTCAGACTCTCGGATACGGCGGTAATGCTATCGGATTTATTGATAGAAAATTCCACGGCACTTTTATAACTAGGGTGCTGCCCCACAAGCGTAATATCTGTCCCATGAAGGGTGGTGACGAGAGGTACGTCTTTTTTTTCCTCTTTTAACATTTGTTTGGCAGTAAAGGCTGCGTAGGCATAAGGTACAGCATAATGAGCATGTAAAAGATCCAGCCAATGACGCTTCACTACATTGTATATCATGGAGGAAAGGGCAATATCATAAGGCTGATACTGGAATAGAGGATAGGGCTGTACATTTACTTTATGAAAAAATATATTGGGATGTGTGATGTCAAGCCTTGCAGGAAGATTATTGGATATAAAATGAACTTCATATCCTTTTTGTGCAAGTGACATGCCCAGCTCGGTAGCCACTATTCCGCTTCCGCCAAAAGTGGGGTAACACAAAATACCTATTTTCATTCTTTCTTTTTTACTCTTTATTTGCAACCACAACAAGATCTATTCCCATGCCATAACGTAAGTCTTCATTAATATCTACGGGTAGCTTTCCCGTAACGGAATGTTCTCCTTTTATGTTTTTTCCCGCAGAGATTTGAGCGTCCTCATTATTTTCATAAGCCACGAGTACGCTTTTTATGTTCTCGATTGGGAAATCGCATAAAGCATAAGGGCTGGCAAAAACGTTGAGTATTATGGTGTGATTTTTTGCGAGCTTTTTTATTATCTCTTTGCTGGCATCAGATATTTTGTAGGGTGTATAGGCAGTAGAGTTGTCTTTGTGTATTCCTACAATAATGCAGGACTTGGGGGGAAGAGAGGAGGCTTGAGAAGAAGAGATTAAGTTGATATGATGAGATTTTTTTAGTTCTTCATAAAAAGATGCAAAAGAACCTTCCTCCAGTGGTAGGTAGTAATAGGTTTTTTTTCTTTTGAGGGGTAAAACAGATTCTTTATTCTTTATGAGTGTGAGAGAATGGGCATATAACTTTTGTACCAACTCTTTATGCTCGGGACTCAAGAGTTTTTTGATAATATTTTCGTTGATTTTGCCTTTACGGGAAACTAAAGAAGTATCTCGTCTGAGGTGCTGCTGCTTATTATTTTTATTTCGATCCAATAGTCCCAGATAATATTTGGTGAGCAATATCTTTTTTACGCTTTCTTTCAGTCTTTTTTCAGGGATTTCTCCATTTTTTATTCCATTTTTTATAAGTCTTTTGCCCTCGGCTACATCTTGTGAAAAAAGCATAATATCGTTACCTGCCCTAAAGGCTAAATCCTCCAGCACTCCGGGTTTATATCTTTTTGCCACGGCAGCCATGTCCAGAGCATCGGTTACAATGATCCCCTTGTAGTTCATTTTATTTTTTAGCAGACCTGTAATTATTTTTTTTGAAATAGAGGAGAGAGCCTTTTTGTCCAGACTAGGAATATTAAGGTGTGCCACCATTATGCTGGCTATTCCCTTATCAGAAAGCATGCGGAAAGGCGCCAGTTCCGTAGAGTCGAGTCTTTGTAAAGAATGCTTTAGGGTAGGTAGGTCCAGGTGAGAGTCTGTTTGGGTATCTCCGTGACCGGGAAAGTGCTTTAAGGTAGCGAGTACTCCTTCATCTTGTAAACCTTTTGCGTAAGAAAGTGCAGAGCAGCTTACGTTCTTTACATCAGAACCAAAACTCCTGTTCCCTATGATGGGGTTCAGGGGATTGGTATTAACGTCTGCCACGGGAGCAAAAATCCAATTGATGCCCAGCAGTTTAGCGTCTCTGGCAAGGTTTTGTGCCATCCTGTAGATGAGTTTTTTGTCCTGTATTGCCCCCAAAGCCAAAGCCCACGGAAGTTTGTAGGTGTTTTTGAGTCTTTGCTGAAGTCCCCATTCTGCATCTATACCCACAAACAGCGAAATGGGAGATTTTTTCTGAAATTCTTCTATCAGTTGTTTTTCCCTGTCTGCGTCTTCCTGCATAAGAATGATGCCTCCTATTTTTTCTTCTATAATCATTTTTCTCACTTTGTCTATCCCTTTTTCCCCTTTATTGGTATAAAGTGCCACGAGGAAAAGCTGTCCTATTTTTTCGTCCAGAGAGAGGGACCGGTACATCTTGTTGATAAATTTTTTGGCCTTTCGTTTCTCATATTTTGTGGTTCCTTTAGGGGTATACTGAGAGAAGAGGAGGACAAACGAGAAGAGAGTAAAAATAAAACTTATGTAAAATTTCATAAAAAATTATTAAATCATACAGTGATAGTTACACATAATATGTATCTTCGCAAAGGTAACCTATTTAGGTATCACTTTCGCTTGCTTTGGGGGTACAATTCAACAAAATATAAATGCAATACGGATGAGAAATTCTTTTTTCCTTTTATCCTTGACTTTCTTGAGTGTCTTTTTGGTAGGCTGTACCAAGAGGGTAGTGGAAGAAAAAAATGGAGCAGTTTATTCCAAGGCTTACGATGTGAGAGTTAATTTCAAAAAAGACCCTAGTGACAATGTCTGGTATTATCAGGAAAGGATAATTAATACTGCTTACTCTGACGTGGTCTTGGTTTATGCTGCTCAAGCGTTTGATAATAATAATAATCCTATTTGGGAGACTCTGCCACGCACTTATTATACGAGGGACGGGAAGAGTGCTTTTTATGATTATAAATTCATCCAGACAAAGTTGGAAATCACGCTTACTTCAAAAGAGGATCTGAACAATTTGCCGTTTTTTACCAAAAACAGAATTTTCAGGGTAGTTTTGGTACCTGCTTCCAGAGGGGAAAGTGCAAATTTGTCACCGGAGAATCTTAGAAAATTACCTTACGAGGAAGTGATAAAAAGGCTGGGTATGGAAAAATCTTCCATAAAGACACCTAAGTAGTTTTTTGCTTAGAATTGGAAAAATGCCCGTTTACCAGAATGGGCATTTTTTATTTTTTACTAAAGTTGTACAAAGTTTTCTTTATCAAACGGGAGAAAAAAAACTGAAACTTACATTTCCATATTTCCTTCTATCTATGAGCGAACTGTGTTGAAAAGAAATTTTGCTGGAATGTTCTAACACAAAAGTGCCTTCTGATCTGAGGTAAGCATTTTTCAGGATCAGGTGTATCAGTTCTTCGTATTTATGCTGTGAGGTACTCTCAAAGGGGGGATCTGCAAAGATAATGTTGTAGTTATTCTGGTATTTGTTCTTTTTAAGCCAGTCATATGCATCGGTACGGACAAAATTTAGGGATAAATTCATTTCCAAATCGGACGCCATGGCAGATACAAACTGTATATGTTTTGCATTGGTGTCTATCAGTGTCACGTCTGTACAGCCTCTGGAAGCAAATTCCAACGAGATAGAACCGAGTCCGGAAAACAGATCAAGCACCGAACAAGAATCAAAAGAGTACCGATTGCCCAGAATGTCAAAAAGCGCCTCCTTGGCAAAATCTGTGGTAGGACGTACCTCAAAATTTTTAGGCGCTATTATTTTTTTAGATTTCCATTTTCCGGAAATGATCCGATACATAGAGAGGAAATTTTGGTCATCTTGATGATGATGGATCTTACTAAATTAAATATGTCAATAATTTAGTATAAAATGTTTTTTGTGACTGTTTTCATAACATATTTTCACATTATTTACAAATTTTCTTAGTTCGGAAATAAAAGTTTCATTTTCTACCACTTCTCCATAAATAAAAAAATGGGTGTCTTTAGAAGAAAATTCTATTTTATCCAAGGTAAATAGGACAAAATACAGAAAGTCGACATCGCTACGGATATCAAGATTGTTATAAAGCACCACCTTTTTTTCATCCAGTGCCACAAACTCACACTGTTGAAAGTAGAGATTAATGTGCATTTCTTTTTGGTTTTTTGTCTGAATACTGTTCAGCAGTTTGTTTCCGGAAAAACCAAGCGTATGAGGAATATTTCTGCTTTGCATTTCTCTGTAATATTCCTTAGGCAGGGCATAATAAAATTGAATTTTGTATTTCTTATTGTATGACAGGGTGAGCTCTTCCTTGTCTTTTTTTACGGGAGCATTATAGCTTATAAGCGAGTGAGCCATTTCGTGTCGCTCAAAACCCTTGGGCATCATACTGAAATGATTAATGGCAGAAACAGCTTGTATGCTGCCGATACTTTTTTTTGCAAGAATTTCTCTTAATTTATGATGGATAAGGTAAGCGTCCGTTTCATTTTCTATAAAAAATGATCTGCCCTCTATAACATTACCCCGTTCTGCCAACTGATACTGAAGTCCATCTTTAGTAAAGAGTAAAAGCAATTTTTTCATCGTGTTGAAGTTCTTATTTTCGGAGAAATTCTACAATTACAGAGCCGGAGTGTTGATGTAATATTTTTTTGTGTTATCGTAATTTATTTTCAGCTGATCCGCCAAAGTTTTTCCCACCCTATTTTGCATGGTTCCGTTTCTTGTACCGTCGATGATTTCTCGCTTTTTATTTTATGAGCTCTACAGAAATTCAATGTATTTATCAGTTTTTTCTTTTTAATCAAAGAGCTCTCAAAACTATCAAATATTTTTGAATTATGTTCAGATTTATAAAGGTAGAGGTTCAGCATCCAGTTTTTTTATTCTTGTTTTTGGTAGTTTTTTTAGATTTTTTTCTTTAGCAGGGATCCCTCTCTCATATTTTGATGAAGGGAAGCATCATTGAGCGATAAGTCCTTCTTTTGGGCAGCTATGGGTAAAGGCGTGAGTACCCCGAAAGCTGATGATATTTTCTTTTACAGAAATTACTGCTCCCGAGAGGCGACTATTGATTACCGATACGAGATCTCTTTTTTTCACTTTTCTGCTTCTTATGATGTGGTTTTTTTGATACGTTTTTTCTTATCCCAGTTCTATCACTTCAAGATTTTTAATTTCTTTGTTGTCTATTGTAAATCTCATGAGTGTTCTAGTTTTTTGCCAGCCTACTTTTCCGGCGGCCCCGGGGTTGAGATGTAAAATCTCAAATTCCGGGTCATACATGGCTTTAAGAATATGAGAATGTCCAGAGATAAAAAGTTTTGGGGATTTTTTTATGATTTCTTTTTTCGCAAGGGCAGAGTATTTTTTTGGATATCCTCCAATATGCACCATAAGTACTTCTACCTGTTCGCAAAAAAAACGGCTGACCTCCGGAAACTCGGCTCTTATATCGGCACTATCTATGTTTCCGTATACTCCTCTCAGGGGTTTTATATTTTTTATCGCTTTTGCCACCTCCGGACTCCCGAAATCTCCCGCATGCCACACCTCATCTGCTTTCTCAATATAAGAGAGTATTTTTGAGTCCAGGTAGGAATGCGTGTCCGAAAGTAAAAGGATCTTGGTCAAATGTCGTAATTTTATGCCCCAAAGATACAGAATTGAGATATTTTATAGAGTTTTCTTATCACGGAAAAAATTACTTTGGTTATCAGATTCAGCCCAATGAAATTTCGGTACAGGAAGTGGTAGAAAGAGTATTGTCCACTCTGTTTAGGTCACCGATAAAAATTACCGGTGCCGGGCGGACAGATACAGGGGTACATGCGAAAAAAATGTTTGCGCACTTTGATTTTTCAGAGTTTTTGGAAGATGATATCGTGGCAAGACTCAATCGGTTTTTGCCACCCGATATCGTTGTGAGAAGGTTATTTTTGGTAAGGGAAGGTCTTCATGCGAGGTTTGATGCACTTTACAGAACCTACGAATATATCATCACCACGGAGAAAAACCCTTTTTTAATTGATTTTTCTTGGCAGGTTAATAAAAACCTGGATATAGAGGCTATGAACAAAGCCTGTAAAATACTCGTACGGTACAAAGATTTCAGTAGTTTTTCCAAAAAAGGGGCAGACAATAAGACCGGCATTTGCACCATCTATTTTGCGCAGTGGTTAAGGAGGGAAGCCGAAGTTGTGTTTACGATAAAAGCCGATCGTTTTCTGAGGAACATGGTAAGGGCGATTGTGGGTACCATGGTAGAGGTGGGCACAGGAAAAAAAACGGTCCCGGATTTTAAGACAATTATAGAGCGTAAAAATAGATTTTTGGCAGGTCCCTCGGCGCCTGCAAAGGGGCTCTTTCTTGTAGATGTGGGGTATGATTTTTAAATGACTATAAAAAACACAGCGCAAGATATTCAGATTTTTTTGCGGCTGTTTATTTTTGAGTAAAATGGACAAAAAACACAATATGGGAAAGATCATAAGACGTCTATTTTTTATGGGTATGAAATATAGAGCATGGATGGTTTGTGCACTTCTCATCGCCGTTTTGCTATCTGCCATATCTACTTATAGACCCTATCTGAGTATGCAAATTGTAGATCAGGACATTATCCAGAAAAAGAATAAAAGTCAGATGATGGTACATATACTGTTTTTCTTAGGTTTGGTGGGTTTGGAAACGGTATTGAATTTCTTTTTGGTCTATTTGTCAAATTTTATTTCTCAGAATGTTATCAGGGAGATTAGGGAAAGACTTTTTAAGAAGCTCATTTACTTTCGTACTTCATTTTTTGATAAGACTCCCATAGGTCAGCTGGTTACAAGGTGCATAGGAGATGTGGAAACCATCTCTACGGTGTATACCGACGGTTTTCTCATGGTTTTCGGGGATATTTTGAGAATCGTTTTTGTTCTATTTATGATGTTTAGGGTAAATACGCATTTGAGCTATATTTCTTTGGGTATTTTGCCACTTATGCTGTTAATTACCAGGATTTTTCAAAAAAAACTTAAAAAAGCCTTTGGAGAAGAGAGAACTTGGGTGTCTCATCAAAATTCTTTTGTTCAGGAGCGTTTGGCAGGAATGCCAATCATTCAGGTTTTTAACAGGCAAAAAGCGGAATACGAAAAATTTGAAAAAATAAATTTTAAATTAAAAAAAGCACTTTTGAAAACTGTTTTTATTTTTTCTCTATTTTTCCCCACGGTAGAACTCATTTCTTCTTTTTTCATTGGTTTTATACTATTTTACGGAACTTTTTCTACCCTTACGGTGGGGGTTGTGATTGCTTTTATTCAGTATATCAATATGTTTATCAGACCTTTGAGGCAAATTGCAGATCGGTTCAATAATATCCAGAGGGGTATCGTGGGGGCGGAAAGGGTTTTGGGTCTTATAGATCAGGATAAAAAAGTCGCCAATACGGGAGATATAAAAAAAGAACATCTGGAAGGTATTATTGAGTTCAAGAATGTTCATTTTTCTTATGATGGAAAGCAGGAAGTTCTGAGGGGAATAAGCTTTAAGGTGGAAAAGGGGCAAAAGGTCGCCATAGTAGGGGCCACAGGCGCCGGAAAATCTACTATTATCAATCTTATTCCGAGGCTTTATGATGTAACGTCCGGGAGTATAGAGATAGACCATATAGACGTACAGAGTTATGAGCTCTATCACCTAAGAAAAAATATAGGCGTGGTGTTGCAGGATGCTTTTTTATTTCATGGGAGTATTTATGAAAATTTATCTTTTCGTGAGGATACTATTACGCTTGAGAAAATGAAAAAGGCCGCAGAGGAGATCGGGATAGACCATTTTATAGAAAAGCTGCCGGGAGGATATCGCTATGTGGTGGGTGAGCGGGGAGCTTCTATCTCTCATGGGCAGAGGCAGTTGATTTCTTTTCTCAGGGCATATCTCATAGATCCCAAGATTCTTATTCTGGATGAGGCTACTTCTTCCATAGATTACGAGAGTGAAAGGCTTATCCGAAAGGCTACTGAAAGGATTACTCGGAACCGTACGGCGATCATTATAGCACACAGACTCTCCACTATAGAAAAAGCAGATAAGATAATCGTAATAGAAAAAGGACAAATAGTGGAGGAAGGAACGCACAAAGGCTTGTTAGAAAGGGATGGACATTATGCTTCTCTTTATGAGGCGCAGCTGAAATCCTGAAATAAATAATTGACCATATTTTGAGGTATAAGATGGCAAAAAACAAGATACGCTACTATTGTCAGAATTGTGGTGCCGAATACAGTCAGTGGCACGGGCAGTGTAAAAATTGTGGGGAGTGGAATATGCTGGGGGAAGAGGTAGTGACAAAGTCGCCATCCAAAAATACTTATGCAAAAAAGCAGGATGTAGTCAATATTATCTCTTTAGAGACAAGAAAAGAAGCGAGGATAGTCTCCCCCTCTGAGGAGCTCAACAGGGTTTTAGGTGGTGGCATTGTCTTGGGAGCGGTGGTGCTCATAGGAGGGGAACCGGGTATAGGCAAGTCGACCCTTCTCTTGCAACTTGCCCTAAAAATGAAGAGGAAAATTTTATACGTTTCGGGGGAAGAAAGTGCGTCTCAGATAAAGATGAGAGCAGACCGGCTCAACAGTTTTCAGAATCCGGACTGTTTTTTATTTACAGAGACTTCGGTAGAAAAAGTTATTCATGAAGCAAAAAAACTGAGTCCAGATCTGCTCATCATAGATTCTATACAGACATTGCATTCTTCTGCAATAGAGAGTTCTGCAGGTTCTGTATCCCAGATAAGGGAATGTGCCGGTGATATTATTTCTTACGCAAAACAGACGGCAACACCTGTAATTTTGGTGGGACATATTACAAAAGATGGACATATTGCTGGGCCTAAAATACTAGAACACATGGTAGATGTAGTACTTAACTTTGATGGAGACAGAAATCATTTGTTCAGACTTCTCAGGGCGTACAAAAACAGATTTGGATCGACTTCGGAGATCGGGATTTACGAAATGGTTTCGCAGGGGCTCAAAGAGATAAAAAATCCTTCCCATATACTGATTACAAAAAAACAAGAAGAATCATCGGGAAATGCAGTTGCCGTTTCTATGGAGGGGAATCGCCCGATGCTTATAGAGATTCAGGCGCTGGTGAGTTCGTCCGTATATGGTATGCCTCAGAGAAGTGCGACAGGTTTTGATGCCAAACGCCTCAATATGCTTTTGGCGGTACTTGAAAAGAGAGCGGGTTTTCCGCTGGGAGCAAAGGATGTGTTTCTCAACATTACGGGCGGAATCAAGATAGAAGATCCGGCGTTGGATCTTGCGGTAATGGCAGCGCTGCTCTCTTCAAATGAAGATGTCCCTGTTTCAGAAAATTTTTGTTTTGCAGGAGAAATAGGTCTTAGTGGAGAAATACGCGCGGTAGCACAGGTAGAAAAACGCATTCTGGAAGCCGAAAAACTGGGATACGAAAAAATATTTGTTTCTGATATGAATACTTTTCCAAAAAGAAATTTTTCGATAACAATAGAAAAAGTGGGGAAGATAGAGCGTTTTTTGGATCTACTCTTCTAGTTGCGAACGTACAACAAAATATTGAATTCCCATGAATTTTCTTGCGCATAGCTACCTCTCGTATACACTGGAAGAAAGATTAGGAAATCTGATTGCAGATTTTGTAAAAAATAGAGACAGGGAACGGTATTCCCTCGGGATACGGCATGGGATACAGCTTCATCGGGAAATAGACAATTTCACCGACATGCATCCCAAAGTTTTGGAGGCCAAAAGAATCTTCAGTCCTTTGGTGGGGTTGTATGCGGGGGCTTTTATCGATATTTCTTTTGATTATTTTCTGGCCAACTTATTTTCCGAAAAAGATTTACTCCATTTCACGGAAGATACTTACCGTAGTGTAGGCGATTATATGGCGATGCTTCCCCAAAAAACACAGTTTTTCTTGTCTTCCATGCAAAGGGACAATTGGTTGTATAATTATAGAACAGATTTTGGAATTAAAATGAGTTTTCAACATCTTTTAAAAAAAGCAAAATATTTGGAAAATCATCTTTCGGTATTCGATGTTTTTCTGGAAAATAAGCCAAAGCTTCAAATTTTTTTTGCTGATTTTTTTCCGGAGCTGGAAAATAAAGCCCAAACTGTGCATGCCGCCTTCGGTCTCTAAATCATAAATACCGCTGCTTTTACGATAGACAAAAAAGCATCTACCCGCGTTTTGTTGATAAGTAAGAAGTCTGCAGAAGATATTTTTTCATAAAGGTCCAGCATATGGACAAACTTAAAAAATAATGAAATGAGTTTTTGGCCCTTGAAAGCTGTTTTATAAAAATTATATATATAAACCATTTAAATAACAATGAGTATGTCCTTTAGATAATTTATTTATTAAATATGTATTATTTTATTGCATATATCATTTTTAAAAAATACATTTGTATCGGTTACTATAGGTCATAGACAGTTTAGCGCAAGGCTCTTATATGTAATTTTCGGTATTCCAACCATTCATTAATGGACGTAAATAGTAGATATACAGTATACAAGATCAAGTTGATTTAGAGTTTTAAATATCTTAACTCCCAAATTTGATTCAAGAAGAATCTATAATATAAAGTTAATTCATAATTATAATATATAAAGTTTCTGTAGAGCCCTGTGTGGAAGTTTTTTATTAGTGTTTACAGGGAATTATTAATCCTTAAGTATGTAAGCTATGAAAATCACCCGATTATCAAAAAAGTCATTCAGTGGTGACTTTTTGGCTGCAGCGGGTTGCTGCTGTAATTGTAACAGTTGTTGTTGCTGTTGGGATCTTTCTATTCCTTCTTCTAAATCGCAGGCTATTGCGTAGATTTCAGATGCAAGGAGAATTCTTAAATTTATTCAATAGTTCTCCTTGCATTTATTTAAACAAACTAAATATATTATACATTATATTGTGATTAATAATTATGACATTTTTAAGGATGAGTCTTTAAACTGCTATCAAATAAGAACCAAATCTAATAGTTATATGGTTGAGTTTGACGAAGGCGAAAGTGAACAAATTTTTCTAACTATTATTGATTTGCTAAATAGAAATAAAGATATTTCGTATTATAAATTAAAAAAATCCATTACAGGGGATGAATCCAAAATAATGGATGTTATTTCTCTGTTGAAAGAGTATGGATTACTCCCCGAAGGTATTTCAAATGACATGGAAAGTATTGAAACTTTCGACAAGTCAAAATATTTAGGGAATAAGAAAATGATAAGCGAAGTAGTAGTTACCGTTTTTGGAGAGAGTTATTTGGCTGGTAAAATAGAGGAATTACTTTTAAAAGAAAATTTTTTAAAAGTCAATATGTGTAAGCTTAATTCAGATAAGAATTTGGAAGAAATCATCATCAAATCAGACATAATAGTCGTAGAATCAATTCATTGGTCTCCTTCTGACATTGAACAAATAAATAGGTTTGCTCTTAAACATAATAAACCGTGGCTATATATTGATGCTATTGATGAAGCATCCTTAAAAATAGGGCCTCTTTTTTATGGAGATAGAACAGGGTGTTATAATTGCTTAATAAGTAGAATCTTGAGTAATCATGAATATCCAGAATTCTTAATCTCCTATCAAAATTATCTCAAAGTAAACAATAAAAGTTCTAAAAAAGATATTATTCCGGAAGAAGATTTGCATTTGAATATTTTAGCAAATTATGCAGTTTTAGAAATTAAAAAATTCTTTTTGGAATGGGCGTTGCCTTCAACGTGGAGAGCGGTTGTTAAAATTGAAATTAATGATTTCCAAATTACAAAACATAAACTCCTTAAAAAACCTTATTGTGAGGTTTGTAACCCTAAATTAGAATATAACCCTTCTCCTTGGTTAGAGTCTATAACCCTGCGATAGTTAGTCTATGAGTAATATATCAACATTAATCAATGGTTTACACACCATGTCTAATGAAATGGGTATCCTATATCATGTAGTGAAATTACCCAGACTAAATAAAGACCCAATGCAAGTTAATTATGGTGTTTGGCCCTCTGATACTTTATATTTATCGGGTGAAAAATACGGTGGAAGGAGTGCTGGTTGTGGAGATAATTGGGGAGAGGCTATTTTGGGTACTATTGGGGAAACCTTGGAGAGATATGCCCCTGCTTTTTATAATATAAAAGATTCAGTTTTTTCATCACATAAAAATCTCGAAAAACACGCAATAAATCCTCAAGAATTTGCTTTATTTCATGATAAACAACATGAAGATAAAAGGTTTAGGATTCAAAAGTTTACAGAAGATATAGAAATTTCTTGGTTTCCAACAATTGATTTAACAAATGGTAAGGAAACCTGGTTGCCCGCACAACTTATTTATTTACCATTCAATTATGACAAGCAATATATTACAGCAAATACTTCAACAGGTTTAGCTGCTCATACTAATTATTATAAGGCAATACTGACTGCCTTATATGAGACAATTGAAAGAGATAGTTTTGTTATAACTTGGATGCAGGAAATTGTATCCGAGAAAATAATCATTGATCAAGAGATACAGTCTTATATTAATAAGAAATTCCCAACTAAATACGAATGGCATTTTTTTGATATTACTTATGATATAAATATTCCTTCGGTATTAGGTTTTTGTATTGGAGAAGCAGAATATGGTAAATTCATAGCTGTGGGTTCTTCAACAAGGCAGACCTTTGGAGAAGCAACAAAAAAAGTGATTCAGGAAATAGGACAGGCTATCCCTTATTTTAGATACTTATTAGGAGAAAAAAAGAACTGGATACCCGATGACGATTTCTCCAGAATTCAAGATTTTGAGGAGCATTCTATTTTTTATACCAAAAGACAGGATTTGTGTTATATTTTTGATAAATGGAGAAATTCAAAGCCATCTAAAAAAATTAATTTCAATGAGCCATTTACAAGAAATGATAAAGAAGAGATATTGCATATTCTTTCAATTTTGAAAAATAAAAATTATAATGTATTATTTAAAGATATAACTACTCCTGATATTCGTCAATTAGGGTTTTATAGCATCAAGATTTTTATTCCTCAGTTGACACAGCTGGCAGGTTCGTATCCGTTTTATTTTTTAGGGGGCAAAAGGCTATATGAAGTCCCTAACATATTAGGAATAAAATCTAAAGAATATGAAGAGTTAAATAAATTCCCCCATCCTTTTCCTTAAATTACGGGTATTATGATAATGAAAAAGCTAAAACAGCGGTATAGCCAAAAGGATGGTTCTATGTATGGTGAAAGAAACATTCAAGAATCTTTGGCCATGTTGTATCACGAGAATAGTAAATTCACGGATTATACTATACGTGAGCAGGGTGGAAAAATCGCAGCATTTAATAATCCATATGTGGCTGAACGCTCAGCTCAGCCATTTAAATGTTATCCCAACCACGAAATTATAGATTTAAATGATTACGTCAAGTTAAAAAATAATTCAAATCTATTTCAGGTGTTAAATCGACGAAGAAGCAATAGAAACTTTGATGAAAATTATAAAATTTCATTATTCGAGATTTCAAACCTATTATATCAATCTTATGGTGTGACAAAGAAGGCAAAAATTAGTGAATCTGATGTAGAGGGGCATATAGGTTTTCGTAATGTACCATCCGGAGGTGGATTATACCCGCTTGAAGTATATATTGTGTTGTTCAATAGCCATATTGAAAATGGATTATATCATTATAGACCTGATATTAACGCACTTGAATTATTAAAAATTGGTGATTTCTCAGAAGATTTAAATAAGATCATTCAAGCAGAGCCTTATGTAAATATGAAATCAGGGTCTTGTATTATATTAACAACCGGAATCATTGAGCGATTGATTATAAAATATGGTGATCGGGGTTATAGATTTTTAATGCAAGAGGTTGGCTTTGTTGCACAGACTATATCATTATTAGCCGAGGCTTTACACTTAGGTTCTTGTATGTTAGGAGGATATCATGACGACAAGGTGAATGAGTTTCTCGAAATTGACGGTGTTTTTGAAACCATCAACAATATTATTGTCATCGGGAAGAGAAATGAAAATTTAAATCGTGAATATGAGTAGTACCGTACTATCATTAAAAAATATATCCTATAAGGTAAATAATAAGAGTATATTAGACAATATACATTTAACGGTTAATACCGGTGATTCATTTTCTTTAATAGGCAAAAATGGTGCAGGAAAAACAACGCTCTTCGAAATTATATTAAACGACATAAAGCCCTCCAGCGGTGAAGTGAATTTTAGTAACGAAATAGGTCGTAACTTTAAGAATACAGGTATTGTTTATGACCATTTACCTCTTTTTCCATTGATGAAAGTTAGGGAAATTATTGATTACTTTTCTTCATTGTATCGTATCAAACCTGCAAATATTCCTTTAAAGTATTTTGAAATATTTGGGCTAAATGAAATATTGAATTCATTTATTAATACTCTTTCTCAGGGCGAACGAAAAAAAGTAGGATTGTTTCTGTCCATTATTCATCATCCTAAATTTCTTATTCTTGATGAACCTTTTTCCAATATAGACCCAACGGTGATTGATAGTATTTGGGAAATACTAAAGGAAAACAATAGAACTATTTTATTTACGACTCATAATTGGAACGAGGTTATGCATGTGGCTACGAAAATAGCATTTCTCCACAAAGGAGCGATCGTTCTGCCCTCTACTACACCGGAGATGGTTTTAAAATCATTGCCCCAACTCAAAAAAATAATCACAGAGTATAATGAGAATATCATTAAAAGACTAGAGTTAGAGGGTTTTGATTTTTATATCAATGAAAATCTCCTTCATATCTTTTATAATGAAAATTCTAATTTAATTGACATTATATCAAATCAAACCCATAATTTCAGTTCTAAAGAATGTGACATTAAAGATGCGTATTTATTTAAAATTAAAGATCATGAATAGTTGGGTTATCTTATTAAAGTCCATAAAATACCAAATCCTTATTTATTTAAGGATTAGGCAAGCGGTATTTTTTTCCCTCGTTTTCCCTGTTTTTTTATTTATCATCTTTGGAAATATATGGGGTGCAAGTCCGGATTATATCCCTTTTTTACTTTCGGGAATCATCGGTATGTCCATAGCCAGTGAAGGTCTATTTGCTATTGGTACCGTGATTAGAGAATATTATACCAATGGTTTAATTAAGTATTTCCGAAAACTTCCATTTAATATATTATTGCATTTTGCAGGATTGATAGTAAGTAGGATCATGTCTTTACTATTTACCCTTTTAATACTCTGTATAATTTCTTATTTGTTTTTTGGATCTAAACCGTCTGCTAATGATTTTATTCACTATACCATAGGAACAATCATTGGACTAAGCATCTTTTCATTCATAGGTCTTTGTTTATCATTTTCGGGAATTAAAGGTGGAGCCGATAAAGGGTTGTCAAATCTAATTTACTTTATTATGTTGTTCACTAGTATGGCCTTTTACCCGGTAAAATCATTTAACAAGACAATAGGTACAATAGGAGACTATTTACCTTTAAACCCCGTTCTCAATATCTTAAGAAACGAGGCTGTAAATTATCCTGTTCTTTTATTTTGGTTATTATTTCCAATGTTTATATTCTATATGATTTTTGGTAGAATTAAATTCAGCAGATGAAAATATGATATACATGCAAGCATTTATATTCTTTTTTATATTGATGTTTTTACATGAATTAGGGCATGTAATCGCAGCTAAATATCTGGATTTGCCTATAAAAAAAATAGGATTTCAGTTCGAACCCTATCCTCATTTTTTTGTAGCAACTTCTTGGCCCAGAACAAATAGAGAAAAGTACATCTATCTTTTTGCAGGAATGTTTATCACATTCTGTTTATTTCTTTTTAGTTTGTCCTTTAATTTTTATTCTTTACCCGGTTTATATATTGCTTTTGTAGCTCAAATAGCACTGGAAACAAATCCTTTTTATTCCGATATAACCATAGCAATAGTATCCGGGAATAAAAAAATTAAACATGGGAAATCCTACGGGATGGATTATAAAAAAACATTTTTGGATTACCAGTTTAGTAAATATTGGTATCTACATTTTACTTTGTGGACCATTTCAATAATTTTATTAATTAAACTCAACTTTTTACAATGAGAGCACTATTCATCTTATTGGGGATTTCAACCCTCCAAGGCTTACAAGCATGCAACCAGACAAAAAGTGTACAGAAAGAGGCTACAACACCCGTTGAATATAGAAGAATATTAAATAATGAAATAAGTACAAATAAAAACGGTGAATTAAAAAAAAGCACAGAAAAAGTAACCCCATCAACAGAAAGGGAAGATAATATCCCAACTAAAGAGGATACGATATTAAACCATATTCAAGAGAAAATCACCGCTGCCTGGTCTGAAGGTTTTGCTAAAAAAAGTACTCAAAAATTAAACGAAATAGAAAACCTTCTTACCAATAAGAAATCAGAAAATGAAAATCTTAAAAATTATTGGATAGCATACATCAACTATTATAAAACCATAATGGCGATACTATTCAAAAATGAAAACTTAGGGAAAGAATCCAATAAGAAAGGAATTGAAATTTTAGAAAGAAATAGAAATAAAAACTCGGATGATTATGCCTTATTAGTACTACTTAAGGGAATGTCCTTTCCATTCTCCTCTGGTATAGAGGCTCTCAGCATCTCCAGGGATATTAATAAGCTTATAGAAAAGGGAATTGAAACGGATAGTACCAACTTTAGAGTTTATTATGCAAAAGGAAGTGTAGATTTCTATACTCCAAAAGAATATGGGGGTGGTACCAAAGCAGAAGAAGCTTTATTAAAAGCCATTAACCTTCCCGAAAAAAATATTGGAAACTCGCAATTGCCCACATGGGGGAAAGAGGAGGCTTACGATTTAATCATTCGTCTCTATCTTAGAGAGGGTAAAAAAGAAAAGGCTAAAATCTATTTTGACAAAGCAAAGCAGCTTTTTCCCAATAGCCGTACCCTTCAAACGCATCAGCCTAATTTTAAATCTTAATGAATAAACCTCTTTTTTTTCTATTCTTATTATCATTTATATGTACCTATAGTCAAATTAAATATGATACCACTTCTTCAAATCGAGAAATTGAAGAAGTGGTATTAATTTCGAAGGATCCAATTTCGGAGAAATTTTCAGTAAAAAAATTAGGTAAAATGGATATATACCTCAATCCGGCATCAAATGCAGATCCGTTGAGAGCGATATCAACTTTACCGGCTTCTACTAACGTGGAAGAAACGGCTAACCCAAGTTTAAGAGGGGGTAGCCCGGACAGATCCCGTGTATATTTAAATGGTTCTCCCATTGTAAATCCCGTAAGATTTGGAAGAGATAACGGTTTGGGTAATTTTTCCTTGTTTAATACCGAAATTATAGATAAGCAGTATGTTTACGCAAGCAACCCTCCTCTTACTTTTGGAAATTCAAGCGCCGGTTTAGTAGAAATAGAAACCAACAATAAACTAAGAGAAGAGAATTTTCAAGTGTCTCTAGCTCTGTCAAATGTGGGTGCCATGTGGAACCAAAAGATTTCAGAAAATAGTTTTGTTCAACTGTATGGTAACTACCAGTTTGATAACCCCTTTTTGGAGTTAAACAAAAACAGTGTAGGGAATCTCATTTCTTTTTCAACTTTAGATTTTGGGGCCAATACACATATTAAGATTACGGATAAACTATCGTTTAATTCCTTTAACTATTTTATTGATGAGAAATACAATGTAGTAAACAGCACATTAAATTTTACCTCTGATGCAATTGCCTCAAAAAATAGATTTTTTTCCGTAAATAATATAGATTATACCTCCAAGAAAACAAGGATCAGGTATGCTACCATGTTTGATTTCAGTACATCGAATTTTACTTATGGCAATCTTAACTCCACTGTAAACAACTATCAATATTTTAATGCAATAGGGGTTAAAACTAAATATACAAGAAACTTCATCGCCCAATATGGTATAGAATCCTCCATTTATTCCAACCGATATAATGAGAAAATCCCAATCTATTACTATGCTCTTTCAGCCAACAGTCCTGTGGCGGAAAATGTAGATGATATTAATTTTTATTATATAGAACCTTATTTATATTTAAATTATGAGGTCTTGCGTAATTTTGGCGTTTCGGGCGCTATTCGCAAAAATATTTTATGGAATAAAGGAGTTAAAAGTTTTGTTAGCTATCAACTTTCATCTCATTACGAAATAAACAATAAAAATAGATTTATTCTAAGCGGTGGAAAATATCATAGTTATACGATGCCCAATAACTATGTGAGAGATTACACCTTATTGAGTAGTGAACAACTCGCACTTGATTATTATTATGAAAGTAAAAAGATAAATATATCAAGTGCTATTTATTATAAAGATGATAAAGGTAATTTTAGGTTGAATAATTTTGAACGATATGATAAAATAAAAACCTTCGGCTTTGAGTTAAATCTTAACCTTCCTATTTATAAAAATTTTAGATTGGATGTTTCAAATTCTTATGTACACCAAAAACAATTTATTTCGGATACAGAATATAATACAGCATTGAATTTAAAATATTTTATAAAGACTCAACTAATATATAACAACCCTCACCTATTTAATTGCTCTTTGCTTTTTACTACTCGACCAGGAAACAATTATACATCAGTTCATAGTGCTTCTTTTAACTCAAATGCCAATGATTATGAGCCTAGTTTGAATTTACCTTTTGCTTCCACTTTTTCAGATTATAACAGATTTGACTTTTCAATCAGCAAACTTGTCCCGTTAAAAAAATCCTATATAATTGCATTTGCCTCTGTAAACAATATTTTTGATAAAAAAAATCAATCATCCGTTTATTATAATAAAAACTACACAAAAAAGCTATTTAATTATTTTCAAAGAAGAATATTGTACTTTGGTATGCAATTAAGATTTTGAACTTGTCTAAAATTTTCTAATCAAGATATAACAAAAAGCGATTAAATTGTGCACAGAGAAATCAGGGGGTCAGCCTTTCCTATTTAAGATTTGTGTAAACCAATGTGCTACAACAAAAAAGAGTTACAGTTTTATTTCTGTAGCCCTTTGATTTTAAAGCGACCCTGCTGGGCTCGAACCAGCGACCCTCTGATTAACAGTCTGTTTTTATACATTTCATTACAATTATAGAATATTTTATTTTTTATTGTAAATCAGCCAGTTATATAATTTTTACATTTGCTTTTTGTTTATACTATTTTATTTGTAGACCACATGTTCGTGAAATCTATGAAATAAAATTACAAAATACTAACCTATAACTTTATTCTGGCTCCTAAGAGGAATGCAATATTCCCTTGGGATATAACGTAGGATACAGTTTCATCGGGAAAATAGACAGTTTCACCGACTTTCGTTCCAAAGTAAAGCCAAAACTGTGCATGCCACCATCAGCCTCTAAACCATAAAATACCGCTGTTTTACAATAGGCAAAAACA
This sequence comes from Bergeyella sp., assembly GCA_030263285.1. GTDB lineage: Bacteria > Bacteroidota > Bacteroidia > Flavobacteriales > Weeksellaceae > SZYB01. The sequence continues at coordinate 263,911 of SZYB01000001.1, forward strand.
GCGGTATTCATGTACATCAGAAGTTTTCTCCACTTCCGGATGTATTAGGCTAAAAAGCGCCTATATATTGGGCTCCTCCCACGTTTTTTAATTTTGCTCCTTTGGTAACGGTACCTGTGGATTTGTTGATGATATAGACGTATCCGTCTTTTCCTACGGCGGCTATTGGGATAATAAGGTCGTTGTTATTCACTACAAAACCTTGATATTGAAAGAAATACATGTCCGGCTCATAAGGGAGATCCACTTTTGTTGCTGTTTTTGCATTAAGATCAAGCCGAGCCAAGAAGCTTTGGCGATACTCCGGATTAAATGAAGTAGACGCTGCCCCTTTGTGGGAGTACATGGCATAAGCGATTCCGTTGCCTACGTACATCCAGTGTTCAACAGACGATCCCTTTATACCCAGCGCCTCATCCAGACTGAAGCTGTAAGAGTCATCGTAGGTGTTATCTGAGCCAATACGTAAAATATGAGCCCCTTTGGTATCTCTCTGGGTGGCTTGATAGAGATTTCCGTCATCACCCAAAAATATATTGACACTCCTGTATCCCGCGGTATCTCCGTTGCTCACCCCCGAGGTAATGACAATTGGGTTTTTGAGGGAGGGGTAGTCCACTACCACACTTTTGGAGGCAAGGTGCGCAAAGTTTTTATCGTTATTCTCTGTTCCGGGTATTTTTTTGCCCATCCATGTGCCCAGGATGAGTTTATTTCCTGCTTTGTTGAGGGCAGGGGAGTCAAATCTAAAAATATAATTTCCCTCTTTTTCTTCCCCAGGGGTGAGCGGAACTTGGTATCGGACGTTGTTATTTACTGATACTTTTTGTAAATCAAACGAAACGATAGCGGCTTCTCCCCTGGTATATTGATATTCTCCATTTTTATATGTACCTTTTACTCCACTGATATTTACGGCAACTCCGGTCTTGTCTCCGTCTTTTAGCTTTGCCCATCTAGGGCTGGTGGTGGCGTATTGAGATATATTAAGCGGGTTGCCTATTGCCTGAAATGCTCCAGCGCCTTTCACTTGATATTTCTGAAAAATTCCGCCGTTATCCCCGGAATAAGGAATGGTAAAAAGTACACTCCCCTCCTGAGAAGCACTGATTCTCGAGGTGCGCTGTGAAGGTATGGAAAAACCGCCTTTTCCTTTTTCAAAAATAGAAAATTCTTTTTCGGGATTTTTTGCCTCCTCCAACGTGATGGAGTAGACCAGCGTGCCTCCGTTTCCGTCACCGGGGATTTTTCCCTGTAAAGCACCTGCCAGCGTAATCCACCTGTTGTTGGATTGTACAGGAGGGGATACCGTATCGTCTCTATTATTGTTATTACACCCTACGATGGTCATTAATAAGCATGTTAGGGTTAGTTTTCCGTAAATTTTTACTGTTTTTTTTAACATAATTTAATACTTTATGGGTTATTATTAAGGTTAATTGAGCGCATAATTTAATTTTACGTAAAAGGCTCGTCCGGGCTTTTGGACTCCGAAGTTGTCGTAGACTTGCCTGTTGGTAAGGTTTTTTATGTCCAGACTGATGATGATGTTTTTTTGGGGGAGTTGATAACTCATGCCTATATCGTGTATATTCTGACGAGGCACTTCAAAATACTCTCTCCCGGAAGACCCATAATTAAGAAGAGCGCTGTTGAATTTTTCTACAAAATGATAATTGTAGAATACGGTAAGGCGTGATTTTTGAAAAAAAACATCTTTAAACGAATATTGGCTGCCCGTATTCAGAGTAAAAAAAGGTTCGTTCGGGATCTGCATTCCATAGGTAGATTGTCCTTTAATATCAAAAAAGGAGTTGAATTTTGACAGATTAAGACTCAGCCTGAAGTTTTTATTATAGGAATAGTTGAGAGAAAATTCAAATCCCTGAGATTTTGTATAGCCGTAGTTAGAAAAAGCCAAGGCTTCACTTATGATCAGATTTTGACCACTGGCAAATCGGACAATTTTATCCTGTGTTTTTCTTAAAAAAACGCCGGTAGATAGTCCCAATCTGTGGAGATCAAACGCGTAGGTGCCCAGCGTTATTCCCAGATTATAATTATTACTTTTTTCGGGTTTTATCCCAAAGTTGGCAAGTGTATTTTCACTTATGTCACCAAATGTTTCTTTTTCTGTGGGTAGTCTTACGGTTCTTTCTCCGGAGGCAAGCAAAGAAATGGCAGGAGAAGCCAGATAGGAGATGGCTACTCCGTATCCATTATTGTTCATGCTGATACTTCTGCTTTCATTAATCAGGGAGGCAGATCCCCCAGCTGTGGTGGCAGACGGTTCTGTTCTATTGATTTTCTGATAGTAGTATTTACCAAAAAGAGTAGTCTTGAATTTATTCCCAATCGTCTTAAATTCATAAGAAAGAGCCGCAATGTTCTTTTGATATTCTCTTTTGGCTTCGTAGGTTTTTCCGGCAACGAGTTTTAATTCATCTCTGTCCTTTCTGTCTATATGATCATACAATAGATTGAACAAAATACGGTGATTTTTTGTGAGAGCATAGTTAAGTCCGGTTCTTATGGTGTTTATGTTTCTGCCGATAGAGGTCATTGTAGGGTTTCCTTGCTGAGCGCCATAAGGAGATCTGACAGGATTTCCCTGCAGGTCTCTTATTACCTGCCCGTTCCAGTTATAAGCCCAAGTCACGGTATCGTTTATTTTTCTATTTCTTTGGCTGTACAGGGCATGAAAACTAAAGTCAAGATTTTTTAGTAAAAAATTAGTTTTTTCATAAGTGAGATTAAGAACATTGGCGTTGGCCTCCGTAAACCTTCCTTTATAAGGGCGGGACATAAAGAGTCCATGCTGGATTTCTTTATAGAAATAGGTATTGGTGTAGCCCAGCAAAAGAACATCCGCCCATTTCACCTTTGTAAAACCCAATTCTAAGAGACTTCCTCTGGAATTAAATCGGTCATTGAATCTTCGTTCTACGGATTCCTTCATTTGTCCGTTGGGCAGCGTGTTTCTTACATTTTTCCCCCAGACTTTGTAGTTGTTGTCCGAACGGTTGTAGTAGTTTGTTATTTTGGCGGTAAAACCGCTTTTGAATCGGTGCGCCGCCATAAGGTCTGCCTGCAGCGTATTGAAAGAACCATAGGATAGCGAAAATGCAAGATTATTTTTGATGTTCTTTTTAAGAACTATATTAATGGCCCCTCCTAGAGAATCGTCGGATAAATATCCGGGAACTACGCCCTTGTATATTTCTATTCTTTCGATTATGGAGGGAGGTATGTTATTGATGTTAAATGAAGATCCGTATGACGAAATGGGAATCCCATCAATGAGTACGGTGATAGAATTCCCCGACATCCCATTAATATTAAACAAAACATTAGACCCCACGCCGCCGTTTTGTCGTACCCTTATTCCTGCAGTTTTATCCAGGAGTTCTACAGTCTGTAAATTGCGCAGCGAGGCTGTTTTTGTCTCTATAACACTTACAGCAAAGCCACTTTTTTCTATTTCAGATTTTATGGATTTTATTTTTTTTAGATGTATTGCCCCGATATTTTTTACTTTTTTTTCCTGTTCTTTATGAGAATAAAAGTAAATATCTTTCTTTACAGAGGTTCTTTCTATTACTATCTTTTCCGTTTTTTTTTCACCGTCTGGTTTTACGGTGATTTCGTAGCTTCCGCTGGGTAAATTATCCAGAAAGTACTCCCCATTTTTACCGCTTATCCCCTTTTTATTCAGGTTTTTTGAGCGAATCTCAAGAGGTATGTAGGGTAGTACTTCTTGATTTTCTGTCTTATATACAGTCCCGCTTACAGAGTACTGGGACTGCAATAGATAAAACACACACGTGCAAATAAAAGAAAATAACCCCCTGATCATTTGTTTTTTCGCAAATGTAATTTTTATTTAGAATTATTACAAATAATGATCACAGAAATTGACAAAAAATATTTTCTGTTTTTGGGGTTTGAGATTGATTTTTTAATCAATGGGCTAATTTTTTATGGTTTCAATTATACATGTTTTTATATATACTATACAAAAAGTTATTTATATATAAAGGAGATAATAATTTATACACACCGTCGCTGGTTTGTTTTTCTGTACTATTGTACTGTTGGGATCAGAATAGGGTATATTTAGGGAGGGAGAGGCGAGAAGGAGGAGATAAAAAGAATTAAAATTGTTACAACAAAAAATGTGAATTCTCTAAAGTATTTGAAATTATTAAATAATATTTTTTTAGTTTTGTTAACTTCGTTGTTCATGATTGTGAATTTAAAACTAATAGTTATATGAACATAAAAACGACAAATTTGAAAATTCTTTATGCAGTAGTAGTCTTTTTAACCTCTTTTTTTCCTGCTAGAGCACAAGAAAAAAATCCGATTATTGATAGCAAGCAAAAATTGGATATGGAACGGGATTCTATTCGCTCTATCTATCACGAAATACAGGGAGAAGAGGTAAAAAGTAAAAAACTAAATATATTTATTGTGACTCGATCCGGGTTTAATGTGCAGTCGTACAGGGATCGCCCTACACAAGTCAATTTTTTGGTGAGTCAGCTTAGGTTGGATATCAATGGAAACCTTACAGAAAATATTTTTTATAGGCTAAGGCAAAGACTGAATAGAGCTGCAGGACCAGAAAACTTAGACAATTTGTCAACGGCTACAGATATGATGTATGTGGGCTATAATTTTGGGGATAAATTTTCTTTAATCTTTGGAAAGCAGGCAATTGCGTGGGGAGGTTTTGAATTTGATTATAATCCTATTTATGTATATCAATATTCTGATATCATGTCTAACATGGGGGTCTTCAAGGTAGGCAGTACTTTCACTTATAAATTCTCCAAAAGAAACAACATAAATTTCCAGATAGGTAATACCAACAACAGTAGATTGATCAATAACTTTAGTAAAGGGATGTACGAAACCTCAAATCTACAAACTTCTACAGCGCCTCTTAGTTATATTGTGGATTGGAATGGAGCGTTTTTTGAAAATGATATGATAGAAACAAAATGGTCTTTTGCTGTTCAGAATGAAGCCAAGGGATATTATTCAAAGTCTCTAGCTTTGGGGACGAAGCTCAATCTCCCTTATTTTGCATTGGCTCTTGATTATCTTCGTTCTGATTTTCCGATAGACAGAATCATGCTGGCTACCCGCTACACCACTCAGTTTTATAATAATAACATAATAGCCAAAAGCTCTATTTACAATAGTTTTATTATGAAAGCAGAGTATTTTTTTATGAAGAAGTGGACTTATTTTTTCAAGGGAATGTACGAAACAACGAGTTTGCCGGAGGATAAAAACTTTGGTAATAATTTCAGGAAATCGTATGGTTACATTACCGGGGTAGAGTTTTCTCCTTTTCCGCATCAAGATCTCAAATTATTTCTTACCTATGTGGGGAGAAGTTTTCAATATAAAGACCAGCTTACCAAGATGAGAGAGGATATCTTCAGAAATTACAATACAAACCGATTTTTTCTGGGAGTTATCTACAATATAAAAGCCTTCTAAGCTTTCAACACAGAAAATCCTTTTGGGATGTGAGTTTGGTCGTTTTTTCCTTTAGGGTTTTTTCTGCCATTTACTTCCACGCCCCCGCCCTTTACAGGGCGCTGCCGAAAGGGGGAATGTCTGTTGGGAGCCGGTACGGTATCCTTAATTCTCTATCCTCGCGTTTTTTATTTCTTCCACTATTTCCGGATTGAGAAGGGTAGAGGTATCTCCAAAATTATCGAAATCTCCAGAGGCTATTTTTCTCAGGATTCTTCTCATGATCTTTCCTGATCTTGTTTTGGGTAGTCCTGGAACAAACTGTATTTTGTCTAGCTTTGCGATGGGTCCTATGGTTTCCGCAATGACTTGATTTATCTCTTTTTCCAGGTTTTTTTTGTCTCTGCTCTCCCCCATTTCTTTTAGGATGACAAAACCGTAGAGTGCATTACCCTTCACATCGTGAGGATACCCTACAACTGCAGATTCTGCAATCGCAGGATGTAGGTTTATGCTATCCTCTATAGGAGCAGTACCCAGGTTGTGTCCCGATACAATAACCACGTCATCCACGCGTCCCGTAATTCTGTAATATCCTACTTCATCCCTCAAGGCTCCATCACCGGTAAAATATTTTCCAGGGAAGGCGGTAAAGTAGGTTTCTTTATATCGCTGATGATCACCCCATATGGTACGTGCGATGCTGGGCCATGGGAAACGTATGCATAGATTACCCTCTGCCTGATTTCCCATAATTTCGTTTCTTTTCTCATCCATAAGAACAGGCTGTATCCCTGGCAAAGGAAGCGTGGCATAAGTGGGTTTTGTAGGCGTAACAAAGGGGATGGGGGAGATTAGAATTCCTCCTGTCTCTGTCTGCCACCAGGTATCCACAATCGGACATTTTCTTTTGCCTACATGGTCATTATACCAGTGCCAAGCCTCGTCGTTTATGGGTTCTCCCACAGATCCTATCACTTTTAGCGAACTCAAGTTTCGTTTTTTCACCCATTCGTAGTTTTCTTTTGCCAATGCTCTGATGGCGGTGGGTGCCGTATAAAATTGGTTGATCTTATGTTTTTCTATGATTTTCCAAAATCTATCAGGTGCCGGATGGGTGGGGGTTCCTTCATACATTACCGTAGTGGCTCCGTTGAGAAGTGGACCGTAGAGAGTGTAGGAATGTCCCGTAATCCAACCGATATCTGCACTGCACCAGAAAATGTCATTTTCCTCATAGTTAAATATATTCTTGAAGGTATAGGCGACATATACCATATATCCTGCACAAGTATGTAGCATACCCTTGGGTCTACCCGTAGATCCAGAAGTATAGAGAATGAAAAACGGGTCTTCTGCATCCATTATTTTGGTAACAAAATCCTTTGATGCTTTAGGGTAATAATCATCCAGTATAACATCTCGATTTTTTTTCAGTGTAATCTTTCCGCCGGTTCTTTTAACCACCAACACTTTCTCTACACTTGAGCATTTTTCTACTGCTTCGTCTACTATAGGCTTTAGTTCCAGAACTTTATTTCCTCTATAGCTGCCGTCTGATGTGATGATGAGTTTTGCTCCGCAGTCGTTTACTCTAGAAGCTACGGCGGAGGCAGAAAAACCGGCAAAAATAACCGAGTGCACCGCGCCCATCTTGGCACACGCCAGCATGGTTATGGCAAGTTCGGGAATCATGGGGAGGTATATGCACACCCTGTCCCCTTTTTGTATCCCCAGATCTGTAAGGACATTTGCCATTTTACAAACGCGCCCATGGAGCTCATTATAGGTAATATGCTGGGATTTTTCTTTTGGGTCGTTTGGTTCCCAAATAATGGCAGTTTTATTTCCTCTGGTGGCCAAATGCCTATCAATACAATTTTTGGTAATGTTGAGTTTTGCGTTCTTAAACCATGTTATTTTTGCCTCTTCCATATCAAATTCCACCACCTTGTTCCAGTGTTGATACCATTCAAAATTTTCTGTAGCAATCCTGTTCCAGAATTTTTTTGGATTTTTAATGGATTTCCGGTACTGTTTGAAATAGTCTGGTAAACTCGAAATTGAATAAGATCCCATATAAAGCCTTTATTTGTTTTTTTAGTTCTGATTTTCTGTTCTTATGTACTCTAGCGTGCAGAGTAAAAAAGCGCCCCTTCCCGCACTAAAGTACATATTTTCTGTGTTTCGGCGTAAAATTTTTTTATGTTTTTTACCGAGATGGTACAATGTACACATTTTTTTTAATTGATAGGTTTTCGGTAATGTTCTCCTTGATTTACATTAATCTAAGTTCTTGAATTTCTCTAGATTTGTTCTTTTTTAGTTTTGTTCTATCTTTTGTTGGGAAAAATGGTGTGGAGACTATATATAAAAAATAGGTTTTATAAAAAATGTAGTAACTTTGCCCCCGATGATAGGAAATTCTCTTTACGATACGATTCCGTATGATAGGAAGAAGGTAACAAGGATTAATTTTTGGTATTTTGGGAACGAAATCTGCTATTAAGGGTTTCGTTTTTTTATAAAATCTTTTGAATTATGTTTACTGCCGCAGAAGTAGATGTTAGGACCATCTGGAAACTCCTGGAAGAAGCCATGAAAATAGCTGAGGGCAAATTTATGAAGCCAAAAAATGAAATTTTTGTGGCCAATCTTTTTTATGAAAATAGTACGCGTACCAAGACCAGTTTTGATATTGCAGAGAGAAGGTTGGGGCTTACAGTCATTCCCTTTGATGTCCAAAACAGCTCTGCAAGCAAAGGAGAGAGTTTATATGATACAGCAAAGACGCTCAAGTCTCTGGGGTTAGATCTGTTGGTGATAAGGCATTCTCAGGATGCTTATTACAGGGAATTAAGCCGAATAGGGATTCCTATTATCAATGCAGGGGACGGAAAGGGACATCATCCTTCTCAATGCATGCTGGATCTGCTTACTATTTACCAGGAGTTCGGGAATTTTCAGGATTTAAAGGTGGGTATTGTAGGCGATGTGAAACACAGTAGAGTAGCAAATTCAGATGCCGAAGCTCTGAGAAAACTAGGGGCCAAAGTTTATTTTTCCGGACCTCCCAAATGGTTTGATATGGGAACCATTATCAACGGGACTTTTGTCTCTTTTGAAGAACTTGTTCGTGAGGTAGACGTGCTTATACTGCTCAGGATACAACATGAACGGCATGATACGCAGATGCAGATGTCTACAGATGTTTATCATAGAAAATACGGACTCACTTTGGAGTTGGAAAAGCATATGAAAAGAGAGGCCATCATTATGCATCCCGCTCCCATCAACAGGGGAGTGGAGATTGCCGATGAGCTGGTGGAGAGTAGCAAATCCAGAATATTTAAACAAATGGAAAACGGGGTCTATGTCCGGATGGCTATCCTTAAGCATGTTTTAGAAAAAAACGGACATCTTTTTGAGCAAATTCTAGGATAAAAAAATGGATAAAAAGTTAGTGTTAGAGTCTGGGGAGGTATTTTACGGAGAAGGTTTTGGGAGAGAAGAGGATACTGCCGGAGAAGTGGTTTTTAATACCGGGATGACAGGGTATCAGGAACTTTTGTCAGATCCTTCCTACTGTGGTCAGCTGGTGTGTATGACTTATCCTCTCATCGGGAACTATGGTATTAATCGCGATGACTATGAGAGCATAGAGCCTTCTATCAAAGGACTTATTGTGAAGGAGTTGTGTGATCTTCCGTCTAATTTCAGAGTACAGATTACCCTTGATGAGTTTCTTAAAAAGAAAAAACTTTCAGGCATTTCGGGGATAGATACTAGAAGACTTACCCGGCTTATTCGGGATAAAGGCGTTGTAAAAGGCAAAATAGTTTCCGGAGATGCTGAAACAGAAAAAGTGGTTCTGGAGCTTAAGAATATTGTTTTCTCCACCAATCAGGTAGAGCAGGTTTCTACCAAAACTTCTTATGCTAGTCCTGGCAGAAATTTTAAGGTAGTTTTGGTAGATTTTGGGTTAAAGTTGGGTATTATACGAGAGTTGTCTCGGCGTAATTGCGATATTATTGTGGTGTCTCATCTGATAACAGCAGAGGAAATTTTGCTGTTGAATCCTGATGGTATTATGCTTTCTAATGGTCCCGGAGATCCTATGGATGTTCCTCATGCTTATAAAATGATTCGTAGGCTACTTGGTAAAATCCCTATTTTTGGCATTTGTCTTGGGCATCAGCTTGTTGCGCTGGCATGTGGTGCAACAACATTTAAGCTCAAGTTCGGGCACAGAGGGGTAAATCACCCTGTTTTGGATATAGAAAAGAACAGAGTGGCCATTACCTCCCAGAATCATGGTTATGCGGTAGATCGAGAATCTCTGAAATGTACAGAGCTTGTAGAGACACACATTGCACTGAATGATGAAACCAACGAGGGGATTAAGCACAAGAAGTATCCGTGTTTTTCTGTGCAATATCATCCAGAGGCAAGTCCCGGTCCTGAGGATGCTAATTATTTATTTGACGAATTTATCGCTCTTATGGAGCAATACAAAAAATAAAATACCCCCTTTGGAATTCATATGAAACGAACGGATATAAAAAGTATTTTGGTTATAGGGTCTGGTCCTATTGTGATTGGTCAGGCAGCAGAGTTTGATTATTCTGGGACTCAGGCCTGCCTTTCTTTACGGGAAGAGGGCTACCGAGTAATTCTCATCAACTCCAATCCCGCTACCATTATGACCGACAAAGAGATCGCAGACAAAGTCTATATAGAGCCCATTTCTCTGGAGTTTGTGAGCAGAATTATCCGTAAAGAACGTCCCGATGCTCTGTTGCCTACTTTGGGTGGGCAAACAGGGCTTAATATGGCGATAGAGTTGGAAAAATCTGGAGTACTGGAAGAATGTAAAGTAGAGGTCTTGGGCACAAAGTTGTCCGCTATCAAAAGGGCCGAAGATAGGGATCTTTTTCGCGATCTTATGAGAACTTTGGGAGAACCTGTGCCGGAGTCCGAAATTGTGCAAACAGTAGAAGCGGCACTAGAGTTTTCCAATTCGATTGGTTATCCTGTGATTGTTCGTCCAGCCTTTACTATGGGCGGGACAGGGGGCGGGATTGCTTCCGACGAATTCGAACTGAAGGAAATAGTAGAGTTGGGTCTGAAATACAGCCCTGTCACTCAGTGTTTGGTGGAGAAATCCATTGCGGGTTTTAAGGAGATAGAATATGAAGTAATGCGTGATTCTCATGATAATGCGATTGTGGTATGTAATATGGAGAATGTAGACCCCGTGGGGGTGCATACGGGCGATTCTATTGTGGTGGCACCTTCCCAGACACTGTCTGACAGAGAATATCAGATGCTCAGAAATTCTTCTCTAAAAATTATCAGGGCTTTAGGCATAGAGGGGGGGTGTAATGTGCAGTTGGCATTAGATCCTCATTCTTTTGATTATTACATTATAGAGGTAAACCCTAGGGTTTCCAGGTCCTCTGCACTTGCCAGCAAAGCAACGGGGTATCCCATTGCAAAGATAGCAGCAAAGATAGCAGTCGGTTTGGGTTTAGACGAAATCATGAATCCTGTTACGGGAAAAACTTACGCCTGTTTTGAGCCTGCGCTGGATTATGTGGTGACTAAATTTCCTAGATTTCCGTTTGATAAATTTGAGACTGCAGACCGCAGGCTTTCCACTCAGATGAAAGCAACAGGGGAGGTGATGGCTATAGGAAGGAACTTTGAGGAATCTCTTCAAAAGGCGATTCGATCTTTGGAGATAGGCTTGAGACACATTGGTTTGGGTAGAAAACAATTAGAAAGTCTTAAAGATGAAGATATAGAGCGGAGGATAAAGGTTTGCGATGACGAGCGGCTTTTTGTCATAGGGGAAGCTCTACGGAAGGGCATGGATTGGAAAAAAGTAGTGGAATGGAGTAAAATAGATAAGTTCTTTATCTGGAAGATAAAAAAACTCATTGATTTTGAATCCGTCATAAAAGAGTATCCTTTTGATGTATGCACTTTGTGGAAGGCAAAGAAACTGGGTTTTTCTGATGTGTATATTGCACATTTATGGAAAAGCACAGGCAGGGAGATTTTCCAATTTCGTAGGGAAAATCAAATTATGCCGGTATACAAAATGGTAGATACTTGTGCAGCGGAGTTTGAGAGTGAGACTCCTTATTTCTATGGTACGTATGAAGAGGAAAATGAGAGTTATGTTTCCGACAAAGAAAAAATAATCGTTTTGGGTTCCGGACCTATCAGGATAGGGCAAGGAGTAGAATTCGACTATGCTACCGTGCATTCTGTATGGGCGATACAGGAGATGGGCTACGAGGCTATCATTATAAACAACAATCCGGAAACGGTCTCTACAGATTTTTCCATTTCGGATAAACTCTATTTTGAGCCCCTCACCGAAGAGGATGTAATGAATGTTATTATGCTGGAAAAACCTAAGGCTGTTGTGGTACAGTTCGGGGGGCAGACGGCGATCAACCTGGCAGAAAAGTTGGAAGCCCATGGCATAGATATTTTGGGTACTTCTTTAGAGAACCTGGACAGAGCAGAAAATAGGGATAAATTCGAGAAAGCTTTACAAGATTTGGGTATTCCACAGCCTAAGGGAAGAACTTCTACCTCAAAGGAGGAGGCGGTAAAGATTGCTTCGGAGATTGGTTATCCTGTACTGGTAAGACCCAGTTATGTTTTGGGTGGAAGGGCTATGGAAATTGTATACGGAAAAGAAGAACTTGTCCATTATATGGAATATGCGGTTGAGGCCAGTCCGGAACATCCCGTACTTGTAGATCGTTACCTTATAGGCAAAGAAGTAGAGATAGATGCTATATGTGACGGAGAGATTACCGTGATACCGGGGATTATGGAGCATATAGAGCGGGCGGGGATTCATTCTGGGGATAGCATTTCTGTATATCCTCCACAAGACTTGTCAGAAAAACAAATTGATACACTTGTGGACTATACCCAAAGGTTATCCCAGGGTCTCGGGATCATCGGGCTGATGAACATTCAGTATGTGATTTCAAAAGGAGAGGTGTTTGTGATAGAGGTAAATCCCCGGGCTTCTAGGACGGTCCCTTTTCTTTCAAAAATTACGGGAATTCCGATGGCAAAACTTGCTACAAAAGCTATTCTGGGAGCAAAATTAAAAGATATGGGATATTCTGATGGGCTTGCTCCGGTGCAAGATGGGGTTTTTGTGAAGGTCCCGGTATTTAGTTTTAGTAAACTCTCCAAGGTAGATGTTTCTCTGGGTCCGGAAATGAAATCTACCGGCGAAGTCATGGGAAAGGATTCTACACTGGAAAAAGCTCTTTACAAAGGGCTGATAGGTGCGGGGAGGAAAGTTCCTACTTATGGTTCCATTTTGTTTACGGTTTCCGATAAAGATAAAGCAGAGGCAAAGGGACTTGCCAAAAGATTTAGCGATATTGGATTCAGAATATGGGCTACAGAGGGGACAGCCAGGTATTTTAATGAAAATGGAATTTTTGCAAAAATTGGTTATAAGATAGGCGGGGAAGGAAAAAACCTGATAGATCTTATCCAGAAAGGGAAGGTTCAGTACGTGGTTAATACGATGACAAAAGGCAAGCAGTCTGAGAGAGATGGTTTCCAGATCAGAAGAATGAGTGTGGAGAATGGAGTACCGTGTCTTACTTCCATGGATACGGTAGAGGCAATTCTGAACGTAATAGAAAGCATGACTTTTAAATTAGAATCCCTGTAATTTGCTTTATGATCAATATTTTTTCTCAGCGTATACAGACTCCATTGGGAGAGATGAAGGTTTGTGGCACAGAAGAGAAAATCTGTCTGCTCTGGTTTATAGACAAAAAAGGTTTACCTTCTGATCTTGCCATTTTAGAGCATACTTTTTCTTGTAAAATTATCCACAAGGAATTCCCTTTATTCAAGGAGCTTCGGAGTCAGCTTTCCGAATATTTTGAAGGAAAACGAAAAGAATTTTCCATTCCTGTATTTTGTATAGGTTCTGATTTTCAAAAAAATGTATGGGGGACTCTTGCAAAAATTCCGTATGGATCGACCGTTTCCTATAAGGATCAGGCGCGTGCCCTAAACAGACCAAGTGCCGTAAGGGCAGTGGCCAATGCTGACGGAGCCAATAAAATCTCTATTCTTATTCCTTGTCACCGGGTGTTGGGGAGCGACGGTTCTCTTAAGGGATATGCGGGAGGGGTATGGAGAAAAGAGAAGTTACTGACACTGGAGAGCAAATTCTAGTTTTTTTTACAAAAATCCACTTCTGGCAAACTTTTTTGTAATTCGTATTACCAAATTTGCATTTGTGGAGAATACGGGAATCGAACCCGTCACCTTTAGACTGCCAGTCTAACGCTCTAGCCAAATGAGCTAATTCCCCAGAGCGGTCGCCCGTGCAATGATAAAGAAAAATAGGGAAATGTACAAACTTTTGTTTTTTAGGTAGTGATAAGTTTCTATCTGCGATCTTACGGGCTTCTCATGATCTCTTTCTACGTACTTATTGGTGAGATTTTTGTCCAGAATTCGGGCTTTTACATTGTCTCTGAGCTGGATGTTGAGAATGTCGATCAGCTCTTTTTTTAGATTTTTCTGTTTGATTTTTACGGCAGCTTCTACTCTGTAATCAAGATTCCTGCTCATCCAGTCTGCCGATGAGATGTAGAGGTCTTCATTCCCTTTATTATAGAAATACATGACCCTTGCGTGCTCCAGGTATTCATCTATGATGGATATTGCACGAATTTTTTTTAAAAATTTTTGCTGATTAATAGCACAATAAATTCCCCGTACTATCAGTTTAATATCTACACCCGCTTCTGCAGCTTCGTAAAGTTTTTCTATCAGGTTCTTATCGCTTAGGGAATTTACTTTTATTATCATTTCTGCCTTTCTGCCTTCCAGCGCTTCCGAGATTTCTTTGTCTATATGAGCGATGATTTTTTGCCTCATAAAGCTGGGACAGACCATGAGTTCTTTACATGTTTTCAGTATAATTTCAGGATCTTGTTTTGGTTTCTTTAGGGTAGCAAAAACTTTGTTTATGTCTGCAATGATGCCTCTGTCTGAAGTAATAAGCAGATGATCGCCGTATATTTTAGCCGTATTTTCATTAAAATTTCCGGTACTTACAAAACCATACTGAAAGGTTTTGTTTTGTATTCTTTTTTTTATCACACAGAGTTTTGCATGAATTTTTTTTTGTGGCAAGCCCGTAAGTACCGTTATTCCTTCCTGTTCCAGCTGTTCTTTCCACTTTAGGTTATCCGATTCATTAAAACGAGCTCTGAGTTCCAGCATTACGGTTACTTCTTTTTCGTTTCTCGCTGCATTGATCAGGGCATTGATTACCTTTGAGTTTTCAGCGAGTCTGTAGGCGGTAATGTGGATAGATTTTACATGGGGATCCATTGCACTTTCCCTTAAAAGGGCAATTACAGAACTGTAGTCATGGTAGGGGAAGGTGAGTAAAACGTCCTCTTTTTGGATAATTTCCGTAATTCTGTTTCCTTTTTTGAAGGAAGGATGCATAAAAGAGTTTCGCTCGACAGGTTTTTTATAGGATTCAAAAATATTGGGAAAGTTCATAAACTGCCTGAAATTGTGTATCTTTCCCCCGGGAATAATACTGTCTCGGTGACTCAGTTGAAGTTTACGAATAAGAAATGTCAGCAGGGCCTTGTCCATTTTGCTGTCAAAAACAAAACGGGTAGGTTTGCCCTTTCTTCGGTTTTTTACCGCTTTTTCTATTTTCTGTGCCAGTGTGGTACCGATGTCGTTGTCCAGATCAAATTCAGCATCTTTGGTTACCTTGAAGGTATGTGCCTTAAACTCTTCATACCCGAAATAAGAAAAAAAATCAGGAAGCATAAAAGTGATCACGTCCTCCAGAAGCATTACCCCCTTTTCTTTTCCGGAAGAGGGAAGTAACAAAAACCGATTTACAAAAGAGGTGGGAATTTCTATAATGGCAAAATTGCTGTGGTACTGCTGCCTTTGGTTTCGCATCGTAATTCCCAGGTAGAGACTTTTATCCCTAAGATAGGGTAAGGCTTTGTTTTCGTGTAAAAGAATGGGAATGACGTACGAGACTACCTCGTCCTCAAAATATTTTCTTACATAGTCCTTTTCTATATTGTTAAGGTCTTTGGGAGTCTTTATTTTTACGTTTTGCCGCAACATTTCTTCTTGGATGGTTTGCCACGTTTTGGTAAAAGTCTTTTGCTGATGTATTACTTTTTCATTGATATTTTTAAGGATTTTTGAGGGGGGAAGGAAGAATGTATCGGAGATGAGTTTGTACTTGAAATCCATGGCTCGCTTCAGTCCGGCGACCCTCACCCTAAAAAATTCATCGAGATTGTTTGAGAATATTCCTAAAAACCGAATTCTAAGAGGCAGCGGAACACTGGGATCCATTGCTTCTTGCAACACCCTTTCATTAAAAGCTAACCACGTAAGATCTCTAGCATTAAAATGTTTTGACATATATAACTAAATCAATCTTTTCTTGTTAATCAAGGGTTATAGAATAATCGCAAGTAAATGTAGGGAAAAGGGATTTTTTTCTGATGTTTATTTTGTTAAAATGATACATAAATGTTTGTCGAGGTATTTTGTTCAAATCAAATTAATTAAGTGTCATTTTGTCATATTATATCAACTGGTATAAAATTAGGGCAAAACTGCGGTGGGAGTTTAATGAAAGTTTTGAAGAAATTATCAACTAAAATAGTATAAAAATATCATGAGTAAAATTATTGGAATTGATTTAGGAACGACCAACTCTTGTGTTGCCGTGATGGAGGGTAAGGATCCCGTTGTGATTCCTAATGCGGAGGGCAAAAGAACCACTCCTTCTGTGGTGGCTTTTACCGAAGATGGTGAAAGAAAGGTTGGAGATCCGGCAAAAAGACAGGCGGTAACGAATCCCAAGAATACCGTTTATTCTATCAAGAGGTTTATGGGAACCCATTTTTCAGACGATAAAAATGAAATTTCCAGGGTGCCTTATCAAGTGGTAAAGGGAGCAAACGATACGGTAAAGGTAAAAATAGAGGGAAGAGAATACACTCCGCAGGAGATTTCTGCAATGATCTTGCAAAAAATGAAGAAAACGGCAGAAGATTATCTGGGTCAGGACGTGTCTAGAGCGGTGATCACGGTACCTGCCTACTTTAATGATGCACAGAGACAAGCGACAAAAGAAGCGGGCGAGATAGCAGGTCTTAAGGTGGAGAGGATTATCAATGAACCTACCGCCGCCGCGTTGGCTTATGGGCTTGATAAGAGTCATAAAGATCAAAAGATAGCGGTGTATGACTTGGGTGGAGGTACGTTTGATATTTCTATTCTTGACCTCGGGGATGGTGTTTTTGAGGTACTCTCCACTAACGGAGATACTCACTTGGGGGGTGATGACTTTGATGAGGTGATTATAGATTGGTTGGCAGGAGAATTCAAGAAGGAAGAGGGGGTAGATCTAAAGGCGGATGCCATAGCGCTTCAAAGGCTGAAAGAGGCAGCAGAAAAAGCCAAAATAGAGCTTTCCTCTTCTACCCAAACAGAGATCAACCTTCCGTATATTACCGCTACGGCTACCGGACCTAAACACTTGGTAAAAACGTTGACCAGAGCAAAGTTTGAGCAGCTTTCTTCGGATTTGGTAAAGCGATCTATGGAGCCGTGCAAAAAGGCGTTGTCGGATGCGGGACTCTCTGTTTCGGAGATCAATGAAGTTATTTTGGTTGGAGGATCCACAAGGATTCCGATTATTCAGGAAAAGGTAGAGGAATTTTTCGGGAGAAAACCGTCAAAGGGAGTAAATCCGGATGAGGTGGTTGCCATAGGTGCCGCAATACAGGGTGGGGTACTCACGGGAGACGTGAAAGATGTATTGCTCCTGGATGTTACGCCGCTTTCTCTTGGGATAGAGACGATGGGAGGCGTATTTACAAAACTCATAGAGGCAAATACTACTATTCCTACTAAAAAGTCTGAAATTTTTTCTACGGCGGCAGACAACCAGCCTGCTGTAAGTATAAGGGTAGGTCAGGGAGAGAGACCTATGTTCAATGATAACAAGGAGATAGGCAGGTTCGAACTTACGGATATCCCTCCTGCACCCAGAGGGGTTCCTCAAATAGAAGTGACTTTTGATATAGATGCCAACGGTATCCTTAGTGTTTCTGCAAAAGATAAAGGAACGGGTAAGGAACAGTCTATAAAGATACAGGCATCTTCCGGGCTTTCTGAAGAAGAGATAGAGAAAATGAAAAAAGAAGCACAGGAAAATGCTTCTGCAGATGCAAGAAGAAAAGAAGATGCGGAAACTCTCAATAAAGCCGATGGGCAAATTTTTCAGACCGAAAAACAGCTTAAAGAGTTTGGGGATAAACTATCTTCGGACAAGAAATCTGCCATAGAAGCTGCATTGGCCGAACTTAAAGCAGCTTATGAGGCGAAAGATCCAGTGGCGATTAAAACAAAGTCTGATGCACTGGAAACTGCCTGGACGGCTGCCAGTGAAGAGATGTATAAGGCTCAGCAGCAAACGGGTGGAGCTACTCAGGGGGCGGGCAACAGCGGGCAAAACACAGATACTACAAATGATGTAGAAGATGCAGATTTTGAGGAAGTGAAGTAAGCATCGATATTAATAATAATTAAAAAACCGCTGTAAACTTCAAATTTACGGCGGTTTTTATTTTTGGTAATTTATGTGGAGAAAAATACTGTTTCAACAATCCTTTTTTGGATGGTGTACCTACGGTAAGGATAAGTCAACAAGGGGTTCTTGTGTAAAAAACAGTTAACTTTCGGAGACAAGAACGGGAAAGAACAACAGATACCAATATTTTTAACCAAACTATCGAATCAAATAATGTCTGCATTATTGCATTACCTTGTTGGGACGTTATCCCACCCTAATCTTTTCTTTAAGAAAAATCTTTTTAAAAATAATTTTTTGATCTGTTCCCAGCCGTAACAGATCTCTCTCTTTGATTTCCGTATCAGATTATTTTAAAGCAAGGATGATCGGACTCTTTATAAACTTACTTTTTTTCGTACAATTTTTTCTTTAGATTATACTTTTCTTGAAAAATATCTATTACGCACGCTGTTACCGTGGTGATGGTTCTGACGTGGATTCCGTTTGGAACGTTTTTTCACATTTTTCAACGAATCTGCACAGGTGGGGGCTAATGATTTATAAAATATAGGAAAAAAATGGGAAGAATGCAGGTTTCTCTGCACACCGGTAATGCATATGCAAGTAAAATGCACGTAGAAGATTTGGTAGAGATAAGTAAAGAAATAGGGTTGATTTTACATGTGAAGATGGGCGTAGTTATATGGAATACAAGTCTCAAGGAGAAGAGAAGTAGGCTTGCAAGAGTCCATCTTAAAGTAAGGCAAGAAGCGGGATAGTTATTTTGGTTGGACAATAATAAATAGTAGGATAAAAATGGCAAAATTACCTGTATCAGCCGATGAAATAATTTAACTGAGGGATTTGGACCTCGCAAGTAAAGTATTATCCGAATAAAGGAGTTATGATAAATAACTCCCAAAATCCCGATGCTTTGGTGGAAACCCATTGTTGTTTTTTAGGATTGTAGTTTGGCATCCAATTGAAAACTAAAAATAATAAAGTGGTGGGCCATGGAAAGAGGTTCTTTTTAATGAAGGGAGATTTTGTCCTAAAGGAGTTCAGCGTTATGTGCAGGAACAATCATCCGGACAGACTACCTGCTACATTATAAAAGATGAAAAAAGCTATTATGATTGGGAAGTTTGCTCGCGTTGTCCTCAAGACGGCAAACCTCGATTATTATAATGGTCGCCTTTGCATGGTGAGTGTCGGGAGTTGGACAATAAAAAAGCTTTTGGATTGGATCATTTTTCATCCCGGTTTGGCAGTGAAATACCGGAATAGAGGATAATGATTTGGTCAGAGTGTCTATTCGGATAGATTCTGCTGTATTTCTGGTTAATGTTGAAACCATAGGGAGGATACGGTGTTTTTTCCCCTACCGCTGGGGAGGCATAAATTCGGCGAATCGGCTAACGATTAATGCTTTGGATCCCATTTCAAAAATTTCTGAATTTTAAGATATGTGTCTGTAAAATTGAAAATACAGGAAGAAAAAAAGGCGAAACATTCTGTAAAATTGGCCATATAGAGAGAATATTCAATATTTGAAAAAATATGAAGCAGTAATTTGAAATACTTAATGACAGGGAATTTTCCCTTGATATGCAAAGATGTATGGTTGTCATTATTGCGGGATGGTTTGTGCAGAGTGTGAAACCAATGGGGAGGCCTCTATGATTCATATACATTATGTGGACCGTGCAGAGACCATGCAGACCACTGTTCAGGTGTGTGTATTGCGAAGATCCCATTTGTGCCCATGTTTTGTCCTGTAGATGTGATTACCAAAGACGAATTTGGGGTGGTATACTGTTTATCTTTCTAAGTGTATAGGGTGTGCAAATTGTGTGATAGATTATCCGTTTGGAGTTCCTCGGATACCGGATCAAAGTGCCATGCTGATGATGAATGTAATATATGCTATGACAGGACTGGTGCGGGGCTCAAGCCGATGTGGGCCGCGGTTTGTCCAAGTGGTACGCTGACTTTTGATGTTCGGGAAAATATTGCCAAAAAAAGACCCAAAAGTACCCCCGCTTACCAATTTATTTTTGACAAAGAGATGGTCACCACAAAACGAATGTCATGATGCCGAGGGATAGTGAGGAGTCAAAAGTTTTTTAATAAAAAAAAGTGTCATGTAAGAAGGAGAATAAAAAAATCCGGACTGGAAGGCCCATTTTCCTGTTAAGAAAAGGAAGGCAGTTGTGTTCTAACTTCTGAGAATGGTTGATTTTTTGCAGCCATTCTCTTTCATTTGTCCGTAGACAGGGATATATAAGTCATGATTGCAGAGGTTAAATGGTTTTTATTCTGGATTATATTTTTGTTAGATTATTCTAACAATTTTATATATTTGTCTCATGAAAAAACCATGGAGGAAAGAAAAGAAAGAGAACACTTTGCGGGAGGTATATGCTTCTGTGGGCGTGCCTGAAGGTGGAAATTGGTGGAATAAGCTCTGGGCTTTTACTGGACCGGGGATCATGATTGCGGTAGGCTATATAGACCCGGGAAATTGGGCAACGGATATTGCGGGTGGAGCAAAATTTGGATATACCCTCCTTTCTGTCATTTTGATTTCTAATGTCTTTGCGGTTATATTACAACATTTGTCCTTGAAACTTGGAGTAGCTACAGAGAGAGACCTGGCGCAATCTTGTAGAGATCACTATTCTTCTGTGGTTAATTTTTTTTTATGGATATTATGTGAAGTAGCTATTGCCGCTTGTGATTTGGCAGAGGTGATAGGTTCTGCAATTGCTCTTAATCTTTTGTTTGGTATTCCCATCACTTGGGGTATACTAATTACGGTGGTAGATGTTTTGCTGATTCTCATGCTTCAGGCAAGAGGCTTTAGGAAGCTAGAGAGTGTAGTGGGTGCCCTGGTAATAATTATATTTGGTTGTTTTTTGTACGAAATTATTCTCAGTAAACCCGAGATTTCTCCCATGCTTCAAGGACTTTTGCCAAAAAAGGAGATTTTGCATAATCCGGAAATGCTTTATATTGCCATAGGCATTTTGGGAGCTACGGTCATGCCCCATAATCTTTATTTACACAGCAGTATTGTACAGACCAGAAACTACAGGAGAAATCCTGAAGGAAAAGGAGAGGCGATAAAATATGCGACGATAGACAGTACATTTTCTTTGTTTATGGCATTTTTTATTAATGCTGCCATTCTTATAGTAGCTGCTGCGACCTTTCATACCACGGGTAATTTTGGTGTGGCAGAAATAGATGAGGCTTACAAAATGCTCACTCCACTTTTGGGAACAAGCCTTGCCAGTATCATGTTTGCCGTTGCACTTCTTGCCTCCGGGATCAACTCTACCATTACGGGTACCTTGGCAGGACAAATAGTAATGGAAGGTTTTCTCAATATCAGACTAAGACCTTGGCTTAGAAGACTTGTTACTCGTCTTGTAGCAATAATACCCGCATTATTGGTGAGTATAATTTATGGGGAAAGTGGAATGGCAAAACTATTGATTCTAAGTCAGGTAGTACTTTCGATGCAGCTTAGCTTTGCGGTAGTTCCACTGGTAGTATTTACCAATGACAAACTGAAGATGGGGTCTTTTGTAAACGGAAAAATATTAAAATCAGTTGCTTGGCTTGTTTCTGTTATTATTATTTTACTTAATATCTATCTTTTGTATCAGACCTTTTTAGAGGAGTTATAAGATTATTTGTTTTCTGACGAATTGTCATTTTTTTTGGTTTGGCAAAAAACTTGTGGGGTACCTTGCCGCAGAAAAATATGTGTTATGTCAGATAATTTAGATAATTTGGATAGTTTGGAAAACCAGGAAGGGGATATTCACGAAGCTCAAGAACAAGAGTGGGGGTCTGGTGTTTCTGATAAACAGGAGTCGGAAGGCGGGGGGTCTATACGAGATTTGTTAGCGGAGGAGAAGGACAGGTATGTGCGTTTGTATGCCGAGTTTGAGAATTATAAAAAACGCACTGCCAAGGAGAAACGGGATTTTTTTCAATATGCGAATCAGGACATGATGGTTGCGATGCTTGGTGTTTTGGATGATTTTGAAAGAGCGCTTAAGGAAATTTCAAAAAATAAGAATAATGAAGAGTTAAAGGGGGTAGAGCTTATTTATCAGAAGTTTAGACACGCATTGCGGGAAAAAGGTCTTAAACCTATTGAGGTGAAGGTGGGGGATAGTTTTGATGTAGACACGCAGGAGGCGATAACGCAGATTTCCGCTCCCAGTGAAGAGCTAAAAGGTAAGGTGGTAGATGTGATAGAGACGGGATATATGTTGTACGATAAAGTAATTCGTTTTGCGAAGGTGGTGGTAGGTCAGTAGATTTTTGTGCGTTAAGGGAAGACTTTTTTACTAAAATACTAAAATGTCAAAAAGAGATTATTATCAGGTGCTTGGAGTGTCAAAGACGGACTCCCCTGAGGTAATAAAGAAATCATATAGGAAAATTGCTCTTAAGTATCATCCGGATAAAAATCCGGGGGATAAGGAGGCGGAGGAAAAATTTAAGGAAGCTGCCGAGGCCTATGAGGTACTGAGCGATCCCCAAAAAAGGGAGAGATATGACAGGTTTGGACATGCGGGTCTGGGGGGAAGTTCTGGAGGAGGTTTCGGGGGAGGAATGAGCATGGATGAAATTTTTTCTCAGTTTGGAGATATTTTTGGAGCACAGTTTGGCGGAGGATTTACTGATTTTGGTGCCGGATCCCAAGCGTCCAGAGGTTCAAATCTTAGGATAAGACTGAAGCTCAGTCTCTTGGAGATGGCAAACGGATGTAAGAAAACTTTGAAAGTAAAAAAGCTAAAGGTAGCGCCTGGAGTGACTTCTAAAACTTGCTCCGCTTGCAACGGAAGGGGGGTACAGATGAAAGTAATGAATACGATGTTTGGTCGTATGCAAACCCAGACTACTTGTGGCGCGTGTCAGGGGGTAGGTAAGGTGGCAGATAAGATTCCTGCGGGAGCCAATGCCCAAGGTCTTGTGAAAGAAGAGGAAGAGGTTACAATTTCTATACCGGCGGGTGCTAGGGATGGCGTTCAGTTCAATGTAAGGGGGAAGGGAAATGATGCTCCGTTTGGAGGAACGCCGGGAGATCTTTTGGTAGTGATAGAGGAAGAAGAGGATAAGCTTATAAAAAGAGAGGGGGATAATCTGCATCAAGAGCTTTATATTTCGTTTGCAGAAGCAGCGTTGGGTGTACAAAAGGAGATTCCTACCGTGGGGGGAAAGGTAAAAATTATGATAGATCCGGGGACCCAATCGGGCAAAATACTACGGCTTTCAGGAAAAGGTCTGCCCAGTCTAGATGGTTACGGAAAGGGTGACATGTATGTGCACATCAATGTATGGACTCCCCAGAAATTAACTGCCGAACAAAAAGAATTTTTTCAGGATCAGTTAAGAAATAATAAGATGATGGCCGAGCCTTCAGGAAAGGAGAAAACTTTTTTTGAGAAAGTAAAAGATTTGTTTAACTGAAAGTGTGGAGAGTAGAGACAGGATTTAAGGCGAAAACAAGAAAAATATTCTTTTAATTTTTCTTGTTTAGAACATATTGCTTTTTATTAGGATTTTCCATTATTTTTCCCTGCTTATCAAGCCGGAAAAGTGTGTTCTCCCCAACCATATACCTTGCCTTAAAAGATTTTCCCTTCAGTGCAATAATACTTCCAGAGGCATCCCATGAAAAATTACCCGAATCATGAGTAGTGAAATTTTTACCCTTAAATTCCTCGGTGATCGTAAAGCTATTATTGTCCTTTAGTACAACAGTAACAATAATTTCTTCGCAGTCTTTACAGGGAAAATTTCCCACATAAGTTCCCGGCCAGTCCAGAGAGTTCTCGGAAGAATGTATGTCTTTTGTAATTTGCTCAGATGTCAATTCGGTATTTGTGGTGTCAACAGATTTTTTTTTAACAGAAGTTTCTTCAGGCAAAGAGGCATTTTTTTTATCGGAGCAAGAAAAAGTGAAAGCAAATAAGAGTAAAGCAAACAGGGTTTTCATAATAACATTTTTTGTAACAGAGGATAATATCCCTCTTGAGGAACCTACCAATTTTTGTACCAATTTTTTTTATTATCATGGAAACTTCAACTCATCTGAATAAATTCTGTCACCAATACAATGCTCTAAAAAATAATTATACAAAATTTATTTATTCAGATGAGTTGAAGTTTTTTATCCTGAGTATGTTATCAATTGAAGTTCAAAATAAGTTCCTATTTCCCTCTTAACTACTCCTTTTGTCTAAGGCAGAGAGTTTAGTATTATCTGGAGAAAAATCAAAAGAATGAAAAGAATAGACGATACCTTATCCTGTGTGTCTAGATTTGGATTTGGTCTAGATAAGGAGGACGAGGTACTACGCAAGATAATAGAGGAGGTTGAAGGATTAAAGGACAGCAGGAAATTTATCCTTTTTTGATAGGCTTTTTAAAAAATATGGTTGACCTTTTGTTTTTTAAGGATCAATATGGCTATATTTATTACAAATTTAGGGAGGGGAGAAGTAGGAGGTAGCTCCGTTATATGATCGTACCAAAATAAAATTACTTTATTCGGGTCTTTTGGAATTTTTGTTTGACTCTTTGATGATCTTTCCTTATGATACCATAAGATAAGATATTAGATATTCTGTATGCCAAGAGAACAAATTCAAAAATATTTACAAAAATAAAATAAAATAGGATATTACTCAACATTTTTTAAATAAAATGGCGTGTTATTTGATCGTATATCATTCCAAATCATTTTTTTTGGAGGAGCGTTTATTTTTTCAACTTAAATCGGGGGTGTTTGCCCCGACGCATTTAAAGAAAAAGGTAAAACCAGGAGCATAACCCGGTAGAAGTTTCTGGGGGTTCCTGGTGTGTTGTTGGTTACAGTGATCGTTTTTTCGTGTGGATCCAAATGAAAGTAAAGAAAAAAATGATTCTAGATTATAAATGGTAAGTGTGAAGATTTGGTTTAATTAAAAAGTAGGTTTTTTAAATTTATGAAGGCACAGGGTAATTTAGAATATTATTTGGATGGTGTAGACAAAAAAATAATTGCTGTTTTGATGGGGAATACAAAATTATCACTTTCTCTTGTCTCAAAAGAGATAGGTATTTCTACCACTGCAGTACACCCAAGGATTAAAAAACTTGAGAAATCGGGGGTATTAGACCGATCGATTTCTTTTCTTAATCCCAGAAAAATTGGGTATAAAGTAGTTTCTTATATTGGTATTTTTCTTGATCAACCTAGTTATTACAAGGAAGTAGTCACCTCCCTGCAGGAGGTAAATGAGGTGGTGGAGGCACACTATACTACAGGGAATTATACTATATTTCTTAAGGTTTTATGCAAAGACAACGATCACCTTATGCAGATTCTGGGTAAGATACAAAAGCTAAAGGGCGTGACCAGAACAGAAACTTTTATTTCTTTACAACAAAGCATTAATAGACAAATCAAAGCCTGAGAACCTCAGGGTTTGGTTATTTTTTGGGATTGTAGGGAGATTTTCCTTATATCTTTATCGTTTGTATGGCTCTCTTTTCCCTCGTGCTTAGGATGTACCTCATGAGGTATTTTCCGGGAGCAAGTTTACTGAGATGTATTTCGGCAGAAGGCGAATCTACATCAAGATAGTATACAGGGTGTGCCTAACATAGAATAGACGGTAATATTGGAAATCTTTATGTCGAGATCTTTGGTTGAAAGAGAAAAGACATTTCTCGCAGGAGGTTGAGGTAAGCCTACAAAACCTCCTCGCTTTGTATCGGTTTCTGTGGTGGTTTATTCTTTTCATTTCATCATGGATTCAATACCCCCAAATAAGTCAAGGTTGAAGTAAAAAACAAAAAACAGGATCTTCACCAACGCAAAACTATCCTTATTAGCTTTCATTCGGAGGTATCCAAAGGAATCGGTATTTGTAATATGAAATCGAAATGAATGATTTACTTTTGCAACTCACAACCATAAAACATCTCAAAGAATGATTCTTTTTTCAAGAAACCGAAGACTTCGAACAAATGAGAGTATAAGAAGCCTGATAAGAGAAACTCGGCTATCTACAGATGATCTGGTAATGCCTATGTTTATTATTGAGGGAAAAAATAAAAAGGAAACCATACCTTCAATGCCTTATATTTTTAGACGAAGTATAGATTTGGCAGTGGAAGAATGCAAAGAATTATATCATCTTGGCATCAAAGCAGTGAATCTTTATACCAAAGTGCCAGAAGAGCTGAAGGACAACACGGGCAAAGAAGGATGGAATCGGGACGGGCTTATGCAAAGAGCCATTAAGAGCATAAAAGATTCTGTTCCGGATATGGTGGTTATGCCTGATATAGCTTTGGATCCTTATTCTATTTTCGGACACGACGGCATAATAAAAAACGGTAAGATAGATAATGACTCCACGAATATTGTTTTAGCAAAAATGGCCGTTTCATTGGCAGAAGCCGGAGCGGATATTGTGGCGCCCAGTGATATGATGGATGGCAGGGTAGGGATAATTCGGGAAGCTTTGGAAAAGAATCACTACACAGAGGTAGGGATTTTGAGTTATTCGGCAAAATATGCGAGCTCTTTTTATGGACCCTTTAGGTCTGCATTGGACTCTGCCCCTAAGGAGATCAACGATATCCCTAGGGATAAAAAAACTTATCAGATGGATTATCACAATTCCCGGGAAGCACTTACAGAAGTTTATAGAGATGTAGAAGAAGGTGCGGATATTATCATGATAAAGCCGGGTCTTCCCTACCTTGATATTGTTTCCAAAGTGAGGGAAGTCATAGATCTTCCTCTGGGAGTATACAACGTGAGTGGTGAATATGCGATGCTGAAAGCTGCAGTACAAAATGGTTGGCTTGATAACGATCTGGCAATAATAGAGAGCCTTACTTGCATCAAGAGAGCGGGAGGAGATATAATTTTTACTTATGCCGCAAAAGAGGCTGCTTTACTGCTTGATAATTAGCATGCGGGTTGAAGAAACGAGCCACAGAATCAAAGAAGCCGGTATATGTAATCTAAAGAATGTGTCTGAAATATGATTCTTAGAGGGAAAAACCTTGTCAAAGAATACGGAAATAAGAAAGTAGTAAAAGGAGTAGATATAGAAGTTTCCAGAGGAGAGATAGTGGGTTTGTTGGGTCCCAATGGGGCAGGCAAAACTACCTCCTTTTACATGATTGTGGGTCTTGTAAAGCCTACTTTTGGTCGTATTTTCCTGGATTGTCAGGATATTACAAAGGATGCCATGTATAAGAGGGCTCAAAAAGGGATCGGCTATCTTGCACAGGAGGCTTCTGTTTTCAGGAAACTTTCTGTAGAAGAAAACCTTATGGCGGTTCTGCAACTCACTCGTCTGTCCAGAAAAGAGCAGAAGTGCAGATGCGAATCTCTGATAGAGGAATTTTCTCTGGAACATGTTCGTAAAAATAGAGGAGATCTTCTCTCTGGAGGGGAGAGAAGGCGTACGGAAATTGCTCGTTGCCTGGCTACTAATCCTAGTTTTATTCTTTTGGATGAGCCTTTTGCAGGGGTGGACCCCATAGCGGTAGAGGATATACAAAAAATAGTAAGAAGTTTAGTAGATAAAAATATTGGGATATTGATCACAGATCATAATGTGCAGCAAACTCTTGCCATTACCCACAAAACCTATATAATGTTTGAAGGAAAAATACTAAAAGAGGGATTGCCAAGAGATTTGGCCAATGACCCTCAGGTAAGAGAAACTTATCTGGGGAAAAATTTTGTGTACCAGGATTTTATTAGTAAGATGACGTGAACCCCTCTTGGGCTATCATGAACATCAATATAAAAATAAAAAAAGGAGATAAAGATAATATCTTGTGGTATCGTGGGAGCAGGATAATAATGTTTCTCTTTGTAATTTTGTAATAGGTTGTCTGGGTACTGTTGATGAGCTTAATGCTTTTTTGGCTGGGTGAAATCTCAGATGACCATAACAAAAAGAAGAATATTGGGATTCCAACAGGGAAAATGTAAATAAAAAAATATTTCGTTTCGGTGAAAGCACTGCTCTTTATTAATGGAGAACCTCCAGAAAAACTTCCTTCTTTTTTGGGATATACGTGTGTTGCCTGTACCGACGGAGCCTTTAGATATCTTAAAAATCAGGGCTTTCCCCTACAGAAACTCAAATACATTTCCGGAGATTTTGATTCTTTGTCGGATGAAGAACTGCTGGGTTTTGAAGAAAAAAAGATATTTACACCCGATCAGAATAAGACAGATTTTGAAAAAACCCTGGAAATTTTGCTCCGTAAAAATATAAATGCGGTGGATGTATACGGGGGAAGCGGAAAAGAGATGGATCACTTTTTGGGCAATCTAACCGTTGCACATCGCTATACAAAATTTCTTTCTCTTAAATTTTATGATCGTTATTCTGAATATTTTTTTGTTCCCAAAAATTTCATACTGGGAGGTGTAAAGGATCTTATTATTTCTCTGTATCCGTTTCCTTTGGCCAAAGAAGTAACGACTCGAGGGCTGCATTGGAATTTGAATAAAGAAGACTTAACGGTGAATACCAAAGTGAGTATCCGCAATTATGCGACAAGTGATGAAATAGAGATTACCTACACGGAAGGTAGCTTACTTTTTTTTAAGGAAAAAACAGGTAAAATAAGAAAGTCTATAATTTAGCATTGTATAATTTGTTTTCTTTTTTGCTGAAGATAACGCACCTACCTAAGTTTTTTTGTGCAATTTTGCACACGGTTTTTCAGGTTATTCTTTTGTACTTTATTTTGATGATGATATAAATGAAAATAAAATACTCGGAACTCATAGATCAAACGCTTTATTTTCCTACTGAAGAGTTTAGCGTGGAAGAGAACAAACTCAAGTTTCACGAAATTCCGCTTATGGAGTTAGTCGAAAAATTTGGTACTCCGCTTAATTTCAATTACTTACCTAAAATATCGGCGAATATACAGAAAGCAAAATCGTGGTTTAGGGAGGCTTTTGAGCGAAATAATTATCCCAAAAGTTATCGATATTGTTATTGTACGAAGTCCAGCCATTTTTCTTTCGTGCTGGAAGAAGCTCTAAAAAATGATATTTCTATAGAGACTTCTTCGGCGTTTGATATGGATATTGTAAAGTCGCTTTATGACAAAGGAAAATTCGATAAGAATATAGAGGTGATATGTAATGGGTTTAAGACCGACGATTATCTCACGAAGATAGCGGATCTCATCAATAGCGGTTTTGGAGGAATTATTCCTATACTGGATAATTATAGAGAGCTGGACAAACTCACCGAAAGTATAGATGTCACATTTGATATTGGGATACGTATTGCCTCGGAAGAAGAGCCTAAGTTTGAGTTTTATACCTCCAGGCTGGGAATCGGGTATAAGGATATTATCCCATATTACAGCCAAAAGATTGCCGACCACCCGAATGCAAGACTAAAAATGTTACATTTTTTCATCAATACGGGGATCAAGGATACCGCGTATTACTGGAACGAGCTTTACAAATGCCTTAGGGTATATGCTCGGCTCAAGAAGATCGCCCCGGAGGTGGATTGTCTTAATATCGGGGGAGGGTTTCCTATCAAAACTTCTCTTACTTTTGATTATGACTACCAGTATATGGTAAACGAAATCATTTCTCAAATAAAAAAATTTTGTGAGGAAGAAGGAGTGGAAGCACCTAATATATATACTGAGTTCGGAAGTTTTACGGTGGGGGAAAGCGGAGGAAATCTATATAAAATTATTTCTCAGAAAAGACAAAATGACAGAGAAAAATGGAATATGATAGACTCTTCTTTTATGACTACACTTCCGGATACTTGGGCAATTTCCAGGCATTTTATTATGCTCCCGCTCAATCGATGGGAAGATACTTACGAGAGAGTTTTTTTAGGGGGGCTTACCTGTGATTCGGACGATTATTACAACTCCGAGCAGCATATCAATGCTATTTATTTACCCACATATAATGACACCCAGCCCTTGTATATCGGTTTTTTTCATACAGGTGCTTATCAGGAAACGGTAAGCGGGTACGGTGGAGTACACCATTGCTTGATGCCTCAGCCGAAGCATATCCTTATAGGAAAAGATGAAGAAGGTAATTTTGTGTATTCGGTATTTAGAGAGGCTCAAAATCCGGAAGACGTTTTACGTATCCTAGGGTATTCGCCCTAGGATTTTTTTTGATCTTTTTATCTTTCTGCTTTTGGGATTTAGTCAAAGTATTTTTTGAGTTTTTCGGGTTTTAGGCTTGAGAAATTCTCTACCACTATGTTTGCGAGAGAGTAATCTTGTCCGTGATTAAAGTTGCTGCTATAGGCAGCGCAGAAGATACCGGCTTTACGTGCTGCTTTTATACCATTGGTAGAATCTTCTATTACCATGCAGTTTTTTTTCGGCGTTCCGGAACGACGGGCGGCTATCTCAAAAATTTCTGGGTGAGGTTTGGATTCTTGTAAGGATTCTCCGCTTATTTTGTCTTTAAAATAAGGATGGAGATCAAATTTGTCAAACACCCACTCAATGCTGCTTTTAGAGGCGGAGGAGGCCAGAACAAGGGTAATTCCGGCTTCGTGATAGGTCTCAATGAGGTCTTTTACCCCCGGGAGAAGGGAAAACCCTTCTTCAGTGTCAAAAAAATATTTAAAATACTTTCTTTTTTCACTCAGTATTTTTTCTTGAGACATGTCCAGAGAAAATTCGTTTACGAGTTTGTTTACTACATTTTTGGTAGAAGATCCCATAAAAGAAGCATAAAATTCTGAGGAAACATGGATTCCCAAATTTCCAAAGACTTTATAAAAAGCTTTTTTGTGCAGAGGTTCGGTGTTTACAATCACACCGTCCATATCAAACAATACAGCTTGAAGAGGCATTGGTCTAAAATTTATTTCCCAAATATAGGAGGATTACAGAAAAATTGTATCCTAATTTTGCACAGAAGACTTAGTTTTATGGAAAAAAATAATATTACTTTCGGAAAACATGACGTGCCTTTTTAACTTTCCGGCAGATCCGAACCAAAATTTCTTGCCTAAAGGGGGAGTGGTAAACTATTACGGAAAAATTTTTTCCAAAGAAGAGGCAGATTTTTATTTTGACTATCTGAATAACAAGATCTCATGGGAGTACGCCGATACGGCGATCATTTTTGGACGACTCATTGCTGCTAAAAAAGGTATCGTGGTATGGAGAAAGGGCTTTTGCCTATACCTATTTTGGCAGCAGAAAATCCGCAAAACCTTTTACTTTAGAATTATCGGCTCTTAAGAAAAGATGTGAAAAAACCCTCCGGAGAAACTTACAATTCTTGTCTTCTGAATTTGTATCATGACGGAAGTGAGGGCATGACTTATCACAGTGACAGGGAAAAAGAGCTCAAAAAAAATGGAGCTATTGCTTCTCTTACTTTTGGGGCAGAAAGAAAATTTGTGCTCAGACACAAAGTATCTAAGAGAAAAGTAGAAGTATTTTTAGAAAATGGGAGTCTACTGGTCATGAAAGGGAGTACACAAGACTTATTGGTTACAATTGTATTCCGACCACAAAAAAAGTACGTGCCCCACGCATCAGTCTCACATTTTAGAACCACAGAATTCAGTGAAGTACAAAAGTATTTATAAGCAACTCAGTTTTTATATCTTTGTCTCATGACAGAATCCCCGGACAAAAGGCTTTACCTGGTGGATGCCTACGCGATGATATTTCGCGGATATTATGCCCTCATCAGAACTCCCCGCCTTACTTCCAAAGGGCTTGATACTTCAGCCATTTTTGGTTTTACCAATTCTTTGGTAGAGCTTATGAAAAGAGAACGGCCTTCTCATCTTGCAGTAGTTTTTGATGTGGGAAGGGAAAATGTGCGTACCGCAGATTTTCCAGAGTATAAGGCGAATAGAAGCGAGACCCCGGAAGCGATAAAAATTGCGATTCCCTATATTTATAAAATTTTGGATGCGATGGGCATTCCCATACTGGGTTTGGAGGGCTATGAGGCAGATGATGTTATGGGCACTATTGCGGGAAAAGCAGAAAGATGTGGATATTCCGTTTTTATGGTGACTCCGGACAAAGATTTTGCCCAGCTGGTAACGGAGAAAACAAAGATCTATAAACCGGGGCTCAAAGGGAGTGAAGTAGAGATTTTGGGGATAGAAGAGATAAAGAAGAAATATGAAATACAAGATCCGAAACAGGTAATAGATTACCTTGCCATGATGGGAGATGCGGTAGACAATATTCCAGGTTTGGAAGGGGTTGGGGAAAAGACCGCGATGAAGTTTTTAAAAGAATATGGAAGTATAGAAAACCTTCTGGCAAGTACAAATCAACTCAAGGGTAAGTTAAAGGAAAAGGTGGAGGCTTCTGCAGAAAGAGGGATCCTTTCTAAGAAACTGGCTACGATCATTTGTGATGCCCCCATAGAATTTGAAGAAGAAAAATACGACGTAAAAACTCCAGATTTTGAGAAAGTAAAGGAAATATTTGAAGAAATAGAGTTTAGGAGAATGTATGATACTTTTTGCAAAGCCTTTTCCGAAGTTTCAGTATCCGGGAATAAAGCAATAGAGAACAATACGGAGGATGAAGGAATGCAGCTCAATTTGTTTTCAGATTTGGAAGAGAGAGGGCCTAGTCAAAAAAAGTCTTCACTTGAGTACACTGATCATCTTTACCAATGCATAAAGCACCCTGAGGCTCAAAAAATTTTAGTGCAAAATCTTCTGGCACAAAATGCAGTTTGTTTTGATACCGAGACCACTTCTTTGAATGAACTGGAGGCAGAGCTCATTGGGATGAGTTTTTCCTATAAAAGAGGCTTGGCCTATTACGTCCCTTTTTCTGAAGACAGGGAGGAGGTGCTGGAAACTTTAGAAATTTTCAGACCTTTTTTTCACAGTGCCGAGGTCATAAAAATTGCACATAACCTAAAATACGACCAGAAAGTGCTTTTGAACTATGGATTAGAAATTAAGGGAAAGGTTTTTGATACCATGATAGCACATTATCTTTTAAATCCGGATGGGAGACATGGAATGGATTATCTATCAGAAGTGTTTTTGGGCTATACGCCCGTCTCCATAGAAACATTCATTGGTAAGAAAGGAAAAAACCAGAAGACTTTAAGGGAGGTGAGTATTGAAGGGCAAACCCAATATGCGGCAGAAGATGCAGATATTACTTTTCAGCTTTATGAACTTTTTGTGACAAAGTTGAGAGAGGAACATTTGGAAAAACTTTTTTATCAAGTAGAAATGCCTCTAGTAGATGTTTTGGCCAGAATGGAACGCACAGGTGTGGCATTGGATGTTCAATGGTTAGAGCAGGAGAGTAAAGATCTGGAGAATGACCTAAAAAATTTGGAAGAAAAAATATGGGAACTTTCTGGGGAAGAGTTTAACCTCAATTCTCCCAAACAACTCGGGGATATATTGTTTGGCAAATTAAAGCTGGACAATAAAGCAAAAAAAACAAGGACAGGACAATATGCCACTTCCGAGGATATACTGCAGCGACTGGTGTCCAAGCACGAAATAGTACCTTATATTTTGGAGTACAGAACCTGCCAAAAATTAAAATCTACTTACGTAGACGCTCTTCCTTTACAAATAAGCAAAACAGACGGTAGGGTACATACCACATTTTCTCAGACCACCACTGCTACGGGTAGGCTTTCCAGCCTTAACCCCAACTTGCAGAATATTCCTATCAGGACTCTTAGAGGACAACAGGTAAGAGGAGCCTTTATTTCCGGAAAGGGGCAAAAAATTATTTCTGCAGATTATTCACAGATAGAACTTCGTCTTATTGCAGAAATGTCCGAAGAAGAGAATATGATAAAGGCTTTTCGGAATGGGGAAGATATTCATGCTTCCACGGCTTCCAGGTTGTTTAAAATTCCACTCAATGAGGTTTCAAAAAAACAGAGAAGTCAAGCAAAAACAGTAAATTTTGGTATTTTGTACGGTCAGGGGGCTTTTGCTTTGGCAGACCAAACGGGGCTCTCCCGTACCGAGGCAAAACGGATGATAGATTCTTATTACCAAACTTACCCGAAACTTAAAGAATTTATGAGTGCGCAGGTAAAAAAGGCGAGAGAAAAAGGTTTTGTAGAAACATTGATGGGGAGAAAGAGATATCTTAATGATATCAATTCTAATAATTTTGTGGTGAGAAGCCATGCAGAAAGAAACGCCGTAAATACCCCTGTACAGGGAAGTGCAGCCGATGTAATCAAGATAGCGATGGTAAGAATAGAAAATAAGCTGCTGGAAAAAAATATGAAAACAAAAATGCTTCTTCAGGTACACGATGAGCTTGTTTTTCAGTCTCCCCTTGAGGAAGTGGAGAGAGCCTCTACGTTGATAAAAAACGAAATGCAAACCGCCATACGCTCTCAGGTCCCTTTGTTGGTAGAGGTGGGGGTGGGAGATAACTGGCTGGAGGCGCATTAAAATACCTAGCGCACGCTGTTTTTTAAAAAAAACTCCAGCGTTTGATTGCTTTTTTTGAGTTATGAAGTTATACTTGCAGGATTTACGAAAAAAAGAACTTACCGTACTTTTTTACAGAGTTTTTCTGGTATTTGTATTTTATCAAATAGCGAGGTTTTTATTTTGGTTTTATAATAGGGATCTCTTAAAAATAGAAAATGTTTATGACTATTTGGGCTATGCCTATCACGGAATTGCCTTTGATACTACCGCTATTTTGTATACAAATGCTCTGTTCATCTTAGCGAGTATTTTACCTCTGAAAGTAAATACAAAAAGGACCTATCAAAAAATTCTTTATTGGATTTATTTTGTATCCAACGGAATAGGTTTCGGGATCAATTTTATTGATTTTTTTTATTTCAGATTTTCTCAAACAAGACTGACGAGCGCAATTTGGGATGTGGTCAAAAATGAACGGAATATTTTCAGGATCTTTCTCTGTGCAGTGGGAGAAAAACCCGGTATCCCGATTCTTTTTATTCTGTCGCTTGTCTTATGGAATTTTTTTTATGGGAAAGTAAGGGTAAAACCGGAAAAAACAAACAATGACATCGTTTATTTTGTTTTATCAATAGTCTATCTATGTCTCATCACTACCTTGGTGGTGGGAGGGATAAGAGGGGATTTTAAGCACAGTACCCGACCTATCAATATGATAGATGCTGGTAAGTTTACCAAAAACCCTCAGTATGCAAATGTGGTACTTAACAGTGCTTTTTCGCTTATAAGAACGATAGGAAATGATCATTTCAGGCAAGTGGATTTTGTAGATAAAAATTATATAAAAAAAAATATTTATCCTTATAAAATTTATAACAGAGTAACCAAGCAAAAACCTAATATTGTCATTTTTATCGTAGAATCATTGGGGAGAGAATATATAGGAGCTTTTAATCGGGAAAAGAAAATCGGTGGGTATGTGTCCTATACTCCTTTTCTTGACAGTTTATCACAGAAAAGTTTGATATTCCCCAATACTTTCGCCAATGGGAGACAATCCATACATGCCATGAGCAGTATTTTGGCGGGGATCCCGAGTCTTAAGGATGCTTTTACGAGTTCTCCCTATGCAAACCAGAAAATACAGTCCTTGGTCTCCGTATGTAATGAACTAGGATATGACACTTCTTTCTATCACGGAGCTCCCAATGGTTCCATGGGTTTTTTGGGATTTAGTCGGATTTTGGGATTTGATCATTATTTCGGAAAAAACGAGTACAATGATGACAAAGATTTTGATGGTATTTGGGCAATTTGGGATGAACCTTTCCTGCAATACTTTTCTAAAAATATAGGGAAGCGTCAACCTTTTATGGCAACGGTATTTACTGCGTCCTCTCATCATCCTTTTAAGATCCCGGAAAACTATAAAGGAAAATTTAAGAAAGGGAAAATAGAGATACACGAACCTATTCAGTACACGGATCATGCCATCAGAAAATTCTTTGACAGTGCGAAGAAAACCTCCTGGTACCAAAATACCATTTTTGTGATTACGGGAGACCATACCAACCAAATATATTACGACGAATATAAAAAGTCTTTTAATAAATTTTCTGTCCCGCTTATTTTGTTTTCGCCCGATAAAAATTGGAACTTAAGGGGAATTGACAGATCATTTGCCCAGCAGATTGATATTTATCCTACTTTGTCGGATTTGATCGGATATAACAAACCTATCAGGAGTTGGGGAAGAAGCGTACTCAGCGATAAAAAATACCCTTCTATCATTGTCAGTTCGGATGGGACGGCAGAGCAGTTTGTCATAGGAGAATATCTGTACAGGTTTGACGGAAGGGAGGTAGTAGGGGTATACGAGAAAGAGGATTTGGATTTTCAAAATAACTTGATAGAGAAACTCAATTCTCCGGAAATTGAAAAATCCAAAAAAGATGTAAAGGCTTGGTATCAGGATTATATGGACAGAATCATGAACAGAAAATTGAAATAGCCATTATCCATTATCAAAAGAAATCCAACCCTTTTTTTAGATTGAAGTGGGGTCTTTTTCGTAATCAAGAAATAAAGAACCTAAAAAAGAAATGGGAATTTCTCTATTTAGGTGTTAGTATTTCTCTCCGATGTTCCAAGTAAGGCCAAATCTCAGGGTATTGTCCAGCGTGGTATTAATTCTGGAAGTATTCACAAGATAAGAGATATCCAGACCAAATGACTGATAATTGAAACCTATACCTGCCGTTGCAAATTGTCTTCCTCCCTGTTCCGGACTTTCCCTGAAATACCCTCCTCGCAAAGCAAATACATCATCAAAAGAATACTCCAGTGCACTACTGAACATAATACTTTTTTTATTGTTAAAAGATTTTCCTATTCCCTGCATAACCCCTACATTGGGGACTTTATTGATAGGCCTTCCGTTTTCGTATCCGGTAATTTCTGATCCAGGAACCAAAAGTTTTGTGGCTTCTACGGACAGGCTTAACCTGTTTTGTTCGTCGATAAATAAATCATATCCCACGCCGAGTCTGGCAATGGTAGGCAGGTAAGACCTGGATTCATCATCTCCGGTGTAATCAAGTTTGGGACCTAAGTTTTGTATTGCCCATCCTGCATTTATTCTGCCTTGGTAGTCTCCGAAACTCCGAAACTTTTCAGATTTGTAATATCCTGATACATCCACAGCAAAAGAATTGGCAGGTTTCAGCGTACTGTCAGACCCAAAAGATCCGAAATCGGAACGTATGTACCTACCTGCTACCGCCATAGAATATCGATCGGTTAGCTTAAGCGCATAGGCTGCATCAAAGGAGAATTCGTTAGGTTTTACAGCACCGTTACTTGTTATTTGGTTCCCTACCAATTGTGTGAGATCTACCTCTCCCATACTAAAATAGTAGATACTGGTGGAAATAGTAGATCTCCCCTCATCACCCAAGAACTGAAAATAGGAACCATAGAGCAAGAACACGTCGTTGGTGAGTTTGTTCATATAGGGGGTATAGCTAACACCCACAGAGGAAGTATTGTGGTTAAAAGGGTATTTTGCTGCGTTCCAGAACTGAGAAAATACGTCCGGTGAAGTGGCTACCCCTTGATCTGCCATACCTCCGGACCTTGCATCCGGAGAAATCCTGAGAAAGGGGGCTCCTGTGAGTACCGGTCTTATGTCTGACAACTGAGTAAAACCGTTTGTTCCGATGCCTAAAATAAGGGCAGCAAGAAGTTTCGATTTAAAATTCATATAAATACTTTTATGCTGCATATTGTTTGTCGTTTTGATAAAACGAAGTGTAACGGTTTTTAATTTTGTGGTTTATACAGGTTCTGAATAGAGAAAACGCTTTTTTAACACTTCTTCCATTTGAAAAGATTTATTTTTCACAAAATTTTGTGTACCAACGTAAAGTTTCCCATTTTCCACGGGAGGCTCGTGTTTTATTTCCAGGGACATTCCTCTTTCTCCGATAGGACCGTCAGTTTGCACCTCTTTCCAAAGAAGCCGAAAAGGCTGTGTAGAGAAAACGCTAAAATACAATACAATATAATAATGCGGGAGAATAAACATATTTTCCTTTATTTAGGATAAATTTAACCCACAAATTTAGAATAAAAAATTGAATAATTTAATTTTATGGTTATGATACCTTAGTTTTTGTATGGGTGTAAAATAATTTTGATATTTGATTTTTCCGATAAATAGTGTTTTCTTTGTGGGCAATATTTATTTTTCGCATTGATTTATGAAAAGAGTACATAGCTTATTCCTGATCGGGTCTTTCACTTTGTCGTGTTGTATTCTGTTTTTGTTAACGGGTTGTGGGAGAAATGGGATAAAGAAGGGGGGAGGAACCAAGAAATTTGTGAGTCAGACAGGGTGGAAGCCCAATGACCAGAAGGGCTGGTTCTTTGTAGGAAAAAAGAAAAAACCAAAAGGATGGCCCAATATGGTATATATAGAAGGAGGTACTTTTACTATGGGTTTGGTAAAAGACGATGTAATGCACGACTGGAATAATACCCCCAGGAGAATGCAGGTAAATTCTTTCTTTATAGGTGAGGCGGAAACGACCAATTATGATTATCGATCTTATGTTACGTGGTTAAAGTACGTTTTTCCTCCTTCGGATCAGCAGTTTAAGGAGATCTACAATGGGGCACTTCCCGATACTTTGGTATGGGTAAATCAGCTGTCGAGAAATGACCTTTCTGAGACGTATTTTAGATCGCCACAGTTTGATTTTTATCCTGTAGTGGGGGTATCCTGGAAACAAGCAACAAAGTATTGTGAATGGCTTACAGACAGAGCAAACGAAAAAGCACTTATGGACAAAGGCATTATTTCGAAAGATCTGTACGCATCGGATACGAATAATAATGGATCATCATCTTTTACCCTGGATAAATATAAAGCGAATGATCCGGAAATGAAGTCTTATCTCAATGAGCAGAGATTAAAACAAACAATAGGGATAAAATCTAATAATCAAAGGATTTTGGCGGCAAATAGAAACTCTACGTCAGGTGTGGTAGAAAAATTCAGACTTCCTACGGAGGTGGAATGGGAGTTTGCGGCTCTCGGTCTCGTAAAGGACAGAAACTATAATTTATACTTGGGTAGGAAACCCAAGATAGAAGAACTCAGAGGTAACAAAGGAAGAAATAGGGGGATGTTTCTTGAGAACTTCAAGTACGGTCGTGGAGACTACTCTGGGGTTGCAGGATGGAAAAATGATGGAGCGGCCATTACAGCAGATGTAAAGCAATACCCTTCCAATGACGTAGGAGTATATGGTATGTATGGCAATGTTTCAGAATGGACAGCGGATATTTACAGGCCTATTATAGATGAAGATGCTAATGATTTTAATTATTACCGAGGAAACATACCTCAAGAGGTTATAAAAAATGAGGATGGAACCTACAAAATGGTAGAGGGGACTCAGATGCTTTATGATACGCTTGCAGATGGAAGGTTACTATACAGAGGTCTTCCCGGTCAATATGAGAGGAGAGACAAAGAAAATTATAAAAATTATCTGGATGGAGATTTTATGTCTTCTTTGGAAGCAGGACACGGGAAGGGGGTGGACAGCAGCAATTCGTCTTTTAATATGTATAATTCGCCCAGAAAGAAGTTTTTTGTAGATGCAAAGGGAAGAGTGATCATGGAAAAAGACAAGGGCAAAAGAACCTCACAAATTTCAGACGAAATAAGAGTGGTAAAGGGCGGTTCATGGAAGGATACTGCCTATTGGCTGGATCCAGGACAGAGAAGATTTAAGAATGAAAGCAAGGGATATGCGTGGATAGGTTTTCGTGTGGCACAGGATGCTAAGGGAAATACGGGAAAAAGATCTAGAAGATAGTTTTTTATCGGAAAAAACAAAATCCTTCTCGACACCATAGAAGGGTTTTTTATTTTTGCGGAGAATGATTACTGTACGGGATTTTTATGAAGAATTTAACACCTATTCTCAGGTGGTTATAGATAGCCGAAAAGTAAATAGTGGGGATATTTTTTTTGCTTTTTCGGGAGAAAATTACAATGCCGCCACGCGGGCAGAAGAAGCACTGGAAAAAGGGGCTATGGCGGTAATAGTAGAGGATAAAAGTTTTGAAAATAAGAGTAAAAATATATTTTATGTGAGCTCTACTTTAGATTTTTTGCAGGGTATGGCTGCGGAGCATAGGAGACATATAAAAGTTCCTGTAATAGGTCTTACAGGAAGTAATGGAAAGACTACCACAAAGGAGTTAATTTCTGCGGTTCTTGCGAAGAAGTTCAGGGTGAGGCATACACAAGGGAATCTTAATAACCATATAGGGGTGCCCCTCACGGTTTTGTCCATAGAATCCGCAGACGAGATTGCGGTAATAGAAATGGGAGCCAATCATTTGGGGGAGATTGGGCTTTTATGTAACATCTCCCAGCCAGATTTTGGGTATATTACCAATTTTGGTAAGGCGCATTTGGAAGGATTTGGCAGTATGGAGGGGGTAATTGAAGGCAAGTCTGAGATGTACCTCTATCTTATGAATTCCCAGAAATATGTGTGGGTAAACGATCAGGATGATATCCAGCAGGAAAAAACAAAAGGGTATAAAAAAAAAATAAGTTTTGGAAAAGAAAATTCGGACTATTTCTTTGAAAGTTTTTCATCGATTCATCGGATAGGAATTTCTTTGGAAGGTGGGGTACAGGCACTCTCCCGGCTTACGGGCGCTTATAATTTTGCTCATCTATCTATAGCTGCGGCAATGGGACTGTATTTTGGTATTGATAAAAAGAAGATCAAGGCCGCGATAGAAAATTATACTCCCACCAATATGCGCTCTCAAATTATCAGAAAGGAGAATAAGACAATACTCTTGGATACTTATAATGCAAACCCTAGTAGTATGGAGGCATCCCTTAAAAATTTTGCAGATTTTAGGGGGAGGAAAACGATTATTTTGGGAGATATGTTGGAGCTGGGGATAGATTCAGAAAAAGAGCATAAGGCTATTTTTAAAATGGCGTCGAAAATGGGTTTTGATTCTATTATTACTGTTGGAGAACATTTTGGGAAGCTTAATAAATACAGGGCATTCGGTGGTACAGCTTCGCTTATAAATTACCTGAGGGAGAATCCAATAATATCAGAAAATGTCTTAATAAAAGGTTCCAGAGGAATTGCTTTAGAAGAAATAATAGACTTTGTTTAGAATGTAACATTGATTTCTCAGAGTCCCGCTTTTTTTAAAACGAGCTGAATATTTTTGAAAGTATTAGGAAATATTTGGTTTCGTATTTCTTTTTTTGGGATCCATTTTGCCTCGGTAATTCCTTCTTCTGTTTGAGGCTTGGGAATTTGTGTTCCCTCGTATTTTAGGGAATACCAAAAGGTATTCTTTAGAATTTTTTTTCCGTTTTTTTCTGTGTAGACATGGTAAGTGTTTAGGAGAAAATTTTCCATGATCAGATTTCCCAAACCCGTTTCTTCTTCTATCTCTCTTAAGGCCGCTCTATCCGGAGTTTCGTTTTTTTCCAGTTTTCCTTTGGGGAGATCCCATTTTTTTGACCGAAATATAAAAAGAATTTCTTTTTCTAAATTTTCCAGTACGCCTCCCGCAGCCTCTATATAGTGATAGACTTTCTTAAAATCTTTCCATATTTTGTTTTCATCACCGTACACATGTATTTTCTGAAATGAAGAACACTCCAGAAGTTTGACGGCATATTCTAGAGTATGAGTCTCTTCATACGGGAGAGTTTTATCCGTTTCCGCTCTTGGGAAATTTCCGATAGAGAGTTT
The DNA here is from genome assembly GCA_030263285.1 of Bergeyella sp. Taxonomy (GTDB): domain Bacteria; phylum Bacteroidota; class Bacteroidia; order Flavobacteriales; family Weeksellaceae; genus SZYB01. Next base: position 305,844 of record SZYB01000001.1, read on the forward strand.
TTTGTCATTTACAAAAACTTTATACATTTGCGAAGTGTTCAAGAAATTAATATCGGCTAAAATATAAAAATGAATCTAGAAGGACGGAAAATAATAGTAAATAAATCTTTGGCCGGTCTCAAAGCCATGTTGCAGCATCCCGAAGGATATAGAGATATCATGCCGGAGGGACTGCGTAAATTCGAACCATTGAGAAATGGTTTTAGGTTTTCGCTTAGAGGAATGCCGGAGATAGCACTTAACATAAACGAGGTAACAGACAAGGAGGTGGTATTGAGTTCCGGAGACTCAAATCTTGATTTTTCTCTGAAGGGTGAAATGAATCCTCTCAGCGAAACACAAACCGAGATACAGTTATTCTTCAAGGGAAAGTTTAATCCCTTTATCAAAATGATGGTAGAAAAACCTCTCCAAAATTTTATTAATACTCTTACAGACAATATAGAGAAAAGTATCTAGCTTCTAGTAGACCAAGATAGCGGAGATATAACTCTGGATGGAGGAAATCTCTCTCCAGCAGTTTTTTCCGTAAAAAATAGTTTATTCCCAGGATATGTTACAGTACAGCAAGAGGCTATAAGTAGTGAAGTGATAAAAGGTTTATCTAATACACCTTTTATGATATGATAGTACGGAGAACACTGATCCGCCTATCAAAAGAAAATACTGGAGTATTTTGTCAAGACCAACAAAAATAAAGTAAAAGAATTGAGTAATATACTAAGACTTTTTATTTAGCTTTTCATAGAAAAAAAGGTAATTGATTATAACAGTATACATTACCAGAGGAGCCAAAATAACTTCTGGAAGAGAATAAGGCGCGATTTGCATAAAACCATGAAAAGTTCAAAACAACTAAATTTACTTTCCAAAAAAGTTTTATTCTGGTAAAAAACAGGATAAGTATTGTGCTTAGAATGGCGATTATTTTTGAAGAGATAAAATAGTCATCTAGTAAAAAATTAAAAATTCTAAGAGGTGAAGGACACAGAATAGGAAACTGGGCATTTTATTACAACAAATCATACATAGCGGAAAAAATCTGGAGACGTTTTTCACTTATACTAAGCCATAAAATAATATCGCAAACAAGCTATGTATAGATGTAATAATCTTTTTATACGGAGTGTGCATAAATACGATAATTTGTCCATATTGAAAAAAGTGACAAAAACTAGCCTGTCAAAATTTTTATTTTTTCGGTAAGTTTTGGGACTATTTTTAGGGCATCTCCCACCACTCCATAATCTGCAGATTTAAAAAAAGGAGCTTCAGGATCTGTGTTGATGACTAGTATGGTTCTGGAAGAGTTTACTCCTGCGAGATGTTGTATGGCACCAGAGATTCCCACGGCGATATACAGTTTTGGTGCAATAGTTTTTCCGGTTTGCCCCACGTGTTCAGCATGGGGTCTCCAGCCCATATCGGACACGGGCTTACTGCATGCTGTAGCCGCCCCTAATACTTCTGCTAGATTTTCTATGATACCCCAGTTTTCGGGCCCTTTTAATCCTCTTCCCCCAGAGACTACCACTTCTGCCTCTTTTAAATTAATTTTTCCGGAGGTTTTTTCTGTATAGAGCACCTCTACACCATGGGGAGGAGTAGAGGGCATTTTTATCTCTTCGCTACCCGGTACTTTGTTCTCCACAACGTCGGTAACTTTTTGACTCAAGGTGAGCACAATTCCGGCATTTTCTGTTTTTGCGACCGCATAGCCTTTGCCAGAAAAAACATGTCTTTTTACTGTAAAGGGAGAGAAGGTACTGGGTTCTTCTACTGCTCCCGTAATAAGAGCATAAGATTTTAGGATAGAGAGCATGGACGCTACGGAGGCAGAGTTAATGGTGTTGGGAAATATTATAACAGGGTCGGAAGTGTACTCCTCTATGGCCTTGGCATAAGATTGTGCATTAAAAATTTTCAAATTTTCATCCTTTATGTGAAAAACTTTATTTATTCCGTAATTATAAAGAACTTCCGTATTCTCATCGGGATTCAAAGTGACGGCATTAAGTGGTTCTCCCAATGTATTGGCCACTTTTCTGGCATAGGAAACGGCTTCTAGTGTGGGTTTTTTATAAACTCCCTCTGTACATTCTGCATATACGGTTATAGGCATGATATTTTATTTTTTGGTGGAACAAATGAGGTTAAATTACTTTTGCTTCCTCTCTCAGTATTTTAACAAGTTCATCGAGCCTATCTTCCTCAATAAGCTTCACGGAAGATCTGGGAGGTACAGATTCGAAGGAACCGTAGTGTACCGGTGTATCAACAGTTTTTCCTTGTATCACCTCCAGAGGCTTGGTTCTGGAAGACATGATACCCCTCATGTTTGGGATGATTAGCTCGCTTTCTTCTACCAGCCCTTTTTGTCCGGCAATAACAAGGGGGAGAGCGGCGGAAATGGTCTCTTTTCCTCCTTCTATTTCTCTCACGATTATAGCCTTACCTTCCTCTAACTTCAGTCCCACAGAGGCATTAATGAACATATTGCCCAAAAGCTGAGCGAGCATTCCGGGAACAGACCCTCCATTATAATCTATAGATTCTCTTCCACACAGAATAAGATCGTAGTTTTTATCCTGTATTACAGAATGGATTTGTTTTGCTGTGGCATAGCTGTCTTTGGGTTCATAATTTATTCTTAAGCCTTCATCTGCTCCCATCGCAAGTGCTTTACGTATTACAGACTCTGTTTCTTCTGTCCCGACTGTAAGCACAGTCACCTTGGCACCTAAATTCTCTCGCAGTTGCACAGCTTTTGAGAGTGTAAACTCGTCATAGGGATTAATCACCCACTGGATTCCTGTTTTTTCAAATGAAGAACGATCTTGGGTAAAAGTGATTTTTGAGGTAGTATCGGGTACGCAGCTTATACATACGAGGATATTCATTATATTGGATTTATAAGGTCTGAAGGTAGTATAAATTATCGCATATGCATAATAATGAGATAAAAAAATATTATGAGAAGCATATGTTTTTAACTTTTTGTGAGAGAGAGGAGTAGCATATATTCAAAATAAAAAGGCTGTTTTTTGATGAATTTTCTCTATGCCGAACTTATAAAATTAATTCCGAATGAATTATCATACACGTACATGGATAAGGCTGGAAGATCTCAACCCTAGTCATTCACTTTTCGGTGGGAGACTTGTAGTGGATAGATGAAGAAGCAGGTCTCTATACCATCATACAGCTGCAAAACCCAAGGGTGGTCACAAAGTATATATCGGAGATTAATTTTGTAAGTTGGGCTAAGCAGAGAGACATACATAGAAATAGGGATTGAAGTTTTATCATTTGGGGTGATTCCGTTACCCTCAGGTGCGAGATGAGGAATAAAATGATACATCCGACTATCATCGAGATAGAAAAGATGGTGTTTGTGGTATTGGATGAGAATGGAGTGCCATGTAGGCATGGAAAAACGCCTATAGAATTTGTAAAAAACAGATTGGCATAGTTTTTCGGGGAGTAGGGTGATAAAAAGAGAATCCAGATGAAAAGAGAATACATATTACGGGGAATGAGTTGTCTCGGATGCAAGAAAAAAATATCTGAGGGGCTTTCTGAGTTTGGGCAGATCAGGGATTTTAGTATAGATTTTGAGCATTCTACGATAGAGATAGAGGAGGGGGAGAGTTTCAACTTAGAGAAACTCAACGAAATCCTAAAGCGTTTGGGTGATTATGAAATTCTCCCTGTGGGTTTTGCTTCTGTCCGGCAGCCGGCTTATCAGGAACATGCAATCTCTCCCAGTTCGGTGTATTATTGTCCTATGCAGTGCGAAGGAGATAAAGTGTATTTTGACTCCGGTCTCAGATGTCCGGTGTGCAAGATGTACCTCGTTCCCATAGAGAATAAAAAAAAATCTCGTGATTTTATTACTCCAACGACCACAGAAAAAGAGCCTAAAAATAAAAATGAGGCAGGCCGATACTATTGCCCCATGTTTTGTGAGGGGAACAAAACCTATGAAAAAAATATAGGTTGTCCTGTTTGTGGGATGGATCTGGTAAAAATAACCTCCGAGAAACATTCCAGAGAGGGGGGGGAAGGAACCTATAAAATACTAAAGAGAAAATTTTACTGGGCACTGGCTTTTGCAATTCCTGTTTTTACTCTCTCTATGGGAGCTATGCTTTTTCATTTTCACCTTTTGCAAAGTGTACAGAGAGGTCTGGAGTTTCTTCTTACCCTGCCCGTTTTTTTCTATAGTGGGGGCTTTATACTAAAACGAGGTTATCGTTCATTCAGAACCTTAAACCTCAATATGTTTTCCCTTATTTTTTTGGGAGTAGGAGTGGCTTTTGTCTTTAGTACAGGGGTTCTTGTTTTTTCGGAGTATATACCGAACAGATTGTATTCTTCCGGATATCTTCCGGTGTATTTTGAATCGGTAGTGGCGATTATTACTCTGGTAATTTTTGGGCAGATGTTGGAAGCCAAAGCGCACGAAAAAACAAACAAAGCAGTAGAGAAATTAATGAATTTGGCTCCGGAGACGGCCCATAAAATAACCGGTAACAAAGAGACAGAAGTAAAGATATCTGAGATAAAGGTGGGCGATACATTAAGGATAAGACCCGGAGACAAAATACCTGCAGACGGAAAAATCACGGAGGGTCAGTCTACCGTAGATGAAAGTATGATGACGGGAGAGCATTTGCCTGTAGATAAGAAGAAAAATGATTCGGTAAAAGCGGGAACTCTTAATTTGGAAGGCACTTTTATTATGCTGGTGGAGACCGTGGGAGAAGAAACCCTTTTGGCAAGAGTGATAAAAATGGTAAATGAAGCCAGTAGAAGTAAGGCGCCGATACAAAATTTGGCAGATAAAGTTTCAAAGATATTTGTTCCTATCGTTATACTTATTTCTGTACTCACATTTTTGGGCTGGCTCTTTTGGGGTAAAGAGAACGTATGGGCTCTTGCCCTCATGAACGCGGTCTCTGTACTTATCATTGCTTGTCCCTGCGCTTTAGGTTTAGCCACGCCTATGAGTCTTATGGTGGGACTGGGCAAAGGTGCAGAACATGGGATTCTCATAAAAAACGCTTCGGCATTAGAACAGATGAATCGGTTGGACGTGCTTTTTACGGATAAAACGGGTACCCTTACCGTGGGGAGACCAAAGATAAAAAGTATAAAGACAATCGGAAACTTTACCGTAAAAGAGATGTTAGAGATTGCGGTAGCCTTGAGCAAAAACTCCACTCATCCGCTTTCCATAGCGGTTAGAGATTATGCCATCGGGGAGAGAATAAATGATTCAAACATTGAGGATTTTAAGAACAGCATAGGACAAGGCCTGGTAGGCAAAATAAACGGAGAAGAGGTATTTATGGGGAACGAGAGGCTACTCGCTTCCATGGGTATTTCTCTTCCCAAGAAGGATATGGAAGAAATTATCAGAAATGATAAGAAAATGGGCGATACGGTATCTTATATCGGAAGATCGAAGAAGGTTTTGGGAATCCTGAGTTTTTCTGACGAGATAAAATCGTTTGCAAAAAAGTCAATAGACTATCTTAGGAGGAATAAGGTAAAGGTAGTCATGCTCACGGGAGATACGGAAGCCTCTGCAAAGAGAGTGGCCGGCGAGCTGGGCATCAGAGAGTACAGAGCACAATGTCTGCCCGAAGATAAGATACAAGAAATAAGTAAATACCAGAAAAACGGAAAAATCGTGGCAATGGCTGGAGACGGGATTAATGATGCTCCGGCGCTTACGAAGGCAGATATTGGGATCGCTATGGGTACAGGAAGCGACATTGCAATAGAAAGTGCAGAAATAACTCTCCTTAAAGGGGATATTACGGGAGTCGTAAAGGCAAAAATTTTAAGTAAAAAGTTATTAACAAACATAAAGCAGAATTTATATTTTGCTTTTTTGTATAATGTTCTAGGAATTCCGATTGCAGCAGGACTCTTATATCCTCTATTCGGTATTTTATTGAGTCCAGAGATGGCTGCTGTAGCCATGAGTTTAAGCTCGGTTTCTGTGATTATCAATGCACTAAGGCTCAGGAAAACAGAACTTTACATTGACTCGTAAAGATAAAAACAGGAAAGCAGAGTAGAAAAAAATTATAGATTTTTATTCGGGGTTTGTGCTGTCGCTTACCAGTATGAAAATTTCTTCGTTCGGTTTTTTCATAAAATAGTTTTCGCGAGAAAATTTTTCTTTCTCTTCTTTGTCGTTCATGAGTTGGTTATAAAAACGGTGGCTTTTTTCGTACTCGGTTTTATAGTAGAGACGCTGTTTTTCGTATCTGTCAATCTCTTGATTGAGCTGATGGATCACAAGAAAAGAATTGCTGTCAAAAAAGACCATCCATACCAGAAATAGTAAAATGGTAACAGAATATTTATTGAGCAGTAATTTAAAAACAAATTTTTGGAAAAAGAAGCTCTGAGATTTTTCGTAATTCTTGTTCGTCCCTCTTTTCATCACAAAATTATTTTTTTAAAGAATTATAAATTGCAGAGGTCAAAAAATCTATGGCCACATTGTTGTTTCTCATATTGGGGACTATAAGGTCGGCTTCGTTTTTTGAAGGCTCTATAAACTCCAGATGCATGGGTCTTAGTGTAGTCTGATAGCGGTGGAGTACTTCGTTTAAGTCTCTTCCCCTCTCTTGAGTATCTCTTTTTATCCTTCTTATTAACCTCTCATCGGGGTCGGCGTGTACAAACACCTTAAGATCCAGTTCTTTTAAAAGTTCTGGATGGGAAAGTACAAGTATCCCCTCCACAATCAGTACACTTTTGGGCTCTATATGAAGTGTGTCCTGAGTTCTGGTATGTGTCACGAAGCTGTAGATGGGTTGCTCTATATTCTCCCCATTTTTCAGCGCACGTATATGCTCTATAAAAAGGGAAAAATCTATAGATTTCGGATGGTCATAGTTAAGATTTTCTCTTTCGGCGTAGGTGAGGGACTTGTTGTCGTGGTAATAATTATCCTGGGAAAGTACGCTTACCTCCTCTGTGTTGAGCTGCTGGAGTATTTTATTGACTACCGTTGTTTTTCCCGACCCCGTTCCTCCTGCAATTCCTATTACTAACATACTTTGTTTTTTTCTGAATTGGAGATAATGAAGACGTAAGTTGTATCGAATACTGTACACCAAACGGGCAATGTATTGTGTTGATTTCCAATTTAATAAATTCTATACCCCCGCAGGGGCAAATTACAAATTAATTTTTGAATATATCCAAGAGTTCTGATAATTTGGATAGTTATCTTTGTCTCAGATATTTTTTATAAGAATTTGACAGGACAGCTAAAGCAATAAATTTATGAGCGTTACTTTTGCAGATTTCGGACTTTCCGAAAAGGTTTTGGATGTATTGGCAGAGCAGAATATCTTTATCCCCACCCCTATCCAGGAAAGAAGTTTTAAGCCTATACTATCGGGAAGAGATGTTATGGGGATTGCCCAGACCGGAACCGGAAAAACGCTGGCCTATTTGTTGCCTTCCCTCAAGTCCTGGAAATACAGCAAAACAGGAAATCCTACCATACTTGTGCTGGTTCCTACAAGAGAGCTTGTGATACAGGTGAGTGAGGTTTTATTGAGGCTCACAAAAAAACTTACTGCCAGAGTGATAGGGGTATATGGAGGAAAAAATATCAATACTCAGAAATTACTTTTTGATAATGGCTGTGATATACTGGTGGGAACTCCGGGAAGAGTAATGGATTTATCTATTGATCACGCAATCAATTTAAAAGAAGTGAGAAAATTTATCATTGATGAATTTGATGAGATGCTGAATTTGGGTTTTCGTTATCAACTTACCAATATTATAGAAATGCTGGGTAGCAAAAGACAAAATATTCTTTTCTCTGCTACTGTGACGGAGGCGGTAGACGAGATGTTGGACGAATATTTTAGGAATCCCGTGGAGATTTCATTGGTCAGATCCGGAACGCCCATAGAGAAAATAAGGCAATGGGTATATAGGGTAGAGAATTTTAATACAAAAATTAATCTTTTAAAATTTTTGTTGGCACAGGATAAAGAATTCAGAAAAATTCTTATCTTCTGTAACGATAAAAAGCGTGCGGACTCTCTTTTCACTAATGTAGAAAAAAGCTTTCCGGGGTGCTTTGATGTGATACATTCTAATAAGTCTCAAAACTATCGCCTTCATGCAATGAAAACGTTTGAATCCGGAGAACTTTTGGGTCTCATTACCACAGATGTCATGGCCAGAGGGCTTGACATTTCCGGTATTACGCATGTAATTAATTTTGAGATTCCGGAAGTTCCGGAGCAATACATCCACAGAATAGGGCGTACGGGTAGGGCGGAAAAGGAGGGAGAGGCTGTGTCTTTTATGACAAGGAAAGAAGAAATGGCTCTTTTGGAGATTGAAATATTTATGAATAAAGAAATTCAAGAGAAGAGATTTCCGGACGGGGTAAAGATAAATCTTCAAAAAATAGCTTCTGAAAAGGAGGAGGTAAAAATGAAAAATCCAGTGAATGTAAAGCTTAGTGGGGGGAAAGGTGCTTTTCATGAAAAAAAGGAGAAAAACAAGAAAATTAACCTTAGAGGATCAGGCAAGAGAACCGTCTCCAAAAAATATTGAACGAACAGAGCACAACAAAAACGAAAAACAAAATCAGGAAAAAAGAAATAGTGGTGTAATCTTAAATTACCGAAGTTGAACCAAATTTTATTCTTTATTTTCAATCACAATTGGCAGACGGAGTCCGCTTTTTACAAGCTTTCCCACAAATACGGCAGAGATGAATTTTTCTGAAAAGAGAGTGGTCATGCAATTTCCGCTTGTTATCAAGGAATGGGTTTATACCTTTGTATTTTACATTTGTAATATTTTTGGCTTTATCAACAATAAAGAACAACAAAGTAGAGTACGGTCTCTTTTGTTTTATTTTTCAGTAAAATTGAAATAGAATCTGTGTATACATAGGATATGAAATTTTTTTTAAAAGACATCAAAAATTCTCCGATTAATAAGCCTTTTGGTTTGTTTTTATAAAAATATCGTCAGAGATATTTTCCCATTGGTGCTCAATAAATTTCCTTTTTTCTTTACTCTTAGCGATTCTAGAAAAGCATTGTCCCCCAGGTTTGTTTATTTTTTTATTTACGTATTTATGACAGAGAAAATTTTCTTATGGTAGACTGATGTGCAAAAAAATCATTTTCATTCTTTATTTTTCTAAATTCTGTTACCTGCTGAGTAGAATAAAAAAACCGAATGATAAACAAAAAAATGGCAATTTTATTTTCAAAAGCTATTGTTTTGGTATAAAGAAGGTAGTAGAAAAAATTTAAGGCTCATAACTATCAAATTTTCCATTTTCATAAAGAATTAAAACCCTTTTTATAGCAGAGGGTGCGTTAGAAATCTCAGAATTGATTTCTTTTTTTATTGCAGAATTAGGGGAAAATAACCGATATTCTTTCCCTAATTTTGGGTTTTTAGTGTCAGATACAGTTGTAGGATCTCTGAAAAAATGGCTTTCTTTTTTATTATCCATAAAGTCAAATAGATCCGGAGCGGTTTCTCTTATATTTTTCTTTTGAACTTCAGGGGGAACAATCATTTGTCCCTGACCTTTGATAAGCCAATCCCATTCTATTTCCGGAAATCTCTCTTTTATTTTCATGATAAAGTCTAGCGAGGGTTTATTTCTCCCCGAAGTTATGTGAGAAACGGAAGACCTTTGTACCTCTATTTCATCGGCGAATTCGGTAGCGTTAAGAGCATAGTGCGCCATAAGTTTTTGTATTCTTTCCTTAAATGCCATAACATCACAATCTGTAAGTTACAAAAGTAAAAACAACACAATCCTAATCTTATATACAACAATAACTAAATAAGTTTTGTTGCAAGTTACAAAAGTAATATTATAATTATACTATAAATGAGCAAAAATTCAGTGAGAATTTTCCTGTTGTTTTTTGGGGAAAAAGAATGAAGCTAGTACACTTATCCCAAGTATGAGAGAGATAATGATGAGTGAATGATTCGTTCTAAAACCCATTTCTTCCAGATAGGTATGCAGAAGCATTTTTATACCAATAAAAACGAGAAGAAATGAGAGTCCTACTTTTAAGTAGCTTAATTTATCCAAAAATCCTGCAAGGAGAAAAAACATAGAACGTAGACCCAGAATTGCAAATATATTAGAGAAAAATACGATGTATGGATCCTTTGTCACAGAGAAAATAGCGGGTATGCTATCCACGGCAAAAATAAGATCTGTAACCTCTATAATGACCAGCACTAAAAAAAGTGGAGTGATTTTCCATACCCCTTGAAATCTGCCCCAAAATTTATCTTCCACATACCGGTCATGTACTTTAAGGTATTTATTGGCAAATTTAACTACTGGGTGGCTATGCGTTTCCATAGTCTCTTTTTTTTCCTGCTCTATGAACATTCTAATACCGGAATATATAAGAAATCCTCCGAAAATGTACGGAATCCATTCAAACTTTTCTATAAGGGCAGCTCCCACAAATATGAAGATCAACCGCATGACAATTGCCCCAATAATTCCCCAAAATAGAACCCGGTGATAATAAGCTTTTGGTACATTAAAGGAGCTAAATATAAGTAAGATTACAAAAATATTATCTACAGAAAGAGCATATTCCACAATATACCCGGTAAGGTATTCTACTGCCAAATTTTTTCTGTAAAGATGCAGACTGCTTTCAAGGTCTTTTGGGATTATTTTTATGGCATGGTGATGTCTCTCTGTTATAGCTTTTAATTTCTCTATACTGTCAATCTGATGAATCTGATCTCCGAAATAGAACAAAAAAAAATAAAAACCTATAGAAAACCCTACAAAAACAGTACTCATGACAGCCGCTTTCTTTAAAGACATACCGCCACTGTTTTTATTGAGTATGCCGAGATCTAGTGCCAGAATAGCGGTAATGAAAGACAGAAATCCTCCAAGAAATAAAAATTCACTCATACTTATATTTTTTTATTTTCCAAATATACCATATTTTATTGTTTTCAGTATTTACAATTGTAAATACCATGGTTTTTTTCTCAAAATTATAGTACTTTCAATAGTGTTCCTCAATCAATGTCATCTACACCCCCCTAAATCACACTTAAAGCATACTTTATATAAAACTTTATATAAAAAACATAATAAATTGATTTACAATAACATTTAAATTATCGCTTTTTTAGTAGTATAGCGAGTCTGTCAAAATGACATATAAAATATTCATACACTAAGATCCGGCCCAGCCCCCTTTTTTGTTTTTTGTTACAAATGTAATTTACTAAAGAAAAATAAAAATTAATAATTTTGGTATTCCGCTGCATAACTTATACAGAGATGAATTTCAAACTAGCCTACCAAAAAAATCCCTGTTTCCGGAATAGGTATATAAATCCGAGATATCTTCATGAGTATTTAGAGGGTAAATATGCGGAAAACCTTACCGAACTGGGAAGGTCTTATCGAGGTAAACCTATCTATAAACAAACCTGGGGAAGCGGAGGTATAAAAATTTTGGCTTGGTCACAGATGCACGGAAATGAGTCGAACTCGACTCATGCAATGCTGGATCTTCTGGAAACCCTAGAGCAATATCCGGAATTAGCGTACGGAATTTCAGAAAATATACAGTTAGATTTTGTCTGGATGCTCAATCCGGATGGGGCAGAAAAGTGGACCCGGAGAAACGCTTTGGGTATAGATCTCAATAGGGACTTTCTTAGGGAGTCTAGTATCGAATTTCCACTATTAAAAAGCTTGGCTCAAAAGGGAGGGTATCGCTATGCTTTCAATCTTCACGAGCAGAGAACCATTTTCAGTACAGACGGAGAGCATCCGGCCACTTTGTCTTTTTTGGCTCCATCGGCAGATAAGGAGAGGATCGTTACCGAAACTCGCAAAGTAAGTATGGCTATTATTGTCGATGTTTATGAGAAAGTAAGAGATATTCTGCCCAATTGTCTCGCAAAATACAGCGATGAGTTTTATCCCACTTCTACCGGAGATAACTTTATGAGGATGGGACTCCCTACGATTCTTTTTGAGGGAGGTCATTATCCGGATGATTACAGAAGGTTTTTCACCAGAAAATATTATACCATCGCTTTATATTATGCATTGAAGTCCGTAATTGATCTTAACGGAACAGTCAAAGGTTGGGAGCGGTACGCAGAAATACCAGAAAATAAAGCGATACACCAAGACGTGATCTATAGAAATGTAAAGCTCAACACAAACTTTGAGTGTGTCATAGATATTGCTGTGCAATACAGGGAAGAAATTTCAGAAGGAGATAAAGAAATATCATTCATTCCGATAGTAGTTGAAGTAGGTGATTGTAGTGAAAAAAAAGGGTGGAAAGAAATAGATTGCACAGGGAAATATTTTAAATCCGAATTTAAATTTCCCAAATTGGATGCCCCACAAAATTTTGAGATTGTATAGTTTTTTCGGTTCTAGCTAAAACCGGTCAGATTATTTTTCTGAGTGTAAGTTTATATACATTTTTTTATCCCTGCAGTGAGTCGATGGTTGGTTTGGTCACAAAAAAGTTTGTGAGGCTGAGTTTTATCCTATTATCTTTATATCACAACAAATAACCTAGAAAAAATGCAAAAAATACAGGAGATAATCGTACGTAATTTTAAATCCATACAAAAAGCTTTGCCCAGTCACATAGAGTTGGTAGCCGTATCAAAAAATCATTCCGTAGAGAAGATAGGATGGCTTTATTCTGAGGGTCAGAGGGTTTTTGGTGAAAATAGGGTACAGGAGTTGGTAGAGAAAGAGAAAGAACTTCCCAAGGATATCAGATGGCAGTTTGTCGGTCATTTACAGACTAACAAAGTGAAGTACATTGCTCCTTTTGTGGATAGGATACAGAGTGTAGACTCAGAAAAACTATTGATAGAAATAGACAAGCAGGCACTCAAAAATGGCAGGAGGATAAAAGTTTTACTCCAGATAAAGATTGCAGAGGAAGAAAATAAAACCGGTTTAGCACCTGTGGTTGCAGAGAATATCTACGCAAAATATATCGCGGGTGATTATTGTAACGTAGAAATTTGTGGTCTTATGGGGATTGCTACCCATACGGAGAACAGGGAGAAAATAAGAGAAGAGTTTACGTTTCTCAAAAACCTTTTTGACGATTTTTCTTCTAAAAAAAAAATGAAAACGCTTTCTATGGGGATGAGCGAAGACTATTTATTGGCGATAGAATGTGGAGCAAATTCTGTGAGGATAGGTTCTGTCATTTTTGGGGAAAGATAGATTTTGAGGATATTTGAGCCTTTTTATTTGGGAATGATTTTTGCATGCACAAGTTCCCACAAAGAGATCCGTTTTATTTTTTATGAAAAAAAAAATACTGATAGTAGAAGACGAGAAAGCCATATCCGGTGTGATACACAATATCCTCTCTGAGGAGCTTCCTGCGTATGATTTTATGATTGCAAATGATGGGTTGGAGGGTTTTAAGTATGCAGAAAAAGAAGATTTTGAACTGATTATCAGTGATATAAAAATGCCTAAACTTTCGGGAACAGAATTTCTCAGGCAGGTGTTATCTGTAAAACCCGATCAGATCTTTGTGATGATTTCCGGTCATGCGGACATAGATACGGCAGTGTGTTGTCTAAAAGAGGGGGCTTATGATTTTCTCTCAAAACCCATTGATATTAACAGGCTTATTACGAGCGTGAGAAATGCTTTGGATAAAGGGAATCTCAAGAAAGAGAATCACACTCTCCATCACGAGAATAAAACCCTAAAAAGGAAAGTGAATAAGCGGTACCGGATGGTGGGAGAAAGCAATGCCCTTAAAAGAATCCAGGAGATGATAGACAAAGTGGCCCCTTCAGATGCTAGAGTACTGATCACGGGAGCGAATGGTGTGGGGAAGGAGCTGGTAGCACATGCAATACACGCACAGAGCGAAAGGTCCGGAAAACCTATGGTGGAAGTAAATTGTGCGGCCATTCCATCCGAATTGATAGAGTCCGAACTTTTTGGTCATATAAAAGGCTCTTTTACCGGAGCAATAAGGGACAAGAGTGGAAAATTTGAGCAGGCCAGCGGGAGTACAATATTTCTGGATGAAATAGGGGATATGAGTCTCATTGCTCAGGCAAAAGTTCTGAGGGTATTGCAAGAGAACAAGGTCTCCCCGGTGGGCAGCGAAAAAGAGATAAAAGTAGATGTGCGGGTTGTTGCGGCTACTAATAAAAATTTGACAGAGGAAATAAAAAAAGGAAAATTCAGAGAAGATCTATACCACAGGTTATCGGTTATAGAGATTAATGTACCTCCTTTAGATGAAAGAAAAGAAGATATCCCCCATTTGATAGGGTATTTTAATAAGCTTATTGCACAAGAACAGGGGACAGCACCTAAAGAGTTTGGTAAAAATGCGATTTCTCTTCTCCGGAATTTAAGCTGGACAGGTAATATCAGAGAACTCAGGAATGTAGTAGAACGGCTTGTCATTCTGGGTGGAAATCCTGTCACCGAAAAAGACGTAGAAAGCTTTGTTGGAAAATAGTTTTCTTTTTTTCTCATTTCTCATTTATTCCGAAAATATGCGTTCTGTTTTTTTGAAATATGGGCCAAATTTTTATACCTGCAGCACGAATGAATTCAGAGGAGGCAAGCACACATTTTCTCATCCTCAAAGGCAAAAAAAATCATTAAAATCTTAAAATGCAGTTTCTAGATTCTGAGCTTACAAAAAAAACCCTCACTCTTGCTTTTCCTGTGATGCTCACACAACTGGGGCAGGTATCGGTACAAATTTTTGACAATATTATAGTGGGACAGCTTTTGGGGGCGGATGCTTTGGCTTCGGTATCGTTGGCTAATGCTATCTTCATCAGTTTTTTTGTTTTAGCTCTCGGGATGTCTTTGGCCATTCCTCCATTGGTTTCGGAAGCTCATGCCCAAAAAAATCATCAAGAGATCAACAGAATTTTCAGTCACGGAGGGGTAATCAATTTGGGCGTAGGTTTTCTTCTCATGATGATGATGTTGATTGGGCTGCCTTTATTAAACTATACGGGACAACCGGAGCATGTCCTTCCGGATACCATCAGCTACTTGAGGATAATGGGGATCAGTATTATTCCTTTCATGCTTTTCCAGACCCTAAGAGAATTTTCTGAGGGATTGTCGTATACTTTGGGCGTGACCAAAGCCACTATTGCGGGAAATATACTTAATATAGCCCTAAACTACATATTTATTAAAGGGATGTTTGGGATTGCTCCTATGGGAGTAGATGGTGCTGCGCTTGCTACGCTTATTTCCAGGATTTTTATGTTTGTACTGTTGTATTTTATTTTAAAAAAACATAGGGTAACCAGAAGATATATACTCGATTTCAGTATAAAGGCAAAGATGTTTTCTGGGGATTTATTTGGAAAAATGATAAAATTGGGGATTCCCACTGCGTTGCAGATCTTTTTTGAGACGAGTGCTTTTGCAGCTGCCTCCTTCATCTGTGGGCTTATTTCATCTCAAGATATAGCTGCCCATCAAATTGCTTTGAGTGTAGCGAGTTCTACTTTTAACATCTCTATAGGCATAGGCGTTGCTTCTACTGTAATGGTAGGAAACCGATTGGGCAAACAGGATTTTATCGGGCTGAGGAATGTAGGAATTAACAACCTGAAGATTATCTTTTTGTTTATGTTTTTCTGTGGGACGGTTTTTATTATCGGCAAAAATGTTATCCCTCTGTTGTTTGCCAGACCAGAGAATACAGCAGTTATTTCCTTGGCTTCAAGAATACTTATTATTGCAGCATTATTCCAGCTTTCAGATGGCATTCAAGTGGTAGCCATGGGGATACTCAGGGGGATGCAAGATGTGAAAATACCAAGCTTTATTACTTTTGTTATCTACTGGGTTTTTGTGCTTCCTTTGGGTTATTATCTTTGTTATGTAAGAAAAATGGGGAGTTATGGCATGTGGATCTCTTTAGGAATTGGTCTTAGTATATCGGCAGTATTGCTCCTGAGAAGATTTCTTGTCATGAGTAGACTGAAGCCCGAAGAGGTATAAATTATTTTATTTCAGTTTTGTAAATAAATTAGTTGTATAAGTGCATGAGTAGGGGGTATTCATACATTTATGCGGGGGAATGATTTATTTATTTTGTCTTTGGGGTTTGTAGAGGATTAAGGAGAGGAGAGTGGTGTCGTTTAGAATGAAAATGATATAGAAAAAGAGTCCGCATTTCGGATCGCAGAAGTTTAACTTGTGCCGGGGTTGGTGTATATATACCGGAAAATAGCAAGTATCAAAAAAAATTATGGATATTCGGTATTTTTTGTGCTATCATTGCAAAAAAAGACTCTCTGAAAGGGCTTTATAAATACTGTCATTTGGCAGTAAAGGATAAGGCTGTATGTAAAGACCTTATAAAATGGCAGGAATCCCAGAACAATAAAAAACCCAGGATTTTGGCATTTCTGGGTAGGGTTTTATTAGGCTATGGAGAATTCTTTAGGGGACGATAGCTTTAGAGACAGCATTTTGTATCTGTTGAATGAGGCAGAAAGAAGCAAAATCTTGAAGTAATTTTATCTATATCTCAACAACAAATGATAAGCTTTGACTTGAAATTTATATGTATATAATAAATATATTAGGAGAGGGATAGTATGATATATGATAATAGTATATCTGTGGGCGGACGATGTATGATTTTTATGGATTTGTATAGGAGGTCATTATGGCAGGTGTCTGTGCCCGCTAAAAATGCGTAACTTCGGCTTCCGTTTATTTATACTTTTACAGATACCTATTTTTATGGAAATACATTGGAAAGTAGTTAGAGATTTTGAGGATATCACCTACAAAAAGTGTGAAGGTGTGGCCAGAATTGCGATCAACAGACCCGAAGTAAGAAACGCATTTCGGCCCAAGACCACTTCGGAGCTTTATGAGGCGTTTTATGATGTTTATGAAGATCCGTCGGTGGGGGTAGTTTTACTCACAGGAGAAGGACCCAGTCCAAAGGACGGAGGTCATGCTTTTTGTAGCGGTGGAGATCAAAAATCCAGAGGTCATCAAGGCTATGTGGGAGAAGATGGGCGGCACAGGCTTAACATTCTGGAAGTACAAAGACTGATTCGCTTTATGCCTAAGGTGGTCATTGCGGTGGTGAATGGTTGGGCAGTAGGAGGAGGACATTCTTTGCACGTGGTTTGCGATCTTAGTCTTGCAAGCGAGGAACATGCCATTTTTAAGCAGACGGATGCAGATGTAACCAGTTTTGACGGAGGGTATGGGTCTGCTTATTTAGCCAAGATGGTGGGACAAAAGAAAGCGAGAGAAATATTCTTTTTGGGAAGAAATTATTCTGCAAAAGAAGCTCGGGAAATGGGAATGGTGAATGCGGTCATCCCTCATGAAAAACTGGAGTATACCGCCTACAAGTGGGCAAGGGAGATTCTCTCAAAATCACCTATTTCCATAA
This sequence comes from Bergeyella sp., assembly GCA_030263285.1. Lineage (GTDB taxonomy): Bacteria > Bacteroidota > Bacteroidia > Flavobacteriales > Weeksellaceae > SZYB01. The sequence continues at coordinate 323,348 of SZYB01000001.1, forward strand.
GAATGTTAAAATATGCCATGAATCTTGCAGATGACGGTATGGTAGGGCAACAGATTTTTGCTGGCGAGGCAACAAGACTGGCGTATATGACAGAAGAGGCAAAGGAGGGGAGAGATGCTTTTCTTGAGAAAAGGAGGCCGGTCTTTGGCAAGGATACATGGATTTCTTAAAAAGGATATAGCGAAAATTTTTATGAATATAAAAGACTGGATTTCTGCTGCTAGGCTAAGAACTCTGCCGTTGTCTCTCAGCGGAATTGTTATGGGTTCTTTTTTGGCGAGGTGGAAACTCAAAACCGTAGGAGGAGTGTGGGATGTCAGAATTTTTACCTGGGCGGTCATTGTTACCTTGCTTTATCAGATTTTGTCCAATTATGCCAATGATTATGGAGACGGAGTGAAGGGTACCGATCATGCGAGAAATGCAAAGGCAGAAGTTCGGGCAGTAAGTTCGGGCAAGATTTCAGCGGAAGCCATGAGAAAGGCAGTGTTTTTTTTCTCGTTACTTTCTTTTTTTGCGAGTATCGTATTGCTCTGCACGGCTTTTACCCCTTTTAGCAGAGCATTTTTTATTTTTACAGGGCTCGGGATTCTTTGTATTTTGACCGCAATAGGCTATACAATGGGTAAAAAACCTTATGGATATTATGGATTGGGAGATTTGATGGTTTTTATCTTTTTTGGAGGTGTTTCTGTTATAGGGAGTTATTATCTTTTTACAAAATCTTTAGATCTAGATATCATTTTACCCGCTTCTGCTGTGGGATTTATGAGTGTGGCAGTGTTAAACCTAAATAATATGAGAGATCTTCACTCTGATAGGCTTTCCGGAAAGAAAACCCTGGCTCTGAGATTGGGATACAAAAATGCAATGATTTACGAAATGGTGCTGTTGCAACTTCCTCTTATTTTTATTCTTATTTTTTTAGGGCTGGAGAATTTTTTTCAGATTGGGAAGTACTATCCTTTTATTGTAATGGTTTTGTATTTGCCATTGGCAAGGGTAAGGAAAAATATTCTTAGTACAAAAGAGCCCGAAAACTTAGACCTTTTTCTAAAGCACGTGTCTATAATTACTTTTATGATGTCGGTTTTATTGGCGTTCGGGCTGAATTATTTTGACTAAAAAACTAAATTTATTTTAAGATGAGAATAACATTTCTGGGACAAAATTGTTTTTTTGTAGAGTATGAAGGGGTGAATATACTGACGGATCCTTTTTACAATTACCAGAAAGATCATTCGGGTTTTGAGATCCGGTCCCAGGTTGTAGATTATCTTTTAATCACTCATGCCCATGAGGATCATATTGCTGATGTAAACGAAGTGTTGAATCATCATCCTAATGTAGTGATTATTGGGCAGCCGGAATTATGTAGTTATTTTGGTCATGCGCATGTATTGGATATTAATTTTGGGGGCCACGTGGAGATTAAAGATTTAAAAATCACGATGGTCCCGGCGCTCCATACCAGTTCGTTTCCTGATGGGGGCTATGGCGGGGCAGCTTCAGGCTATGTTTTTAGTTTTCAGGGAAAAAACATCTATCTCGCGGGTGATACGGGAATGATGGCAGATATGTCTTATTTCAAAGATTTTTTTGGAGAAATCACCCTCTCCATTTTACCCGTAGGGGGGCATTATACCATGGGACCAAAAGAGGCCGCCTTTGCGGCATCTGAATTGCTAAAAACAAAAAAAGTCGTTGGTTGTCATTTTGATACTTTTCCTCCCATACGTATCGATCATGAAGAAGCCTATAAAGTTTTTAGAGAAAAAGAGATTGATTTGATGCTTCCTAAAGCGGGGGAAAAGTTTGAAATATAGTTAGTGGATGTAAAGATCAAAAAACGGCAAGCTACCTAAATCACACCGCTACAACCAATTACCTTTGCTGTGTTCCCACCCTGGAGGATTTTCGGGAGCTGGTTGTTTAGGACTTGCCGCTGCGAATATAAGAATTTCAGCTTATACTTTCAAAAATTAAATGAGATAATCTGGTGCATAAGAAAAAATAACTCAATAAATATGTTAAAAAATCCTTATCTGACAGGACTTTTTATGGGTCTTGTTATTCTATTGATCTTCTTTTTTACCAACTTTTTTTTAAGAGACACAGAGTATTACAGACGTAGTGTTATGCTGAGTTCCTTCTTGCTTCCGTTGATCTATCTTTTGGGGGCATTATCCTCAGTGTCTTATCATAAAAAAAAGAAGAAGGATATTTCATTTAGAGAAGCTTTTGGTAGCGCCTTTTTGCCTATGTTTTTAGGTGGTTTTCTTTCTATGTCAATTATATACATTTATATCAACGATATAGACTCAGAAACCAAATCTCTTCTTAATCATCAATACATTGAGAGTTACAAAAATGCACTGGAAGAAGAGTATAGTAAGGCAAATAAGATAGTAAAGCCGAATTCTGAGGAGAAAAAGGAGTTGGACGAAAAATACAAAGAGGCAAAAATGAGGATACAGGAAAAAATGAGAAATAAAGAGGATATGTTTTCTTTTCGGTACTTTTTTTATGTGTTTTCGGCTTATTGTATGTTTTTCCTTATGCTTTCCGTTTTTTTAGGGGCTTTTTTTCGGGGGAAGAAGACAATGTAAACAATATTACCATAAAAATTTCTGTACTTTTGCGGTCTGTAATCTGATTAATAAAATTCAATGGAGCTTTCTGTAGTTATTCCTTTCCTCAATGAGGAGGCATCACTGGAAGAACTTTTTTTGAGAATACAGAAAACATGCACGGAAAATAATCTTTCTTATGAGATTTGGTTTGTAGATGACGGAAGTACAGATATGTCCTGGTCTGTTATAGAAAATTTAATGATAGACCATCCCAATGTTCATGGAATAAAGTTTTCTCAGAACTTCGGAAAATCACAGGCATTGCATGCTGCTTTTGCAGAAGTGGTAGGGAATGTGGTGATTACAATGGATGCAGATCTGCAGGATTTCCCGGAAGAAATTCCGGAGCTTTACCGTATGATAAAAGAAGAAAACTATGATATTGTCTCGGGCTGGAAGAAGATAAGATATGATAAAGTATTGACTAAAAATCTTCCTTCAAAACTTTTTAATGCTGCTGCAAGAAGAGTTTCGGGTATAGATTTGCACGATTTTAATTGTGGCCTTAAGGCTTATAAAAATAAGGTAGTAAAATCTATAGAGGTCTATGGGGATATGCATCGTTATATCCCCGTGTTGGCGGCTCATGCTGGTTTTAGGAAAATTACAGAAAAGCCGGTAAAACATCAGGCAAGACCTTATGGTAGCTCAAAATTTGGTACCGAGCGTTTTATAAGAGGATTTCTGGATTTGTTAACACTATGGTTTATTACGAAATTTGGTGCCAGACCCATGCATTTTTTTGGAGCCATGGGAACGTTGATGTTTGTCTTGGGTTTTTTATCTGCTCTTTTACTCGGAGTTTATAAGCTGGTAGAGGTATATGTATTTAAGGTTTATGGTAGACTTATTGTGAGCAATCCCTGGTTTTTTATTGCCCTTACACTTATGGTATTGGGGACGATTCTTTTTGTGGCGGGTTTTTTGGGAGAGTTAATCATAAGAACAAGAAAATTGGAAAAAAACTACCATATCGAAAAAAAGGTTTGACTGACCTTAGAATAGAGAATAAATAATGAGGAGTTCATGTAGATTATTGGTGTCTTTTAGGCCAGTCCTTTTGTTGTATTTAGGCACATTTTTCTTGTTTCTTTCTTGCCGTAAAATTTCTCCCGAAGGGAGAATAGAAAGGCAAGAGATGGAAATATCCTCTGTTAAAATTATAAATGCCAAAGGGAAATACAGAATTTTTTGGGTGCATTCTCGCAAAAATTTGATAGAGATAGAAACCTATAAAAATATTTATGACAATCTAAACATCTTAGTAGGTAATGATAGGCTTGATATTTCAGAGGAGAAAGAGGTAGAGAAGGTGGATTTTTACACTCTTACCGTATACTCTGATAAGTATCCCGATTGCATTAGTATTTCGGATTCCGTGGAGTTTAATATTTCGGGGGAAATGGTGAGAAAAGATATGCATCTCAATATGGAAAACAATGCCAAATTTATTGGCAGTCTCAATATTGACTCTTTAAAAATTGATATGAAAAATGGCTCATTAGCCAATTTTAAGGGTTCTGCAAAAAATGTATTCCTAAATATACGGGATACTGCGAGTTTGATAGCGCCTTATCTTCTGATAGATAAAATAAATATAAGGGCAAGAAATGGTATATACGCAGAGATAAATGTTAAAGACAGCCTTAGGGGGAGTGTAGAAAATTCGGCAAAACTGGTTTATTATGGCAGTCCTGCAGGGAGACTGAAAAAGACGAAATATGCAGTTGTGGAAAATAAATCTTTGTTTGATTTGTAACAAAAGGGTAAAAAAATGAAAGAAATAAGCGTCTTAGATAAGGCTAAAGAGTGGCTGGAAGATTATTTTGATCATTCCACGAGAATAAAGGTACAAGATCTCATTGATAGAGATGATTTGGAATTGGAGGATGCTTTTTACAAAAATCTGGAGTTTGGGACCGGTGGGATGCGTGGGATTATGGGGGTAGGAACCAACCGTATAAACAAGTATACTCTGGGTCAGGCGACTCAGGGTTTGGCAAATTACCTGCATAAAAAATTTTATGGTAAAGAAATTAAGGTGGCTGTTGCTTATGATGTAAGGAATCACTCCAAAGAATTTGCAAAAATTGTAGCGGATGTACTTACTGCAAACAACATACATGTTTTGTTGTTTAAAGATCACAGACCCACACCGGAGCTTTCTTTTGTGGTGAGAGACAAAGGGTGTAATGCGGGGATAGTACTTACTGCTTCCCACAATCCCCCGGAGTATAACGGTTATAAGGTGTACTGGAATGATGGAGCACAAATTGTACCCCCGGACGATGTAGCCATCATAGAAGAGGTAAAAAAAGTAAAATTTTCGGAGATCGATTTTAAGGGAAACGATCACCTTACAGAGAAGTTGGGCGAAGAAGCAGACCAAGGATACATAGATGCTTGTATTAAAAACTCTCTTTACCAGGATTTAGGCAGAGATAGGCTGAATGTGGTGTTTACAGCTATCCATGGCACTACCTATGCTACGATCCCAAAAGCTTTGGAAAAAGCAGGGTTTTCCAGAGTAGACTCGGTAAGAGAACAGGGGATCCCCAGCGGAAATTTCCCTACGGTGGACTCTCCAAACCCGGAAGAGCCGGAAGCGCTTTCCATGGCAATGGATTTGGCTGAAACAACCAATGCAGACATTGTGATAGGAACAGACCCGGACGGAGATCGTGTGGGTATTGCGGTAAGGAATCTGGAAGACGAGATGGAGCTTCTCAACGGCAACCAGACCAATGTTGCCCTTAGTTATTATATTTTGGACCAATGGAGAAGAAAGGGAAAAATTACAGGGAACGAATTTATAGGATCTACCATCGTAAGTTCGGATGTTTTTCTGGACTTGGCACGGAAATTTGGAGTGGACTGTAAGGTAGGTCTTACGGGCTTTAAATGGATTGGAAAAATGATAAGGGAAGAAGCGGGGAAGAGAAAATTTATCTGTGGTGGAGAAGAGAGTTATGGTTTTCTTACCGGGGACTTTGTTAGGGATAAAGATTCTTGTGGGACGGCATTATTGGCTTGCGAGATGGCGGCGTACTATAAGTACCGGGGAAGCTCTTTTTATCGATTTCTGCTGGGGGTATATAAAGAGTTAGGGTTTTACCGGGAGAGTCTGGTAAATTTAGTGCGAAAGGGAAGAGAAGGAACGGAGGAAATCAAAGGAATGATGAATAATTTTAGAAAAACCCCCCCTGAAAAGCTTGCGGGATCTCAAGTGATCTGTATACAGGATTTTGAGAAACAAATCAGAGTTGACCTTAAAGAAAACACTTTCGAAGAAATGAAGGAGACACCAAAGTCGAATGTACTTATTTTCTACACAGAGGACAGAACAAAGGTAGCAGTGAGGCCTTCGGGTACAGAACCCAAAATAAAATTTTATATTTCGGTAAAAGGGAATCTCGATAATATTCTGGATTACAAGAAAAGCGTATTTGTTCTCAATGAGAAAATAAACAGGATAAAACGGGATTTAGGCATCTAAATACTTCGTAATAACTACATATCTATCTAAAACTTACTATACGGAGAATCATGAAAATTATTGCAGTAATACCCGCCCGTTACGAGGCCAGCAGATTCCCAGGAAAACTTATGGAGATTTTAGCAGATGAGACGGTTATTTTTACTACCTATACGAATACTTTGGAAACAGGTTTATTTCAAGATGTCTTTGTCGCTACAGACTCGAAGGTTATATTTGAGGAAATCACGAGTAAAGGAGGGAGAGCGATTATGACGGGAAGCCATGAGACAGGCAGTGACCGCATCGCAGAGGCAATAAAGGAAATAGACTGTGATATTGTGGTAAATATACAGGGGGATGAGCCTTTTATAAGGAGAAAACCGTTGGAAGATCTTATTTCTGTTTTTGTGGCAGATACAGAAAAGGAGATTTCTCTGGCTTCTCTCAGGATACCGATCACGGAAAAGGAAGAAATAGAAAATCCCAATTGTGTGAAAGTAATTACGGACAATAATGGATTTGCGCTCTATTTTAGCCGATCTGTTATTCCTTTTATCAGAGAAACTCATTCTGAAACCCAATACTTTCGTCATATAGGGGTGTATGCATACAGAAAGGATGCGCTTTTAGAATTTGCGAATCTTCCTATGCAACCGCTGGAGATTTCGGAGAAGATAGAGTGTATACGGTATCTGGAATACGGGAAGAAAATAAAAATGGTGGAGACTTCGTTTTCGGGCGTTGGGATTGATACGCCAAAGGATCTGGAGAGAGCCAGGGCATTATACTTAGCGAAAAATAGATACAGATAAATAAACACAAAAACAGATCCGGAGCATGAAAATTTTGATAAGTATTTTCGTTTTTCTGTTGGGTTCTTTATTTCACAGTCAAAGTGCAGAAGAAATAATAGAAAAAAATATAGAAGCTACCGGAGGAAAAACAGCATGGAAAGATCTAAAATCCATCATTCTGTATGGAAATATTACTTTGGGACTGAAGGATACTTATCCCGTAAAAATTTATCAGAAAAGACCTAATTTATCAAAAACCCTTTTGATCATAAATTCCAGAGAGTATGTCGTGGAAGGGTATGATGGGAAAAAAGGCTACGTGAGGGATTTCTCCAAGAATCTGCTTAGAGTAAAAGAAGATTATGTGCCTGAAAATTTTGAATCAGAGTTATTAAATTGGAAATCAAAAGGATATATTGTGAGATTTTTGGGAAGAGAAAAAGTTTTGGATAGGGAATGTTATAAAATAGAGCTGGGGAGGAACCAGTATAAGACATTGTGTTTTTTTGATATTCGAAGTTTTATGATTCTTAAGGAAGAGAAAGAAGGTGAGTGGATATTCTATTCGGACTACAAAAAAACAGAGGGGTATACATTTCCGTTTAGAATACAAAGTATTCCAAAAGATAAGGATCACAAGGGGGGAGGGTATATTCTTAATTTTAGTAAGATTGAGGTAAATCCTGAGATTCTCTCCAAGACGTTTTTGTTCTAAATAAAATAGAGTGGTGTAATTTTTTAACTTCAAGACTAATGAAAAAGCTTTTTATATTACTGCTTTCCGTTTCTGCATTTTTTAAAGGGTATCCACAGAAGTATTCTTCCCTTGATAAAGAAAAAAATGGGCAACACAAAGGAAAAACAGTATACGATTTTAAAGTAGAGGCTTTACTGGGAGGGATTATAGATTTTTCCAATTTTAAAGAAAAAAAAACTTATTGTGAATACCGCTTCAAAATGTGGTTTTACCTCTCAGTATGCAGATCCTGAGAAGTTGTATAATTTATACAAAGATCGTTTGGTGGTTGTAGGTTTTCCGGCAAACGATTTTGGGGGACAGGAGCCTGATTCAAATATCCAAATCGGAGCTTTTTGTCGGAAAAACTATGGCGTCAAAATTTCGGTAAAATGAAAAGAGATGGCGCCCCTATATAGGTATCTTACCTCAAAAGAACTTAATGGGGTGAAAGACTGTAATGTGTTATGGAATTTTACTAAATTTTTGTTGGACGAAAACGGAAAACTCGTGGATTGTTTTGATAGTGCCATGAATCCCTTGAGCACAAAGATCATGGATAAGATCATGATAAAGGACAGAAAGATATGATATTCTTCATGCAGATAATCAGGAGAGACGGATAAAGATTTATGGTAAAGGAATGAGAAGAATTTTACTTTCGTCGGAATGATATAATATAGTATAACAATCCTAATATATTTTGATCGTGCAAAAGAAAATTTTTAAACTCCAAACCGAACGACATTATGCCTTTTAATTCTACTGTACAGCAGGCAACAGGTACTCCTACAACCACATCTTCTGCCAATCTGAGTCAAGCATTAACAGAAACGGGAAAACAGTTTTTCTCAATTCCTGGCTTTTTGATAGAAAAAGGCAGTCAGATAGGCTGGAGTCTTATAACGGCTTTCTTGACACTGATCATTGGTTTTTGGATTGCTTCTTTTGTGAAAAAAATTATTCAGAAACGAATGATTGCCAGAGATGTAGATTTATCCGTTCGTTCTTTCGTCCTTCCCATAATAGATATTCTTCTCAAGATTGTTGTCATCATCCCGGTGATTGCGAGATTAGGGCTGAATGTTACAGGATTTCTGGCGGCTCTCAGCGGTGTGGGGCTTGCCATAGGGCTGGCTCTACAAGGGTCTTTGTCCAATTTTGCAGGGGGATTGCTCATCATTTTGTTCAAACCCTTCAAAGTGGGGGATTATATAGTCTCGCAAGGGAATGAAGGAACGGTAGAGTCCATCAGCATTTTGTATACTGTCCTTGTAACAGATAAGGGACAGGTCATTACGTTGCCCAATGCCAATCTTTTTAATAATCCCGTAACTAATTATTCGGTAAAGGATTGGAGAAGGTTGGATTTTACTCTAAGAATGGCCTACACGGAAGATTTTGAAAAAGTAAAAAAAGTGATTCTTGACGTTTTAAACGCTGAACCTATGGTCGATCAGGAAAAAAGTAAATTGGTGGAAATTGGTGAGTTTACTACCACCTCCATAAACCTTACTGTAAGAGCGTTTGTAAAAAGGAAAGACTATTTACAAAGTTATTGGAAGCTATACCGAGACTTGAAGGTGGCTTTTGACAAAAACAATATAGAAATTCCGCATATCAAGAACCAAATAATTCTAACCACGGCAGACAGTGTACAAAAAAAGTGAGGTGCCTGCATTGTCTCTTCAGATTAAACGAAAACCATCCCCCCCATATCAGAAATATCAGAAAAACCTGTAAGGGGAAGAGAAGCAAGAACAATACTTATGTGAATGTTATAATTGGCGGTTTACCACTTTTTCTCCTTAGTTAACTTAATTATGTCTGGAGAAAAATGTCAAAAGGTCAGTATCTGTAATATTCGGGTTTATAAGGACCTCCTATCTCTACGCCTATATATTTTGCCTGCTCTGGAGAAAGGGTTTCCAGTTCTACTCCTATTTTTTTAAGGTGAAGGGCGGCCACTTTCTCATCCAATTTTTTTGGGAGCATATAGACTTTGTTTTCATAAGCGGAAGAATTTGTCCAAAGCTCTATCTGCGCGAGCGTTTGGTTTGAGAAAGAATTGCTCATCACAAAGCTCGGGTGTCCAGTGGCACAACCCAGATTTACAAGTCTGCCCTCTGCCAGTACAATGATTTCATTTCCCTCTATGTTATACACATCTACCTGAGGTTTTACTTCATATTTTGTGGTACCGTAATTTTGATTTAGCCATGCCATATCTATTTCGTTATCAAAATGCCCTATGTTACACACTATGGTCTTGTCTTTCATTTTTTTGAAATGTTCTGCTCTTATGATGTTGAAATTCCCTGTGGTAGTGATCACAATATCGGCTTTATCTACCACATTGTCCAATTTTTTCACCTCATAGCCTTCCATAGCTGCCTGCAAGGCACAGATAGGATCTATCTCTGTCACTGTGACTATAGACCCTGCTCCCCGGAAAGAAGCGGCAGTCCCCTTTCCTACATCTCCATACCCACATACTATTACTCTTTTTCCTGCCAGCATGATATCGGTCGCTCTTCTTACGGCGTCCACGGCAGATTCCCGGCAGCCGTATTTATTGTCAAATTTTGATTTGGTAACCGAATCATTGATGTTGATAGCGGGGATAAGCAGCGTTCCTCTCTGCATTCTTTCATAGAGCCTGTGTACTCCCGTAGTGGTCTCTTCGGACAGACCTCTTATTCCTTTGGCGAGCTCAGGGTATTGGTCAAAAACCATATTGGTGAGGTCTCCGCCGTCATCCAATATCATGTTAAGAGGCTCTCTTTCCGCTCCAAAAAATAAAGTCTGTTCTATACACCAGTTAAATTCTTCTGCTGTCATTCCTTTCCATGCATACACAGGAATTCCCTCGGCAGCAACCGCTGCGGCAGCGTGATCTTGGGTAGAGAAAATATTACAAGAAGACCAAGTGACTTCTGCTCCTAAAGCCTTCAGTGTTTCTATAAGTACAGCCGTCTGTATGGTCATGTGCAGACATCCGGCAATCCTTGCCCCCTTTAGCGGCTGAGAAGGTCCGTATTCTTCACGTATAGCCATAAGACCGGGCATTTCTGCCTCGGCGAGTTTTATTTCTTTTCTTCCCCATTCGGCAAGGGAAATATCTTTTATTTTGTAGGGCAAATACTCTGTCGCGATTTTCATTAAATGAAATTGATTTGCAGGCAAAATTACATATTTATCGTGCAAATACAAAAATTATAAACTTTATGCCTTTAATCAAAAATTTATCTGATCATAAAACCGGGATTTACCTGTGGAAATACGATCAGGAAGACAGGTTGGATATTAATTTTCTTATAGAACCGGAAAACAGAGATAGAGTAAAAAATTATCATCCTAGCAAACTATTGGAAATGTTGATGATAAGAAAAATGCTTAAAAACAGACATCCCAACTCGAAGATATTATACAGGGACGGAGAACCTTACCTTTTTCCGAGAACAGAGGAAATTTCTATCACACATTCTTTTCCTTATGCCGCCATAGCTTTTTCTGAAAACAGAATAGGGATTGATATAGAGAGAAGCAGTCCTAAGATTTTAAGAGTCAAAGATAAATTTATTTGTCCCAAAGAGACAGAATTTATACCAAAGGAGGAGGAGGTAAGGTATCTTACAATAATATGGTCTATAAAAGAATCTCTTTATAAAATGCACCATTCAAAATACTGGTCCCTCAAAAGGCATTATGAAGTTTTCCCTTTCTCAATAGATACCCCTAACAAAATAAGGTGCAGGGTACATGATGAAACGATTTCAGACGAGTTTTATGCCAGAGTCAAACTTTTTCAGAATTACGTTTTTACGATAGTAGATTAGTCTTTGTGCTTAGATTTTCCACTATTTTTCTTTGTTCCCGGGCAGTATTATAGATCATTTCCAGAATATCTCTGATGTTTTTAACCTCTGTAAGATGACTTATCGTGTCTGGATCCTGAATGGTTTCATGGAGGTTTTCGTCTATTTCGGCTTTCCTTTTCGCTATCATTTCTTCAAGATCATCCTCGGGTAGGTGAGGATAGCATTTCTCTTTTTTTGTATTACTTAAGTCTTCCTCTTTCAGAATTTGCAAACTTGCTTTCAGCTCGGATGAAATAAGAGATTCCCAACGTTCAAAGTCTATTTCCGCAAAATTGATAGTATTTTTTGCAAAATGAGAAAGAGAAATATTGTATGAAGTAATGAGGTGGGAAAGGGTCACAAATTGATGAACGATCTCCAGATTATTATGTTGTGTTTTGGGATCGGAAAGCATCCTCTGGAAGCTGTCAGAGAGATTTGCCAGCGAAATAAGGGTGTCTTTTCGTGCTTCTTTGTATGCCTGTTCATTGAATTCGTGGGTTTTATATATCCTAATGATGATAAGGAAATAATTGAGATTATTTTCTGTCGCTTTTATCATGAAATCTTTTTTGTGGGTGTGTTCCCACACAGGAAGAACAAAGTTGGATACAGCATAAGAAATGACGCCGCCTATAAAGGTGTCAATAAGCCGGTCCCGAAATATAATGTTTATATTTTCTTCTTTGTTTAGAAAATTGAATAAGAGCAAAACGTAAATTGTCATGAAGAACACCGCTATCATATATTTGTCCCTCAGGAACGTATAGGATAAGGCCATGCTTAGGAGGAGAATCCCAAGAAGGATATTCGGGTTGGGGATCCATTTCAGGATCATGTAAGAAACAAGACACCCCGCGACAGTTCCGTAAAGTCTCAATAAGTTTCTGCTTTTGGTGATGGAGTAAGAGGGTTTGAGGATTGCCACAATGGTGATCAGTATCCAGTATCCGTGACCAAAATTAAGACTGGGAAGAAGCGAGAGGGTATACCCTATTACCAGCGCAGTGGTGACACGAATGGCATGTCGAAAGTGAAGAGATTCTAAAGAAAAGTTATTTTTCAGTAGACTAAAACTTATTTTTTCTTCTTTTGGTAAAAATTTTTTATAGTCTATGTTGGGTTGATTATTTTGTGTGAGAATGTGGTCTTGAGAGAATATTTTGTAGATCTTGATAATCTGCTGGGACAGTTGATTCATGTGTGCAAGCGACTGTCTTAACAGGATAAAATCTTCCAAATTAGAAGAATTGAGCCTGCGGGATCGCATATCACAATATTGAGAATAAAGCTTTATGTACTTTTCAGAAATATCATAGAGAGGTTTTGCCTTGGTTCCCGCTTGCAGAGAGAGACCTATGTGAGAAATTTCATCAGAGAGAAGAACCAGAAAATCATATATCTTGAGTAAAAAACCGGTATCGGAAAAGCCTTTTTGTATTTTTTTGTAGTGATTTTCAGATGCTATAAGCATCTCATGCAGATCAAGGGAGCTGAGATACATCATCATGAGTAATCTGCTTTTGGTAGTGGCTTCGTTTACTATTTTTCTCGTTTTAAAAACTACTTCTTGGGTAGTTTCTTGCTTGTTTTTGATCTCAATTTGTTTGGAAATGGCAAGGTCAAATAGTTTTTTTACTTCATCTTTTTGGATGTAAAACCGGGCTTTTATTCTCAAGAGTGCTGCCAGTTCCAGATAATTTTCTCCTATGTTCTGATACACTAGTTTGTAGGGTTGTATTTTTGACACTATCAAAAATATGATCACATACCACAAATTTCCAGCAGAAAAAGCCAATATACTTACCCAGACATTGTCTTTGGAGAAACTGTCTTCCGTAAAAATAATCATGACCAGAAGGCTGATGGAGCCCACAGAGGCCAGCCGCTGTCCGTACACTCCTATCATGGTAAAGAATACTCCAAATACTGTAATGATAAGGTAGATAAATAATACATGATGTCTTGCAGAAATGGCAATTATAGAAACTACAAAAAAACAAGCGACAGAAAAAAGTAATGTGTTGATTCTCCTGACAAAAGGTCCAGGCATATCGGTAAGTCCTATAAAGCTGGTGGCTAGAGGAAAGAGAGAGTATTCTTTTAAAAGACCGAAATATCCCAAAATTACTGCGGGTATTACGCAGGCAAGTGAGATTCTTACGCCAGAATAAATATATTGGCTGGTCACGAATTTCCGTATGTCTGAAGTGTAACTCTTCATGTTTTCTGATTTCCTTAAGTACGGATTTTCAGGCTATATTTTTTCAGGGATAACCACAAGATATGTGCAAATAAACCGCTAATTTCGCTAAAATTTTTTTAGGTATGAGAGGATTGGGAGGATTGGGTTTTTGTTTGGTTTTATTTTTGGGGGGTTATGTGTTTATAGTGTATTTTTTTTTGGATAAACGGGAGACTTTCACAGAAGAAAGAATAATTGGCTATCCTGTCGAGAAGGTATTTCCACAGTTCAATAATTTTCAAAATTTTGTAAGCTGGAATGATTATTTTACCTCCGAAAAGAAGATAAAGATTCTTTATTTCACCCCTTATCAGGGAGAGGGGGGCGCGATCAACTTCGAGAATCGTAAAAAGACAAAGATGGGACAGATGTTTATTCAGAGCGAAACGCCTAACAAACAGATAGATTATGTTCTTTTTATGAACGAAGATCAAAATCCTTTTGAGATTAACGTGAAATTTATTCCTTTGTCAGAGAGGGATACTAAGATTGTGTGGCAAGTAAATTCTCCCAAAAAATCTTTTTTGGAGAGTTTGTTTCCTTTTCTCCTTCTCCAAAAGATAGACCTTGAACGGGATCTTGATCTGGATTCAAACAACTTAGAAAAACTTCTGGCAAAAAAGGTAGACAGAGACGAACAGCTTAAAAATATAGTCTATGACAGTATTATGGTAGAGCACTATAAGGGAGATTTGCTCTTGGGACTCAATGTAGTGAGTTCGAATAAAAATGGGGAACTCTACAAAAATATTATCAAAAGCCACAGTAGCATATCTGGATTCGTTACCGGTGATCTAAACAAGAAAGAGGACGAATACGGACTTCCGATGTTAGTAACAAATCCGGAAAATTATTTAGACAATGAGGTTTCGTATTTTTTTGGTATTCCCGTTACTCAAAATGAACAGATTGCCGATTACCGTTACAGCTATTTAAGACTTGATGCAAAAAAGGCATATTCCGTCTATTATACAGGTCCGTACAAAAAAAGAATTAATTTGCAGAATAAGCTCATAAAAAAGGCATTGAAAGATTCCCTAAGTTATGATAAGATATTACAGGTGTTTATACGACCGCCGGAAGAAAAAGAAAATTGTGTGATAAAAATGATTTTGCCACTTTCGTAATGCTAAATAAATCTATTGTTAATCTATAAAGCCGTTAATCTGCAAAACATCGCTACTATGTATGATTGGCTTTCGCTATCCTTATTCGATTTTATTCGTTTTTGAAATTGTTTGTGGAATTTTTTGAGGGGATATTATCCCCTCAATATTTCTGGTAAAATCAAATATCAAAACTTAATTCTATTGACTTGATAGGTAATTTTGTTTTTTGGAGGGGGTGACGACGTATTATCCGATGTATCTTTTGTAAAAGACAAGGTATTTTCCAGATCAATGTAAGGGAGGGCTTTTTTTGAGAATAAACTTATAAGAAATAGAAAAAAAAGACGAAAATTAGTTACGGGAAAAAACACACAAGATGGGACGTTAGAATTGAAAATATTTATTTGATGGAGATATTTAATGAAAAGTCATTTTTCATTGTGAATAAAAGAGATGGGGACATATTTTTACATACACTGAAGGAAGATCTTGCGTAATTCTGTATTTTTCTTAAGGGTTGTTTTCATGCCCGATTGCGGTAGAATCAGTGTTTCTGAACGAGCCACCGCCAGGTAGAAATGTAGAGACTGTGTGCTTTATAGCCAAATGAGAAAGAAAATAATTGGAGAATCGACAAATTTTAAGAGTTGTTTTCGGTATATGTCGTATAGAGAGAAATGGAGGGGATATATTAAATTGTGAGTTTGTGGGACAAAAATTATGGTTTGTTATGAGACAATAATCTTATATATTGTTACATTTGCAGACTGGTTAAAAGTTCTTGAATCTATAAGACAGGTAATACAGGGAGAATAATGGACAGATTTTCGTTTTTAAATGCAATGCATATTCAGTTGGTAGAGTATCTTTACCAGCGGTATAGACAATATCCAGATTCGTTAGAGCCTTCTTGGAAGGCATTTTTTCAGGGTTTTGACTTTGCTTTGGAGTCCTATGGGGAGCATCAGGAGAAAGACTTTGTGTATCCGAATAAAAAAATGGAGGAGAGACTAAATGCAGGAGGAGAGGTTTCGGAAGACATAAGAAGAGAATTTAGGGTGGTAGACCTCATAGAGGCCTACAGATCCAGGGGACATCTTTATACAAAGACCAATCCGGTAAGAGAACGCAGGCACCATTTTCCTACGTTGGATATAGAAAATTTTGGTCTCACGCGGGAGGATCTTGGTCGTACGTTTAGCTGTGCGGTACAACTGGGCCTTGACAAAGCCTCTACTCTTCGGGAGATTATAGACCATCTAAAAAACATTTATTGTGATTCTATTGGTCTAGAATATATGCACATAAACAATGTTGAGGAAATAGATTTCAT
This sequence comes from Bergeyella sp., assembly GCA_030263285.1. Classification (GTDB taxonomy): domain Bacteria; phylum Bacteroidota; class Bacteroidia; order Flavobacteriales; family Weeksellaceae; genus SZYB01. The sequence continues at coordinate 339,536 of SZYB01000001.1, forward strand.
AAGAGGGTTTATACACATAAACGAAAATCGTCCCATTCTCTCTGCGGAAGAGAAGATAGAGATATTGCACAAACTTAATCAGGCGGTTGCGTTCGAAAATTATCTTAATACAAAGTTTGTCGGGCAAAAAAGATTTTCTCTTGAAGGAGGAGAGTCTCTCATTCCGGCACTGGATCAGCTTATCACGCGTTCTTCAAAGTTAGGAGTACGGGAAGTCGTTTTAGGTATGGCGCATAGAGGCAGGCTTAGTGTACTTACCAATATATTTGGAAAATCATATAAACAAATATTTTCTGAGTTTGAGGGGAAAGAATTTGAAGACGATGTATTCTCTGGAGATGTAAAGTATCATTTGGGCTCTACCGGTAAGATGAAAACAGCCAATGGAGAAGAGGTTATCATAAACCTTACGCCTAATCCTTCTCATCTGGAAGCGGTGTCGGCTCTTGTGGAAGGAATCAGTAGAGCAAAAGTGGATACAATTTATCATGATTTCGGAAGAGTTTTGCCTATCGTGATACACGGAGATGGAGCTATTGCAGGACAGGGAATTGTGTATGAAGTAGCCCAAATGATGTCTTTGGAGGGATATAAAACAGGCGGGACCGTGCATATTGTGATTAATAATCAGGTGGCTTTTACGACAAATTATTTGGATTCCAGATCTTCTACGTATTGTACAGATATAGCGAAGGTAACTAATTCTCCTGTGATGCACGTTAACGCAGATGATGTAGAGGCAGTAGTTCATGCGTTGCATTTTGCGGCAGAATACAGAGCGAGATTCGGAAAAGATGTATATATTGATTTATTGGGTTATAGAAAATACGGACATAATGAGGGGGATGAACCCAGATTTACTCAACCAAAACTCTATAAAGCGATTGCAAACCATCCTAATCCTAGAGAAATCTATAAAGCAAAGCTCAAAGAGGATGATATCATCTCAGATCAGATGCTCAAAGAAATGGAGATTCAGTTCAAACAACTTTTGGATAAGGATTTTGATGCTTCAAAAGAGATAGAAAAAAATACGCTAGAAGTTTTCATGGCAGAACAATGGAAAGATTTTCATTTTAAAAAGAACAGCCTTCAGTTTCCGGTAGATACAAAGTATGCTTTATCCTCTCTTAAGGCGTTGGCGGTGGAGATTTCTACACTTCCTGCGGAGAAGAAATTTATAAAGAAAACGACTCGTTTATTTGAGGCGCGTCTCAAGATGATTGCCGAGAATAGAATTGATTGGGCAATAGGGGAGGCACTTGCTTACGCGACTTTACTTACAGAGGGGCACGATGTGAGAATTTCCGGAGAAGATGTAGAGAGGGGTACTTTTTCTCATCGCCATGCCGTACTTATTACGGAAGATACCGAGGAAGAATACATACCCTTAAAACACATTTCAAATTCTAGATTTGATATTTACAATTCTCTTTTGTCAGAATATGGGGTGTTAGGTTTTGATTATGGCTATGCTATGGCTGCTCCCAACACACTTACCGTTTGGGAGGCACAGTTTGGGGATTTTGTAAACGGAGCGCAGATTGTGGTAGATCAGTATTTGGTGGCGGCAGAAGAAAAATGGAAAATACAGGATGGGCTTGTGTTGCTTTTACCTCACGGTTATGAAGGGCAGGGAGCCGAGCACTCTTCGGGGAGGTTGGAGAGGTTTCTTACTCTTTGTGCTAACGAAAATATTGTGGTGGCCAATTGTACGACTCCGGCAAATTTTTTCCATATTTTGAGAAGACAATTAAAGTGGAATTTTAGAAAACCCTTGGTAGTAATGTCCCCAAAGTCATTGCTGAGGCACCCGAAAGTGGTTTCTAGTTTGGAAGATTTGGCAGAGGGAGGTTTTGTTCCCATCATTGATGATGTCGAGGTAAACCCTGAGGAAGTAAGGAAGCTGGTGCTTTGTTCGGGGAAGATTTATTATGAATTATTGGCGAAAAGAGAGCAACTTGGCATTTCTGATGTAGCATTGGTGAGAATAGAGCAGCTTTATCCGTTGCAACAGGATTATTTAGAGAGTATTCTGCAAAAATACAGTAACAGAACGGAATTGATTTGGGCGCAGGAAGAACCTGAAAATATGGGTGCATGGAGCTATATACTCAGGAACCTAAGGGAGACGGGAATAGAGGTGATTGCCCCTATGCCTAGCGGAACACCGGCACCAGGGAGTCACAAGATGTTTGACAAAAATCAATCCGGAGTGCTCAATAGAGTTTTTGGTAAAGGGGTTATCTTTCCAAAGGAAGAAAAAGTGGATGCCTAAAATAATGTTCTTAAGAAGAAAAAATTCTTAAAATTTTGAAGTCAAATAAAAAATAGAAAAACCAATACGATGTCAGTATTAGAAATGAAAATACCTTCTCCTGGAGAATCTATTACCGAAGTAGAGATTGCCACTTGGTTGGTGCAAGACGGAGATTATGTAGAAAAAGACCAACCTATAGCGGAAGTAGACTCGGATAAGGCGACGTTGGAATTGCCTGCTGAAGAAAGTGGAATTATCACTTTAAAAGCAGAGGAGGGAGACGTGGTGCAGGTAGGGGATGTGGTTTGTCTTATAGACAGAAGTGCATCCAAGCCGGAAGGGAATTCGGTCTCAAACAAGATCAAAACAGTACCTAAGTCCGCCAGTGAAGCGATTCAGGAATCCAAAGAAGCGGAAGCAAAAACCTCTTATGCTACAGGAACTCCATCTCCGGCTGCCAAGAAAATTTTAGACGAAAAGGGAATAGAGCCTTTACAGGTAAAAGGTACCGGCAGAGCAGGAAGAATTACAAAAGAGGATGCGATTGTTGCTTCTGTCCCTGCGATGGGAATGGCAGATTCGGGAGGAACGAGGGGGAGTACAAAAACCAAGCTTTCGGTTTTAAGAAGAAAGTTGGCGGCGAGGTTAGTGGCGGTAAAAAACGAAACGGCAATGCTGACTACTTTCAACGAAGTAGATATGTCAGAAATATTCAGGATAAGAAAGCAATACAAAGACGAATTTTCGGAAAAACACGGGGTGGGTCTGGGCTTTATGTCTTTTTTTACCAAGGCAGTTACTAGAGCCTTACAGCTTTATCCTGACGTAAATGCTTCCATGGACGGAGATTTTAAGGTAAACTATGATTTTTGTGATATCTCGGTTGCTGTTTCTGGTCCTAAGGGGCTTATGGTTCCTGTTCTAAGAAACGCAGAAAATTTATCTTTTCGTGGAGTGGAGGCAAACATAAAACTGCTTGCCGAGAGAGTACGGGACGGAAAAATAACGGTAGACGAGATGACCGGAGGTACCTTTACCATCACAAATGGTGGGGTATTCGGTTCTATGCTTTCTACTCCTATTATTAATCCTCCTCAATCGGCTATTTTAGGAATGCATAATATCATTCAGAGACCTGTGGCAATAGAGGGTAGGGTAGAAATACGTCCTATGATGTACCTTGCACTTTCGTATGATCACCGATTGATAGACGGAAAAGAGTCTGTGGGATTTTTGGTAGCAGTGAAAGAAGCTATAGATAATCCTGTAGAGTTTTTGATGAACGGTGATGAAAAAAGAGCTTTGGAGTTATAGACCGGTCTTGGTATGCAGAAAAATTATGCCTCTCTGCCTTGCCTTATTATTTTGTAAATTTGTTCAATAAATTCGTTCTGATAGATACATGTCAAAAAAAGCTATGTTGGTGATCTTGGATGGCTGGGGGCTGGGTAAGGATCCGGAAGTGTCCGCCATAGACCGAGCTTCCACCCCGTTTATGGACTCTTGTTATGAAAAATTTCCACATACTACGCTGGAGGCGAGTGGTCTGGCGGTAGGGTTGCCCGAGGGACAAATGGGAAATTCCGAAGTGGGACATATGAATTTAGGAGCGGGCAGGGTAGTTTTTCAAAATTTGGTGAGGTTGAATATGGAGGTGGAGAATGGGACTTTAGGGAAACAAAAAGTGCTAGAGGATGCTTTTTCTTATGCAAAACAAAATGGAAAAAATATACACTTTATAGGCCTCTGTTCTGAGGGTGGGATTCATGCGCACATAAATCATCTAAAAAATCTTTTGCAGGCTTCTTATAATTACGGTTTTAGAGATCAGGTGTATGTTCATGCTTTTATGGATGGCAGGGATTGTGATCCTTACTCCGGAAAGTTTTTTTTGGAGGATTTGCTGTCTTTCATGGATCAGACTACCGGAAAGCTGGCTTCTATAATTGGCAGATATTATGCCATGGATAGGGATAAAAGGTGGGATCGCGTAAAACGAGCTTATGATCTTCTTGTGAAGGGAATAGGAACGGAAACAAAAAATCCTATAGATGCCCTGCAGAGATCTTATGATCAGGGGATTACAGACGAGTTTGTGGAGCCTATTGTGGTGTTGGATAAAGAGGGCATGCCTGTGGCGACTCTTCAAGGGGGGGATGTGGTAATTTGTTTTAACTTTAGGACAGACCGAGTGCGGGAGATTACCGAGGTGCTTTCTCAAAGGGATTTTCCCGACTATGGGATGACGACAGTCTTGGATCTGTATTACGTGACTCTTACCAATTATGATAAAGATTTCAGAGATATACGTGTGGTATTTGACGAGGAAGTGTTGAGTGATACTTTGGGAGAAGTTCTCGCTTCTGAGGGAAAGTCACAGATACGGGTGGCCGAAACAGAAAAATATCCTCACGTTACGTTCTTTTTTTCCGGGGGCAGAGAGGCTCCTTTCCTTGGAGAACAGCGCATTTTGTGCCCCAGTCCGAAAGATGTGGCGACTTACGATTTAAAGCCTGAAATGTCTGCATACGAAATTACCGAAAAAATTCTTCCCGAGATAGAAAAAGAAAGTGCAGATTTTATATGTTTAAACTACGCAAATGCGGATATGGTAGGGCATACTGGGGTTTTCCAAGCGGCTGTAAAAGCTGCGGAGACGGTGGACTTTTGTCTCAGCAAAATTGCTAAAGCGGCTTATGAAAAGGGGTATGCGGTGTTTATTTTGGCAGATCACGGAAACTCGGATGTAATGATTAACCCGGATGGAAGTGTCAATACTCAACATTCTACCAATCCGGTACCACTTATCGTAATGGATAAAGAAAAGCGCTGGATCCTGACTCCCGGAAAGCTGGGAGACATTGCCCCATCTATTCTTAAGAGTATGGGGATTACTGTCCCTTCCAAGATGACGGGAAATATTCTGATTCATTGATGTTGGCTCCTCATGAATTATTTTGTGCAAAATTTTTACCTTTCGCAGGTAGTATTATCTTAGGATGTTTTTATTTAGAATCATGATAAAAAATATAATGAACAAAATAGAAGTCATGCGAACTGTAGGAAGTAAGATGGATGACTTTATTGTAAAGTACCTTACCCCTGTGGAGGAGATTTGGCAGCCATCAGATTTTTTGCCGGATAGCTCAAAGGACAGCTTTAAAGAAGAGATAGACGAACTCAGGGAATTTGCATATGAGATGCCTTATGATCTGTTTGTAACTCTTATAGGGGATTGTATTACGGAGGAGGCTTTACCCACTTATGAGTCCTGGATTATGGGGATAGAGGGAATCAATCAGCAGGAAAATTGTGCATGGACAAAGTGGACACGTGCATGGACTGCAGAGGAAAACAGACATGGAGACCTCTTGGGAAAATATCTTTATTTATGTGGACGTGTAGATATGCGTGAGATGGAGATTACCACTCAGCACCTTATAAAAGATGGTTTTGATATAGGGACAGAAACAGATCCTTACAAAAATTTCGTGTATACGAGTTTTCAGGAGACGGCCACCAATATTTCCCATAGGAGAGTGGGAAGTTTGGCAAAGCAAAGTGGGAATAAAAAACTGGCACAAATGTGTGGGGTAATTGCGGCAGATGAGGCGAGACATGCGAAAGCCTATAAGTTTTTTGTTTCCAGAATTTTTGAGATGGATACTTCCGAGATGATGAACGCTTTTGAGTCTATGATGAAATCAAAAATCGTGATGCCCGCTCACCTTATGAGAGAGTCTGGGCAAAAAGTTGGGGAATTATGGCAATATTTTTCTGATGCAGCCCAGCGGTGTAGGGTGTATACGGCTCAGGATTATATTCAGATATTTAAGGAGCTGATAACAGAATGGAAAATTGAGAACCTCTCTGGACTTACAGATTCTGCTGAAAGAGCGAGGGATTATTTGCTTAAGATGCCCGAAAGGCTTCAGCGTATCACGGATAGAATGCAAATTCCCGAATTTTCTTATCCATTCAAATGGATAAGAACGTAGGGTATTTGGGTTCGTTTTTTGTCAAAAATCTTATGCGAATTTGTATATTCGCTCCTTGTAAAGTCTTTTGTATATGATAAATAAGAAGCTTGCCATTGATTTCGACGGGACTATTGTGGAGGATGCTTATCCGGCTATCGGGAGGCCCAAAATTTTTGCTTTCGACACGTTGAAAAAATTACAGTCGGAAGGTTATCGGCTGATCTTATGGACTTATAGGCATGGGAAAGCTTTAGACGACGCGGTGGAGTTTTGTAAAAAGAATGGTCTTGAGTTTTATGCCGTGAATTCTAGTTTTGAGGGAGAAATATTTGATAAAGAACAGCAATCTAGAAAAATAGATGCAGATCTTTTCATAGATGATAGAAATTTGGGAGGATTTCCGGGATGGGGGGAGATCTACAATATTATTAAAGATAGGATAGAATTCAGTGTAAGCGGAGGTAATGTACAGGCTTATTCCAGGTTGAAAAAAGAGAAAAGAAAGAAAGGTTTATTTTGGTAAGGGAAGGAGGATTAACATAATATTTATAATAATAAATGGTATTTAATTGCTCCTAAAGAGTGGTTATGTGTCTGTTTTTTATTTTTTAGGGTACATGATACATCTTAAATCTTTAGAGGAAATTTATCTTTTGCGTGAGGCGGCTTTGTTGGTTTCCAAAACGCTTGGGATGTTGGCTAAAGAAGTAAAAGAGGGGGTTACTACAAAGTATTTGGATAGTCTTGCTTACGATTTTATAAAAGATCATAAAGCTATGCCCGCTTTCCTGGGTTACGGGGGATTTCCCGCTACCCTTTGTACCTCTCCCAATGAACAGGTTGTACACGGGATTCCCAATGAGATTCCGCTGAAAAATGGAGATATTTTATCTGTGGATTGTGGGGTTTTTCTCAATGGTTATGTGGGAGACCATGCGTATACTTTTGGGGTGGGAGAGGTCCCGGAGGATATAAAGAAATTATTGAGTGTAAGTAAAGAATCTTTATATCTGGGAATGGCAGAATGTGTAAGGGGAAAACGGGTGGGAGACATTTCTTATGCCATACAACATCATTGCGAAAAGGAGGGATACGGAGTAGTAAGAGAGTTGGTAGGTCACGGAATAGGTAAATCCTTGCACGAAGATCCTCAGGTGCCTAATTACGGGAGAAAAGGAAGTGGAAAGGTTCTCAAGAACGGTACCGTTCTTGCCATAGAGCCTATGATCAATCTTGGAACAGAAAAGGTGAAATTTCATTCGGATGGCTGGACAGTCACTACACAAGATCAGAAGCCTTCTGCCCATTTTGAGCACGATGTGGCCATAATAGAGGGAAAACCCATTCTTCTTTCCACTTTTTCCTATGTATACGATGCGTTGGGGATCTCCTCGGAAGAGGAGAAGAATTTTCAGTATCGTTGGTAACTTTATTGTACTTATCATAAACCGTTTTTTCTGAAAAAGATATTTGGATTTTTACTCAACAAGGTCCCCAGACCCTTGCTTATAAGGCTGAGTGTAGGGATCAGGCCGTTTATGCGTTGGATTTATAAAGGAGATCGTTTTACCGATCCTATCGACGGTAAGTCCTACCGAAAATTTCTTCCTTATGGTTATGGAAAACCCAGAGAAAATGTGCTTTCTCCGGGTACGCTTTCTCTTGAAAGGCATCGTCAGATGTGGCTTTATCTAAAAAATGAAACTTCTTTTTTTGAAAAAAATTATAAGGTGCTTCACATAGCTCCCGAACAGGAATTTCTCAGGAGATTTAAAAAAATGAAAAACCTAAATTATATTTCGGTAGATCTCTTTTCTCCTACAGTGGATATAAGAGCAGATATTTTGGATCTTCCTTTTGTCGAGAACAGTTTTGATATTATCATTTGTAACCATGTTTTGGAACACATTCCGGATGACATAAAAGCCATGTCCGAACTTTATAGAGTATTGAAAAAGAACGGATTTGGGATTATACAGGTCCCTATAAAATCTTCTCTTGAAAAGACCTATGAAGATTTTAGCATGACAGAACCCAAAGAACGACAAAAACACTTCGGGCAGTATGACCATGTCCGCTGGTACGGTATGGATTTTTTTGACAGGCTGAAAAGCGTAGGTTTTAGCGTAGAGAAAAATTTTTATTCTCAAAAATTTTCTCCAGAAGAGATTTCCCGTTATGCCCTTAACGTAAACGAAATCCTGCCGGTTGTCTACAAGAGATGATCTTTAAAGGCGTAGTATAGATTACCAGATTTTAAAAATTCTGTTGTAGTCCAAAAAATTTTCTATAGCCTTCTTTCTGTGGCTTATTTTGTTTTTGTCTTCAAGGGACATCTCTGCATAAGTTATGTTTTCCCCTTCCGGAACAAATACAGGATCATATCCAAAGCCATGTTCACCTGTTTTAGTGTTGAGAATCTTTCCCCACATTTCTCCGTGAAAATAATATTCTTTTCCGTTATAAAAGCAAAGCACGGTAGTAAAACAAGCTCTTCTGTTTTTTTCTCCATCCATCTCTCTAAGAACTTTGTCTATATTTTTATCAAAGTCATGATTTCCGGCGTAACGGGCCGAATAGATCCCGGGTCTCCCGCCTAGGGCTTCTACTACCATTCCAGAATCGTCTCCTAAACTGGGAATACCCGTTTTCTCAAAGCAGTATTTTGCCTTGATGAGCGCATTTTCCTCAAAGGTATTTCCGTCTTCTATAATCTCGTCATAAAGATCATAATCTGCCAAACTTTTTACTGTATGGTCTGGTCCTATAATGTTCTGTATTTCTTCTATCTTGTGTGTATTATGGGTAGCAATGAGCAGTTCCATAAGCAGTGGAATTGGATATATTATAATACTTTACCGGAGTTGTGTTTTTTATTAAAAAACAATAAAAAAATAATGAAAACAATGAGGCCTATCCCAAAACTCTTTTCTTTTGAAATCTCTAGGATATCTGAAAAATCGGTATCATATCCGCGATAGAGAAGCAGAACCGCTGAGACAAAATTATTGAGGGCATGGAGAAGAATAGGGAGAAGTAAAGAACCAGTTTTGTAGTAAACAAACCCAAAAACAGATCCCAATGACACTGCACCTAAAGCTTGCCAGGGATTTCCGTGTACAAGCCCAAAAACAAGAGCAGAAAACCCAATAGCATAAAAAGGAAAAACCCCTTTGTTTATAAGTCCTTTCTGTATAATCCCCCGAAATACAATTTCTTCAAAAACAGGAGCGATGACTACCGTAAGCAATAGTGTAGTGGAGGGATCCGAGACTATTTTTCTCAAAGCTTCTGTGTATTTTTCGTAGCTCGCTCCGAAGTAATCTCCTGTTGTGGGAATGAGAGATGTGATGTATTCTAACATCAGTACAAGTCCGAAAGTCATGGGAATGACAATTCCGTAGGTTTTCAGATCCGTAAACGACATATTGAAATTAAGTTTTGTGTGTGTATGTTTCCTGCATACGAAGTAATCAAAAGAAAATACTGTCCCAAGCCACATTAAAAGGGTTGTAAAAACAAACGCCGTGTTAAAATCCCAAGCGATATGCACGGTGTGTTTCAGGCATATAATAAAAAAGTTGAGCAGTAAAACGGGGATGACGGCCCCTAACACCATTATGATAACTCCTTTCCGGTTTAGAGTAAATTTTGGTAGCGTAGGTTCTTGCATGTCGTATGTTTAATATAAATTTGCAAAAGAGCAAATATACTTATTTTACCGTATCGTTAAAATTCCCGACTTTTGTATGTCAAAAAAAATCTATGACAGGCTTTATTCAAGAGATAGAAAAACGAAAAACCTTCGGGGTCATTTCTCATCCCGATGCAGGAAAAACTACCCTTACTGAGAAATTATTGCTTTTTGGTGGGGCGATTCAGGAGGCAGGAGCAGTAAAATCCAACAAGATAAAAAAAGGAGCTGCTTCGGATTTTATGGAAATTGAACGCCAAAGGGGTATTTCTGTTGCCACTTCTGTTTTGGCTTTTCATTATAAAGATTACAAGATTAACATCCTGGATACGCCCGGACATAAAGATTTTGCGGAGGACACTTTTAGGACTCTCACGGCAGTAGATTCCGTAATTGTGGTAATAGATGTGGCCAAAGGGGTAGAGGAGCAGACAGAGAAATTGGTTGCGGTATGTAGAATGCGCAATATCCCGATGATTGTTTTTATAAACAAACTGGATAGAGAAGGAAAGGATGTTTTTGATCTTTTAGATGAGATAGAACAAAAATTAGGGCTTTCCGTAGTTCCTCTATCTTTTCCTATAGGGATGGGGGCCGATTTTCAAGGAATCTACAATATTTGGGAGAATAACATTCGGCTTTTTTTGGAAGAGAAAAAACAAAAAATAGGAGAGAGCATTACTTTTGAAGATATTCGGGATTCTTCTCTAGATGGAATAATAGGAGGAAAAGCCGCCCGAACGCTCCGGGAAGAGTGGGAGCTTGTAGAGTCTGTTTATCCGAAATTTGATAGAGAAGAATATCTAAGAGGTAAAAAGCAGCCTGTTTTTTTTGGCTCTGCACTCAATAATTTTGGGGTAAGAGAGCTCCTCAATGCGTTTGTAGATATTGCACCTTCTCCGCAGCCTAAGGTATCGGATGTGAGAATTGTGTATCCTACAGAAGAGAAATTTTCGGGTTTTGTTTTTAAGATTCACGCGAATATGGATCCAAAACACCGGGATCGGCTGGCTTTTGTAAAAATAGTTTCCGGTCTTTTCAAAAGAAACGAAAATTATCTTTTGGTAAGGGAAGGGAAAAAAATAAAATTCTCAGCTCCTAATGCTTTTTTTGCCAACAAAAAAGAAGTAGTGGAGGTGAGTTATCCGGGGGATATTGTGGGAGTACATGATGCCGGAAATTTCAGAATAGGAGATACCCTCACTTCCGGAGAAATATTGAATTTTAAGGGGATTCCCAGTTTTTCCCCGGAACACTTTAGGTATATTAATAACAGTGATCCTCTCAAAGCCAAACAGCTGGCTAAGGGAATCGATCAGCTTATGGACGAAGGAGTAGCTCAGCTGTTTACTTTAGAAATGAACAACAGAAAAATAATAGGTACGGTAGGGGCACTCCAGTATGAGGTGATACAGTACCGTTTGGAGCACGAATATGGTGCCAGATGCACCTATGAGCCCGTGGCTATCTATAAAGCGTGTTGGGTGGATGGAGATGAGAAATCAGATGAGTATAAAGAGTTTTGCAGACTCAAGCAAAGATTTTTGGCGAGGGATAAATATAACCAATTGGTATTTTTGGCCGATTCTGCATTTACCGTACAGATGTCAAAAGAAAAATTTCCTAACGTAAAACTTCACACCATAAGCGAATTTTCGAACGCATCGGAACAGATTTTGATGAAATAAACCCACGTAATGCGCATGTTGCTTTGATTTTTTAAGTTTTGGGAGCTTCTCTTACTGTTCTTGGGTTTAATTCTGCGATTCCTACTGTGCGCTCTTATCCCACCGCTCAATTACTGGAAATGTCGGGGCGTACATTTCTGATAGATTGTGGGGAAGGGACGCAGGTACAGTTAAGGAGAGCCAAGGCTAAGTTTTCTAAGATCAATCACATTTTTATTTCTCATTTACACGGGGACCATTGTTTTGGTTTGCCGGGGCTTATTGCTTCCTTTCGGCTTTTGGGTAGAGAAAAACCGCTCTATGTTTATGGTCCTAAAGGGATTAGAGAAATGTTGGAAACTATTTTTCGTCTTACCGAAACGCGCAAAGAATTTGAGATTATTTACAAAGAATTGAGCATTGAGGTTTCTGAGAAAATATATGAAGACAAAAATATGGAAGTTTTTACTATTCCCCTGGACCACAGGATCTATTGTAACGGATATCTATTTCGAGAAAAACCCAAACCAAGGCGCCTCAATATGGTAGAAATTTCTAAATATCCGGAAATAGAAATTTGTGATTATGAGCACCTCAAGAGAGGCAAAGATTTTGTTTTGAAAGATGATTATCCTCTAAAAAATAGTACACTTACCTTTGATCCTTCCCCTGGAATTTCCTACGCATTTTGTAGTGATACCCGTTTTACTACCTCAATTATCCCTATTATAAAGCAGGTAGATCTTTTGTATCATGAATCTACTTTTTTGCATGATCTGAAAGAAATGGCAGATTTTACGGGACATACTACGGCAAAGGAAGCCGCCATCCTTGCAAAGGAGGCAAATGTGGGCAAACTGGTACTGGGACATTTTTCAAACAGATATTCGGATCTTAATGTGTTTTTGGAGGAGGCAAGACCTATTTTTCCTAATACTTATTTGCCTAGAGCTTTAGAACCTATTTTGATAGAGTTTCATCGGCCCGACTGAGATTTTTTGATGGATTTTGCAGAATTACAGTCTTTTTTGGAAGAAAAAGTATCATTATATAACCATGTGAGTTTTATAGAGCACGATCCTGTGCAAATACCACATCGGTTTTCTTTATTGCAGGATATAGAGATTGTGGGATTTCTCACTGCTACCGTATCTTGGGGAAACAGAAGATCAATTATCAAGAGTGCACAAAAAATGACAGAAATTATGGGAGAAAACCCCTACGATTTTATATTGAATTTTTCATCAAAATATGTAGAATCTCTTCACGGTAAAGCCATCCATAGAACTTTTTCTGGAGAAGATTTTTGTTTCTTTCTCCATGCTTTAAAAAGAATTTACAGTGAATACGAAAGTATGGAGAACTTATTTTTATTAAAAGAAAACGAGACTAATTTTTGTCATGCGATAGAGCGGTTTAGAGAGTTCTTTTTTGGAGAAAATATATCTCATAGAAGTATAAAACACATCAGTTCGCCCTATAAAAACTCTGCGGCAAAGAGGCTTATGATGTTCCTTAGATGGATGATCCGTAAAGACCACAGAGGGGTAGATTTTGGAATTTGGAACCAAATTGATCAAAAATTCTTGTCTGTCCCTCTAGATATCCATACTGGAAATATTTCTAGAAAACTTAAGCTGATTACCAGAAAACAAAACGACTGGAAAACTGTAGAGGAGTTAGATGAAATTTTAAGAAAAATGGACGAAAAAGACCCTGCAAAATATGATTTTGCTTTATTTGGCATCGGGATAAACGAAAAATCTCTCTTTCTTAAACCGAAATTTATTTTTTGATTTTATAAAATAAAAAAAGGCCACCAAATATCGGACTGATAACTTTTGTACTAAAAAAATCACATTATTCCGCCCACTACAGAAAAGACTAATTTTTTTCCGGATTTATAGTGTCCTTATCTTTTCCTTTCAACTCCCCCTCTGCTATATTTTTAGTTTTATCCGTCGCTTTTCGCGTAAGGTCTTTTGTCTTTTCCCAGGTTTCAGACAATTTTCCCCCCACTGAGTCAAAAAGATTTTCTGTTTTTTCTGTAGCGTCATCCACCACGCCGGAAGCCTTTTCTTTAGCATCTCTGGATACATTTTCTATAGATTCTTTTGCATTTTCGTATCCATGTTCAATTTTTGATTTCACGTCCTGCACATTCGTTTTTGCCTCATTCGCCATATTAGAAACTTTATTTTTTATTTCCTCATACTCACTTTCGGCAGTGCTTTTTATCTTATCGATGGTTTCGCCGGTCAGCTCTCTTGTCTTCTCCCAAGTATCGGATAGTTTATCTTTTATAGAACCAAAAAATCCCTCCCTTTTTTCGTTTGTTTCATTTGCAAGATCAGAAGTTCTTCCTTTAACGCTTTCGGCAGTATTTTCTATAAATTGCTTTGCTTTTTCAAACTGATCTTCAGCTTTGTTTAAGATATCCTTGGCCTTGTCCAAAAACTCATTTGAATCCGTGATAACGAATATTTTAAAGATGGTTAAAACTAAATTATTTCTTGGACAAAAGTAAAATAATAATACAGATAAATCAACAACACAATGTAAAAATAAAATAGTGGCTTTATTTTAACGGATTATTCTATTGTGAAATATCTTCACGGAGGAACCAGGAAAGACTTTAATTCTGATGTTTTTTCAACCTTTTGGGTATTTCTTTGGGTTTATTTCATGGAATAAATCGTACACTTTCTCCATTATATCGTCCACCGAAGGCTTACTAAAATAATCCCCGTCTGTACCGTACGCGGGTCTGTGATCCTTTGCAGCTATAGTGAGTGGAGGAGAGTCCAGATATTTAAATGCCTTTTGCTTTTCTATAATTTGCTGGAGAATAAACGCAGATGCCCCTCCCTTTACATCTTCGTCTACAATTACAAGTCGGTTAGTTTTTTTTATGCTTTCTGATATTTCCTTTTTTATGTCAAAAGGAATAAGAGATTGTATATCTATCACTTCTGCTTCTATACCAAATTCTTCTAATCGTTTTACTGCTTCTGTTACATATCTCCATGTTGTGCCATAGGTGACGATACTCACATCTTTTCCTGTTTTTGTTACCTCTATTTTCCCTACAGGTACTGTAAATTCCCCTAAATTGTCAGGTTCTTTTTCTTTAAGTCTGTAACCACTAAGACTTTCTATGATGACAGCAGGTTGATCCGTCTTCAGCATGGTGTTGTAGAATCCTGCCGCTTTTGTGAGATTTCTGGGTACCAGCAGGTAGATCCCTTTTATCAGATTCAGTATCCCCGCCATGGGAGATCCGGAATGCCATATTCCCTCTAAGCGGTGGCCTCTTGTTCTTACGATAAGCGGAGCCTTTTGTCCCCCTTTTGTCCGATAGGAAAGTGTTGCAAGATCATCGCTTAGGGTTTGTAAACAATAAAGAATGTAATCTAGATATTGTATTTCTACTATCGGTCTTAATCCTCTCATGGCAAGACCGATTCCCTGTCCTACAATGGTGGTTTCCCGTATACCCGTATCGGCTATTCTCAGTGTTCCATATTTTTCTTGTAGACCTTCTAAACCCTGGTTTACGTCGCCTATCTTTCCTGTATCTTCACCGAAGGTCAGACATTCGGGGTATGTATTGAAAATTTTGTCAAAATTATTTCTGATAATTATTCTGCCATCCACTTCGGGCGCATGATCGGAGTAAGTAGGTGGGATTTCTTCTATACATGGGGCGTCTTCTTCAGATAGTGCATACAGATGGGAAGAGTAATTATCATACTCTGTATTTGTTTGCCGTTCAAGACAATCGTGGAGTTCTTTTGTGTATTGACTTTTGTGGGTGTAAGAATAAAGCAATGTTTGTCTTACCAGATGAAAAATATCTTTTTTACCGATGCTTATTTGTTTTCGGAAAGTATCAAGTGCCTGTTTTACTTTAGGTATTTCTTCAGCAATTTTTTCTACCGGCGGAAGCATTTCGTTTTTTATCTCCGTAATGCTTTTCTGGTAATATTCCCATGCCTTTTTTTGGGCATCTTTTACATAAGCTTTGGTCTTTCTGTCGATTTCGTCAAGATCTTCTTCTTTAGCCAAATACTCCGTTTTTCCGTCTATTTCTACTTCGTAGTTCAGTATCCATTC
The DNA here is from genome assembly GCA_030263285.1 of Bergeyella sp. Taxonomy (GTDB): domain Bacteria; phylum Bacteroidota; class Bacteroidia; order Flavobacteriales; family Weeksellaceae; genus SZYB01. The sequence continues at coordinate 355,253 of SZYB01000001.1, forward strand.
TCTGAATTTTTTTATACAATCAAAATTGGACTCCCAGGAAAGTCTTTCTTCGGATTTATATCTCTCATGGGAACCGGAAGTAGAATGTCCTTGTGGTTGAGTGGCTTCTACTACATGAATTACCACAGGTACACTTTCTTCTCTTGCCAGATATTCCGCTTTGTTGTAGGCTTCCAGGAGTTCTACATAATTCCACGCTTTTACCTGAATAATTTCACAACCTTGATTTTTCTCATGAGGATCTCTCTGGAATCCCTTAAGCATATCGGCGATATTGGTTTTTGCCCGTTGGTTATAGGTGGGTACCGATATACCGTATCCGTCATCCCAAATGGATAAAATCATAGGGACTTGCATGGCACAGGCGGCATTGAGCGTTTCCCAAAAATGACCTTCTGCCGTAGAGGCATCTCCTATGGTTCCGAAGGCGATCTCTTTACCTTTTTTGGAGAATTTTTCTGACCCGGGAAACGAGAGTTCCTTGTATATTTTCGATGCTTGGGCGAGACCCAATAGCCTAGGCATTTGTCCTGCAGTAGGAGAAATATCGCAGGCTAAATTTCTCATTTCGGAAACATTCTTCCAGCTGCCGTCGGGGTTGTGGCTTCTGGTAGAGAAATGACCGTTCATTTGTCTACCTCCGGTGGTGGGATCTCTTTCTAGGTCGGTATGTGCATAGAGCTGCGAAAAAAAACTCTCTACCCCCAGAGCACCGACAGCAAGCGCAAAAGTCTGGTCCCTGTAGTACCCGGAACGCCAGTCTCCTTTTCTAAACACTTTCGACATGGCAATCTGGGGCAATTCCTTCCCGTCGCCGAAAATCCCGAACTTAGCCTTTCCCGTTAGCACTTCCCTCCTGCCCAAATAGGACATCTCCCTGGAAGTCCTAGCCAGACGGTAATCCTCTAATACCCCTTTTCTAAATTCGTCGAAAGATATTTGCCGAGTCTCCAGAGAAGTTCCTTGCATAACGGATACGGTAGGTTAAGTGTTTTTGCAAATATACAATTTAAGAGGGAATTTCTTAAAGCCAATTCCAATATTAATCTCGAGAATAACATAGGCTCTCTTCTGGGAAAATGGAGATTAGGATTTTCTGTCAACTACATAATCCAACATAAGAAACAGCGCTTTTTTCGCTTGGGAATCCGGAAATTCTGCCAATTGATCCTTTGCTTTTTTCTGGAACTCTTTCATCTTATCTATGGAATAATCCAACCCACCAGAATTTTTCACAAACGAAATAAGTTCTTTTACCTTTTCTCTTTTATGGTTATGCTTTTTTATGATTCCAAGAAAATATTTTTTATCCTTTTCCGTGGCATTTTCCAGCGCATGAATCAGGGGAAGGGTCATTTTTTTTTGTTTAATATCAATGCCTACAGGCTTTCCTATAAAATCGGAGCTCAAATAATCGAACAAATCATCCTTGATCTGGAAAGCCATCCCGACATAAGTGCCAAAACTTTGCATTTTTTTTGCAAGTTCGGTCTGATCTGAATTGGAAAGAACCCCTATTTCGCAACAGGCAGAGAGTAGGGTAGCTGTTTTTTGCCTTATGATTTCATAATAAATTTCTTCCGTAATATCCAGTTTTCTCGCCTTGTCCAGCTGTAAAAGTTCCCCCTCGCTCATTTCCCGGATAGTTCTGGAAATTACAGAAAGAAGGTCATAGTCTTTATAATCCGTGGAGAGCAAAACCGATTTTGAAAGTAAGTAGTCTCCCACCAAAACGGCAATCTTATTTTTCCATAAAGCATTAATAGAAAAAAAATTACGCCGCTTGAAACTTTCATCCACTACATCATCGTGCACAAGCGTTGCAGTATGGATGAGCTCTATCATAGAGGCACCTCTATAGGTTTTTTCGGTAATGTTCCCCGTAAGTTTCGCACACAAAAAAACAAACATCGGCCGCATTTGTTTTCCCTTTGTGGTGACAATAAATTTTGTGATCTTATCCAGAAGAGGAACCCTACTTTTCATTGACAAGTAAAACTTCTCTTCAAAAAACCGCATCTCCTTAGCGATAGGTCTTTTTATTTCTTCAACTATATCTGCCACAGCAAAGATTTAATCCTTTGTTTTGGATGTTTTTTTCCAAGGAAACAAATATAATTTTTTCCTCGGAGAAATCCCATTTACCTGACTTATCCACAAGAAATATATATTCAGTTCAGGGATTCTGCAGATCGGTTAGCCAGCTGACCGCATGCGGCGTCTATATCGTTACCACGGCTTTTTCTTACCATTACCGTAATGTTATTTTTTTCTAAAACTTCTGCGTATCTCTCTTCTGCATATAGGTTTCTGTGATCAAATTTTCCTTCTCCTATGGAGTTATACCGAATCAGGTTTACCTTTGAGGGAACTCTTTTACAATAGTTGACCAATGCCTTGATATCTTCTTCTCGGTCGTTAATTCCCTTCCATATACAATACTCAAAGGTGATCTTGCTCTTTACCTTGCTATGCCAGTATTGTAAAGATTCCATAATTTTTTCGAGAGAAAATCTAACCGAAAAAGGCATGATTTCGTTTCTTGTTTTCTCTACTGCAGAATGAAGAGAGAGTGCGAGTTTTACTTTCAGATCTTCCTCCGCAAGCATCTTAATCATCTTAGGAATTCCGGAGGTGGAAACGGTAATTCTTCTTTCTGCCTTTCCCATGCCTTCGGGTCTTGTGATTTTACGAATCGCCCCTACCACGTTTTTGTAATTCATCAGGGGTTCTCCCATACCCATAAAAACAATGTTGGTAAGCGGGCGGTTAAAATATATTTTACTCTGCCGGTCTATAAGTGCTACTTGGTCTATAATTTCCGCAATTTCTAAATTGCGCATCCTCTTGAGCCTTGCCGTAGCACAAAATTGGCAGTTGAGGGAACAACCTACCTGGGAAGAAATACAGGCAGTGGTTCTTTTTTTTGTTGGGATGAGGACAGATTCCACGAGGAGTCCGTCGTGCAATTTTACTCCATTCTTTATTGTACCGTCTTTTGATTTCTGGAGCCGATCTACTGCCAGGGGCAGTATGACAAAGTCTTTTGTAAGGTGCGCTCTTAGCTTTTTTGAAAGGTTTGTCATTTCCTCAAAAGAGTGTTTGTTTTTATTCCACAACCACTCGTACACCTGTTTTGCTCTAAACGGTGACTCTCCGATGCTTTGAAAATAACTTTTCAAATCTTCCCGACTCAGTGTCCTTATGTCCTTCAAAAGATACTCTTATGCTGCAAAGATAAAATATAAATTATTATGTCACTCTCCAGAAAAAGGATATTAGGTTTGAGGAAGATTGTCCTGAATGTTTGTTTTTTTCCGGTCAGTCTATACTATAGTGTTTCCGATTTCATTCTCTTATTTTTTCAGGATATTATTCGTAAAACTTAGGAATTTGCCAGTGGTATTTTACCGCCAGTGTTCTTATGGTCACGATAAGCAGAATAGTAAAAACCTGAATAAAAGGAAGTGAAAGGGAAGTGAAATGTATAAAAACAAGAAAGAAAATCCCTCCCGTAATGCAGGCCGTGGCATAAATCTCTTTCCGAAATATCAAAGGAATACGGTTGAGTAGTATATCCCGAAAAATTCCTCCAAAGCATCCAGTAATGGTACCTAATATGACACAGATTATGGGATGTAATTGTTGATCAATACCTTTTTGTACACCTATGATTGTAAATAACCCTAGTCCGAAGCTGTCGAATATAAAAAGCGTCACCCTAAAATTTCTCTCTACAGATTTAAAAATCATTGAAAAAACAGAAGTAATAAAGATCAGGACGCCGTACCAAATATCTTGCATCCAAAATACGGGGATTCCCAACAGTAAATCTCTCACGGTTCCTCCTCCTACAGCGGTAATAAGGGCAATAATGATTACCCCAAAGGGATCCAGTTTTTTTTGTATAGCGGCAAAACTTCCGGACATAGAAAAGGAAATAGTACCCAAAACCACTATGACAGTATTAAGATGATCAATCATAAAGACGAATAAAGGTGAAATGACTTTATACAAAGTACCTTTTTCATACGTAGACCGATTTCGGGACCAGTAGTTTATAATCACCGCCCATATTGATGATTTCTCTTACAATACTGCTGCTGATAAAAGATTTTCCGGAAGAGGTGAGAAGAAAAACGGTTTCCAGATTTTTATGTGATATGGTTCTGTTAGTATGGGCGATAGCTTTTTCGAATTCAAAATCAGCAGGATTTCTCAAACCACGCAAGATAAATTGCGCATTTTTTTCCTTACAGTAATCCACGGTGAGGGTACTAAAGTGATCCACTTCCACATTGCCAAAATGTTCTACCGACTTTTTTATAAACTCCATGCGCCTTTCTAGTGAAAACATGTACTTCTTTTGGGAGTTATATCCTATGGCAATAATCAGTTTATCAAAGAGCGGAACGGCCCGCTCTATAATATCGTAGTGACCTAGAGTAATAGGGTCAAACGAGCCGGGAAACACTGCTGTTTTCATGGTTATTCTTTGTTGCTTTTCTTGATAGTCTAATGATTTAAATATTAATTATGAAAATAGATTATATATTTTTGTTTAAAGCCTTTTCTATTTCATAGGCAAAAAGGTCTGCCATAGAGAGTCCGTAGGTTTTGGCTTGCTGAGGAAGGATACTGCTGGGAGAAAGACCGGGGTTAGTATTCATTTCCAGCATATAAGGAGTACCTTCTACAATAATATATTCGCTTCTGGAAAAACCACTCATGCCAAGAGCTTTGTAGGCTCTTTTTGAGAGTTCTTCTACATTTTGTCTTGTATGGGCATCCAGACGTGCAGGAGTAATTTCTTCCGAGGCACCTTCGTATTTTGCTTCATAATCAAAAAAATCATTTTTGGAGATTATTTCTGTTATACCCAGTACGATAATCTCCCCTTTATATTCTGTTACTCCTACAGAAACCTCTGTACCTTTCAAAAATTGCTCTACCAGTATTTCTTCATCTTCCAGAAAGGCTTTATCCAATGCTGGAGAAAGATCTTCCGGAGCGGACACTTTTGATATACCCAATGAAGAACCACTTTGATTGGGTTTCACGAATAGCGGAAGCCCCAGAATGTTTATTATGTTTTGAAGATCTCTCTGTTCTCCCTTTTTTAGGTAAAAGCTTCTGGCGGAGGGGATATGGTATTTGGAAAGCACCGCCAGTGTATCTTTTTTATTAAAGGTAAGTGCACTGGCATAAAAGCTACATCCCGTATATTTTTGTCCTATCATATTCCAGTAAGCTTGTAATTCGCCATTTTCTCCGGGCTTTCCGTGTATGGTATTAAAGCATACATCAAATTTTATATGTACCCCCGAGAGGGATATGGAAAAGTCTTCTTTGGATATTGGATAGGTATTTTTGTCTTCATCTTCATAATACCAATAACGATCCCGTATGACTACCTTGTAGACGCAATACTCTTCCCTGTCAAGAGACTTCCAGACGAGTTGTCCGCTCTTTAGCGATACTTTATATTCGTCGGAATATCCACCCATTACTACGGCTATGTGTTTCATAAAGTATGGTATTTTTCTCCACAAAAGTACATAAATTGTAATTGTGAAGACCCTATAAAACTTCTAGGAAAGAGGGTAAGGGAATTAATGCGTATATTCGTGGTGTTTTTTTTAAGGAGATTAAGTAAGTATATGCTGAAACTGTTACTCAAACCTAAACTGTGGCTAAATATTTTGGCTATGGTTATTGTGTTCATAGGATTGGTTTGGCTTGCCTTTCTTTGGCTCAAAAGTTATACGCGACACGGAGAGGAGGTCGCTGTACCCAATATCATTAACATGAAAGTACAAGATGCCGTAAAAGTTTTGGATGATATGGGTCTGGACTATGAGGTAGATAGCCTGAAGCAGGATTCAAAATATAAACCTTACCAGGTGCTTCAGGTATGGCCTTCTCCTGGTTCCAGAATAAAATATGGGAGAATTATCAGCATCAGGGTAAATCCGAAAGCTTTGGCCAAAGTCACGGTACCCGATGTTTTAGATAGGTATAAGGGACTTGTTTTCAGGCAACTGGAACAAGTTAATCTTAAGGTGGGAGATACGATATATGAGCCCAATATACAAAAAGATGCTGTTATCAGGCTGCAGCTCAACGGTGCAGAAGTAAAGCCGGGTGAGCAAGTTCCTAGATATTCTTTGATAGATGTGGTAATAGGTGCGGGACCGAAAAGAAATGTAAATGTGCCTAGTGTCGTAGGGCTTACAGTTTCACAAGCCGAGAAGGTTATAAAAAATAATTTGTTCGAGATAGGGCTTGTAGAGTACGAAGATGGTGCAGGCGACAAGTCCGATGTAATTTATTATCAGGATCCGGCGGCGGGTGCTCTGAGAGACCAAGGGATGCAGATTGATATCTGGGCGAGTAAAAAAGAATTTCCCGAGCTTTCGGAAAAAATTGAAGAACTCAACATCATCTATAGGAGGAAAGGGGACAGTACGCTTCTGACACCAAAATCCGATAATCTGGTAAATTTTGAAAATTAATTCTTTGCCGGAAATGGAGATACTGCCAGATGAGTTAGAAAATGAAAGTGTAGATTTCTTTGAGCATTTACGTATTGCAGTAGACAAAAACCAGGAGCCTTTACGTATAGATAAGTTTTTATTGATATTCAGACAGAACTCTTCTAGAAATAAAATTTCTCAAGCCTGCAGAGCGGGGAATATACGAGTAAATGGAGTAGTGGTAAAACAAAACTACAGGGTAAAGCCAAAGGACGAAATTTCTGTACTTTTTGCCCGTCCTCCCAGAGAAAGTGTTATTATTCCGCAAGATATTTCTTTGGACATCGTGTACGAAGACGAGGATCTCGTTGTTGTAGACAAGAAAGCGGGAATGGTGGTGCATCCGGGTTTTGGCAACTGGGACAAAACTTTAGTCAATGCACTGGCTTTTCATTTCGAGAAAAACGGACTGAAAACAGATTTGGATAGGGTAGGGTTGGTGCACAGGATAGACAAAGACACTTCGGGACTTTTGGTGGTCGCCAAAAATGAATATGCTTTAAGTTTTCTTGCAAAACAGTTTTTTGAAAAAAAAACCAAAAGAGTTTACTGGGCTTTTGTTTGGGGAAATCTTCCTGAAGAAGAGGGAACTATTCTCGGGAATATAGGGAGACATCCCAAAAATAGGATGCAGATGACAGTTTTTCCCGACGGAAATCAGGGGAAACATGCTGTTACTCACTACAAAGTATTAGAGAGATTTAGGTACATGACCTGGGTGGAGTGCAGGCTGGAAACCGGTAGAACACATCAGATAAGGGCGCATTTTAAGCATATAGGGCATACGCTTTTTAATGACGAAAGATATGAAGGTAATGTAATCATGAGGGGAGTAAACAAACCAAAGTACAAACAATTTGTACAGAATATTTTTGAGATGCTTCCTCGTCACGCGTTGCATGCGCATTCTTTAGGATTTATCCATCCGAGCAGCAGGAAAGAAATGTATTTCCAGAGTCCGATGCCCTACGACATGTCTTCTGTTCTTGAAAAATGGAGAAGGTATACAGAAAACAAATAAATTTATATTCCTATATTTGTTCCACTAAATGACCAGTGTGAGACGGATAATATTGAGATTTCTTTTCCTCTGTTTTTTTTATCCTGTGGAACTCATGGCTCAGGAGACGTTGCCTATTTATCAGCAGTACCTAATGGGAGGGAAATTTCTTATAAATCCTGCTTTTTATGGAGAAACAGATCAGATTATCATCAATACAAATTACCAAAAGCAATTTTCAAAATTCAATAATTCTCCCAATGTTCAATCTATAGGGATGCACGCAAACGTTTTTGACAGAGTAGGAGCGGGAGCATCTTTTTTCAGAGATCAAAACGGACCTATTTCTGCAAACGGGATTTCTGTGGGGGCTTCCTATTTTGTTCCGCTAAGTGATCATGAAGACCGAAAGGATCAGTTTTCATTTGGTACAAATGTCAATTTTTATAACATGAGTATTGACTATTCCATGCTTATCGCTAAGGATCCTGATGATCCTTATCTGTACGATGGTCATAACAGTATTTTTATTGCCTATTCTAACCTGGGATTGCAAGCTATTTATAAAAATTTCTTCGCAAGTGCCTCTGTCCTGGATATACCGCTTAATAAAGATGTTCCCATAGTAAATGGGATAGAACCATCCCCTATAAAATATCTACTGAATTTGGGATACGAGTGTCATTTTACCGAAAATATTTCCATAGAACCTTCTGTATTGGTCAATCTTAATACCAATTCCACGAGAATGATAGATTTTAATATTTTGGGAAAATTACTCGATGACAGAAATAATTTTGCTATTGGTTTGAGTTACAGAACGGTCATAGATCAGTTTAGAAATCAGAGAGTCTCTATCTCTCCTATTATTAACTCGAAAATAGGGGATTTAACCTTCGGGCTCTCCTACAATATGGGACTTAGCAGAATACAGCAATATGGAGGCAACAGTTATATGTTGAGCATTGGGTATGCTATTGATAATTTTATTAATACTCGGGGATATAGGTACCGTTAAGGCTTTATTCCTTTCTTATCTTTGTCTATTTTTTTCCGGTGATTTATATTCATATCCCCTTTTGTAAGCAAAAATGTACCTACTGCAATTTTCATTTTTCTACTTCTTTGGTACAAAAAGCAGAGATGCTAGGGGCGATAACCCGTGAAATAGATTTAAGAAAAAATGAACTGGATCATAACAAAAATATTCTTTCTATTTACTTTGGAGGAGGAACTCCTTCAGTGCTTTCCGCAAATGAATTAGGCAGGATAATAGAGAAAATAAATAAGCATTTTTCCTTGGAAGAAAATGCAGAAATAACCCTAGAAATTAATCCGGAAAACATTAACAGTCGGTATATTCAAGACATTACAGATATAGGGGTAAACAGACTTTCGATAGGGATACAAAGTTTTTGGGATCCGGACCTAAAAATTACCAACCGGGCACACAATGCAAAGCAGGCAGAATTTTCTATCAAATCAGTACAGGACAAAGGAATAAAAAACGTGAGTATAGATATCATTTATGGTTTTCCCCATTCCGATTTCGAAATTTGGAAAGAAAATTTAAGAAAGGCCGTTTTCTACGGAGTAACACATATTTCCTCTTATGCACTTACGGTAGAGCCCAATACGGCACTTGCTTTCCAAATTGACAAAAAAATACATGACGTTGCCAGTGAATCCCTGCAGAATAGATATTTTTATTTTATGGTGGACTATCTTCAGGATAATGGTTTTGACCATTATGAAATTTCAAATTTTGGAAAACCCAATTTTTACTCCAGACATAATACCTCTTATTGGAAAAATTTGCCTTACCTTGGGATAGGTCCGGCTGCGCATTCTTATGATGGAAAAAAAACGAGAAGTTGGAATATACAAAATAATGCAAAGTACATACAGTCTATACAAAGAGAAATTTTACCTATAGAGAGAGAAATACTGAGCGATACAGAGAGGTACAACGAGAAAATTATGACCGGACTAAGGACAAAGTGGGGGGTAGATATACAAGAGATAAGTACTTTGTTTTCCGAAGAAATTTTTGATAATTTCAATAAAAATATGCATATCAAACTAAAAGAAAAACAACTTATTATAGAAAATACTCAACTTAAAATACCCAAAGAAAAATGGTTTTTTGCAGACAGAATAGCCTCGGGGCTTTTTGTTGTTTAGGGTTTAGGGACTTTTAGAATTATCATCTCCGTCAATTCTTATTTTTTAGATGCTTACACAATATACCAACACTGCTGATTTGAGAAAAAATATATATTATCCTGCTTATGACGATCCGGATTTGCCCATTGGTATTTTTGACTCCGGAGTAGGGGGGCTTACAATAGCAAAAGAAATAAAAAAAATCTTACCTGATGAAAATTTTATTTATTACGGAGACACAAAAAACCTTCCTTACGGAGAAAAATCAAAAGCGGCTATTGTAGACTATTGCATAAAAATTACCCGATTTCTTTTGGAAAAGAAATGTAAGGCTATAGTGATAGCATGCAATTCTGCCACTGCCAGCGCATTCCAAAACATTAAGGAAGAAGTAAACGAAAAAGTACCTGTGGTAGACGTAATACATCCTGTAACAAAAATAGTGGCAGCAGAAAAAAATATAAAGAAAATAGGGATAATTGCTACCAAGGCCACCATAGACTCTGACGTTTACAAAAAAACTATACGGGAACAAAATACAGCCATAGAAATTGCTCAGCTCTCTACACCACTTTTGGTTCCTATAATAGAAGAGGGGATTAGGAGTCATCCTATTTCTCATGAAATAATCAAGTACTACCTGAGTAATCCAATACTTGAAAATATAGATACTATTATTTTAGGATGCACCCATTATCCGCTACTTTTGAAGGAAATAAAAGAATTCTACACGTACAAAATAAATATAATAGATTCTCCTTCCATTGTAGCGCAAGAACTTAAAAAAGTCCTTGAAAACAGGGGCATACTCAAAAAATCGGATACACTGTCAAAATACAATTTTTACTTGTCTGACAAAACCAATAATTTCGAAAGGATGGCAAAAACGATCTTTGGGAGCACAATAAAAATAGAGCTGAAACTACTTTAATTTCTTTACAGGAGTTATACCTCGTCTACTACCGCAGAGACAGGAATTCTCGTCTTGGGCCTTCTGGTAGGCATATTGGTGTCTTCTTCATGTCTTTTGCCTATGCAGACGGCGAATAAGGTAGTGTACCTATCATTTTTCAGTATCTCATCATATTTTTCGGGTTGTATCCCTCCCATGGCCGTAGAATCTATTTCCATTTCAGCGCAGGCAGCCAAGAGAATCCCGAGTGAAATATACACCTGGTTTCTCATCCAAGACTTTATCTCTTCTTCACCAAGAGGCTTGATTCTGGCATGATAATACTCCACCGTATGAGGAGGAAGATTTTCTTCAAGATGTTTTTCAAAATCGTCTATGTTTTTCATTACCTGAAAAACAATGAGCAAACTGGAATCTTTTATTTTTTCCGTATTATGACAAGAGCAAAGCGCAAGCGAATCTTTCACCTCTTTTTGAGTGACAAAGGTAAACTTCCATGGCTGACTATTGATAGAGGAGGGGCTGAGACGCAGCACCTCTTTCAGTTTTTCTATGGTATTTTTATCTAAAGAATAGTTGGGATTATATTTTTTTACCGCGTATCTTTTGTTCATTTTATCAAGAAAACCTTCCATTTTAGTTTTTATTTCCGATTTATCGGGACCAAGATAGTCAAAATATATAAAAAGCCCAAACTTTTTTCTGTTATATTTGTCGGAAATATTGACCTATGAGTATACACATCGGTGCGATCAGGGGAGAAATCGCCAAAACAGTCTTGCTTCCGGGAGATCCGCTAAGAGCTAAATATATTTCGGATAATTTTCTGGAAAAGTCAAGAGAAGTGAGCAATATTAGGGGGATACATTTTTTTACGGGGAAGTATAAAGAGAAAGAGGTTACGATAGGTGCCAGTGGTATGGGGATACCCAGCATGGGAATTTATTCTTATGAGTTGTATACGGAATATGAAGTAGATACCATCATAAGGATGGGAACTTGTGGTTCTTACAGGCTTGAAATAGGACTTCAGGATCTTATAAATGTTAGGCTTGCAGCTTCTGAAAGTACCTATGCCCGGTATGCATTTGGGATAGAAGAGGAGAGTCTATCATACCAAGGGGATATCTACCACAAAATAAATACAACAGCAAAATCTTTGGGTACAGAAATAAGAACGCTTAATGTACACACCAGTGATATTTTTTATAGACCCGATCCGGAACCGGTGATCGCAAAAAAATACGCTTGTGACGTGGTGGAGATGGAGACTTTTGGATTGTTTGCCAACGCAAAATACCTAAAAAAAAATGCTGCATCTATACTTTCTGTAACCGATATTTTGCCAACGGGCGAGATAATGAGTGCTAAAGATAGAGAACGTTCTCTAAACCAAATGATTACTCTTTCGCTAGAATCTGTTTGACATCAAGTAGCCCTGACCGAAAAAGTCAGGGCTACTAAGTGGTGATCTTGCCCTTCATTACATAAAACGCATTGGGACAAGAAGAATAAAAAAACTAACTTCCTCCCGTAATTTGCTCTATTTTGATAAACACTTTTTGTTTTGTAGGCTGGGTTTTACTGAACGAAGGATCCATTCCCGACATTACCGTTACATTATAAGCCACTTTGGTGGAGGAAGAAGTATCGATCCATGTATAACGTCTGTATTCCGGACCTCCACTCACAGCATTGTAGATTCCCGGATTACCCCATCCTCCGTGATAGGAAACAGATAAGCTAAGCCAAGTATTTCCCCCTCCTTCCGGTGCTCCTCCGGGTTTTCTTGGGGGAACTCTTAAGTTTCCCCCTGCATCAGAAAGTATCCCACTGTTATAGCTACCACCAAAAATGGTATAATAATTCCACATAATTACTTTTGCTTCTGAAGAATTGTTCCTCAACAGCACATTGTTTTCGTAAGGACTATCTGTAGGATAGGTATTGTTCGTTTCGGTGGCAGCATTACTCTGTATGGAATGCCTCATAAATACCTTTATGGTATAAAGCCCATCAGGGGTCGTGGCATCTACCGTAAATCCTTTTACTCCCGTATCCGGATCGGTCACAAACTTCATATAATCCATAACGGCAACTGTCTTTATGTCTGCATTTACCTGGGTGCCCACCGTGACACTGGTGCAGCCTTTCAGCCCCGGGTTGGCTTTGATAAGAGGCGTTAAGTCAAAAGTAATCCCTTTCGGAGAAGTTTGTTCGGCCGTGGGGATCCCCTGTACCGCAAAAACCAAAACTCCGGAACCGTTTTCCAGCTTTCCGTCGGCAATTGTGGCTTTAATGTTCAGATTACCTTTGGAGGTAAGCGTTATGCCGTTGAATCTTCCTCCGTTAGCTCCCGAGTAATAAATCTTCATCACCGTTCCCGAAATAATCGGCTTGGGGGTATCTCCATCGATGGCTTGAGAGGGATCCAGCAGGGCAGATTCGCAATTGAGTTTTGCCTGTGCCGGAACTACAGAAGAGCTGTTGAGTACCTGCCACTCTTTACCTGTCCAGAAGTAATACCCATGAGGAAAAGTCTTGCCGTTATTGAATATCAACAGTCCTACGGGCTGATCACTGACATCATCATTGCCATCGCTATTCAGATCCAGTGTGATGGAAGTGAGATCCACTTTCGGAATGGTGATGCCTCTTTTCTTATCCAAAGAGGAGACATTCAGCATAGAATAATCGCTGGGATTTATATCCCCTATAGAGGTCTGTCCTGTTGATTTGACGACAAAGTCATTGGCTTGCTGGGTTTGGGTAGGAATTCCGGAGGTAGGATTGTCCTTGGCCCCGTCCACATGGAATAACTGTCGGGGGTTGGCGGTATTGATCCCCACCTGAGCGGATCCCCACACACCCATGCCGACAACAGCAATTAGTGATAATACATTTTTTACCATAAGTTTAATTTTAAATAATAATGTTATAGAACTAGGATAATCATTAAAAAATCTTTTCAAATAAAATAATAAGTCACACTGATTTTATTATCACAGATCTTCTCATGTAATTTTGTTCTTAAAATTATAGATGGCAAGAGAAGTTGGTTTTATCAGTTCTTTATATTTAGTTTTTATGGTTTCCGCTTTATCGCTATGTCTTTCTCCGCGGATACAAAACCTTACAAAACGATCTGTTACCTGAAACTCTTGTGCCAAAATTGCTATGACTTCCCTATGGTATTTTTGTTTTTTTATTTTTTCTTTCATTTTTACATGCTATATTTAGTGGTCTTGTTACAAAGAGCTATGTGTGGCACATATCAAAAAAGAAGATCACACCTCTATTGGCTTCGTTTTTCATACATTTGCCTATTGAGTTGTTTGTTCTAAACTCAGAACAAATGTAGGTGATAATTTTCAATTAAAAGAAATATTTTATGATAAATTTCAACTTTTGTAATGAGTGTTTTAAAAAGGATTAATCAAATAGCTGATATTAAAGGTATTAAAATAACTGCTCTTGAAAGTAAAATAGGGGCAAGCAAGGGGGTCTTGTCAAGAGCTATCAAGAATGATACCGATATTCAGAGTAAATGGATAAGCAGAATAGTTGAAAATTTTCCCGAAATTAATCCAACTTGGCTCCTAACGGGGGAGGGAGAAATATTAAAGAAAGAGCAGAGTCCAGCAGATAAGAGTGCCCATTCTCTCTCGGCTGATTTTAAAAAATTACTTGTAGAAGAGAAGATCAACTTTTTATACGAGAGAATAGAAAATGGTGTTTTGGGCGGTGGCGATCATCCCCCTGGCAAGAAAAAATTTTCACTACAGGAAATTTATTTTTTGAGTGAAAGCATAGAAACTAAGTTGAAGACATTGACCGAAATGATCATTAATATAGTTACTCATCCCCGTGTTTTGGAAATTTTAAATGATCGGAAAAAATAAATAATTTGTTCTGATGATGTTTTTTTGCCTATAATGTTTATTATGTTAAATAATAACTTCCGCTGTAGGAAGCGTCACACGTTTCTTTTTTTCTCCTTCTTTTGGTTCAGGTAGTGTGTGCGTACAGACACGAAAATACTAAATTCATAGAGCAATAATAAAGGAAACGCAGCGGCCAGCATGCTCATAACATCTGCCGGCGTAACTATGGCGGCTACTACCATGATTAAAACTATGGCGTGTCTCCTGTAAGTTTTTAGGAATTTCGGGGTGATTATGTCTATAAGCGTGAGATAATAGATAATGACAGGAAACAAAAAGATCACCCCCATTCCCAGAACTACTTGTAAAAAGAGTGTAGTATAGTCGGAGAGATCGTATAGGGGCGTTATGATGTCAGAAATCCTGAAAATAATCCCAAAATTAACCGCAAAGGGCAGGATAATAAAATACCCACACAACACTCCCGTCATAAAAAGCAACCAGATAAAATTAATAAGAAAAAGAGCATTTTTTCTTTCCTCTTTCTTCAGGGCGGGACTGATAAATTTCCATAGTTCCCAGATGATATAGGGAAACGCAATGACGATCCCGCCAAAAATACTCACCGCCATCATGACATTGAATTGCTGATAGAGCTTTCTTACCTGTACGGGAAAATCGTCAGGAAGCACTATAGTATCTTGTCCAAAATAAAGTCTGGAAAAATGATTAATGAGCCGAAAGGTAGGAAAACTATTTTGTGTAGGAAAAAAAAACACATGATCCATTATCCACGTAATATGAGCGCCGACAAACACTCCTCCTATGGCTATGGCTACCATACTCCTAATAAGAAGTCCTCTCAGCTCCCCTACATGTCCCCAAAAAGGCATTTCTTTGTCTCTGTTCATGCGAATATCCCCTTAAATACCTCTCTCTAACCCTAAAAAAATCATAACCTATCCCACCAGAGTCTATTTTACAGGGAACTAAATTAGACAAAATAAACAATTTTATTGCAAATGCATTTCGGGAATCTCC
The DNA here is from genome assembly GCA_030263285.1 of Bergeyella sp. Lineage (GTDB taxonomy): Bacteria > Bacteroidota > Bacteroidia > Flavobacteriales > Weeksellaceae > SZYB01. The sequence goes on from SZYB01000001.1 coordinate 370,793, forward strand.
CCCTCTACAATGAGGGACGCTTCTGTAACATTTATTATCTTTTCTACGCTGATGCCGGGTGCTCTTTCCAGTAATTTCAACCCTTTTCCCGGTATTACTTCCAATACTGCGAGTTCCGTTACTATTTTTTTTACGCATCTTACCCCAGTAAGCGGCAAGGTGCATTTTTTTAATATCTTACTCTCCCCTGCCTTATTTACGTGCATCATGGCGACTGTTATATTCTCTGCAGAAGCCACCAGATCCATAGCACCCCCCATTCCTTTTACCATTTTTCCGGGGATTTTCCAGTTGGCTATGTCTCCGTCTTCGGAAACTTCCATTGCTCCCAAGATGGTGAGGTTCATCTTTTTACTTCTTATCATTCCAAAACTAAACGCCGAATCAAAAAACGAACCACCTGGCAGCACGGTGATGGTTTGTTTGCCGGCATTAATGACATCCGCGTCCTCTTCACCTTCGTGGGGAAAAGGACCCATGCCTAAAATTCCGTTTTCACTTTGAAAATCTACATTCATATCCCCGGGAATATAATTCGCAACCAATGTAGGAATTCCGATACCCAAATTTACGTAATATCCGTCCTGTATCTCTTTCGCTATTCTCTGAGCTATTTGTTCTTTGGTAAGCATTTTTTGCAGTGTGTTTGCTTTTTTATTCTGTTGTATTTATCCTTACGGTACGTTTTTCTATTCGCTTCTCATACTTTTCTCCCCGGAAAATCCTCTGTACCATGATCCCGGGGATATGTATCTGATTTGGGTCTAACCCGCCCGGAGGTACGAGCTCTTCTACTTCTGCTATGGTTATTTTTGCTGCTCCGGCCATGGGAGCGTTAAAATTTCTCGCAGAACCCTTAAATACGAGATTTCCCGCATAGTCTCCCTTCCATGCTTTTACTATGGAAAAATCGGCCTGATAGGCATATTCCAAGAGATGGGGTTTCCCATGGAAATCTCTAATTTCTTTCCCTTCTGCTATTTCTGTTCCGTAGCCTGCCGGAGTATAAAATGCCGGAATCCCTGCCTGTGCCGCCCTGCATTTCTCCGCAAGGGTACCCTGAGGAGTCAGTTCTACCTCCAGTTCTCCGGAAAGCATTTGTCTCTCGAATTCTGCATTTTCTCCCACATAAGAGGCGATCATTCTTTTTATTTGTCTTTTTTCCAGAAGCATTCCTAACCCAAAACCATCTACCCCGGCATTATTGGAAATACAAACAAGACCCTTCACACGAGACCGAGCAAGCACCCTGATACAATTCTCTGGAATTCCGCACAGACCAAACCCTCCGAACATAACAGTCGCCCCATCCCTTATATCCTCTATGGCGGCCTGGGCATCTTTTACCCTCTTGTCAATCATTTTCTATGTGTTTTGCAAAATCAATTTACATTTTTTATTTCAAACAAACAAAGAACTTTTCTTACAATAAATTTAAAGAATGATTCTTGTGAAAAAGGATATTTTTTTTAAATTTGCGGCTTATACTTTTACTTTATTTAAGTAACCTCTTGAACGAAAGACGTGAAAGTTGCTTAGAGCTGCAATTTTTTTAAATCTTCTATTTAACAAGATGGATTTGGTGAAATACGTACAGGACAAGTACATCGAAAGAAAGGAATTTCCAGTATTTAAGGCTGGGGATAGTATCACGGTATACTACGAAATCAGGGAAGGGAACAAAACCCGTACTCAATTTTTTAAAGGGGTAGTGATTCAGTTAAGAGGCCGGGGAGCCACAAAGACCTTTACAATAAGAAAGATGAGCGGAGATGTAGGCGTGGAGAGGGTCTTCCCCATCAATCTGCCCGCACTGCAAAAAATAGAAGTGGACAGAAAAGGTAAAGTGAAAAGGGCCAGAATCTATTATTTTAGGAAACTCAGAGGTAAAAAGGCCCGCATAAAGGATGTGCCCTTTAAAAAATAAAACAGATGCCTAAATAGGATCTCTGTCTGTTTTATGAGAAAAAGAAAGACTGCGCCATTTTTTGGCAGTCTTTTTTTGTTATGGTTTGCTCGGTGATAAAGTTTTTTTCTACACAAAAAGGTCAAATTCAAAAATTAATTGTACTTGTTGTATTGTAAGTCCATGGTTTTTATTTTGTTATAGGAAAATTTATTTAATTTATTGGAATCCAATAATTTAGGTAATACTCACCAGCGAAGGATATACCGAGAAGGGAGGTACGAAAAAAATGGAAAAAGGAATTTCTTCCGTACAGCATAATGCACCGGATGTGCTCATTTACGGAAGAACAGGATCAGGTTTATACAGAAAAAGTAAAATTAGTCAATAAGGCAATAAAATTTTTTGAATTTCTTTTGTTAAAAAATGTTAATCTGTACTTTGTTTAGATTGCTTATCTGGGTTTACTAGTTTAGTTAATTCTCTTTTATTATTCTTCCAGTTGATCATACGGAACAGAATTAAGATCATCTTTTAAAAAAACATTCTTTTTGTATTTCTGGTAAGGACTCGAATCCAGACCCATTAAATCTAGGGCCAGCGGAAAAACAATGCTCGTCTGTACAGACTTGTTATATTCTCCTTTAGTTACCAGACTTTTGGGAATAAGGTCTGAATACCAAATATAAAAAGGAACAGAAGCAGCATCCTTAGAGTCTGCATGGATGATTGTGTTATCAATTACTGTTTCCCCGTGATCCGAAAAGTAAATAAGAGCAGAATTAGAGTTTTTTAGCTTTTCCATCACCTTGCCAATGGTTTTGTCTGTATAAAGTATAGAATTATCATAACAGTCAAAAACAGGATCACCGTAAAAAAATGCTTGATTTTTTGGGTAACGTTTACAGGCATTAATGTGGCTTCCATTAATATGGATGAAAATCAATTTTTTTCCTTTTCTCGCCAGTATTTTTTCAAATTCTGGGACAAGACTCGCATCGTACTGGTAGTTTTTCCATATCTTATATCTAGCTGCTAAAATAATGGGCTCCATGCCAGAGAGATCATTTTGGGTGCTCATCCAATAGGTAGTGTAGCCGTATTGATTGGCTATGTTTACTATATTATCATTAATTCCGCTTTTATCCTTTTCATAATTTTCTGGATCCAGAGAAGATAAAATTAGTGCAAGAACTGCCCGGATATGACCCGCAGGAGCATTTGCCCGGGTGAAGAGAAGCATGTTTTTTTTCTCTCTGTCTTGATAGGGCGTTGTTTTTCTTTTATAGCCGTATAGCGAATGATTTTGTCTTCTTGCTGACTCTCCTATAAATATGATCAAGTTTTCTACTCCCTCCCCCTTTATCCTGAAATTATATTTTACAGGCGATAGGTTTTTCAGTGTTTTAAATTCTTTCAATATATTGTTTCCCCTCTGAAAATCTACAGCATGGTAAATAAAAAAATGATGCAATATATTTTTGTCTGTGCTTTTAGGCATAGAGCCAACCTCTGTAGCAAAGGGGAATATAATCCAAAATGATGAAAAAACAAGTTTTGGGACAGTAACTCTATACTTGGAGAAAGCCTGAACCGAAGAAAACAGAAAAATATAAAAAAACGAAGTGAAGATAAATGGAAGGGTGAAGTTGGTTTCTGTATTTACTGCCTCATTTACATCAGAGCTCAAAATATTGGCCGCAATACCCACACTAAAGTTGGAGTGATAGATTATGATACAACTGATAGAAATAAAAAAATTAACCGCTATGATCAGTGAAAAAATAATGGAGAGTGTTCTTGTTATATGATATTTGTATTTGTACAACCAAGACATAAAGAACACTGCAGAAATAAACTGCAACAGGTAGAGAAACGAAAAGCCCACAACCTCCAACGTAGGAAGGGTCTTAAATTTTTCTGCAAAAAAAGCCGATGCGCCGTATCTGAATCCATACATGTACAGTATAACCGTAATCAGAAAATATACACAGGGCAGGTATTTTTTCGACATTTATTTATATCAAGACAGGTTTATCAAATTTTTAGCTCAAAGACAAAAAAATAGTTGAAATATTTCTGCGAATATAGTACATTATTTCATTATTTTAAGCTGGCTGCAGGGAATAAGTTTTAATCAAAATCGTAGAATTTTATGGAATTTAATTCACTTCGGAAAAATATATCAAAGTAGTTTTTCCGATAAACGGATAGTTTTTTAAGGAAGTAAATCAACCATTACATCTGATCAATGGTTAGGTTATTATGCAACAAAAAAAACCTCCACAATTTCCGTGAAGATTTAGCCGAAACACCAACCGCGGAGAGAGAGGGATTCGAACCCCCGGACCTGTGACAGTCAACGGTTTTCAAGACCGCCGCATTCGACCACTCTGCCATCTCTCCCAAACCAAAAATCCGATTTTTTAAGTGGTGCAAATATATAATCCTTTTTAGGAAAGAGCAAATATTTCAGAATTTTATTTTACCAAATCTTATCTGCATGGCTTTTATCAATCCCATGGCAAAAATGTTCATGTTTTTGCTAATTGTGTGCCCAGTAAGAGAAGTACAAACCCAAATAGAAGGCTTAGTAAAACATAAAGACACATAATAAAATAATTCCCGCTCTTCCACAAAACCCAGCTCTCTACAGAGAAAGTAGAAAAAGTGGTAAACCCTCCGCAAAAACCGATGAGAAGTAATGGTCTCGCCCAGTCTGTATTCTTAGAAAAAAACTGAAGAAAATATCCAATCAGAAAGCAACCCAAAATATTGACCAGAAAGGTGCCGAAAGGAAAACTTTTATAGCTCCACATTTTTTGTGAATGGTACGAAACCAACGCTCTGAATACGCTCCCAAAACCTCCCCCCAGAAATATCAAAGAAAAATACTTGATCATATAAAAAGTTTACTTGGACAAGAAAAAATTAGTTTTCTAGGGAAGTCAGATATTTTTCTGCATCCATTGCTGCCATACATCCGCTTCCTGCAGCTGTAATTGCCTGTCTGTATACGTGATCTTGTACATCTCCTGCGGCAAAAATCCCGGGAAGTTGTGTTCTGGAAGATCCCTTTTCTGTTATTATATAGCCATTTTCGTCGAGATCCAGCTGATGCAGAAAAAGTTCCGTATTAGGCTTATGCCCTATTGCAATGAAAATTCCATGTACTTCTATTCTGGTGATCTCTCCCGTATTGTTATTTCGGATAACGGCTCTTTCTACAAGATTATTTTCTCCCTCTATTCCTATCAGTTCATGAAAAAATTTCACCTCTATGTTAGAAGTGTTGAGTACCCTGTTGACCATGGCTTTGGAGGCTCTAAAGCCTCCTTTTCTCACCAAAACCGTTACCTTTGCGCAGAGTTTGGCCAGATAGGTAGCTTCCTCTGCAGCAGTGTCTCCCCCGCCTACTACTACTACCTCTTTTCCCCTATAGAAAAACCCGTCACATGTGGCGCATGCGGAAACTCCACCACCAGAATATTTTTTTTCGTCCTCCAGCCCCAGGTATTTGGCGGTAGCTCCTGTAGATATAATGACGGTACGGGTCAAAACTTCTTTATCCCCTACCCAAATCTTATGGATTCCTCCGTTCTGAGTGGACAGCGCTACTTTTGTTACCGTCTCATGAAATACCTGCGTATCAAATCTTTTCGCCTGTTTTTCCATATCCTGCATCAATTTTGGGCCTGTAACTCCATCGGGATAGCCAGGAAAATTATCTACCTCTGTTGTGGTGGTGAGCTGTCCCCCGGGTTCCAGTCCGGTATATAGAACGGGTTTGAGATCTGCTCTGGCAGCGTAAATGGCTGCAGTGTAACCTGCAGGTCCGGATCCTATAATCACACAGTCTAAAATATTGTCTGACATAATTTTATCTATTTACTGGGTCTAATTACTGTTTTCTTTAAGAAACAAAAATATTACATTCCTCTGTAATAATCATTTTTATCTTTATGTCGTGGTTTCTATCGAACCGATATGAATCACCTTATACACCATTTCTTTCATCAGTTCTTTATCGGAGGTTTGGTATACTCCTAGCCCTTTGGCCTTAAGATCAATATCCCGAAGAATGGAAATCACCCTTGTGGCCTGCTTTAGGGAAAAGAGCTTTGAAGAATTTTCATAGTCTTTTATGAAGGCAGGGGCTATACCTAACTCGGAGGCCAAAACCTGAGGCGAATTTCCTCTTAGGACATGGAATAGAATAACCCTAGAGAAATAATTAAAAAAAACAGAAATCATAGAAATAATAGAGTGTGCCTTTTCATTTTGCCCCATAACATTTATGATTTTTAGTGCTTTGGGCAAGTCTTTAGAAACTACAGCCTTTTGTAACTCAAATACATTGTAATCTTTGCTAATTCCCACATATTTTTCAATTTTGTCTGCATCCAGCCATTCTCCCTCTTTAAGTAAAATTTTTACCTTGGCTATCTCGTTAAATATCCTTGAAAGGTCATTTCCCAAATTTTGTGCCAGAAAGGGAGCGATATTAGGTCGGGCTTTCAGATGATTTCTGTCCAGTTCCTTCTGTATGACCGAAGATAAGTTCCAGTCTTTTATTTCGTCCGATAAGAAAATATAATTTTTGAGGGTTTGATGGAGTTTTCTTTTTTTTCCGTCTAGCTTTTTATTTTTATGCGAAAATACAAGTACGGTACTTTCCACAGGTTGCGTAGCATATTGCATGAGGGCTTCTGCTTCTGTATCAGTGAGACGAAGATCCTGTGCTTCCTTTACTATGATCAGTTTTTTATCACTCATCACAGGGTATTGCTTTGCCATAGACAAAATATCCGGATAGGTAGTATCCTTACCGTAGACCATGACTTGATTGAAGGCCTTTTCTTCTTTGTTGAGAACGTTTTCTTCTATGTTCTTTATCAACAGATCTATAAAATAAGGCTCGGGACCATGAAAAAAATAAAGTGGGAGAAACTTCCTATTTTTGATGTCTCTGAGTAACGAATCTAATTCTTTCATATTTCATGCGCCTTGCGAAACTGAATTTTCCACACACCTATCCTTTTCGGCTTAGGAAGGACAAAGATAAGTTTTTTATCCATGACGTTTTGCGTAAAATGTGGCTTGTCCTCACTCCGGAAGAATGGGTAAGGCAGCACTGGATCCATTATTTCTTGAAAGATAAAGGCTATTATCCCTCTGCGCTTATCGCAGAGAAAAAAATACAGGTAAACGGGCTTGTAAAAAGATTAGATCTTCTGGTTACAGAGAAAGCTAAGCCGGTAATACTGGTGGAGTGCAAGGGGCCAAAAATTCCGATCACAGAAAATACATTTGAACAGACAGCACGCTACAATTCTAGCATACAGGCTAAAAATATTATTTTGAGTAATGGCGTTCAACATATTTTCTCTACTTTCGATGGGAAAGAATATTCTTTTGAAATACTGCAACTCTAAATATATCCAAATTCAAACATTATTTTATGAAAAACGCTTCGGGTTCTGTAAATCAAATGATCAAAAATATTGTCTTTGACTTTGGTGGTGTGTTGATGGACTGGAATCCAAGGTATTTTTACGCTGATTATTTTAAAGATCTCAAAAAGATGGAATATTTCCTCAGCGAAATTGCAACCTTTGAATGGAATGCCGAACAGGACAGAGGAAGAACACTACAGGAGGGGACAGAATTATTAGTAAAGCAGCATCCGGATTGGGAAAAAGAAATACGGGCGTATTATGACAACTGGAAAATAATGCTCAAAGGAGACTTTCCCAAAAATGTTGCAGTACTCAGAGATCTAGAAAAAACGCCCTATCGACTTTACGGACTGACTAACTGGTCTTCTGAAACTTTTCCCTATGCTTTGGAAAACTATGATTTTTTCAGGATTTTCGGAGGTAAAATTGTGGTATCCGGAGAAGAAAAATGCATAAAACCAGATCCTAAACTATGGCACATACTCAGCCACAGATATTCCGTAAAGGCAGAGGAATCCGTTTTCATAGATGATAACGAAAACAATATTGCAACAGCAGAAAAAATAGGTTTTAAGACCATACACGCAACTCCCGAAATCGACTTAAAATCTACTTTGGAAAAGCTCGGCGTAAAATTCTGAATCTACTTCTTTAAATCTCTATCTTATCGGCGTCTTTTTTTTATAAGTATGTCATAAAAGAGATAAAAAAGAGGTAATCCCATTATTAACAGATAAAACGAATAATAGAAAGCAGTCAGCGGAGAGACTACAACGGCAAATGTAAGTCCAAAAACAGCGCCTCCCAAATGGGCTGCATGTCCTATCATATCGTTTCTGGAGGGATAAAGCATGTTATACACAGAATAAGCAAAGTACAGAAATCCGAAAATATACCCCGGAATAGACAAACCCGGTAAGAATATAATGCCTATTCTACTCCCCACAGGATCTATCGCCACGCTTAGAAAAATGATTCCTGCAACACCACCGCTCGCTCCTATCGCAGAATATCCTCCCTGATTTTTATAAACGTACAGAGAAAACAGATTACCCAAAACAATGGCTCCCAGATAAACCAGAAAAAAAACTAATATGCCAAAATTGCCAATCACCACAGCACCAAACATATAAAGCACATACATATTAAGGATAAGATGCATAAAATCTCCATGCAAAAAACCCGAAGAGAGAAGCCTTATATATTCCTTTTTAAACCTTACTGCATTGACATTAAATTTGTACTGGTCAAAAAAATACAGGTTCTGTAAGCCATGATAGCTGATAAATGATGTGACAACAATAATGAGGATAAGCGAAAACATAAATGATGATTTTTATACCGTGGAGTATTTAGATTATATCCTTTTTTTCGGGGGGAGTCTAGAAAAGACTGCCTAAAATTCCCCCCCCCACTCCTCTCTGAGGGTCTGAATTATCTTTTTCTTCAGAAATTTCTTGTGTTTCTTCCGGAGGCTTGATAATTTTTATAGATTTTATTTTTCCTTTTGCCAGCTGATTTCCCATTGCTTTGATTCCTTTTACGGCAATAAAATCTTCCACAGAAATGAGCTCCGGTGCTTTTTCTTTTCCATTTTTATCTTTAGGGTAAAAAATCTCTATCTTGCACCCCCGTGATTTCCCTACATATTCTATAAAAGATAGGGGGTGAAAAGCAGGCATAATGTTTTGTATTCCTGAAGTACTTTCCAGAAAAAACCGTTTGATAAAGTAAACTTTCTTTGTTCCATCGTAATAAACACAAAAAATAGGCTCCTGAGGCTGCCATTTTTCCAAAATAATATATTCTTCATCAAATCGGGTGCTCAAGTCAAAAGATAACAGACGGGCTTCTCCCCTCCTGGAGACGGCAAGTATTTTATCGTCTCCCCTAAAAGTACCCAACAGCGTTCCTCTTCCCTCTGTATTGAGACGTTTTATAGTTTCATCAAACCATATTTTTCTTGGCGCCAAAGTAGATCCCCCCTTCTTCTTAAGCTCTATTTTCCTCACAGGAAACTTACTTACTAGATTTCCTTTGGAGTTTCTTCCCTTTATGGTCAATTCTGCAAAATCTATGTCAAATTTTTGTTTTCTTACCCTTGCACTAGGCTTAAGAGTTACGTGCACTACTTCTGCCTCTCCGTTTGGATTGCCAGAAAGATACAGAATTTCAGATCCTTTTTCGGGGGAAGCAAGCGGATATTCCGTGTTGCGAATCATGGAGATGGCAGGAAATCTTTTCATATAAGAAGCTCCGTTTTTCCCCTCACGGTAGATCATATTATAAATGGTTCTCCGATCGTTTTTTTTCCATACTCCCACATGCAAAATATCTTTTCCTACAAATGTTTTTGCCTCTACTTTTACGATTTGCACAACGCCATCTCTTCTAAAAACAATAATGTCATCAATGTCTGAACAGTCGAATAAATATTCATCTTTACGGAGAGAAGTTCCCACAAAACCCTCTTTATAGTTTACATAATACTTCACGTTGGCTACCGCCACCTTTGTGGCATCTATAGTATCAAAAACCCTTATCTCCGTCTTTCTCTCCTTTCCTTTTCCATATTTTTTCTGTATGTTGAGAAAGTAAGTTATTGCGTAGGGAATAAGATGTTCCAGATGGTGCTTTACTTTTTCTATTTTCCCCTCCAGGGTGGCTATGTTTTCTCTAAACTTATCAAGATCAAACCGGGAAATCCTTTTGATTCTAATCTCCGTAAGTTTTATGATATCCTCTTCGGTTACTGTTCTGAGAAGGTGTTTCGTAAAGGGAGAAATTCCTTTTTTTATAGTAGAAATTACCTCCTCCCATGTTTTTATCTCCTCTATATCGCGGTAAATCCTGTTTTCTATGAAAATTTTTTCCAGTGAAACAAAATGCCAACTCTCCCGCAATTCTTCAAGTTCTATCTCAAGTTCTTTTTTAAGAAGAGATACCGTATGATCTGTGTTTAGTTTTAGAATTTCCGTAACAGAGCTAAAAGTAGGCTGATCTCCTATAATTACGCAGGCATTGGGAGAAATAGAGACCTGACAATCGGTGAAAGCGTAGAGGGCATCAATGGTCTTATCTGGAGACACCTCGGGATGCAGGTGTATAATGATCTCCACATGATCCGAAGTGTTATCTTCAATTCTTTTTATCCTGATCTTTCCCTTTTCGTTGGCTTTAAGAATAGAATCAATAATTCCGCCCGTAGTTTTGGAAAAAGGAAGTTCGGTTATTATTAAGGTATGGTTATCTTTTTTTGTAATCTTTGCTCTGGCACGTACCCTTCCTCCTCTTTTCCCGTCGTTGTACTCGGATACGTCCAGCATTCCTTTTGTAAGAAAATCCGGAAAGAGCCGAAAGGGCTTTCCTTTCAGACAGGAAATACTGGCGTCAATAAGTTCATTAAAATTGTGAGGTAATATTTTTGTGGACAGTCCCACACCTATTCCTTCCACACCCTGATCCAAAAGCAAGGGAAATTTTACAGGGAGATCTACAGGTTCTCTATTTCTTCCGTCATAAGATTTTGTCCAGTGGGTGGTTTTGGGGTTAAAAACCACTTCTAGCGCAAAAGGGGTAAGTCTTGCTTCAATGTACCGGGCCGCTGCAGCAGAGTCCCCGGTATGGACATTTCCCCAATTCCCTTGTGTGTCTATAAGGAGTTCTTTTTGTCCCAATTGTACCATAGCCTCCGTAATGGAAGTGTCTCCATGCGGATGGTATTTCATGGTATTCCCCACAATATTAGCCACCTTATTGTACCTTCCATCCTCTAACTCACGCATAGAATGCATAATACGCCTCTGAACGGGTTTGAAACCATCAAATACAGACGGAATTGCCCTATCCAGTATCACATAGGAAGCATAATCAAGAAACCAATCTTTGTAAAGACCTGATACACTCCTGAGGCGATCCTCTTCCTCATTGATGTTATCTTCTATCATACCTTATTTCGACTCATTTTTTAGCATTTTCTTCCAATACAAATCCTAAAGATCTTTCCAGATCTTTTACTTGGGAACGAGTAAGATAAGAGATATTATATTGCAAAATCATTCTGTTTTTCTTTTTGCTCGAAACCGTAATGTATAATTTTTTAAGAAAAAATAAATTTAGTATTTCAAATTTTAGAAGTTTATATTTAGGAAATTCATCTCCCCCTCTAGAAGAATTAAAATAAATACTCTCATTTCTGAAAAGAAATGCCTCTCCATCACTATCATATTCAAAGATCATTTTTCCGCGTATAAATAACAATATCCATAAAACTATGGTTATAGCCGATGTATATACCCCCACAGTATCAACACGTTCTATTCTATTTTTGTTGAAATAAAAAAGGAACAGACAAAAGAAAGTAAGAAGAGCCAAAAAAGGAGAAATCAACAGGTAAAAAACCCTTTTATTTCTGTTACTGATCCTCATGATATCTTATTTCTGCCAATGATTGATCGTATTGTTCTTGTAAATCAAAATCTTCTATTACCAAGTTATTGAGTACAAAAATTTGCCTTTCTGGTGTATTTTTCCCCATATAAAAATCCAACAGAGAATCCGTCATTTGGTTTTTATCAATGATTACGGGCTCCAGCCGTATATCCTTGCCTATAAAAAATTTAAACTCGTCAGGAGAAATCTCCCCTAGTCCCTTAAACCTCGTGATTTCAGGATTTTTTCCCATTTCATTAAGAGCCGCCACCCGTTCTTCTTCATTATAACAATAGCGGGTTTCTTTCCTATTCCGTATCCTGAACAAAGGAGTTTGCAAAATGTATAAATGACCATTCTTTATAAGATCCGGAAAAAACTGCAAAAAAAACGTAATCATAAGGAGCCGGATATGCATGCCGTCTACGTCTGCATCGGTAGCAATGATCACCTGATTATACCTTAGATCTTCTAGACTGTCCTCTATATTTAAGGCTGCTTGTAAAAGATTAAATTCTTCATTTTCATAGACTATTTTTTTGGTAAGCCCGTAACAGTTGAGCGGTTTTCCTTTCAGCGAAAATACTGCTTGTGTCTCTACGTCTCTAGATTTGGTAATAGATCCGGAGGCAGAATCTCCCTCCGTTATAAATATCTGTGTATCCAGTCTTCTACCGGACTTTTGGTCATTGTAATGTTGCCTACAATCTCTGAGTTTTTTATTATGCAAAGAGACTTTCTTTGCTCTTTCTCTCGCAAGTTTTTGTATCCCTGAGAGTTCTTTTCTCTCCCGTTCGGAAATCATTATTTTCCTCTGTATGGCTTCTGAAATCTCGGGATTACGATGTAAAAAATTATCAAGATGATTTTTTAGAAAATCGGTAATAAAAACCCGTACACTGGGTCCGTTAGGGCCTATATTATTGGAACCCAACTTGGTTTTGGTTTGTGATTCAAAAACAGGCTCTTCCACGCTTATGGATACTGCTGCTACAATAGATTTTCTAATATCCGAAGGGTCAAAATTCTTGTTGAAAAACTCTCGGATTGTCTTTACAAATGCTTCTTTAAAGGCATTTAGATGTGTTCCTCCCTGAGTCGTATTTTGCCCGTTAACAAAAGAAAAATAAGTTTCCGTCTGTGATTTATCAGAATGTGTGATGGAAACTTCTATGTCTTCTCCTTTCAAATGAATAATCGGATAGATCCCTTCACTTTCCATTTCTTCCTCCAGAAGATCTTTAAGACCATTTTCTGATAAGAAAACCTCTCCGTTAAAAATAATTTTGAGTCCGGGATTCAGATACGCATAATGGCGTAACATCCGCTCTATATATTCTTTTCTGTATCTGTAATGAGGGAAAATTTCCGGATCAGGAATAAAGGAAATTTCTGTACCGTTTTTTTCTTGCACAGGAATGGGATCATCATTTTTTATGAGATCTCCCTTGGAAAATTCTACCCGTTTACCCATCCCGTCTCGTACGGACTGTACCCGAAAATATCGTGAAAGTGCATTCACCGCTTTGGTTCCTACTCCGTTGAGCCCTACGGATTTCTTAAAGGCTCTACTGTCATATTTCCCCCCCGTATTCATTTTGGATACAGCATCCACCACTTTTCCCAAAGGAATTCCTCTACCATAATCTCTCACAGAGACTTTTCCTTCCTCTATCGTAATTTCTATTTTTTTGCAGGTCTTCATCCGAAATTCATCAACAGAATTATCTATGATTTCTTTCAGAAGAATGTAGATCCCGTCGTCTGCAGACGATCCGTCTCCCAACTTCCCGATATACATGCCGGGACGCACGCGGATATGTTCATGCCACTCCAGCGTTCGTATGTTATCTTCGGAATACTCAGCGGTGTTACTTAGGATCATTATTAAAAATATGATACTTTATTAAACAATATCGGTTTATAGTATGTTATATTTTACATATTACGTATTACGTATTCTATTTCTATAAAAAATCTATACATTAAATCGAAAATGCACAATATCCCCATCCTTCACTATGTATTCTTTACCCTCTACAGATAATTTTCCTGCTTCTTTCACTCTTGCTTCAGATCCATAAGCAATAAAATCGTCATATCGAATAACTTCTGCGCGTATAAAACCTTTCTCAAAATCGGTATGTATTACCCCCGCCGCTTGTGGAGCTGTCCAGCCTTTTTTTATTGTCCACGCACGCACCTCCCTCACTCCAACAGTAAAATAGGTCTGTAGTTTCAATAGCCGATAGGCTTTCCTTATCAATCTGTTTACCCCCGGTTCTCCCAACCCTAGTTCCTCCAAAAACATTTGCCGCTCTTCGTAAGTTTCCAACTCATTTATGTCTGCCTCTGTCTGTGCAGCAAGAACCAGGACTTCGGCACCTTCCTTTTGCGCAATGTTTTCTATTTTCTTTGTCCATTCGTTACCGTTCTTTATTGATTGTTCGTCTACATTACAAAGGTAAAGTACAGGTTTTAAAGTAAGTAAAGCTATTTCTGAAATTATAGCCGTTGTCCCTTCTTCTACAGGAAATTCCCGGGCATTTTTACCCTCTTCTATGAAGAGGTACAATCTCTGCAAAGTCTCATAGGCGTAGATATCCTCCTTTTTGCCAGATTTTATATTTTTTTTTGCCTTTTCTATTGCCTTAGAAAGAGTCTCCATATCTTTCAGCTGAAGTTCTAGATCTATGATCTCTTTATCCCGAATGGGATCTATACTCCCTTCTACATGTACGATATTTCCGTTATCAAAGCATCTTAACACATGGATAATTGCTTCGCACTCCCTTATATTTGCCAAAAACTGATTTCCCAGTCCTTCACCTTGACTCGCTCCTTTCACAAGACCCGCAATATCTATGATCTCCACCACAGCCGGAACCACTCTTTCCGGAGAAATAAACTTTTCCAGCTTGAATAAACGAGGATCGGGAACCGACACAGTCCCTATATTGGGTTCTATGGTACAGAAGGGATAATTTGCAGATTGGGCTTTTGCATTACTCAGACAATTAAACAAAGTAGACTTTCCCACGTTGGGTAGCCCCACAATTCCACACTTCATGAGTTTATACTATTTTTTTATTTATGCAACGGGCAAATATACAGATTTTAGAAGAGAGTGTTTTTGGCTGGTGAATATATTTTTTTCTCTGAAATTTGTAAATACCCTCTCCCGACTTTCATTAAGCATAAATAATAAAACAGGGATACGGAGAAGAAAGTTTTATTTCTGACTCGACAGTCTAAAACTTCCGTGTTCTCTTATTATTTTTTATTCACCAAGGTAAACCAATGAAAGGGAAGTATCGGCTACCACAAATTTTCTTCCGAAATACATGAAAAAAGTCAAAATATCTCCCGCATCCAAAGCTAAAATCCCACTATCGGAAGACCGGATTTATCTGCTATACTGACATCACGGTGGTCATTAAGCAGCTTTTCTTTACCCTTCACTTCACTTTTATAGAAGCAAATGATGTTCCTCCAGGATTTACCTCTGAATCATGGCTTTTAGTGACAAAACCATAAAATGAAATTTGATAATATCCCCTTTTATTGATGATAAATCGAGATTTATCGTCGTTTGTAATGACCCAACTCTTATCCTTAACAAAGACATTAGAAAACTTTACCTGAACTACATCCTTATGAGTAACTCTAGTGACTGCACTCCCTGCAGCAAACACAGCAAGTATTGTATTTCCTGGCATGGGAACCCATTTGGGAGCGGCGTTGGGGCCGCTTGACACAAGAACGTCTCCGACATTCCCTGCTCTCCCTTCAGTCTTGTCATCTCCTCCTACGTTCAGTTCATTTGTTCATTGTATAGATCCATGCACATGGAGCGTTCTCTGCGGAGTCACCGTATTGACCCCTACTTGCGCACGAGTAAAAAATACGCCAAACACAACCACGTTTGCCAATAAAACGCTTTTCATTTTTTTATTTATTAACGATAATATAATTTATATTGAAAATAAAAAAATAATTTGATTTAATTATAATAATATATTTTTCTTTTTTTTATATAACATAATCTATGTATATATACATATTTTAGAAACTATAAAAGTCTGTCAAAGGACAGACTTTTGTTGGAGATTTTTAAGATAAATAAGTTATTTACGGATGCTCGGAAGAAGCTTCTGTCGCAGATGGCACATCGTTGGATTGATCCTCCAGTGACTTATCCAGCTGGAATAATGCATCATGAGAAGCTTTTTCTCCTCCCGCAAGATTAAGTTGATCTATAAGATCCCTAGCCAATTTTTCTTCTTCTACTTGTTCTTGTACAAACCACTGCGTGAAGTTCCAGGTAGCCCAATCTTTCTCTTCTAAGGCCAAATCTACTATTTTATAAACAGAGGTAGTGTTATCCACTTCGTGCCTAAAAACACTATCAAAACATTCAGAAATGTTTTTGGGATCTTTTAAGGGCGCGGGAATGGCCTCTACTTTTGGTTTCCCTCCCCTATCTAAAATAAACCGCATAAATTTTATAGAATGTTCTCTTTCTTCTTGAGAATGTCTCCATAAAAAATTTGCAACACCGCTGTACCCGGCATTGTCTGCCCATATACCGTAGGACAAAAAAGTCTGAGAAGCCTGTATCTCTTTATTCATTTGGTCACTCAACGCCTTTTCTAGCTTTGTTGAAAGTCTTTTTGTATTCATAATAATACTGTAATTTATCATTCGCAAATGTACAAATTACTCACTATTTTCTACTTCAAAAACAAAATATAAACAGACCCAATATGAAAATTTCTAATTATTCTAAAGAAAAAATTATACACTTTCTTTGGAGTAAAAAATATAATAATTAGGGTCGCACTCCACATCTGCGTCTTCGGGAAGCTCTATGTGTTGCACCTTATCAGAAGGAGTTATTGTGATTTCTTTATCTTTCTGTTTGATCCTTATAGGAAGATAAAGACGGGGCACCGTATTCTTCCATACGTAGGAAAGCTTGTTTCCGTCCACCCGATACGCGAGCGTGGGAATGTCGGTCGTGTCAAGATACTGATGAAAAAATGAAGTGAAATCTACTCCCGTGGTGATGTTAATATAGTCTACAAATTCTTTTCTCGTAACGGTTTTGTGGTAAAACTTTTGATTGAGAGACCGAAGCAAATTTCTGAATTTCTCATCATCATTGAGTACATGACGCAAAGTATGTATCATATTTGCTCCCTTAGAGTACATATCGGCGCTTCCTTTTTTTCTCACACCATATATTCCTTCTATAGGTTTTTTATTTTCAATTATCCCTCTAAGGCCTATTGCATACTGGTTTCCTTCCTGTTTCCCTATGTATTCATTTACAAACAAGACTTCGGAATAGGTGGTAAAGGATTCGTGAATCCACATATCCGCAACATCTTTTGCCGTAATATTATTCGCAAACCACTCATGACCGGATTCATGAACGATGATATAATCCCATCCTAATCCGTACCCCGTTCCGGAAATATCACGTCCCAAATAGCCATCAATATAGTGGTTTCCGTAGGCAATATTGCTTTGATGCTCCATGCCTAAATAAGGGCTTTCTACCAGTTTATAAGAATCTTCGTAAAAAGGATAAGGACCCAGCCAATATTCAAAAATCTTAAGCATAGGTTTCACCTGCGTAAAATGTTTTTTGGCTTTTTCTAGATTATAACTCAAAACCCAAAAATCAAGATCCAGTTTTCCTTTTTCTCCCAAAAATATTTCTCCGAAATGGGTGAATTTTCCTACAGTAGGTGAAATATCATATAGATTGATGGGATTTTTTACCTGCCAGGTATATGCCTGTTTCTCCCCTATATTTTTTTTCTTTATCAGTCTCCCATTCCCCACCCCGGTAAAACCTTTTGGTGTTATTATGGTCATTTTTATTCCGTTTTCGGGCTCTTCGCTCCACGTATCTTTTACGGGAAGCCATACAGACACACCTATCCCTTCCTGAGCAACAGACATAAAGGGATTCCCGTGGTCATCAGTTTTGAACACCCATCCCCCATCCCAAGGTGCATTTCTTGCAATGATAGGATGTCCAAAATATCTAACCCTAAAAACAAGTTTTTTTCCTTTCTTATAAATTCCTTTTCCATGGACAAAAATAAAATCTCCATCTCTTTTGGTATAAAACTCTTTTCCCTCTCCTAAAAATTTATAATTCATAGGCTGCTGAAGATCTATCTGAAAAATGGGGTCTTCTATGTCTTTTGTGATATAGAGAAAAATTTTATTCTCTCCGGAAACAGATAGATCCTTATAGTCAGGCTCTACGGTAAATTCATAGCTGGAGACTTTCCAAAAATTTCTAAATGAAGTATCAGAACCCTTCAATGTGTCTATTTTAGAAAAATTTTGCGAAAATATAGCCTGCGAGAGTACTAGAAAAAAATTAAACACTATTCTTTTCATAAATCATATCTGCGTGGAACATAAACATTATAGAAACAAAATTCATATTAAAATAAAAAAAGACATAAACATCAGATTATGTCTTTCTACCACTATATTGAGAAACCTCCATACTAATCTCTATAATCCCCCCTTTTTTTTGAGAAAAAAACTGCATCCAAAGATAAATCTCCGGCTCCAAAAGTGCATATCATCAAAAATAAAAGAAGATAAAGCATGCTGGGTTCTGCCACATTAAAGGGATCCCCCCCCAGGATATGCACAAAGAATAAGGCATAAAACATTGTGAAGACAGGAAACATAGAAAAAAACCTCGTAAAAATACCCAGTAAAACAAAAGCGGGAGCGACGAGCTCTCCAAAAATAGCCAGCGAAATACTGATTTTTGGACCAAGACCCAAAAAATCCACAAACCGAACAGGATCTGTAGACATTAACGTGAGAATTTTTGCGTATCCATGGGTACCCAAACCCACAACCGCTACAACCCTCACAATAAGTAAAACCAAATTTTGTACCAAAGAAAATTTCCTATGCGAACCAATGTATGTCATGTTTTTTTGTTTCTTCAAAAATATAAAATAAAACGTAAAAAGTGTAGGATAATTGTACAATAATAATCATTTCTATCTGTAACCAAAATTTTTAAGATCTCTATCGTTTTTTCTCCAATCCTTTTTTACCTTGACAAACAGGTTGAGATATATTTTTTTGGCAAAAAACAGTTCTAAGTCTCTTCTAGCTTCTGTTCCTACTTTTTTTATGGCTTCCCCCTTATGCCCTATCAAAATCCCTTTTTGCGAATTGCGTTCTACATAGACTACAGAATCTATGAAAATAATTTCTTCTTTTTCCTTGAAGAGTTCTGTGTTTACCTCTACTGCATAAGGAATTTCTTTATCATAGTTAAGCAAAATTTTTTCTCTTATTGCTTCGTTTACAAAGAATCTCTCCGACTTATCGGTAAACTGATCTTTATCGTAGTAAGGTAAATTTTCCGGTAATAAAGATTTTAATTTTGGGAGAATAATGTCAATATTAAACCCTTTCAGTGCAGATATGGGCAAAATTTCAGCTTTAGGAACATACTGATGCCATTTTTCTATCATTTTTTCCAGATGTTCCTGTGTGGTTTGGTCTATCTTATTGAGCAATATAAATACCGGGACAGGTATTTTGTTGAGTTTTTCAATCAAGAAGCTGGAAGAATCCCCCACATCCGTTACATCCACTACAAATAGTAAAATATCTGCATCCTGTAAAGAATCTTTTACAGAATTCATCATTTTTTCTTGCAGACCATATTTAGGGTCCAACACCCCTGGGGTATCGGAAAATACAATCTGGTATTTGTCATCATTGTAAATACCAAAAATTCTGTGTCTGGTGGTCTGCGCCTTCTTTGTTACTATCGCAAGCTTTTTTCCCATCAACTGATTGAGAAAGGTGGATTTTCCTGCATTAGGCTTTCCCACTATATTTACAAATCCTGACCTGTGCATAACATTTTGTATGGTATGAATAAAAAAATGTACCAAGTACACAAATGTAAAGAAATATTAATTCAAGAGACTTCAGAATGTCAAAAACGGAATGAATGATCAACTCTTTTCCAAAAATTTTTTCCCAAAAACATCTTTTGTACATTTGAAAAAAAAATAGAGCATGCTGAACTTTGAATTCAAGAATCCTACAAAAGTTTTTTTTGGTAGAGGCGAAATTGAAAAACTTTCTACTCAACTACCCAAAGACAAGAAAATTCTTTTACTCTTTGGGGGAGGTAGCGTGAAGAATAATGGGGTATATGATCAGATAAAAAAAGCATTGGGCACTCATAATTATCTCGAGTTTTGGGGAATCCCAGCAAATCCGGAGTATGAAGTGCTAATGAGTGCACTTGACATAATAAAAAAAGAAAAGATAGGCTACCTTCTGGCTGTAGGAGGAGGGTCTGTGATAGATGGTACAAAATATCTTGCCGCAGCAGCATTGTATGATGGAGATCCTTGGGAAATTTTGAAAAAACCGGTGCGTACTTCTGAGAAAGAGGCCCTGCCCTTTGCCACAGTGCTCACGTTACCGGCAACAGGCTCTGAAATGAATTCTGGTTATGTAATTTCCAGAAAAGAAACCCAAGAAAAATTATCATCGGGAGGTCCCGGATTATTTCCTGAATTTTCTATTCTGGACCCGGAAGTTGTACGCTCCATTCCCAAAAGACAAGTTGCTAACGGAATTTGTGATGCTTATGTACATGTGCTGGAACAATACATGACTTTTCCTACTACAGCCACATTGCAGGAAAGATTTATGGAAAGTGTATTGAAAACCCTTCAGGAAGTGGCTCCAAAAGTCTTGGCAGAAGTTTTCGATTATGATGCGGCGGCCAATTTTATGTGGTGCTGTACTCTTGCTCTGAACGGACTCTTACAAAAAGGAGTGCCGACAGACTGGGCAGTGCATGCAATGGGACATGAACTCACTGCCTATCACGGAATAGATCACGCCAGAACGCTGGCCATAATTTCTCCTTCCCATTACCGGTATAATTTTGA
This sequence comes from Bergeyella sp., assembly GCA_030263285.1. Lineage (GTDB taxonomy): Bacteria > Bacteroidota > Bacteroidia > Flavobacteriales > Weeksellaceae > SZYB01. The sequence goes on from SZYB01000001.1 coordinate 391,567, forward strand.
AGCCAAAAAACAAAAACTTGCACAATATGCAGAAAATGTATGGGGCATAACGAGTGGGGACACGGAAGAAAAGGCAAGGGAAGCAATAGAAAAACTGGAAGAATTCTACCATTCTCTGGGGATAAAAACTAAACTCTCGGAGTATACTCACCAGTACAAAGATACAGCTTCTAAGGTGAGAGCAGCATTTCTATCCAGAAACTGGCAGGGGCTCGGTGAACACAAAAATCTGGGTCCGGACGATGCTTACAAGATCGTGGAAATGTCCTATTAGTTAAAGAAGTTTCTTTAATAAAAACTTTAAAGACCGACGGGGGAAAGAATAGAAGAGATATTTCGTAATGATGTCCAAATTTTCAGAGTAGATCTTATCCATTATTTCATAAATGACTGATTTAAAAATAAATATACTATTCTGTGTCGTATCGGTTTGCTGGTCTACCTCGTAGTTGTTGTAAGAAACGATGTTTACTAATTGATAACCTTGGCATCGTAAGCTTGGACATTACCAGTGGGGAGTTGTCATTTGTTTTTGAAAAATATACTTTCGCATACCTAATGGTATGATGTATCAAACCTGCTGTATTGGAGATCTAATCCATTTTATATTTCTTGTTTTATAGTGCTTTTCTCAGTTTTTCGAAATTTTTGTAGCAGTTCGGGTATGTAATTATAATCATAGACAATGGATATTAAAGATCAGTTGAAAGTTCTTTTCCCCGATCATGAAGAACAGGATTTTGTAGTGCCCCATGAAAAGCTTGCGCAAAAAAATCCACTTGTTTGTAAATATGAAAAAAAAGGCAGAAACGGAAAACCTGTAACTCTAATAGAAGGCTTCGAGGGAAATAATGAAGAGCTGAAAAAACTTTCAAAAAAAATAAAAAGTACTCTGGGTGTCGGGGGATCTGTAAAAGAAAACACCATAATAACACAAGGTGATAATAGAGATAAGATCATGATACTCTTACAGAAAATAGGCTATAAAATAAAAAGAGTAGGCGGCTAAGCATGGGGGATTATAAAAATTTGATATTAAAAAAAATACTACATTTGCGAAATGAATGGATCAACCAAAAATAGAGGGTGGTGGTGCTTTGATAAAAACGGGTCAAAGGACTTTCCTTTTTTGGTTATAGAATGAGTACAAAAAACGAAGAACGAGTTTACCAAAAATATATAAATATATAAAGGGCTTTGACAAAACAGGTTAAAGCCTTTTCTTATGATGTTATTATAAAACGATATCGATGAATTTTCCAGATAATATAAATATAGAATCCTCCGTAAAGGAATATCTTTCTGATCTCTACACTCCTGTCGGCATCTATCTTAGACTGAGAGATAAATACAGAGACAGCCTCCTGCTAGAAAGTGCGGGAAATCAAAATGAAGAAAACAATTTCTCCTTTATTGCCATAAATCCTATTGCAGGAATTGAGATAAAAAATACAGAGGAAGTAGAGATAAAATTTCCACTAAGAAAAAACGAAATCATTTCATTAGAAGGCAAAGTAATTACGGATCTACTTCATAATTTTGCAAAGTGTTTTACATATAATAATCCGGGGGAAAAAATAGTAAGGCAAGCACAAGGATTTTTTGGATACACAAGCTATGAAGCCGTTCCGTTCTTTGAAAAAATAAATTTAAAAAAAAGCAGTCCGGAAAATAAAATCCCCATTATAAGGTACAGACTCTACCAGTATGTGATAGTCATCAATCATTATAATGACCAATTATTCATTATAGAAAATGCTGTGGAAGGCCTAAAATCACATTTTTCTAAGATCGAAAACATCATTCGGCAAAAAAATGCGCCTACCTTTCCTTTTCAGAGCACAGAAGCCGAAAAATCGAACCTCACAGATGCAGAATATCTCACGTTAGTTGAAAAAGCGAAGGAGCACTGCTATAGAGGAGACGTATTTCAGCTGGTGCTGAGCAGAAGATTTTCACAGAAATTTATAGGGGACGAATTTAATGTCTACCGGGCTTTAAGAAATATCAACCCTTCACCTTACCTTTTCTTTTTTGATTATGGAGACTATAAGCTCATGGGGTCCAGTCCGGAAAGCCAACTCATAATAAAAGATAACAAAGCGATCGTTCATCCTATAGCGGGCACTTTTAAAAGAACAGGCAGTATAGAAAAAGATTTGCAAGCCGCAAAAGAACTGAAAAATGACCCAAAAGAAAATGCAGAGCATACTATGCTGGTAGATCTCGCAAGAAACGATTTGAGTATTTTAGGGCAAAATACAAAAGTGACGAAGTACAAAGAAGTCCATTTTTACTCTCACGTTCTCCATATGGTAAGCGAAGTGCAAAGTGAGGTTCACGAAAATAAAAACCCGTTCTCCTGGCTGGCTAATACTTTTCCTCAAGGGACACTCAGCGGTGCTCCAAAATATAAAGCGATGGAACTCATAGATTATTACGAAAAAACCTCCAGAAGTTTTTACGCGGGATGTATTGGTTTTGTGGGACTGGACGGAAGCTGCAATCAGGCCATAATGATAAGATCTTTCTTGAGTAAAAACAACACGCTTTTTTACCAGGCTGGTGCAGGAATAGTGGCTTCATCCAAAGCCCAGAAAGAACTCCGGGAAGTAAACAATAAGCTAAGCGCCTTGAAGCAGGCAATAAAAAAAGCGGAAAATTTAAATTAAAAACAGTGCAATGAGAATATTGGTGCTAGACAATTATGATAGCTTTACTTATAATCTGGTCCAGATGATAGAAGAGGTAAGCAAAGAAAAAACAGAGGTGTATAGAAATGACGAAATTTCACTGGAAGAGGTAAACAATTATGACAAAATCATTCTTTCTCCGGGACCAGGAATACCCGAGGAAGCAGGTATTTTGCTTAAGCTTATAAAAACCTATGCTCATAAAAAATCCATTTTCGGGGTATGTCTGGGGTTACAAGCCATTACAGAAGCCTTTGGAGGAGAACTTATCAATTTATCAGAAATCTACCATGGGGTAGCTACAGAGGCTAGAATAATAAAGGAGCATTCTATTTTCAGAGGATTAGGTAAAACCATGGAGGTTGGCCGATACCATAGTTGGGCAGCAAAGCGAAAAAATTTCCCAGAAGATCTTGAGATTACTTCATTAGATCCCAATGGGATAATTATGTCCCTAAAACACAAAAATTTTGATGTTCATGGGGTACAGTTTCATCCCGAAAGTATTCTAACCCCGGAAGGAAAAAGAATAGTGGCAAATTTTTTACAACCATGGAAAACAGACAGAAGAGATGAGGCAGATTCTTGAATATTTATTAGATCATCAGACTTTATCAAAAGCGGAAGCACAATCTATACTTACCGAAATCTCAAATGCAAAATTTAGCGAGGCGGAAGTAATTTCTTTTGTGACCATTTTTTTGATGAGAAGTATTACACAGGAAGAAATGGAAGGTTTTCGGGAAGCTCTTCTTGGTCTCTCTCTTAGGGTAGATTTGGAAACAGAGGATTTAGTGGATATCGTAGGAACTGGGGGAGACGGAAAAAACACATTTAATATCTCTACCTTGTCCAGCTTTATTGTAGCAGGAACAGGGCAAAAAGTAGCTAAACAAGGCAACTACGGATCTTCTACCCTTTCGGGAGCTTCCAACGTACTGGAAAAACTGGGCTATACGTTTAAAAAGAACGAAAAGGATTTAAAACGGGACCTATACGAAACCAATATTTGTTTCCTACATGCCCCGCTATTTCACCCTGCTCTACAGAATGTCGCCCCTCTGAGAAAACAACTGGGAATAAGGACATTTTTTAATCTTTTAGGTCCCTTGGTAAACCCCGCCTATCCAAAATATAATCTCATAGGGGTAGCAAATTTGGAAATCGCCCGTTTATACCAGTACGTAACCCAAAAAGAAAAATTCCGCAATTTTATGCTCCTCCATGCCTTGGATGGATATGACGAAATATCACTGACCGGAGATACCAAAATTATTACTCAAGGAGGAGAAAAAATAAAATCGGCACAAGACTTTCACTATAAAAATATCTCTCCGAACAGTATATTTGGCGGAGATACCCTGGAAGAAGCTGCGGGTATTTTTTTACGTATCCTGGAGGGGAAGGGCAGTGAAGAACAAAATGCCGTAGTCCTAGCTAATGCTGCTGTTGCACTAGAAAATACAGAGAAATACGGGAATTATGAAGAGTGTCTCCTAAGGGCAAAAGAGAGTTTGTTTTCTTTTAATGCCCTGAACTGCTTTAAAAAAGCTATAAAATAATTCTCCCAAAAATATGGATATTTTAGATACGATTATTGAGAACAAAAAAAGGGAAGTAGCCAAGGCAAAGACCCTGAGGAGTGTGGCGGGCATAAAGGAGGAAAAATACTTTGGAAGGAAAACCTACTCTCTTAAAAACACACTTCAATCTCAATCGGGGATTATTGCGGAATATAAAAGAAAATCTCCGAGTAAGGGAGTGATAAACCATCATTCTCACTGCAAAGAGGTGGTTTTGAGTTACCAGAAGTACGGAGCATCTGCGGTATCTATTCTCACAGATCCTCATTTTTTCGGGGGAAATACAGAGGATATATTGGACGTGAGAGACTCGCTCATTCTTCCTATCTTACGCAAAGATTTTATGATTGATGAATACCAGTTTTTTCAATCCAAGGCAATGGGGGCAGATATCGTCTTACTTATTGCCTCATGCTTGTCTCCCGTTCAGGTAGCAGAATTCACTTCTCTTGCCCATGAATTGGGTCTGGAAGTTCTGTTAGAAATTCATAGTGAAGAAGAACTCGCTCATTTGGACAAAAATGTAGATTTTGTAGGTATCAATAATAGGAATCTAGGAAATTTTAAGGTAGATCTTCGGCATTCGGCAGATTTAAAGAATAAACTCCCGAAGGATGTGCTTTGCATTGCAGAAAGCGGAATCTGTTCTACGGATGATTTTTTATTTTTAAAAGAAAAGGGATTTGATGGATTTTTGATGGGAGAATATTTTATGGGAAGTGAAGATCCTAAACAAAAGTTCAAGGAATTCATAGAAAATCTGGGAATATAAGTAGAAAAAAAGCATCCTGTGAAAATTAAAGTTTGTGGACTTACCGATGAAAAGCAGATAGAAAAACTCATCAATCTGAAAATTGATTTTTTGGGTTTTATTTTTTATCCTCAATCTCCCAGGTACGTACTTGACAAATTGAGTGTGGATAAAATTGCGGAATTTTTTCATGTCGGAAAAGTGGGGGTTTTTGTAAACGAAAAAATAGAGAAAATAGTAAAAACAGTAAAAAAAGCCGATCTAAACTATATTCAGTTACACGGAAACGAGGATTCTGAATTCCGTAATGAATTGAGGAGATACATTGATCCGAAAGTAAAACTGATTAAAGTAATGAGAATGAGAACAGATAATTTCAACGACAAAAACATAGAAGAAAGCTTAGTGTGTACAGACTATCTTCTCTTTGATACGGACTCTCAATATTACGGTGGGACAGGGAAAACCTTTGACTGGAAACTCCTGGATAAAGTTTCTCTTTCTCTGCCCTATTTTCTTAGCGGAGGGATCTCTCTAGAAAACATAGATCAAATAAAAAATATAAAACAAAGACCTTTTGCTCTGGATGTCAATTCAAAATTTGAAATTTCGGCGGGAGTAAAAGACCTTGATAAAATCACTTTATTAAAAAAAGAAGCTTAATATCTTAATATAAAGATGAAACCAAAAGATTTTCAGCGTCCTGATAAAAATGGCTACTACGGAAAATTTGGCGGGGCCTTTATCCCGGAGATGCTCCATCTCAATATCAAAGAATTACAAGAAAAATACAAGGATATTACAGAGTCTGAAGAATTTCAGGAAGAATTTCAAGATTTACTAAAAAACTATGTAGGAAGGGAAACCCCACTCTATTTTGCAAAAAATTTAAGCAAAAAGTACAAAACGACAATCTATTTGAAAAGAGAAGATCTTAACCATACGGGAGCACACAAGATAAATAACGCATTAGGTCAAGCCATATTGGCAAAAAAACTCGGTAAGAAGAGAATAATTGCAGAAACGGGAGCGGGACAACACGGGGTAGCCACCGCTACTGCATGTGCTCTTTTGGGTCTGGAATGCATCATTTATATGGGAGAAACGGACTTACAACGCCAGGCACCCAATGTAGGAAGAATGAAAATGCTGGGTGCTGAAATAATCTCCGTAACCTCTGGATCCAAAACCCTAAAAGATGCTGTAAATGAGTCGATTAGAGATTGGATCAACAATGCACCTACGACGCATTATATTATTGGAAGTGTGGTAGGTCCTCACCCGTTCCCGGATATGGTCACCCGATTCCAAAGTGTTATTTCCAAAGAAATAAAGGCCCAGTTTCTGGAAAAAACCGGTCATCCCAATCCCGACTATATCATTGCTTGTATAGGGGGCGGAAGTAATGCTGCAGGAGCTTTTTATCATTATGTTAACGATAAAAATGTAAAAATAATAGCAGCAGAAGCCAGTGGGTTAGGACTCCGGTCGGGAAAATCTGCAGCCACCACCTTTTTGGGAAGTCTGGGAATTTTGCATGGAAGCAAAAGTCTGGTCATGCAAACGAAAGACGGACAAGTAGTAGAACCTCATTCCATTTCTGCAGGTCTGGACTATCCCGGGATTGGTCCTTTTCATGCAAATTTATTTAAAGAAAAAAGGGCAGAATTTATGGCTGTTACAGACCAAGAGGCACTAAAAGCAGCCCAAACGCTTACAAAGACAGAAGGTATTATTCCGGCGCTGGAAAGCGCCCATGCCCTTGCGGTACTGGATAAAATAACATTTTTGGAAACAGATACCGTAATTATTTGCCTTAGTGGAAGAGGAGATAAAGACATGGAGACCTATCTTGAAAAGCTATCATCTTTTTTATAACTCATGAAAAAGCTTAACATCTATTTTGCGGCGGGGATTCCCGGACTGGAAGATACTTCCAAAATCGCTGAACTCATACAAAGAAGTGGAGCCGATATGATGGAAATCGGGATTCCTTATTCTGATCCTGTAGCTGATGGTCCCATAATACAAAAAGCACATGCCAAATCCTTAAAAAATGGCATAACACTCGAAATCCTGTTTACCCAACTTTTCACCATAAAGGATACGGTAACCGTGCCTAAAATTCTTATGGGTTACCTTAATACGATTTTGCAATTCGGTTTTGAAAACTTTTGTAAAAAATGCAGTGAAACTGGTATCTCCGGACTCATTATTCCAGACCTCCCTCCTTTTGAATACGTAGAGAACTATAGAAAAATTGTAGAAAAATACTCTCTTCATTTTTCATTTTTGATCACCCCGGAAACTCCACCGGAACGTGTGAAATATCTGGATAAACTCAGTTCCGGTTTTCTCTATGCAGTGAGCGCTTCTTCCACCACAGGAAACGAAAATATAATGCTAAAAAATGAACAATATCTTAATGGGCTTGCATCCCTACCACTTAAGAATCCTGTCATGGTAGGTTTTGGGATAAAAAGTAAATCCGATTTCTTGTCTGTTACAGAAAATCTCTGGGGAGGTATTATAGGAAGCGCTTTTGTAAAAATCTTGTTGGAAGAAAAAAACTGGGAAGAAAAAGCGGCTTCCTTCATAAGAGAAATTAAAGGCTAATTTTGAGCTTAGAAATACGAAGTATGAAAAAAAATAAAAAAATAGAGTTTAGAGATCTGGGTATCTTGGAGTATACGGAGGCTTTTGAGATGCAAGAAAAGTTGATGCAAAAAATCATAGACAAAAAAACAAAAAACTGTGCCCAAGAGAAAGAAACAGAATTCCTTCCCAATTATTTTCTTTTCGTGGAACATCCTCATATTTATACTTTAGGGAAATCAGGAAACGAAAAAAACATGCTGGTCAATTCGGATAAACTGAAAGAAATAGGAGCACGCTACATAAGAACCAATAGAGGGGGTGACATTACCTATCATGGTTACGGGCAAATTGTGGGATATCCTATCCTGGATCTGGACAACTTTACCCCTGATATAAGGCTGTATATGAGAAATCTGGAAGAGGTCATTATCAGAGTACTTGCAGACTACAGCATTACCGGAACGCGAAGTGAGGGAGAGACAGGCGTTTGGCTGGACGCGGGTAAACCTTATGCCAGAAAAATTTGTGCATTGGGGGTAAGAACTTCCAAATGGGTAACCATGCATGGTTTTGCCTTTAATGTAGATCCGGATATCAAATACTTTGAGTATATCATTCCTTGCGGAATAAAAGATAAAGCCGTGACGTCATTAGGAAGAGAGCTAGAAAGGAAGATTTTGCCTCCAGAGAGGGAAAAAATAAAGGAAAAAATAAAAAGGTATTTTTTGGAAGTCTTTCACGCAAGCCTATAGTCTGCCAGGAGGCTGCCTAATTCTTTACATTTGCAAAAACCGCAGAAAATTTTGAAAAAAATACTTAGCGAGACCCTCATCTATGGTATTGGTGCCATACTGCCAAGAGTAATTGTGGTAATTCTCAATTATTTATTCATAAAAAATATTACCCATAAAGAGTTTGCTACGTTCAGTAATCTTTATGCGGGGATTTCTTTTGTGAACGTGTTTCTATCTTTTGGTTTTGAAACGGCTTATTTTAGATTTTCATCCGATAAAGAAAAAGAGAAACTTACCTTTAGTACTTCATTTGTTTTTTTGCTTGCTTTGTCCGGATTTTTTTTGCTTGGGATAATTATTTTTCTGACTCCTATAGCTTGTTTCTTAGGATATTCTCAAAATCCCGAATATATCTTTTGGTTTGCCTTTATAGCTTTTTTTGATACCCTTTGTGTGATCCCCTTGGCTTCACTCAGATTTCATAATAAACCCATACAATACACCTTAATAAGAGTGGCTACTGCTCTATCTCAGAGTGTGATAGTAATTGCCATGTTTCTGTACATTCCACAAGTTGTCCTAGAAAATGTCAATTTGAAAGAAAAAGTGTCCTACCCTTTCATAAGCAATCTTCTCGCTAGTTTCATCGGTTTTTTATTGGTACTTCCCATTCTCCGTCAGTTTAAATTTATTATTTCAATAAAATTACTCATAAAAATGCTGCGCTATTCCTGGCCTATCATGATTGCGGGAATGGCCTTTATGATCAACGAAAACTTTGATAAGTTTATACAAAAATATCTTATCCCTGATCACGATGCAGGTGCTTACGGTGGTTGTTATAAAATGGCGGCTCTTATGACTCTTTTTGTGACGGCATACAGAATGGGCGTGGAGCCTTTTTTCTTTAAACAAATGAACAGAGAAAATGCAAAGCATACCTATGCAAAAGTCACCGAGTACTTTTCTTTTTTTTCCTCTGCCATGGCACTGGGAATTATAGCGAATATTTCTTGGCTCAAAAATATTCTGGTACCCAATTCAACTTACTGGATAGCTTTGGACATCATCCCAATTATAGTAATAGCCAACTTATTTTTTGGCATATATTATAATCTTTCTACTTGGTATAAGGTGACAGACAAAACCCACTTCGGCACATTAATATCCTTTATAGGCGCCATAATTACCATATTGGGTAATTATTTTTTACTTAAAAAATATGGGTTTATGGTCTCTGCATGGACTACTTTAATTTCCTATTTATGCATGATGGGGATTTCTTATTTTTTAGGGCAAAAAAATTATCCTATTCCCTACAGAAAAAGAAAAATACTTTTTTTTATCTCGCTTATGTGTTTACTGAGTTTCGTGATCAGCTATTATACCCGTTATGACTTTTGGATTGGAAACCTAATTTTTATACTGTATTCCGGAATAATCATAGTAAATGAAAGAGGATTTATACTTTCCAAAATCAACTACAAAAGGTAACTTCTCTTTTTATTTTAATACCTTTGCTCGGAAGTGAATTTTTATATCCCCCTATAAATGAAAATTATAATACCCATGGCGGGCAAAGGTTCTAGATTAAGACCTCACACCTTGACTGTACCTAAGCCCCTTATTCCTATCGCAGGAAAACCGATAGTACAGAGACTTGTGGAGGATATTTCCAAGGTGGCTGCAGAAAAAATAGACGAGGTCGCCTTTGTAATAGGAGATTTTGGTACGGAGGTAGTGCGGTCGTTGCAGGAAATCGCAAATAGTTTGGGAGCCAATACCAGTATATATGTACAAGAAGAAGCGATGGGGACAGCGCATGCCATAAAATGTGCCGAAGAATCTATGAAGGGGAATATAGTGATTGCTTTTGCAGACACTCTGTTCAGAGCAGATTTTAAGCTGGATACCACCTCAGATGGAGTAATCTGGGTGAAAAAAGTAGAAGATCCTTCAGCCTTTGGAGTGGTAAAGTTGGATGATTACGGATTTATCACGGATTTTATAGAAAAGCCCAAAAATTTTATTTCCGATCTGGCTATTATTGGGATTTATTACTTTAAATCGGCAGAAAAGCTCATGACAGAGATAAATTATATTATTTCACAAAACATAAGAATAGGAGGAGAATACCAACTCACCACCGCTCTGGATAACCTGAGAGCAAAAGGAGCTAAATTTTCGTTAGGGAAAGTAGACGACTGGATGGATTGTGGTAATAAAAACGCCACGGTAGAAACGAACTGTAAAATTCTGGAATATGAAAAAAATAATGTACAGAAGTATCCTCCCACATCAAGAATAGAGAACAGTCTCATTATACCGCCTTGCTTCATCGGAGAGAACGTAGAGGTAATCAATTCGAAAATTGGACCTTATGTATCGTTGGGAAATCATACAAAAGTAACCAATTCGAATATTGAAAACTCTCTCATACAAGAACAAACCATCATCAATTTTGGTAATCTGAATAATTCTATGATTGGCAATTTCGCAAAGTATTATGGTGTCTCCAGAGAAATATCTTTAGGCGATTACTCTGTATTCGATTTTGTAACAAGATAGCTTTTATTGTTTTTTCAGAGTTTATATCTCTATAAAAAGTGAGTCGGCATCGTTTTTATTTACAACATGAAGTTTTTACTCTCTATTGGATAATAGGGTTAGTTTTCTCTGCCTGCAGTACTACTAAAAATACAACTCATTCCAAATATCTTACCTCCCCTCTTTCTACGGAGAACTTATACAGAGAAATCAACAAAAAACCGAACATTAGTTATTTTAGAATAAATAGTAAAATAGATATACAAGCAGAAAAGTGGATCCCCCCACTGAGCACCACAATATACATAGAGAAGGACAAAAAAATATGGATGAATGCCCAGGCGTCATTTTTTAATGTAGCCAGAGTGCTTGTAACGAGAGAAGGGATACAGGGCTATGATAGATTTAACAAGCTCTACATAAAATCAGACTTCGGATATCTCAATGAGCTTCTAAATACAGAATTAATCAATTTTGACGTGCTGCAAAATCTTATAATCGGGAGAACTTTTTTCCCGATTGCGAAAAAAGATTATGTATGGTTAAAAACTGGTGCAGATTTTTTATTCAGCTCTTCACAACCTCAAAAATTTGAGACCGAGAATAAAGAATACCTCTATACAGTAGATTTTTTGTACAATGCTTCTCTTGATCTGAAGAGGGTTAGACTTGTTGAGCTCAATTCAGACAATGCCCTCCAAATAGAGTATACAAACTGGACTACGATAGGGAGCGTCAGATTACCCAAAAATCTGCTTATTTCCGTAAAAGGAAAAAAAAATACCACAATAAGTATGGAGAATAACCATTTTGACTTTAATGCTATGGAAACTCCGTTTTCTATACCCAATAACTACAGAAAAACCGAAATTAAATGACCCGGAAGATGCGACTCTTACTCACCGCTTGTTTCGTTTCTGCCCTGTTCTTTACGCAATCTACAGAGGATAAAAAACTCCGGTTACAAAAACAGAACATAATCCTGAAAAATCAAATTGCAGAAATCAACAATTCTCTTGCCAACACAAAAAAACAGTCAAAATTGTCTATTGCCTACCTCAACAAAATAAACAGCAAAATAAAACTTCGGGAAAATCTCTACAAGAATACCCAAAAAGAAAAAAAAATTCTGGAAGACGAGATATATTTAAAACAACTAGAAATCAATCGTCAAAAGAGAGAACTGAAGGTGTTGCGTAAGAACTACGCTAAAGTTTTAGTGAATGCCTACAAAAATAAAGGAGTGCAAAACAAAGTTACTTTTATCCTTTCATCGAAAAACCTAAAAGAAGCTTTAAGGAGGGTTCGGTACCTAAGAAAATATTCGGACTACCAGAATAAAAAGGCAAAGGAGATTGGTAGTATAGCAAAGGAGATTGAGAATATAATTGCCCAAAAACAAAAGTCTGTGGATAATAAAAACAAATTACTTGACAGACAGAAAAATGAACTCTTGACAATAGAAGCAGAAAAAAAACAAAAAGAGAAATTACTGGAAGAGTTCATCAGGCACGAAAACGAGCTTACCGCCAGGATAAAACAAAAACAAAAAGAATCCAAGAACCTGGAGGCAAGGATAAAAAACATTATAGCAGAAGAGATACGGATAGCCAAGGCAAAAGAAAAAGAGGCAAAAAGAGCAGAAGCAGAAAGAATACGCAGAGCCAGGATAATAGCAGAAAGGGAAAAAGCTAGAATAGAAGCAGAAAACCGAGCAAGGCTTTTGGCTGCTGCAGAAGCAAAGAGAAAGGCACAAGAAGAAGCCAACAGACTCGCAGAGATAGAAAGAAAAAAATATATAGAAGCTTCTAGGGCAAAGGCAGAGGAGGAAACAAAAAAGAAAAATGATGCTAAAATAGCTTCAGAAAACACAAGAATAGCCAGAGAAAAATTAAAATTGGCAAAAAAAAATGAAGAAGAAATATCCAGAAAGAAAGAGGAAGCAAAGAAATTGGCAGAGGCCAAAACCTATACTGCCTATGGAATAGGAACCGGATCGGCAGCCAATTTTCTCGAAAATAAAGGCAGAATTCCTTTTCCTGTAAATTCCAGAAATATTACTCATTTTTTTGGTAAACGGCCACATCCGGTATTCAAAAATATCATGGAGGAGAATATCGGGATAAAAATAGCGGTTCCCCCGGGTACGATAGCAAAGTGTGTATTTTCCGGCGAAGTAAGTAAAATTTTTGTAGATGGAGGGACAAAAAATGTGATGGTAAGACACGGCAATTACTTTACTATCTATTCTAATCTAAGCAACGTTTCTGTTTCTGCAGGACAGAAAGTAGCCTCTGGAAGTGCAATCGGAACCGTGGCAGAAGATTATGAGGGAGGATATACTCTGGATTTCCAGATATGGAACAAGGAAACTCCTCTTAATCCTCTCGAATGGCTATCACGCTAAAATTCCTATCTTTGAAAAAAAAGAATATCAATAATGATGACACCACTTACCCCTCTTGCTGTTTCTTGGTCGCATGTTCTCATAGTGGCCGTTGTTGTGCTGCTGCTCTTTGGAGGAAAGAAAATTCCAGAGCTCATGAGAGGTTTGGGTTCTGGTATCAAAGAATTCAAGGATGCGGTAAAAGAGGAAGAGACCAAAAAAAAAGAGTCAAGTACTACTGAAAATTCTGATTCCAAAAATCAAAAATAAGGGGCATGAGCTTCTCGGAAAAAGCTTGGAAAGTTTTTAATCAATCCATTGCCGACTATCATACAAAAGATGAGATAGGCACGGAAGAGCAAAATCCGTACAAAGAGAAAACTTTAGAAAATCTTCTTTACTCCAAGAACTGGATAGACACGGTACAGTGGCACTTGGAGGATCTCATAAGAGAGGAAAACATAGATCCCGAATATGCGCTCGTGCTCAAGAGACTTATAGACAGCTCAAACCAGAAAAGAACGGATGCAGTAGAATATATAGACGAATGGTTTTTTCGGAAATACAAATCATCATCACTGAAAAAAAAAGCCAAGATAAATACCGAAACACCCGCCTGGGCGGTAGATAGGCTCTCAATTTTGGCACTTAAAATCTACCACATGTCACTAGAGGTGTTTAGAAGGAGCGCCACAGAGGAACATAGAGTAACCTGTCATCAAAAATTACTAATCTTGGAAGAACAAAAAAAAGATTTAAGCAGTGCAATTGACGACCTTCTGGTGGATATCAAAGAAGGAAGGGTACAGATAAAACGTTACAAACAAATGAAAATGTATAACGATAAGGAACTTAATCCCGTATTGTATCAACTAAAAAAAAATGAATAAACTGGCCTATTTTTGTGTTGTAGTATCTTTTATCCATTCTTGTACTGCGGAAAAAGTTAATTTTTTTCCTGCTAAGGGTGGATCCGAGGCAAATGCAAAGGTAAAAGTCCTTAATCACAGGGCCGAAGGAAAACCTTCTGAAATTTCTTTTTATACACAAGCACTTACGCAAGCATGCTCCAGCATCCCCGAGTTTAACGATAGTAGAATCAACTCCCTCACTTTTGATCTGAAGAATCTTACCAAAGACTATATATACGGAATTAAATCCAATGATCTTGCAGTCAAACGTAGAGCGTTGACAAAAATTGAAAATATCTATAAATCCATCCAGAAAAACAGACAATATCTGAACGAAAATGAAAATACCATCATCAACAGACACTTGGTGAAAATTAAAAATTCAGTTGATCGGCTGGAACTTCTTTTAGATGAAGAAAGTAAAGTATCTCTGAAACAATAAGAAACATAAAATATCATAAGTCATAAGATTTACGAAAATACCAGATGATAACCATTCAAGCAGAATCTAATGTTCCTACAGATTATGGTGTGTATAAGATTATTGCATTTTCAGAAAGTGATAGGAACTGGATGCCTCACATTGTTCTGATTGCAAAGGGGACAGACTTCTCAAAAACAGTTAATGTAAGAATACATTCGGAATGTATTACTGGCGAGGTATTTCACTCACAAAAGTGCGAGTGCGGACAACAACTGGATGCCGCGATGGAATTTATGCAGAAAAACGGAGGAGTAATTGTCTATCTTAGACAAGAGGGAAGAAATATAGGCCTTATCAATAAACTTAAAGCCTATGCTCTCCAGGAAAAAGGTCTTGACACAGTATCCGCCAATCTTGAACTGGGGCTTCCCGCTGATGACAGGGATTTTGGTATCGCCATAGATATCCTAAAAATATTAGGAATAAAATCAGTAAACCTAATGACCAACAATCCCGAGAAGATAAAGATTATAGAAAAAAGTAGCGAGATAGAATTTAACAAAAGAATCCCGCTGATTGTAGAATCTAACAAAAACAGCAAAGAATATCTAGACACTAAAAAAAAAATTTTTGGGCATTTACTGGGAAGAGAGAAAAATTAAACCCTCGAATTTACACATCCCGACAATGCAAAACAGCCTTAAGCAGGATACCTGACTGGAAAAATATTTTTGTAAATAGTTGCGAAACAAAAAATGGATTTAAATGTTGGTATAAAAACAACTGCCTTCCTGAATGTATTAAATACGCGGAAATATTACTGAGGAATATGGATAAAAAAGATAAATTGGTGCCCCAAAATACTCTCCGGTTACCCTCGGTTTGGGCGTGGGAGCAACTTATGTATACAAGAAATTTGCCCTATCCGTTTGCCATCTCCGCGCGCACATTTTTACCCCTAAATTTTATACCTGAAATGTTGCTGAGGATTTCGTTTTTAAAGTCTTTATCAATCTCAAAAAAAGAAAATTTGTCCAAAATTTCTATCTCTCCTATATCTGCCCTTTTTTTGGACTTTGCCGTGGCTTTGTTGATGATCTCCAGCATGTCGAGTTTTTTTAGCTGATCGCGCTTTCCCAGATTAAAGAAAAAACGTATCATATTTTCTTTTTTCCTTTTTCGTCCTCCTTTTCTTCCCCGTTCTTCTCTCCTTTCCTTTCTCTGAGGGCTACTACTCCCTGCGGGATCTAAAATTTGAGCACTAAGATCATTTCTGGATTGATAAAACTGAGCCAAATCTTTCAGCTGATATCGAATTATTTTGGAAACAAGATCCTCTTTCGTAACCGAAGAGAGATCGGGAACATGACTGACATCAAAAAAAACTTTTTCCTCATTTTCTTCACTCAACAGATTATCAAAAATATTCTCCAGCTGAGCCTTTATTATCTCTTCTCCCTTAGGAATCTTACTTTCCTTTATTTCTATACGAGTAGCCGATTTTATAAGTCTTAGCTTTCGGGTTTCGTCGGGTTTTATAAGCGAAAACGAAATTCCGTCTTTTCCTGCTCTTCCCGTTCTTCCACTTCTGTGTACAAAAACCTCCGGATCATCGGGAAGGGAAAAATGAATCACGTGTGTGAGGGCATCCACATCAAGCCCTCTTGCCGCAACATCTGTAGCGACCAAGATATTAATATTCTTAAGGCGAAACTTTTTCATTACCGTATCTCTCTGTGCCTGCGAAAGATCACCATGGAGTGCATCTGCTCTGTAACCGTTTTGCATAAGATAATCTGCCACGTCCTGCGTTTCGGCCCGGGTTCTACAAAAAATGATAGAGTATTGCCTAGGATTTACATCAATAAGCCGCTTGAGCGCCTCTTTTTTTTGTCTGTAACCTACTACAAAATATTCATGCTGTATATTTTTTTTCACAACATTTACAGAACCCACAGAAATTTTATGAGGATTTTCCAGATAGTTTTTTGATATGCGTTCTACCTCTTTACTCATAGTAGCGGAGAAAAGAAGTGTTTGCTTTGTATCAGGGGTCTCTTTTATAATGGTTTCTAAATCATCTTTAAATCCCATGGAAAGCATCTCATCTGCCTCGTCCAGAACAAGCCACTGTACAGAAGAAAAATCAAGAGCCTTTCTCTTTATAAGATCTATTACACGTCCCGGAGTGCCTACAATGATCTGAGGTTTAGATTTCAGATTTCGTATTTGTTCCATAATATTTGCTCCGCCATAAACCGCCGCAATTTTAACTTCTTCCAGATATTTTATGTAAGCCTGAATATCTTTGGCAATTTGCAGGCAAAGTTCTCTTGTAGGACATAAAACAAGCAACTGTATTCTTTTGCTTTTAGGATCAATAAGGTCCAGAACCGGTAAAGAAAAAGCAGCGGTTTTTCCCGTTCCTGTAGCGGCCAACGCTATGAGATCCCGAGTATCAGATAATATAAAAGGTATGGTTTGTTTCTGAATTTCTGTGGGTTCTGTGTATCCCATTTCCCCCACAGCCTTAAGAATCTCTGGGCTGAGAGGGGATTCCGTAAATAAATTCATGTAAAAAGATCGCAATATTCTATTAATTATGGTCGCAAAGGTACGAAATTTATTCATGCCTTCTTCTTCTCAAAAAGAAAACGCTTTGTTTTATTATAAATTATCTACTTTTGACCCCAACACAGCAATTACCAAATTTTACTTACAGACCTTACTTTTATGGAAGTAATAGCCAGACAAAGTGTCAAATACAGCATCATAGGATATGCAGGATCTCTCATAGGAACTCTGTCCTTGCTGTTTCTGTTTTCCAGAAATTTTGAATTCTATGGAAAGCTGAGAAATATCCTTACGCAAGCAGAATTTGTGGTTCCCTTTATCGTCCTGGGAGTCTCTTTTTCGAATGTGAAGTTTTTTTCTCAAACACAAAAAGAAAAAAAGGAACACAGTCTGTTGAGTCTTTCTCTAATCTCAGTACTCATCACCTTTTCTGTTTTTTTTGTAGGATTGCATTTCGCTTCGAGGGAATTTCCTTACATAAAAAATCTCAAGCTGTGGGAATACAAATTTTTTACCCTGCCTCTTATCCTGATTTTATCCCTTTCCTCTGTGTTTAATAAATTCACTTCAAACTATAAGAGAATAGCTGTTGCCAATATTTTTGACAACACCTTTCCCAAAATAGCCAATATACTCGCCTTCTCGTTGTTCTATTTTATGTGTATGCCAGAAAGCTTCAGCCTTTCCTGCTTTGTACTTGTCTTCCTATTGGGACTGTCGGGATACATTTTCTATACACGAAAACTCTCTTCTTTTCGGCCTGATTTATCTACTCATTATTTTTTTGGAAAAGGACTATGGAAAGAATTTTTACAGTACAGTTTTTTCGCATTTTTAGGGACTTTTGGAAACTATTTTACCATAAACAATGCCGTTGTAGGACAATTTTTAGGCAATGAGAAGCTTGGTATTTTCTCTACTTATTTGGGGTTACTTTCTCTTATTTCCATTCCACAACTGGGAGTCTATACTGTCTCTGCACCACTTATCACCCGATATCTGGAAGATAAAGAATACCTCAGCTTAAATGTTTTATATAAGACAACAAGTCTTTCTCTTTTTTTTCTTGGTGTCCTCATGTTTTCCTGCATGATAGCAGGAATCCCCTATTTGTTTACCCTCATGAAAAATGGACAAATGCTCCATCATCATCAATTCGCTTTTTACATATGGGGACTGGCAATTCTGGTAGATCTATCCACCGGCTTTAACAGCAATATTATTTCGTTATCAGAGTATTATAAATTCAATATCCTAGCGATGATCGCCTCTTCAATAATGAATATAGTACTGGATTTATACTTTGTTTATCACACAAATTACGGCTTGAAGGGAATCGCCGCAGCCACTGCAGTTTCTCTAGTATTTTATAATACTATAAAAGTTGTATTCAACTATAAAAAATTTGGAGTTTTTCCTTTTTCCATAAAAATGTTCTGGACACTGTTATTGGGAATATTGGCTGTTGGCATAGGTTTTTTAATTCCAGAAGCCCCAAAACCCTTTCTTAATCTTGTATACAAACCGTTTTTTGTTTTAGTATTTATTTTACTGGGAAACTACTTCTTAAAAATATTGCCTATCCAGGACTTTCTAAACATCAAGTTTTTAAAAAGTATTATGAAGTTTAGATAATAATTTTCTTGAGTGTCTCATAAAATTCATTTTGTATCCTCTTCTTATCTACCTCAGAAAAATCGTAAGACAAAAAACGAATTTCACATATCTGTTTTTCTACATCAGATTTTTCTTCTAAAATGAAAGGATAGGGAGAAAGATATTTTCCGGGAAAAATAGCTGTTTTTCCGTAAATAACAGCATCTGCAATATTCCCGCTCATCTTGGTTTTTCCATATATTTCTTTACTCCCCATAAAAGTATAACTCTCTTGCAGCGGACACCATAACAGATCTGCCTGCTTCATATAAAAAGAAAACTCTTCCGCAGAAACAAAATCTTTGAAATATTTTAACGTAACATTTTGGGGAAGATAGAACAGGCTATTCTCTATGTATCGAAGTAGTTTTCCTTCGGCTCTTCCCAAAAAAACGACTTCCATCTCCTGAGAAAAACTTCTCATTTTCTCAATGATGTGCTTGTAGTCTCTTCTGTCTTGCGAAACTCTTCCCGGAACTACCACAAGCAGCTTTTTTTTTTGTTTTTCGTGACAATATTCTGTACGACGACGATAAAACAAAGGAAGATAGGTGTACCGGCCATCTGCCATATGTTTATCCAAAACCAAAAGTTTTTTTGCTTTTTTATAAAGACCCGGAGACATGAGAAGTTGCTCTCTAAAGAGCAATTTCATCCGATATAGTAGCTCTTTACGCAAGATGTTTTTTAGAAGACCGCCGCGGGACAGTAAAGAAAAATTTTTATTATGTACAATAATTGCCGTAGCAAAATTTTCTGCAATTTTATGATATAAGCCAAAATATCTGTGTGCCGTACCTATTATCACCAACCGATAATTCTGCGACTCCAAAAAAGGCATTATACGCTCTGGACTTAGCAAAAAAGTATTTTGTTTTGCTTTATCTTCCATGTGATTAAAAACTTTTTCTGAAACCAAATAATCTACTGTCAAATAAATATAGGAGTCTGCCAGATTTTTAAAGTCCGAGAGAATCTCAACGTGAGTTTCCAGTTCTATGTACGCAATTTTTATAGACATAGGATGTGATTGATTTCGGTGAATCTATGATTTATAAGGACTGTGTACATGCAAATATAGACATGGTTCCAGAGTTCTTATATTTGTAAGAGAATAATTTTCATATACAAAAAAATGACTATCACGCTATTGCTTATTTTGGGCATTTTTCTAGGCGCGGGGGGGGGCGTACTTTTTTATAAGAAAAGTCAAGTAGCAGACCAAATTTGTTTGGTGGGCATTGGCTTTCTTATTATGATTTGTTTTGACGACATTTTTCCTCTTGTATACCAAAAAAACATCCCACACATAGGTATATTTGTGATTTTTGGTATACTATTACAAGTGCTGTTGGAATATATAACCAAAGGATTTGAGCATAAGACATCAGAAAATATTCAAGAAAAAAAATCAAGCAAGATTTCTTTGGGCATTATAACAGGACTTTCTCTCCATGCATTTATAGAAGGAATCCCTCTCTCGGGAACAAAAAACTTATCCGATCCTTACCTCTGGGGAATTTTGGTCCACAACTTTCCCATATCTTTCCTCATGGGTACATTATGGGCGCAAAACAAAAAAAAATCAGCTTTTTTCCTTGTTATGATTGTCTTATTTTCCATAGCAACTCCGTTAGGAATCATTTTAGGATCTTATATTGACACAGAGAAGCAACCCTATTTTCTAGCGATAGTGGCCGGAATTTTTATTCATCTTTGCTCTGCCGTATTATTCGATTCCCACCATGGGGAACAAAAAAAAAAGTTATCACAAATTTTATACATTTTTTTCGGTATGATACTCGCTTGTGTAAGCCATTTTTTTCATTAATTATTCTCATCAAAAATTCCCTTTCACAAAATGAGGAGTTTTAATTTTGGGTTGTTATGATTTTTTAAAATCTAAAATTTCCAACCCAAAGTCATGGTAAATGTATTTATTTTTTGATTCACCTTAGATATAACGGTTACTCCACTTGCTCCATAATAAATAGGATTAGAATAAGCAGAACTTATATTCTGATAAGCTGCATCTACATAAAAAGATCTGAAGTCATATCCTAACCCTGCACCTATGGTATTTCTTTCCCCCACAAAAAGTCCCGAAAAACTCTGATTTGTAACGTTTCCTTCTGCGGTGTAAGAGTTCGTGGGAAAGTTGTTGTAAGGAGAATCTGCATAACTATACCCACCCCGTATCCTGAGTTGGTTTATTCTGTACTCCGCCCCCACTCTTACTTCCGAAGAATTTTTGTAGTTCTCACTGTAAAAACTCTTGTAATCCTTATTGGTATCCTGGAATTTTGTAGTATAAGAAGGTTTTGTAAGCCCTAAAGTGTAGTCTATGTCTACAGAAAAACTTTTTTTGTATACGTAAGCAGCGCTAAAAGTGGTCCTTAGAGGAGAAGAAAAATTAGTAAGCTCAGAATAGGTAGAAGCATTATTCTTCTCGTTATAATAAGTAAAAGTTCTGTCTATTGACCACCACGTAGGGGATTCTATAGCAGCACCTAACCGAAACTGTGGCGTAACTTTTCCAATCACACCAAAACTGGCAGAAAATCCCCTCGAAATCTCGGAATACGGAGTCCCCTGATTACTGAAAAAATTAACATTAAACGCTTCATCTTTCAACCTATATTTATCATACTGCTCTATATTGGCCGAATGTAGGTTTATACTTCCACCCAAATAAAATCTATTATCATAATTTGTCCCAATGCCTAGGGAATACTTTGAAACATAACCATATCTATCGTAAGCATGCCCACCGAACGTTCTATTACCGTTTGCATATTTGTAAATAATATTATCATTTCCTCCTGTCTCTATATAATCATCAATTCTAGAAGAAGAATAATTAACTCCTACATTTACAAATTTCCATGGAGAGTTTCTAGCAGCCAAAAACGACATTACACCACCCAATTGAGAAAAGTTATTTTTTTGAGTAGAAGAGCCAACAGAATTGCTAAAAAGAACATTCGTATTTTCCACATTAGAAAAACTGTAAGAACCACTAAAATCAGAGGATACAAACACGCCCAACCCCGCAGGATTGATATTAACAGAGGATACATCTCCCCCTAAGGCTCCCAGAGCACCCACCACGGCATTATATCTTGCGGTGCCCATAATTCCCGAATTAGAGTACACCTCTGCGGAGTTTTTGATAATCGACAAATCCTGAGCCCTAACGCCCAATGTACATACAAAAGCCAATACCGCCAAATATTTTTTTCTCATCGTACAACACATAAAATCTAGAACTTATTTTACTAATTTCCATGAAATCCTCCTCCTGATGGCCCTCCACTAAACCCTCCTCCACCGAAGGATCCACCTCCGCTAGAACTTCCTCCTCTAAATCCTCCAGAATTAGAATTATGAAACCCTCCGTTATTATCACCTCTCCAACCACTAGAATTATTATATCCGGAAGATCTCATACTTTCACCGTCAGCCCCATAATATCTTTGAGAATCAGGTATCTTCATACCTCCTCTATAATTGTTATTATACCTGCTGTCATACCTACTTTCTTCATTTCTCTTCCCACTTCCAAAACCTCCATTATAGCTGTTTTGGTTTCTATTTATGTAACCATTAGGAGAATGAGGATTGGGCGTATTATAACCATTTAAACGACCAACTCTGGAGTAAAGATAATTGTGTCCATATCCTCTTCCGTAGTGCGATCCGTAATATCCCCCATATCCGTAAGGGTAATAGAATCCGCTGTACCAGGGATAATCCCAACCCCAAGACAAACCAAAAATCCAATAAGGATTATAACCCCAACCGTAATAAAAGGGATCATGCGACCACCAAAACGGACCCATTCCCCACCCCCAACCATATCCGTAACTTGTATAATAAACATCATTGCCAGCATATCTTCCCCAATTTGTAGCGAGTGAGGAATTTTTGCTCCTATAAATACCGGAAAACCTACGTTTTCTCTCCTCCGTATTCATTTTGTTTTTTTCGATGATGCCGGGATACACATTACCATTTCCGTTTTGTCCGTATTGGTAATAATCCCCCACCCCGCTCTCGTAAGAGCCATAACCCAAAGGGAGAGTATCTGTACTGGGATCATAGTATACTCCGTCGGTCTCAGAATAGCCATCTGAGGGATACGCAACACAAGAAACAAAAGTCACCAAGAGGACAATCACAAGGAAAAAAAAACCGAAAGACCTCAAACTAATTTTTGCTAGGGTTTCAGACATATATTTTTTCATGACAAAGTATTTTTAAAAACCAAATTCATCTATATTTGCACTCGGCTACACGACCGCAACCCGGCACGAAGGCCTCAACAAATATAAGGTTTTAGCCGCAGAAAATTATAAATTATTTACGTAGTGTGATCATAAAACTAAGTTAAACAAAACATGGCAAAACTCATCTCTAGAAAAGAAGATTACAACAAATGGTATAATGAGTTGGTACAAAAAGCAGATTTAGCAGAAAACTCTGGGGTAAGAGGATGTATGGTCATAAAACCTTACGGTTTTGCCATATGGGAAAAAATGAAGGATGAGCTAGACAGAAAATTTAAAGAGACCGGACATACCAACGCCTATTTTCCTATCTTTATTCCGAAAAGTCTTTTTGAAGCAGAAGAAAAAAATGCAGAGGGTTTTGCCAAAGAATGTGCAGTAGTCACCCACTACAGATTAAAAAATGATCCTGGTAATCCCCAAAAACTCATTGTAGATCCGGAGGCCAGGCTAGAGGAAGAACTTGTGGTAAGACCCACCTCGGAGGCAATAATCTGGAACACTTACAAAAGCTGGATTCAGTCCTACCGGGATTTACCCGTTCTTGTTAATCAATGGGCAAATGTTGTGCGCTGGGAAATGAGAACCCGATTTTTTCTCAGAACTTCAGAATTCCTTTGGCAGGAAGGACATACAGCACATGAAACAAGAGAGGAAGCACTGGAAGAATCAAAAAAAATGCTTGAAGTGTACGCCGATTTTGTCGAAAATTTTATGGCTATACCGGTCATCAGAGGTATAAAATCTCCTTCAGAGCGGTTTGCAGGAGCAGAAGAAACATTCTGTATAGAGGCTCTTATGCAAGACGGAAAAGCCTTACAAGCAGGTACCTCTCATTTTTTAGGACAAAATTTTTCAAAAGCTTTTGAGGTAAAATTTTTGAATAGAGAAGGAAAATTGGACCATGCCTGGGGAACTTCTTGGGGAACTTCCACACGACTCATGGGGGCGCTTATTATGACACATTCGGATGACCGTGGGCTTGTGCTTCCTCCCAGTCTTGCTCCTATTCAGGTAGTAGTCGTACCTATTTTTAAGGGGGAAGATCAACGGGAAGAGATAGAGAAAATGGGAAGAAAAATCGCCGAGAGATTAGAAAAAAAAGGAATTTCTGCAAAATTTGACACAGACAAACACAATAAACCGGGTTGGAAATTTGCAGAATACGAGCTCAAAGGTATACCTGTAAGGATCACTTTGGGAGCAAAAGAAATAGAAAACAAAGTGGTAGAAGTTGCTCGCAGAGATACCCTTTCCAAAGAAATTATACCCATGGATACAGTAGATGCCTACATCACAACCCTGTTAGACACTATACAAAAAAATATCTACAAAAAGGCATTGAATTATAGAAATGCTCGGATTACCGAAGTGAATACCTATGAGGAATTCAAGCGAGTTTTGGAAGAAAAAGGCGGATTTATATCCGCGCATTGGGATGGCACAGAAAAAGAAGAAGAACAAATAAAAAACGAGACAAAAGCCACCATTAGGTGTATACCTCTAGAAGTTAAATCAGAAACGGGTATATCTCTCATTTCCAAAACCCCCTCCGACAAAAGAGTTCTCTTTGCAAAAGCCTACTAAGCCAGGCAAACTCGACGAAAGCGAAGTTCTCACGTGCTGGTAGCAGTATTATGTAGATTATGGTTGCAGATTATAGTTTTTGTGTTTCACACAAAACGCTCACAGAACCTGAAATACCCTCCCTACAGAAAAACAGTCCAAGATCAAACCCCAAAATATTTCCCGCAGGGATGAGATCTATTGAGAGACCCCCAATGGAGATAACAAATCTTGAAAAAGAGAAATCTTTTTTGAGGTAAAAGCAACCCAGGCAATCCCACAATAGTGCACAATGGTAAGCTAGCCAATGTGCCATAGATATCGTGTTAATCAGCAAGTATTCTGGCAAGATAAAAGCTACCACGGCGAGAGTTATGTGAAGATAAACATTCTTACAAACATGTCAACATTCTTTCCTATAAACTTCCGCGAATAGAGCCATTTTCTACAACTTCTCTTCTTGTCTCTTTTTGTAAAACCCACATTATTATAACATTTATACATATTCTACTATACATGTATCTCCATAAGACGGAAGATCCAAAGCTAAAGCATTTCTAGAAATTTCATGGTATCTGTATTATCTGCATAAGCACTGAGATCCGGCTTTTGAGAAGTTCCGAAAAAAATAGAATCTTTAATCCTTTTTGGATTACCGGAAACCACACACTGTATATTTTCTTTATTTTTTTCTGTGTACTCTCCCACCTGAGAAAAATCACTGTACCTGGATATATATACGACCGCCAAGGGAGAAAAAAGCTGCTCATCTTCTTTTATGATAACAAAATTATTATCCCAGAATTTTTCTTGATTAAGCAAAAAAACAGCTCTATTATACTCATAATTGTTATAATACTTATGATGTTTACTTACACCGGAAAAATTCTCAAAACTCTCAAACAACCTCTCTGTCTCAAATTTTTCGGGCATCATAACATGGGTAACATTTCTGCAGCCCAAACCGAAATACCTGAAAATATCCTGTGACAGACATTGTAAATCCTCGTGAGACTCTTCCCCATCCAAAACCGCAACAGATGTTCTATTTTTTCTGATTATTTTAGGATAATCTCTAAAGTAATACTCCAGATACCTTGCCGTATGATTGCTTCCTGTAGCAATTACCGCATCAAAATTTTCTAACTTTTCTACCTCTTCTTCATACACAAGTTCATTCTCAGAAAATTCGTTCCAAAGATCCAGCAAAAAGGGAATAAGCACCCGATCTTTAGAAGAATATTTGATAAACGGAACATGACCGCTCAAAATAACGGATAAAACATCATGAAATCCTACCATCGGGATATTCCCTGCCAAAACGAGACCTATCTTTTTGGGACGAAGAGAAAATCTGTAAGGATTCTGCCATTTTTCGATGTTCTTTTTATTCAAAATCTGCCCCCAGTGCACAAGTGCATATTCTAAATTCTCTTGGGTAAACCAAGGATTTTCTCTCTCTGTTTTTCTCAGAATTTCAGAAAACTTTTCTTCTCTGTCTCCGTATTCACTTTTATTCTTGGCAAAAAATCGATGTATAAACTCCCCCACTTTTATCAAAGCAGAAATATATTTTTCTCTCCTCATGTCTCCGGACAAAAATTGCTGAAATTTTGCTAATTTCGTTGCAAATTTAAATAAAATATTTATCTGCATAATGGCAATAAAAATAACGGATGAATGTATCAATTGTGGTGCCTGCGAACCCGAGTGTCCCAATAATGCCATCTACGAAGGTGCAGTGGACTGGAAAGCCTCCGAAGGCACTTCGCTCAAGGGGAACGTGACCCTTCCCTCTGGTAAAAATGTAGATGCAGATGCACCTCAAGAACCCATAAGCGACGAGGTGTACTTTATTGTAGCAGATAAATGTACCGAGTGTAAAGGCTTTCATGAAGAACCGCAATGTGCTGCAGTATGTCCAGTAGATTGTTGCGTGCCGGACGAAGATCACCTGGAGACAGAAGAGGGTCTCCTGGCAAAAAAGGCTTTTTTACATGGAGAAGCCTAAGCAGAAAATCTCTAATATCACGATCAACAAAATATTTTAATTATGAAAAAGCACAATTTTAGTGCAGGTCCCAGTATTCTTCCTCAAGAAGTTTTAAAAAAATCAGCAGAGGCTGTTATCAATTTTAATGGTCTGGGGCTTTCGCTTATAGAAATTTCCCATAGAGGCAAAGATTTCCTTGCCATAATGGACGAGGCAAGGGCACTGGTGAAAAAATTGCTGGATTTGGGAGAAGATTACGAGGTATTATTTTTACAAGGAGGAGCAAGCCTTCAGTTTTCCATGGTTCCTTACAATCTCATGAAAGAAAATGGAAAAGCGGCTTATCTGGACACGGGAAGCTGGGCTGCTGGGGCTATAAGAGAAGCAAAGAAACTGGGCACGGTGGATGTTGTGGGTTCGTCAAAAGATGCATCCTATTCTTTTATCCCAAAGGGGTATTCCTTGGATTCGGATCATAGTTACTTTCATTGTACTTCCAACAATACTATATACGGAACACAAATGAAGGAGTTTCCGGATTCTGATATTCCCGTGGTTTGTGACATGAGTTCGGACATTTTTTCTAGGGTGCTTGATTTTTCAAAATTTTCTCTCATTTATGCAGGTGCCCAAAAAAATTCTGGACCTGCAGGTACTACTCTGGTGATTGTAAAAAAGGAAATTTTAGGAAAGGTAAAAAGAAAGATGCCCGCCTATTTTAATTATCAATTGCACATAGATAAGGGATCCATGCTCAATACACCTCCTGTGTTTGCGGTATACACCTCACTGCTTACCTTAAAATGGATAGAGAACAACGGAGGGATATCTGCTGCAGAAAAAAGAAATACCGCAAAAGCCTCCCTTTTGTATAACGAAATAGATAACAATGATCTGTTTACCCCTACTGTGAGAAAAGAAGATCGCTCTGCCATGAATGTGACTTTTAAACTTGCAGACGATTTTCATAAAGAAATATTTGATTCACTTTGTAAATCTGCAGGGATTATCGGGGTGAAGGGTCACGCAAGTGTAGGCGGATATAGAGCAAGCATTTATAATGCAATGCCCATAGAAAGCGTAAAGGTCCTGGTAGAGGTAATGGAATCATTGAAAGAAAAAGTATAGGGAAAACCAGCCAAGACAATGCCAATATTTAAGCCATTTCGTGGGATAAGACCTCAGGAAGCCTATTTACGGGATTTTCCCTCGGAGTCTATAGATAAGTTTTCTTTGGATGAATTATTAGAAAAAGCTCAAAATAAGGATAGCTATATACATATGCTAAAGCCTTATCTGCTGAGTAAATCAAAAGATACAGATAGAAATTTAAGAAAGACACGGAAAAATTTTGAGGAGATTTTAGAAGAAAAAAAACTCGTTCAGGATGATATCTGTTATTATCTTTACCAACAAACCTCGTCAGATAATAGCATATACAGGGGACTTTTGGGACTGGTAAACATAAACGATTTTCTGGAAGGAAAGATAAAAAAACATGAATCTACCCTCAAGCTAAGAAAAGAAAGGCTGGCTTATTACCTTTCCAAGGTACATTTGCAATCAGAACCCGTTTTACTCACCTATCCCACCAATTCCAAGATAGAATTGTTTATGAATCAGGAGGAAAAAAACGTTCCTGTCATCAATTTCACTTCAGAAAATGGCACCCGACACAGAATTTGGAAAATAGATAATAGGCTGAAAATTAAACAAATAAAAGAAGAACTGGGGAGGATAGAAACTTTCTACGTAGGAGACGGGCATCATAGGCTGGATGCCTGTGTATCCTATGGAAAAAACCAAGCAAAAAAATATAAAAAAACAGGCACTGAGCCTTATAACTTTGTCTATAGTTTTATCGTATCCAGAGACTCTGTAAGGATACACGATTATAACAGACTTCTTAAGAATATCCATCCTATGGATGCTTCCTCATTTCTTAAAAAAATAGAAGCCTATTTTCTCGTACACGAAAAAGGAGAAACACCTTATTTTCCGTCACAAAAATTCCATATGAGCTTATACATGGAAAGGAAGTTCTACAGTCTGCACGTAAAACACGAACTGAGAAAAAAACATGCAGAAAATAACGATCTCGATCACTTTTTCCTAGAGAAGTATCTTTTCGGTAACATTTTGCAAATAGAGAAAGAATCCGAAAGCAATAATGTAGACTACATAAAAGGAACCTCTAGCTTGGAAGGAATTTTACAAATGAAACAAAAAGTAGACTCCGGAATCTATAAAGCGGGAATCGGTATACACCCCGTGAGTTTTCACGATCTGACGAAAGTCTGCGACAGAAACATGATAATGCCTCCCAAATGCACCTTGATGGAACCAAAACCCATGACGGCTTTGGTGATATATGATACCAAGCAACCCTAAACTTCCACTTATTTTAGCCATCCCTTTGCACCATAATGTGCCTCAAATCTACGAATTTTGGGCTCCACTACACCGCTGCAATACGGTTGCACAGAGTTTCGGTTATAATATCCCTGATGGTATTTTTCTGCGGGATAAAATCGTTTCAGCGGAGCTATTTCTGTAACGTATTCCCCTTTCCATCGGTTTGTTTTTTTTGATTCCTCTAGGGCTTTGTAAGCTTTTATTTTTTCGTTTTCATCACTATAAAAAACAACAGAACGATACTGGGATCCCACATCATTCCCTTGCCTATTAAGCTGTGTAGGATCATGTAAAAAGAAAAACACCTCCATAAGCTGTTCGTAGCTTATAATAGAAGGGATATAGATAAGCTCTACCACTTCTGCATGCCCCGTTTTGCCTGTGCACACCTCTTCGTAAGTTGGGTTTTCTTTGTTTCCCCCCGCATATCCGGAAACCGCAGACTCCACCCCTCTCAGCATGTTAAAACAACTCTCTATACACCAAAAGCATCCACCCCCAAAAACGATATGCGAAACATTTTTAGTCATATTTTTCTTCTATAATCTCTATATAAAGTGCTATCTCATGAATAAAAAAAGAGTGTAATGTGTATCCTGAGACAAAATTATGACTTATAGTATGAAAATGAAAAAAATAATGTGAGATCTTCCAGGTGTTCCAAAAGCTCGTCTACAAAGGTTTGATTTTTTCTTTTTAGACAAAAGAAATATTTTGTTCTACCGTCATATTGGGAAACAGGACATAATTCTGAAACATTATCGAAATATTACGTTTTTGTGGAGGAATGAAAATTCGGTTAGAGGCATCCATCAGTATTTTATCCTTCATTATGATCCGTCTGGACTCCAGAATCGTCAGGCCTGGAAAGAATTCTTAAAAAGGCAGTCTTTCCGATTCCTGAAGTGTCTCTATAACGAATTTAAGTCTAAACCGGGAATAGGCAAGCCCATAAGCCACAGGAATACCTATGATTAAACAATCTTAGTGATCAGTATATTCCCCTCCCATCCAATTTTCGTTCTACCTTCAGGTATATCCCTACCTTTTTTAAAGCAAAAACAGAATTTTTCCCGTAAGGCGACAAGGAAAGATTAACAATAACATTTTTTTTAACTTCTGGATTGAGAAGCACTCCTAAGCCTTTTGAAACCTCTTGTTTTGAGCTCCACAATGCCACTTTTCTATAAGCATAAATGTTTGAATTGTGCGTCTGTCCCATTTTTTTAGGTGTTTCGGGAAAATTCGTATCGGCAGACAAAAACAAATTAAAAGACGTTCCATGAGCTAAACAGTCCTGAGAATCCGAAAGTCACCCCTAATTTTTATCTGGATTTTCTATAGAAGTTTCCCAAAAAATATTTTACTCTACACAACAATTCCATGACTGATGAATGGTATGGCCTTTTTCTAGACTGTATAAAATAGTTTACATTTTCTACTCTTCTTAACCGAGAATACAAACAATTAAGATCCCGGTACTAATTTTTATCATATAATACCCACGTGGAATTTGTATAAAAATCATTTATTTTGTTCCCTTTTAAAGGATCCCAATGAAATTGATGTTTTCTTTGTTTCTTCTGTTCAATATCTTGATTACCAGCTTTCCGGGGGTTCAGTTATTGCTGGATTATCGTATCAATAAAAAATACTACCTAAAATATTGCGAAAACAAAACCAAACCCGACCTAAAATGCCTAGGGAAATGTCAAGTGAAAAAACAGCTGAAGGACAACTCGTTTTTATCCAAAATTATTAAGGTGTGCTGTGAAGGGGCTTTCATAGTCCATGATCTTGCGTATGTCTATAAATCCAGAAAATTTTATAGTACAAAAAATAAATTTTCAAAACTTGTCACCTCTGCATCAGAGAACTGTTTGGACGTCTTAAGTCCCCCACCCGATTCATTTTTTACAGCCCGATAAAAAGGCAACATTGTTCCCAAGCCAAGATCCGGAAAAAAATACCAACTCCCGGATCTGAGTTTCGGTGTATGAAAACTACGTCAAACAATTAATAAAAAAATGAATACACAATTTTTCAAGTACTTCTCATGTATACTTTCTGTACTTATTTTTTCGGAAACAGCGGCACAAAACTCTACAGATAGCCTAAAAACAATAGATATAATAATAGATGTAGAAGCGGTGAAGCTGCGTGCCTATGCCCCTATGTTCAACGAGAAAATCAGCACCCCACACACAAATCTACTAACGCACGATGCCGGGAAGTTTCTGACTCTTTTACCAGAGATATCAGGAATAAAAAAATCCGGAAATTATAGTACAGACCCTGTACTCAGAGGCTTCAAATACGAGCAACTCAACATCACTACAGACGGTGTTTCCACAGCCATTAATGCATGCCCCGGAAGGATGGATCCTGCCATCTCTCAAATAAATCTTACCACACTGAAAGAAGTAGAAATCTCCAAAGGTCCCTATTTTTTTAGGAACGGGATAGGAATCGGAGGAAATATAAATTTTGTAAGTATGCCCCCCCATTTTAGCAGAAAAACCAAAATAAAAAATCAATTTTCTTCTGCCTATGAGACGAATGGCACCATTTTCCGAAACGAGTTATTAAGCCAAATTTCAGCAAAAAAATGGGCGCTGGACGTATCGGGTTCCTATCAAAATGCAAACCGATACAAAGATGGAGATCAAAATTTTGTAAGATCGAAATTTATGAGATACAGCCTAAACACAAATGGAGCCTACAAATGGAGTGAAAGCCAACTCACCATCCTAAAACTTACTACCAACCAAGGAAGAAATGCAGAATTTGCCGCGTTGAAAATGGACATGCTTTTTGATAAGACTTGGATGTTTCAGCTGGGACATACCGCCGAGATCAATGCAAAATACCTTAAGAAATTGCATTTTAATTCTTTTTATTCAAAGGTAAGCCATTCTATGGCGACACCTGACAGAAGCATGATTACAGACGCAGAATCTGCCACTTACGGGGCAAAACTAGAATCGCAGTGGAAGTGGAATAAAAAGGTTGTTTATTCCGGTCTGGACTACAGACATTATGAAGCAAGAAATACAAAAATCCGGACGATCCACAAAATGAAAAGAGACGGAACGGCTTGGCAGGATGCAATGATAGACCAAATAGGCTGGTACAATGAATACACTCATCCATTCGAAAGATCAAAACTTTTCTTTTCTTATCGTTTGGATTTTAATTTTTCTAACGCCCAAAAACCGTCGAATTTATTTACGGAACTTTATGGAAATCCGAAAAACTTTCAAATAAATTTTAGCCTAAGTGCCATTTATAAAACTTCACTCTCTCAAAGTGCACATCTGTCTCTTTTAGCAGGAAGATCACAAAGAAGCGGGAGCCTTACAGAGCGTTACATCAATCGGTTCACATCGGGATTGGATAATTATGAAATATTGGGAAACCCGAACCTAAAACCGGAAAAAAATAACCAGATAGATATTATTTACACTTTCCAAAAAGAAAATTGGTATCTGCAAACCGATGTATTCTTCTCCTATATGGAAAATTATATTTCCGGGATAGTAAGAAAAGACATAAAACCCTATGCCATGACTGCTCCCGGAGTAAGACAAATCCAAAACGTTGGCAATGCTGTCAAAACAGGTGTAGAAACCAGAATACACTGGAAATTTTTACCGCAAAATAAAACAGAACTATCCCTGGCCTATACCTATGCAGAAAATATAAACACAAAGACCCCTTTGGCAGAAATAGCCCCGTTACAACTATCATGGATCGTGGAGACGGAACTCTCAAAATGGTATATAGGCGGAAGATATCGTTACTCTGCAAAACAAAACCGAATAGATCCCAATTTTGCTGAAATAAAAACACCTGGCTTCTCCGTGATTGATTTTTACACAGGATACCCAATCTTGAAAAATTGCAAGCTCAGTATGGAAATTTCCAATTTATTTAACACTTCCTATTCAGAGCATTTAAGCAGAACACTTTCCACAAACCAGAAGCAGAGAATAAAAGAAAGAGGCAGAAGTTTCAATGTAGAAATTAAACTAATATTTTAATTCCATATTACTTACTCTGTTTGCCATTTTCAATTAATTATTTCTATATAATTTTAAGATTATTTATCAATATCTAAATCATTATATTTTGAAAAAAAATGGTTAAAAAACTTTTAACAAATAATTAATAAACCATATTGTTGTTTTTTATTAAATTTTTAACTATTTTTGTAAGCATAGTATGATTTTTTACCAAATTCATGAGATAAACAATGAAATATCAATTAGACAAAATCGACAAAAAAATTCTTGATTTTTTAGTACAAAACACTCGGATGCCTTTTACGGAAATCGCAAAGAAGATGAATGTTTCCGCAGGAACTATACATGTGAGAGTAAAGAAAATGGAGGATGTGGGAATTATACAAGGATCTTCCCTGATAATAGATTACGGAAAGCTAGATTACCATTTTATCGCTTATATTGGCATTCTACTTACAAAATCCAATAGAACCAGAGAAGTCCTGAAAGAACTTTCTAAAATCCCGAATGTAGTGGAGATAGGGGTTATTTCTGGAAAATATAATATCTTTTGCAAACTGAGAGCCAAGGACACGGAAGATGCAAAAAGAATTATCTACATGATAGATGACATACAGGACGTTATGCGTACAGAGAGCATGATCTCCCTAGAAGAATACGTATCAGACAAAAATAGACTTATAAAAGCGATTACCGTATAAGTTTCTTCAGAAGACTTTTGTACCCTCGCGAGAAACAAAGAAAATACAGATCAAGGGGGTTCGTTGTGTCCATCATAGCGAACCTTTTTTTGGTGTTGTTTATTTTGGGTATAGACCTAAGCCTATTGTTGGAAACTGGAGAGTTTTCTGTTTCTCGTTGGTTTTATTTTTTTATCTTCTTCTTGAACTTCGGAGTGCTATCTTCCCTTTTGCTCATTTATCTAGGTAAAAAAGTCGGCGTTTTACTCTACCCTACTTCTCTGTTTGCTCATTTTGTCGCACATATTTACTTTCTGGGTATTTTTTTATACTTCGATATTTTCGCGCTTTTTTTGTTTTCTTCCACTATTTTATTGAACGTAATTCCTAAATGGAAATACTTCAACTAAATTTTTCTCTTGTTATTTCCAAGAGATCTCTTTTAAGATAGACCGATTCCAGCCAAGAAATTACATCCAGATAAGCAAAACTCCTTTTATTGTAAGTCTCTGAGCCTATTTTTTTGTATTTTGCGGCATAATTCTTTGCCACTGTCCTTTTCTCTGTGGGGGGGGCATTGTATAGTTTCCTAAAAAGTTCAATAGAAAGTCTACAAAATTCTGTCTTATGAACCATTTTTTTATAAAATTTCTCTGTTTCTCCCAAAAATTCATCCATATTCTCATCTAGCCCAGAATCAAACATCGACATTAGGAATAAAATTCTGGAATTAAAATAAAGATCTTCTCTTATAAGTGTACTTTTATGATAGATAATTTTTTCCAGCTCCTCCATACACTTGCCATACTTTCGGTTTATAAAGCGGAGGGAAGCAATCTTAAAACGTAAAATGAGCAGGTGATGCGCATCGAGCTTAAGAGAATGAAACTCCTTTTGGATATTTATTTCACGAATAAGTGCCTCTCCATTTGTATGGTCTCCGCTCAGAAAAATAAAATTGAGCCTTGCATTATATAACGTAGTAAAAGCTACCGCTTCTACATTTCCGTTCTTGGGATAAAGTGCCCTAAGTACTTCTTCGAATTTTAAAAGCCAAAAACTGAATTTTTGCTTTTTACGCAAAAAAAATAGCGTATTGAAGAGATAAGAATGAGACTTGATAAACCAAACAGGATGTATCTTTATCATATTCTCTCTGGAATAGAAAAGATTTATCAGATGAAGGGCATACCGATATACTTTTACAAAATCCTGTAGCAGGAGGTATTTCCATACATAGGATTTATAATACCATAGCTTCTCCCGAAACCCCATATTAATGGGTAATTCCTTTGGCATATGCCTTAGAAAAAAGATCTCTATTCTTCTTTTCTCTTTTTCATTTTTGGCAAATCCATTGGCCAACATCATACTGTATAACTTAAGGGATATGTTAGAGAGTTTACTGTTGAGTACGTTAAGTTTTCTAAGACTTGTAGCATCCCGTATCAGATCATCTGCTCTGGTACTGATACTTCTGGTAATATATTGAGATTCGATTATTTTTTCAAATTCTATGACTACATAAGCCATATCTTTTTCTTCCAGACTCAGTGACATCTGTTTGGCTTTTTCCAATATCTTCAGGCTTTGTTTATAAAGTCCTTTATTGTAAAGTATTGTAGCAAAGTCTATTTGCTCTCTTATGAGTATTTCGTTACTCTGATTACTCGGGTTGGTTCTGAGACTTATCAGAATTTGTCTGTAGAGGTGAGCCTTTAGATTAGAGAGTTGTTGTTTGGTGGTGATTTTTTGCTCTATAATTTTGGACTCGTCGTAGGTATCAGTTTTATCCAAATGATCAAAAAGTAACAAAAATTTTGCCTGTGTGTTAATTCCCAGCCTGTTGACATAGAGCCGAAACTGGCGCTTTTCAGATTTGGAAAGATTCTGAATAAGTACTAACAAGAAATCTTTTGTATTTTCTGCCATCGTAATAATCAGGATAATAAAACTCTATAAATAAATAAATTATAATAGAAATACAGAAAATCAATGGTGTAATATTTTTCAGGACAATCGTTTCCTATTTGCTATATTCGGATAGCTTTGTCACAAAAATACCAAAGTATCTTTTATGTCAAGAGAAAAAATTCAGATCTTCGATACCACACTAAGAGATGGGGAGCAGGTACCTGGGTGCAAATTAAACAAAGATGAAAAGATCGCCATAGCAAAAAAGTTGGACGAGTTGGGAGTAGATGTAATAGAGGCGGGGTTTCCTATCTCCAGCCCTGGGGACTTTGATTCCGTTAGAGCTATCTCAAGAATGGTGGTCAGTGCTTGCGTATGCGGTCTTACTAGAGCGAAGAAAAAAGATATAGAATGTGCAGCGAGAGCATTGGAAAAGGCAAAAAAACCAAGAATACATACAGGAATAGGCACCTCCGAGAGTCATATAAAATATAAGTTTAATGCTTCTCCACAAGAGATCATTGACCGAGCCACAGAGGCTGTTTCTTTTGCGAGGCGGTACGTGGAGGATGTAGAATTTTATGCGGAAGATGCGGGACGAACAGACAATGCTTTTTTGGCAAGAGTTTGTAAGGAAGTAATAAAAGCTGGAGCTACCGTACTCAACATACCGGATACGACAGGCTATTGTCTGCCCGAGCAGTATGGAAATAAAATTAAGTACCTTAGGAATCACGTGGAGGGTATAGAAAAAGTCGTTATCTCTTGCCACTGTCATAACGATTTGGGTCTGGCCACAGCAAATGCTATTGCTGGAATTCTGAATGGAGCCAGGCAAATAGAATGTACCATAAACGGCATAGGAGAAAGAGCCGGAAATACTTCTCTAGAAGAGGTAGCCATGATCCTAAAGCAACATACCGCTCTCAATTTCTATACAAATATTAGAAGCGAAATGCTTACCTCAATGAGTCATCTTGTCTCTGAAAGCATGGGTATGATGGTGCAGCCCAATAAAGCCATCGTGGGTTCTAATGCGTTTGCCCATAGTTCAGGAATACACCAGGATGGCGTTATAAAAAATAGAGAGACTTATGAAATTATCAATCCAAAAGAGGTGGGGATACACAAATCTTCTATCATACTTACTGCCAGGAGTGGAAGATCTGCTCTTGCCTATCGTCTGAAAAAAATAGGCTACGAAATCACAAAAACACAACTTGATGATCTCTATCCGATTTTTCTGGATATGGCAGACCAAAAAAAAGAGATAGGGGATGAGGATCTGGAAATACTGATAGAACAATATGCCGGAAAGCAGAAAAATGATATAATCCACAAAAACCCCAGACGAAAATAAAAAGGTAAAAAAGTAACATGGCAAAGACATTATTCGACAAAGTATGGGATGCTCACGTGGTGGAAAGTATAGAGAATGGACCGCAAATTCTATATATAGATAGGCATCTTATTCATGAGGTAACCAGTCCTCAAGCATTTTCTGAACTGGAGAAGAGAAATATTCCCGTATTTCGCCCAAAACAGATTACCGCCACGGTAGATCATAATGTACCCACATTAGACCAACATCTTCCTATAAAAGATATCCTATCCAAAACCCAAGTAGAACAGCTCAGCGTCAATTGCAAAAAACACAATATAGAGTTTTGGGGACTGGGAAACGAAAATCAGGGTATCGTGCATATCATAGCGCCAGAACTGGGCATCACACAACCCGGAATGAGCATCGTATGCGGAGACAGCCATACCTCCACTCATGGTGCGTTTGGAAGCATTGCCTTCGGGATAGGAACCAGCCAGGTAGCGCTGGTCCTTGCCAGCCAGTGTTTACTAATGAATAAGCCCAAGCCTATGAGAGTAAATGTAAGTGGTAAACTCAAAGAAAACGTATTGCCAAAGGATGTCATTCTCTATATTATCTCAAAGATAGGGACAGACGCCGGTACGGGCTATTTTTGTGAGTATACAGGGGAAGTTTTTGAAAATATGACCATGGAAGGGAGAATGACCATATGTAATATGAGTATAGAAATGGGAGCAAGAGGGGGAATGATAGCTCCGGACGAGGTAACTTTCGACTATATTAAAGGGAGAAAATATGCCCCTAAGGGTAAGGAGTTTGATAAGAACACAGAATACTGGAACACCCTAAAGTCGGATAAAGAAGCAAAATATGGTTTAGAATACCACTTTAATGCAGAGGATATCACTCCCATGATTACCTACGGAACCAATCCGGGGATGGGCATAAGCATCTATGATCGGATCCCCAGTCCCGAAAGTGAATCCGAAGCAAAAGCCTTGGAATATATGGGACTCACTCAGGGGCAAAAAGCCTCTGATATTCCCGTGAGTTATGTATTTATAGGAAGCTGTACCAATGCCAGGATAGAAGATTTTCGCTCCGCCGCAAGCTATATAAAAGGTAAAAAAAAGGCAAAAAACATCACGGCACTCCTCGTACCAGGATCTCGTCATGTGGCTGAACAAATCAGGAAAGAGGGGCTGGATAAGATTTTCTCCGAAGCGGGTTTCCAGATTCGGGAGGCAGGATGCTCTGCATGTCTTGCCATGAATGAAGATAAAATTCCGGAAAAAGAATACTGTGTATCCACTTCAAACCGTAACTTTGAGGGACGTCAGGGTCCCGGCTCCAGAACTATCCTGGCCAGTCCGCTCACTGCGGCAATAGCTGCTGTAGAAGGAAGAATACAAATCTAACTCTCTTTGAAAAAACAATGAAAAAGCTCAATACACTCAGCTCCACCGCCGTACCACTAGAAATAGAAAATATAGATACAGATCAGATTATCCCTGCAAGATTTTTAAAAAGTATTGACAAAAAGGGATTTGGAGAGAATTTGTTCCGAGATTGGCGCTACGATAAAAAGGGGGTCTTGAACAAAAATTTTATCCTCAATAATCCAAAATACTCCGGAGAAATTTTGGTCGCAGGCAACAATTTTGGTTGTGGCAGCAGTAGGGAACATGCCGCTTGGGCACTTACCGATTATGGGTTTCGGGTGGTGATTTCCAGTTTCTTCGCAGATATATTCAGAGGAAATGCTCTCAACAATGGTCTCCTTCCCATTCAGGTACCATCCGATTTTTTGAAAGATCTCCTACATACCGTGACCAACGCCCCAAAAACACAACTTCACGTAGATCTGAAGGCACAAAGTCTGAAATATTTAGATAAAGAAATAACATTTGGAATAGACAGTTACAAAAAACTTTGTCTTATGGAAGGATATGATGACATAGACTACCTTATGAGCAAGAAAGAGATAATAGAGCAATTTGAACAATACAAAAACAGACCTCACTAAATATGAAAACTCAGTCCTACAAAATTGCTGTATTACCGGGAGATGGTATAGGTCCGGAGGTGGTAAAAGAATCCTTAAAAGTGTTAGAAACGGTAACCCGGATTTACGGTACTTCGTTTGAGTTTTTTCCTGCGAGTATAGGGGCAAAGGCCATTTATGAAACGGGAAATCCCCTGCCCGACGAAACGCTGGAAATATGTAAAGATGCTCATGCCATACTTTTTGGGGCAATAGGGGATCCCAGTTTTGATAACAACCCTGAGGCAAAAGTACGTCCGGAACAGGGACTCCTAAAATTAAGAGAGGCACTGGGACTTTTTGCCAATATCCGACCCATAAAATCTTACGAAACCTTATCCGAAATAAGCCCACTAAAAAAAGAAATCTTTGCAGGAACGGATATGGTCATCTATAGAGAGTTGATAAGCGGGATATATTTCGGAGAGAAAAAAACTTCAGAAGACGGTACAGAAGCTTATGATATTTGCTCTTATACAAAGTCCGAAATAGAAAAAATCGCTCAGTTAGCCTTTCAGGCAGCAGAGAAAAGAAGGAAAAAAGTCACCTTGGTAGATAAGGCAAATGTACTGGAAACCTCCAGACTCTGGAGAAGGACGTGTCAGGAAATTGCAAAACAATACCCAGGCGTGCATATGGATTTCTTGTTTGTAGACAACGCTGCAATGCAACTAATCCTAAATCCAAAAAAATTTGATGTTATACTTACGGAAAACATGTTTGGAGACATCATCTCGGATGAAGGCAGTGTGATTGGAGGTTCCATAGGCCTCTTACCCTCTGCCTCCATAGGGGAGAAAAATGCCTTGTTTGAGCCCATACACGGTTCTTATCCTCAAGCCAAAGGAAAAAACACTGCAAACCCCATCGCCTCCATACTCAGTACCGCCATGATGCTGGATTATCTGGGGGAGAAAAAAACCGCCCACCATATTACCCTGGCGGTAGAGGAAGCCCTTAATAACGGAGTGGTTTCTGAAGATCTCAACAAAAATAAAAATTTTTCCACATCGTTTATCGGGGATTACATATGTAAAGAACTATTACAAGAAATCTACTGCCGGGATAACGAAAATGTAAAAATAGGAAAATCTACCATCATATAACCCTACTGTTCTATCATATAAGCCTATTGTTCGTAGTTTCATGCGTATACTTATAAAGGTATTTTGTCGCTCCTCTCTATAGAGTAATATTGAGTCTAGTGAATAAAAATCTACCATTCATCCCGAACTGAGAGACATTTCTGGAATAGATGAATTGTTGTCCAGAAGTAAGAGCTGGAGGGTTTCTGTCTGGATAGACATCAAATAGATTGTTAGCTCCTATCGTAAGACTAATATTTTTCTTAAACGCATAGGCTAGAGATAAATCGGTTACTATTTTTCCAGAATAAATTGGATGATTTACCTGCACGTCCTGTCCATTTATCTGTTGCGTTACTACTTTACCCGTGGGATCTGTCTCTGGATCGGTCACCTCACCAAAATATACATTTCTCAAAAAAAAGGTAAATCTATTTACCGTGATGGTATGATTGAGGGAAGTTTTAAACCTAGGAAAGGCTTCTTCCAGATACACTCTACTTCTTTCTGAAAAATAGGTGTTAATTTGTCCTGCGTTTACCAGAATATCGGAACCATTAACCGCTCCTACTCTATGGGTTTTGCTTAGAGCAAGTGCAAGATCCGAGTTGAACTGCACATTCCCCAATGTTAATTTATGAGACACCACTCCTTCTATGCCTTTGGTTTCCGTATTGATTGCGTTGGCAAAAAAATTCGCCTGTGTGGCATTTGCTTTATCAAATGCTTCCTGCAGCAACTGTTCAGGAGAACCCGAAGCATAACTTCCCGCCGGTCTCTTGAAGTAATCTGTAAGCACTATTCTGTCGTTGACACGAATAAAATAACCGTCTAACGTAATACTGAGGCGTAGCTCGGGTATTCTTGAGGTAAAACCTGCGGAGTAACTGATAGATTGCTCCTGCTTTAACTTGGGAATTCCAAAAATTTTAGCCGTATGTGTATTATTGGCAAAAGTTACTGCATTAAAGCCGTTGGGGAAGTTGTTCCTGAAAACAGTATTTGTAGAACTGTAATACATTTGCTGTAAAGAAGGCGCCCTAAAGCCTGTAGAGTGTGCTGCCCTGAAGTTGACGTAATCATTTATCTTATACCTTATAGCAATTTTATAATTAAGCGTAGAGCCAAAATCCGAATAATTTTCAAACCTCAAGGCTCCGCTCAGCAGCCATCTGTCGGTAATATCGAGTTCACTATCTAGATAAAGAGCCACGGATCTCCTGTTCTTATTCGTCGAACTGGAAGGTCTGAAACCGGGAAATACCTGAGCTCCGCCGGGTCTGATATTTCCGAAAAAATCGGTAGGCAATAGAGAAACTGGAGTGGAAGACTGGATGATATTTCCCTTTACGTCATAACTTGCCCACGAGGCCTTTTCCCCCGATCTTATTTTATAATTCTCAAACCTTCCTTCTGCACCAAAAGCCACATTTAATCCCCTTAAAACACTAAATTTTGTGCCAAAATCCAGATTGACGGTATTCTGAGAAAACCCTATACTTCCTGCATCAAAATTTGTTTTGCCGGGATAACGCATACTTGCATTGGCCGTATTCTCTACAGAATAGTCAATAGTATTGCTCCCAAAAGTATTGCTGAGATCAAAATTTACCTTACCTAGTTTTCCCTTTATCCCCGAGGCAAGCGATACATCTGTGATGGCAGAAACTATCTCCGGCAAAAATCCGTTGGGGTAAATAGAAGTGGAAGTACGCGCCTGATTGGGCTGTCTGTAATACCCCCCGGCATTACCATTTCTTCTGGAATATCCCCCAAAGGCATACCCTTTTATGTCAGATGAAATCTCATATTCA
Organism: Bergeyella sp.; assembly: GCA_030263285.1. Classification (GTDB taxonomy): domain Bacteria; phylum Bacteroidota; class Bacteroidia; order Flavobacteriales; family Weeksellaceae; genus SZYB01. The sequence goes on from SZYB01000001.1 coordinate 433,573, forward strand.
GAATTCATAAATAACTGACCCGAAAACAATCGGGACTGCCCCACCCTCATGTTGTGATCATACCGGCTTCTTTTTCTGTACTTGAGCTCTTGGTCTGTGACATCAAACCTCAATGCGTCTTGCATTGCATTTATATTCCCCGCATTCCGGATTGCATCTTGTTGCTCTACAGTAAAATAATTTACATTGGATGCAAATTGTTTGATATAACTCAAAATCTGCGAAGCATTACTTGTACTGTTTATATTACCGTAGAGGGAAGCTATATTTACTCCATTTTCTAAAGCTCTTTGTTCCACAGCATTATATGCATTGTATATGTTTCCCGAAAAAGCTCCCGCCCTTCTTGTATCTGCTCTGCGGATAAGACTCCCCGTTAGGTTGATAAATCCCTTGTTTCCTATTTTTGTTCCATAATTCAGGTCCAGCTGATATTTTTCTCCATCCCAACCCCCTTTATGATTATTACTTCCTCTGGAAGAAAAACCTCCACCCGTTATGGCAGCAGTGAGATTTTTTGTACTCTTTTTCAATACGATATTGATCACCCCCGCAATGGCATCAGATCCGTACTGTGCCGACGCTCCATCTCTAAGCACCTCAATTCTCTCTATTGCAAAGCTAGGAATTGCATTCATGTCTGTTCCTACCGCTCCCCTTCCTATACTTCCGTTAAGATTCACCAGTGCAGAAGTGTGTCTTCTCTTTCCATTAAGTAATGTGAGTACCTGGTCGGGTCCCAGCCCTCTGAGCGTGGCAGGGTCTATATGATCTGTACCATCCGCAATAGTGGTACTGTTTGAGGTAAAAGAAGGGATAGAATAACTAAGAATTTGTGAAAGATTAGTCTGTGGCAAAACAGGACTTTGTGCACCTACATTAATCACATCCACAGGAACAGGGGTGTCCGTGGCTACTCTGGCCTTATTTCTAGATCCTATAATGATTTTTATTTCTTCAATAGATCTTGTGTCGGCAGAATCTTTGGATTGTGATAGTAATCTCTCTCCAATAAAAAATAACACAACGAAAGCCAAAAATCTTCGGTAATTCACTTTCATACTTTATAATTTTTTTTGATAATTTATAACAAATATAGTTTAATCAAACTTCAGAAGGATTGTTTGATTCTAATATAGTTGTTTCTTTTCTACAATTTCGTTACATTTGAGCATGATAAAGTATTTTTTTGCGGGGATTCTGCTCGCATGTTCGTTGTGTTTTAATGGCCAATATAGAGGTTACAACACGGTAAAGGAGGTGGTGATAAAAGATAAAGGAGTAGTGGTGTCTGCTCACCCTCTGGCCAGTGAGGTGGGTGCCAAAATACTAAAAGCAGGGGGGAATGCTTTTGATGCAGCTATCGCCATACAGTACGTCTTGGCTGTAGTTTACCCTCAGGCAGGAAATATAGGAGGTGGCGGATTTTTGGTGGGAGTCAAAAAAAATGGGGAAAAACTTGCCCTTGATTACAGAGAAATTGCTCCGCGGAAGGCGACGCGTGACATGTATTTAGACAAAAATGGAAAAGCACGAACCGATTGGTCTCAAAATGGAAGTCTTGCAGCAGGAATTCCGGGTTCTGTGGCGGGCTTGTTTGCTATGCAAAAGCACGGAAATTTCCCTATGGAATTGCTTATAGAACCCGCTATAGATATAGCCGAAAAAGGATTTGCCATCACAAAAAGAGAAGCCGATTTACTCAATCAAGAAAGAGCCGGTTTTGTAAAATACAATAGATTCCCCACTGCTTTTGTAAAAAATACCCAATGGAAAGAAGGCGATCTTCTTATCCAGAAAGATCTGGCAGAAACATTAAGGAGAATCAAGAAATATGGTGCCAAAGGGTTTTATGAAGGAAAAACCGCCTCGCTTATTGTGGAAGAGATGAAAAAAGGCAAAGACGTTAAAGGCATTATAAGTAAAGAGGACCTAAAGAGTTATAAAGTGAGAGAAAGAATCCCGATCACTTTTTCTTATAAGGGTCACGAAATCGTAACCATGCCCCTACCCTCCAGTGGAGGAATTCTGCTGACACAAATGTTGAAAATGTCTTCTTATGAGAATCTGGAACAATACCAGCAAAATTCTTATCCCGCAGTGCAGATCATGACAGAAGCAGAGAGAAGAGCCTATTCTGACCGTGCAAAATATATGGGAGATCCGGCTTTTGTAGAGGACAAAACTTCCTGGCTCATTTCTGACGAACATCTTAAAGAACTTTGGGAATCGTATAAAAAAAATCAAGCCACTCCCAGTTCTTTCTTCCAAGAATCACCTAAAAAAAAGGAATCTGCGGAAACTACGCATGTGTCTGTTCTGGACAAAGAAGGAAATGCGGTTTCTGTTACTACCACCCTAAACGGACTCTACGGAAGTAAAGTAGTAGTAAAGGATGCAGGATTCTTTCTCAATAACGAAATGGATGATTTTTCTATAAAACCGGGAGTTCCCAATCTGTACGGAGCCGTAGGTGGAGAAGCGAACGCCATTGCACCAGGAAAGGAAATGCTCTCCTCCATGACTCCTACAGTAATATTGAAAGATGGAAAGATATTTATGGTAGTGGGTACTCCGGGAGGAACCACTATCCCCACTTCCGTCTACCAGACCATCGTAGACGTTATAGACTTTAAAGTGCCTGCTTCTATTACTATAAATGCCCCAAAATTTCATCATCAGTGGCTTCCCGACAGGATAGATTATGAAGAAGGATTCCCAAAACATACGCTCAAAGAGCTGGAAAAAACAGGATATAAAACCTTTAAAAGAGATCCCATAGGAAGAACGGAACTCATCATAAAAGATGAAAACAAGACCATTACTGCCGTGGCCGATGGACGTGGTGACGATTCTGTAGGAGTAGAATAAATCTTCTATATTTTTTATATCGGGTTCAACACGGTTGTAGCTTTGCTCCACTCTTACTGGGGCAAATCAGAATAAAATTAAAACGCAGCGCATTTTCTGCCCAGTTTGGTATAATTACTCACAAAAAAGAAAGAGATCTAAAAAATTAGATCTCTTTCTTTTTTGTGAGTATTACCAAATAAATACCTTATTTATTATTTTTTATCATTATTCAGTTTCGAATGGTTTTTACCGTATAAAAAATAAACAATAAGTCCTATAGCAAGCCATATCCCAAGCCTTTCCCAGCTTTTTAGGGGAAGCCCGGCCATAAGAAGTACACAAATTATAATCCCCAGCATGGGTACCAAAGGAACCAGTGGTGTCTTAAAACTTCTTTTCATATCCGGGTGAGTTTTCCGCATAACAATAACCCCTAAACAAACCAAAGTAAAAGCAAATAAAGTCCCTATGCTTACCATATGTCCCAGCTCTGAAATAGGAACAAAACCCGCTAGTATACTTACAAAAACCAAAAAAACAAGATTGGTTTTCCATGGAGTTTTATTTTTAGGGTGTAGTTCGCTGAAAAATTTAGGAAGAAGTCCATCTGTACTCATTGAATAAAAAACCCTACTCTGCCCCATAAGCATAACCAAAATAACGGTAGTGTAACCTGCCACAATAGCAAGTGTCATAGAAGAATTAATGAAAGTATATCCCGTTTTTGCAAACGCGGTAGCTACCGGACTGGCATCATCCTTAAACACCGTATAATTTTCTAACCCTGTAAGCACGTAAGAGAACAATACGTACAGAATGGTACAAATGATCAAAGAACCAATAATGCCTATGGGCATATTTCTCTGAGGATTTTTGGCTTCCTGTGCCGCTGTACTCACCGCATCAAAACCTATAAAAGCAAAAAACAATACCCCCGCTCCCCTCAAAACTCCACTCCAGCCATAACGCCCATAAAAATCGCTGCGGAAAAAATCCAAAAGACCTATATCCCCAGATTTTAGCATTTCCTCCCCTTCATTTGTGGGGATGAAGGGTACGTGATTCGCATGATTTATAAAATTCCAGCCAAGTACGATAAACAAAACGACAACAGATACCTTGAGTACCACCAGTATATTGTTCATGAGGGCAGACTCTCTTATCCCTTTTATAAGCAAAAGAGATAAAATACATACAATAAATACAGCGGGAAGATTTACTAATCCTCCTTCCCATGGACCATATAAAAATTCTTTAGGAATGGCAATCCCAAACTGAGAAAATAATTTTGCTACATATTGTGACCAACTGGCAGAAACCGCTGCAGAAGCCAAAGCATATTCTAAAACCAGATCCCAACCTATAACCCAAGCAACAAATTCTCCCATGGTAGCGTAAGAATAGGTGTAAGCACTTCCTGCCACCGGAATCATGGAGGCAAATTCTGCATAACATAAACCTGCAAAAGCACATCCTATAGCAGCAAAAATAAATGACAAAATCACAGCAGGACCCGCATTTTCCGCAGCGGTAATACCTGTAAGTGAAAATAGACCCGCCCCAATAATGGCCCCTACCCCCAAGGAAATAAGCGCTCTGGCTCCCAGTGTTTTGCTAAGTCCTCCCACATCCTGCGCCTCTTCCTGAAGGCTTTTTATAGATTTCGTTTTCCAAAGATTTGACATGCTTTTTTATTTTCGAGTTAAAAAACGACTACTAATTTATAAATTTTTTTATCAAACCTTCATTCAAATGTCTTTTTTATAAAGAAATACATTTTTATTATCCTAATTCTCATCTTGGCAAAATCCAATTACATTCCATTTTTCTACACATAAGATTTTGGTTAGCTTTAGCCATATAATTTTAAAAATATTTTGTTTTGATTGATTTTTATGAATTTATCATGAAACCCTACCAAAATTCTCCTCTAATAATCATGGAAGCGGTAGGGTGCTTTTTCGGTATCTTGAGCGTCTATTTTTCTGTAAAAAAAAATATTTGGGTGTATCCTACAGGAATTATATCTACCTCTGCATATACCTACATACTGTTAAAAGTAGGCCTTATAGGTGATACGCTCATCAATATGTATTATACCATTATGAGCATCTATGGCTGGATTTTATGGGCCAAAAATTCTTCGGAAGAAGATACGGTACAAGTACAATGGGCCACAAAAAGTGACAGATTAAAAGCAGGAATTTTGTTCTTTTTCAGCATAATGTTTGTGCTCTTCGTTTATTACCTTAAACCATTTATTCACCCTCTTTCTCCTTCCGAAAAGGCTTCTCCAGGATTGCACCATCTTGATCTTGCAAACTGGCTGGATATTATAGTCACTGCTATATTTTTTGTGGGCATGTGGCTTATGGCCAAAAGAAGAATAGACAACTGGCTTTTTTGGATCACAGGAGATCTTGTCTCCATCCCTATGTACGCTTATAAGGGACTAGGAATCACAATGTTTCAATATTGTGTTTTTATCATTATGGCCATCACAGGATTTTACCACTGGAAAAAAGGAGCAAAAAAAGCAGATCCTCTCATGAAGGGATTATGAAAAACTTGTTCTATTCAACAAATTTCAAAACAAAACAACCCACCATTATATGTCTATTCTTTCTCCTTCTTCTGTTTTAATTCTATATTGTACCCCTTTGTATCGTATTTCATGATACTTCCAGTCGCTGCATCTACTCCCCATCCTATAATACTCCCCAAATTAATAATTGAAACTGGATTAAATTTTCTGTCAAGCCCTATCGTTCTAGGATCGTAGCCATCTTTCCTTATATCAATTGTGGTTTCATTTAACGAGCGATGGGCTATAAATGTGCACGGAGTCGTACATTTTTCTAACCCCTTCATATAGACCGTGGCCCCCGCGGGCTTTGTGGTTATAGTGATATCATCAGTGGTTCCTGTAAAAATTGTAGCACACGATACAAGAGAAATAATAGAGATAATACAAACACCAAATCTCGTAACAAAATTTTTCATTCAACTTAGTTTAAAACTGTGAACAGTTAATAGGGCGACTAATTTATGAAAAAATTTAGCATCTAAGTGAATAAAAGCACCCTTTCCAACATCACCGGTGCAAAATAGTAGTTAAAATGATGATCTATAAAATTTGTGTAAGAAATAAAGCCATACCTCTTTTGAGACGTAGCTTTTTTCTTATTTGTTTGTAGAATATTTTTTAGAAGAAGATGAAAGTAACTCTAAAAATTATACCTAAGACCTATTTGAGCTCGAAATCTGGAAGCAAATTGGTCTATAGTATAAGGCCTTACGGGTTTTTTAAAGTTATAAGTAGGGTCTCCAGCAGCCTCTCCGAAGCTTACGCTTCCTACACGAGTAAGACCCACACCGGCAGTAGAATTAAAAGTATTTGGAACATAATAAATCTTACCCCAGTTTTTATTAATAAGATTAGTAATATTGATAATACTAAAAGAAACCTGAAGATTCCTTTTTGATTTTTCGCTTAATCTTATCTCGTCCATAATCATGATATCTGCCTGTATATTCCATGGAGTAAAATCTCCATTTCTTTCTGTAAACTTACCTCTCCTGCTACTCAAATATTTATCACTGTTTATAAAATCCTCATAATCTGATACTTGTTGTTCTGCTGTAACAATAACATTTCCAAATTTATCTTTTATAGGCACAATATATTTGGCTGTTTCTGTAGCATCCTTAAAGATATAGGCAAGCCCCGCAGATTGACCAGAATTTGCGATACTCGTATTAAGAAACCCCCAAGAAAAAGGATTTCCAGATTGTGCATTAAAGTATAAATTGATGGAAAATCTATTGGACGGACTCGCCCTAAAAGTATAGCCTGTGCTGGAAACAATTCTATTTTTAATGGCAAAATTCGAAGTAGCAAGTTTCGGATTATTGGGTGTTAAAGATTGATTATACTGCCAGTTGCTTTCCATGGAATTCCTCACCCCATTGGTGATATCCTTTGCATCTCCATAAGTGTATGCTACAAAAAAATTAAGCCCAAAATTATAGCTTTTATTCACTTTAAATGAAATATTGTATCTATATCCCTGAGTAGTGTTAGAGAGCAGATAGGCATTAGAAAAATTGCTGTTATAACTCCCAGAATAGACGGGCATTTCTTTATTTACATCATAACTGTAATAACTAACCTGATCTTTTCTGTTTACTTGCTGGAACATGAGGTCATATATCACTTTTGTATAAATTCCTTCCAAGGTAAATTTATAACCCGCCAGAGCATAATCAAATGCCAGAGAACTCCTCCAGACTCTGGGCATTTTAAAATTATTATCAATGAGATCTACCTGTACTTTAGAAGAATTTTGCCAATTAGAAAAATTATTTCCCACAAGCGGATCTCCCTTTGCTTCAAGAGTATTTTGACTGGGATTTCTATAATCATAGCTCCCAAAACCTACCCCATCATTATAATAAGCATATCCCAACCAGGCAAAAGGAACCCTTCCCACAAAAATACCGGATCCTCCCCTCAGAACCACAGATCTATCATCCGTAATAGCATAATCAAAGCCCATTCTAGGGGAAAGTGAGGGTTTATCAAAATAATTATTAGTGAGCCGGCTTAGTGGTGTATAAGTATAGGTATTTCCATAATTGGGATCCTGTGGAGCCTCTTTTACCAGTGGACTAAGCACAGGTTTGTCAGGGAGATAGGTATAGCCTACTCTCATGCCTGGAGACAACCTAAGTTTTCCTAGCTTTATCTCATCTTGAAGATAAATTGAGAAAAGATTGATATTAAAATTTGCATAAGGATTAGAAAATAGACTCTCCCTGTCTTCCCCACTCAGAGAATAGGTTCCTCTTATTCTGGAAGGTTTTCCGTTATAGAAATCTTTCAAACTTTTATAAAAAATCCTTCCATTAAGTGCATTTACAAAACCATAACTTATATTATAAATCTCATGATGAGTCCCTAGTAAAAACGTATGATTCCCTATTTTATAAGTGAGATTATTGGTAATTTCTATGGTTTTCTGTTTCATGTTAAAAACAGAGGCTTCCCGCTCGTTACCCAGCATTATTGTTCCTCCATTATAAGAAATTTCCACTTGTGGAAACATAAAATTTGCAGAGACAGGGTTTCTATAGTCATGTATTGAAGAATAACCCAAAATAAAATTATTACTCCATTTGCTATTAAATCTACTTTTCAGTTCTAAAGTGGTAGAAGATATTTCATTTATCTGCTCAAAATTCATCCCGGAAAAACGAAAAACAGAAGCATTTCTTTCAAGATTTGAAGCTTGAGAAAAAGCGGTATTGTTCCTTACGGACAAAGAGTGTTTGTCACTTATTTTCCAGTCTATTTTATTAAAAAACTTACTGCTTTCAGAAAAATTGTTAAAATTGTTATAACCCCCTACGTCAAAATTATATTTATTTTTAACAAAGCCGAAAATATCTTGTGCAGTAGACCCGTTTATAAGTGCATTGGGGTCATTTGCGTTATAGAAAACAGGATCTACACGGGTAGCGTATTCCATACTGGTAAAAAAGAAAAGTTTTTCTTTTATGAGAGGAAGACCTACCCTGCCTCCGTAGATAAAATCTCTAAATGCACTCGGCATTTTTGAATCGCCAGATATGCTGTTTCTTCCGACCAAAGCCGCATTTCTCCCGTAGCTGTAAAGAGATCCCTTGATTTTATTACTTCCGCTTCTGGTGACCACATTAATGCTTCCTCCCAAAAAATTTCCTAGTTTCACATCATAGGGTGCGATATATACCTGCATATCCTGTATTGCATCTAAACTTATGGAAGTAGAGCGGGTACTGCTTCCGGGCATTCCGGAGGTGGAGGTTTGTCCCCCTAATGAGGGGCTAAAGCCTATGGCGTCATTATTGATAGATCCGTCTATAGTAACGTTGTTGTATCTAAAGTTGGTTCCGTTAAAAGAATTATTAGCACTTGCGGGTACAAGTTTAGTGACCGAAGGGATGCTTCTTGACAAATTGGGAAGTCTCGCTATCTGTGTCCCGGAAATTCCTACTCCATTTTTAGCCCTGTTTCTTTTGGCTATAATTTTTATTTCCTTTATTTCTTTTCCCTCAGCACCTAAATCTACCTGTGGAAGATCATTTGCTCCCAGGGTAAGTTGAATTCCCTCATTGTGGTAGACCACTCCGGTGTTATCAATCACTTCAATTGTATAGGGTCCCCCGGGCTGCAAATTATCAAAACCAAACTGTCCTTTTTTATCATTTTTGGTTTCAAATACACTATTGGTAGGAACGTGTATTACTTTCACAGTAACTTCGGAGCTATTTCCTTTCAGCCTGCCAAATATTCTGGAACTGGTCTCTTGAGAAAAAGAGAGACAAAAAGAAAATAAAGCAAATATGCATAGAATTTTTTTCTGCATTTATTTTTGAGTTTATTGATTGATGGTTACCGTACAAAAATAAATTTCAAAAATAAATGCAGATAGAAAAACAAATTAACAATACGTTACGTAGTGTTAAGTTTTTGTTACTCTACGCAAGGCAATAAAACACTAAAGCTAAATTCTATAAAAACGAAACGGACTTAAAAAAATCCAATACAAATCATATCCCAGAATATAAAAGTCCTTCTCCACATCTCTCTGTAGAAAATTTCCCCTTCTCATAAGCCAAATGACCATTGACAAAGGTATGAGTTACTTTTGAGTGAAATTTTTTCCCATCTAACGGACTCCAACCGCATGAATAAAGAATATTCTCCCTAGAAACGGTGGTCTCTGCTTCCATGTCTACAATCACGAGGTCCGCTTTGTACCCTTCTCTTATAAACCCCCTCTTCTCTATCCTAAACAAAATAGCAGGATTGTGTGCCATTTTTTCTACTATTCTTTCAAGAGAAATTTTCCCCTTTTTATAATACTCCAACATCACCTGTAGAGAATGCTGTACGAGAGGACCTCCGGAAGGGGATTTAGTATATACATTTTGCTTTTCCTCCAATGTATGCGGCGCATGGTCCGTAGCTATAACATCTATTCTATCCTCCAAAAGTGCTTTCCAAAGACCCTCTTTATCTTCTGTGGTTTTTATTGCGGGATTCCATTTTATAAGAGTGCCTTTTTCTTTATAGTCATCGGAAGTAAAATGAAGATGGTGTATACATACCTCTGCCGTGATCTTTTTCTCTACCAAGGGAACATCACTCCTGAATATAGAAGTCTCCTTTTCTGTGGAAATATGAAAAACATGAAGTCTTGCTCCTGTTCTTTCGGCTAATTTTACCGCACTGGAAGAAGACCGATAACAAGCCTCTTCACTTCGTATAAGGTGATGATACTCCATAGGGATATCCTCTCCATAACGAGAAATAAATTCTTCTGTATTTCTTTTTATGGTAGATTCATCCTCTGCATGTACACAAATAAGCATAGGAACCCTGGTAAAAATTTCTTCCAAAGTTTTTGGGTTATCCACAAGCATATTTCCCGTAGAAGAGCCCAGGAAAAGCTTAATTGCTGGAACATTTTTGGGATTGGTTTTCAGAAGCTCCTCTATATTATCATTTGTTCCACCCATCATAAAACCATAATTTGCGTAAGAGTTTCCTTTAGCAAGTTGATATTTTTGTTCCAATAATTTTTGGGTAACGGTATTAGGCAGCGTGTTAGGCTGATCTATGAAAGATGTTACGCCACCGGCAATTGCTGCCCTACTTTCCGTAGCTATATTTCCCTTATGGGTAAGACCCGGCTCGCGAAAGTGTACTTGATCATCAATAATCCCGGGTAAGAGAAGCTTTCCATTCGCCTCAATAATCCTCTCTGCTCTCTCTCCGGAAATACCTTCGGAAATTTTAGAAATACGGTCGTTTTCTATGAGGATATCACCAGAAAATATTTTTCCTTCGTTTACAATTTTTGCATTTTTTATGAGTGTTTTCATGAAAGAGAAAGATTCGATATTTTGCGAAAAACAACCAGGGGGCAAAGGGTGAAAAGAAAACCGTCACTTCTCAATCCCCAAGTTACGATTTTTATCTCTCTTTATTTACCTTATTTTTCGTTATCCTAGGAGCATAAAGAAGTTTCATTTGAACCGCTAGGCAGAACTATATAATCATCTTACGGTACCCGAATTCGGGAAAATAGAACCAAAACTATACTTCAAAAATAATACTGAAAAGCACTAAAGTTTGGTCAGTTTGGCAAATTTTAGGATGAGATTTTTTTCTCCTTCATGCTGGAAGAGCACCTTTGCCTTGATATTGCCAAGATCGGTCCCGTCTAAACGCAAAACCTCTCCCACGCCAAATCTATCATGTCGTACCCTGTCTCCGACTACAATGTTTTCATCACTTCCATCCGAAGCACTTTTTATGTTTGCGGAAGCCACAGGCATAAGTTTCTTTGGATAATTTTTTTTTTTGTCCTCAGATTTTTTGCCGAGAATTCTCGAATAAGAATTGAATACCTTCCCTCTCGGCTTCGCAGAAACTTCCCCAAAAATATCAGACTTCAACCCAGAATTGTTGACAACAGCAGTAGAAGGGTTCATAAAATCAAGATAAGTCGACTCTATCTCACTCAGAAAACGAGAAGGTTCTGCATCCGTTATTTTCCCCCACCGGAACCGAGAAACTGCGTAAGAGAGAAACACCTGCTTTTCTGCCCGGGTGAGGGCGACATAAAACAAGCGCCTTTCCTCCTCCAGATCCTCCCGTGAAGAAGTACTTATAAAACTAGGAAATAAACTTTCCTCTAGTCCCACCAAATTTACAACAGGAAATTCTAGCCCCTTAGAAAGATGAATGGTCATAAGAGAAACTCTATCCTGAGAACCTTCCTCTATCTTATCCTGATCGGTAGAAAGGGCTATATTTCCCAAAAAATTCAGGAGGGAAGGATCTCCGTCTTCCAACTGTTGCTGTTCCTCTATGAACCCTTGAATGGAATTCATAAGTTCTTGTACGTTTTCTATCCTGGAAATTCCTTCCGGCGATTGATCTTCTTCCTTCAAAAAACGAATAAGCCCCGTTCTTTTGGCTACTTCCATAGCCACCTGATAGGCATTTTCTGTCTTCAAAAGAACGCCGAAAGCTTTTATCATCATCCAGAAATCATGAATTTTTGTAAGGATGCCGTTATTGAGACCCAAAGACCCCGAATAAGCACCCAGATCATCTAATATTTGAGACAGGGAAAGATTCTTTTGATCTGCAAAAACGATAAGTTTGTTTTGGGTGGTCTCCCCTATTCCTCTAGCAGGATAATTGATAATCCTGAGAAGAGCTTCGGTATCGTTTTCATTTACTAAAACCCTTAGGTAAGCTAGGAGATCTTTTACCTCCTTTCTTTGATAAAAAGACAACCCTCCATATACTCTGTAGGGAATATTTTTCTTCCTTAATGCATCTTCAAAAGCCCGAGTCTGAGAATTGGTACGATACAGTATGGCAAAATCATTAAATCTTCTCTGTTCTCTATTATGCAATTCCCAAATATTGGAGGCTACAAAATTTGCCTCGTCGGCATCCGAAAGCGCCCTGTATACCTTTATTTTCTCTCCTACTTCATTATTACTAAATATATTTTTCTCAAACTGTTGAGTATTTCTAGAGATAACTTGATTTGCCGCATTCACTATGTTTTGCGTAGACCTATAATTCTGTTCCAGGGCTACCATCATGGCATCCGGATAATCTTTTTTAAAATTCAGGATATTCTGTATGTTCGCCCCACGGAAAGAATAGATAGACTGCGCATCATCCCCCACCACACATACATTCTCAAATTTAGACGCAAGCGCTTTTACGATGAGGTACTGCGAATGATTTGTATCCTGATATTCATCTACCAATATATACCGAAATTTATCCTGATACCTGGCTAAAACTTCGGGAAAACGCGTAAGGAGTTCATTGGTTCTGAGAAGCAAATCATCAAAGTCCATAGCACCATTTCTAAAACAGATTTCCACGTATTTATGATACAAAGTGCCCAAATCTTTCATATGCGCCTTTTCATCGGCTTTCATAAGCTCAGGAGTATTAAAATAAGCTTTTACGGTAATCAAATTATTTTTATAATTTGAGATACGTGCCAACACCCGCTTGGGCTTATAAAGGTCCGGATCTACCCGAGTTTCTTTTATTATTTTTTTTAGTACACTAAGAGCATCTTGCGTATCATAAATTGTAAAATTGGAAGGATAACCTAAATATGCCGCTTCTTGTCTCAAAATACGGGCAAACACGGAGTGGAAGGTTCCCATCCATATGCTTCTGGCGTTGCTCTCTCCCACCACCTTAGAAATCCTGTCTTTCATTTCCCTTGCGGCTTTATTGGTAAAAGTAAGAGAAAGAATATGAAAAGGATCTACCCCATGAGTGATAAGATGCGCTATTCTCATTGTAAGTACTCTGGTTTTTCCGGAACCCGCCCCTGCCAAAACCATCAGTGGTCCCTCCAGGGTGGTGACTGCTTCGTATTGAGAGGGGTTAAGACCTTTTAGATAATCCATAATTTTTTGTCAAATTAAATCGTAAGTGAAGAGACAAAAATACCGCTTTTTCTTTGGAAGAAAAGAAACGACGCCCCTGTCTGTAACATTTTTTTAAATTTTATTTCATAAATTGTGTGCGTGTTTTGTAAGTGTATGTTACACTGAAATATAGAGCAAACATAATTATGATAAACAAATATGATATTATGTTGATATATTAGTAATTAATATGAACGCCTGTAAATTTTAAAAAACGCTGAAACTCTATGAAGAAATTTCTTTTGGGTATGAGCGCCACCGTGGGTTTGCTCGGTGTCCATCCGGGACAAAAAATAAAATTTGAAGAATATGATTTACCCAACGGTCTCCATGTCGTCTTGCATCAAGACAAAACCGTTCCTGTAGTTACCGTGGGTGTGATGTATCACGTGGGTTCTAAAGACGAGAAAGCAGGAAGGACAGGGCTTGCACATTTCTTTGAACATTTACTTTTTGAAGGGACTCAAAACATAAAAAGAGGAGAATGGTCAAAAATCGTTTCTGCCAATGGAGGATATGACAATGCTTATACTACCAATGACGTTACTTTTTATTACGAATCTTTCCCCTCCAATAACGAGCAGTTAGGTCTATGGATGGAGGCGGAACGTATGAGAAGCGGAAAAGTAGATACTCTGGGAGTAGAGACCCAAAGGGAAGTGGTAAAAGAGGAAAAAAGAATGAGAGTAGACAATCAGCCTTACGGAAAAATTCTCGAAAGTATTCTTGAGAATCTGTTTCTGAAACATCCTTACAGATGGGCGCCCATAGGCTCTATGGAAGACCTGAATGCTGCCAAGATAGAAGAGTTCAGAGATTTTTATAAAAAATACTATGTTCCCAATAATGCGGTTTTGGTAGTGGCAGGCAATATTGATCCGAAACAAACAAAAAAATGGATTGAAGCCTACTTCAGGTCTATCCCCAAAGGCAACAATATCACAAAAAAATTCCCGAAGGAAGAGCCTATTACCTCCAAAAAAGAGGTGGTAGTGTATGATAAAAATATTCAACTTCCCGCTTATTTGTTCAATTACAGAATTCCGGGAAAAAAAGAAAGAGAATCATACGTACTTGATATGCTGGCTACCTATCTCAGTAACGGAAAATCCTCTGTATTGTATAAAAAACTGGTGGACAAATACAAAAGGGCGTTAGAAGTGGAAACCTACAGCATGATAATGGAAGACTACGGCATATTCTCGACTTTTATTATCCCTATGGGTACCGTATCCAAACAAATCATAGAAAAAGATTTTGATACAGAAATAAAAAAGCTGCAGACAGAGCTTATCTCAGAGGAAGACTTTAAAAAACTACAAAACACGTATGAAACTGATTTTGTAAATAAAAATTCTACCCTTATGGGGGTTGCCACTTCACTTGCCATAAATTATACTCTGGTAGGAGACACAGATCTTATAAACAAAGAAACGGGTATTTATAAAAGCATTACGAGAGAAGAACTGAGAAATACCGCAAAAAAATACCTTAACCCAAATCAAAGAATTGAGATCAATTATTTACCAGAAAAAAAATAATATTCTATGGGAATCCACTTGCTAAAATACATCCCCTTAATATTTGTAGCCTTTTACGGAATCAGAGCGCAGAAAACAGAAAGAAGAATGGATATAGATATAAACAAACGACCTGAACCCGGACCTACCCCAGAAATTTTTATGCAGGAACCCAAAGTTTTTGTTCTAAAAAATGGACTCACCGTACTGGTCGTAGAAAACAACAAATTACCCAAAGTAAACATAAGCCTTAAAATAGACAGACCCCCTGTTTTGGAGGGGGAGAAAGTAGGCATAGGAGAAATAATGGCAGACCAGTTTACCAACAGTACTGAAAATTTTTCTAAGGATGATTTTAATAAAAAAATTGACTTTTACGGGGCCCGTTTGGGGTTTTCGTCTACGGGTGCAGGGGCCTATTCTTTATCAAGGTATTTTCCTGAAGTGCTAAAGTTGTTTTCCGAAGCCGTCGTTTACCCAAAATTTTCTGCCAAAGAAATAGAAAACTCAAAAAACAGAGCAATAGAAAATCTGAAATCTGAAGAAAAAAATGCCCAGGCAATCTCAAGACGGGTATACAGTGCCATTACTTACGGAAAAAATACGGCAAGAGGAGAATTTCCCACAAAGGAAACTATTGAAAAAATACAGTTATGCGACGTGCAAGCATACTATGATCAATATTATCGCCCAAACAACGCCTATCTGGCAATTGTGGGAGACGTAGATTTTGAGGAAATACAACCGCTTATAGAGAAAAGTTTCTCTTCTTGGAAAAAATCTAAGACCCATTTCCCTGCTTTAAAGCCGGTACAAAATTTACCCCAAACAGAAATCTATATAGTAGATCTTCCTAATGTAGTACAGTCCGTAATACGGGTGGGAAATATAACCTCCCTCACCAAAAACAAAAAAGAATACTTTCCCGCCGTTATCGGAAATACGATACTAGGAGGTGGGGCAGACGCGCGTCTTTTTATGAACCTGAGGGAGAAGAACGCGCTCACTTATGGTGCCTACTCTTCCCTAAATACAAACAAATACACCCCCAGATTCACAGCAAATACAAGTGTAAGAAATGAAGTCACAGACAAAGCCGTAACAGAAATAATAAAAGAATTAGAAGCCCTATCTAGCCTAAATTCCGATGAAGTAAAAAAGGCAAAAGAAAATTTCAAAGGAAATTTTGTAAGATCTCTGGAAAAAGCCGAGAACATCGCAAACTATGCAATAAGTGTTAAAATTGAAAATCTACCCAAAGAATTTTACAAAAATTATCTGAAATCTGTAGATGAGGTGACTCCGGAGCGTATCACTCAGGTGATAAAAAATGTGATTTTGCCAGATCAATCCAGAATTCTCATCGTAGGAAGAGCCTCCGAGATAGCCGACAATATAAAAAAACTAGGATATCCGGTAAAATATTATGACTCCCATGCAACGCCAGTTCCTGAACTCAAACAGACAAAAACAGACAGCACCGCTACGGTAGAGACTGTGGTAGATCATTATTTCAATGCCATAGGGGGAAAAGAAAAAGCAAGAAAAATAACCTCCATCACTGCATTGGCTTCTGCAAGAGTAAAAACAATGGAAATCAGTCTAAAATATGTAGCTGCAAAAGGTGCAAAGAGATTTATTAACATTTCCATGCAGGGAAACACTTTACAAAAAATAGTCTTTAACGGAAAAGAAGGATATATGGAGATTCAGGGACAAAAAACTCCTATTGTGGAGAAAGTAAAAGAAGAATATCTGAGAACTTTGGATGTATTTCCAGAATTGGGGTTCACCAAAAACTCTGCCCAACTATTGGGAACAGAAAAATATAATAACGAGGAATGTTATGTGATAAAAGAAGGAAATACTACTTTTTTTTATAGTAAAAAAACAGGACTAAAAACGGGACAAATCATAAACACGGGCACGGAGCCTATCCCGATTAGGTTTATGGAGTATAAAGAATTTTCCGGAATAAAGTTCCCCTACACCATCGTCCAAAAGCTAGGTGGTGTAGAAATGAATTTTAAGATAAATTCTTACCAGTTAAATAAAGCTACAGAGAAAGATTTCAGGTAATTTTTTCAACTCAATACTGAATCTTCGAATAGCACAGAATGAATACCCGACAAGTCTTGGCTTATAAGTAAAAAAAGACTAAATTCGCATACCTTAACCGTTTAGAAATGGGTACATTATTCACGTTATTTATGGTGCTGATTGTGATCGCAAGCGTGCTTCTCATCATTATTATTTTGGCTCAAAATCCGAAAGGCGGTGGCTTGTCTTCTACGTTCGGAGGGGCTTCTTCTGCTCAGTTTGGTGTGCAGAGAACCAACGATTTTATGGAAAAGTCCACTTGGACACTTGGCATTGGCATCGTAATTCTTATCATACTTAGTGTGGTGCTCACCTCAACGCCTACTCCGGATCATGTGGTCACTCCGTTACCTAAAAAAGAAAAATTACCTACAAAGGCCGATTCATTTCCCCATAAGTCAACAGGAAAGGCTTTGATAAAAAAATAAATGTATACTGGAGAAACAAAACAAACAAATGCGCTGTTTTAAGTTTTTTCCTCATAAGGTTGTCTGTTGAGTATGGATCGTCCTAGGGAGATCTCGTCTGCATATTCCAGTTCATCACCTACCGAAATTCCTCTGGCGATAGAAGAAAACTTAACGGAAGAAAAGGTCTTCATTTTTTTATAAAGGTAATAAGCGGTAGTATCTCCTTCCATAGTGGCACTAAGCGCAAAAATCACCTCCTTTACCGTATCCTCCTTTAGCTTGTTTTCTAGTGCTCGAATATTGAGTTGTGAAGGACCTATCCCTTCTATGGGAGAAATTCTCCCTCCTAAAACAAGATATTTTCCCGTATATTTTCCTGTGTTTTCTATGGCCATTACATCTCGCACATCCTCTACCACACACAGAAGATGAGGAGATCTGTGCACGTTACTGCATATACCGCAGCAATCTGAATCAGAAAAATTGTGACACTCTTTACAATACTGCACTTCGGTTACCAATTTTTCTATGGACTGTGCAAGTGCCAACGGATAATTTTTGGGCTGCCGAATCAGATGTAAAGCGAGACGAAGTGCAGATTTTCTCCCTATGCCCGGAAGTCCTGAAATCTCTTCTACAGCTTTGGCAAGTACGATACTGGGATAATCCATGACACAAATATAAAGGATTTTACTATTTTATTCTGATCGGTACGCAAAAAACGGTAAATAACATTAATTTGCAGCAAAATATCAAAATATGAGTCTATCAAAAATTGCCCCACAGGAAATTTGGAAACATTTTTCCTTTATCAATTCTGTGCCCAGACCCTCTAAAAAAGAGGAAAAAATAATTGCTCTTATAAAAAAATTTGGAGAAGATTTAGGACTTGACACCCGGGTAGATAAGGTGGGAAATGTCATCATAAAAAAAAGAGCCAAAGAAGGCATGGAAAACCGGAAAACAATAGTTCTGCAATCTCACTTGGATATGGTATGCCAAAAAAATAACGATACCGAATTTGATTTTAATACCATGGGGATACAAATGGAAGTAGCAGGAGATTGGGTAAAGGCAAAAGGCACCACATTGGGCGCAGATAATGGCATAGGAGTGGCAGCCATCATGGCTATTCTGGAAAGTAAATCTATTGAGCACCCCCCTATTGAGGCATTATTTACCATAGATGAAGAAACGGGGATGACGGGGGCTTCCTATTTAGAGCCCAATATGCTAAAGGGTAAAATTTTACTCAATTTAGACACGGAAGAAGATAACGAGATAGGTATTGGCTGTGCTGGGGGAATAGATGTTACGGCAAAAAAAAGCTACAAGGCACACGAAAAACCCCTAGGAGAAATTTTTAGAATTGATGTAAAAGGTTTGCGGGGTGGGCATTCCGGCATGGATATTCATAAAGGGTTCGGGAATGCAAACGTAATTCTTGCAAGAATTCTTTTCAGTACATCAGAGAATAACAAAATCAAACTACACTCCATAGAGGGCGGAGGTCTTAGAAATGCCATTCCCAGAGAAAGTACAGCCCTCATTTCAGTAGAAGATACAGAAGAATTTTTAACAATCTACAAAGTACGAAGTCAAGAGATCCTAACCGAATTTTCCTCAACCGAAAAAGACCTTAGTATAGAAATACAGAAAGCTTCCACCGAAGGGAATTTTTTGAGCATTAAAGATTCTGAAACTATCATAAATACCTTAAAAGCACTAAAAAACGGGGTTTATAAGGTATCTTCAGAGGTTGAGGGTCTGGTGGAAACCTCTAACAACGTTGCACGTATTTTACTGGAGGAAGGAAATCTGGAAATTCAGTGTTTAGCTAGGTCGTCGGTAGAATCTTCAAAGTCGGATATTTGTGATCAACTGAAATCCGTTTTTTCGCTTGCCGATATAAATGTAGAATTCAGTGGTTCTTATCCTGGATGGAAACCTAATCCGGAATCGAAAATCATCAAAATCATGGAAAAAGTTTACGAAAAAAAATACGGTAAAAAACCACTTGTGATGGCTTGTCATGCGGGACTGGAGTGTGGAATCATCGGTGCTCATTATCCGGAAATGGAAATGGTGAGTTTTGGTCCTACCATAAAGGGAGCACATTCTCCGGAAGAAAGGGTAAGCATTTTATCTGTGCAGAAATTTTGGGAATATCTGAAAGAAATTCTCAGACAAATTCCTCTGGAGGAATAAAAACATACCACTCCGTACAAGCCAAAGCTAAAGCCAAAAAACTTGACAACGTCCGCTTTGAGGTCGTATATTTGCCCTCGTAATTTTTAAACCGTAATTTAAAAAATGAAAACCTCAGATTTTAACTTTAATCTTCCGCCAGAACTTCTTGCCGAGCACCCTTCGGAGCAAAGAGATGAGTCGCGACTCATGGTACTTAACCGAAGAAAACAAACCATAGAACACAAACTGTTCAAAGATGTAATAGACTATTTTGAGGAGAAAGATCTTTTTGTCTTCAACAATACCAAGGTTTTCCCTGCCCGTTTGTACGGAAACAAAGAAAAGACAGGAGCAAGGATAGAAGTTTTTTTGCTTAGAGAATTAGACAAAGAAACCCGTATATGGGATGTACTAGTAGATCCTGCCAGAAAAATAAGAATAGGAAATAAACTCTTCTTTACTGAAGATGAATCTTTAGTGGCCGAAGTAATAGACAATACTACCTCCAGAGGGCGAACATTGAGATTTTTATATGATGGCACACATGAAGAGTTCAGAGCTAAACTGAAAGAACTCGGGAAAACCCCTTTGCCAAAATACATCAAAAGAGAAGTAGAACCAGAAGATGCCGAAAGATACCAAACCATCTATGCAAAACATGAAGGTGCGGTAGCTGCTCCTACGGCGGGATTACACTTCTCAAAACATCTTATGAAAAGACTGGAAATTAAGGGGATAGACTTTGCAGAAGTAACCCTGCATGTGGGGCTGGGTACTTTTAATCCTATTGAAGTAGAAGATCTCTCCAAGCATAAAATGGAAAGTGAAGAGGCCTTGATAGATGAAAAAACGGCCAAGATCATAAACAAAGCCGTAGAAGAAAACAGAAAAGTCTGCGCGGTAGGGACTACCACCATGAGAGTGCTGGAAACCTCTGTTTCTTCCAATAAAAAAATCGGACCTTATCACGGCTGGACCAATAAATTTATTTTCCCTCCGCATGATTTTGGGGTAGCCAATGCCATGATCACCAACTTTCATATGCCCAAGTCTACCCTTATCATGATGATTGCTGCTTTTGCCGGAAAAGATTTTGTAATGGAAGCGTATCAGGAAGCAATAAAAGAAAAATATCGATTCTACTCTTACGGAGATGCCATGCTTGTCCTGTAATATAACAAAAAATAGGCTGTTTCATAGGGGTGTAGTAAAAATGAATTTTTTGGTTTGGAGCAAATTTTTTAATGAGTTGAGACAGAATCTTCTTGTCTCTTATATTCTTTCAGTACAACACCGGGTAAAAAATATTCTTCAAAAAGCTTTCTAAAGACAAAGTTATAGTGATAGCTCATACTGGAAAGCTATAAAAAAGGAATGAATAGAATGGAGAGATAGCGCTATAGGGGATAATATAATCGCTACATGACAAGACTCTCGACCAGACAAACGACGGGAAAGGACAAACCAGAAGATTTTACTTATAAAAAATTGGAAAAACTTTATCTGAGATATGACTTGGGAAATCCCACCTGAATAAAAATATCTACTTTGAAGAAAATATTGAACCTTACCAAGGTTAAGATGAAAAAAAGGAATATGTTAAACACAATCCCCTTAAAAGGACCATAGTACACCTAGCAGTACAGAACCATAAAAAGATGAAATATACTATATGCGCGTTATTTTGCCGGATAGAAATGAGAATCTATCGCAGATGAAAGAGAATATTTAAAAAGTTGCAAGGTCTATGTTTTCAAACTTATAAATAATGAGGATGGGACAAAAACAGCAGACTTTGAAAAAATTATAAACAAAATCAAAAATCACGGGACAATTCTCTATAACCCCTGATCTTGACAATGTCATAATGATGATTTAGTCTTGGAAAATTTAAAATATTTATGACTGACTGACTGACTGATTCGTACAGAAAAAATACTAACACAATCCAAACAGGCCAACCTAAAGAACTCATTTGGTATCTGAAAATTAGAGATTTATATCTTGAAACACTTTAAAACCCTATTTTTTTCATAAAGTTGTAACCTTTTCCTCTTGCTATTCGTATATTGTGCAGAGCCGGTAATAAATAGGCTTATTTTTTTATGAGACAATTAAAAATCACAAAGCAGGTTACCAATAGAGAAACCGCATCACTGGATAAGTATTTGCAGGAAATTGGAAAAGTAGAACTCATCACCGCAGATGAAGAAGTAGAACTTGCTCAAAGAATTCGGGCAGGGGATAGAGTCGCCTTGGAAAAGCTAATAAAGGCTAATCTCCGTTTTGTGGTTTCCGTATCAAAACAATACCAAAATCAGGGGCTCTCTCTCCCGGATCTTATCAATGAAGGAAATCTGGGTCTGATGAAAGCTGCCAAGAGATATGACGAAACCAGGGGATTTAAATTTATTTCCTATGCTGTATGGTGGATCCGTCAGTCTATACTGCAAGCCCTCGCAGAACAGTCTAGAATTGTGAGACTTCCACTCAATAAAATAGGCTCTATAAACAAAATAAACAAAGCCTATGCCCATCTGGAGCAGGAAAACGAAAGACCTCCCTCTTCTGAAGAATTGGCAGAAGTTCTGGACATGAGCGAAGAAGACATTAATGAATCTATGAAGAACAGCGGCAGGCACCTTTCTATGGATGCACCGTTGGTGGAAGGGGAAGACTCCAACCTCTACGACGTGTTACGTTCCGGAGAATCTCCCAGTCCGGATAAAGAACTCATGTTGGAATCCCTACAAATAGAGATAGAGCGGGCGCTCCTTACCCTTACGCCACGTGAGGCCGACCTTGTGAGGCTTTACTTTGGGCTCAGCGGGAAACACCCCATGACTTTGGAAGAAATAGGAGAAACTTTCGATCTGACCAGAGAACGAGTAAGACAGATAAAAGAGAAAGCCATCAAGAGACTAAAGCATATGTCCAGAAGCAAAATATTAAAATCCTATCTGGGAAAATAATTTTTCTCTCTTCTGTTATTTTTGTTATTGTATCAAAAAAACCAGTACCAGTGCACAGTGCATAAAAAAACCCTCCAGACATCTCCAGCTGGAGGGTTTTTTCTAGGGATAGGGAGCTATCCGTATTTCCAGCCCCTCTATTTCTTCTTTTATCGGAATTTGACATCCCAACCGGGAATTCTCTTTCACATGAAAAGCCTCGGAAAGCATCGCTTCTTCCTCATCGCCCATAGGCTGTAAAAGCGCCTCCCCTTTTATAATGTATACCTGACACGACGCACACATAGCCATTCCTCCACAAATCCCTATACTTCCATCTTCCGCAAGTTCATAAGATCTAATGATTTCCATGAGATTCATAGACATATCCGTAGGGGCAAACACTTCATGTACGATTCCTTCTCTATCTGTAATTCTTATGCTAATATCAGACATTAAACTTTCTAAATTATTTTTTTTACTACTGCCTTTTCTGCCTCCTTTCTGCTTCCGTCAAAGCCTTCTACACCACTTACAGTGGTATACTTAAGAACTGATTTCTTACCTGGATTGATCCGTTGATACACGCTCTGACACATAAGAGTAGCCTCATGAAAACCACAAAGAATAAGTTTGAGCTTCCCGGGATAGGTATTAATGTCTCCTATTGCATATACTCCCGAAATATTGGTCTCATAATCCAAGGCATTATTTACCTTTATGGCATTCTTCTCAATTTCCAGTCCCCAATTCACGAGAGCTCCCAACTTAGGTGTAAGACCAAATAGCGGAATAAAATAATCTGTTTCTACATCAAAAGTTTTCTCTTCCTGATTCACCGTGAGGGCTTCCAAATGTTCTTTACCCCTCAAGGCAACCACCTCTGCCGGAGTGACGAGATTGATCCTCCCCTCGTCTTTTAGGTCTTGTATTTTTTCCACCGAATCCAAAGCCCCTCGGAACTCTTTTCTTCTGTGGATAAGCGTCACTTCGCTTGCCACATTTGAAAGAAAAATACTCCAATCCAATGCAGAATCTCCCCCTCCACCAATCACTATCTTTTTACTTCTGAAAACCTCTGGATCTTTTACAAAATACTCTATGCCTTTTTCTTCATACGTATGTAGATTGGGTATTTCCGGTTTTCTGGGTTCAAAAGTCCCCAAACCTCCCGCAATGGCAACTGCTTTTGCCCTATGTACCGTGCCTTTATTCGTCTTAACCTCAAACCAGGTTTCATCTATTTTCCTCAGGGTAACGGCAGTCTCGGAAAGCGTGAATCCGGGTTGAAACTGCTGAATCTGCTCCATAAGATTATCTACTAAATGACCCGCATTGATACTGGGAAATCCAGGAATATCAAAAATAGGTTTCTTGGGATACAGCTCTGCAAGCTGCCCCCCCACTTGGGGTAGGGCATCTATTATATGACATCTTATCTTAAGCAATCCCGCCTCAAAAACGGCAAACAAACCCGTAGGTCCAGCGCCGATAATTAGTAAGTCTGTCGTAATCATGTACTATAAATTTTATCCCGCAGCAATATTACGAAAAATAGAAATTACTCGGTCTTTACTAAAAAATGACTCTTATCAATTAATTTTCCGAATTTTATGGTACCTTGTCCCACCCTGTCTGATTAATAAAAAAATCATGAAAAATGTTCTCATTTCTTTTTTGGTTCTTTTTATTGGTCAACGGTCCTGTTCCCAGTATCTAAGAAACATCTCATTTGGGGAAAGGCTCACCTATAGAATCCACTACGGTATACTTACCGCAGGCACATGCACCCTATCTACACAAGAAAAACAATATGCAGGATTACGACACATGTACGTTCTGGGAAGAGGAAGCACTTCTGGATTTATGCGCACTTTTTTTAAAGTGGAAGACAGATATGAAACTTACATAAATCTAGAAACCGGGCTTCCCAGCTACTACATAAGAAATGTGAAGGAGGGAAACTATACACAAAACCTACATGCAAAATTTGACAAGAAGAACGAGTTTGTGTATCTCTACGACAAAGAAAAACCCGAGGAAGAACCGAAAAAGATAAAAACGGTAAAGAACCTACAAGATATGTTATCGGCATTTTATTATTTGAGGAGTTTTAAAACTGGAGATATTAAAGTGGGAGATATTTATGACCTCAACGTATGGATAGACAAAGAAATATTTCCTTTCCGAATAAAGATAGTAGCTGAAGAAACCATTAAAACCCAACTGGGCAGAATCAATTGTCTAAAAATAATGCCTCAAGTAAAAGACGGAAGGGTTTTTAAAAATAAAGAAAGTGTGATAATTTGGGTGAGTAATGACGCAAACTACATCCCCATCTCCGTAAAAGCCGAACTTCTCGTAGGATCTCTGAAAGCCGACCTTTCTTCCCATACTCGGGTGAAATATCCTTTGAAATTTTCAAAATAAAGATTCCTCCCATAGGGAACGCGATCTTGAAGATATGATATTTTTAGAGTCTATTTCTCTACTGAATCAAACAAGTGCGCAACCCATCCATGGCAACATTTCCCATGCTTCGTGATTTGAAGAAAAAATTTGCTAACCAGTAGTTATGACTCCATTATGGCATATAAGCCATCAAAAACACTTGCTTATATCCTAGATTCTCAATCTGCTCTCATCGGATATTCGTCTATGATAATAATGCCGCCATGCCCTTATCTGAGGATAAACAGTAAATAACTCCATGCTGTCTTACTTCATTAAAATATTTGATTAAAAAACAAATTTCAAGAGCTACTTACACCAACAATTTGATTAATTTACGGTTTATATCCTCAAAATAAAAAATCATTAATTCTTAAAATAAAAAAACAAAAGATCCAAATTCTTTTAAGTTTAATAAATAGAAATTGTCTCCTCATTCTCACTTGAGGAGATAGATAAAGAACACACAGAATTCAGGAGATATTGACCTTCACTATCTTCCCTGTTGGATCCATTCCAATGTATTGAAAGGATGATGGATGGCTATTCTATCCCAAACAGGAAGGGTCTCCTGTTTTCTTACAAGAATATCCAAGCCCCAATCCTGAAAACAACTCAACCATTGCTGAAATTTGGGCCGGACAAGGCAGCTGGAAGCATCAAATTTGACAGAAAAAATAGGAAACAATAAGCTAAAGGAACATTTCTACAAAATAACGGACAAAGAATATTGTAATTTTCAATAAAGTTTCATCAAATTTAGACCTTGTAAAAGTACAGTGATATCAATACGATCTAACATGTTTTCTCCCTTTATGAAAGGTTGAATTTATGAAGACAACAATCCGCTTACAGGAGCTCTATAACTTGAGTTATAAAAGTATTTTATCCCCTAATAATGTAATTGAAAATAAACAGAAAAACAGAACTCTTTTATAATTAGTGATTATAACAACCGCTGTGCATATGTTATACAAAAAAACAAATAAAAAATCCTAAGTAACTTAACCAATATATTTAGTAACCTAGGATTTTTAAAAAGTGGTCGCAGAAGGACTCGAACCCTCACCGTCGGAGCCGAAATCCGAAGTTCTATCCATTAAACTATGCAACCATTCTTCTGTAATGCCACCCCTTCACCTAAAAACTTATTGTAGCACCTCCCATAATCTGTGCGCCCATTACTCTATACCCGATAAACTCTTGATAATTAGAATTGAATAAATTATTACCCAAGGCGAAAATACTAAAATTATCGTGGATTTTATACTCTACCGACAAGTTAATATCAGCATACCTATTTATCCTCGCATTTTTATTTTCTTGCCTTACAAGACTCGGCGGCGCTATGGTCTCACCGATATTACCTCCTCTCAGCGCATAAAGATTGGTATTTCTGCTGCCTACAAAATATCCTTTAAACCCTAACAATAATTTTTTATTAATAAGAGTATATCTGGCGCCTATACTCGCATTAACTAAGGGAACGTTATAAATTCTCTCATAGTTATTCAGAGCGTAATGGTTATAATTGAGTTCGGTGTCTATTGTCAGCCGACTTGTAGGAAAATACTGCAAGTTACCCTTTATGCCACTCACCGTTCCATTATCATAAACAGCAGAAAAAGTATTTGCATAAGCATAAGGTGCATTCCTGTCTAGAAGATCATTCCCCTTTAAGAACATAATATTCTTTACTTTACTCACACTGGAAGAAAAAGAATACTTGAGATCAGGTTGTATATCTCCCTTTATCCCAAAATAAATAGAATATTTTGTCTCTGTAGGTTTTATATATTGATTTGCAATAAGATAAGGATTTTGAACGAGTATCTGAGAGTAAGAGTTAAGTTTTATCCCTCCACCTAATCCAACAAATAAATTGATCATGGGAGATAGTGAGTAAAATATTTCTGCTTTTGGATACCAGTAGACACGATTCACTTTATCGTCCACTCCGGAGGCAGAGTTATTTTGAGAATTGAGAAAATATCCATTCATACCCAGTGATACGTAAGAAGCACCCCTACGAAGAGTAAGTTTTGGAACCGCTGAAACATTTAAAAACTTGGAAGTATTTTTATCCAAAATCCCAAAGGAAGTATTTTGGTACTCTAAGTCCAAGTTCAGATCTGCACTCAGATGCAAATTATCACCAAAAGAATAAAGTTCTCTTTTTCCAAAGTCTGCAGACACCTCTGCCTTACCCTCCGCAGCAGAAAATCGATCACCAAGAAAATAAGATTTCACGTTTACTTTCTTGAACATACTTTCAGCATAATTCTCGTAACTCCCCATAAGACTAAATCGGTGAGTTCTTTGACCTAAATCCGTGTTTGCTGTAACAGGCAAAGCATACACACCATAGTAGTTATAAAGCTGACGCACATAATCTATATTTAGGTTGAGCTTTCCATTATCCCCATAATTATTGAGATAGGTACTTAGGGCACTGACAGATTTGTTAGAGTCCCATGGATAAAGCTCCTTAAGTCCGCTGGTAGACTTGTGATGCAGATTTGCCCCTATTTCCCACGTTTGATCTATTGCTGAGGAAACATTTCCATCCACCAGTAACTGATTATAATTTCCGTAACCCATCCCAAAATAGTTTCTCTTATAATCTTCTTTAAAACTCGGAGAAATATCAGCACCTTTTATTGTAGAAGCCTCAAAATCTGAAGATACAGGAATATCCACAACGGTATACTTTAGGTGAGCAGAATCTTTTTTAATTCTCTTTCCCGTGCCAGCGTCAATAATGCTCTGTTTTTTTTCTATTTTCTTTACTTCAGGTTCTCTTTTTTTTTCCAGAATTAAACGCTCCTCAACGATCTGAGAAAAAATGAAAGTAAAAAAAGCCGAAAAAAAGAGAATAAATAATTTAATTCTAAAACTCATAAATCTAGCTTGCGTAAATTAGCACCGGTATTGGTTTTAAGTTATTTTTTGTATATAAACCCGTCATCTCCATAAAATGATCTAGAAATAATAATTTAATTTACAGAAATCCGTTTCTTAAGTTCTTTCGCTTTTTTTATAACATCTGGATAATCTGCATAGTTATTGATAATTTCATTCAAAATGTAGCTCGCCTGGTATTTATCTTTCAGTGCAATATAGTTTTCTGCAAGAACAAGGAGAGATTGTGCTCCCCAGTATTCTTCAGAAGAGTACAAAGAAGCGAGTCTAAAAATTGTCTCGTTGGATGCTCTGTAAGACTTCGCCTTACTTTGTAAATAGGCTCTGGCATAAAGTGCCTCTGCAGCGACCTTTGTATTCAATGATTTTTCCAGTGCTCCATACGCTTTTTGAGCTTCTTCTAGTTTTCCATCCGACAATAATTTTCTGGCAAGTACCGCCTTTGCCAACTGAATATTCGATTCTGAACTTTTGGGACTGGCCAACACCGCCCGAGCATATATTTCTGCAGATCTGAGGTCTTCTTTATCCGCAAAGAGATTCATAAGCTCTACACTCGCATAATTTTTAATACTAGGATTACTAGAGGAATATAAATCCAATAAATAAGACTTTGCTTTCTCAGGTTGATTTTGTGATAAATACAGCTGAGAAATTCTGGTTCTTGCCTCCTCCTGATAAGGATTTTGCTCTTTTAGCACCTCATGTAATACAAGCAGCGCTTTATTTCCATTTCCTGATTTATAATAACTTTCTCCTAATTCGTATTGGGATTGGTAAAAATTTTCTCCACTTGGATTGCTGGTAAGGTATTTTTCATAAAAAGGTATGGCACTCTTATAATCCTTCTTGACAAAAAAGTTTTTGGCGGTACTAAGGTGGATGTCCTCCATCTCTTTATTTTTGAGTTTCACACCCAGCGATTGAGCAAAATTTTCGTAATCCGAAATATTTCCGGTCTTGACATAAAGAGGTTTTGAAGCATATACTATTCTGTCGGCATAAGCAGAATTCTTATACATATTTGCAAGTTTTCTAAACTCTTCAAAAGCCTTGCGATCTTTATTCATATCAACGAAATTCTGAGCCTTATATATTTTGGCATTCACCACAAGATCTGTATCTTTTCCATTGGAAATGATTCGGTCTAGATAAAGGTTAGAAGAGGTAAAATCTCCTTCCGACGCGTAGGTTGTGGCTATTTCATATAAGGCCTCTTCTTTGTATTCTGTATCGGGAAATTGGGCAAGAAGAGCTTTGAGGCTTTCTATTTTTTCTTTGGTATTCCCACTTGCACCGAGAGCCAAAGCTCTCTGATACAGAGAGTAATCACTGCCTGCAGTCGTTTTATTATAGAGAGCAATCGCCTCACCCAACTGGTTACTTGCATAATAAATATCCGCTAATCTGAGTTCTGCATCGTTTTTATACTCCCCTTTGGGATTTTTAAGATATTCCGAAAAGGCAGTCCCTGCCTTCACAAAATCTTTCTGCTTAAAGTAGGCATAACCCAAGTCATAGGATAGTTGCTGTTTTTCTGAAAAATCCTCACCTTTTAATTTTTCGAACTCTCTGGCAGCAGCAACATAATCCCCTAACCGATAATAAGTTTGTGCAAGACCGTAACGGGCTTTCAGCATTATTTGTTTATTAACTCCTGTGGAAATACTTTTCTCAAAATAAGTTCTAGCCTCAGAAAAATCGGATTTGTTATACTCTTTCACCCCGAGCAAGTAAGATACCTCTTGCTTTATTTTCTTCATTTCGAGACCAAGATTTGGATACATTTCTATGACTCTGAGCATCTCCTTGTAGTTCCCGGAATAGAGGTAATATTTTATAAGCAGTTCCTTCATCTCCTTTTCATGAGGACTTTGAGGATATTTGACGATGTACTCCTGTATTACCCAGGGAACCTTATCGTAGGGGTTCCCCACATCATAACTCAACTTGGCATACTGCTCATGGGCAAGTTGTTGTACTTTTGGGTCATAGTCCATTTGGTAAGAAGACCGAAAAGCAGAGAGCGCCTCTTTCTTCTGACCAGACATAAGATAGGCATTTCCTAATTGATAATAGGCATTTTGAGAAATAGGACTCTTTGTGTGAACCAGCCGATTATAATAAGAAACAGCCTCTTTATATTTACCCAGCTGAGCCGCCACAAACCCCATTTCGTAGAGATCATTCTCGGAGGGAGGGTGCTGATTTGATATGTACCTCCTGAGCAGATCGTAGGCTTTAGCATAATTCTTTTTCATAAAATAGCCCTCTCCTACTATCTTGTACACTTCGGTTTTGTACTCGTCGGAGGAGGGAGTCTCCAAAAACTCCTCCCCCTCCTCTATTGCTCTGTCATACTCTCTATTCCTGTAGTATATCTGAACATAATACGGGCGTAGAAGAGAAGAGTATTTTTTGTCATTTCTTATCTGATTAAAGTACTCCAGTGCCTTATCATTTTTACTCTCCTTATAATAGAGATGTCCCAGCATATAGGCTATATCATGTTTATCATTTTCTTTAGAATTACTATACGCCTCTTCCAGTGCGTCTATAGCTCCTTGCGTGTCCCCCGTCATAAATTTTGCATAACCCAACCTGAGAACATACTCTCTGTTCTCTCCTTCGGTAAGCTGATATTGATTTATTTTATTGAGCGTTTCTAATGCCTTTCCAAACTCTTTTTGTGAAAAATAATAATCGGACAAAGGGAGACCTGCTCGCTGAAAAAAAACAGAACGAGGATATTCTTTTATAAAATTCTCCAGTCCTTTTTCTGCTTTATTTTTTTTGAGAATAATCTCGGTTATCCTATCATAAAACTGTGCCGCTTCTCTTTTATCCTCCGGAAGGGTTTTGTTGTACAGATATTGCCTGCTATATTCGTATTGAGAAGAAGAATAATTTCTTGTAATGAAAAGACTTTCCGCCAGACTATACCCATATTCTTCCACTTTTGCAAATTGTCTGGATTGCTGGGAAGGGTACATCACTGCAAAAAATGCCAACGCAGGAAATATAGTTTTTTTTGCATTCATCAAAGAATCATATTTTTTTCACTTGTAATAAACTGCAAACCAAAAGCGAAGGCGTTTGCTATTTCGTTTTGAAAAGTTATGTATTTCTGCCGCAAAAATAGTCAAAAAAGTATATTGTTCTACAAATTTTTAACATTGTTTATGGGTATGAATTGTGGTTTTCATCAGAAGTTCAAACCACATACATCTGCCTAACAGGATTTAATAAAATGAAAATAGCTCCCATTTTCCTTATAAAAATTACCCATCCATTGTACAATAACCGTAAATAATTACTTTTGCCTGGGCTAATTACAGAAACGGAAAAGATATGGTAAATCAACTTTTCAGAAAAAAATCATTTGACAGCAACACCGCACGCTCCGAACTTGCAAGAGTTTTGGGCGTACGGGACATATTACTTTTTGGTATAGCAGCCATTATAGGAGCCGGAAGTTTTAGCAGTCTGGGAGAGGCTATTTTCAAAGGAGGTCCCGGGGTCATTTTGCTCTACGTTATATGCGGATTTGCCTGTACGTTTACTGCACTCTGTTACGCAGAATTCGCAAGCAGAATTCCCGAAGCGGGTTCTGCCTACACTTATGCTTACGCAAGTTTTGGGGAACTTATCGCCTGGATTATCGGTTGGGCAATCATTATGGAATATTCCTTCGGGAATATATACGTCTCTTTTTCCTGGTCCGATTATTTCACCAGTTTTCTCAGCAGACTCAATATACACATCCCATATTTTCTTACCAGCAGCTACGTAGAAGCAAAGAATGCGTTTTTAAGTGGCTCCGAAAACACAAAATTAGTTAATGCGTGGAATACCGCACCTACGGTAATGGGAATAAAGTGTATTTTGGACATTCCGGCACTTATGATCAATATTCTCATTACTTGGATTTGTTATATAGGAATAAAAGAAAGCAAAAATTTTAATAATTGGCTGGTCTTACTAAAGGTTATGGTGATTATCCTGATCATTATTATCGGAGTCTTTTATATTAAACCGGAGAACTGGACCCCAATAAGTCCGGAGACTCAACGCCCCACTTTTTTCCCCAATGGCTTTTCGGGTGTCATGAGTGCCATATCAGGAGTATTTTTTGCCTACATAGGATTTGACGCACTGAGTGTTTTGTCTGAAGAGACAAAAAATCCACAAAAAACACTCCCAAAAGGAATGATTCTTACTCTGGTTCTGTGTACTGTCATTTACATAATGCTCACTTTAGTGCTTACCGGGGTGGTGAGTTATAAAAAATTTGAAGGAGTAGGAGATCCCCTCGCGTTTATTTTTGACACTTCCAATGCCAATATTGCCTGGATGGAGATTTTGGTATCCTTTATTGCAATAGTTGCCATAACCACTGTTCTCTTGGTTTTTCAAATGGGGCAACCCAGAATATGGTACAGTATGTCAAAAGACGGACTGATGCCAAAAAAGTTTCAGACGATACACCCTAAATATAAAACTCCCTCTTTCTCTACCCTTATGACAGGAGCACTTGTGGGGGTGCCCATACTATTTACAAGTAAATCCTTTATTCTCGATTTCACAAGCATCGGGACTATTTTTGCCTTTGTACTTGTATGTGCCGGAGTGCTGGTTTTGCCAAAAAAAGAAAAAAAGAAAGGAGAGTTCGCTCTGCCCTATATCAATAGCAAGTTTTTGTTTCCTTCACTTTTTTTATTGGGGGTAATAGGTTTTTATCTACTCGAAAAAAACTTTTTTTACACGCTTCTGTACTGGGACGATTCCAAAGAAGGAGAATTTAGGATGTCCATCTTTTTTTACCTTTTGATCAACCTCTTTTTGTGTACCCTGGCTTTTGTAAAAAATCTTTCTTTTATCCCATTAATGGGGCTAAGCTCCTGTCTTTATCTTTTAACGGGCATGAGTCACGAGAACTGGAAATGGTTCGGACTATGGTTTGCCATAGGTTTGGTAATTTATTTCTTATACGGATACCGGCACAGTAAACTGAGACCGGAGGCTAAATAGTGGATGGTTTGTTTGCCAAAGATTTCTAAAAGTATCAATCAAATCTCAAAAAAAGATTTAGGAGGAGTTACTGTATGGGAATTGTTATCAGTAAACTGACAATAAGTAACACAATTAATACAATAAGTAATAATGACCATTAGTACAATAACAGCACCTACAGTGGAATAACTCGTCTCATCAACAAGTATTATACTCCCCCCCCATAGCTTTTTCTCACAATATGAGTCACTTACCCATATAGAGGCTATTTTTATTTTACTTTAGTAATTTCATTGAAACCGATTCCCGACCTGCCAGACTTCTTTTTAGTATGTTGATCTCTGTTTTATAAAGTGTTTCTTTTACCACAACTCTTAGATTTCTGCTTCTGTGTTGTAAAATGTACTTGTTTCCCATTCTACATGCAACACTATAGACTCTGAAGCTTGAGCAGACCCTACCTCTTTTTCATATTTTTCTATTGCAGAAATGACAGAACTTATCTGTGAAGGTAATACGGTACAAAAGTCTCCCTTTCTGTAGATTCCAGAAATGACCTGTCAGGAATACCCCTGTAATTACGAAAACCCTCCCCCTTGAGGACATGTCACATACTGTACCGGGAATATATTAAGAGAATCGTGCTTTTTATATCTACATTTTCCAGATATTCCAGCAAAGGCTCTGTCGTCTTCTATGCCAAGGCATAAAAGAAGAAGAATTCACAATATCATGTCCCGTATAAACCGATACCGGAGAATAATCCACCTTCCCCTCAACTAAAGATACATCCACTGCCTCATAGTCATAGTCATTAACTATATCTGGCCGTAAGTATTTTTTCGGAGTAATCTACCAAATCCATTTTATTCACCATGACTACTACATTTTTTACATCCAAGAGGCAATACAATAAATAAAAAATAAATGACATCTCTTTTGGTTTGCTCTGTTATGCCATTTTTGGTGTCCATTATAAGCTCCACTGCAGCGATACACGTCATATCTCCTACGGTTCTGTACCTCATTTCTTCTCACCATTGTATTTGATTTTCTCTATTTACTATATGTTCGGATACAGAAATTGGTTGGTTTTCATAAGGTATTACTTCCCTTTCTTGAGCAAAACAGAAAGAAGACAACACGAGATTTCTTGATAAATCCAGTTCCATATATCCAGTTATGTCCAGTCTAAGGTGGGCTAATACCGCACATTTTTTTCCCTTGTGTATTTTATCCACTATAGATATATAGATATTCCAGAATCTGGTATTTGGAGTTTTGGATCTCGTTGCCCAAATTCATCACGAACATAAAAACACCCTTGCTCTTCCTTCGTTACGCCTGGCTCCGCCAATATAGTCATCAAAACCAAACTCCTCTATGATATCCGATAACATAGATCTGCAACCAATTTCTGGAAGGAAACTTACCCATGGGTTCTCTGGTTTTTTTCTCCAAAACGGTTATCCCCTTCTTACAATAAGCTCTGCTCCGTTTTTTTCTGCCAGGTCATCCCGAAAAACAAATGCCTCCGCAAAATTGTTTCCCGTATCTGTGTACTAGAGAAAAGGGAATGTTAGGGGGAGCGAATGTCTTTACTGCAAGATGTACTGTACCAGCGTAATAGAACTCTTTCCCTCCGCTAAACATCAAAGCAGGTTTCTCAACATGTCCGGAAACTTCTCGCACAATAAAATACACTCCGACTCCAGAGTAATCCAAATAAGTCCTATGATATGACATAATATTAATCTCTATTTTTTATCTTCTCTGTCGTGGTGTTTAGACCGCAGGCGTTTTTGGTGTTTTCCCACCACCATCGTCCGGCTCTGGGAACTTGACTCTTCTTCTTTAAATAGACTGGGTACAAGGTGCACATACTACGCCTACATATCCCTAGTGCAATGATAGGTCTTCTATTTTTTCCTATCTACAATATAAATAAATATAAGCCAACACCTCTTGTTGATAGGTACAATGAATTAAAGGGGTAAATGTATAAAGAGACCTTACGGCATCTCCATTCCAGTACGGAATGTCGCTTCTGTTTGATCTGGAAAACATGCCCTGATATTCTTTCCATATCCGGTATGATTGTGGTAAAGTAATTGGTGATGCTCGGGAAACAGTCTTCCCGTGTCCAACGTAGGAAATTGGTCCTTAAAAAGGACATCTGTAAAAATAGGGTCTTCTTATCCCAACGAGGCAGAGAACGCTATATCCTCTGAAAATTCTTGGACTACATAGCGCAAAGCAGCCTCCAGAAAAAGGTTGTACAAAATATTTATCAATGTGCCCACCTCTTTATCCACAGTAACAGATATTAAACAGATATTAATTAAAATAAGTGTAAAAATGGAAAAATAATTTTTGTACTTACCTCCTCTTTCCCCTTGATCAGGAATATCACGCAAGGAACAATGTTCTTCTTCACAATTATGGCACTCTAAGACTTACACACAGAGGCAGCGCTATAGAAGCATTCACAAGACAAATGACCTGTGCAAGACTAACGTCCTGCAGATATTCCGAAAAAAAACGTCCTCCACCTTTCCCCTTTTTACCCCCAATATCTGAGCTTTTTTAAGCTGAAGCAAAATATTTTCGAGAAATTTGAGGGGTATTTTCTTTTTTTGGAAATTTCTGAAATCAACACAGAACTCTGGTCTCATTTTTCCACGAAATAAGAAAGTGCTTTAAAACATATTGAGATTTCTTGGAAAGCATGAGCAAGAATAATCGAAGTTTTATAATTTTGAATCGCTGAGTATTCTATGATATTCGGAGAACAAAAGAAACGGAAACCCATAACCGAAAAAATAAAGAAATTTGTCCAACCTTATCTCGGTCATCGTGCCCGTATACAACAGAGAAAAAGAACTTTACGAACTTCTTGATTCCTTTGCCAAGCAATCTGATAAAGATTTTGAACTGCTGATTATAGATGACGGATCTACACAAAACCTTATCAATACTGTATCCGAGTTTAAGAACAAATTAAGTCTATTGTATTTCAGAAAAAAAAACTCTGGACCTGGGCTTTCCAGAAACTATGGGGGAAAAAAAGCAAATGGTTCCTGGCTTGTTTTCGTAGACTCGGATGTTATTGTAGACAAAAATTATATAAAAAACATAAAATCCGAAATTGACACACAGAAGTGTGATGCCTTTGGGGGAGCAGATAAAGCACATAAAGAATTTAGTCCTATCCAAAAAGCCATCTCTTATTCTATGACCTCCTTCCTGACGACAGGGGGAATAAGAGGAAACAAAAATCCGGTATCAAAATTCCAACCTAGGAGTTTTAATATGGGGATAAAAAAAGAAATATTTGAGAAAATAGGAGGATTTTCTGACCTGAGGATAGGAGAGGATCCGGATCTTGCAATGACCCTTTGGGAAAAAGGCTATACCACGGCTTTTTTTGACACGATAGCCGTGAATCATAAAAGAAGAATAAATTTTGTAAAATTCTCAAAACAAATCTATGAATTCGGTTGTGCAAGACCCATCCTTAACCAAAAACATCCTTCTTACACAAAAGCCTCCTATGCAATTCCAAGCCTATTTCTTTTGGGATTTCTTTTGGGTACGACAGAGTATTGGACTGTAGGAAAAACAGGATTACTCCTCCTCTATGGGATCTATTCCGTTTTAATTATATGCCATGCGAGTGTTAAAAACAGAAGCCTGTACATAGGACTACTGTCTGGGATCACTACTCACATACAAATGTTCTCTTACGGATGGGGATTTTTATTATCCTGGTATCGACTCAATATCAAAAAACTTGACCCGAAAGAAGCCTTCCCTCATCATTTTTATATAAAAAACGATAGCTAGGAGAGGAGAAAAGGGCTATTGTTTTTCCTCCCGGCATTTATTGTTTTTGAGCCTCTACCAGTGCCTTTTCTTTTGCCTTAAATTCTGCCGCCTTGGCTGTATTTTTGGTAGACACATAGAGCCCTTTTAACATACTTACCGCTTCCAAATTAGTGGGATCTGCCTCATACCATTTTTCTGCGTAGGGAAGCGCCTTTTCAAATCTTTTTCTTCTCTCCTCCAATATTTTATTCGCCTCGCCTATCTTACCAGATTTTCTCAGAGCATTATACTTATCTATAGCTTTTTGATCTTCTCCTATAGTTACAAAAACAAGATTTTGCCACGCATTCGAAAATTTAGGATCTATAGCCACCGCTTTAGAAAAATATTCTATTGCTTCTTGTTCTTTCGCCGGATCTTTGCTGATCAGTACTCCGAGATTATACCATGCTTCCTTATTGTTGGGATCCTTAGCCACCGTCTCTTTTAGGCTGGAGACATATGCCTCTGTCTTTCCGGATTTATAATAAGCCACCCCTTTGTATTCCACAAGTTTTGCATTTTTAGGAAATTTTTTAATCCCTTCCTCCGCAAGAGCAATAGCCCTGTCATACTCATCAGACTCTATATGCAAAGCCGCACCGGTCTCGTACAATTCTTCTTCCACACTTTTGGAATCCTCGGAAGTAAAATCGGTATATTCACCGGTATCCCCCATTTTTTTATAAAGCTCCCAAGTCGTTTTATCAAAACTGGTTTTTTCCCCGGATTTTTTATTCTTAGCAAAATATTTGGTTTCTACTCCCGTATATCCGGAATCTATAAGTGTATCATAAGCTTTTATAGCCAACGGCTTATTCCCTGCAAGAGCGTAGGTTACCGCAGAGTAATACAAATATATCTTATCTTCTTGTCCCAAAGCAGACAAAAGATGATAGATTTCCTCGAACTTTGGAGCTGCACTGGCATAATTCTTCTTATTATAATCCTCCATTGCAGTCTTATTGAGTTCTTGTATATACGGGTTCAGCACTTCCTTTGATTTCTCTATGAACTCTGGACGAAATTTACTCTCCTTCAGACCAGGGATACCCGACCTTTTTGCTGCTTCTTTGCCGTAAAAATAGACTTTATTTTTCCCATGTTTTCCCACAAAAATCTTGGTTTTTGCAAGATCCCCTATTTTCGAAAGATAGGCTGCTCCCTCTTTCTTTTTACCCTTTTTGTAAAGGTAAAGCCCCTTAGTATAATAATACTGCTCCAACAGATTGGGATCTAAAGAACTCATCTTCCCTCCCATGCTACTTTCTAATTCTGTAAGCTTGCTACCAGTCACAGCCAAATCTCCAGACTCTACAGCCTTGAGCGCAGTATTTATCTCTCTTTTCTGTGCCCCTAAACAAAAAGAGGCCAGAACAGCAACAACGAAAAAAAACCGTGTCATAATTTCCTTAGTTTTTAATATTTTCAGGGTATAAAACTAATAAAATACTCCTGATATACATCCTAAAAAAATCATAAAAAACTAAAATATTCCAGTGGAAGCATCCATCTCCTCCTCTATCTCCTGATCCCTCTCTATTTTTGCCACAGCAGCTATACTATCATTATTTTTCAGATTAATCACCTTCACTCCCTGCGTATTTCTTCCCATAATTCTCAATTCATCCATTCCCATACGTATTGCTACTCCGGATTTATTGATAATCATAAGTCCATCGTGATCCGTCACATTCTGTATTGCAATCAGGTTCCCCGTTTTATCTGTAATATTCAGGGTGATCACACCTTTCCCCCCTCTATTGGTAATCCTATAATCTTCTACAGCAGTACGCTTGCCATATCCTTTTTCTGACACCACTAGCACAGACTCTTTTTCTACGTCTTCTATCGTAATCATTCCTATTACTTCGTCCTTATCTTCAAGACTTATCCCTCTTACCCCAATAGATCCCCTTCCTACTTCCCTTACTTTTTCCTCCGGAAAACGAATACATTTTCCGTTCCTTGTGGCAATCATTATTTCAGATGATCCATTGGTGAGCCTCGCCCCTAAAAGCTGGTCGTTATCCCGAATTTCTATCGCGTTAATCCCATTCACCCTGGGTCTGGAGTACGCTTCAAGAGAAGTCTTTTTAATCGTTCCTTGTTTAGTAACCATTACCACAGACATCCTCTTCACATAGTCAGAATCTTTCAGGTCATTCGTACGTATATATGCCTTTATTTTATCATCTGACTCTATAGAAATAAGATTTTGTATTGCTCTTCCTTTGGCTGTTTTGGAACCCTCCGGAATCTCAAATACCCTAAGCCAATAACATTTTCCTTTTTCTGTAAAAAAGAGCAAATATTGATGATTAGTAGCCGATACTATGTATTCTAGAAAATCCTCGTCCCTGGTAGTGGCTGCTCTGTTACCTACTCCCCCCCTGTTTTGTACTTTGTACTCGGAGAGAAGTGTTCTTTTTATGTACCCCGCATGGGAGATCGTAAGCACTACTCTTTCATTTGGAATCATATCTTCTATGGACAGTTCTCCCCCCGCATAATCTATCTCGGTTCTCCTCTTGTCCCCATATTTTTCTTTTACTTCCAAGAGCTCCTGTTTTATAATTTGATATCTCCTAGGCTCATTAGACAAAATATCCTCCAGATCCTTAATATACCTCATAATTTCCTCATACTCAGATCTTATTTTATCCAATTCCATTCCTGTAAGACGAGCCAACCTGAGATCCAGAATGGCTTGAGCCTGTATTTCCGAAAGATCAAATTCTGCGATGAGTCCCTCTTTCGCCTCTTGAGGATTTACGCTGTGACGGATGATGGCAATCGCTTTATCCAGAATTTCCTGCGATGCAATGACCCGCATAAATCCTTCTAAGATATGCGCTCTTTCTTTCGCTTTTCTCCGCTCGTACTCTGCCCTACGAACAATCACCTCATGCCTATGATCCACAAAATGGTGGATGATATCCTTTAGGTTAAGCTGTTCGGGCTTCCCTTTAACAAGCGCAATATTGTTTACTGAAAATGAAGTTTGTAACGATGTATATTTATACAATATATTTAAGACTACATTGGGGATTGCATCGTTCTTAAGTTCATAAACTATCCGAAGTCCTTTTCTGTCAGATTCGTCACGTATTTCGTGAATTCCCGATATTTTTTCATCCTTGATTAATTCTGCCGTCCTTGCTATCATCTCCGCTTTGTTCACCTGGTAAGGAATTTCGTGTACGATAATGGCATTTCTGTTCCCCACCTCTTCGAGACTTACCCTGGCTCTTAACACAATCCTTCCACGACCTGTAAGAAAAGCGTCTCTCACTCCCGCATATCCGTAAATAATGCCACCGGTAGGAAAATCGGGAGCCATGATATACTTCATAAGATCTTCTACTGAGATCTGTTTATCATCTATATACGCACAAATAGCATCAACAGATTCGGAAAGGTTATGAGGTGCCATATTGGTGGCCATGCCCACAGCGATACCTGAGGTGCCATTGACCAATAAATTCGGGATTTTAGTAGGAAGCACAGTAGGTTCTTGCAAACTATCATCAAAGTTATTCTGAAAGTCTACCGTTTCCTTATCCAGATCTGCAAGAATTTCGTCAGATACCTTTTTAAGCCTCGCCTCGGTATAACGCATCGCAGCAGGAGGATCTCCATCCATAGAACCAAAGTTACCCTGCCCATCCACCTGCGGATACCGTAGGCTCCAAGATTGTGCCATACGTACCATAGCATCATACACAGAACTGTCCCCATGCGGATGGTACTTACCCAATACATCCCCCACTATTCTGGCAGACTTCAGATATTTCCTGTTTGAGAATACCCCCAGCCCGTACATACCGTAAAGCACCCTTCTGTGTACGGGTTTGAGTCCGTCCCTTACGTCTGGGAGCGCTCTGGAAACAATCACCGACATTGAGTAATCAATGTATGAAGATTTCATCTCATCTACAATATTGATCGGTATAAGCCGGTCTTCTTCTTTATGCATATATCGTATTTAATATTTGTCCTAAAGGGGAAATATCCTCCTAAAAAATCAACGGGTAAAAGTACAAAAAACACTTGACTGTAGGCTAAAAAATAATCTCCAAAATTTATATTTGTAAAAAACAATGATATTTTATCCGAATTGGAAAGTCACTTAAAAGTGTGACAAAAATTTCCCAACCAATCTGATATTGATAGAGTAATACACTCCTTAGACAAGACAAAGAAACATAATATATAGCATGATCATAACAGTCATGGGAAAAAGAATTAGCTCAACCCTATGCAATACCTTTTGTATGACACAAATTATCACTAAATTGTTTAAAAATTTTTGAAAAATGATAAAAAAATTTACGCTAATGGGAGGGATATGCCTATCGGCAATAACGGTAGCCCAAAGCAACCCTCAGACGATTCACTTAGATTATATGGACACTTCTGTTCGTCCACAAGATGACTTCTACAATTATGTCAACGGAAATTGGATGAAGACTGCAAAAATTCCTTCAGATAAAAGCCGGTGGGGAAGTTTTAGTGAATTAGCAGAAAAGACCGACAAAACAACATTAGCATTGATGAAGAATCTTCTGAAAAAAAAATATCCAAAAGGCTCTGATGAACAAAAAGTTACCGATCTTTACCGTTCTTATATTGATCTGGATACGCGTAACAAAATAGGTCTGAAGCCTGTGAAAAAATATATAGATCGGGTCAATTCTTTGAAGTCGATTAGAGAACTGGAAGAATACCTGATAGAGGTAACCCCAATCGGACTTAACCCATTTTATGGATTGTATGTAGGACCCGATATGAAGAATTCTGAAGTTAATTCAGCCTATCTGGTAGGGGGCAAACTTGGATTGGGGAGAACTTACTATCAGGAAGACGCAGAAAAAAATCGTCAGACTCTTGATGATTATGTGAATTATATCAACACCATTTATCCTTACAGTGGGTCTGCAAGCAAAGATTTAAAAGGATCAAGTATTCTGCTTTTCGAGAAAAAAATGGCAAAAAACCTGAAGACCGTTGTGGAAGCACGTGACCCGGAAAAACAATACAATCCGCACAAAGTAGAAGATCTAAAAAGTGTTGTAAAAAATGTTGATCTAGAATATTT
Organism: Bergeyella sp.; assembly: GCA_030263285.1. GTDB lineage: Bacteria > Bacteroidota > Bacteroidia > Flavobacteriales > Weeksellaceae > SZYB01. Next base: position 475,481 of record SZYB01000001.1, read on the forward strand.
TATGAGAAAGATTGGTGCCAACACGGACAAAATTATTATTTCCGAGGTAAGCTATTTTAAAAACTTGGACAAATTATTGACACAGGAAAATTTACCAAGGATTAAGGAATATTTGATTTTTAATATTCTTAACAAATATGGCGACGTATCGAGTGAAGAGTTAGAAAAACTCAATTTTGAATTTTATGGAAAAAAATTGTCCGGTCAAAAAGAACAACGCTCACTGGACAAAAGAGGGCTACGGTACGTAAATAAAAATATTGGAGAATTATTAGGAAAAATATATGTGAAAGACAATTTCCCTCCGGAGGCAAAAGAAAATGCCAAAGTTTTGATTTCTTACCTGTTTAAGTCATTTGATAAACACATCAGGGATCTAAAGTGGATGTCTCCCGCCACCAAAGAAAAGGCACTGGAGAAATTGGGTAAATTTACCGTAAAAATTGGTTATCCTGACAAATGGTATGATTATTCGGCATTGGATATCGGTGAAAACAGCCTGATAGAGAATGCTTTGTCGATTAATAGATGGGAGTTCAACGATAATTTAAAGGATTTGGGAAAACCGGTAGACAAGTCTCGTTGGCACATGCCTCCGCAAATGGTAAACGCCTATTTCAACCCACAAGCCAATGAAATAGTATTTCCCGCAGCCATTTTACAACCCCCGTTTTATAATTATAAGGCAGATCCTGCCGTTAATTTTGGAGGAATCGGTACCGTTATTGGTCACGAAATTTCCCACGGATTTGATGATTCGGGAGCAAAATACGATGGAGAAGGAAATTTGGTAAATTGGTGGACTAAAGAAGACAAGAAAAAATTCCAGGCAGCGGTTGAGGCTTTGGCAAAACAATATGATAAATATGAGCCTGTAAAGGGAATTTTTGTCAACGGAAAATTTACACTGGGAGAGAATATTGGTGATTTGGGTGGCGTTGCGATAGCCTATGATGCGCTTATGCTTTACCTGAAGGACAAAGGTAACCTTACTCCTATTGACGGATTTACCCAACCACAACGTTTTTTCCTGTCGTATGCGACTATTTGGAGAACAAAAATAACAGATGAAGCGGCTACAAATCTGACAAAAACAGACCCGCATTCCCCTGGATATTTCAGGTCGTTTGGACCCTTGGTAAATATAGACGCATTTTATAAAGCATTTAACGTAAAAAAAGGAGACAAGCTATTTAAGCCCAAAGAGGAAAGAATAGTTATTTGGTAACCGAAAAGCAAGAGAATATCATAATGAAAAAGAGACCGTCATTAGCACAGTCTCTTTTTTCGTGTTTGTGTTACGACAAAAGATTTATTTTGTAAACCAAATCGCCAATTTTCTGTCTGCTACTCTCTCTCGTCTTCTGGAACAGTGGCAGGGACTTTTGCAAACTCACTTCCATACCCTTTTGCCCTCAAGAACCTGTGCTCCTACTCCATTTGTGGTTAGCCAGATTTTAATAAAATTTACTCTTTCTTGGGATATCTTGTTGTTTACAGCCTCGTCACCAGTTTTATACGTATAACTCCGATGCTAATTTTTGCAAACGGAAAAGCCCTGATGATGGCTAATAAATTATTAATTGATTCTCCGAACCTCCTTCGAGTTGATTTGACAATCCGAAAACAAAATCCACATGGCCAAAAGCACACCATATATCCTTTAAAGTCACATCGTTTTCTGCTTTTTCATACTCAACAGACTTTCAGGGTATTGAATGATTTTATCTCCCTATCCATTTTCATATTCCTGAGTTGTATCCCATTCAAATCAATGTCTGTGTCCTTCTTCTTCAAGTTTTTAGAAGATACTAAGTAACTTTTACACTCCCGTTACCACTTTTTCCCTTACTACTGTGGTAGTTATTGTCTCTCTCAATTTTTATTGCACTGTTTCCATAAAAACCATGCCGCTAACGCCAGTAACAACAAAGGTAAAAGCCACTTCCAAATAGAGTCTCCCCCCTCCTCCTTTTCAAAAGAGTCATGGTAATGATCTGACTCATGATAAGATGTAGATCTCGACGAATCGCTTGAGGAAAACCCGTTTCCAACCCCTGTAGAGGTTAATGAGAGACCCGCCGGCAATGCAGACGACAACAGTCCCTTTTGTTCTTCCAAAAGAGAAGTAACACCTGCGGTATTTATCCCATGATCCGAGGTATATTTCCCGATAATGCCCAATGCTGCCCCGGTAACTAAATTAAGAAGAGAACCGGTAGAATGATTGCCAATTCCGGAAAAATTTGCCACAGAATCTACCACACCATTTATCTTGTCTCCAAAGATGATCTGTAAAACACTGGCGATAGAAGAATTATCCAAGGCTTTCTCAAAAAGGGTATTAAGAACTCCGGAAGAAGAAACTTGTTTCAAATTATCCAGCAAATCCGGCTTTGTGGCACTATTTGCCAATCCTCCTATAACAAAAGGAATAAGACCACTAATGGCTTTGGAAATTCCGGATTCACTTTCTCCTAGCTTGGAAGCCGCATTCGACACAAAAGAAGAATCAAGCTGATCCTTGATAAGATCTACCAAATTTACAGACATAATAATTTATTTTATCTTGATTAGGGGCAAAGTTAATAAAATATACACGGTATATTCAAAAAATTATAACACAATACGTAATGAAAATTGCACTATAGTTAAAAATAAATTTATTATACGCTATTTTTATCATACCCCATTAATGAACTTATTAATAAAAGATGAAGAAATAAATGTTTTAATAAAAAAATACTTTGGTCATTGTTCTTTTAACATGTACGACAAATGTCGACCTGGCGAAAAAAATAAAACTCGGTATTGACCTAAGTGTTAACAATATTCAATTCCATCAAAAAATTTTTTCCTATCTGGCTTCTTATGCAACCACCTACAAAGCACAAAGTGAATTCGGGACGAATCTTTCTATCGAATACGGCTTTGCCAAAATGTTCTTCATTCCCACAGAGCTCTCTACTAAAATCGAAACTACAAATCTGAAATAACTGGAGACTAGACAGGAACCTATGTAAAATATACGAATCACAACTTAATATTACTGGATATTACCCGTTCTCTTCGGAACTCACCTCTTCAACGACCCCACGCGAAAAAAGAGAATTTCCCGATGCTAACAACGCCGAAAAAACATCAATGAATTCAATCTTTTTACTAATGTATTAAATATAGCCTCAGTAAAGGAGATGGTTAATGATATTGATACAAAAAAGAATTTTATGACAATATCCTCAATGTTATAAACAGTGATTTTGACCCTTACACAGGTAATACAGGGTGGTCAGATAATTCAGATCATACAGTCTAAACAAATATTTTGCAATAAAACTGCCTTTTACTTCCACCAAAACAACAAAGAATGAAATAATAAAAGGAATAAAATCTAAACCCTATATACAAATTCTCCCTGCCAAATAAGAAAATAAAAATAGAAGACATGAATAATGGCAGTCAAAACCTTACCGATAAAGTGCTAAACACCGCAATCGACTATTTGAATAGCAAATAATAGAGAGAAGCAATATTTACACAAATAAAAGCAAGGCGTTTTCATGAAAACGCCTTGCTTTTATATTCAATCTCTCCCCTTATAAAATATATCCAAAACAGAATCAAGGAGCAGAATCGTCGGCTTCCTTTAATTTAGACACTGCCGTCATGGCAGCCATCATATCATTGAGCATTTGGCTTCCCGCAGTAGGAGAATTTGGAAGAAGCACCAGGTTGCTTCTGTTGTTGGCTCCTATAGACTGCAACGTATCATAATGCTGAGTGACCACAATAAGTGCAGAAGCTTCCTGAGAGCCTATATTTACAGCATTCAGCATCCTTACTGACTCTTCCAGTCCCTTGGCTATTTCTCTTCTTTGGTCTGCTATCCCCTGTCCTTGCAATTTTTTTGACTCTGCCTCTGCTTTGGCAACCGCCACTATTCTTATTCTTTGCGCTTCAGATTCATATTCTGCCGCAGTTTTTTCTCTTTCCGCCGCATTTATTCTGTTCATGGCATGCTTCACCTGCTCATCGGGATCTATATCGGTAACCAATGCTTTTATTATTGCATAACCATAACTGTTCATCGCCTCTTGCAACTCTCCTTTCACCGCAATGGCTATGTCATCTTTACGTACAAACACATCATCCAACTTTAATTTGGGTACCTCCGCCCGCACCACATCAAAAACGAAAGAAGTAATCTGATTGTCCGGATTCTCAAGTTTGTAGTAAGCATCGGACACCTGTTTACTGATCACCTGATATTGCACGGAGACTTTTATCTTGATAAATACGTTATCAAGGGTTTTGGTGTCTATCAATACATCAAGTTGCTGGATTCTTAAGCTCAAAATCTGAGAAATTTGATCTATAAAAGGAATCTTAAGGTGAAGGCCGGAATGCCTTACGGAGTGAAACTTACCAAAGCGCTCTATTATGCAGGCCGTCTCCTGTTTTACCATAAAAAAAGCGCCCAAAAATAAAAAAATACCTATAAAGAGCAAAGGAAGAATATAAAACATAACTTATTTTTATTTCCTAGTATTTTAACTTTGGGGACAAAAGTAGCAAATTTACATCGTTATTCCTATGTTTTGTATGCCTTTTATTTTCCTGTACAGATCGACAGCAAAATTATCCGTCACGCCAGAAACGAAATCTATGGCTCCCAGCATTTTTTGATAACGCTGCCCTCCTCGTATAATTGAGATTTACTATGGAATAGATAGAATAAACTTACAGGCCGACGGCCATACCAAGTATCTGCTCCATTCTACTCTTCACCTGATCTACACTTCCCGCATAGTTATTGATCATAAGGGAGAATACAAGAGTTTTCTTTGAATAGGTTTTCAGGTATCCGGCTAAGGTTTTTACCTTATTCAGCGTGCCCGTTTTGGCAAAAATTTGTCCATACCCGCTCCCCAAAAAAGATCTTTTAAGGGTTCCTGTTTGTCCTGCGATGGGAAGCGAAGAAAAAAAATCAGGAAAGTAATCTTTGTTCATAAGGTTACTGAGAAATTTTACCTGAGCAATGGGAGTCACTTTATTGGTCCTGGAAAGTCCACTTCCGTCATGGTACACAAGACCGCTAAAGTCAAATTTTTCGTTCCTCAGATGCTCTGTAACTGCCAGCCTACCACTCTCAAGCGTTTGGTCAGAAAAGCATTGAAACCCGAGCATCCTGAGTAATGCTTCCGCCAGACTATTATCACTGCGCTGATTGGTATAATAAATAATGTCTTTAAGTGGGGGAGACTTATACTTCGTTATCGGTATTCTGCTCTCTGGATTTTTGTCCAACATTTTGGTAATAACCTTTCCATCAACAACTATCCCACTCTTTACCAAATCCTGTCTCAAACTATTAGCAAGATAGATAGGAGGTTCCGGTAGTTTGGTCAAAATATACCCCATATCATAAGAATCCGTATAGACCATCTCATGAGTGTAAGGAGAAACGTAAAAATAGTTTTTCTTTTTACTTTGGGCAGAGATTCTTATCACTCTTTTTTCCTTTTTAGGATCCACCATAGAGGCACTCCCTACAGGAAGATAATAGTGCTCTCTTTCCAGCCATACCATATTTTCCGGAAGGGTATTGCGAAGATTGTCTTTAAAAACCGCAGTCTGCAGCACAATATTTCCTTGTATTTCCCTGATTCCGAGCTCTTTCAGAGCATTTTTAAAATCAAAAACAATACTTGCATAGTTGGCCGCACCTGCTTTATTTGTCCCTAAAGTGGGATCTCCACTGCCGACAAGATAAAGATCTCCTCTCAATATTCCGTTCTCTATTGTACCGGAATATTCCAATTGTGTGCACCAAACAAAATCGGTTCCTAAAAGAGATACGGCAGTTTCGGTAGTAAGTAATTTCGTAGTGGAGGCAGGAGTGAACGCATAACTCTCATTGTAAGAATTGATAACATTTCGGGTCTTGGGATCGTAAATGACCAAACCCCAATCTGCATTTCTCAAAACGGGATCCTTCTGTAAGAGATCAATTTTTTCATTGATCAACTCTATCGCCGAAGGATTAAAATTTTTATTTTTTTCTAACGGAGAAATAACAGACGAAAGAGAAAGGGAGACGGTTGGAGAATTTTGCCCCTTAGAGGGAGTCAGGCAGAGGACATGTAGGAAAACAAAAAAAATCTTAAAGACAATATTCATTTTTAAAAAGTTATGAATCCTTCTCCGAATAAAACCTACCCGACAACTCATTATCAATAGAGACTAACTACAAACAAATCAATAAAAAAACGAACGGAACACAAATATACCAATTTTCCCCTACTGAGAAAGTAAGTTTACACAATAAATCCTCTGGAGGTAAGTTACTGATCAACAATGAAAAAACCAAACAAATAACAATATATGATTTAAATCTGGTATCTAATAAATCAAATCTCCCGAAACGGTTTTATTAAAAGTCTACATACACGAATTTTTTTATGCTCTGGTAGGCTTTTATTTCAGAAAATTCATTCAAGACATGGTACAGTTTTTCTTTATAAACAAAATACTTTTTGCCTTTAGGGAATTTGAGTAAAATTTGGTACTGATAATAAGTATTCAGTCTCGGGATAGGAGATTTTTCTGGACCCAAAATACATTTTTCCGGCAAGTATTTTCTCAGAACGGATCCCAGAAAACTGGCAGCTCTATACGTTTTGTCTTCCTTACGATGTTTGATCTCCAATAGAATAAGCTTGGTAAAAGGGGGATATAAAAACTTTTTTCTCTCTTCTAAAAAATATTTATACACTTCTTTGTACTTGTCAGAACACATGAACCGAAATAAATGATGCTCCACCTTATACGTCTGCAAAATCATCCGGCCTCTTCCAGAAGTTCTGCCGGCCCTACCTGCCAACTGGGTAAGAAGCTGAAAAAGTTTTTCTTCTGCACGAAAATCCTGAACATAGAGCATTTGGTCTACTTTGGGTACCGCGACCAACTCTATGCTGTCAAAATCCAATCCTTTAGTAATCATTTGTGTACCTACCAGAATATCGGTTTTTTTTGTTGCCAGTTTTTCGTACAGTTTTTCGTAAGAAAATTTTGCTCTCATAGTATCCGCATCCATCCGTTCTACCTCTGCCATAGGAAATAAAGCAACAATTTCATCATAAATTTGCTCCACTCCTACTCCCTTTTCGCTAAGTCTTTCAGAATGACATTTTGGACATTTTACGGGTTTAGCTGCCTTATGGCCGCAATAATGACACTTCATCTCCTGCTTGTATTTATGAAAAGTCATCACCACGTCACAGTTTGGGCAATAAGTGACATGTCCACAACTTACACATTCCACCACACTCGCATACCCTCTTTTGTTATGCAAAATCATGATTTGTTTCTTCTCTTCTAGTGTTTTTTGCATATCCCTCACCAACATTTCTGAAAAATTCCCATGCATTTTTTTATTTTCAGAAGCATACACGAGAGACTGAAGCTCTATTTTAGGTAAAGAAACGCCATTATACCGCTCGGAGAGATAAACATGAGACAGTTTCCCCGACATACAGGAATAATAGCTCTCCAAAGAAGGCGTAGCAGAAGAAAGAATTACTTTGGCGCCGTAGATCTCGGCAAGATAAATGGCAGCATCTTTTGCATTATAGTAAGGCCTATACTCCTTTGGTCTGTACTGATAATCGTGCTCTTCGTCTACCACAATCAGCCCTAGTTCAGTATAAGGCAGAAACAGGGCAATCCTTGTTCCTATGATAAGACGAAATCTATTTTTTTTTATCTTTTTCCAAACCTCCACACGCTCAAAATCAGTAAGTCCCTGGTGATAATACCCTAGCTGGACCCCATATTTTTTCTCAAGACGCTGTATAAAATTCGATACTAGAGAAACCTCCGGAAGCAGAATAAGAACCGTTTCCCCCCGACTGAGAGTTTCCTCTATTTTGGAGAAGTAAACGTGGGTCTTTCCTGAACCCGTCACTCCATGGAGTAGTACATTTTTCCCCGATAAAAAAGCTTGGTCGATCTGCTTTTTAGCCTGTATTTGTAAATCGGTAAGTGACTCCTTCTCCTCCAAATGTCCTTTGTAGTAAACAAGTCTGTCCTTTTCCAGGACGTAAGACTCTATGATTCCCTTTTCTATGAGTGCCTTAAGATGGGAATGGCCAAAAGTCCCCTTTTCTAAAACCTCCGACTGAGCAAGCGGATCCGCCGGATTTTCTGAATACAAACTGAGGATATGTAAAAAGAGTTCTTTTTGTTTAGGGGCTTTTTTGAGTTTCTCAAAAATAGGACTCAATGCATTATTTTCAAAGATCCCTTGTTTTAGCCTGACATAGGTTATTTCTTTTGGTTTATACTTTTCATAGACTTTTTCATCTATTTCTATATACTCCAGATCAATAAGTCCGTTGATCGTTTTTACTACTTCTTTTCTGGGAATAAATGCCTCTACCTCCCTAAGACTTGCGGAGGATCTCACCTCAAGAGCACGAATAAGGTAGGTTTCATAAGAGTCCAGGATAGCAAAATCTATCTCTTTGCCCGTTTTCAATTTTATATAGGTCTCACTTTCCAGCTTTAGTGAGGATGGAAGTACCATGCGATATACCTCCCCTAGATTGCACATATAGTATCCGGAAAACCATATCCAAAAGTCCATCTGGGCATTGGGTAGAATTTCTGTATCGTCCAGAACACTCAGTATCTCTTTAGGCGCAACACCTTCAGGACTATCTCCATGGAGGGAAATTACAATCCCTGTATATATTTTCTTTCCCCTGAAAGGAACTAACACACGCATCCCTGTTTTTACAGATCCCACAATCTCACGGGGTATTCTGTAAGTGTAGGTTTCCTTAAGATTAAGGGGAAGAACGATCTCTGCAAAAAGAAAATCCAAAGGAAAGGGAAAACGAACTTAAGTTGATAAAAAATACATCTCAAAAGAACAGTCTAGTCTACCTATCTTCTTTGTAAGAATTTACGATATCCAGCACCCTAGACTCATCTTTGACATCCACCATAATTCTGAAAGTCGTGGCAGTAGGCGTAGTAATACAAGTCATATAAGCATTCTGGGTAAACTGGGAATTTGTACTTCAGACAATCTGGATCTGATGATTTGGATCTCGGATGCATTCTCACTCTCAAAAACTGTAACCCTCGTTTTTCTCTCCATAAATAAACTCGCTAATAAATTACAGAAGCCCAATCTATAAATAAAAAAATAAAAAAACAACAATCCCCTCTCCCCTTGTCTTATAAAGACAAAGAACCTTTTAAAAATTTAGTCCTGTACAGCAATCACCTCTTCTATACCAGGAACATACTGCTTGATTGTATTTTCTACCCCCAGTTTCATAGTGGAAGCACTTACAGAACAGCCAGAACAATTGCCGAGCAGCCTCACAAAAACCTTGTTTTCTTCTATATTCACGAGCTCAATATCTCCCCCGTCTCTCAGCAAAAAAGGCCTTATACTCTCCAATGCTTCCAGAACTTTTGCTTCCATATGATTTTTTACAGATTAAGTGACTGATCCTTTACCTACAACACAAGGATCTACTATTTCTTCGGGGCACAGCCCGCCATGGTAATAATTTTAACCGCTTCGGTAGGAGGAAGATTCTTATTTCTCTCCACCAGACTTTTCAGCATATTCTGCACAGTAGAAATATATACAGCAGACACAGCAGTATTTTCCTGAAGGGCTGCAGGTCTTCCCACATCTCCAGCCTCCCTTATGCTTTGCACCAAAGGTATTTCTCCCAAAACAGGAATTCCCATATCCTCTGCCAAATATTGAGCCCCCTGTTTACCGAAAATATAATACCTATGATCCGGAAGCTCCTGTGGAGTGAAATAAGCCATATTCTCTATAAGACCTAAAACAGGTACATTGATACTCTCCATCCGGAACATGCCTACCCCCCTTCTTACATCCGCCAAAGCAATATGCTGTGGAGTACTCACGATTACCGCTCCTGTAATGGGAAGCTCCTGCACAATACTCAGGTGGATATCTCCCGTACCCGGAGGAAGATCTATCAATAAAAAATCAAGTTCTCCCCAGTGGGCATCTCTCACCATTTGATGCAATGCCCTTGAAGCCATGGGTCCTCTCCATACTACTGCTTGACCTGCCCTTGAAAAATATCCGATAGAAAGCATTTTTATCCCGTAGCTCTCTATGGGTTCCATAAGCGACCTGCCCTCAACTTCTACAGATAATGGTTTTTCTTCTACAGTATCAAACATAGTGGGGATAGAAGGACCATAAATGTCTGCGTCTAGAAGACCTACTGAAAACCCCATTTTACTGAGAGTGATTGCCATATTGGATGCGACAGTAGATTTTCCTACTCCTCCTTTCCCAGAGGCTATGGCAATGATGTTTTTGACCCCTTTTATCTTTTTTCCCTTGATTTTATCTTTTTCGGAAGATCCTGTCTCCGGGGAAACTACTTTGAGCTTGAGCAGTACCTCTTGTCCGAATTTTGAAGCGAAAGCCTGCCTCATGGCTACCTCCATTTTCTTCTTTTCATGCATGGCAGGAGAATATGCCCTCATATCTAGGTAGACATCATTCCCCATAACCTGTAGATTATCCACCAAGTCCTGTACCTCTATCTCTTCCAAAAAGTCCTGTACTTTCTTTTTATCTATCATCCCCCAAATTATGTAAAGTAGTAAATTCCGTGCGCAAAGGTACTTAATATTTGCTAATTACAGTAATCTCTCGGCTTTTTCACTGTGAGAATAGATATTATAAATGAGTCCGTCTGTGAGAGAAATTTTTGGGATGTATATTTCTTTAACCTTAGCCCATGAAAGTACCTGTGTGTATATAATAAGGGCAGGTACAAGAACATCAGCCCTATCCTCCCTGAGTTTGTACCTAATCATTCTCTCCTCCACGGTAAGTTTCCGCATTTCCTTCAAGTTTTTCTTCAAATAAAGCAAGGAAACAGGCCTGCCGTCCTTTTGCCTACTCAAAGAAAACAACTTATTAATGTTTCCGCCGGATCCTATGGCCAAGGTATTCTTTTTATCTGCCAACTGGGCTTTTATCTCTTGCTTCATTTTATTCCAGCTTTTTTCTGTTACAAGGTTATTGAGAACCCTTATGGTACCAATATCAAAAGAGTGTTGATAAGTACACCTCCCCTCCTCATATAAAGTAAACTCCGTAGAACCTCCTCCCACATCTATGTACAGATAAGTAAAAGATTTATCCAGAGTTTCTTCAAAATGATTCTCATAAATAAGCGTAGCTTCTGCTTCTCCGGATATTATCTCTATATTGATACCAGAATTTTTCTTTATTTCATCCCTCACTTTTTTTCCGTTAGAGGCTTCTCTCATAGCACTTGTGGCACAAGCTCTGTAATGGGTAACTTTATAGATTTTCATCAAGTCACCAAAAGTTTTCATCGTATCTATAAACATTTTTTTCCGCTCCTCTTCTATTTTTCCCTTCACAAAAACATCCATGCCCAGGCGGAGGGGTACTCTCAGAAGATTGAGCCTAATAAATTCCGGTTTCCTTTCAGAATTTTCTTTTACTTCACTGATAAGCAACCGGGCGGCATTACTCCCTATATCTATTGCGGCAATTCTCATCATTTGAGTTTTTTTTGATTGGTGAGAACAAAATTTAATCGCAAAAGTCTTCCTATAATAATTTTTGTAAATTTAGGGAATTATTTACTTCATTTCTCGGCGGACTTTTTCTCGTCAAGGAACGATTCAACAAAAAAATGACAAAAATTCACTTGAACCCGAAAGACAGTAAGATTGGGGTCTTAGGCAGCGGGAGTTTTGCGACAGCTATTGTGAAAATGTTGTTGGAAAACTCAAAGGTCGTGCACTGGTGTGTGAAAGACGAAAATGTAAAAAACGCTATCAAGACAAAAGGTTATAACCCAAAATATCTTATGGCTGTACATTTTGATGTCAGACGCCTGAAGCTTACAACCAACATCAATAGCCTTGTATCCCGGTGTGATATCATTATCTTGGCTACTCCCTCCCTTTACCTGTCGGGGTTTCTAGATCAGATGACCTGTAGTTATATGGGGAAAATCTTTATCTCTGCCATTAAGGGGATTATCCCAAAGACAAATACCATTGTAGCACACTACCTAAAAGAAACCTACGGAATAGAACTTTCCTTCCAGGGAGTCATTGCAGGTCCTTGCCACGCAGAAGAAGTAGCCATGGAAAAACTTTCCTATCTTACTATAGCTACGGGAAATGATTGGGCCTTAAAAAAAATCCCTCAACTATTTTCTTCGGATTTTATAAAGGTACATACCAGTGCAGATGTATTGGGAAACGAATACAGTGCGATCCTAAAAAACATTTACGCTATAGGGGCAGGGATCTCAAACGGACTAAATTACGGGGATAATTTTATCGCAATTTTTATATCAAATGCCATTCGGGAGATGGAGGTTTTCTTGAAAGGAGTGTATGACTCTCCCAGGGACGTAAAAGAAAGCGCTTATTTGGGGGATCTGTTGGTCACTGCTTATTCTCTTTTTTCAAGAAACAGAAGTTTGGGTAACCTGATAGGCAAGGGATATACGGTAAAATCTGCCATACAATCCATGAAAATGATTGCCGAAGGATATTACGCAACAGACTCCATTTACAAAACTTCCCAATCAAAAAAACTAAAAACACCCATCATAAAAACTTTGTACAAAATTTTATACGAGGAAAAAAATCCAGAAAAAGAATTCAAAAAGCTCACGCAAATTTTTAATTGATTTTTTTCCAACTCTCCGATGCTTTCTTTTTCTGCTACCCCTCTCAGATCATAAGCATACATAGCTATACAGAGACCAGCATTTTAAGGAAGTAGGGCAAGGCAGGGTTGTGATTTTGTCTTTTCCATACCGCATAAAGTGCTGTTTTTTGCGGTACGCCCTTCAATTCCAAAAATTTAATATTCGTGTTCTCCGAAAAAGCCAACGAGGTGGGTATCACAGAAATTCCCATACCGTTTTCTACCATCTTAAAAATGGTCGGGGTATGAATAGAACGGTGTGCCACTTTAGGTAAAAAACCGTAATCAGCACAAATATTTATAATTTGTTGATAGTACTGCGGACTTTGCTCATTGGGGAAAAGGATAAAATTTTCGTCCCTAAACTGACTTATATCCCTAAAATCATCTTCGGTAACAGGATGTTCCGCTGGCAGTACGAGAGAAAATGTCTCTATATATATCCTTTTACAAACGAATCCATGTGGCAAATTGTTGGATCGCATGAAACCCAAATCCAGCGTTTCATTTTGTAAGGCTTTCAGTTGTTCTGCATTGTTAAGTTCATCCAGCCGAAATCTGATATTCGGGCAATTGACATTGAACTGTTTCAGTAGGCTCGGAAGTACTGAGGTAATGGCCGATGCGACAAATCCTATCCCAATTTGCCCTGTATTTCCCATAGCATACATCCTGATATTGGCAACTGCAGTTTCGACTTTATTCAAGATTTGTAGCACATCATTATAAAACAGCTCTCCTGCATGACTGAGAGAGACCCTGCGATTTGTTCTCTCAAACAGGATTACTTCTAAAATTTCTTCCAAATTCTTTATCTGCTGGCTTAAAGCCGATTGAGAAATAAATAACCGCTCCGAAGCTTTACGATAGTGCAATTCTTCCACGAGAACCTTAAAATAGTTCAGATGTCGCAGTTCCAACCGATTAGTTATTCTTATCACCTGTGAAGTATTATGTATTATTATTAATGATAAATATATGCATATTTGTATAACATCAATGTTTAAAAAACCAAAAAAAACGAATGATCAAAAAGGTATTGACTCTTGGTTTGGGCAAAGTGGGTACGCTGGTGGGGGTGCTACTGAGCAGGCAGTTTGAGGTGACGGGAATGGACCGGCATCAGCCCCATTACACCTATACGTTTCCCTTTGATATCGTTACCGGAGATGTAACAAATGCTGAGTTTATGCAAGAACTCATTGCCGCGCATGATGCTGTGGTTTCGGCTCTCCCCTACTTCTTGAATAAAACGATTGCAAAAATTGCACATCAGGAAGGCAAGGGCTACTTTGACCTCACTGAAGATGTAGAGACTACGAAATACATTCGTAGGCTGAGTAAATCTTCCTCTTCTGTAATGGCACCCCAATGTGGTCTTGCACCGGGTATTATTGGAATTATCGGGGCAGATTTAGCCAAAGATTTCGAAGCATTGCGTTCTGTCGAAATGCGGGTGGGCGCGCTACCCCGATACCCTAACAGCAGATTGGGTTATGCCTTTAACTGGTCTCCAGCGGGGGTGATAAATGAGTACATCAATGATGCAGAAGCCATAGTAGACGGCGAACAAAAACAGGTCCAGAGCTTACAGGGAAAGGAGGTTATTTATATAGAAGGCACTGCCTATGAAGCGTTTTATACCTCAGGAGGACTCGGTACCATGTGCGAAACCTACAACGGAAGGGTAAAGCAACTGAATTATAAAACAATTCGTTATCCTGGGCACTGTGACCTGATGAACTTTTTGATCCACGAATTGCATCTGAAAAACAGCAAGTCGCAACTGGAAGATCTCCTAAAAAATGCAAAACCCGAAGTGGCAGAAGACACCGTCATTATATACGCCGCAGCAGAAGGCTGGCAAGAAGGAAAACTGAAACGAAACGAATTTTGTAGATCTTATGGCCCCATAGAAATTGAAAAACAAACCTGGAGGGCGATCTCGTGGACTACAGCGGCCAGTTTGGTTGCCGTGGTGGAAATGGTAGCCAATGGCACTTTGCCTTCCAAAGGTTTTATCAAACAAGAAGAAATTTCTCTTGAGAAACTATTGGCCACGGAAACGGGCAACCTGTTTCACACAGGAATTTTGAAGTAAATGAAACAATCGCAATTTAACCCAATATGATGAATCGTCAAACTCAAAAACCATTGGATGTCTTTCTGAATATTTTGTTTGAAAGGTACGCGGCGCATGTTCCTGCGGTAAAAAAAATCACCCATGCGCTTATTGACAGAGGCGTGGTAAACGGGCAGGAAGAAATTGTAAATGATCATATTGCTTTCAGAACCTTGGGTGTACCCCATCTGGGCATCTCATCATTTGAAAAGATTTTTTTGCATCACGGATACCGAAAAAGGGATAACTACCTTTTTGAGAAAAAGAAACTCAACGCATATTGGTATTCACCTCCTTCACCCGAATATCCCAGGGTATTTGTGAGTGAATTACTGGTAGATCATTTATCGGAAGCTGCCCAGAGGTTGATCAAAAACTACACACAAAATATTACCATAGACCCTGTAGATGCATTAAATCTGGATAATGGGGAGGAGATCGGAAATTTTTTTCACCAACCGTTATGGAAGTTGCCTGCAAAACAAGACTACGAAACCTTATTAAAAGAGAGCGAATACGCTGCCTGGGTAATATACAACAGGTATTACCTCAACCACTATACGGTGAGTGTAAGCGAGCTCAAGTCGGGATATAACCGCCTGGAGGAGTTCAACGACTTTGTAGAATCATTGGGCATAAGGCTCAACACCGAAGGCGGGAAAATCAAGGTAAGCAAAGACGGGTTGTTACGCCAGAGCAGTTCTGTAGCAGAAATGAGAGAAGCCGTATTTGAAAATGGAGAAAAAATGGAAATTGCAGGCAGCTATGTAGAGTTTGCCGAGCGACTGGTACTTCCACAATATGCTTCAATCCCTGCTGAAAAACTCACATCAATGCATCGTAGAGAAGGTTTTGAGACCGGCAATGCCGACAAAATTTTCGAAAGCACGTATACCACACAAACTAAAAAACCGAAAAAATGAATACCAATGAATGGTTGCATCGTCTGGGGATAAAAGAATCGAATCTGGGTGCTTCTACAGGAAATAAGTGGTTGAATACCAGTGGAGAGCATATCAAATCCTATTCTCCCGTAGACGGGAAGCTAATCGCTACTGTCCAAATATCAGACAAGACAAGCTATGAAACAGTCATGAATACCGCTTCTGAAGCTTTTGTTTTTTGGAGAGATATCCCTGCGCCCAAACGTGGCGATATTGTACGTCAGTTTGGAAATGCTTTGCGCAAACACAAAGAAGATCTTGGCAAATTGGTTTCCTACGAAATGGGAAAAAGCCTGCAGGAAGGTCTTGGCGAAGTGCAGGAAATGATTGACATATGTAACTTCGCCACCGGACTTTCCCGCCAGCTTTATGGGCTTACAATGCATTCCGAACGATCTTCTCACCGCATGTACGAGCAGTGGCATCCCATGGGAATTGTAGGGATTATTTCTGCTTTCAATTTTCCTGTGGCCGTATGGAGTTGGAATACAGCCCTGGCTTGGGTATGTGGAAACGTATGCCTATGGAAGCCCTCTTCCAAAACTCCTCTGTGCGCTCTCGCCTGCCAAAACATCATTGCAAAAGTACTCAGAGACAACGACATGCCGGAAGGTATCAGCAATCTGCTCATGGGGGAAGAAAACATCGGAAACCTCATTAGTAACGATACGAAAATACCTTTGGTTTCTTTTACCGGTTCAACTCGCGTAGGGAGGGGGGTCTCCATCGCAGTGGCCGGTAGGTTTGGAAAAAGCATACTGGAACTGGGAGGGAATAATGCTATTATCGTCTCCAAAAATGCAGATCTAGACCTCTCCGTTATCAGTGCAGTATTCGGAGCAGTAGGCACGGCAGGACAGCGTTGCACCTCTACCCGGAGGCTAATCATTCACGAAGAAATTTATGAAGAATTTAAAAACAAACTGTGCAAAGCCTACCATCAACTACGGATAGGAAATCCCCTTGACCAGAGAAATCACATAGGTCCTCTTATTGATGTACAAGCGGCTGAACAGTATATGCAAGCCATTACAGAAGCTAAACAAGAAGGCGCAAAATTCCTGGTGGAAGGGGGGATATTAACCGGTGAAGAATATAGTTCGGGCTGTTATGTAAAACCTTGCATTGCCGAGGCAGAAAATCACTACAAAATTGTACAGAAAGAAACATTTGCTCCCGTTTTGTACCTCATCAAATACAAAACACTGGATCAGGCCATCACCTTACAAAACAGCGTTCCGCAAGGATTGTCCTCGTCCATTATGACTCTGGATTTGCAGGAAGCAGAACGATTCCTTTCCGCTGCAGGGTCCGACTGCGGAATCGCTAACGTCAATATAGGTACTTCAGGGGCAGAGATTGGCGGAGCTTTTGGCGGAGAAAAAGAAACAGGAGGGGGAAGAGAAAGCGGATCCGACGCATGGAAAGCCTATATGCGCCGACAAACCAATACCATTAATTACTCCGATACTTTACCCCTTGCTCAGGGTATTAATTTTAACCTATAAACAAACATGAGAAGTAAATTCGAAAACCTGTCCCAACAACTTTCCGGAGAATTGTACAGTGATGAAATGATGCGGACACTCTATGCTACAGATGCTTCCGTCTACGCAGAAATGCCTTTGGCCGTATGTATGCCCAGTTGTACGGAAGATATTAGAAAACTTATCAAGTTTGCGGAAAAAGAGGTCGTACCCCTTATTCCGAGAGCTGGCGGAACTTCCCTTGCGGGACAAGTGGTAGGGCAAGGGATTGTAGTGGATGTGTCAAAGCACCTGAATCGGATTTTGGGGTTAGACATTCAAAAACGCCAGGTACGGGTGCAACCAGGGGTCGTACGGGACGAACTCAATTTATTTTTAAAGCCCCACGGACTTTTTTTTGGTCCCGAAACTTCCACAGCAAATCGAGCCACCATAAGCGGAATGGTGGGCAATAATTCTTGTGGTTCCAATTCTGTAGTCTACAAAAGCACGCGGGAACATACGGTAGCCATAAAGGCACTTCTCAGCGATGGATCCGAAGTAGAATTTAATGCCTTGACCTCAGAAGAATTTGACCGTAAATGTGAGGGAAACAGCCTAGAGTCTGAACTGTACCGTCTGACAAAGAAACAGTTAAACAACCCCGAGAACCAACGGGAAATTCTCAAAGAATTTCCCAAGCAAAGCATAGAGCGGAGGAATACGGGATATGCACTGGATTTGTTGCTAAAATCCGCTCCCTTTACCGCCGGAGGGGAAAATTTTAACTTTTGCAAACTGATTTGCGGATCAGAAGGCACCCTGGCCTTTATAACGGAGATCACGCTCGGATTGGAACCCCTGCCTCCTGCCAACAGCGGCTTATTGTGTGTTCATTTCAGTTCTGTAGATGAGGCTCTGAAGGCAAACTTAATCGCACTAAAATATAAACCTTATGCAGTAGAACTAATCGATCATCATATTTTAAAATGTACTCAAGGGAATATAGAACAAACTCAAAATCGTTTTTTTGTAAAGGGCGATCCCAAAGCGTTGCTGATTATCGAATTTTCTGCCCAAGACGAAGACAATATGGAACAAACTCTCAAAGGAGTTGAACAGGAAATGCAAGCTGCGGGACTGGGATATTATTTCCCATGGGTATCTGGAAACGATACAAAGAAAGTATGGGCATTACGAAAAGCAGGTTTAGGACTCTTAGGTCATCTGCCCGGTGACAAAAAGGCTGTTCCAGTAATTGAAGACGCCGCTGTAGATGTTTATGATTTGCCCGATTATATACGTGAGATGAATCTGCTGCTGGATCGATATGGGCTGTATTCTGTGCACTATGCACATGCAGGCTCTGGCGAACTACACCTGCGGCCCGTTCTGAACCTAAAAACCCAAGAGGGAAATCACTTATTTCGTGTGATTGCAGAAGAAGTTGCCACTTTGGTAAAAAAATATCAAGGTTCCCTGAGTGGTGAACACGGCGACGGCAGACTCAGAGGAGAATTTATTGAGCAGATGATTGGGAAAAAAAATTATGCATTGCTCAAAGAATTAAAAAGTACATGGGATCCGAAATCTGTTTTCAATCCAGGAAAAATTATAGATACCCCTCCCATGAATACCATGCTTCGGTATGTCCCCGGAGAAAAAACGCCCGAAATCAAAACGATATTTCGGTACAATGGACAGACTATGTTGCAGCATATTGAGCAGTGCAACGGCTCGGGAGACTGCCGAAAATCACATTTGTCAGGAGGCACCATGTGTCCGTCCTACATGGCTACCCGAAATGAAAAGGACACGACCAGAGCGAGAGCCAATATATTGAGAACTTTCCTGACGAATGTGACAGAAAAAGCCAATTACTTTGATCATCCGGAAATTAGAGAAGTAATGGATTTATGCATAAGCTGCAAAGGCTGCAAGTCGGAGTGTCCGTCCAGTGTAGACATGGCAAAACTCAAAGCCGAATTTCTGCAAGGCTACCATGATGCCAATGGAGTCCCTTTACGCACATGGATCATGGCCAATTTCAGTACGTTATCCAAAATTGGATCGCTCAATCCCCATTTGCATAATTATCTGATCTCACAAAAGACAATAGGCAAGTGGATAAAAAAAATACTGGGGATCGCACCCCAAAGAAATTTGCCTACGCTCCAATCTGTTACATTAAAAACTTGGATGAACAGAAATCTTAAAAAAAACCAGCCCCATACGTACAGAAAAGAAGTCTACTTGTTTTGTGACGAGTTTACCAATTATCTGGACGTAAAAATAGGAATTACCGCCATTGAGCTACTGAACCGGCTGGGGTATCGGGTTACTCTTCCCAAGCACAGAGAAAGCGGAAGGGCTAGCATATCCAAGGGTTTATTGCGCAAAGCCAAACAAATTGCAAACGACAATGTAAAAAAATTAAATACCATTGTCTCAGAAAACACACCCATGATTGGCATTGAGCCTTCTGCCATTCTTACTTTTAGGGACGAATATCCGGATTTAGTAGATGAGCACTTGCTGGAAAGTGCAAAAAAACTAGCAAAAAACAGTCTGTCCATAGAAGAATTCCTGAGTGAGGAGATTAAGGCCGGTCACATATCAAAGTCTCAATTTAAGTCCGATACCAAGATCATAAAGCTACACGGACACTGTCAGCAAAAGACATTTGGGTTACACAAGGCTGCAGAACACCTGCTGTCTTTCCCAGAAAACTACAGGGTAGAGACTATTGCTTCGGGCTGTTGCGGTATGGCAGGGTCTTTTGGCTACGAAAGAGAACACCATAATTTATCAATGCAAATTGGAGAACTCGTATTATTCCCCGAAGTAAGAAAACAGCCCGAAGAAGTACTGATTGCAGCATCGGGTACCAGTTGCAGACATCAGATTGAGGAAGGGACAGGCAGGAAAGCCCAACATCCCGTCAAAATACTATACGAAGCATTGCTTTAAATCTTAACCATCCCTCCTTACAGGGTACGCAAGATACAAAAATGCCTCCATTGGAAACATCAGAAAATGCGGAGTCTGTTACTAACCTTGAGACAAGCCTCTCTGTTGTTCTACCACCAAAACATCATTACTGAAGAACATCCAATTCTTCATTATAAACAGGACTTTGTACCCCCAAAAAATTTAGAACGCTATGAAAAACATAACTTTGGGATAATATGCTGTTGGGTTTAAGCTGTTTTTTATCATCAGAAAACCACACTAAAAACGGAATTTCATACTGCTCTTTTGGGGCAATACTAAGTGGAATCCCGTGCATGTAGAAATTTTTTTCCCCCAAAGACTCTCCATGATCTGAGACATAAAGCATCATACTTTTATAGTCATTCAGCTCTTTCAGCTCCTTGATCAGACTGTACAGGATATAATCTGTGTAGACAATGGTATTATCATAAGCATTGATCAACTCCTGATGAGAACAGTTTCCCAATTCTACACTATTACAAACAGGCTTAAAAATCTCAAATCTTGAGGGATATTTCTTACTGTAAGTAGGACCGTGGCTCGTACTGGTGTGCAAGACAACAAAAATTTTATTTTTATCGCTCGCTAATATCTGCTCTTTCAATCCCCTAAGAAGAACTTCATCATAGTCACAACCTTCCCCCTTACAATCCGGAGTAAGCTCTTCCCTCGTCTGATAATTTTTAATATGCACGGGTGGCTCACCCCAGTTTGTCGTTCTCCATATGACCTCCACATTATTTCTGTACAAATAATTGGGCAAAATCTCATATAAGGCATCGGTATTTTTATGTTCCAAAATACATTTTACCCCGGCTGTAGTATACGTTGCGCAAGAATTAGCCCTAAAAACGGATAAATTTTGCACTCCGGAAAGCAAAGGATTGGTATTTCTCTTGTAGCCGTACAAAGAAAAATTCTGACTTCTCGCCGACTCCCCTATCACCAAAACCACAACGGATTTTTCATTGTCCTTTATAATAGCATTAGATAGCAAGATTTCTTTTTTATTCTTTTGATAATGATGAATATAAAAAAGAGACATGTTGACAGAATAGGACCAAGGCATTGCCAATCCCCCTAACGTCTTTGAATTTTTATCAATCCATAACCAATGGCTTGCATTTGCAAATACTAGAACTACAATAATTACAAGGGAAAGAGAAGAGGTAAGCAAAAATTTTTTAAACGTTACCTTCATAATATTCACTCTTATGATATAAATGCTAGGAAGAATTCCCAAAAGAATAAGATAAACCAATAATTTTACAGAAAAAAAACTACTGGATTCTTCATAATTGGTATTCAATATATTGCCTATCATAGACTCATCTATTATAACACCATAAGTATTAATAAAATATACCGCAATGGAGTTTATAATAAAAAATAAAACCAATAGCAATTTCCCTATAAAACGCGATAAAAAAAATAGCATATAAATCACAAAGTAGTTGACCACCAACATGATAATCACCAAACATGCAACGAGAATAAAGCCCTTGAACGTTTTATAATCTACATTGTCAAAAACAAAAGAGAAAAAAGGAAAATGAAAAAACAAGAGGTTGAGAAAACTTACCTGCCATGAAAAACCCGATAATTTTTGACTATTCTTCAACATACTTTCTAGCGATAATATAAAGCGAAATCATCAGACCCGCCAATGAGATATAGAATATGACTAAATTCTCATTAGTTATCCTGTTCAGGGTAAGCACAATACCAATTACAAATAGCACAATAAAAACAGGATAATATTTTTTATTATTTACCCAAGCACACAGTTTGTGCTTTTGATTGATAAAAATGCCGAGTACTCCGGATAAATAACCAATAATACTCCCTATAGTGATATCCAGAGGATAATGAGCACCCACACCCACTCTGGTGGATACCAAAATGAATCCTACCACAAAAACAACGCTGTACCACATTATCTTATAGATGAGTTTTCTTGGCATGAATGCAAATAACACAACAGTAAGTATGGTGGAAATGGTAATAGAGTGTCCAGAAGGCAAGCTGTTATGTCCAGTCAATGTCTTTCCTATAATTACGAAGCTGTTATGATCAAACACGGCAGCAGGTCTGGGAACTGCAAACAATTCTTTTAAAACAACAGAACATACCGTCGAAACCAATAGTGCAGAGAGTAAGTTTTCCCATATTGCAGGAATGTACACAATGAAAACAGAGAGAAGTGACAAAATAACCAGTGCATCCCCCAACTGCGTAAGATTGTATTCCAAGACAGGATATTGAGATAATTTTGAATTGAGAAAAAGAAAAGTATTTTTTTGAATTTGCACATATGATCCCGTAGACAAAGCGTCATATTCATAAAGAAACAGAATAACAAAAGAAAGCAGTACCACGGGGAAATAAAGTAACGAAAGTCTAATTTTTTTAAAGTTATCTGTCACCATCTCTGGAATTAAGTTAAAATTAGAGGTTGAAAAATTAAGCCCGGAATTTATATTCTAAAAATAAATTGAAGATAAAGAGAAGATAGATTACCTCACACCTCATGACCCTTTGTTATCCTTCTGCTATATCCAGAAGAAACAAAAGAGAAAAAAATAAAAAATACCCAAAAATTCACTCGGGAGAACCCAACTGCTCTTGTCAATTATTTTTTTGAATACTTTCTCAACATTTTAGGTAAACATCTTTACCTGCTCTCCTCTGCTCACAGGATATTTTTCTGTAAAACAACCAAAACAATGATCAGAATTACCCAAAATAATTTCTAGATTTTGCATGCTCAGAAACTCCAAGGAACTTACGCCCAAATATTCTCTTAATTCTTCTTTATTGAGATTTGCAGAAATAAGATCATCCTTGGAAGGGGTATCTATACCCAGAAAACAAGGAGCAATGATGGGCGGAGATACACTTCTAAAATGTATTTCTTTTACCCCTGCATCTTTAAGTATCTTCACCAGCCTTTTTGAGGTGGTGCCTCTCACAATGGAGTCGTCTATTATAACTACTCTTTTTCCTCTGATTTCTGAAATGATAGGGTTGAGCTTTAGGTTGACAATTCGCTCCCGCATTTCTTGGGTGGGGACTATAAAACTCCTTCCTATATATCTGTTTTTAATAAGAACGGGCTGAAAGGGAATACCGGAAGCCCTTGAAAACCCAATTGCAGCAGGAACTCCAGAGTCCGGAACCCCTATCACCATATCTGCCTCCACAGGACTTTGCTCCCATATTTTAACCCCCGATTTTTCACGAACCTCGTATATGTTCGTACCCTCCAAATTTGTATCCGGTCGAGCAAAATAGATGTATTCAAAAGCACAAATTCTGTTTCTGTTTTCTGCTTCCACAACATAAGACTGTAGCTGAGATCCCCCCTCGGAAGTATACACAATCTCCCCAGGGATCATATCCCTCCAATATTTTGCTCCTACCGCATCCAAAGCAGCTGTTTCAGATGCAGCCACTATGGTCCTGTCCTCTATGATACCCAGGACAAGTGGTCGGATACCGTTAGGATCCCTGAATGCAAAAAACCTGTTACGTGTCATTCCCACTACAGAATAAGCCCCTTCTATCTTATCCATAGTAGCCTTTACAGCATTTTTTATCCCTAGATCTAAATTTTTCTGGATAAGCCTGAGGATCACTTCGGTATCCGAAGTCGCCTTAAAGGTAACCCCCTCGAATTCCAGCGATTTTCTCAGCTCCCTGGCATTGGTCAAGTTCCCGTTATGTGCTACAGACAATATAATTTGATCCCACTCATTTTTGGCAAAAAACGGCTGAAAATTGTATTTTTTTTTATCACCCGCCGTGGTATACCTTGTGTGACCTATCACACTGTTTCCCATAAAACTTTTAGGTTCCCTAATCCCTTTGAAAACATCCAGTACCAAACCTTCGGATTTTATGTTTTCTATTTTTCCGTCCTTCATAACAGAGATCCCACATGCCTCTTGGCCCCTGTGCTGAAGAGCAAAAAGACCGAACTGAGAAAGCGAAAAAGTATCCACTTTATCTTCCGAATACAATCCGAAAATACCGCACTCTTCGGCAGGGGCATCCACTCGCTCTTCTTCCAAAGTCCGTAAAAGATTTCTACCATACCCTCTCTGTTTAATCTCCTTTTTATAGTTATCTTCCAATGTTTTTATATTCATTATTCTTAAAAAATGACAGAAAAAACGTTATAAATTTACCTTGAAATCTCTCTCCTTATAATCAAGAACACTCTACTTTTCCAATACTTTTTTCAATCTCTCATAGATTTCTACATATGCCTCCGTTACTTCTCCCAAATCTCTCCTAAATCTATCTTTATCCAATTTTTTCAGTGTCTTTTTATCCCAAAGTCTACAAGTATCGGGAGAAATTTCGTCTGCCAAAATTATTTGGTTTCGGGTGGTTTTCCCCAACTCTATCTTAAAATCCACCAAAATAATATCTATTCTGTCAAAAAGCTCCTTGAGTGCATCATTGATACGGGAAGCAAGGGTATACATCATTTCGAGATCCTCATGACTTGCCACTCCCAAAAAAATGGCATGATGATCATTGATAAGCGGATCTCCCAGCTCATCTTTTTTATAACAAATTTCAAAAATTGTCTCCGGACAAGGTACCCCCTCTTCTACACCCAAGCGCTTTGCCATACTCCCTGCCGCATAATTTCTCACAATTACCTCCAAAGGAACAATCGATACTTTTCTCACCCTTTGCTCCCTGTTGTTCAGCTTCTCTATAAAATGCGTTTCGATGCCTTTTTTTCCCAAATATTCGTAAACGAGTGCAGTAATAGCATTATTCATCTTTCCTTTTTGTTCCACCCGACCTTTTTTTTGTGCATTAAAGGCAGTGGCATCATCTTTGAAAAATACAATAACCGTTTCCGGATCACCCGTCTCATAAATTTGCTTGGCTTTTCCTTCGTAAAGCAATGCTTTCTTATCACCCATTATTTTGACAGGATATATTTTGTCTAGAACTATACATTTTATTTATAAAACTACGACTTGCCTTCACAGTCAAATCAAACAAGAAGACAAAACGTAATGCACAACCCACTTTTTCCAAAAAACTTCCCTGTGCTATTTGATACAAAATACCATGAAAGTTTTCATTCATTGTCAAAGTCACCCGCCGCACAAAGGTAAACAAATTCCTTTTACCATATACACCCAGTTCCAACAGCAAATAAATGTATATTTCAAAAATGAACTTCGTTCATCTGACAAAGATATCGTTACCTGATTCATTTTAGCATTAAACTTCTGGGTATCTTTGTCCAACCATGCTCTTTGTTTAACATTTTGTTTGAGCTATATACTCTTCCCTAATGCTTTATGGCAAATCTTGGATTATCAACCTAAAATTTTTATATCTAAGGTTTTTTGTACATTGAGACTCCACTCAATTTCAATAAAATACCACAAAATGGATAAAGAAAACGAAAAAATAATACGAGAAACAGCGAGAAATTTTTCGGTAAAGAATATTTTGCCTTATATAATGAAATGGGACGAAGCCCAGACCTTCCCCAAAGAGTTGTTCCCAAAACTGGGAGAGATAGGGTTTACCGGTATCTTGATCCCGGAAATTTACGGAGGCTCCGCACTGGGCTATCTGGAATACGTCTCAATCATAGATGAGCTGGCACAGGCAGATCCCTCCATAGGGCTTTCTGTGGCCGCTCATAATTCTTTGTGTACCCACCATATTTATGAGTTTGGTAACGAGGAGCAAAAAAAGAAATGGCTTCCCCACCTTGCCTCCGGAAAAACCCCGGGAGCATGGGCCCTTACCGAGCACAATACGGGCTCCGACTCTGCGGCAATGAGTACAACAGCCCAAAAGGACGGAAACCACTGGATACTGAATGGAGCCAAAAACTTTATTACCCATGCTATCTCTGGAGAAATCGCCGTTGTTATTGCAAGAACCGGAGAAAAAAATACCCGAAATAATGCGACTGCCTTTGTGGTAGAGAAAGGAACAAAAGGCTTTTCTTCGGGGAAAAAAGAAAACAAACTCGGTATGCGTGCCTCAGAGACGGCAGAACTTATTCTAGACAACGTCCGAATACCGGACAGTCATCGTTTGGGAGAAACAGGAACAGGGTTTAAACAAGCGATGAAAATTTTGGATGGAGGAAGAATTTCTATCGCCGCCCTGAGTGTGGGAATTGCAAAAGGCGCCTACAAAGCCGCCCTAAAATACTCCCGGGAGAGACATCAGTTTGGAAAACCTATTCAGGATTTTCAGGCTATCAGATTTATGCTTGCCGATATGGCCACACAAATAGAAGCTGCAGAGCTACTCACACAAAGAGCAGCCACCCTCAAAAATGCCAATAAAAAAATGACCAAAGAAGGGGCCATGGCCAAGTTATTTGCTTCCGAGACCTGCGTAAAAGTAGCCAATCATGCACTGCAGATTTTTGGAGGCTATGGTTACACAAAAGATTTTCCTGCGGAAAAATACTACAGAGATGCCAAGCTCTGTACAATAGGAGAAGGAACTTCAGAAATCCAGCGTCTTATAATTGGCAGAGAAATATGTCATTAATTTTTCTTTTTTGTCTCTATATTTGCATTTATAATCATACATCAACAGCAGCTCACAAGTGAAAAAAATAGACAGTCTCAATCAGGTGGCAGAATTTCATACTACCTTTGACTCTCCCATTCTCACAAACCCGGAAATTCCCTCCGATGACAGGGCAGCGTTACGTGTAAAGCTGCTCCAAGAAGAGTTGGACGAACTAAAGGAAGCTATAGAAAAAAAAAACTTGGTAGAAGTGGCAGATGCCCTCTGCGACTTGCAGTATGTACTGAGCGGTGCTGTGCTAGAATTCGGACTAGGGGATGTATTCGTTTCTCTTTTCAACGAAGTACACCGGTCTAATATGTCCAAAGCTTGTCTGTCTGAGGAAGAAGCCGAAAAGACAATAAAACACTATAAAGAAAAAGGGGAAGATGCGTATGCCAAAAAATCCGGAGAAAAATTCAATGTATACAGAATCTCCGATAAAAAAATACTAAAAAGCATTGATTATTCTCCTGCAGACCTTAAATCTATACTTAGCAGCTCTCAAAAATGAGAAATTTATCCCTTGGCATTTTTGTGGGTTTTTTGCTAGGTTCTTTTTTGGGAGTCGGTACTTATAAGTTTTTTTCCAAAAAAGAAGATCGGGTAAAAAATGACTATTACATCCTGTCTAATCAGATCAAGAAAATGAATAAAATGGTGGTGGTAGAGCATGATTTTTCTTCTATACAGAAAACCAAAATCACCTCCGAGCTTTTGGGAATATCTGTTCTCCCTTCGGTAAATAAACAAATCATCACCCACACAAAAACCCAAGCTCAAGTCTCTTACGATCTCAACAAGATGAAAATAGAGATAGATTCCGTACAAAAAAAACTCATCATCCGAAGTCTTCCCGCGCCCGAGCTCAAGCTCGTTCCCAGCGTAGAGATACAGTCTATGGACGACTATTTTTTTCATCGATTTGACGAAAATGATATCAAGAAAATAACCGCGGCAGCCAAAGAACAAGCCCTAAAATCTGTGAATCCGAAAAGTCTGCTTGCAGAAGGAAAAAAGCAGCTCTTAAAAAATCTGGAACAGATTTTTGTATTAAGCAAAGTACTTCATTATACCATAGAAGATCGCACACAAACGCTGGATACTTCCCTACTTTAGTTTTTGCACTCTTCATACTTCTTTTCAATGTCGGTTTTTTTTAGTATTTGCGGCTTTTCGTGAATCATTTTACCGCATTTCTACATGCCAACCCTCTCTTGATGGGACAAAAGATAAAGACGTCTGCTAGATACCCTGCCATCTTTATAAAACAACACAAAATAGCCCTCGCTCTCCCCCCAAAACTCAACGAGAAAACGATCTGTATTTAAGATAGGAAACCACTCCCAATACTCCCATGCCTGCTAACCCTAGGTATACCCACAACGGAACAGGAATAGCATCTCCTGCAGCATAAGAATGCAGGCCACTGAGGTAATAATTAACCCCAAAATACGTCATAATGATGCTCCAGATACTTAGCATACCGGCGAAATGGAAACTCCATCGCCCTCTGAGTCCGGGAACCAAACGCATATGCAGTACAATAGCATAAACCATCACAGAAATAAAAGCCCAGGTTTCTTTAGGATCCCAGCTCCAATACCTTCCCCAAGATTCATTTGCCCATATTCCTCCCAAAAAAGTACCCACCGTAAGAGCAAATAATCCGATGGTAAGCGACATCTCCGAGACTATAGTCAATTCTCTAATGGTGGTAGAATTATGAAAACGAAAAAGAATTTTGTCTGCCAGACAATAAAAAAGAAGCACAATAATACCGATGACCATAGACAAACCAAAAAAACCATAGCTTGCAGTAATGATAGCCACGTGGATCATAAGCCAATAAGACTTAAGTACCGGTACCAAAGGAGTGATCTGTGGGTCAAGCGCGGATCCTCCATGAGCAAAACCCATCATAATCATCGCTACCAAAAATCCCGCACTGGGAACAAGGGCATTCGAATGTCTATATAAAAGCAGACCTGCTGTAATCCCTATCCAAGAAATGAAAATAATCGCCTCATAACCATTACTCCATGGAGCATGACCGGAAATGTACCACCTTGCCACCAGTCCCAAAAATTGTAAAAAATACCCCAAAACCCCAAAAATAATAAGCCCTCTAATTACCAAACGAAGTAACTTGCCAGACGAAAACAACTCGAAAAATCCCAAGACCAACAAGACACTCCCCAAAACAGAATAGAAAATAAGCAGCTTGAAGTTGAGGTTAAGTTTATTCATAAACACCTCCAGATCTATTTTTGTCTGTGAAGGAATTACGTGTTTTCCCCATTTTTTTTGGTATTCCATTAGGTGCTCCAGTTCTTTGTCTGCATTAGACCAATCTCCGGTATTTCTGGCATCTATAATACTTAAAAAATAGGGTGCCATTACTTTTTGTGCTTCTGGGTCCGGAGAAAAATTCTCATCCAGCCAAGAATTCCATCTATGATTGGGGTCATTTTTGACAGGTATCATCCTTAGATATTGACCTGAAAAAAATGCATTAAATACTTGCACTTTATCATTCAGGTCTATCACTGCCTTATCGTAATGGGTTTGTTCTGATGCTTTTTTTGCCAAGGCCTCACTGTAGTCTTTCTCAAGAACATAATACAGACTCTTATTTCTGTCTATGGGAAACAAATTCATAAGAGAAGTATACCCCTCCCCATCTGCTTTTACTTTTCTTCTTAACTCGTCCCCTCCCTTGCTATTTACTTTTATGAGAGGTACCATAGTCCAGCTCTCCGTATCTATACTCATTGAGAGAAACCACGCATTGGCATCCAGAGAACTCCCATCATCTGCCACGAAACGATCTTTCTTGTACAACTTTCTTAGGACATCCAATGCCTGAGTACTCATGGGCACGGTTCTGCCCTCATAATTTTGCACCAACAGGTACCCAAACTTTTCTGCATGCTCTCCGGAAATTCTGCTTTTACGAATGATCTCTTCGGAAGAAATTTTTCTCACCACACCTAGAGGACGAGCTAAAGAATTTTGTTTGGATCCCGCACCGGATTCTGTTCTTAAAGACCCTATTTTTTCTGAACCATCCTTTCCATGCATGTCTATTTCCTGCGCTCTGGTAAAAGAACCTAAACTCATTAAAATGATGAGCAAAGAGACTATTTTGTTTTTATTCTTATTCATCTCGCTAAGCCTGGTATTGAGTTTCCAAAAGTGAGTCCCCCTCCAAAAAAACAAAATAAACATTCCCAAAAATAAGAGCATATAACCAACATAACTAACCAGTGTTCCCCACCAGTCATGATTTACCGATAAAACCGTCCCCCCTCTGTCTTGGTCATAACTGGCCTGAAAAAAACGATACCCCTTATAATCTAACACATGATTCATATAAATCTTATAAGGGGTTTGGGAGCCGTTGTCTATTACCTTTACATGACTCTCATAGGCACTGGGAGAATTACTCCCCGGATTGGTCTCCATAACAAATTTTTCCAACTTTAGATAGAAAGGAGTATTGTACACTTTGGGGCCCATGCCCAGCATGATATTCTTACCATCCATAAAAATTTGTTTGAAAGAATTAGGGTTGTTTTTTTCCACCAAAAGGTCTACTCTCTGTTTCGAATTTTCTGTTTTAACTTCTACTGTAAGGACATCCGGCAAGTTTTTCTCTTTATTTTTATCCCCCTCATAATGCAAAAGACTTCCTCTTATCAACGGTTCCGGAACAACCAGCCTTAATCCTCCCATCGTATAAAGACTTCTAAGCCTGAGCATGAAAAACTTATCTTTCTTCACCTGACCCGACTCCCGTGTCGCCATAGTAAGGTATTGTGCATCCAAAGGAAATTTTATACACAACTCGTCTCCTGTTTTCTTAAACTCTATTGCGCCCTCTATGGATCTGTTAAAGGTGATCAGCATTCCTCCAATATTTTTTATTTCTCCGGATTTGATATAAAAATTCTCTCTACCTGTCTCTCCGGCTATTACGAAATGTATGTACTCGGCTCCATTAGAATCCGCAACAAGACTGTCTTTTTTTCTCTGTACATAATTTACCTGCTTTACCTTTATCTTCTCTCCGTTGAAGTTATAGCTCGCGCTAAAAATGTGAGGGGTAATTTTTGCAATAAGGGGTTTTTGAGAAGCGAGCACATAAGGAATATCCCTATAGTTGAGTTTTTCTCCTTTTTCTTCTATCTGAATTTTAAAGAAGGTTTTATCCGTCACTATTTCATTTGACATTTCCCCTTCACGAATATGCATCACGCCCTCAAAACTTATATATCTCGTGATGGCTCCGCCCAAAAAAATGAATACGAATGATAAATGAAAAACAAGCAAAGGCCATTTTTCCCTCTTCCACAGACGATATCTTTTTATGTTCCCGATAAAGTTTAGGATAAGCAAAACCATAATCCCCTCAAACCACTTGGCCTCATAAATAAGTGCTTTTGCTGTGGAAGTCCCGTAATCATTTTCTACGAAGGTAGCATACGCCATAGCCATGGCAAAAACAAAAAGCAAAACCACCGTCGTGCGGGTAGATATGACAATTTTTATAATTTTATTCACTAGCTAAATTTAATGAATATAAGCAGAAACTTACCGATCAGCAAAAGTAAGAAGTTTATTCTTAATAAAACGCCTTGTACATTCTTAATCCAATCCTTGACAGTCTCCATTTAACTAAAATTTATGAGAGAAAAGAAGATTATTTTGCTTGGATATGCTGCATTGATAAGGGATATAAAATTTTAGTAAATTCGCAATCATAAAATTATGAGCCAAACAATAACATCACTGACTCCGCCCTCCCAGAAAAAACAAAAACCGCTTTCCAAAACAAGAATATTTTTCGGATTGGTGTCTGTTGTTTTTTCCATCGCCATGGTTTTGGCTTTCTCTTCCTATATGATGCACTGGAGAGTAGAGCAAAGCCAAGCAGACGATATGCTGGAGATTACTGAGAGATCTTCTAATCTTTTGGGTAAAGTGGGGACATGGCTAGGGAATACTTTTATTTTCAATACCGTGGGTATTGCGGCTTTCGTTGTTGCATTTTTGGTATTTGTACTGGGAGTCCTTATTCTCAAGAAACCATTTTTCAAACCGTGGAAAACCATTTCTCATTCTCTGTTTTTTATTTACTGGCTCCCTATTTTTATGGGAGCAATTACGGGAGGAACAGGTGTACTGAGCGGAGTTTACGGATTCCAAATCACCGATTTTCTTATCTCTGTAATAGGAAAATTTGGATTATGGATGATATTGCTTACCAGCATACTTTTCTATTTTATATTCGAGTTCAATCTGAGGCTCAGCACGGTCATAAGCAAATACAATACGCTCAAAGGCCGTATACTTAATAATAAAGCGACCCGCCGGACAACAGACCCGGAAATTGAGGTTTCTACCGTTTCTCCTATTGTAGGAGAAACGGTAGAAACAATCCCCCCCCCTACTATCACAGAGAATAAAACACAAGAGACATCACCTTCTTCTGTCATGTCCAAAGAGGTAAATACTACCTCATGCCACATTACCGAGCCACAAAAAAATACCCAAAAATCATTTTCTGAAGCTTCCGATGATTCTTTTAATTTTAAGGTGAAAGTTGCCAAAGTAAAAGATGACCTTACAGAATACGACCAAAAATCCGCAAAACTTGTAGAAAGACACGGGCATTATGATCATACGCTGGAACTTGCCCACTTTAAGATGCCTCCCCTCTCTCTTTTACGGGATTATGGAAACGAAGAAATAGCAGTAAATAAAGAAGAGCTGGAGGAAAACAAAAACAAAATTGTAGGGCTTTTAAAAAACTTTAATGTCGCGATTTCAGAGATAAGGGCCACCATAGGCCCCACCGTGACACTTTACGAAATAGTTCCGGAGGCGGGGATACGGGTGTCCGCCGTAAAAAAATTACAGGATGACATTGCCCTTAATCTTTCTGCACTGGGGATAAGGATCATAGCCCCCATGCCGGGAAAAGGAACCATAGGGATAGAAGTCCCCCGCAAAAGCCCGGCTACGGTTTCCATGAAAAGTGTACTTGCTTCTCCTAAATTTCAGAAGTCCGATATGGATCTCCCTTTGGTATTCGGAAAAACCATTTCCAACGAAATTTTTATGGCAGATCTGGCAAAAATGCCTCACCTGCTTATGGCCGGAGCTACGGGACAAGGAAAATCTGTGGGAATCAACGCCATGCTTACCTCACTCCTCTACAAAAAGCATCCAAGCGAGCTAAAATTTGTAATGGTAGATCCCAAAAAAGTGGAACTTACCCTTTACTCCAAAATAGAAAAACATTACCTCGCAAAACTTCCCGACGCAGAAAACGCCATAATTACAGATACTACCAAAGTAATCGATACGCTCGACTCCCTATGTACAGAGATGGATGAAAGGTATGAACTCCTAAAAACTGCATTTTGTAGAACGATAAAAGAATATAATCAAAAATTTAGGGCAAGAAAACTCAATCCGGAAAATGGCCATAAGTACCTTCCCTACATTGTGCTGGTAGTGGATGAATTTGCAGACCTTATCATGACGGCAGGAAAAAAAATAGAACAGCCTATCGCGCGTCTCGCTCAGCTTGCGAGAGCAGTAGGAATACATCTCATAGTTGCCACTCAAAGGCCTTCTGTAAATGTAATTACGGGAACAATAAAAGCCAACTTTCCTGCAAGGGCTGCCTTTAGAGTCATTTCTGGTGTGGATTCCAGAACCATTCTCGATTCGCCCGGTGCAGATCAACTCATAGGCAATGGAGACATGCTCTATTTTAATGGAAACGAAATTTTAAGGCTGCAGTGTGCTTTTATAGATACCCCGGAAGTAGAGAAAATTGTAGACTATATTGGCAAACAACAAGGTTACCCATCAGCGTTTCTACTCCCGGAATCCAAGGGAGAAGGATCCGGCAGTGCAGGAAAATGTGATCCTGATGAGAAAAAAGAATCTGGCAGTGCAGGCTTCGATCCGTATGAGAAAGACGCTCGCTTTGAGGAAGCCGCAAAGATAGTCGTCTCTACCCAGCAAGGTTCCGCTTCCATGCTCCAAAGTCGGATGAAACTGGGCTACAACAGAGCCAGAAGAATTATGGATCAACTGGAAGACTCCCGCATTGTAGGAAGTTCTAACGGAGCCAAAGCCAGAGAGGTACTCGTTACAGACCTGATGGAGTTAGAACAGTGCTTGGAAAATTTGAAAAATAACCCTAAAAAATAAACCGCTTAAAAAATGTACTTTAGAATAATATTATATACCATATGTCTGGGGCTTTCCTCTTTTTTGTATGCTCAAAAAATGGATATTCCTTCCCAAAAAATACTATCAATCCTGGAAAAAAATTACTTGTCCGGAAGCCCTGCTCTTTTTAAATTTTCGTTCTATGCTGCAAAAAAAGATGATAATAAAAAAGAATTGGGTACACTCTACACTTCCGGCAATAAATACAGACTCAAAATAAAAGATATGGAACAAATTTTTGACGGCAAAAAAATATATAATATCAGCTCCGAAGATAAAGAGATAACCATTGCAAAATCGGATGAAAACGAAATGGTGGTTTCTCCTCTTTCCTACCTGGATCTCTATAAAAAAAACTATACCGCCCGATACATCGGAAAAAAGAAACTCAATGGAAAAATATTAGATCATATTCTTCTTCGTCCCATACAACCCAACGAAACCAAAGAAATATCTCTGTACATTGCAGACAAAAAGCTTTTGGAAAGAATAGAAGAAATTTCAAAAGACGGCAGCATACGCACAACAGAAATCATAAATTACCAACCCAAAGTCAAGTTTCCTCCTAACTTCTTTAGTTTTCAGAAGAATAATTACAAAGGTTATCTCATCACCGAACTTTGAGAAAACCATAACCACTTAATTTTTTTGCAATTTAAGAATTGTCCTGTTGCTTAACGCTTATGAAAATACTCGATCGTTATATAATAAGAATATTCTTCGGGCCTTTCTTTTTTATATTCAGCGTATTGTTCTTTATCTTCATGGTAAATGTCATTTGGACGCAGATGTATTTGTTTTTGGGCAAGGGACTTTCTTCTTATGAGATAGGAAAACTGTTTTTTTACCTCAGCGCGAGTGTATTTTCTATGGTTTTACCCCTCACCATACTCCTTTCTTCCATCATGACATTTGGTTCCTTAGGAGAAAAATATGAACTCGCCGCCATGAAGTCGGCAGGTATCTCTCTTACAAGAATCATGCTGCCTCTCTTTTTTACTGTAGGATGCTTGGCGTTCATTTTATTTTTGTTTCAAAACAATATCACCCCTACATTTCAGAAAAAAGCAAGAAATATGCTTTATAATGCGGCACTTTCTAAACCCGCACTTAATTTTACCGCTGGGCATTTTGTCTATCAAATCCCCGAATATGCCGTGAAGTTTAATGCCATTTCTGGAAAAAATAGTGAAAACATCGACGGGGTTTTTATCCGTAAATCTACCCATGTCTTTGATGATCAGAGATCAATCATCGCAAAAAAGGGAAAATTTGTAGAAGCAGAAAACAAAAATTTTCTGAAGCTCATCCTTTTGGACGGCTATATCTATGAGGATCTCCTTTACCTAAAAAATAGAGAGGACAGGCTAAAACAGCCGAATCAGATAATAAAATTTGATACGATGGTTTCTTATTTTGATATCAGCTCCATTATAACGAAAGCCATGGATGAAGAAAGGATAGTGGACGATTATCATTTCAAAACCTACAGAAACATCTCGGCAGATATCCAAAAAAGTAAGAAAGAAAACCGGGAACTCTTTAAGAACATGAGTGCATCACTGGCCAGTATTACCAACAGCTACCTGGAGTTTATCGATCAAAAAAAAATAAAAAAAAACATTGCGGCTCAGTATATACTTGACACCCTGAGAAAAGAAAAAAAGCGGGATATTCTATACTCCGCCTATAGAAAAATAGAGGTGCTGAAGGCTGACCTAAAAAGCAAAAAAGAGCAAATTTCCGATGTCATCAAAGTATACAATATGATGATCATCTACCAACAAAGAATTTTTTCCTATTCAGTCACCTGTATTATATTTTTTCTCATAGGGGCCAGCCTGGGTTCTATTATAAGAAAGGGAGGAATGGGTATCCCTGTTGTGATTTCTATATTTATTTTCATCCTGTTCTTTGTAGCCAATATTACGGTAGAAAATTTTTCATGGAAAGGAATACTGGATCCCTATTGGGCTGCATGGATACCCAATATTATCTTTTTCCCATTTGGAGTCTGGTTTACGTATCTGGCACTTACGGATTCTCAAATTTTTGATATAGAACGATATAAAACCCTCATAAAACCCATTACAAAAAGGCTATTCAGTCCAAAAGAACATTCCCGTTATCGGTAAAAGGAGGAGTTTTTCGGGTACGGTTTAGATAGTGAAAATTTCCGTCTCTTTTATTTTTAGAATCTCCTCTGTTTTTTTCACAAAGTTGTCCGTAAGGTTCTGTATCTCTGCCTCCACATCTTTTATTGTATCTTCAGAGACCCCATCAAGCTTTTTTAGATTCTTCATCCCTTCCTGACGCGCATTACGAATCGTTACTTTTGTCTGTTCGGCTTCTGCTTTGGCCTGCTTAGCCAGATCTTTCCTTCTTTCTTCCGTAAGAGGGGGTACATTGAGGATGATAATTTCGCCGTTATTTGAGGGAGCAAGGCCAAGATTTGAATTGATGATAGATTTTTCTATGGCTCCCAAAGCGGTCCTATCCCAAGGTTGAATAGAGAGGGTCATAGCATCAGGAACCGATACGTTGGCTACCTGATTGAGTGGAGTCATAGCTCCATAATAATCCACCATTATATCCTGCAGCATATGGGTAGATGCTCTTCCTGCACGTATTCTCTGAAATACATGATCCAGATGATTAAGCCCCTGTTGCATCTCCTGTTTCACACTTTCTATAATAAGATTTAGTTCCTCCATTCCTTATTTAAAATTTGACAATTAACAGCGTCTTCTCATCTGTGGCTTTTTACTAACAATTTTTAGTTACAATCTAAATTAACGAGGGTTCCCACACTTTCCCCCTGTATAATCTTTAGCAGATTTCCTTTATGATTCATATCAAAAACGAGTATGGGAAGTTTATTTTCATGACTTAAAGTAAAGGCGGTCATATCCATTACCCTTAGGTCTTTTTTGTACACCTCTTCAAAGGTAAGGGAATTAAATTTTTTTGCGTTTTCGTTTTTCTCCGGATCACTATCATAGATACCGTCCACCCTAGTTCCCTTCAGAATTACATCGGCTCCTATTTCTATTGCTCTGAGAGTAGCTGCCGTATCTGTGGTAAAATAAGGATTCCCCGTCCCTGCACCAAAAATAACGACCCTGCCCTTTTCTAGATGCCTTACCGCTCGTCTCTTTATAAAAGGTTCTGCTACCTTATCCATCTCTATTGCAGACTGAAGTCTGGTTTTGATACCCGTATCTTCCAGGGCTCCCTGCAATGCCATACCGTTGATCACCGTAGCCAACATCCCCATATAATCTCCCTGCACCCTGTCCATTCCTTTGGCAGCACCAGCCAGTCCGCGAAATATATTTCCTCCTCCTATTACTATAGCCACCTCACACCCTACATCCACTACAGCCTTTATCTCAATTGCATACTCCCTCAGTCGGGCATTATCTATACCATAATGTCTGCTGCCCATAAGTGCCTCTCCACTGAGTTTGAGAAGAATCCTCCTATATTTCATTTCCTGACTTTTGGTTGCAAATATAGCGAAATACAGACAAAATACCTATCAGGCAAAATCACTACCCCCCCACTCACAATCGTAGCAAATAAATAACATTCGAAATTACCCAACCCTATAGATAAAAACTCAAAAAACGAACTCTATCCCCTCTATATAACTTTTTTCCATTCGATATATTATTTACGTTATAATTACTTAATATTTAATTATATTATATAACTTTACCAAAGCCAAGAAAGTTTCAGCAGACCCTTGTGTGCAGGATTTGGTGGTAAAGTTTCGTATTTTAGCAAAGGTTTAACACTTGTGGTGGTATCATCGGGCTACAAACATGAACAATACAGAACCCAATCCTAACCTCTCAGAATCTTGTGAAAAAAAAAGACAAAACAAAGAATAATACCCAAAAGCCCAATATTGCTATAGATGGCTACTCTTCTACCGGAAAAAGCTCTCTATCAAAGGCCGTTGCAAAAAAGTTGGGGCTTATCCCGATAGATACAGGTGCGCTCTACAGGGGAATCACCTATTATGCTCTCCGTCACTGTTTTGATACAAAACAAATCGATTTTTCCTGCCTTTATAAGGCATTGCCAAACATTTCTCTCGGATTTAGAAAGTCGCAAACAGGACTTGCGCTTTTTCTTCAGGGGAAAAATATTTCGAAAGAGATCCGGTTCCCCGAAGTTTCAGATCATGTAAGTCTGGTGGCAAAAGAAGAAATAATACGAGCATTTTTGCTCAAAACTCAGAGGAATATGGCGTCTGTAGGAGGGGTGATTATGGACGGGAGAGATATAGGTACTACCGTACTTCCAGATGCAGATTATAAGTTTTTTCTCACCGCCAGCATAGAGGAGCGTGCCAAAAGAAGATTTCTGGAGCTCTTGCATTCGGGTATAAAGGCAGATTTTTCCAAAGTAAAAGAAAACCTGATAGCCCGAGACAAAATGGACAGCGAAAGGTTGGTAGCTCCCCTGAAAAAGGCAGAAGAGGCTATAGAAATAGACAATACAGTACTTACAGAAAAAGAAACAGTGGATATCATCCTATCCCACATAAAATAATTTTATACTCTTTTGATTAAAAAAAATCGTACGCATAAAATTTACTCGCTATAGTATTTTTTCGTAAATTTGGAGAAAACATTCGAGTTATGTCTAAAAAAGGAAAAGGTACGTCACAGTTGCTTGCCGGTTTGGTTACCGGTGTCTTGGCGGGTTTGGTTGTGGGGCTTCTCTATGCGCCTGAGGATGGAAAGTCTACCAGAAAAAAAATAAAGAGCAAGGCCAGTGATCTTGCCGATCAGGCTGTCGATGCTTACGACAAAACAGCGAGCATGGTAAAGGACAAGTACGAGGAACTTTCATCCAAGGTAAAAGACACGTCCGATAAGGTAGCG
Organism: Bergeyella sp.; assembly: GCA_030263285.1. Taxonomy (GTDB): domain Bacteria; phylum Bacteroidota; class Bacteroidia; order Flavobacteriales; family Weeksellaceae; genus SZYB01. The sequence goes on from SZYB01000001.1 coordinate 514,516, forward strand.
ACCTCTCTAAATAAAGGATACCATAAATACAAGGATCAGACAGCTAAAGCTATTGCGGAAGTCTCTAAGGAGATAGAAGCCGAGTTTAAAAAAGGTAAATCTTAAGAGAGGACGCGTCCGCTTGTTTTTCTTAACCTTTATGAGCTCAGAAAAAATCGTACCTTGATCATGTTTGGGATTTTAAAGCAGTATTTTGAAAAAAGGATAGACCTGATGAAGTTGGACTTTGCAGAAAAGTCCTCTCTTGTCTCTGGGTTCATTTTCTTTTTGGTGATTTCGCTTCTCTTTATTCTTTTGTTTATTACTTTTTTGATTCTCGGGTTGGCTTTCTGGCTGGGACATAAGTTAGGAAATCATTCTTATGGTCTCTTTATCACTTCTGGATTTTGCTTAGTCTGCTTTCTTATGATTTATTTTTTTAGAAAAAACATTCAGACCTATGCTTCGGAAGCCTTTTTTAAGCTCTTAAATAAATAAAATATGCCTTCCCTGCAAGAACTTAAGACCAAAAAGAATTTACTAAATGCTGAAATAAAGGAACTGGAGGATATAATGACCTTCAATAGTCCCAAGAAAAGTCTTGGCATACTTACCGGTGGCCTTACCGATAAATTTTTGAAAGAATTCCAAACACCGTCCGGAAGGAATAGACTAGGGCTTGATTTTTCTTCTGTAAAAAGAGAAATAAGTGAGGGGCTAAGATCAATGGTAAGTAAAAACCCAATGGTAGAACTTTCTAAAAGTGAGGGCGGTGGAGAACTGATAAAAAATGCAATAAAACTTTGTATAGTAACCGTTCTAGCCAACTACGCCAATAAAAATATGCAGAAAAAGAACTGGCAAAACAAAGTTCTGGGCTCCCTCATCATATTTGCTGTTCCCATTGCTTTCAAGTACCTGAGAAAGGCAATAGAAAGCTACCAGAAAAACAAAACTACCTCCGGTTTTAAACAACTAATGTGAGTTTTTGAATCCGATCAGTGTTTTTGTCATCCCGTACATTTCACAAAATAGAATAAATATCTCTCCAGCCGTCTATTCTTGGTATATTCCGGGCGGGGTTTTTTCTTTGTTATGGGAGATTGGGAGAAGATGATTTTCTGCCCCGAAAACGTATCCAGATTTCTAGAATGAGCGTCGATCATATAATCCCCGTTCATCGGTTTTTTACTCCCACAAAAAATCACCTGACGCCAATGTACAAAAGAAAAATGCTCTTTTAACCAGTAATATTTGTCCTGCAAAGAATTCGGAAACTCCATGGCAGCAAAAACTATATACAGATCATATTTCTCATGAATATACCTTAAGGCTTCTACCGCTCCCTCCATTACCGGAATAGTCCTGAAAAATCCTTTTTCATTCACATGCTTCAGCCCATTGGGAAAAATAAGCACTTCATCTTCTCCCGACATTTCTTCCCAGTCCAGTGTTCCTTCCCGATTCTTTCTTCTCGTATGCCATAAATTGCAGGTAAATATCTGCAAGTACTCCATCCATATCCACCAGTATCCTTTTTTTCATCGTCAGTTAAGGTTTAGTTATACTTTATTCTGCTCTATAAAATCGTCTATGTTCTGTTTTGATATATTGGGAGGAGAACCTTTCTTTGTAGCAGCCAAAGCGCCTGCTGCACAAGCAAATTCCAAAATTTCTGACCCTTTCCTTTTCAATAAATATTTGTAAATCATACCTGCCAGAAAGTTATCCCCTGCTCCTACCGTATCCTCTACTTCTACACAGTACCCCTCATGTTTGTGAATCTGTTTTCCCTTGAGCAACAAAGCTCCTTTTTCTCCCAAAGTCACACAAAAAATTTTCAACCCACAAACCTTTGCCATCCGTCTTACCATTTTCTCCGGATCGGAAATTTCATACCCAAAATGCTTGACGAGAAGGGTGAGCTCCTCTTCATTCATTTTTACCAAATGAGATTTCTTCATCAGATCCAAAACACAATCCACTTCATAATGGGGTGCACGCAAATTGATATCGAAAACTGAAAATTTGCTTGAATTCAATAGCCTGAAGAGGGTTGGATCTCGTTTTTCTCCCCCTACATGCAAGCGAACCGAAAACGAATACGTCAGATTCTTCTACCAATCTTTTCCAAGAATCCTCATATTCTATAAAGTCCCAAGAAGAAGGATAAACAATATCATATTGTGCATTTTTGTTTTGATCTAATCCTATCTTTACTATTCCCGTAGGGTATTTTTTATCTGTCTGTATATATCCAATGCCTAGCTTCTGGTCAATAATCTCCCCAAGCTCTTCTCCGTGGCTGTCCTGTCCTATCCTGGACATCATCTCCACCTGAAAGCCCAGATCCTTTAACCTAAAAGCCACATTCATGGGAGCTCCTCCGGCAGATTTACCTTCCGGAAAAATATCCCATAACACCTCACCAAAACATACGGCCTTTTTCATATATACCCACTAAATTATTAATTCCTGAATTAAAAAAACTCCGGTTTATCTAGGTTTTCATTTTGTATTTTTGTGCAATTATTTACAAAACCTATTACAGGTATTCACCGTATGTATTATATCTCTGCCGAAAATCTGACCAAATCATACGGAATTGAGATTTTGTTCGATGGTATCTCTTTTTATATTGATGAAGGAGACGGCGAAAAATCTATCTTTCTTAAAATTCTTAAATACTGGCTGAAAAAAAACCGGACGAAGGGCAACTCATTCTCCATAAAGAGGTTTCTGTCGTTTTATTTGACCAAGAAATAAATTACGACCGCCCGGCATGGAGGAATATACACTCACGCTGGACGCTCCTCCTATAAGATAAGAGCTCTGAAAAATTATAATCTTGCCCTAGAATTGCAGGACAAAAAAGAAATAGAATGTGCACTTTCAGAGATGGAAAAACAAAAAGCATGGACTATAGAAAACGAAATGAAGCAGCTGCTCGCTCTCCCATCTCAAAATAGAAAATATCAAAACCCCTATGGGAAACCTCTCTGGGGGACCAAATATAAAAAGAGTAGCACCGGCCAAACTATTTACCGAACAGGGGAACACAACATCGCCATACACTTCTCATTCCAGATGAACTCACCAACCATCTCGATGTAGAAATTATAGATGACTGGAAAACTACCTTAATAAAACTAAGCTTTCCCTGCTCTTCATAAATCATTCCAGATATTTTCTGGATGCCACCTGTGATAAAATATGGGAGCTTGAAAACCAACAGCTTTTTTATACGCATGGGAGCTATGCACCGTATCTTGAAAACAAAATAATACAGGAGAAAATATTAAGCTCGAAACAGACAAGGAAAGATAAACGAAATGTCCAAAAACATAAAAAGAAAAAAGTCTGGAAAATCCTAATGTCATTTATGCATATATTTACATACGTTTTTTCCTTTTTTAAGCCCTTTTAACACTATCCATCTACTTCCTGTATAAAATTTGTACATTGAAAAACCCTAAAAAACGCGAACTTCGCGCATATAACACTTTCGTACTGCTTTCCATTTCCAGACATTGATTTTAACTGTTGTAGAACTTACACAGCACAGAGGTACGTTTAATTTATGTTAAACAAAGATGTTATCTGCTCCAACGGGTTTTCAAGATCTATTTTTAAACTATATACATAACTCTTAAGCCTTTTTAATCACAACTGTTTAGCTTTAGTTTGTTTTCTAATTCCAAAGCGATATACAAACTGTTATTCTATGTAAATTTTTTAGCTTATAAGACCGAACAAATACACTTCCTCATATTTAAGGCACAACAATAAACCTGAAATCATCATCCAAATAATTTTATGAATGAAAATGATGTGATATAGTTTGTGTTGTAACCTAATGAGAAAAAACAGAATATATCTTACTATTATATTATATTTTTTAAATAAATTAGCCAAAATTAATATTTTTTTCACCCTGTAAATTTTATTCAGTGAAAAAAAGTTATTGCATCCCTTACCCTATTACCACTAAAGTCAAGGGAGAAGGTATTTTTTTGCAACGTACTAGAAAGGGAGGAAGATAAAGCAAAAGTAAAGGGATAGATATCGAAGTAATATAGCGATAGGATTATTTACTATAGAATAGGGAAAACATGGTATTAATGCATTAGGATTACAGTATACAAAAAAGAAAAAAATTATGAATTCATGAAACTTTTAATCTTATTAGTCTCAATATTAACCATATCCTCATGCTCGAGTGACAAGGATGTTCAGACCTTTACTGATAATACAGCGATTGTGGGAGATTGGGTCGCCAAATATCCTGACGACAACTATAATTTTAAAAGAATAAAACTCAGTTCAAGAGGAGAATATATAAACGGAGCCTATGTAGATGCTTTGGATCCGAAAGTTCCCCCTCAGACCTGAGCTATTTGGAGGATATAAAGGTACCTACACCTACAAGAACGGGACCTTAAAACTGAAACCTTACAAAGGCGAAGAGTCCAAATGCGGAAACAAAGTAGAGGTAAACGGCACTACCTTAAAATTTTGGTACGCTTCCGAGAAATGTGGCAAAAACTGGGTAAAGTTTGAGGAGTATGTCAAAATTAATTAATACAGTTGTCTGACCGTTTCATAGCGATATCTTTTTTAGTATTCCCCTGAGCTTCGGCTCAAGCAAGGGATTTTTTTATGCAATTAAGTGATAAAACTATACACAGTTTAAAAAAGAACAGTATTTAAAAAAAATTCTTATAGAGAAAATTTTTTATAACTCCGTTGTATCGCTGATACAGTAAATTTAAGCAAATGAAAACAAAAAGTCGACCGCGTCTATTTTTCCTAAGAATAGTTTCATCATAGGCTTGGGGAGCGTACCGAATCTCTTTTTACGATCGTTTAAAAGACCCTCGAGAGACCAACGCAAAAGCAATAGCCAACCATAACCTAACCCATTGCAGATGTCGCGACACCGTTGTATAAGTGACTTACATTGATTGAGTAACTTTATATTTTTTATCTTCAATTTTTTTAAGATTCTCTCCCACGGCGTAGAGGTGAGTAGAAATTCTGCGTACCACCCTATTGTGTGTAACTCTTATCCGGATGTTGTAGTACATATCCGCTCTTTCGTTTTGCACTTCCGCCTTAAAAGTCGCCATAAATTTTATGTCAACAATGTTGCAACAAGTGTACTTAAAAAAGAGTCATTTAAAATAGCCAAAACGCTCTAAACTAAGCATTTAAAGGCGTTTTGTGGAGTGAGCGCGATAGGATTCGAACCTATGACCGTCTGCTTAGAAGGCAGATGCTCTATCCAGCTGAGCTACGCACCCGTAAAAAAGAAAAAAATATTTTTTATAAACGTCGGGGTGGCAGGATTCGAACCTGCGACCTCCTGGTCCCAAACCAGGCGCGATGACCGGGCTACGCTACACCCCGAAAACATTAGCAGCGGAGGGTAAGGGACTCGAACCCTTGCGACACTTGCGTGTCGACAGTTTAGCAAACTGCTCCGTTAACCACTCCGGCAACCCTCCCCAACTATTTCTACCAATCTTTATCTTTTGAAAGCCTCTCTTGTGCTCTCGCAAGAGAGAGTGCAAATATAAAATAGTTTTTTATCAGTCCAAAATTTTTTACCCGTTTTTTTGTAACTTTGACCCGCGAATGAATTCATCCTTATGAAGATACGTAAAAACGTTTGTCTGGTCGGACTGGTGGCTGTTTCTATAACTGCCTGCACGCCTCAAAAGACAATTAAAAAGACCGAGACAGTAAAAAGGGTACAAAAAAATAACTCTGACACTTCGGATAACAAGAAAACAAACTCAGCTGATGTGAGTTATAAAAAAGAATATATGCTGCATATCGGAGGTTTTGATTTCTATAAAAAAAATATAGCAGATATTACTAAAAACGACAATACCGAAAGCTATGGTTCTATAGTTTCTGCAAAGCCTTCGGGGTATATGGTTACAAAAAACTACTTTCCGTCTGTTGCACAAAATTTCAGACAGCGTTTTCTCATCCTCCACTACACAGCACTAAATAACGATAAATCCATCTCGACACTCACAGAAAAAGGGGTAAGCAGTCATTATATTGTAGGTGACCCGAATGATAGGGAAATTTACCAAATAGTAGACGAAAACAAAAGAGCCTATCATGCAGGAATAAGTTACTGGAGAGGGTTTGAAAATTTAAATGACTCTTCCATAGGAATAGAGATAGTAAATCCCGGTTATGTACTTTATGAGGGAAGAAAACAATTTTTCAACTATCCCGAATGGCAATACAGAAAAATAGCAGCACTTGCGAAAGACATCATAAACAGATATAATCTCTCTCCTGTGAACGTGCTGGGACATTCAGATATCGCTCCTACAAGGAAACATGATCCGGGACCAAAATTCCCGTGGAAAAGGCTCTATAACGAATACAAAATAGGGATGTGGTACGATGAAGCCACAAAGCGGAATCTTTTAAATCAAATAGATGCAGAATCCTTTTATGCACAATCTACTACCGCTCCTTTTATTTTAAAAATACAATCTATGCTAGGTGAATTCGGGTATAAAATAGAGAATTCTGGAGAACTAGATGAGAATACCACAAAAACCATTACCGCCTTCCAATATCATTTTCGACCAGAAAATTGTAGTGGGATCATGGACAGGGAAACTTATGCAATTTTGCAAGCATTACTGCTGAAATATCCGAGATAGATCCCTGAAAAAAACACGAAACCATAGACCGAAGAAATGAAGTTTCTCATCATTATCCCCGTTTATAATGAAGAAGAATATGTCACCTATTGTCTTAAATCAATAGAAAACCAGACCTATCAGGATTACAAAATTATACTTGTAAATGACGGATCTACAGACCAAACAGAAAAAAAAATAAAAGATTTTGTACTTTTCTCTCCTAAAAAAAACGACATCGGCTACATACATCTAAAAAAATCTGAACATCAGCCAGGAGCAAAAATAGTAAAGGCTTTCTATAAAGGATTGGAATGGGCCCAAACCGAAGATTACGATATTATTTGCAAATTCGACTCCGATATTATTTTTCCCGCAGAATATTTAGAGAGGCTAAAAAACACCTATGAGACACAATCGAATATGGGAATGGTTTCGGGTCTCGTTTTAGTAAAAAAATCAATAAAAAATAAGGCACAAACAAAATATAGAACAAACCAAGATAAAATTTTCGATTTCTCTCCCGCGGAATTACATCACTGGGAATTTGAGAATATTTCTTCTCAAGACCACATTAGAGGACCCATAAAATCTTACAGAAGAAAATGTCTTGAGAGTATAGGAGGACTAAGACCCATTCTGGGTTGGGACAATATAGATGTTCTTCTAGCAAAGAAAAACAACTGGGAAACCCGTACCCTAAAAGATCTTTATGTAAAGCACCTCCGCCCCACTGCATATCAATACAAAAAACAAAAAGCAGAAAAGCTGGGAGAATATTTTTATAATCTGGGACTCAGCTTCCCCCTTATGAGTGTTTCTGCTTTCAAAGCATGCATAAAAACCCGGTCTGTTTCGGATTTTTTTGTCATCCAAAAATCCTTTTTTAAACAAAATCATCCCCTGCTACTCACAAAAGACGAAATCGACTACATAAGGACGTCTCGCCGGAAGAATATTCTGAAAGCAATAAGAGAACAACTAAAGGTTACTTTTTACTTTTTCCACTTACAAAAACTACTTTTTCCTGAAAAGACTAATACACCTGGGAGAAATTTGGGGATCAAACGATCCTAATCTATAATCTCCCCATATCTGCAATCTCTCGAAATTTGTACGCTGTGCATATTTCAGAATATCTTCCGAACTGTGAAGTCTTACCCTCTCTACAAAAGAAAAATTCTGTCCCCGATCCGAAAATTCTATTTTTTTTATGACGTGATCTTTCTCTATTTTTCTGGTAATGTCAAATATTATCTCCCCTCTTTTCACTACGCTGTGCGGCTTAAAATTATTTTCCACAAAACCTCTGTTAAGAAAATCTAAAACAAAAATTCCCTGAGGCTTAAGCCCATTATACACGGATGAAAAAACTTTAATATCCTCCTCTTCGGATCCGAAATATCCAAAACTGGTAAAAAGACTGAATACTGCCTCAATATCCTTTTCAGGAAGTGCATCTCTTATGTCGTGTACCCGAAAACGAAGCGCTTGTTTCTCATATTTTTTATTGTGCAAGATGCTTTGCAAAGAAAGGTCGAGACCCAACACCTCGTACCCCAGAGAATGTAAAAAAACAGAATGTCTCCCCCTCCCACAGGCTAAATCCACAATCTTTGCCTTGGGCGGAAGTTTGAGAACATAAATAAGCTTCTTTATAAACTCTTCTGCCTCTCTACGGTCTCTGTTATTGTACAATAGGTGATAATAAGGGGTATCAAACCAAATCTCAAACCATTCCATAACGCAAAAATAACTATTTTTACAGAGGCAAGATCAAAAACAAATCCCCCCTATGCAGAGAGAAAATTTTACCCTACACATAAAAACGTTTTTTGGTCTGGAAAAACTCTTGGCAGAGGAAATCAAAAAATTAGGAGGAAAAAATGTAACCCCAAAAAACAGAGCCCTCCATTGCGAGGGGGATATTGGTTTCCTTTACAAAATCAACTATGCCTCCAGACTGGCGCTTAAGATTCTTGTCCCCATAAGAGAATTCAGAAGCTGTTCTACAGAAGACCTATACAAAAAAGTAAAAAAAATCCCTTGGGATCAATACATTAATACGAAACAAACTTTTGCAATAGATCCCACCGTACATTCGGAAATTTTCACACATTCGAAATTCGCCCTCCTAAAAACAAAAGATGCCATCGCAGATTTTTTTTACGAAAAATATAAAGAAAGACCCGGCGTGGACACAAACGACCCCCACATCAAAATTAATCTACACATAGACCAAGAGAACATTACCCTATCTCTGGATTCTTCCGGAGACCCTCTCTATAAAAGGGGATACAAAGAACATCACGGAAAGGCCCCCATCAACGAGGTTTTGGCATCAGGAATGCTACAGATTGCGGGTTGGGAGGGAAAAGGAAATTTTCTGGATCCCATGTGCGGAAGTGGTACGCTACTCATAGAGGCAGCTATGATTGCACAAAACTTACCCGCGCAGTTGTGGCGGAAAAAATTTTCCTTCCAAAATTGGAAAAACTATGATGCAGATTTATTCAAAAAAATAAAAAGTACCAGAATAGAAAAAATAAGAGAGAATTCCGGAAAAATTCTGGGATACGATCTGAACAAAAAAATACTGAGTCTAACGAAAAAAAATATAGAACGCCTGGACTTAGAGGGAATAATAGAGATAAAAAACCAAGATTTCTTCGAAAGTAAAAAAGAACATTTCCCTTTGCTCATCGTTTTTAATCCTCCTTATAATGAACGAATGGAGATAGAGGATGAAGATTTCTATAAAAAAATAGGAAATACGCTCAAACATCACTATCCCAACACTTTTTCCTGGCTTATCACATCGGATCTAGAAGCGACAAAAAAAATAGGTCTCAGACCCTCCAGAAAAATAAAACTCTACAACGGAAAACTGGAAACCCAATACCTACAGTACGAAACCTACGAGGGAAGTAAAAAAAAACAAAAAAAGGAATTTTGTAAATACCCCTCTCTACAAAATCTCTGAGGTAAGACCTTTGGAAAGAAGTTTTTTATGCATCGGTTCTACAAGATGCGTACTACCTGTCTTTACGGTACATTTCCCTTTGTAATGAACCAAGAAAGTACACTGTTCCGCCTGCTCTTCGGTATGGTGACAAATATGTATAAGACACTGAATTACAAACTCAAAAGTATTCACATCGTCATTATAAAGAACAAGCCTACGGTCATTGTCTTCATTCACAAACAAATCCGTCTCCCCCTCCAATTCCCGATGGGGAGACTCCTGATTTTCGATAAAAAAATATAAGCTCTGCATTCTCTCTGTTACAAAATGTTTTTTGAATTTTTTACGTCTCTGTACTCATGGCATCATCATCCTTAGATAAGCGGTAGGTGAGCGCTACCCGTTCAACACTTTTGTTGTGCATTCTGAGAATTTTAAAATGATAATGCAAGATATCGAACTCTTGATTTTCTTCGGGTATATCTTCCAACTGATGAAGAATAAAGCCCGCAAGAGTATTATAACCTCCATCCTCCGATACAGGAAGGGCTTCGGGCAAATATTCATTGATCTCCTCAAGAGGCTGCGTAGCTTTTATCCTGAATGTATTCTCTGCAATCACATCTACTACCTTGTCTTCTTCGTCTTCTTCGTCTTGTATCTCTCCCACCAACTCCTCCAAAATATCCTCCAGAGAAATCACCCCTTCGGTACCTCCAAACTCATCAATGACAATGGCCAAATGTTGCTTCTTAAGTTGGAAAATCTTGAGAAGATCAGAAATTTTTTTACTCCCCACCACAAAAAAAGGCTCTCTCATCAACTGCCTTAAATCTTTATGTAAGATTTTTCCTTTCTTCTTTATATACTGCCGTATCACTTCCTTCACATAAAGGATGCCGATTACGTTATCTATAGATCCCTCATATACAGGAATTCTGGAATAGCCGCTCTCCATAATCGTCTCTACAATATGTTCTATAGAATCTTCTATATCTATAGACATGATGTTCTGCCGGGTCACCATTATTTTCTTTGCAGAATGGTCGGTAAAATCAAAAGCATTTTTTATGATTTCATAATTTTCTCCCTCTATAGCCCCAGAATCTGCACTTTGTTTTACAAGAAGCTGAAGTTCTTCCGTAGAATGTATATCCTGCTCGCTGGCAGGGAGTATATTAATAGTTCTGAGGAAGGCATTCGACATGGAGTTCATCAGCCAAATAAAAGGCTGAAAAATAGCGGTAAAAATTCTTAAAGGGTAGGCAATAAACATGGCGGTAGATTCTGCCTTCCTTATCGCAATGGATTTAGGAACCAGTTCCCCGAAAACAATATGCATAACGGTGATGAAAAAAAAACTGGTGATAACGGAAATCATGCCCAAAACAGAACCCTTTACTTCAAAATCAAAATAATATAAAAAGCCGGACAAAATTTTATGCATCACCCCCTCTCCTACCCAACCCAAGGCCAAAGAAGCTAAAGTAATCCCAAGTTGTGTGGCAGAAAGATAAGCGTCCAATTTTTTTATAATCATCTCGGCTTGTCTCGCCATAGGATTTCCCTCGGCTGCCTTGAGCTGAATTTGAGAATACCTCACCTTTACGATAGAAAATTCTGCTGCTACGAAAAAACCATTAAGAAAAACCAGAAACAATACAAGAAAAAAACTGACTATGTCTGAGTCCATAGAACGATAAACCTATTAAGGGAGTAAAGATAGATAAAAAAGATAACAAAATTTTGCTCCTCCATCCCCCTTCTTACCAACATTCTATTTCTGTGTAAATAAAAAAAATCCTAAGAACCCTTTAGCGCTTCGGCACCCGACACAATCTCTAAAATTTCGTTGGTAATGGCAGTCTGACGTGCCTTGTTATAAAATATGACCAAATCATTTTTCAGGTTTTGCGCATTATCTGTCGCTTTGTGCATGGCGGTCATTCGAGCACCGTGTTCTGCAGCTACAGAATCTAATATCGCCTTATAGAGCTGAGATTTTATAGATTTGGGAATCAGACTCTGCAATATTTCTTGACGTCCCGGCTCAAAAATATAATCTTTCTCTGCTTCCTTTTTTCTACGATGCTCCGAAAGAGAAATGGGCAATAATTTTTCTGTGATCACCTCCTGAGTAGCAGCATTGACAAACTTGTTGTACACAAGGTACACCTCATCAAATTTCTCTTTAGAAAAATCTTCCATCACCTGATAAGCAACTTGAGATACAGGACCAAAAGAAAGATTTTCAAATAAAGCACTTTTATTATCGCAAACTTTATGTATTTTTCTCACGGAATCATACACTTTTTTGCCTATGGCAAGTACAAAACTCTCTACATTTTTCTTTGAATATATGTGTTTTTGTAATTCTTTACTCACAGACGCATTGAAGGCTCCTGCAAGTCCCCGATTAGAACCTACCCCCACGTACAGAATTTTCCTCGCTTTCCTTTGCTTTAAAAATGGAGAAAAGTACTCGGTAGAATTAGCTTCAGACTGAAAGTTCTGAATAATTTCCTGCAATCTCTCAGAATAAGATCTGAACATCACAATAGCGTTTTGTGCTTTTTTCAGTTTTGCTGCAGAGACCATCTTCATAGCACTGGTAATCTGCATAGTAGAGGATATAGAGGAAATTCTCTCCCGGATTTCTTTTAGATTAGCCATTTAACGTCTTATACCTGAGAATTAATAATATACACTAGACCGTCTCAATAGTAAAAATTAAAGAATACTCTAATTATATTTGGAAGATATATCCGTAGCCACAGTTTTCAGCACCTCTATTACTTCTTTATCTATCGTACCCGATTTTATTGTTTTCATGGTATCCGGATATTTTGCCTTTAGGAAGTCTACATAATCGGTCATAAATTCCTTTACCTTTGTTACAGGAATGTTTCTCAAAAGATTCTCTGTTCCGGCATATACCATGACTACCTGATTTTCTACGGGAAGCGGGGAGTTTACAGGTTGTTTGAGTATCTCCACATTTTTCTCTCCCTTAGAAATCACAGACAACGTAGCCGCATCCAGATCCGAACCAAACTTGGCAAATGCCTCTAGTTCTTTATACTGTGCCTGATCCAGCTTTAAAGTACCCGAAACCTTTTTCATAGATTTTATCTGGGCATTCCCCCCTACTCTCGACACAGAAATTCCCACATTGATGGCCGGACGTACTCCGGAATTGAAAAGATCCGACTCCAAGAAAATCTGTCCGTCCGTAATGGAAATAACATTGGTAGGAATATAGGCAGAAACGTCGCCTGCCTGAGTTTCTATAATAGGCAGAGCGGTAAGAGATCCTCCTCCTTTTACCAGAGGTTTTAGGGAGTCCGGCAGGTCATTCATTTTTGCAGCGATATCATCCGAATCAATGATCTTAGCTGCTCTCTCCAAAAGCCTGGAATGGAGATAGAAAACATCGCCCGGATAGGCTTCTCTCCCTGGAGGCCTCCTTAAAAGCAACGAAAGCTCTCTGTACGCCACCGCCTGTTTGGATAGATCATCGTACACAATAAGGGCGGGTCTTCCTGTATCTCTGAAAAACTCCCCAATAGCTGCACCCGCCATAGGAGCATATACCTGCATAGGAGCGGGATCCGACGCATTAGCCGCCACAACAACGGTATAAGACATAGCACCCTTGTCTGTAAGCGTCTGCACAATTTGTGCAATCGTAGACCCTTTTTGCCCCACCGCTACGTAAATACAATATACCGGCTTACCCGCATCATAAAATTCTTTTTGGTTAAGAATAGTATCAATGGCCACAGTAGTCTTACCTGTTTGTCTGTCCCCTATAATCAACTCCCTCTGTCCTCTTCCGATAGGAATCATAGAATCTATCGCAACGATCCCGGTCTGTAAAGGCTCAGTTACCGGCTGCCTGTAGATAACCCCCGGAGCTTTTCTTTCCAGTGGCATCTCATAAAGATCACCACCAATATCCCCTTTTCCGTCTATAGGATTGCCCAAAGTATCCACTACTCTGCCTAACAACCTTTCTCCCACTCGTATAGACGAAATTCTATGGGTTCTCTTTACGGTATCCCCTTCCCTCACTTTTTTGGACTCCCCCAAAAGTGCTACCCCTACATTGTCCTCCTCCAGATTGAGCACCACTCCCTCTACATCACCAGAAAACTTAACCAGCTCTCCGTACTGGACATTCTCTAGTCCGTAGACTCTGGCAATACCATCACCTATAGTGAGTACTGTACCTACCTCATCTATATGAGCTTGTCCATCAGAATTTGCCAGCTGCTGTTTTAGAATCGCTGATACTTCAGCGGGATTTATCTCTGCCATGGTGTGCAATATTTATCTTGAATGTAAATGAAAGTCTTTTTTTATTTTGTCAAGTTGGGATCTCACAGAAGTGTCAATCTGCTGATCCCCTACGCGTAGGATATACCCACCCAAAATGTCTGGGTTGATAACAGTCTCTAACCGAAAAGAAGCTTCTTTATTCAAAAGTTGAGAAGATCGTATGATATCTTCCGATACTTTACGATCCAGAGCTACAGCAGAAGTGAGTACTACAGTTTGTATACCCTTCCTCTTGTTTACATTGTGTACATACGCTTTTGCCATGTTCCCAAGAGCGCTACCTCTCCCATTTGAAATAATCAATCTAACGAAATCAAGACTGGTCTTAGAAAAACCAGAGAATATGGCTTCTGCCACAGAAATTTTCTTTTTTTTATCAATAAGGGGAGACTCTATGAAACATCTGAATTCTTTGGAATCATAAAATAGCCGTACGATACTCTCCATTTCTTTAAAGACAATATCCACGTTATTCAACTCCTTGGCAAGATTAAACAGCCCCCCAGCATATCTCTGAGCAATTTTATTATCAGACATCATAATATACAATATATCTCAAATATTTAGTTAAGATGAGAACCCAGATAGTTTTCTATGAGAGTCTCATGAGACTTTTTATCTTCCAAATTCTTTTTCAAGATCTGCTCAGCTATCTCCAGAGAAAGAGTTCCGATTTGATTTTTTATCTCAGCCAATGCTCTATTTCTTTCACTGTTTATGGCCTCTTTCGCCTGATTAATTATTTTTTCTCCCTCTATTTTAGCACCATTCTTCGCTTCCTCTATCATCCTTTCTTTCAGCTCCTTTGCTTCCCTAAGTATAGCGTCTCTTTCTATTTTCGCCTCACGGATAATTCTTTCGTTGTCCAATCTGATCTCCTCCATTTCCTTTTTGGCAATTTTGGCTTGATTTAGCGAATCTACTATAGATACCTCTCTCGCCTGCACTGCATTGATAATAGGCTTCCATGCATATTTTGTCAGAATAAACAACAAAATTATAAACGTGAATGTTTTCCAAAATAGAAGTCCTATACCTGGCTCTATAATCATGGTGAAATATTTACAGGTTAAATAAAATAAATCTCTACATTTTTCTCATAAACCACAGCAGTAGCAAACCGCAGTACTGCTGTGAAAAATGATAAACAAAACGTTACTTGATAAACGCACCAAATATAATTGCGATAAGACCCACTCCCTCAATGAGACCTGCAGCAATAAGCATGGCCCCCTGAATCTTTCCTGCTTGCTCAGGTTGTCTGGCAATAGCATCCATTGCATGACCTCCAATTTTCCCAATACCAAGACCTACGCCTAGGACCGCAAGACCAATTCCTACGTATATAAGTCCTGCTCCAGTTGATAAATCCATAATGTAAAATTTAGTTTAAATTATATATGTTTTTCATTATCTAATAAACGAATTCCCTTCCCTTTAAAGTTTTTAATGCTCTTCATGGGCATGGTCCGCAACGGCAAGACCAATAAATAATGCCGAAAGAATGGTAAATATATATGCCTGTAGTATTGCCACCAAAAGCTCCAGCACGGAAACGAAAATTCCCAGAGGCACAGAAACGAAGCCCAAATAAGGAGATTTGAAGATAAATATGAGTGCCACGACGGCCAAAGCCATAATGTGTCCTGCCGTAATATTTGCAAAGAGACGCATCATGAGAGCAAAAGGTTTGGTGAAAATACCAATAATCTCTATCGGTACCATGATGATGTACAGCGGCAAAGGCACAGGCGGCATGAAAATATGCTTCCAGTAGGATCTGTTTGCGCTGAATAGCGTAATGACGAGTGTGATAACGGCAAGTACGCAGGTGACAGCGATATTTCCCGTAAGATTCGCCCCTCCGGGAAAAAACGGAATAAGACCAAGAAGATTATTAAACCATATAAAGAAAAAAATGGTAAGAAGATACGGTAAATAGGTCTTGTATTTTACTATCCCTACGTTGGGAATAGCCACCTCATCTCTTATAAAAATAATAACAGGCTCCATAAATTTTCCGAACCCGGAAGGAACGGGAGATTTACCATATCCCCTGGCCATCCCTACAAAAATCACCACCATAAAGACAACAGAAAATAAGAGAGAAGCAACGAGTTTGGTAATTGAGAAATCATAAAAGACCTCATTGAATTTTTGTTTCCCGCTTATAAGAGAAAAGAGCGTCGCCTTCTTGATTCCCGTGGTAGAAACTATTCTTCCGTCTTCCAAGGTATAGCCAGAACGTTCCCGACCATGGGCAACAGTGCTGGAAAGAAACATATGCCATCCATTGTGATCCTTTATAATTACAGGCAAAGGGACAGACACATGATGCTGCCTTCCGTTTTTGTCCGTTTTTGTCCACAGATGCCAATCGTTGGAATCCCCTACATGCTCCATGATCATATCTACCGCATTAAAACCCTTTCCTTCATCTTTCTTTACTTCGCCAGAGACAACTTCACCCTCGGAAACATCATGCTGCTGAGGATAAAACAGCACACTGAAATGTAACACAAAAAAAGAAAAAAACATCCACAGGATAGGCTTGCCCATAACAACAAAATTACAGTGTGCAAATGTATTAATTTTATCGTTATTTATCAATACATAAAAATTGATTTTTATCACGTTTTTTTAGGACTTGTTTAAAATCCGGACGACCTTGGAATACAAAAAAACAAACTCCAGAAAATAAAAAAAAGAAATCGCAAAATAGTGTACTTTATTCTTCTCCATAAATGCAAACAATACGATAACCAGAAAAAAATCTTTCAGAAGATTGAGATAAAAAAATTTGATTCCGGAAAAACTTTTAAAGCGCAACATTTTCTTGAACACGAGAAACAGAACCCTGTGAAGAAAGATAATGAGAAGTACAAAAATAAAAAGCCTAACCATAAAACAAACCGAATGTCGAACAAAATTACTCCAAAAAAAATCCCGAGAAAACAGATTTTTTAAATAATACAATTTAACTATTTTCGCAGGGAGAAATATTAATCATATAATCAAAAAATATGTTCAATAACCTTCAGGACAAGCTGGGCAGGGCTTTGCACGCCCTTTCTGGGAAAGGAAAAATTACGGAAATCAATATTGCAGAAACCGTAAAAGAGATAAGAAGAGCACTGGTAGATGCGGATGTAAACTATAAAATAGCCAAAGATCTCACCAAAAAAATACAGGAAAAAGCAATAGGGGAGAATGTACTTACCTCTCTTACGCCGGGGCAGGTAATGACAAAGATTGTTCATGACGAACTGGTAAACCTTATGGGAAGAACACAAGAAGGAATCGATCTCTCCGGGAAACCTTCCATTGTTCTTATTGCAGGATTACAGGGTTCCGGAAAAACTACTTTTTCCGGAAAGCTCGCAAAGTACCTGAAGACAAAGAAAAACAAAAAACCTCTTCTCGTCGCCTGTGATGTTTATAGACCTGCTGCTGCAGAACAACTGAAAATTTTGGGAAAACAAATACAGGTTCCTGTATATACAGAAGAAAACTCTGACACCCCGGTAAAAATTGCGGGAAATGCAATAGAATATGCAAAAACAAATCATCTTGACACCGTGATAATAGATACAGCCGGTAGGCTGGCAATAGACCAGGAAATGATGAATGAGATACGATCTATTTATAAAAGTATCGCCCCACAGGAAACATTGTTTGTGGTGGATTCCATGACGGGACAAGATGCCGTAAATACAGCAAAAACCTTCAATGAGGTGCTCAACTTTAGTGGGGTTGTCCTTACAAAACTGGATGGGGATACCAGAGGAGGGGCGGCTCTCACCATAAGGTCTGTAGTAGAAAAACCTATCAAATTTATCTCCACAGGAGAAAAAATGGAAACTCTGGATCTTTTTTACCCGGAGAGAATGGCAGACCGGATATTGGGAATGGGGGATGTGGTTTCCCTTGTAGAAAGGGCACAGGAGCAATTTGATGAAAATGAGGCAAAAAAACTCCATAAAAAAATAGCTAAAAACGAATTCGGTTTTGATGATTTTCTAAAACAAATAAACCAGATAAAAAAAATGGGGAATATGAAAGACCTTATAGGCATGATCCCCGGTGTGGGAAAAGCAATAAAAGACATAGATATAAAGGAGGATGCCTTTAAACACACAGAGGCCATTATCTATTCCATGACCCCCGAAGAAAGGCGAAAACCTTCTCTGATAGACATGAGCAGAAAAAAACGCATTGCCAGAGGAGCCGGAAGAAAACTGGAAGAGGTAAACCAACTCATGAAACAATTTGAACAAATGGGAAAAATAATGAAAATGATGCAGGGGCCCCAAGGAAAGCAAATGATGAGTCAAATGCCTAATATGGGGCGAATGTTTGGAAAGAGATGAGATATAGCTTTTAATTAATAATTCAACAAAGACAGACCTCCATAGGAGGTCTGTCTTTGTTATTGTGGTTGTAAAAAATAAATAATCTACATAAAAATCCCCCGGTAAAAATTAAAACTTATACACATCCTAGACCAATAACTCCAAAAGAATCCTCATCAGCACCATATCCGTATAATACCCAACATATGGGTTTCTTTTCTGTAGAAAATTATACCCAACATCGGCCCTTACCGAGAATTTGAGAATAAAACTGTACTGCACAGTAGCCACAACAGGAATAAAACCAAAATTAGGCAACTTCTCTCCGGTTGATCATATCTTCTTGATAAAAAATGATCATATGCAGTCGCAAGTCCTACTTTGCAAATTCTCAACCATATCGTAAACGTAAATAACATCAACACCTAAATTTCCCCTTAATCCATTTTTTGTGACGCACCTTGATAAGCTCCTTGTTTAAAACCGATAGAAGCTACCTGTTGGACATTCGAAAGATCAAAAAATACGAACGCTGCGCCTCTAGAATAATAATCTTTCCATTATTTTTAATTCTTGACAATTACTAGTTTACAAACCGCAGATTTAACTAAAACAAATAACACAAAAATTATATTTATTCTTTCTCCCCCTCTGTTCTCCCTTCCTTGCTATAAGCATTTATAATTTTCCTTACCACAGGATGCCTTACCACATCCTCATCCGTGAGATAAACAAAACCTATTTCCTTTATGTTTTTAAGAACAGACATCGCTTCTCCAAGACCTGATTTCTGTCGAAGAGGCAAGTCTACCTGACTCGGATCTCCAGTAATAATAAATTTTGCATTCATCCCCATACGGGTAAGAAACATTTTCATCTGAGCATGCGTCGTGTTTTGTGCCTCGTCCAAAATTACAAAAGCATCATCCAGTGTGCGCCCTCTCATAAAGGCTAAAGGGGCCACTTCTATCATTTTTTTTTCCATATAAGAACTGAGCTTTTCTGCAGGAAACATATCTCTCAATGCATCATACAAAGGTTGTAAATAAGGATCCAGTTTCTCCTTTAGATCTCCCGGAAGAAATCCTAAACTCTCCCCCGCTTCTACTGCAGGCCGGGTAAGAACAATTTTTTTTACTTCCTTATTACGAAGTGTCTTTGCCGCGAGTGCAACACTGGTATAAGTCTTTCCTGTCCCTGCAGGACCTATGGCAAAAACCATATCTTTCTGATCTACTTCTTTTACCAGTTTTTTCAGGTTGGCAGTTTTTGCTTTTATAATCTTGCCATGTATACCCTTTACTATAATATCCTGATCAAAGACCAGTGATTTTTCTTCTTCTGTTCTCAGAGACAATATGTTCTCTACATCTTTCAACGTAATAGAATTATGTCGGGAGATAAAATCTACAATCGTATCAAGTTTTTCTTTGAAAATGGCCAAAGTTTCCCTCTCCCCCATGGCAAAAATAAAAGCATCACGCCCCGTTATTTTTAGGGTAGGAAAACTGGATTTAAGCAAATTAAAATTTTGGTTTTTTACTCCATAAAAAATTTTGGCATCAATTTCTCGAAGTTCATAATTCAATTCAATCATGCACCGGTATTTTATAATTGGTTTCTCCAAGGAATAACAAAAATCACAACGCAACAATACGCACACAAAACTTAGTTGCCGTATTCTCTTTTTCTAAGAATAATAAAGAACATTCCCAAAAAAACAATGAAGAAAACAGGAACAAGCAAATTAAGCCATTGCCAATATCCCCGCTCCCGCTCTATCCTTTGCAAGTCCAATCGTCTGCTCTCTATCTTTCTGTTTCTTAGATTCATAAGACGATTGTCATCCAAAAGGTAATCTAGGGCGTTGCGTAAAAACTGTTCGTTGCCATAATTTGTATCTGTAAGAACATCATAACCCAATGGCAAAGGATTTCCCTTGACAATGGCATTTCTAGCTATATCACCATCCGAGACCACTATCATCTTATTAGGAGCCACTGTGGCCGATCTGAATTTTGGAAATTCATTTTTTTCGCTTCTGGACGCATAAGCAGAGGTAAACCTGCCTTCCATACAAACAGCAAATATTTTGGGAGAAGAAGGGACTTCCCGCTCAGAAAGAGAATCCGTACGCATAATTTCTGACAGAGAAATAAGATTAGGAACTTTTTTAATAATCGTTTTTGTACTCGACTCAAAAAGGACCTCTTTTCTTATCCCTTTCCTGTAAAGCGTATCGATAGAAGTAGGAAATTCAAACTTGACAGGATTAATATTTTTTGTAATTGGGTGCTCCTTTTCTGATATCCCAATAGGAAAATAAGGCCAAAGAAAAGACGTGTACTGAGGATTTCCCGCTACCTCCCCTGTGACAAGACGGATAAATGCTGCTTTTTTCAGATCTTTCACCAACGCACTTTGTATCCTTACTCCATAAGAAAAAAATAAATCGTTTAGATTAAGATCTATGGGATACGCCATCATTTTTTTTGAAGAGAAAAGAGAATCGATCTCGGCTCGCACGGCATCCACCATCCAAAGACTTCTGCCACCATTCATGATGTATTGATCCAAAATCAATTTTTCATTATCTGTAAAAGGTTTTCTTGGTTTTGCAATAACCAATACATCCTGCTTTTCGAGCATCGGAAAATCCTCCTGTGTAAGCGTTCTGGAATTTTTGGGTATCAAGGCGCCTATCTTATAATTTTCACTGGCCATAGAAAGAAAACCATGAAGCTCTCTGGGCCCTAACTCATCCTGATTTACCAATATACCCACCCGTTTTTTGCCCTTGGTAACTAAATTATTAATACTGGAAATCAGTTGATATTCCAGCTCTTCTATAGAACGGGTAATTTGATCTCCGGAAGAAATTCCAAATTTTTCTACAACCAGGGGTACAGAGAGCCCCTGTGACCGAGTTTTGAGAACAGCGTAGGGAAACAATACCAACTCTGATATTCTTCCCTCCTTTACGTTTGAAAGGAGGGAAGGTTTGAGCCCCATCATCTCCAGTGTATCCCGGGGAATTCTCTTCTCTATAGGATCTATGAATTTATAATCTATAAGCGGATTTATATTCCTAAACTCCTGTAAGATAAAACGGGTTTCTTCCTGAAGTTGCCTGAAAGCCGCAGGAAAATCTCCATCAAGGTATACTTCAAATAGGAGGGGTTTCTGTACTTTTTTCAGTATCTGTATACTGGATGAAGAAAGCGTATACTTTTTTTCTTCCGTAAGATCCAGTCGAAACTTAAATACGCCTAAACTTCCTAAAAAACAAATAATCAATAAAACAACAAACGTAATATTTAAAAATTTATTATTCATTTTTTCTTGCGAATTTTGATCTCAGACACCCCATAGCAAATCAAAACGACAGTGATAAAATAAAAAACATCCTTACTGTCTATAAGCCCTCTGGAGAAATTGATATAGTGTTTATATAAACCCAGACTCTGAAAAGCATAATCGAACGTACCCATAAGCCTATAGCTGGAGAGCTGTTCGATACCGAAATACATGAAAAAACAAAAAAACACTCCCAAAAGATAAGCCGTAATAGGATTCTCAGAAAGCAAAGCAGCTAAATTACCCAAAGCAGAAAAGGCACCACACAAAAAAAATGCCCCTATATACCCCCCCAATAACGCCCCCGCATCTACATCGCTGATCTCTTGGGTAAGAGATAAAGCATCTACAGTATAGACGTACACTATAGAAGGCAAAAGACACAAAAGACCTAAAGTCCAAACAAAAAAAAGTTTACCCAACAATATCGAACGAATACTGACTGGTTGTGAAAAAAGCCAAACAAGCGTTCCACGCCGAGATTCCTCTGTAAAAGATTTCATAGAAATTGCCGGAATAAGAAACATAAAAATCCACGGAACCAGGATAAAATAACTATAAAGAGAAGCGATCCCTATATCCAACAGATTATAATGGGTCTCAAAAAAAAACAAAAAAAGGACACACAAAACACTAAAAATACCTACAATAACACTGGCACTACCATTCCCAAAACTCTCAAAAAGTTCTTTTTTATAAAGGCTAAACATTTATTTCTTTTTTCTACTAACCCACTTTACAACAGAAATGATAACCAAAACCAAAACCAAAAAACCGGACAAAAACTCTCTCCAATAAAACAAAAGCTGAGATTTCAATACCGCCGTAAAAACAACCAAAAATAACAAAAAAGTGGCCACCTCATTCATTTGCCTAAGAACAATAGTAGAATTCATAAGTGCCTTTCCTTCCAATTTTTTTATTTCTAAAACTTTTTTCCAGCACCAGAAATGAAACCCTAACAAAAACAACAAAAAAAGAAATTTGAGATGAAACCAAGACGCTTGTAGCAGACCGGGATTTACAAATAACATACAAAGCCCGAATACCACCATAAGCATACCTGCAGGCAATACGATAATAGTCCATAGCCTAAAAATCATGAAAACGTATTGAGACCGTAAAATATCTTTTTTGGGGCCGGAAAATCCGTCGGTGTCTTTATAGTAAACAAAAAGGCGAACCAGGTAAAAAATTCCGGCAAAATAGCTCACCATGAATATGATATGAAGCGCTTTGAAAATGTAATAGTATGCCATCGAAAAGTTACAGGGTGACGAAATAAATTTTTAATCTTAGTGCCCTTGTTCATAAAATTCTACATAAACCTTCGCCCCTACGTCCAAACCAAAAAGGGAGTGTGCACCGTTGTGTATATTTCCTTTGTAAATACAAATTTCTAGTAATTGGGACTCATTAAAAATGGCAATAACCCTCCCATGTGCGCTTCTTTCATCTGCCCAATGAGCTATAAAATCAGTATATCGAGAATAGATCTTAGAAAGACTTATATTTCTAAACTTTATTGTGAACCCATGCAAACTCAGTATTTTGTCTTGAAATAGTTCTCTGGAAATATTAGTTACCAAATTTCCAAAATGATCTATATATATCACTTCTCCACTTATCATTTTTTCACTTTCATGATAGGCGGGTGTGGGGAGTTTTATCTCAACGGGAGCAGAAAATTCCTTACCAATCTGCTCTGGAAGCCCTCCTTCTAAAAGATGAAGAGCTGCAGGAACATATGTATCCAATACAGGATACAATAACACAGAACCCTCCTGTTTATTCTGCAAGGGAATAGCAAAAATGTATTCCGGCTGGATATCAAAAAAAATAAGACTCATCAAACCATTATCCGCACAGAGAAAATAATGACCGTTTACTTTATACACAAGACTTTTTACTTCTTCCCTATACATGTTGTCTACGCACAACAGATGCACAGAACCACCGGGAAAGTGAGAATAGGCACTTCTTATTATATAGGCGGCTTGCTGAAGATCATAAGGAGCTATCTCATGAGTGATATCTACAATCTTTACATTTTCATCAAGACTAAGCAGCCCCCCCTTTATAGTAGCTACACGAGGATCTACCATTCCATAATCCGATGTCAAGGTGACCACTGGCATAAGGCAAAAGTAGGAAAATTAATTAAGTAAAAAACAAGAACAATGTGACAGAGACACATCTACATCCTGTCTACCGTTTGTATACCTAGAAGCGCCAGGGACTTTTTTATCGTCTTTGCAGTAAGATTGGAGAGATAAAGTCTCATTTTTTTTCTCGAAATGTCCTCCACAGATAAGATAGGGTTATTCTGATAAAACGCATTATAGGACTTTACCAAATCATATACATAATTGGCCATATGCGCAGGGTTGAGAGAATCAGCAGCCTTTGTCAGGGTTTCTTTGTATATACTTAATAAATAAATTAAATCTCTTTCATAAGGGTTGAGTTTGATACTTTGGGGAAAATCATCGTAAGAAAAATCTACCTTGGAAATGAGAGACTGAATTCTAGCATATGCATACTGTATGAAAGGACCTGTATTTCCATTAAAATCTATACTTTCTTCTGGATCAAAAAGCATTTTTTTCCTAGGCTCTACCTTAAGCATAAAATATTTTAAAGCACCCAAACCTACCGTCTCGTATGATTTTCTTTTCTCTTCGGGAGAAAGAGTATCCAGCTTCCCCAGTTCCCGAGCTTTTTCTTTTGCAATATTATACA
Source organism: Bergeyella sp. (assembly GCA_030263285.1). Lineage (GTDB taxonomy): Bacteria > Bacteroidota > Bacteroidia > Flavobacteriales > Weeksellaceae > SZYB01. The sequence continues at coordinate 538,926 of SZYB01000001.1, forward strand.
TCTGTTGCATGAGGTCATCTGCATCTACTACATTCCCTTCACGAGATTTCATCTTTCCTTCCGGTAACTCCACCATGCCATAAGAAAGATGGTACAGCTGGCCGGCCCAAGAGTACCCAAGTTTTTTTAAAACACCAAATAAAACCTGAAAATGATAATCCTGTTCATTGCCCACGGTATAAATGAGTCTGTCTATAGAGTTACGCTTAAAGCGCTCTACTGCGGTACCCAAATCCTGTGTTATATAAACAGAAGTACCGTCTGAACGTAGCAAAAGTTTTTCATCCAGCCCCTCTTCGGAAAGATCTACCCATACAGATCCATCGGATTTTTTATAAAAAACCCCTTTTTTTATTCCTTCCTCTATTATATCTTTCCCCAGTATATAGGTAGTACTCTCGTACTGTACCTGATCAAAATTTACTCCTAATCTCTTATAAGTGACATCAAAGCCCAAGTATACCCAGCGGTTCATTTTTTCCCACAAAGCTCTTACTTTCTCATCTCCATTCTCCCATCCCAAAAGCATCTTCTGCACCTCCAAAATAGATGGCGCCTCCTTTCTGGCTCTTTCTTCAGGAATCCCCTGCTCTTTTAATTCCTTTATCTCTTCCTTATACTTTTTGTCGAACATAACATAGAAATCCCCCACCAGTTTATCTCCTTTGGTCTGAGTAGATTCGGGAGTTTTTCCCTCCCCAAATTTTTCCCAAGCCCACATAGATTTACATATATGGACTCCTCTGTCATTGATGATCTGAGTTTTTATAACCTTATACCCATTTTCTTCAAGGATATTGGCAAGAGAATACCCCAGAAGATTATTTCTTATATGGCCCAAGTGGAGAGGCTTATTCGTGTTGGGAGAAGAATATTCCACCATAATCGTCTCATTTTTTTTCTGAACTTCATCGAGTTGCTGTGCTACAAAACGCACATTTTCCAGTAAAAAATGATCTTTTATGGAAAGATTGAGAAATCCTTTTATATGGCTGTATCCACTTACAAACTCAGAATTAGAAACAAGATACTCTCCCAAAGAGAGTGCAATTTCCTCTAAATTTTTTTTTAGAATTTTAACCAACGGAAACAATACCAAAGTATAGTCTCCTGAAAAATCAGATTTTGTTTTTTGTAATTCTATGCGGCTCCGATCCCATGCATAAATACGCTTGATTCCTTCCTGTATGTCTTCTTGTAAAGATTTTTTTAGATCCATGTAATATGAAAAATACGAGTGAACAAATATACAAAATAAAGAGGCCTCCAGAGCGTTCCGGAGTCCCTAATCAATAAGACACTACCAACGGCTGCCCATTTAATAGGCGTTTTTTTTGCAGACAGATACCCTGGTCTGTCACATTCCAACTCCCCAAAGGTAAATTTTTTGAGTCCATATCACCAGAGAGGTAAGCTTTCCGGAATCAAACACAATATCACCTACTACATTCTTGCATCCTACCATAAAAAGAAGAATGACGAGGATCAAAAAAACTGTTGCAATATGTCTTGCCATTTTTATATTTTCATTTTTCGTATTTTTTTAAAAAATCAGCCTATACCGTAAAACATAAGAGCGCGTACTAGAGGATTGTTAAAGTATTGTAACCCTCCTCCATTAGAACCACCTGTGAGACGGGTATCTGGATCAGTTTACATTGTTTTATTTTTAGCCTGACATCAAAGGTTTCTGCCCACCACTCCCAAGGAACGACTCTTTACCCCCATACTTTTTTAGAAAATGTCCCCTAAAAGTATAGTCCATGGCGATCTGAAAAATTTTGACCCATGTAGCGTCCTCTTACAAATTGAGAAGAAAGGCCTCCCAATCTCTCCCTCCAAGGATTTTATAGCATGCCTCATCCAGCAGTAGCTCTCCAACACCAAAATCTTTTATGTTCCCTCTTACAAGATATTTTCCGCACTCTTGTGCAAAGGCTAGATCTACGGCTTTCACCCCATTATGGTTGTATAAACTGTTAAGCCTGTTCGGAAGTAAAGCGCAAAACATTTCCTGTTTCAGAAGAGGTGTCAAGAGTATTCAATTCGTAACCCCTATGGTCCCATCCCTCTATGCCCCCTCACAAATCCGAGTCCCGACAGTGATATAATTTAAATCCCGCTATTATAACTAAATTAAAATTCAAATTTTTAAATATATCTCCACCATCGTTTATGATAAGGTCTATAGTATTTTGCATATAACCGTATAGCCAACAGTCTGCTGCAGCCTAATCTTTTCTTGCATTTGGGTTAATATAGTCAATCCTGGGGGATTGTCGTACGCCCGCTGCGGGATTACCCTCCTGATTAGATACATTTCCCACAGCTATTTTCGTCGTTGGATAATATGGGATTTCGTCCAATACATACGTACAGAAAGAGTAATCGTTCCCAAAATGGAGTTTTGTCCAAGTATCTGAAATACACACCAGAACCAGGATCGCCCGAATTGGAAACAATATTTACCCTCGACATTTTATCCGACATTCCCCTTAGATGCGGAAGTCCCTCAAGACTCCGTCACGAAGAACCCTTCACTTTGGAAAAAGAAGAGGCAAGTTGTTCCTTTTTTATTTACTTTAAACCTAAGGCGTTTAAAACAATTTCTTTTATTTCAGCGGTCCTGGTCAAATCTCTTTGTACATCTGTTACCCCAAAGCGACTAAAACCCAAAAAAATCCCGACTTATATTTTAAGATAATTACTTTTTATAAGCGGGCGATATACATAATTTTATAAAAAAATTACAAAAAAGAATATCATAACCACTACAAAATATAAGAACTAAATAAAAATAATTGGGGTTATTTTTTACAAGTATATTTACTCCATATCAAATAAGGAAGGTTTGCTTTCTCGTAAATATTCTTTGGCAGAGATTCGCAGATATTGGTGTATTTTTTTTATATCAAAATCATAATAATAATTTTCTGCAAGGGCGTAACGCTTGTCCGCAAAGGAAAGCAACGCATCAAAATCATAGTCCTTGAAACCTATATTTGCAAAGTATTTTTTGTCTATCAAAACTTTCACTTTGTCATAAAATTTTTCTCTCTCAACAGGAGAAATTGGTTCCTTAGAAGTTTTTGAAACTTTATTGATCAGCATTTTCACTCCCTTTGCCAAACCAATTACGTCTACATAGTTTATCCTTATGTTATTGGTCCGAAAACCAGAATATTTCATAGAGGGTAAAACTACTTTCGGCTGAGATTTCATATAAACATTCAGGTCTTTATTGATAGCGGCCACTTTTTTCTGGTAAGGGGTATCAAGTTTTTCCACATCCCTTTTGAGTTTTCCAGTGGGGACAAAACCCATGACGAGTTCAGGAATAAGCTGCTCCTGCCTAAAGAGAATCACCCTTAAGGGTTGAGAAAAATACTGGGGATCTATCACGAGTTCTGTTCTATCAAATCCCTCTCTGGCAAAACGCAGCTCATCCCGCGCAGATGCTTGAATAATAAAGATTCCGTCTTCATTGGTATAAGTTTTTTTCTCTGTTCTACTATTCACTACAAGAGTCCCGGGCAGCCTACCTCCATATTCAGACGCCACGCTACCTATGACATACCCTTTTCTCTTTTGAGAGAAAAAGCACGAATACACAAGAAAGAAAAACACACTCCATCTAAACATAAAAAGAGAAATCCAGCCCAACCATTACCCTATAAATGAAATTTTATTCGCTAAACTTAAAAAAAAATCCTAACTTTAGCTTTACAGAACACACAAAAGATTTTTCTGATGAAGAATGTTATTTTACCTGTCGATTTTGGGGAAACCACGGACAAACTGCTGGAAGGTGCCATAAAGTTTTCAAAGGATATCAAAGCAAAGATTTTCATCATTCATGTAGCTCCGGCAGAGGTAGGATTTGCCATAGGGGACATGGGGTATCAGTATTTTCCGGAAATAGAAAAAAGTGAGATCAAGGCTGAGCTCATGAGACTGGATGCACTAGAAAAAAAAGTAATTTCTGAGGGGGTTGATTGTGAACACATTCTGAAAAAAGGAATCGCAAGGGACATTATTTTAGAATACGCGAGAGAAAAAAAGTCGGACTATATCGTAATAGGATCACACGGAAGAAGTGAGATTTATGATGTATTTATAGGCAGTCTCACAAAGGACATGACGAAGATTTCTCCTGTTCCCGTAGTGGTAATTCCTGTACACAACAAAAAATAGATGTAAATAATTAATAAGTTGATTATAGTATTTAATAGCGTATGATGTGTGTAATTGGTAATTGTGAGTAATCTTAATCGCGAGGTAAAAAACCGTTCTTTAAGAATTCCTAAGAACGGTTTTTTTGATTAAATATCAATTAATTAAATAATTTAACCCTTTCTCATTATTTTTGGATCGTAGTAAGGATTCTTCCCCTCTGTGGAGGAGGAATACCCTTTGTCCTTGTTTCCCCCCACGTCTACTAACAGAACGTAGCACCAGTAAACAAACAAGACACACCCCACCACGAAAAGCACCCAGTTGATAAAATACCCCGCAAAATCAAAAAAAAGAAAAACCCAACTAAAAACTCTGCTAAGCAGCAGCCAAAATTCTGTCATTATTTCATTATTAAAAAACTAACTTTGTGCGAAGGTAAAAAAATATTTAGAATCTGCGCATCACAAAATGCTTTATTGTTGATTTCTACTAGACTACACGCAAATGATACAAATTGCCGACAGACTTATATCAGAAGACATTTTTTCAAAAAATTTTATTTGTAACCTCTCAAAATGTAAAGGAGCCTGCTGTGTAGAGGGCGATCTGGGGGCACCACTGGATAAAGAAGAGACAAAAATTCTGGAATCCCTATACGAAAAAATCCTGCCCTACCTCTCAAAAGAGGGAATAGAAACTATTGAGAAAAAAGGAAAATGGGAGATAGATCCGGCAGACGGAGAATATGTAACTCCCACCATAGACGGAAGAGAGTGCGTGTACGTAACTTATGATGAAAATCATGTAACCAAATGCGCTATAGAAAAAGCCTATGAAGAAGGTGCAGTAGACTGGCAAAAACCCATATCCTGTCACCTATACCCTATAAGGGTAACAGAATACAAAACATTTACTGCGCTCAACTATCACAGTTGGTCTATTTGCAAAGAAGCTTGTGCTTTGGGAAACGAACTCCAGATTTCTATTTTCAGATTCTTAAAAGTACCTCTTATAAGAAAATATGGAGAAACGTTTTATGAGCACCTGTGTCAGGCAGAAAAAGAATGGGAGCGGGAGTTTGGCAAATCCTAAACCTCTGAAATAAAAATTTTCAACTATACGATTCCTTCTTCTAAAAGGCGATGCAAGTTGATAATCCCCACATATCTACCTTGATCGGTCACTATGAGTTGACCTATGTTATTCTCTTTCAGAATTTTCATTGCCTCTTTTGCCAGGCTCCCTTTTTCTATCAGTTTGGGATTTCTGCTCATCACGTCAGAAGCCAAAATGTCTTTTATATCTTCATTTTTCATAAGCATTCTTCTAAGATCTCCATCTGTGATTACCCCTACAATTTTAGATTTGTCCGTAACTACCGTAATTCCATGCTGAGAAGCACTTACCGATATTATCACCTCCCTTATACCAGAACTTAAATCTACTTGAGGCTTATTTTGAGAAAGAAATTGGGAAACAGTGGCCGTAAGATTTTTTCCCAGACTGCCTCCAGGATGAAATTTTGCAAAATCTGCATCGCTAAATTTTTTCAGCTTCATAAGGCTAATTGCCAAGGCATCTCCCAAAGCCATCTGAACAGAAGTAGAACTGGTAGGCGCAAGTCGTATAGGACACGCCTCTTTTTCCACAAAAATATCTAGGACAAGATCCGCTTCTTTTGCCAGTTTACTTTTTGAATTTCCCGTCATAGCAATGAGCACGGATGAATATTTTTTTAGAAAAGGCAGAAGGTGTACAATCTCCGGAGAATTGCCCGAATAAGAAAGACACAGAACAACATCTCTCTTTTGTATAAGACCCAGATCTCCATGAATAGCCTCTGAAGCATGTAAAAACTGGGCAGGTGTACCCGTTGAGTTAAATGTGGCCACAATCTTACGTCCCACATGTGCAGATTTTCCTATCCCCACCAAAATTACTTTCCCCTTAGATTTACCGATAAGAGACACCGCCTCAGCAAAACGATTGTCCATTCTGTCCCTTAACCTCTTGATTTCGGCGAGATGTATGTCCAAAGCATCCTTACCCGTCTGTAGAATTTTTTCAGGAGTCATAAATAAAGCAAAGCGCTAAAATAATTATAATTATTTGTTGAAAAAAAATTACCTGGAACAATAAAAAATGAAATTTTTATATCTGATGATATATTAGTAACTTCGGAGGGAATCAAATTTAGGAACAGGAAACTTGGCAGAATGAAAGCAGAATCGCCCAGTCTAAGGGATCAGCTTCGGCATTATTTTGGTTTTTCTACATTTAAGGGTCGGCAAGAGGAGATTATAAGAACCCTTTTGGGGGGGAAGGACGTCTTCGTACTCATGCCCACGGGGGGGGGGAAATCTCTGTGCTATCAGTTACCCGCACTCATCTCAAAAGGCACGGCTATTGTGGTCTCCCCTCTCATAGCGCTTATGAAAAATCAGGTGGATTCTATAAACGGACTGTCGGATGGTGAGGGCACTGCGCATGTACTCAACTCTTCACTTACCAAAACCCAAATACAGCGGGTTTTTCGGGACATAAAATCAAACAAAACAAAACTACTCTATGTGGCTCCAGAAAGTCTGATCAAAGAAGAGTATATAAATTTTCTGAAAAATGTAGAGGTGTCTTTTTTTGCTATAGACGAAGCGCACTGCATCTCAGAATGGGGACACGACTTTCGACCCGAATACAGAAATCTGAAGTCCATCGTAGGAAAAATAGCCCGCGTACCTCTCATAGCGCTTACCGCTACCGCAACCCCTAAAGTACAAGATGACATACAAAAAACCTTAGGTATGCAGGAAGCCTTGGTCTTTAAGGAGAGTTTTAACAGACCTAATCTTTTTTACGAGATACGCCCAAAAATAGAAGTAGACAAAGAAATAGTAAAATTTATATCTCAAAAAAAAGGAAAATCTGGGATCGTGTATTGTCTTAGCAGAAGAAAAGTAGAAGAATTTGCCCAGCTTTTGCAGATCAACGGCGTCAGTGCACTTCCCTATCATGCAGGACTGGATCAAAAGATAAGAGTGGGGAATCAGGATAAATTCCTAATGGAAGAATGCGACGTAATTGTGGCCACCATCGCTTTTGGCATGGGAATAGACAAACCCGACGTACGTTTCGTCGTTCATTACGATATACCCAAGTCATTAGAAAGTTACTACCAAGAAACGGGAAGAGCAGGAAGAGATGGCGGAGAAGGGTATTGCCTAGCTTTCTATGATCCCAGAGACATTACAAAACTAGAAAAGTTTTTAGCTCAAAAACCGGTATCCGAAAGAGAAATTGGAATGCAACTTCTCAATGAAGTGGTGGGCTATGCAGAAACCTCGATGAGCAGACGCCAGTACCTTCTTAATTATTTTGGAGAAGACTTTGATCCTGTACACGGTCTTGGTGCCAAAATGGATGACAATGCACTTCACCCGCCAAAGCTTATGGATCTTACAGATGATCTTAGGCAAGCACTGGACATTACAAGAAAACTAGAGGAAAAGTTTAGGGCGAGAGACCTCATAGCCATCTTGACAGGAAAAGAAAATTCCGTTACAAGATCTCACCAGTTGGAAGGACATAAACTTTTTGGGATAGGAAGAGAAAAATCAGAAAATTATTGGAAATCTGTTATAAGACAAGCGGCAGTCCAGGGCTTTATAGTAAAAGATATAGAGACCTATGGCATCCTGAAACTTTCGAGCAAAGGGCTGGATTTCCTTGATGGAAAAAGAAAAGATACCTTCCTCATTGCAGAAGACAAAATCTATGACCTTACAAAACCAAAAGTAGAAAATCACCTCGGAAATGCTCAAGCCTCCTCTGGTGGTCTTGATGAGGTTTTATTTTCCCGCCTGAAAGATCTGAGAAAAAGAATTGCCAAAACAAAAGGCATTCCGCCCTATACGGTTTTTATGGATCCCAGTTTGGAAGACATGACTATACAATACCCTGTTTCGGTGGAAGAAATATCCAAGATACATGGAGTAGGAGATGGAAAAGCAAAGAAATACGGAAAAGAGTTTGCCGATTTTATAAAACAATATGTCGAGGAAAATGAAATTGAAAGAACACAGGACATCGTGCTTCGTCAGGTAGCTAATAAGTCTAATCATAAAGTTTTTATCATCCAGAGTACAGACAAAAAACTTGATCTGGAAGATATAGCCAAGGCTAAGAATCTAAGTATGGAAGAACTCCTCAAGGAAATGGAAGCTATTGTTTATCAGGGAACCAAACTTAATATCAACTATCACATAGAAAAACATTTTGATGAAGACATAGTAGAAGATTTTATGGAATTCATGAGAGAAAGCGATAGTGATAACATGAAAGTCCTGTTAAAGGAATACGGAAACGAACTCAATGACGAAGAAGTGCGCATGCTCCGCATTAAGTTTATCAGTGAAGTGGCAAACTGATGAATATTCAGTGTATATAGCTTCCCCTTTTTCTATATTGTTTCTTTTTCTTGATTCTCTAATGAAAAAAACGATAATATTTCTTATTCCGGATCTTGAAATGGGCGGAGCGGAAAGAATGGTAGTCAACATCACAAATTCTTTGTCAAGAGAGCATTTTATTCCCAAGATTGTAGTCTTGAGAAAAGAAGGCGGATATATCAATTTGCTGAAAAAAGATACAGAAATAATTGATCTCAATATCCGGCGGATAAGAAATGCGCTAATTCCTATCTTTAGGATCCTGAGAAAAATAAAACCCGATATCGTATTTTCTGCATATGGAGAACTCAATGCCTTTATAACAACGGGGATTATTCTTTTTCCAAAAATTAAATTTGTGGCAAGGGAAACCAATGTGGTGTCTCTGCATGTGAAGAGAAAAGAGATTTTATTCTTTTATAATTTCTACCATCTCTATCACAGGATAATATGCCAAAGTGAGGACATGAAACAAGATCTTATTGAAAATTTGGGAATAAAAAACGGGAGACTTATAAAAATTAATAACCCCGTAGATATAAAATTTATTGAAAATCAAATTACCAAAAATAATAAACCTGCAATCTTCTCAGAACATAAAAAAAATGTGCTTGCCATAGGCAATTTATCTTCACGTAAAGGATTTGATAATTTACTCAAAGTTTTTTCTCATCTAAAGGATGAAGAAATCGCGCTCCACATCTTGGGAGACGGTAGAGACAGGGAGGAACTCATAGAATTGAAAAATAAACTAGATTTAAAACAAGTATTCTTTCACGGAAAAAAATCTAATCCTTACAACTATCTCTACCATGCAGATCTTTTTGTTCTTTCCTCTCGCTACGAGGGGTTTCCCAATGTTCTTTTGGAAGCGGGAGCTTGCGGAACCTATTCACTGGCAAACCATTGCCCCGGTGGCATTAGCGAAATCATCCAAGAAAAAATCAACGGAGAAATCGCCTCTGTAGAAGACCACTCGAATTTTGCACGGAGGATACAAAAATCTCTGGATATTTCCAAAGACAGAGAAAAAATAAAAAACTCCATACGATCCAGATTCTCCCTGGAAAAAATCATACAAGAGTATACCGCAATATTTTCTGATCTCTGACAAAGACCAATCCCTCCCGAAAGATCTTAAACACCAAGAAGATGTTATACTATACCGTTATGCTATAATTTTGAAAACCCTCAGTAATGATCTCCGAGTTTTTTTCTCCGCTGTATTTCTTTTCTTATAAGACTTAACTCTCTCCCCGTCTGTCCGGATACCGAAGTATTCTCTTCTGCTCTGCGTATAAGATAAGGCACTACCTCTTTCACAGGACCATAAGGGAGGTATTTGGCTGCGTTATAACCGTTTTTGGCCAAGTAAAACGTGATGTTATCGCTCATTCCAAAAAGCTGACCAAAATAAATATTGGGAAGATCATGAGGGAGATTTTTCTCCTTCATGATCTTTATTACCAGAGAAGTAGAATATTCATTATGCGAGCCAAAAAATGCAGAAACACAATCCAAATGCTCAAAGACAAAATTGATCCCTCTATTGTAATTCTGGTCAGTTTCTTCTTTGGTCGACCATATGGGATCCTCATATCCCATTTCGTCCTTTCTGCGTCTCTCCTTCTCCATGTAAGCCCCTCTTACCAATTTATATCCTATAAAATACCCTTTCTCTCTCGCAGACAAAAGTTGTGCATGCATGTACTCCAGTCTGTCTTTTCTGTAGAGCTGAACGGTATTCCAAACGATGGACTTCTCTTGGTTGTACTTCTCCATAAGATTTTCGCAGACAGCATCTACAGCGTCTTGCATCCAAGTCTCTTCGGCATCTATCATCACCATCTTATTATGTTTGTAACTCAGAGCACAAACCTCATCAAACCTTTTTAATACCCTCTCCCATTCTTCTTTTTCCTGCACCGAAAGCTCTACTTTGGCCCCTACCTTCTCATAAATACCAATCCTTCCAAACGCCGTAGGCTTGAACACCACAAAAGGAACGGCATCTCTCCCAACAGAAAATTCAATAATCTTTTTTATCTCATCGCAAACTTTATCAAAAGATTCCTCATCCTCCTTCCCTTCCACAGAATAATCCAAAATACTTTTGACTCCGCTTCTATAGAGTTTTTCTATAGCCTCTATGGTTTCCTCCCTATCTTCTCCCCCACAAAATTGCTGAAAAAGGGTACTTTTCACTATTTCATCCATGCCCGGAAATCGTTGCCGAACCGCAAAATTCAAGAATCGAGTTCCCATTTTTGTGAGAAAAGGGGACTTGATCAAACTAAACATCAGATACGCTTTGTATAACTCTCTATCCGATTTGCCCGCAAAAGCAACTTTAGTATCGTTAAAATCAGGCATAGTTCATATTATGAATAAAAAAGTACAACCGTAATTCGCTGCCAAATTTAATAATCCTTGGATAAACAAAAAACGTCTATCGTGTCATCCATCATAAAAAATTAGTCCGAATACACTAAATTTGAAAAAAAAATTGAATGGTCAGCTTCTCAGACAACGAATTCTCGGACTTGGGTCTTTATATTACAAATGAGCAACCGAGCCAGGTATTTGTTTTGGTAGACAAAAATACCCGTAAATTCTGCCTCCCCCTACTACAAAAAAAGCTAAATACCAAAATCCCCACAGAAATTATAGAAATAAAAGCGGGAGAAAAAGAAAAAAATATTGTAAATGTCACTCGGCTGTGGGAAACGCTGGCGAAAAAAAATGCAGATAGAAAATCTCTCCTTATCAACCTGGGCGGAGGCGTGATTAGTGATCTTGGAGGATTTATTGCCTCAACCTACAAAAGAGGAATACCGTTTATTAATATCCCCACCACCCTCCTGTCTATGTGCGATGCTGCTATTGGGGGGAAAACGGGAATTGATCATGATTTTTATAAAAACATTATTGGAACATTCTCTCTTGCGGAAAAGACTTACATTTATCCAAAATTTTTAGAAACCCTACCTTTTGCAGAGCTGAGAAGCGGATTCGCAGAAATGCTAAAACACGGACTCGTAGCAGATGCTTCGCACTGGAAAGATCTGACAAGGATAAAAAATCTGGAATGGCAAAATATTGAGCCGCTTATAAAAACTTCTGTCAAAATAAAAGAACGTATTGTAGATGCAGATCCTAGAGAAGAAAACGTAAGAAAAAAACTTAACTTCGGCCACACAATAGGTCATGCCGTAGAGAGTTTATTCCTGAAAAGAAAAAATCCCATTCCTCACGGAGAAGCAGTAGCCATGGGAATGATTGCAGAGACTCACCTGTCTTATCTGGAAAACTTAATTTCGAAAGAACAAGAAGAGGACATCCTCACTAAAATCATTTTCTTTTATCCAAAAATAAATATCGAAATCTTTAAGGATATCGAAATCTACAATGTAATGCTCAACGATAAAAAGAATACCCGAAGAAAAATTAATTTCTCCCTAATAAAAAATGTAGGGAACTGTATCTACAACCAACCCGCATCAAAGTCAAATGTCATAGAAAGCATCAAATTTTATATCAGTTTATAAAATTATCATATATTTGTGCCCGTGGTTTGTAATCCTGTTATAGGGAGACAACAAATAAAAGCATAGATAAAAGCATTTACTAAATAAAATAAGTCGTACTTTTGCCATGTATTCTTTCCGCGTGCATCTAGACTTTGAATTTACAGCGTGGTTTTGTCTGAAACGAGGATAAGTAGAAAAATAGAAATAAATACAAAAATCAAAATTTAAAAATTATGAAAAAGTTATTTTTGGGATTAGGTTTATTTGCTGGATCACTGGCTTTTGCTCAGTTTTCTGAGGCAAACTTTGGTGTTAAGGCAGGGGGTAATGCTTCTACTCTTACGCCGAACGGTTCCTCAATAAAAGAATCGGTTAAAAACAATTACAAATTTGATTTCTATGCAGGTGTATTTGCAAGAATTCCTGTATCAAATCGTTTTACCCTTCAACCCGAATTACTCTATGACAGATTGGGCACCAAGTCAAAAGAAACGGTTGATGGTATTACCAAGTCTTACACACAGCGGCTTAACTATCTGACTATTCCTGTCATGGTTCAGTATAACTTTTCTCCTAAATTCTATGTGGAAATAGGCCCTCAGGCGAGTTTGTTTCTAGATGGAAAAGGGGTTCGTAAAGTATCAGGATCCAATACATCGGAGAGCAACTCCAACAAAACTGACAGAAATGAGGTGAATAACTTCGTCTTCGGAGCCGCTGCAGGCTTGGGATACTATTTTACTCCACAAATAGGCGTAAACCTTAGGTATGTTGCAGGAATAAATGGAACACAAAGAAATTCAAACAGAGATAATGCAATAAGAAGTAATAGTTTCCAGTTAGGTCTCATGTTCAGATTAGCCAACAAAAAGGATAAAACCCAAACCACATCTACAAAGACAGAAGCAATAGAAGTGGTAGAAGTAGTAGAAGAAGCTACAAAGTAAATTTACTATCATAACAGACAAAAAGCGAGAAAGAAATCTCTTTTTCTCGCTTTTTTTTATAATTTTTTTTAATAAACACACTCCCTCCCCATTCATTTTCATTATATCCCCCTTGGCACAAAAATTACGTGCATCAAACGATACAAACATATGAATTAGACATCCCTATGGAAAATAAAACCAATACAACGGAATACTTTCCTTGTTGGGATTAATAGGATTAAGCTCCTCTTGCTTACTGGAGATATAAAATCAAAATCCGGTACTGGAACAACGGAAGAGAAAATCATCAGTACAATAAAAAGTAATCTAAACAGAGACCAAGAATGCCTCCAAAAAAGAACCGTTGGAAGAAATGCGAAAAACACAAAAAAATTCGTCAAAAGACATTGTGATGACCAATGATATAAAGGCGTTTCACTAAGACGAGAAAATTCTCCACGAGGAAGGTTTCCTATTGTATTTCCATAATGAAAAGCTAAGGTAATCTATAACTTGCCTCATCGCTTTCATTACCCAATCTATCTACAGACTGTATTGCCACAGCTCCTAGAGGTTTACCCTTGTAATATTTGGGAATCTTCTGATTTTTGATAACAGACTCAAAAATATATATCCTCCATTCACTGCCATATTGGGCATACAATACCCAGTGGAAAACATCAGATAATTTAGAAGAAGACCAACTCACCCGATATCCCTGAGAAACAGGAGTACAAAAAATCTGAGGAACAGGTAAACGTTCCGCCTTTATCCATGGAGTTTTAGGGACTAAAACCCGCTCTTTATACACTCCCTTTTTAAGAGCATAAAGCATTGAAGGATGATTTGTAAGTCCCGCAATACTCCAGTGGATCTCCCCGGGACTCTCTTTCAGATAACTTCTGATGAGTCGTATCTCGTCTGTAATTTCTTGAGCCTTATCTCTCACCTTTACTTCCACAGTATTCAGACCCGGCCATAGATGCCTTTTGAGATAATTTTGACTTTTCCACCAAAGCAATAAATCAAAAAAGCTCTGTTTTTTCGAAGAAATAGGCCAATACAACTGAGGAGCAAAATAGTCTACCCAACCTTTATTGAGCCAAAGCTTAGCGTCTGCATACAACTCATCATATTGAGAAGAGCCCTCTACACTCGCGGGATATCCCGATCTCCAAATCCCAAAGGGACTGATCCCAAATTTTACATATTTCTTTTCCCTTTTTATTTCTCCGGCTATCCTTTCTACAAATGTGTTTACATTATTCCTCCTCCAATCTGCCTTTGAAAGTTTTCCCCCGGACGCCTTATATCGGTTCCAATTTCTAAAGTCCGGAAAATCCTTACCCCCATTATAATTAGCATAAGGATAAAAATAATCATCAAAATGCACTGCATCCACATCGTACTTTTTTACAATCTCCGCCACTACTTTTGAAACGTAATCCTGCACCAAATTACTTGAAGGATCCAGCCAATACATTCCATTATGCAACCGAATGACATCCTGAGCAAAAGGAAACCTGCGTACCATAGAACGGCTACTTACCTTACCTCCACTGGTATGGTGTGCCCGAAAAGGATTGAGCCAAACATGAAGCTCTATGCCTCGTTTATGAGCTTCTTCTATCCAAAATTCAAGAGGATCGTAATAAGGGGAAGGAGCTGTCCCCGTCTCCCCGGAAAGATAATACGACCATGGCTCATATGAACTTTTATACAAAGCATCCGCGGAAGGACGTATTTGCAAGATAACGGCATTGAAATGGTGATAATACAATATATCAAGAAGATCAACCGCTTCTTTTTTTTGTTCGGCAGTGGAGAGATTTTTTCTTGAAGGCCAGTTAATATTCGCTATAGAAGCTACCCAGGCTGCCCTAAATTCTCGTTTCAGCGGAGGAAGAGAAAGAATCCCCTTCTTAAATATATCCTTTTTTAAGGAAGGTTTAGATGACACCGGGGGGATCTCTTTTTCTGTTGTGATTATTTTTTCCTCTGTTCGTTCAATCTTTTCCACCACTTTATTTTTGGGCTGAGAACCACAGGCGTGAAAAAAAAAGAGATAACCTAAAATCAGACAAAAAAAGAACCACTTTCGCTTAGACATAAACCCTAGGTTTGTAATTATTTCATAACTAAAATTAGTTATAAATATCCCAAATATAAAACAAAAAAAACTCTATAAAAAAACCTCAGGCTAAACCTGAGGCTCTTTGTTTAGATCTTAATTACTTTCTTTCGTTACGCTTTCTCTCTTCCTCTGAAAGGAGTTTTTTCCTCATCCTAATAAAGTTAGGCGTTACCTCTATACATTCGTCCTGCTGAATATATTCCATACATTCTTCCAAGGAGAGTAGTATTTTAGGGGCAATACTGCCGTCCTTGTCTTTTCCTGAAGCACGCATATTGTTCAGCTGTTTCCCCTCCACTATATTGACTACCAGATCTCCCGGTTTATTTTGTTCTCCCACTATCATTCCCATGTATACTTCTTCTCCCGGATCTACAAAAAATTTTCCTCTGTCCTGAAGCTTTTCTATAGAGTAAGCAGTAGCCTGTCCTTGATTTTTAGAGATCAAAACACCATTTGTTCTTCCTTGTATTTGTCCTTTAAATGGCTTGTATTCGGAAAAACGATGCGCCATAATCGCCTCACCCGCTGTGGCTGTGAGCATCTGAGATCTCAACCCTATAAGACCCCTGGAAGGAATCTCAAATTCCATGTGTTGCATTTCCCCTTTGGTTTCCATTATAAGAAGATCTCCCTTTCTTTGCGTGGTGAGATCTATTACCCGGGAAGAATATTCCTCGGGTACATCTACCACCATAACTTCGTAAGGTTCATGTTTTACTCCATCCACCTCTTTCAAGATTACTTGCGGCTGACCAATGGTCATCTCATAGCCTTCTCTTCTCATGGTCTCTATAAGTATCGAAAGATGAAGTATCCCCCTGCCAAAAACTAAAAAAGTATTGGCATCGTCGGTCTGTTGCACCCGGAGAGCCAGATTTTTTTCCAGTTCTTTATCCAATCTGTCCTTGAGATGATTGGAGGTGACATACTTTCCGTCTTTTCCAAAAAATGGAGAATTATTAATAGAAAATGTCATGTTGAGCGTAGGTTCATCTATGGCAATCCTTTCCAAAGGCTCTGGATTTTCCAAATCCACAAAACTATCCCCTATCTGAAACTTGTCAAAACCTACTACCGCACAGATGTCTCCAGCAAAAACTTCGGCTACTTTTTTCTTACCCAATCCCTCAAAAACATACAGTTCCTTTACTTTTCCTTTAGTTATATTTCCCCCTTCCCGAGAAAGCCCTATCCACTGACCTTCTTTTATGCTCCCCCTCGCTATCTTCCCCACAGCAATTCTTCCCAAAAAAGAAGAATAATCTAAGGAAGTTACTTGCATCTGCAACGCCCCCTTCTCTACTTTGGGCTCAGGTACATATTCTAAAATACCCTCCAAAATAGGAATGATTGTATCGGCAGGCTCCTCCAGACTTTTACTAAACCAACCCTGTTTTGAAGAACCGTAAAAAGTAGGAAAATCCAACTGTTCTTCTGTTGCATCCAGATTGAAGAACAAATCAAAGACCTGATCATGTACCTCTTCTGGTCTGCAATTTTCTTTATCTACCTTATTAATCACTACGATGGGTTTAAGCCCCAGCTGCAAAGCTTTTTGCAAAACAAACCGCGTCTGGGGCATAGGACCTTCGAAGGCATCCACAAGCAAAATAACCCCATCCGCCATCTTAAGAACACGCTCTACCTCTCCCCCAAAATCGGAGTGACCCGGCGTGTCTATTACGTTGATCTTAGTACCCTTGTAGTTTACCGATATATTCTTGGAAAGAATGGTAATCCCCCGCTCTCTTTCTAGGTCATTATTGTCCATAATAAGATCACCAGATTCCCGATTATCCCTAAAGATATGGGTAGCATGTATGATTTTATCAACTAAAGTAGTTTTTCCGTGGTCTACGTGTGCGATAATCGCAATGTTCCGAATATTTTGCATCTATATTTTTTAACGGGCAAAAGTAAGAAATTTTTCATCAAAGGCTTATTTCCTTATTTCCTTCGACTGATCTGCATGAAGTTTTTTTAATCTCATCTTTTTTATGACCAGATTGAGCTCATTCCCCAGCAAAATGACAATTACGTTAATATTAAGCCAAATCATCACGATCAGTATAGAACCAATAGATCCATAAAGAAAATTATACCGAGCAAAATTTCTAAGATAAATCGCAAATAAATAAGTAAGCAATAGAAATAAAACGGTAGAAAGTCCGGCACCGGGAATAGCCTGTACCCATTTGGTCATCTCTATAGAACCTACCCAATAAAAAAGAACAAGCAATGCGAAATAAAAAAGTGGAAAAGAAAAATACCCAATAATTTCTGAAAGGTTATTAACAAACCAACCTGATACTTCTTGTTTCGGGGTGAAAACCTTAAGGACAACTTCGCTGTAATATATTCCCAAAAAAGAAAATATAATCACAACGACAAAGGCGATCGTAATTCCAAAAGACAAAATATACTCCACAACAAAATGTCGTTTTTTTTGTGTATTGGCATTGAAACCGGCGATAAAAGCATAAGCCCCATTTGCGCCAAAAATAAGGGCGAGAAGAAGCGTAAACTTGTTGAGTTTTTCTATATTGGGGATAATGTAAGTCTTCAAATAATCTGTCACGTCATCCAAAATATTTTCCGGAAGTATCTTCACCATAAGCACATCGAAAATATAAGATTGTAGACTCTCATAATGAGGAAGATAGGGCAATAAAGAAAGCATAAATAATATGAACGGAAAAATACTCATAAAGAGGCTCCAAGAAATGCTTGTGGCTTCTTTTAAAATTTGATTTTTAAAAATTCCCGCTACATAAACTTCAAAGAGTTTGAAAAGAGAAATACCGACAAAAGGAATATGAATACTATCCAAAAAAAATTTCATGCCGGTAAATATTTTCGATGGATTCAACCCCATTCCACGTACATTTGTACGACAAAGATAAAAAATGAAAATATATCTCATCTCTGTAGGAAAAACCGAAAATAAAAACATAAAAGACTTAATCCTCTATTATAAAGAAAGACTCCCAAAGTACTGGAATTTTGAAATGATAGAAATTCCGAATCGAAAAAGCACACAAAATCTCAGCATAGAAAACTTAAAAAAGGAAGAAGGAAAATCTTTCTTCTCTCATTTGGACCCGTCTTCCTATACTATCTTGTTAGATGAAAAAGGCAAAGAATACACCAGTAGACAATTCGCCTCAAGGATAGAAAATCTCATGATCAGCCCAGTAAAAAAAATAAATATTCTCATTGGTGGTGCCTATGGATTTTCTGAAGAGATATACGAGAAATCTCACGAAAACATTGCACTCTCTAAAATGACCTTTACGCATCAGATGGTGAGGCTGTTCATAATGGAACAACTCTACAGAGCTAGTCAGATTTTAGGAGGAAAGCCTTATCATCACGAAGGGTAAAGGCAAAAAATCTCAAAGAGAAGAGGATTGGGAAATCGTCCTCACCGCTAAAGTAGAAAAAAGACCACTCAGAAAAAATCCCATACTTCCGCCCATCATCACATCCAGCGGAAAATGAACTCCCAAATAGATTCTGCTGTAAGAAACCAAAACCGCCCAAAAAAAGAGACCCACAGACAAATATCTTATCTTGTTTTTCAGTAAAAAAGAGAGAAAACCGGCAATAAAAAAAGTATTGGAAGCATGACCAGAATAGAAACTGTACAGTCCGCCACAAACCACCTTCCTTATATCGTTTTGTACAGCAGGATCGTGACACGGTCTCAGCCTGCCAATTCCCAGCTTAAAAAAATTAGCCAGTTGATCCGATACTGTAACGCCCAAAACCAAAAACAACAGAATCAAAAGAAAATCGTACAACGAAAAGCTCTTATACAACAAATAGGTGAGAATAACATACAGGGGAACCCAGAACTCCACTTTTGATACCAAAATCCAGAATCCATCACAACCCTCACTCCCCAGTCCATTAAGATAGACGAGAAAACTCTTGTCCAAATCTATAATATCACACATAAAAACTATCTCCTGGCAACGGGTCCCGAATGATTTTCGTCCTCCAGAAGATAGAGTTTTTCATTTTCTTTATCACTGAAGTCTTCAGAAGCAATATTGCGTTCTGGATCAGAATTCTGAACAGAAATTTTCACTTCATCTATCTGATGCTTTATCTCCGAGAGGGGGCTATCAGTTTCCTTTAATATTTCTGTTTTTATATCTTCCACCGCACCTCTGAACTTACGAACCCCGTGTCCAAAATCTCTTGCGATAGAAGGCAACTTATCCGGCCCAAACAAGACCACCACCACCACCGCAATAATTAAAATTTCACCGAAACTCAATTCCATAGTGCAAAGGTATAAAATAAGTTGAAAGGAATTTAATCTACAGTCCCGGTAAAACCACTTAGAAGTAAAAATAAAACTCCCACAAAAACCCAAATCTTAAGGAAATAGACAATGTACAATGTTTTTTTACGCTTGGAAGACCTTAATAGAAATAAAAGTAATATGAGAACCAATGCAGATAACATAAAATAAAAGACAAAAAAGGTAAGATGGCAAGAAAAAAACACCACTGATAAAGCAATTACAGCATCAACAACCAAAAGAACAGAAACCCATCTGTAGGCAGTGAAAACCCCAAAACATACAGGAATCGTTCTGTAATGAAACAGGTAATCTGCGCGCAAAGTGAGCACATCTTTTAGTACATCCATAATCCACAGAAGAACAAATAAAAATAAAGCCATAGAAAAAAGAATCCCGGAAAAATGCTTAAAGTAGATGAGCATACCAAAAAAAGGATAAAGAGAAAGCACTACGTAGGTGATATTGTTCAAAATAAGTACCTTGCTCAGTCTGTGACTGTAAAACCAAATCATAAACTGGTAGATCAAAAAAAAAATAAAAATCCTGTAAGAAAGTATCCCTGCTATAATAAGGGAGAAAAACGTCAGAAGGACATAGGTGTAAAGAAAATATTTTTGTTTTACAAATTGCTGTAAATTATATATAAACGGCATTTGTAATCGATCTTTTTCCCTATCATAAAACTGATTAATAAGCCCCCCCGCTGCTATGCTTAAAAGAGAACAAAAAATAATACCCTGCACCTTGTAATCAAAGACAAAAGATCTGGGGCTCAACTCACGATTGAATAAAAAAAATGTAGAAACATAAAAAGTAAAGGCATAAAATACCAGCACAAATATCCGAGCCCCTAACAACAGACCGACAATTTGAGAAAAACGGAAGTACATTCTCAAATTCTTCATATTTTTTTGATAAACAGAGTAAACTAAAATCGATAAATGACCTCCTTACGAAAATCTTTTAATAATTCTTCTGCTTTTTCATAATCCTGGGCAAAACCCAAAATGTAGCCCCCCCCCCCACTCCCACAAAGTTTGAGATAATAAGCATTAGAATCTATTCCGTTTTTCCATATTCTGTAAATACTGGTAGGAATCATAGGACGGAAATGCTCAAAAGCCCAAACGGAAAGTTTTTTCAGGTTATTAAAAAAAGGAGGAAAGTCTCTACGTAAAAAAGAATCAATGCAGGCATTATTGTACTTGATGAACTCCTCCTTCAGTGTTTTTCTAAAACCTTCAGTTTTCATCTTCTCAAAAAATATCTGGATCATAGGAGCCGTTTCTCCCACACTTCCAGAGTCAATCAAAAAAATTGCAGCCTTCCCTTGTTCTTCCCCTGGGAGATAAACCTTATCCACACTCTCTTTATTAGCAATTAAAAGAGGAAGATTCATATAGCAAATGAGTGGATCTATGCCCGAACTCGTCCCGTGAAAATAACTCTCCAACTTACCAAAGTTCGCTTTGAGATCCATCAATTCTTCCCTTGATAGATGGGACGGATCTTTTTTATTAAACGCATATCTGTGATATATCGCGGCAACTAAGGCACCGGAACTCCCCACTCCATATCCCTGCGGGATATTCGAGTCAAAAAAAAGTCCATTTTTTATATCCTCTCTCAGTCTCTTGGTATCCAACAAAAAATCCTCGGAAACCTCAAGATTTTCCAAGAAAAAGGAGTACCTCTCCAAATGAGAATTTGACTCTTTTTCGAGGTCATTTTGTAAATCAGAGAACCCGAGTGCTCCCTTATAAAAACTATAAGGGAGGGTAAGACCCTGAGAATTTTCTATTATACCATACTCCCCAAAAAGTAAAATCTTCGCAAAGAATAAAGAACTCTTCATTTATAAATATTTGCGCAAATTTAGTAAAAATTTATTCCTAATATTTATGGAATTCCCGACATTCGCCTAAAGACCGAACTAAATTCTACTCATTTTGATAAGGTTTTACACTCAAAAAACGTATAAAAATCAGACCAACGAAAAAGAAAATACTCATAGAAAGAGCAGCATAGCGCATGTTATCGTACTTCTCAATAAGCGTAGAAAAGATGAAAGTACCCAAAATTATTGCGAGCTTCTCCAACACATCATAAAAACTGAAATAGGTGGTATTTTCCATAGAATCCTGAGGAAGAAGTTTTGAATAAGTAGAGCGAGACATTGCCTGCAACCCTCCCATAACGATTCCTATAATACTGGCAACCCCATAAAATTGGTATTCCACATAAGGATTCTCTCTGTTAAGAAAATAAGCAAAAACACAGGCAGAAATCCACAGAACAATAGAAATGGAAATAACATTCTTATTTCCTATAATTTTGGAAAGTCTGGAAAAAATTACAGCACCTACTATCGCCTCTATCTGGATAATGAGAAGCGTGGTAATCAACTTCCCTTCCTCCAAATTGATCTCACTTTTACCGAACAAAGTAGCCATCAAAAAAATAGTCTGCATCCCCACACTGTAAAAGAAAAAACCCGAAAGAAAAAACTTCAAATTCCTATTCCTGAACAATTCGTCTCCTACCTTGAAAAGTTCTCTGAAACTCTCTTTGGCAATATCCAGATAAAAATGTAAATTCTCCTTCAGGACGACAAAAAATCCTCCCTCTTCTCTATGCTTGCTAAATAGGTTCTTGTAATTAAGTAAAACCAAATCTTTTGGCAGCTTCTTCTCTATATTGCCGAATTGGGGCAAATACCTGAAGGTATATTGGGAAAAACCAAACCACCAAGCTCCGGTAAGTAAAAAACTAAAACGTGTGAATAAAAGTTTTTGTGTGGGGGTCTTTGCTATGACCTGCACCAAAAACAAACACAATAAAACCAAGATTACAGATCCGACATAGCCATACACATATCCCCTGGCAGATAACGCATCTTGTTTTTCCGGTGTAGCTATATCGGGAAGGAAGGAATTATAAAAAACCAAACTTCCCCAAAAGCCTATACTCGCAGTTATACTGAACAGTAGACCCAAAAATATATTGCTCATACTCGTAAACAACGCAAGTCCCATACAGGAGGTAGCCCCGAGATAACAAAAAAACTGCAGAAAAGATTTTTTATTGCCTATAATATCAGCCAAAGAAGATAAAAACGGAGAAATAATCACCACTACCAAAAAAGAGAGCGTAAGAGAATATCCGTAAACTGCATCGGGATGATATGATTTACCAAAAACTTCTACAGTATACCGTACAGGAATCTCTATCCAGGATTGAGTAGCTTCGATATATTCCTTTTTTTGTTTTGCTGTCGTAATGATCGAATAGTAAATAGGGAAAATAGTGGAGGTAATCACCAGCGAATACACCGAATTTGCCCAGTCATAAACCGCCCAGGCTCGCATAATTTTTGGATTGTCTTTTATGGATGACTTTCCCATATATATTAATATAAAAAAGTTAATAATTTTTGTATTCCGGTGTTTCTATTGTTTCTTTTCAAATATAAAAGAGACTCAGTGAAACTATTGGTTACATGAAAAATCAAAAGTGGGATCTTTTCCTTCTTTTCTCTGTTTTTCATAATCTTTGAAAAGAGAAAACGCTTTTTTTTGCAGTAACCATAGTGCAATAATATTAAGCCAAGCCATAAGCCCTACCCCTATGTCCCCCAGTCCCCATGCGAGATCTGAGGTCTTTATTGCCCCATAATACGTAGAAAAAAGAATCACTGCCCTAAAAATATTGATAAATGCTTTACTTTTGTTCTTGCCCTGCAAATAACTTACATTCGTTTCTGCTATATAATAGTAGGCCATGATGGTAGTAAAGGCAAAGAAAAAAAGAGATATCGCCACAAAACTACTTCCTATAGCAGAAAAATGATAAGAAACAGCAAACTGAGTATATTCTGCCCCTTTTGCTACCCCAGGCAAATGCTCTACGATAAACCTTCCTGAAGGGTGCTCTACGTTATACATCCCCGTGAATAGTATGACAAGCGCGGTCGCCGTACACACAAAAAGAGTATCTATGTAGACGGAGAAACCCTGTATCAGACCCTGTTTCATGGGATGGGAAACTTCAGCCGCCGCTGCCGCATGCGGAGCCGAGCCCTGACCTGCTTCATTACTATATACTCCTCTTTTTACCCCCCAAGAAATAGCCGCCCCGACAATTCCACCAAAAGTAGCGTCAATACCAAAAGCCGAACTAAAAATAAGCTTAAAAACCGAAGGAATATATTCATAGTTAATTCCTATGATAATCAAAGCCATAAGAATATAGCCTCCTGCCATAAAAGGAACTAAATACTCTGCCACTTTTGCTATTCTCCTCACTCCCCCAAAAATAATAAGTCCAAGTACGAAAACTACCACAATCCCTGTGATATTACGCGGAATATTAAATGCTGTCTTAACCGCTACCGCAATACTGTTACTTTGTACACCGGGAAGAAAAAGCCCTGTGCCCATCACCGTTACAATGGCAAAGGCTACAGCATACCATTTTAGTTTGAGCCCCTTTTCTATATAAAATGCAGGTCCTCCCCTGTATTGCCCATCCCTCACTTCTTTGTACATCTGCCCCAAAGCAGCCTCTACAATAGCAGAGGCACTACCTAAAAAAGCAATCGCCCACATCCAAAAAACAGCACCCGGACCTCCCATCCCTATTGCTGTGGCAACTCCTGCTATATTTCCTGTCCCCACCCTTCCAGAAATGGCTATGGCAAAGGCCTGAAAAGAAGATATTCCCTTCTCTGATGAAGAACTTTCAAAAAAAAGCAGCTTCCACATTTCTCCGATATAACGCACTTGGGGAAATCTCATTTTTACAGAAAAATAAATCCCCGTAATGACACAAAGTGCGATAAAGAGATCACTCCAGATAATATCATTTACTGCTTTTACGTAAGTCTCCATTTCTTTTTCAATAAGCTAATAGTAGGCTAATCGATCTATATAATATTCTCTATAACAATAGCAGAAGCACCACCACCGCCATTACAAATAGCCGCTGCACCATATCTTCCTTCATTCTGCCTCAAGACACTGGTAAGTGTCACGATGATTCTGGATCCGGAATTACCCAACGGATGTCCTAAAGATACGGCACCGCCATAAACATTCACCTTGGAAGAATCGAGTTCCAAAATCTTGTTGTTTGCAAGTACTACTACAGAAAAAGCTTCATTAAACTCAAAAAAGCTGATGTCGGCAACAGAAAGCTTGGCCTTCTCCAATGCTTTACCAAGAGCGGCTGCGGGAGCAGTGGTAAACCATTTGGGGTCTTGGGCTGCATCTGCATAAGCCACTATTCTTGCAACAGGCTTCAGATTCAGCGCTTTCATTTTCTCTTTGGAGATAAGCACCAAAGCAGAAGCCCCATCGTTGATCGTAGAAGCGTTCGCTGCAGTAACAGAGCCATTATCTTTTTGGAATACCGTGGGCAAGAAAGGAATTTTTTCAAATTTTACATTTCTATATTCTTCATCCTGAGAGATAATTACAGAAGCTCCCTTCCTTTGTGAAACTTCCACAGGAAGCACTTCATTGGAAAATCTTCCGTGCTTCCATGCCCTATCTGCTCTTTTATAAGACTCTATCGCAAAAGCATCCTGATCTTCTCTGGAAAATTGATATTTCTCCGCACACAACTCAGCAAAAGACCCCATATGCTGACGAGAATATGCATCGGTAAGACCGTCCCACAACATCCCATCCTGTAGACTTATGTCTCCCAGTTTCTGTCCTTTTCTCATACCAAAATAATGAGGAACCTGAGACATACTTTCCATTCCTCCGGCTACAGCGATATCTATATCTCCGGCTTTTATCGCCTGAGTCGCAATAATTATCGCCTTCATACCTGAAGCACACACTTTATTAACTGTAGTACAGGGTACCGATTGGGGAAGGCCTGCCCCTAAGGCAGCCTGTCTGGCAGGCGCCTGCCCCTCTCCTGCCTGTAGCACGTTTCCCATAAAAACCTCATCTACCAAAGAAGGATCCAAAGATATCCTATCCAAAGCCCCTTTTATTACAACAGAACCCAGCCCAGGCGCTGAAAGGGAAGAAAGCCCCCCTAAAAAACTTCCTATAGGAGTACGAACAGCAGAAACAATATACACCTCGCTCATAGAACTACTGATTTTTATTTCTTGTCCTTCTTTCTTACAAAGAAAGATTTTTATGAACTTAAAAAGTATCTTTTATATATTGTGTGGACTCGTTATTTTTTTACTTTCTTGAAGATCATCTTTGAATAACAAGGCAAACAATATTCCTATTACAAACGCATAAAGAGAAAATACAAACCAAATATAGGGCCATTCCCTTATAGCCACGCTACGGCTCAAAAAACCATTCTCCAGTATTGTAACTCCAAAATTTTCTTTCAAAACATTAACAAAATACCCATTATTTACCGTAGTGTCCATGTATCGAGCGAGATCCTGTGCTCGAGTATAATACGAAGTAAAAAAAAGATCAATGAGCCAACCCGCAGAAAAACTCCCAAGAACAGACCCGAAACCATTGGTCATCATCATAAAAAGCCCCTGGGCAGAAGATCTTATTTTGGGACTGGTATAAGTCTCTATAAAAATAGACCCTGAGATATTGAAAAAATCAAAAGCCATTCCGTAAACAATGCAGGAAAGAATGATGAAAACCAAACCGAAACCCTCCGGAGTTCCCAAAGCAAAAAGAGCAAACCTCAACACCCAAGCAGATATGGACATGAGCATGACGAGTTTTACCCCAAATTTTTTAAAGAAAAAAGGGATACTGAGAATAAAAAGAGTCTCCGAAATCTGAGAAATGGACATGATGAGGGTCGACCTTTTGACCACAAAAGAATCTCTGTATCTGGGAATGTTCTTAAACTCTCCTAAAAAAACGTCTCCGTAAGCATTGGTAAGTTGAAGAGCCGCACCCAAAAACATAGAGAAAACGAAGAATAGCAAAATTTTTTTATCCGAAAAAAGTTTAAAAGCATCAAGTCCCAAAAGTTCCAGGAGATTTTTATCTCCCTTCTCACTTTTCTCCGGCGGACATTCGGGCAGAAAGAGAGCATATAGCCCACAAATAACCGCTACCACGCCGGCAATGGTAAATTGATATGCACTGGCTTTATTCCCCGAGAGATTAGTAATCCACATTGCTGCAATAAAACCCACAGTTCCCCATACCCGTATAGGAGGAAAATCTTTTACCACATCCCCATTCCTTTTTTTAAGAACAGTGTAAGAAACAGAATTGGATAAAGAGAGTGTAGGCATATAAAAACACATGGCCAAAAGCATATACCAAAAAAACGAAATGGGACTTTCTACCAATGGAATGAAAAAAAGAACTCCTCCGTAAAGAACATGTAACAAAGCGTAGAGCCTCTCTGCATTCATCCAGCGGTCTGCAATCATTCCTGTAAGTGCCGGCATAAACAAAGAGGCAATGCCCATCGTGCTGAAAATAATCCCAAACCATGAACCATCCCACTGTTTTGTACCAAACCAGTAATTACCAAAAGTGATGAGCCATGCCCCCCAAACAAAAAACTGGAGAAACCACAAAACAGAAAGACGATATTTTATTTTCATGGATCACAATATTTTGATTCTATCTCAAGATTTTCAAATAAAAATATCTTACGAAGAATCACTCATTTTTTTCCTTTTTTTTATCTCTTCCTGTATAAAAAGTGCCTTATCAAAATCCTCATCTTTCACCGCAGATTCCAGTCTCCCCTGGAGCTCCTCCATGCTAAGATGGGAAAGACCGTGCACCGACTGGGATGACTTTACAGAAAGCGGCCCATTCGTTCTCGCTTCTTCTAGTTCCAGAAGAATTCCCGCCTCATCAAGTACCTGACCAGTAGTATATATTGGAGCTTCAAAACGAACCGCCATAGCCACAGCATCCGAAGTACGAGCATCCAAAATCAATTCTTCACCAGAAATCTCATTAATAAAACTAATGTTGGAAAAAAACACCCCGTCTACAATCTGATGAATCATCACGCAAGAAACACTGTGCTGAGTAGACTGTACAAATTTTGAAAAAAGATCATGCGTAAGAGGCCTGGGAGGATGAATATCTTTCTCTATACCCAAAGAAATAGACTGCGCCTCAAAATTCCCTATCACTACCGGAAGTTTTACGGAAGTTTCCTCATCTTCCAAGAGCAACACGTAAGCACCCGACTGCGTCTGGCTGTAGGAAATTCCTCTAATGATCAATTTCTTATAATCCATATGACAAATATAAAATATTTCGCGACTTAGGGGTTAGTGTTTTGAAGTTTATTTGAAAAAATTGCTCCGCCTACAAGATACATAAGCACGCAAAGCAGAAGACTGTTTCTAACCTTAAAACAGCCCCTGCGCAATGAGAGCCAATAGTACAATTTTCTTACTTTATTCTTGTTATTTGTACATCAAATACAAGCCAAGCATTTGGCGGAATCACACTCCCTGCACCGTGTGATCCATACCCAAGATCGGGCGGAATAACAAAAGTAGCCTCATCCCCCTCCTGAAGAAGAAGTATTCCCTCATCCCAGCCTCTTATTACCTGGCCTTTACCTGCGGTAAATTCTATAGGCTCTCCTCTTTCAAAAGAATTGTCAAATTCCGTCCCATTGGTGAGTTTGCCAACATAATGCACGAAAACGCTATTCCCTTGTTCTACTTTTTTTCCCTTTCCCCTCTTTTTCACCTTATAAAGAAGCCCAGAAGGCATTTTTTTCATTCCCTCTTTTAATTTTTCCAAATTTTTCTGTGCTTCCAGTTCTTGTTTTTTTACATAAGCCCAGTTGTTCTCCTGTATCTTATTTTTCCCTTCCCTGAATATTTTTTCTGCATCATAATTTTTGTAAGCATCTCCCTTTGTAAAAATACTTACCCTCTCCAATACCACATCTGTTATGGGCTTATCCTGTGCAGATTTCTCCACTGCAGCAATAACATCTATTACTTCCTGACCTTTTATCACTTTCCCGAAAACCGTATGCCTGCCATCTAACCAAGGGGTGGCCACCTCGGTAATAAAAAACTGAGAGCCATTTGTGTTCGGGCCAGAATTTGCCATGGATACAATCCCTTTCCCTATATGTTGCAAAGCATTTTTCTCGTCATCAAATCTGTATCCTGGATCTCCCATCCCTGTTCCCTTTGGATCTCCTCCCTGTATCATAAAGCCTTTGATTACTCTATGGAACAGAGTACCATCATAAAAGGGTACCCCCTTTTTCTTGGCTGAATTATCTATTTTTCCTTCTGCAAGACCTACAAAGCTTGCCACAGTAACGGGAGAGTCTTTATCCTCAAGTTTTATGATCAAGACTCCTTCGGAAGTCTGGAGTTTTGCGTAAATCCCCTCTTTCAAGCTACTGTAAAATTCTTTTTCTATATTCATTTTTTTGTACGTTGGGACACAGCTACTGGCAAAAACAACTATAATAACCCTGCAAATTAGCTGACGTATCATAATAAGATATTCTCAGCATTTTTTTTCCACCAGATATCTCCATCCGAAGGCATCTTCTGACAGATTGGTCTGTATATCCACTAGCTCTTTTTTGAGTAAAGAGGCATAACTATCGGCTTCGGATAAAACGGGCAGTGGATACCTTTTATCCTTATAACCAAAGGACTTAAAAGAATTGGCTACCACCGCCGTACCTACTCCCCATATCTCCTGCAAAGTTCCCCCTTCATATGCTTTTAGAAGATCATTTACATAGATGTTTTCTTCTCTTACTGCTATCCCTCTTCTCTTGGCAAGCGTTATAAAGCTATCCCTCGTTACACCATCCAAAATTCTGTCTGAAATAGGTGGAGTAAACAAAGTATCATGTATTCTTACAAAAACGTTCATCGTTCCACTCTCCTCTATTTTTTCGTGAGTGGCATCATCTGTCCATATAATCTGATCATAGCCTTCTTCCTGTGCCAAATAGGTAGGTAAAAAAGAAGCAGCATAGTTTCCCGCAGCCTTTGCAAAACCCACCCCTCCGCTGGCCGCTCTGGAATAATAATCTGATATCTTTACGGCAACGGGATCAGAGTAATACACCTTTGCGGGCGAGGCCACAATGGCAAATAAAAATTTTTCTGCCGGACGGGCCTTAAGCATCTCCTCTGTAGCAAAAATAAGAGGTCTCAAATAGAGGGAAAGCCCTTCTCCGTAGGGTACCCATCCTCTGTCTACGTCTACAAGAGTGTAAAGCCCATCATAAAAGATTTCTTTAGGAATTTTTGGCATCCCAAGTCTTTGCGAAGATTTATTAATGCGGTCGTAATTCTTATCTATCCTAAAAAGAAAAATATCGTCATTTTTGTCTTTATAGGCTTTCATCCCTTCAAAACATGCCTGTCCATAATTCACTGCCATCATGGCAGGCGTAAATGAAATAGGGCCATATGGCAAAAGTTGAGGTTCCTTCCACTCTCCATTTTCGTACTCGCAAATCACCATGTGATCAGTAAAAGTATCCCCAAAAGAAAAATTATCCCAGTCAAACCCAGAAAGCCTGGAATTAGGTGTTTTTTTTATATTCATTCCCCTGAAGTAAAATCTATTCATTCCCCGCAAATATATAAATCTAAATAAATACGAGAAAATTAATTTACCTTTGGCAAGCGGAAAAAATGGAAAGAGAAATCATTCTGACTCAGGACGGTACAAAGACCCTGTTCATCAAGGGGTGGGGTGAGCACTACCACTCCTGTCATGGAGCCCTGAAGGAGGCAAGACACGTTTTCATAAAAAATGGACTGGCAAAAGTAAAAACTCCTGAAATTAACATTTTGGAACTGGGATTTGGAACAGGGCTGAATCTACTGGTCACCCTGGAGGAGTTTCTTTCCAGAAATTCTCCGAAAAAAATTAATTATTTTGCCATAGAAAAATACCCTGTTACCCAAACAGAAATCAGTATTTTAGCTTATACCCACCACTTCTCGTTTCCCAAAAAAGAAGAACTCTATAAAAAAATACATCGGGAAAGTTGGGAGCAAGATATGGAGCTTCTACCCGGTTTTCGCTTTAGTAAATTTAGGAGAGATTTCTTTGACCTTTATAGTCTTGAACTTCCTAAAATGCATCTGGTCTATTTTGACTGTTTCGGACCTCGTGTGCAACCCGACCTGTGGGAAAAAAGGCTTTTCTCTGTTGTACGTGAAAAAATGGAAGATAAAGGAATTCTCACTACCTATTCCTCTAAAGGTAGTGTAAGAAGAATCCTTGCCGAGCTGGGTTTTTATGTGGAAAAACTCGTGGGGCCTCCAGGAAAAAGGGAAATGATAAACGCTATAAAAAACGGGAAAATACAATGATAGATCGCTTCAATGTAAGAGTATATGCGGCCTGTATAAAAAACAATAAACTGCTGGTACTAAGGGAAGAATATGCAGGAGGTTCTTTAGCAAAATTTCCCGGTGGCGGATTAGAATTTGGAGAAGGCGCACTGGATTGTCTCAAAAGAGAGCTTCTTGAAGAACTTAACTTAAAAATCACAAAAACAGAACATCTTTATACCCAGGAAGATTTTCTGATCTCTCGTTTCAGTGATAAAGAACAGCTGCTTACCCTCTACTATACAGTGGATGTGGAAGAGATAAACGATTTGGTGATTTTGGACCCCTGTATAGAAAGCCTGGAGTGGATCTCCTTAAAAGAAGAAAACCCCTTTGAACTTCCTGTGGATAAAATAGTGTTCGACAAACTAAAGGAAAAATATGTCAATGCCCCACTTTAAAATCTTTGTAGCCCCTATACGGCGTCAAATTGCCCTTAGACCAATTTATTTTGAGCAGATCTTCTACATACTCATCCACTCTGTTTTTGTAAGGGTCATAAGGCTCCTTTATATCTACATCTGCAATATTTCCCTTTACATTCCACCAAAAAGCACTCCACCCTCCACGAAGTTCATCAATAATCTCAAAAACCGTCTTACCCGTAGCTCTGTACATGAGTTTTGCAAAAATTTGTCCTTCGGAGGTGGTAAGATTTCTTAACCTAGATTCATATTGATCGGCTAGTTCTGACTGCTTTTTTTTCATCCATTTTTTTCGTGTATACTTGTTGTCTGTTCGTTTATTTTCTTTGGAAAGCTCTCTGTATTGTTCTAACGCAACAAGAAACAAAGGATATACTGTATTGAGTTTCCTGCTCAGAAAGTAATAATAATTTCTGTCGAGTTCATTGTTGAATTTTGAGCCGGAGACAATGTGCATCTCATCAAGAATAACCACCGACTCACCGTTTACTTCATACACCCTAGCTTTTTTATTCTTGTCATAGTAATAGATTTGCCCATGCTCATCGGTTAAGATACCTTCCTTATCCTGTATTTTTACTATGGCCGTGTCTCTTTGAGAAAAAACGAACAAAGGGAGAAAACTCAACAACGAAACTAAAATCTTGGTAAAAATCATTATTTTTGGAAGCCGAATACTCACAAACACAAAAACTATTCCTTTTCGATTATGAAATATGGCAAGAAATCAGTAACCTTTTTGAGAAGGTATGTTGACACTGCTTCTCCCACAGGATTTGAGGTAAATGGACAGAAAGTATGGATGGAATATATAAAACCTTATGTGGATGAGATAAGAACCGACAATTATGGAACATGTTATGGGATCATAAATCCTAAAGCAAAGTTCAGGGTGGTAATAGAGGCGCATGCAGACGAAATTTCTTGGTACGTAAACTACATCACGGAAGATGGACTTATCTACGTAATAAGAAATGGAGGGTCGGATGAGATCATTGCCCCTTCAAAAATAGTTCATATACATGGAGATAAGGGAGTCGTAAAAGGGGTGTTTGGGTGGCCCGCTATCCATACGAGAAAGAATCAAAATGATCCTGTACCCAAAATAGAAAATCTATTTGTAGACTGCGGAGCGCGAACCAGAAAAGAAGTAGAGTCACTGGGGATAAGAGTGGGGAATATGATTACTTATCCCGATGAATTTTTTGAACTCAACAACAAGTACTTTGTGGGTCGGGCACTGGATAACAGAATAGGCGGATATATGATAGCTCAGGTAGCAAAAAAACTCAAGAAAAGTAAGAAAAAAATTCCTTTTGGTCTCTACATTACAAACTCTGTTCAGGAAGAAGTGGGTCTGTACGGCGCAAAGATGATCGCAAAAACCATAAAACCTGATATGGCCATAGTGACGGATGTTACTCATGATACTTCTACCCCCATGATAGATCAGAAAAAAGAAGGAGCACAAAAATGCGGTGCAGGTCCTGTGATTTATTTTGCTCCCAGTGTACACCATAAGGTAAGAAATCTTATTATAGATACGGCAAACGAAAACAAAATTCCCTATCAAAGAGCCGCTTCCAGCAGAGTTACCGGTACGGACACCGATGCCTTTGCCCTTGCAAACGGGGGGATCCCCAGTGCATTGATTTCTCTACCCTTACGCTATATGCATACCACGGTAGAAATGGTCTCTAAAGACGACGTAAATCATGTAATTTCCCTTATCTACAAAACACTCTTAAAAATAAGGTCCAATCTGTCGTTAAAATATCACTAGGGCAATTCTGGTTCGGAAGCAAGAGTACAAGAACACGTATAAGTAAGCCTATAAAACAACGAATAAAATGTTGAAAAGAATCATAGCGCCCTCTATCTTATCTGCAGATTTCGCTTACCTGAAAAAAGATATTGAAATGATAGAGAGATCCCAAGCAGATTGGATACATATAGACGTTATGGACGGAAGATTTGTACCGAATATATCCTTTGCCTTTCCTGTTCTGAAGTCTGTAAGAAAACACTCCAAAAAATTTTTGGATGTTCACCTTATGATAGTGGAACCGGAAAAATTCATAATACCTTTCATAGAAAACGGAGCAGATCTTATCACTCTCCACTGGGAAGCCTCTAGCCACTTACACAGAAATATATCGCTCATAAAAGACCACGGCATAAAGGCAGGCGTTGCGCTGAATCCTTCAACTCCTGTTTCCTTTCTGGAAGATAGTATCCAAGACCTGGATATTGTACTTATTATGAGCGTAAATCCAGGATTTGGCGGACAAAAATTTATAGAGAATACCTATAAAAAAATTGTAGAAACCAAAGAACTTATCGAAAGAAAAAATACCCCCACGCTCATAGAGGTAGATGGAGGAATAAGTTTAGAAAATGCCTCAAAACTCTATGACTGCGGAGCCCAAGTTTTGGTAGCGGGAAATACCGTATTCACAGCCGAGGATCCGGAAAAAATGATAGAAAAACTAAAACAAGCATGAAACCGAAAAAAATACTTTTGATAGATGATGAACAAGACATTTTAGAAATCTTTTCCTATAACCTGAAAAAAGAGGGATATGACGTTTATGCTGCAGAAAACGGAACGGAAGGCATAAACATTGCGAAAAAAATAATACCAGACCTTATTTTGCTAGACGTGATGATGCCCGATAAAGATGGAATAGAAGTCTGTCTGGAACTCAGAAACACAAATGAATTACACAGGACACTCATCGTGCTGCTTTCTGCCAGAGGAGAAGAATTCTCTCAACTTGCCGGTTATCAAGCAGGAGCGAATGATTATGTCATAAAAGTAATAAAGCCCAAGGTTCTGATTTCAAAAATCAATGCTCTTCTCAAGCTTAATACCTCTGTAGAAAATCAATCACATTTTATAGAACTAAAGGATCTCATTATAGATAAAGATAGCTTTCGGGTTTCAAAAAATGGAAACTCTTTTTCTCTACCCAAAAAAGAATTCGACCTGCTCTACCTCTTGGCTTCCAATACAAATAAAGTGTTTAAGAGAGAGGAAATCCTGGAAAAAGTGTGGGGAAATGAAGTCATTGTAGGAGAAAGAACCATAGATGTACACATCAGAAGGCTGAGAGAAAAGCTAGGGAATAAGAGTATACAGACCCACAAAGGTATTGGATATAAGTTGGTGGTCTGATAACAAACCCAAAAATGCCCCTAAATAAAATTTCTCTCGCTTTTGCTGCGTGCATCACTTTGGTTATCACCGTTGTAGTTGGTGTGTACAGATATTTAGAATACAACACACACAATATCTACTCTGATAGTACGAATAGTACGAACATTCTTTTCTACGGAATTATACTCATTGTATTCCTTACACTCTATATGGCAATTGAGATGCTTTTTGCCTATTACAGTAAACACCAAATAAAAAAAATTATAAGAACCTTTCCGAACGATTATTTTGACCATGCTCGCAATATAGGATTCAAGGAACTCAGAAAAACCATATCGGGTCTTCAGGAAAAAAGTGATGCCGAATTTTATATGTTTAAAGAAATGGAAAATTATAGAAAAGAGTATATAGGAAATGTGTCTCATGAACTAAAAACCCCTCTATTTTCTATACAGGGATATGTAGATATACTGAAAGACGGCGGAATAGAAGACCTAAGTATACGGGACAAATATCTGGAAAGAATTGGTCTTTCTGTAGAAAGACTCATCACCATTGTAAAAGATCTAGACCTTATGCACAGGCTGGAATCTGGAGAAATCGAGCTCAAAAGAGATATATTTGATGTCCACATGCTCATTAAGGAAGTTTTTGATTTGCTAGACCTAGAAGCCCAAAATACAGGCGCCCATTTATCTTTAAAGACCTCCCATCGCCAAATATTTGTACAGGCAGACAAGCAAAAAATAGCCCAAGTCTTTATCAATTTACTTTCCAACGCCATCCATTATGCCAATAGACAAGAAGCAAAAATTACGGTAACTACAAACATCATAAAAGACAAAGTGGAGATAAGTGTATCTGACAATGGGATGGGCATCAGACCTGAACAATTGCCCAGAATTTTTGAGCGATTCTACAGAGTAAAATCTAGTAGAAGTAGAAAAGACGGGGGGTCAGGCTTAGGCCTTGCCATTGTGAAACATATTCTGGAAGCTCACGGAGAAAATATCTTTGCCAAAAGCGAATATCTAGAGGGGACAGAATTCACTTTCCGACTCCGTTACGTAACGCCAATAAGACAAGAATAAATCGTCATAAAAAAAATAAACAACCAATTAAAGCAGAAAAAAACTAAAAAAATTTACCTCTCTTTCTCATATGCGGATTGTGCATGTGCTTTTGCATGGAAGGCATCTTGAGTTGGTCTTTCATTGCTTTTATCTGCTCTGTCATCAGCCCTGCTTTATCTAACTTTCTGGATTCTTCCAAAAACTTTTGTCCTTCCTGCTTTCTCCCCTTAGAAATTGCCACGGCAGCAAGATTGAGATATGCCATTGCACGATCTTGTTTCATATTGAGACCGTACTCCAATGCTTTTCTCATCAGAGGTTCCATTTTGGAAGGATGCTCCTGAGCAAGACAAAGCCCCTTTAGGTAATGGTAATACCCGTACTGAGATTTATGAAGCTGAGAAGTATAATTCCTAATTTTACCAAGCCAATATACTGCCTTCCCTATTTTTTGCTTTCTTAAAAACCAAAAAGACATCAGGATATACTCGTTTTTGAAAAACATGAAAACAAGGATACCCGACAATAAAAAAACAACCACTCCCCAACCGACATTTCTGGTGAAAAACATCATATAAACACCCAAAATAATCAAAACCGCGGCAACAAAAATTTTTATGTACTTATTCATCTTCTTTTAAGATTTGCCAGCAAAGATAAAAAATATTGCCCTTTATCCCCGTCACCAAAGTGGTTAATTCCTTTTTTCATAGGTCTGAAAACAAAAAGAATAGGCATTTCTTTCGTCTTTTTCACGACAGGTTTCCTGTATCAGTTTCCACTTTTTAAAATCTATTTCCGGAAAAAATGTATCCGCCATAAGGCTCACATCTACTTGGGTTATTTCCAGACGATCTGCCATTTCCATTGTTTGTTCGTATATTTTCCCTCCCCCTATCACGAAAATATTTTCGTCAATTTTTTGCGCATGTTTCAGTGCATTCCTCACACTCTCTACAACAAGAATACCCTCCTCAAACCAATCTTTTTTGCCTGACACCACAATATTGGTTCTGTTAGGAAGTGGCCTTCCGATACTCTCGTAGGTTTTTCTCCCCATGATGACAGGATGTCCCGCGGTAAGATCTTTAAAGTGTTTCAGATCATCAGGTAAACGCCATAGAAGTTGATTTTCTTTGCCTATTTCTCTATTTTTGCCCATTGCCACTATTATCGTAACCATAACTAGATGTCTTTAAGGGAAGCAAATGTAGCATATAAATCGTATATTTGGGCTTTAGATTTTTTTGAATAAGCAAAAACCATACAACATTTAAAAATATGAAAGGCAAGGGTTGTTTAAATATTTCAGGAATATTTATTTTTCTATTAATCTCCTTAGGAATCATTGCATTCTGGGGACTGAGTGCATACAAAAAATTAGTAGCAGGAAACAACGAAGTAGGAAAAAAATGGGCCAATGTAGAAACAGTGTACCAGAAGAGAGCCAATCTTATCCCAAATCTGGAAAGGACACTAAAGTCTTACACAAAATACGAACGGCAAACCCTCACGGATGTTGTAGAGGCGAGATCTAAAGCAACCTCCATAAATATAGATCCGAATAACCTCACCGAATCAAATCTCGCAAAATTTCAGGCAGCCCAGGGAAAACTCTCCGGAGCTCTCAGCCGGCTTATGATGGTGGTAGAAAAATATCCCGACCTAAAAGCTGACCAGCAATACATCAATTTTCAGAGAGAATATACCGCCATAGAAAACAGTATACGTGCAGAAACCGTATACTATAATGATGCCGTAGAAAAATTCAACAACCTCGTAGAAACTCCACCCACAAGTGTTTTGGCGGCTTTTTTTCCAAAGTTTAAATCCAAACCTTTCTTCAAGGCAGCTGCAGGTGCAGAAAAAGCACCGGAAGTTTTTCAAGACGAATGAAGCACAATATTCTTACAGAAGAACAGGTTGTGTATCCTGGCAGCAGGGCATGCCCCCAGCAAGGTTACTGCGCATATGGATTCTTTCTCGGAAAAATATAATTCTGCAAAACGTATATTCGATGCCTTTTCAGATCTTTTGTCCGGGATTTACTAGAAAACACAATTGGGTATTCTCGTACGCGTGAATTTTTTAAAAAAATACCTTACCATCATTAGGAGGAATATCCACAAAAAAATATATCAGGTTGGGTATCGGTGACATGATAAAGGCTACCGAAAAATTTTCGAAAAAAATATTATTAAAGGTGTTATCGTTATATTGAGAGCGGGCAGAAAATTAAATTTTTATTTTCCTCTGCCGAAAAGGAAAAAATCGACTCCCTGATGAAATTATTTTCTCTTAGATTAATTATCGCTTTGTCCCTATGGTGTGGTATTCAAAAGAATTTTGCACAATACACGATCCCCAATAAACCCGATATACTCTATCCGGTATACGACGAAGTGGGTCTCTTGAGTCCTGGAGAAAAAAACTCGTTAAACGAAAAACTCATTGAATTCGAAAAAGAGTCCTCCACAGAAATATTAGTAATCATCATTCCCACGACCAAAGGAGAAGATATAAACTTTATTGCCACTCTTTTTGGGGAAAAATGGGGATTAGGAAAAAAAGGGAAAGATAATGGGATTGTATTCCTGATCGCTAAAGATGACAGAAACATGGCAATACAACAAGGCAGAAGCATAGAGCAATATATCACCGCCTCCGTTGCCGGACAAATCCTGGACTATATTGTAACCCCCAACTTTAAACAAGGGAAATGGTATGAGGGTATTGATCGTGGCACAAGTGCCATTATGGAAGCCATACAAGGAAAGTTTAAGCCCGATGAAAAAAAAGGAGAGGAACCCGATTTACTTACGATTATTATAATTACGTTTATCATTTTGATCATTCTAAGTCTACTGTCCAAAGACAAGGACAAAAACGGAAATTATGAAAACGAAGAAGATGTAGTTCTTTCCAGAAGAGGATACTCAAGAGGGGATTTTCCATTTCCTGTGGGAGGGGGTTTCGGAGGAGGAAGTAGGGGCAAAGGAGGAGGTTTTGGCGGATTAGGAGGAGGAGGAAGTTTTGGCGGAGGTGGGGCTTCAGGAAATTGGTGATTTTTATATTTTTTCTTACTTTCATACAAACGTTCGGAAAATTTGAAAAAGACACTGGTCATTTTTGCACATCCCTATCTGGAATACGCTTCGAATAATGAAGAACTTACCAAATATTACGAAAACTGTGATTCGTTTGTCTTTCGTGACATTTATGAGGAATATCCGGACTTCCATATTGCCGCATTTAAGGAACGGAAAAGAATCCATCAGTTTGATCGGTTTATTTTTCATTTTCCTATCATATGGTTCGGCATGCCTCCGCTCCTCAGATTATGGGTAGACGAAGTGCTGGAAAACAAATGGCTGAACAAAGAAGAAAAAAACCCCTTGGAAAATAAAGAAATCTTCTTCTTCATCACCACAAGGGGTAAGGAAAGATCTTACAGAAGAGATGGGAAATATTATTACTCTGTAGATGAGCTCATTAGCGGTCTTATTGTAAGCCTAAAAATCTTCAGAGCCCAAATAAAATACATCTATACGGTATTCGACTCCGAAAATCTTACGAAAAAGGAAATAGACCTTCATAAACAAAAGTTTGCTGAAATCCTGAAAAAATAAAACGGTATGGAATCTGATTTTTCAATGAAGCTACTTATCTTTTTGGGTGCAGCCATAGTGATGGTTCCTCTGGTGAGAAAAATAGGTCTAAGCTCTGTGATAGGATATATTCTGGGAGGGGTTATTATAGGGCCTTTTGTACTAAAGCTTACCGGCAACGATACCCATGATGTCATGAATGCTTCAGAGTTCGGGGTGGTCATGTTGTTGTTTATTGTAGGACTGGAACTGGAGCCCAAAAAGTTTTGGGCTATGCGGAAAAAAATTATAGGATTGGGACTCTCCCAGATGTCCATTACTGTTGTACTCTTATATGTCATACTGACACTCGCACGCTGGCCAACGGACCAGGCTGTGGTCATCGCCCTGTCCTTTGCTCTCTCCTCTACTGCCATTGTACTCCAGACCTTGCAGGAGAAAAAAATGTTCCGTACCACTGCGGGACAATCTTCTTTTTCTACGCTATTGTTCCAGGATATAGCGGTAATTCCTATTCTCGCACTCATTCCCCTTATTGCTCAAAGCGATGATGTAAGCACCAGATCCGGCGGACTCAAATCTCTGCTAGATGATAACTCGGAATGGATACAGGCCTCTACGGTGGTTTTGGGAATATTACTGCTGTATGTTCTAGGTAATTATGTCTTTGTCCCTTTCCTGAGATATGTATCAAAATCCGGTATGCCGGAATTGCTCACCGCTACCTCGTTATTTTTGGTAGTGGGAGTATCAGAACTGATGGAATTCGTCGGACTATCTCCTGCTCTTGGGGCCTTTCTGGCTGGAGTAATGCTAGCCAATTCAGAATTCAAACACGAATTAGAAGCCCATATAGACCCCTTCAAAGGACTGTTATTGGCCGTATTTTTTGTAAGTGTGGGCTCTACCATAAATTTTGTTACTATACAACAACACCCTATTCTTATTTTTAGTCTGGCATTCGCGGTACTTTCAGTAAAATTTATCGTTCTCTTTTTCGTAGGAAAATTTTATAAATTGGAAAAAGGGCAAAATTTTTTCTATGCTTTTGCCCTTTCACAGGTCGGAGAGTTTGCCTTTGTCCTCATTAGCTTTTCCAACAAGCTTTTTTTATTTAACGATGAAGTAACCTCTCAACTTATGGCTGTGACAGCCATCACGATGTTTTCTACCCCTATTCTTATGATCCTGCATGAGAAAATAATCTTAAAGAAAATTAATTCAAAAATAGAGATTGACACGCCCTACGATATTATGAATAAAAATATTGCACAAAAAAAGATTATTATTGTAGGCTTTGGGTCTTTCGGAAGTATTGTAGGAAGATTATTGAAGGCCAATAAAGTGTCTGCCACGATTCTGGATAACGACTCAGAAAGGGTAAAGCTCTTAAGAAGTTTTGGATTCAAGGTATACTACGGCGATGCGACCAAAATCCCTACCCTGAGAGCTGCAGGAATCGCAGAGGCAGAAATATTGGTTTTATGCCTTGATAATCCCGAAGAAAATAAACTTATAGCAGAGCTTGTACGCCAGCAATTTCCCAATGTCAAGATATACGTAAGGGCAAAGACCAGACACGATGCTTATTACTATCTCAACCACGGCATAGAGAATAGCTATAGAGAAAATCTGGGTACTGCCGTGAGTATGGCGGTAGATCTCCTACACGAAACAGGAATGAGAAAATATGCTGCCAGACGCCTGGGAAAAAGATTTATGTCCATAGACAAAATCTCTCTGAAAAGACTGGCCAAAAAACTGGAAGAAAAAGAAATATCTACCTTCAATATAAAAGAAAACATAATAGAAGAAGAAGCTCTTCTATCGGAAGACAGTCTCACATTTGAAAATCATGACTGGATGGAAACCGAAGTAGAAGAAGAAAAAAATGAAGAAGAAGTTGCAGAGACACTAGCAAACAAACCAGAATGACTCTTAAATCAATTCCTATCCTTTTTTCCAAAAAAACTCAAATTACCAATAAGTCTACAAACTCCTGCACCTCTAGGTCTACAAGCGTGTCGTAGTCCAGTGATTTTTTTAGGATAATTTTTTGTTGTTTCTCTGGAAATCTCCTTGCCAAATTTGTTTTATACTTTTCTATGAGTTCCGGAATTCCCTCCTCCCTTCTCCTTTTATGACCCATGGGATATTCCACCTCCACCTCTTCCAGTAAAGTACCATCGTTAAGCTCAATACTAAGAGCATTGGCTATGGATCGTTTTTCAGGATCGTGATAATCTCTTGTATATTTGGGGTCTTCCACACACACTATTTTTTCTCTCAAAATATCAATTCTAGGATCGGCGGCCACACTATCTTCATAGTCCGAAGCGGTAAGCTTCCCAAAGATCAACGGGACTGCCACCATATACTGAATAGAATGGTCCCTGTCTGCAGGATTGTTCAGGCGGCCTTTTTTGTCTATAATTCTAATAGCGGCCTCATGGGTACGAATGCTTATTTTCTTTATATCCTCCGAAGTTCTCCCCAAAGATTGTAATTTTTTGTACAGTATCATAGCAGCCTCTACGGCAGTTTGAGAGTGAAACTCTGCAGGAAATGAAATCTTAAAAAGCACATTTTCCATCACATAAGACCCGTAATCTCTTTGGAAATCGAACTCCTTTCCCTTAAAATAAACATCATAAAAACCCCATGTTTTGGCTGTAAGCACAGAAGAATACCCCATTTCTCCCGTATGAGCAATAAGTGCTAAACGAACCGCCCTGGAGGTAGCATCTCCGGCAGCCCATGATTTTCTGCTTCCTGTGTTGGGAGCATGCCTGTAAGTTCTCAATGCCTGTCCATCTACAAAAACCAGCGAAAGAGCGTTAATTAATTCCTCCCGGGAGAGATTTATAATTTTTCCTACAACAGCGGTAGAGGCAAGTTTTACAAGAATTACATGGTCCAATCCCACCCTATTAAAAGAATTTTCTAATGCAATCACCCCTTGTATCTCATGTGCCATGATCATGGCCTCTAATACCTGTTTCATTTTCAGGGGTTTTTTACCTTCCGAAATCCGAGTTCTGGAAAGCCAATCGGCAGTTGCCAAAATCCCTCCTAAATTATCAGAAGGATGTCCCCATTCTGCAGCCAACCAAGTATCATTAAAGTCTAACCAGCGAATAATAGTTCCTATATTGAAGGCTGCCTGAACCGGATCCAGTTGAAACTGAGTTCCAAAAACTTTGGCTCCATTAGGCACGACAGTCCCCCTTACTATGGGACCTAGAAGCTTGGTACAAGCAGGGTAAGAAAGTGCCTCCAGACCACAGCCTACAGTATCTAGAAGGCAATAATGCGCAGTTTCCCATGCAAGATCACTCTTTATTTCATATCGTAAAACATAATCTGCGATATCTGCAAGTACCTGGTCGGGTTGTGGTCTTTCGTTTGAAATATATAAAGGCATAAGTGGGGGATATAGGTATTTTCAGTGTTTCTTATTTAGCGTTTCTCTATAGGAACATATTTTTTAGGCTCAGGACCACAGTAGTTTGCACTTGGGCGGATGATTTTTCCATCTGCTCTCTGCTCCAGAATATGTGCACTCCACCCTGCAACCCTGGAGATCACAAAAAGAGGGGTGAACATAAAGGTAGGAATCCCCATTAGGTGGTAAGAAACGGCAGAAAACCAATCTAAATTGGGAAACATTTTTTTCTCCTCCCACATCACCTTCTCCAGCCTCTCGGCAATAGCATAGAGCAAAGAATCTCCCGACTCTTCGGAAAGTTGTCTTGCCACTTCTTTTATCACCACATTTCTAGGATCCGATACGGTATATACAGGATGTCCAAAACCTATAATCACTTCTTTTTTTGACAGTCTCTGTCTTATATCTTCCTCTGCTTCCTGTGCGGAACAATATCTGCTCTGGATTTCAAAAGCTACCTCATTTGCCCCTCCATGTTTTGGTCCTCTCAATGCGCCTATAGCACCCGCAATAGCAGAATACATATCAGATCCCGTACCTGCAATAATCCTACCGGTAAAGGTAGAGGCGTTGAACTCATGTTCTGCATAAAGATTAAGAGAAATTTGCATCGCTTCTATCCAGGATTCAGGCGAAATTTTACCATGGAGTAAATGTAAAAAATGACTTCCAATGGTATCATCATCTGTCTCTACCCGTATTTCTTTGCCATGGTGAGAATAATGGTACCAATACAAAAGTGCCGAAGCAAAAGAAGCCATCAGTTTGTCCGCAATATCCCTGGCCCGGGAAAAAGAATGATCCTCCTTTTCTCCATGTATGCTTCCCATGACGGATACATAGGTGCGGAGAACATCCATAGGGTGAGAATGAGCAGGAAGTTCTTTGAGAATATTCTTTGCCGTATGAGGCAAACCTCTCAGGGATTTGAGCTTCGTTTTATAAACTTTAAGCTGTGCCTTCGATGGAAGAACCCCGTAAATAAGCAAATATGCTACCTCCTCAAACTCTGCTTGGGTAGAAAAATCCAGAATATCATAACCTCTATAACGGAGCTCATTTCCGTTTTTTCCTACACTGCAAAGTGAAGTATTACCCGCAACCACACCGGATAGTGCAACAC
The DNA here is from genome assembly GCA_030263285.1 of Bergeyella sp. Classification (GTDB taxonomy): domain Bacteria; phylum Bacteroidota; class Bacteroidia; order Flavobacteriales; family Weeksellaceae; genus SZYB01. Next base: position 582,621 of record SZYB01000001.1, read on the forward strand.
TTTTTTTAGCCTTAAAATTAGGGGCCGAGTCAGACATATATTTACTGTTTTTTGTAGAGTTGATCTAGTTTTTTTTCATATTCGTAATAACCGATGCTATCGTATAATTCCTCACGGGTCTGCATCGTATGGAGGACATTTTTTTGAGTGCCATCCTTGCGGATATGCTCGTAAACATTTCGTGCGGCTTTATTGGCCGCACGAAAAGCCGAAAGCGGATAGAGAATAAGCCCCACTCCCGCCTGCTTAAGCTCTTCCGTATTATACATCTCTATCCTGCCAAACTCAGTAATATTGGCCAGAACAGGTATACCTGTTGCCTCTACAAATTTTTTGTACAAAGTGATATCCTCTACCGCCTCCGCAAAAATAAAATCTGCCCCCGCTTCTTTGTAAGCCACTGCCCTTTCTAAAGTTTTTTCCAGTCCCTCAACGGCATAAGCATCTGTGCGTGCACCTATGACAAAGTGCTTATCCGTCCTAGCGTAAACACATGCACGCAGCCTGTCTACCATTTCTTCTTTGCTCACCAACTCCTTTCCGGGAAGGTGACCACATCTCTTTGAACTTACCTGATCTTCTATATGCAGCGCTGCAGCACCTGCCTTAATGAGGGATTTTACGGTGCGCTCCACATTAAGTACAGAAGAACCAAAACCTGTATCCACATCCACTAACAGGGGAAGCTTAGAAACACGGGTAATGCGTTCTACATCTACTAAAACATCTTCTAATGTAGTAATGCCTAAATCCGGAATACCCAAAGACCCAGCAGCTACACCACCTCCCGAAAGATATATTGCACGAAAACCCACCCCCTCTGCCAAAAGTGCATGGTTGGCATTTATAACTCCTACGATTTGCAAAGGACACTCCTCACTCATGGCTTCCCTAAACAACAATCCGGAACTTTTCATCTTCATACCACTCATGAATTCAAAAATCAAACAAACTACAGTTTAAGAAAAAATTTAATGACCACAATTTAGGGAATAAATCATTAAAATAAATGGAATAGATGAAAATTTTATTCTATACCTCTTCTGTACCAAAATAGAGCACCCTTGGGGCATAAACTGGGACATCTTTAAAAAATTATCTTAATTTAGCAGCATTCTTTGGAATATATTTTTCTCTATACACCGGCTAAATAAAAGACAATGTATTTTATTGTACAACTTTTTAATCCATAAAACAAAATTATTAGTGATGAGTCGTCTAGCATTTGTGATTGGGATTCTATGTCTTATTCCAGCGCAGGGAGTCTATGCACAGAAAATAAAAAACAAAAGCGCAGAAATGAAAATAGAGAAGCTAAGGGGGGACAATCCCTTTTTCAGAAAAAGTACCCTCCAATATCAAAGTCCAGAATTTGACAAGATAAAAATTGAGCACTACAGACCCGCTTTTGATTTAGGATTGAAAATTCAGGAGAAAGAAATAGAAGACATTGCAAACAATCCAAAAAAACCTACTGTCCAAAATACACTGGAAGCTTTAGAAAAAAGCGGAGAAATACTGAGAAGAGCTCAATCCGTCTTTTATAATCTTACCAGCTCAGATTCAAACGAAGCGTTACAAACGCTTGAGAGCGAATATGCTCCGATATTTGCAGCGCAAAAAGACAAGATTCTCTTAAATGAAAAACTCTATCAAAGGCTGAAATCAATAGATCCAAAAAATCTGGAGGCAGAGAGCAGAAGACTTCTGGAAGTCTACCTTCAAAATTTTAAAATTTCCGGAGCTGAGCTGAGCCAGAAAAAAAAAGAAGAACTAAAAAAACTTAACCGGGAACTTGCGGTATTGCAAACCGAATTCAGTAAAAAACTTTTGGCAGCCACAAAAACAGGAGGGCTTTTAATCTCTGACGTAAAAGCCTTGGACGGACTTTCTCAGAACGAAATAGCAGGGCTTGCCTTTAACGCAAAACAGGCGGATAAAGAAGGGAAATACCTTATCAACCTACAAAACACTACCCAACAACCCGAACTCCAAAAACTGAAAAACAGAGTCATAAGGGAAAAATTGTTTATGGCTTCTTGGAAAAGGGCCGAAAAAAAAGATGCCAACGATACCAGAAATACAATAGAAAGGTTGGCGATCCTAAGACTGAAAAAAGCAAAGATTCTGGGCTTTAAAAACTATGCCGAGTGGAACTTACAAGACCAAATGGCCAAAACACCGAAAGCGGCCGTACACCTCATGAAACAAATCGCCCAACCTGCATTGGAAAAGGCGAAGAAAGAACAAAATGAAATTGAAAAACTAAAAAAAATACAGGGAGACATGAGTGAGGTAGCGCCTTGGGACTGGAACTTTTATGCAGAACAGGTGAGAAAAGGAAAATACGACCTGAACGAGGAGGAGCTAAAACCCTATTTCGAGATTAAATCCGTACTAGAAAAAGGCGTCTTTTATGCCGCAGAAAAATTTTACGGACTTACATTCAAGAGAAGAAATGACCTGCCCGTTTATCATCCCGACGTGGTAGTGTATGAAGTTTTTGATAGCAACGGAAAGTCTCTGGCAATCTACTTCTTGGATTTTTATATACGAGATTCGAAGAGGGGAGGCGCATGGATGAGCAATTTTGTGGAGCAGTCTACCCTACTGGGTACTCATCCTGTCATTGTGAACTGTTTTAATTACCAAAAACCTGCCGAAGGAAAACCTTCTCTTATCAACTTCAGAGAGGTGGAGACCATTTTTCATGAATTTGGTCACTCTTTACACGGCTTTTTCTCAAACCAAAAATACCCTACACTTTCAGGAACCAATGTACCCAGAGATTTCGTAGAGTTTCCTTCCCAGATCAATGAGCATTTTGCACTAGAAGAAGAAATCCTTAAAAATTATGCCCGCCACTACAAAACAAACGAAGTAATCCCTGCAAAACTGATAGAAAAAATAAAAAAGTCCAGCAAATTTAATCAAGGATACCAAACCACAGAGCTGGTCTCTGCAGCGATGACAGACATGGCATGGCATACCGTTACGGATCAGTCACAAATCACTCCTGTATCGGACTTTGAAAAAAAAGTACTGAAAAATAACGGCTTTACCTTAAATGCTGTCCCTCCCAGGTATCATACACCCTATTTTGCCCATATATGGGGTGGAGGATATGCAGCGGGATATTATGCCTATCTGTGGTCCGAAACTTTAGATAGTGATGCATGGGACTGGATAAAATCCCATGGTGGAATCACAAGAGAAAATGGAGACAGATTTCGGAGATATATACTTTCCGTGGGGAACTCGGTAGACTTGAATGAGACCTACAAAAATTTCGCAGGAAGAAATCCGAATATAAAACCTCTCCTTAGGGATAGAGGATTTATACAATAAAACTTCTTGGGCCTTATCCACCCTCCGCCTAAAAAAAGCGGCAGACTACGATAGTACTGCCGCCGCTTTGGTATTTTTAATAGAATGATACTATCCTAATTGTGCACCCAAATATTCCCATTCCTGCAAGGCAAGATCCAATGCTTCTTTCCTTTTTCTGTATTCTTCCAGACGTTCTTCTGTAGGATTGCTTACAGAAAATTCTCTTTCATAATCTATAATTTCGGATTCCAAAAGGGCAATCTTTTCTTCTATCTTCTTAAGCTTGTTTTGCCGTTTTTTTTTCTCTTTACTGATACTTACTTGTGGCTTATCATAAGAAACAGGATCTTCTTGTGGCTTAAGAGATTGTGACAAAGCTTCTTGACCTACGGTCTTTTTGGATTTTCCTAGCTTGGCTTTTTCTTCGGAAATTTCCCTGATGCTTTCTTTTTCTCTATAGGTCAGATACTCATCTATAGTTCCTAAAAACTCTTTCATTTTTCCCTCCTGGAATTCAAATATTTTATTGCAAAGCCCCCGTAAAAATTCTCTGTCATGAGAAATTACAATGAGTGTTCCTTCAAATTTTTGCAGCGCCATTTTTATAATCTCCTTGGATTGGATGTCCAGATGATTGGTAGGCTCATCCATGATAAGGGTATTAAACGGACAGAGCAAAAGTTTGCACAACGCCAGCCTATTTCTCTCCCCACCGGAAAGTACTTTAGTTTTTTTATCTACATCTTCTCCAGAAAACAAAAAACTTCCCAGAAGATCCCGCACCCGGGGTCTGGTCTCTTCTGTAGCAACATCTTCCGCCTCCTGAAATACCGTTTTTTCCGGAGAAAGCACCTCTTCTTGGTTCTGAGCAAAATAACCAATACTTACGTTATATCCCAACGTCCATGTACCAGAATAATCTGAAATAACACCCGAAAGTATTTTGGCAAGCGTGGTTTTACCCTGTCCGTTTTTCCCTAAAAGAGCTATTCTATCGCCTCTCTCCACAAAAAAATCAACACCGGAAAATATGTTTTTCTCTCCATAATTTTTACCCAGACCTTTTGCTTCAAAAATTACTTTTCCGGGAACCACACTCTGTACAAAACGTATATTAAACTTTGAAACATCTTCGTTATCAACCTCTATACGCTCTATTTTTTCGAGCTTCCTGATAAGAGACTGGGCAAAAGACGCTTTCGACGCAATTGCGCGAAATTTGTTTATGTTGTCCTCCATTTGCTTGATCTCCACATCCTGATTTTTCTTTGCTTGTACAAGTTTTTCTCTCCTCTCTTTCCTCAATTCCAAATACTGGATATAGTTGGCTCTATAATCCTCTATTTTTTTGTTGTTTACATCAAAGGTTCGGTTACATACAGAGGTCATAAATTGTTTATCGTGACTCACCAAAACAATTGCTCCGGTGTACTCCCTCAAAAAACTCTCCAGCCACAGGATACTTTCCATATCCAAATGATTGGTAGGTTCATCAAGGAGTAGCAGATCGTCCCTTTGCAAAAGAAGTTTTGCCAGCTCTATCCTCATACGCCATCCCCCGGAAAAAGTATCGGTGATTTTGGAAAAATCATCTGCCTTAAAACCGAGTCCCAACAAAACTTTCTCCACACTGCCCTCCAAATTGTGGGCATCATGATGCTGTAAAAGATCATTGAGATCTGTCATCCGCTGAATAAGATCTCCATAGGCATCACTTTCATAATCAGTTCGGGTGGTCAGCTGATCGTTTACCTCATCCAGTTCTTTTTTCCATCTGTTGATCTGCTCAAAAGCCTGCAAAGTCTCTTCCCAAACCGTTCTCCCCTTTACAAAATCCAAATCTTGTCTTAAAAATCCTATAGTGATATTCCCTTCCGGAACCACATTCCCTTCATAAAAACTTATTTCTCCGGATAATATTTTAAGTAATGTAGACTTTCCTGCTCCGTTTTTCCCTATAAGCCCTATCTTATCCGTACGTTTTATGGTAAAGTTTACGTCCCGAAAAAGGTACTTACCCGAATGATGTAGACCAAGCCCCTGAACAGATAACATAGAATTTTTATATTTTAGCGTGCGATACCAAGTTTAAAAACCACAAAAGTAGTCAATTCCGGATATTACCGGAAACACACCGAGACAAAACAACAATGAAAAGGAAAAAAATAGGGAATATTACGGCAATATGGTCTTTGGCTGAATAGTATCATCCCGATGCTTTGGGTGCGGTACTGGTGATCATGTCAGGATTTTCCAGAGAAAAGTTTTTTGACTCAAGAAGCTCGGTAAGTATTGTCCTCATCTGCTCTGCCACTGCCACAGGAAGATGAGATTTTTGAGCAACTTCCATCACCTGTTTTTTTCCATTGTCCTGTATCCTGGCCAGGTCATCTTTTTTACTGAAAAGATTAAAAAACTGCTCCTCCAGATTATAGTATTTATAATCTGTCTCTGTAGAAAGAATCTCAGGAGGCGGGAATTTTATCAGTCTTACTCTTCTTCTATTTTCGTCTATCTCCCACTGAAACTTTGCAAAATCATTATCCTACAAGTATTTTCGCCTATACAATGACCAGAGCTCTTTTGGTTGACGGAATAAATCTTAAATTTTTTTTGGTCTCTTCGTAATTGTAAATCTCATTAAAATATCTCTCGGCGCTTACCACCTTAAACGCTTTTCTTATGCCTTCTACAATGGTATGAGAACTCTCACGTACCTGAAGAGGTTTCTTGGAAAACTTTTCCTTTATAAGGTAAACAAATAGCCCTCCCAATAAAAAACCTATTATCAAAAATAAATACAAAGGAAAATCTCCGGGAAAACCCCGATAGAGGATTCCGACCCCCAGCAACAGTAAAAGTAAGCCCACCCCGTAAACAACAAACCGATTTTTTTTATACTAATCAATGCGAAAAACGTTTGATGCAAAATTAATTTTTTCGCGACATGTATAATGATAGAACATTTGTAAAATGAAAAATCTATCTACATTTGATTTTCTTATAAACAAACTTTTGGTACATTTTGTTTTTTTATTAGGGGGTGAGAGTGCCGTTTTTTCGGCAAATGTTTCTGATGTGTGAGCGTACAAGAGCCATTGCTACTACAGGTTCGGGCGCACTTTACATAATCCCAAACGGAGCTGGAGCTTTTTTCCACGGAATGGGCAAGTGCCTTTGCGACCAACTTTTATGAACAAGCAGTTTACCAAGGAAGATGTTATTCTCTCACCGTAGAATTTTTGGCAGAATTTCTTCTCACTGCATTTTTTATCATAATAAATACTGGGAGCTACAGAAAAATAAGCAAACAGAAAATTTGCTGGGCTGACCACAGGGTTGGGCACTCACATTCATCTTACTTCTATTCCTGTCACCAATACGTTTGTAAATCCCACCATATCACTCTCTCAGGCTCTATTTCTTCACGCTGCACTGGGTCAGTATATCTCTTTGGGGGCCGCCCTTGACGGTAAGAATTGTAAGAGGACTGGTCTACAAAAACCTTCTCAAAAAAATGAAACAGAAAACGAAAGTTATCGGCTGTAAAAAACCAAAAAAAACTTACCTTGCGGCTTTATTTTTAAATTATTTTATATAGGCTCAAGCCTTTTGGGTTTATGGTCCGTCTTTATCTTTCTGAAAATTTTAAATTTCCAGAAACACAAAATACAGTAAGCCCAGTTTGATGTAGCAATTTTAGGAAATAAACATTTTGCCAAAAATGAAACTAAAGAAAATACTGGGAGAGCTTTACGTACAGGTCATCATAGCCATTGTCTTGGGGGGGGGGCTGGGAAATTTTTTCCCGGAAATTGGCAAAAGTATGAAACCCTTGGGAGACGGATTTATAAGAATTGTGAAAATGATCATTGCTCCCGTCATTTTCGTCTCTCTCACGCTTGGGATCGCCCACATGACAGATCTGAAAAAAGTAGGGAGAATAGCCACCAAGTCCTTTATTTATTTCCTTACATTCTCTACTCTTGCCCTGATCATTGGTCTCGTGGTTGCCAATGTGATAAAGCCCGGGTCAGGACTCAATATCGACCCCGCTACCCTTGCAGGAGATGTATCAGACTACACAAAAAAAGCAGAAGAATCTACCGTCACTGCTTTTTTGTTAAACATTATCCCCACCACTCTTTTTAGCCCTCTTGTGGGAAGTAATATTTTACAGATTCTCCTTATCTCCGTACTCATAGGAATCGCATTGGTACTTACAAAAGACAAGAGTCAGAACGTTGCTAATTTTTTACAAGATCTGTCTGCTCCCATATTCAAAATTGTTCATATCCTAATGAAATTGGCTCCTATAGGTGCATTTGGGGCAATTGCCTTCACAATAGGAAAATACGGCATTGCCTCTATAAAAAACCTTTTGTTTTTGGTGGGGACTTTCTACATTACTTCTTTCTTATTTGTCGTTTTAGTTTTAGGATCGGTGGCTTGGTATAATAAATTCAATATTTTCAAGCTTTTGAACTACCTAAAAGAAGAGCTCCTCTTAGTTTTGGGCACCAGCTCCTCTGAATCTGTTTTGCCAAGCCTTATGGAAAAAATGGAAAAAGCAGGCTGCTCAAAGCCTATCGTAGGGCTTGTAGTCCCAACGGGATATTCATTTAATCTGGACGGCACCAACATCTACATGACTCTCGCCTCTCTTTTTATCGCACAGGCCATGAACATCCCCCTAACTTTAGAAAAGCAAATTCTTCTGCTATTGGTCGCCATGGTTAGCTCAAAAGGAGCAGCAGGCGTATCGGGAGCCGGATTTATCACCTTAGCCGCAACACTGGCCATTGTCCCGGAAATCCCTGTGGAAGGGATGGCTCTTATTTTGGGTATCGACAAATTCATGAGCGAGTGCAGGGCACTCACCAATGTGATAGGAAACTCTGTTGCCACTGTGGTAGTGGCAAACTGGGAAAACCAACTGGACAGAGAAAAGTTAAATAAGGCACTCAATCCGTAGAAAAATAAAACCTCTCGACTAATTCCCTAATACGAGAGTTTTATTTTTTCTTCAAACGGGATCTCTGAATTAAGAATCTCCAAAATAAGCGTACGCACGGAAAGTAAAACCTCTTCCAAAGAGCAGTTTTCCAAAACCAGTGTACTGACTCCCTTTCCTATAGAGGCAAAACTCCATATTCCCGCCTCCATGGGCAGGGTTGAGAACTCAGGAGTCTTCTGCAAACAATAAAGATAAACTGCCAACTGCAGCGCTTGTACATACTTTTCATGAACCAAAAAATTTTGTGCTTGTGCAGAATCTTTGATGTTTATTATCAGATTTTTAGGCTTTGCTGTTTTATAGTCTATCAGTCTAATTTTTCCGTTAAGTTGATCTATTCTATCTGCAAAACCAAAAAGAGTTACCACATCTTTTTCTTTTTCACTCCCTATAAAAAAATCTATATTTTCTATCCTCCGCTCTATGTCTATAATCTTCAGGACATCTCCATTTTTCACCAAGCCTTCATCATAAGCTATGATCTTTCCTATTACATTGTGGGCTACGGATTTATGCACAAAATTCATACCCCTGTGATAAAAATCTTCCTGATGTTCCAGTTTTTTTATCGCATAAGACAATGCATCCGGTACAGCCTTACGCATCTCTATAAAATCTTGGTTTGTAAATATTTTTCCCACAAAACCCTGATAGAGATACTGCAGAGAATAATGCACAAGATTGCCATAATTTATCTGTGAGATTTCCTCCTCTATTGTCTTCGTTTTCCCTATCTTAAGAACGTAGCGATAATAAAACTCCAAAGGATTATAGAGATAGGCAGACAGGTGAGAGGGGGAGACCCTTTTTTTCCAGTGAAGAAGTTGTTCTTGGACCGTTTTTGTTTTTTTTATAATTATGGGCTCTGCTTTTACAGGCAAAGCCGTACCCTCCACTGTTATTTCCTCTATTTTATGAGGGCTCTCAAGAAGCAACTGGGTAATGAATCTGCTTCTCTCTCCCGTATTAGTTCCCGAATCTACAGCACTATAAAGGAGATATATGGTTTTTGCACTCTGTATAAGCCTGTAAAAGTGATAAGCGTAAATACTATCATTCTCATGATAGGTAGGAAGGCCGAATCTCCGCCTTACATCAAAGGGAAAATAGGTGTTTTGGGTATTCCCCAGAGGAAGTTTTCCTTCATTCATTGAGATGAGAATCACACGATCAAAGTTCAGAAGACGGGTTTCCAAAAGTCCCATAATCTGTAACCCCTCCAGAGGTTCGCCTACAAAATCCAATGTCTCTTGCTGTATCGTCTGGGAAATAAGAATCTCCAGCGTCTCCAGACTTATATCAAAAGAATAACCGGAAATAAGATTTGCAATTCGGATAAAACACTTCTCATAGTAGGAAACACACTCATAGAGTATATCATCCGAAATCTGAGCAGCGAGTGTTTTGCAAAAAGAGGACAAATGATACAAAAAATCTTCCGAATCTTGATCTGGCTGCAGGAGATCTAGATAAGAAAAATTCCTTAATTCATTCATAACATAGGATGGAGAGAGGTACACCCTGTTATTTCTCCTTATTTCCCGTATAAATTTTTCCACAAGATCGTGGTCTTTTCCATTTATTGGGAGAATTTCCAAAAAATTGACAAGATCTTGATAATAATATATTTTTGGATTTTTTTGGATTTGTTTCTGTAAATGAAAGAGATTTCTGACCACACGACTAAACTCCATATTTTTTAGCGGAAACCCCATCGTGATATTAAGTCTGCCCACGCAACTCACTGCCTCCAAAGTGGCAGGAAGCAAATGCTCATCCAGAAGAACCACAGCGGTATCTTCTGCAGAAACTGTAAAATTCTCAGAAAATAACTCAGGCAAAATTTTGGTCTGGGATAGATTACCCGATACCTCAAGAACTTTTATATTCTTAGGTTGTGAAAATTCATTTTCTATCCACCGAAAAGGTCTGGAGCTGTTAAATTCTTTCCAGTCTCTGTATCTTCTTAAAAAAAAACCCGCCTCCTGACGCTCATCTCCCATATAATAAAAGTCCGAATGGAAATAACAATCCGCTTTCCCGCTACGCAAAAGAGAGCGTACTAATAATTCTTCTATGGGAGAAAACGCATTAAACCCAATAAAGAAATAATGTTTTTGAGTCTCAGTGCATAGGTTAGGAATATTTTTTTTTGCCTCTCCATAAAGAATTCCAGAACTCGCTAGCCCTACATCCAAAAGACTTTTTTTAAGATTGGGAAGAAAAATGTTCATCTTTTTCCAAAAGTCCAGATGCTTGTCTCTGGGGGTATTTTTACCCAAAGCTCCCCCCCAGTTTCTTATGCGTTCCTCATCGAACATATACGATAAAACTTCAGATTCATGAGCAGAAAACTTTAACAAATCATCATAGTCTTTTAGAACCGTGGGAAACCACTTCAGAAAGCTTGAAAAATCTTCACCGGAAAAATCTCTCCGGTATACATCATACGCAAAAAGCCAAAGAGAAACGCCCCGAACAGGTATTTTATGAGAAATACTTATCATCACATCCTCAATGGTCAAAATCTCTGGCAGAATACCCGTATAAGAATTTTCTTGCAATATTTTTTTTATAAATACGGTCGGTCTTTTTCCCGGAAGTATCCAAAGTGTAGAAGACAAATCTCCATGGGAAGAGAGAATGTCCAAGACCACTTTTTCTAGAAATTTCATAGATGAACTTTACGGAAGCAAAAGTACTAAAAGAAAGCATACGGTATCCAAGTACCACAGTATTAACAGATAGGAGACAGAGTATACAAAGAGATGAAATTTAACTACATTTGTGGGTTGTTGTACAAAAACTAATATAAACAGAAAAAAACAAAAACGTAAAAATCATGTCCGGACAATCAAAAATTTACTATACCCTTACAGATGAGGCACCTATGCTGGCGACTTACTCTTTGTTACCTATATTTAAAACCTTTACTAAAACGGCCAACGTTGAGATAGAAGTGCCCGATATTTCTCTCTCCGGAAGGATATTGGCTAATTTCCCAGAATATCTTAACGATGAACAGAAAGTTCCGGATGAATTATCTATGCTGGGGAAAATAGCTACAAAACCCGAAGCAAACATCATAAAGCTACCCAATATTTCTGCCTCCGTCCCTCAGTTGGAATCGGCCATTGCAGAACTTCAGAAAAAAGGCTATCCGGTGCCCGATTACCCTGTAAATCCTAAAAATGAGGAGGAAAAAAAAATAAAAGACAAATATGCCGGAGTTCTGGGGAGCGCTGTAAACCCGGTACTTCGAGAAGGAAACTCAGACAGAAGAGCGCCTAAAGCCGTGAAAAATTATGTCAAAAACCATCCCCACAGCATGGGCGATTGGTCAAAAGAGAGCAAAACTTCAGTAACTCATATGGAAACCGGAGATTTTTATGAAACCGAAAACTCTGTCACACTAGAAACCGACTCGAAATACAGAATCATCCTAAAAGAGGACAATGGCACCGAAAAAGTATTAAAAGAATTTTCTCCACTGCAAGTCGGAGAAGTGATAGACACCTCGGTAATGAGACTCAATGCACTTAAATCTTTTGTTAAAAAAGCCATTGAACAAGCGAAAAAAAATGATGTTCTTTTGTCTGCCCACCTAAAAGCAACAATGATGAAGGTCTCAGATCCTATCATCTTCGGGGCAATTGTAGAGACCTATTTCAGTGAAGTATTTACTTCCTACGCAGAAGTATTTAAATCACTGGGCATCAATGCAAATAACGGTATGGCGGATGTCTATGAAAGGATAAAAGGACATGCAAGAGAAGAAGAAATAAAAGAGAGTATAAAAAAAGCAATGGAAAACGGACCACGCATTGCCATGGTAAATTCGGACAAAGGAATTACCAATTTTCACGTCCCTTCGGACGTTATAGTGGATGCTTCTATGGCAGCGCTTATAAGGGGAGGTGGGAAAATGTGGAATAACGAAGGAAAAGAAGAAGACACCCTGGCCATCATCCCGGACAGATCTTATGCGGGGTTTTATCAGGCCGCCATAGAGGATATGAAAAAAAATGGAAAGATAGACCCTAAAGTCATGGGATCTGTACCCAATGTAGGGCTTATGGCGCAAAAAGCAGAAGAATACGGCTCTCATGATAAAACTTTTCAGATACAAGCCAATGGCACTGTAGAAGTACAGGATGAAAAAGGAAATGTTTTTCTCTCTCAAAAAGTAGATAAAGGGGACATTTTCAGGATGTGTCAGACAAAAGATGCCCCCATACAAGACTGGGTAAAACTTGCCGTAAACAGGGCCCGACTCACAAGAACTCCGGCCATTTTTTGGCTGGACAAAGCGAGAGCTCATGACAGAGAAATTATAAAAAAAGTAAAAAAGTACCTTAAAAATCACGAAACAAACGGTCTTGATATAAAAATAATGGACGTGAAAGACGCCATGAAGGAAACCCTGAAAAGAGCCAGAGAAGGGAAAGATACTATCTCTGTATCCGGAAACGTACTTCGGGATTACCTCACAGATCTCTTCCCTATTCTGGAGTTGGGCACCTCTGCCAAAATGCTCTCCATAGTACCGTTAATGAATGGCGGAGGACTTTTTGAAACAGGGGCAGGCGGTTCTGCCCCGAAGCATGTAGAACAGTTTTTAGAAGAAGGATATTTGCGTTGGGATTCTCTTGGTGAGTTTTTAGCTTTCCAAGCCTCTTTGGAGCATCTATCACAAACACAAAATAATCCGAAAGCAAAAATTCTTGCAGAGACGCTGGATCAAGCCAATGCAAAATTTATGGATAATGATAAATCTCCGACCAGAAAAATAGGAGAAATAGACAACAGGGGATCGCATTTTTATCTTGCCTTATACTGGGCAGAGGCGTTGGCAAATCAAAAATCCGACAGATCTCTGGCAGAAACTTTTGAACCCGTTGCAAAACGCCTAAAAGAAAAAGAAAATACGATTAATGCAGAGCTGATAGAAGCCCAAGGAAAAAAACAGGATATCGGGGGCTACTATCACCCCAACAGAGAAAAAACCTCTCAATCCATGAGACCCAGTAAGACATTTAACTACATTATAGACATGATCTAGAAAGAAATACACAGAAAATGAGAAAAATATCGGATAGACTCAACAGACTGAATTATTCCCAAACATTTGTTATGAGCAATAAGGCTAGAGAAATGAAAACTAAGGGTATAGATGTTATAAGCCTTACTTTGGGAGAACCAGACTTTGATGTTCCGGATAATATAAAAGAGGCAGCCAAAAAGGCGATAGACGAAAATTATAGTCACTATTCTCCGGTACCCGGTTTTCTGGAGCTGAGAGAAGCTGTTTCTTACAAATTAAAAAGAGATAATAATCTAGACTACAAACCTACCCAAATATGCGTATCAAACGGAGCAAAACAATCCATTATCAATATTCTCCTGGCGTTGATAAACGATGGAGACGAGGTAATACTTCCCGTTCCTTATTGGGTGAGTTATGATGAAATGGTAAAAATGACGGGGGGAGTTTCTGTATTGGTTAGGTCAAGCTATGAAAATGAGTTTAAGATTACTGCCCGGCAACTGGAAAAAGCCATCACGCCAAAAACGAAAGTAATTTTATTTAGCTCCCCGTGCAACCCTTCGGGAAGTTATTATACCGCAGAGGAATTGAAAGACCTTGCTCGAGTCATAGAAAAGTATCCTGACATCACGGTAATATCAGACGAAATATATGAGTATATAAACTATGAAGCCCGACATGTTTCTATAGTAGAGGTATATCCCAAAATTTACCCGCAAGCAGCAGTAGTAAATGGTATGTCAAAAGGCTACGCCATGACGGGATGGAGAATTGGTTATTCGGCTTGTCCGGAATGGTTGGCTGAAGCCTGCGAGAAAATACAGGGACAAATAACCAGCGGAGCCAACACTATAGCTCAGAGGGCATCTATGGCAGCACTAAAAACAGATCCTAAAAAATACCGATATATGGTGGAAAATTTCAAAAAAAGGAGAGATATCGTATTTGATCTCATGAAGGGTATCAAGGGCTTCAAAGTCTCTCTCCCGAAATCTGCTTTTTACCTGTTTCCAGACGTTTCTTTTTATATAGATAAGACCATCAACGGAATGTTCATTAAGGATTCTGATGATTTTTCCATGTTTTTATTAGAAAATGCGCATGTTGCTTCTGTAGGGGGTGTCTCATTCGGAAGTCCCGAATGCGTCCGCTTCTCTTACGCCGCTTCCGAAAAAGAACTAAAAGAAGCTATGAAAAGGATAAAAATCTGCCTGGAAGGTGCCTCCATAGCATAGATAAGAAAGATTATCAAAGATTTTAATATAAAATACCTAAACGCATGATAGATTTTATATATCCACAATATTCAAATTATGTAAGGGTTTTGTCCTAGCTTTGCATTGCAGAACAAAAATAGAGAATTAAAGTATAACGCTAAAAAATTAAAAAAATGTCAGTAGTAGGTAAAGTCTTCCCCAATTTCACAATAGATGCCATTTCTGAAATGGGAGAGAACTTAAAGATCAATGTATTAGATGAAGCAGTAAAAAACCAACAAAAGGTGGTTTTATTCTGGTATCCCAAGGATTTTACTTTCGTCTGCCCCACGGAGCTTCACGCATTCCAAGATGCGCTAAAGGATTTTGAAACTAGAAATACCAAGGTTATTGGTGCCTCTTGCGATACAAATGAGGTACATTTTGCTTGGTTAAACACACCCAAAAACGAAGGCGGAATAGAAGGAGTGACTTATCCCATCTTAGCCGATACTCACAGGCAACTCGCAAATGCTTTGGGAATAGTAGACCAAAATTTTGAGTACGACGAAGAAGGCAATGAGGTATATCTAGGCTCAAATGTAACTTATAGAGCTACCTATATTATAGATGAAAGGGGAAAAGTGATTCATGAGTCTGTAAACGATATGCCACTAGGTAGAAATGTAAAAGAAATTTTGAGACTCATAGATGCCTACACCCATGTACAAAAACATGGAGAAGTATGTCCTGCAAACTGGGAGGAAGGAAAAATGGCAATGAGTGCAGACAGAAAATCTACCGCAGAATATTTATCAAAAAACTAATTTATACTAAACTCAAAAACTCGTTTGGTAGAAGTGATCAAGCGAGTTTTTTTAACACTCCTTTAATCAGAGTAAACATGTATACGGAAATAGCAGAAGACAATCTAAAGTCTCTTGTGGAAAAAAACGGAAAAGTGGTAGTCCAATATGGAGCCAGCTGGTGCGGTAACTGCAGAATTATGAAACCAAAATTCAAGAAATTAGCTTTAGAAAACCCTGACATTCCGTTCTATTACGTAGACGCAGAGAAATTTCCCGAGAGCAGAAAATTAGCACAGGTAGATAATCTTCCTACTTTTGCTGTTTTTAAAAACAAAAAACTCGCGGGTCAAATACAGACCAATAAACAAGAATCTCTTATTCAACTATTTAACGAATCCATATAGAGTAATGAAACTTCCCATAATAAGACAATTTTATCAGAATCAATCTCCAGAAAATCTAGAAAAAACGATTGAGGTACTGGAAAGTTTTACAGAGTTCCGAAACGTTTCGGAAGAAGAGCTTAATGTGTGCGGAGAACTCATTACCAATATCTGTGGTGCTTTGGAAGTTCATCAACTGGTAAAAAATGGGAGATCAGAAAAAGATGCGCTCAACAGTTTTGCCCAAAAAGTATTAGGAAGCATAGACAATAAAGTATAAATTAGGACATATTTTTTTCATGAATTTTTATTATTTCGATATAGTGTTAATATTGTAACCCCACATAATAATAAAGATTATGAAGGGATTTGTTACTATTTTTTTCGGTTTTTGTATTTGTGGAGGTCGTCTTTCCTCTGGATGCACAACGGTAAAGAAGAGCTTATCAATGAGTTTCGCCTTGATAGCGAAAAGAAGTTTAGAGATTTTGACACTTTTTACGCCAAAACTTACAGCAGTTCAAGAATTGGTGATAAGAAAAAGCTGTACAGCTTGCTTGGGAAGATTATTTGCTGGGTTTTCCAGAAATATTCCATTTTTTAACCCCGTATGAAAAAAAGAACCAATAGGAGTACCGGTATTCCTATTCTGAAAAACGTACATTTATATGACTTATAATTCATATAAAATCAGATGAAAAGGCATTGAAACGCTGAATAGACCGCGGAAATGCCTTTCTACACGATAAACCTAAAGGAAATAATAACAAATTTAGAATTAATGGAAAATTATTGAGTGATAATGTCATAATAAGTCTCCATGTAAAAGCTGTCACGGGAACAATTATGAGAGACGGAAATTCTAATAAGTTATTCCAATACAACAAAAAAGTACCATCAAGCTTTCGGAGACAAAAGGAATAGTTCCTAAGACAACCTCGGTTGATTGTTACTTTTGGAAACACACTCCCGGGAGATAATCTTAACTGATCTGGCAAGCGCCAAAAGGGGTAAAATCTATCTAACCATTCCTACGGCTACCGTCCGGGGTGAAGATTTTCCAATTATGGAACAAGTATAGGATGGTATTGGACGGGAGATTATTCCTTCAATGCGAGAGACACCTATTCTGGGTTGTTGATAGCGCAGATCAAAAACTGTAAATAGTCAACAACCCAAACAAATTGTGATAAAATCTGCAGGTAGTGCCTGTGGAGGCAGACCAGGTCAAGCGTCTGATATTCCAAACTTAAGTTTGATGACGAAACATTAAATATATTCTGTTTGGAGAGAGAAACATCATCCCTTCCGCCAATTGTCGTGAAAGCGATAACTGCGTAAGCCGAGAATCTTTAGACAAAAACATCATCTTAGTGGAAACTACTGATCAGCTAAAGACCACCCTGCTCCCATAGATACAGATGTAGAAAAGAACGTATTACAGTAAGAAAAAACATGTCCATAAAGCCTAATCTTGCTGCCGTGGGTTCATGATTTATCCTTCCTAACATCTAACATGATTTATCTCAAAAGGCATTATACACTTTGATGTCTGGCCCTCCTTTTTCTTTCCCTGTAACAGAGCACTTACCCAAGTACAGCACAAACTTTTAAAAAATAGAATTATAAATTTTTAGGATAGAAGAAATGAAAACTCTACTCGTACACACTGCCAATGAAGCGGGAAAACACCCTGATCCTGATGTCTATTCGGTGGGGATTTGTAAAATGCAAAAGTAGGAGACAATCTGCTTATAGGCGCCATTAAACGAAATATCACATTTACAAGAAGTAATCTAGCATCAGACAAAAGACACACAGGAAAGGTATTAGCCAAAAGAGGGGGGGGAGTAAAGAACCTCCCAAAGCAACCATATCATGAATAGATTTCTCAACAAAGAAAAATTATTGCCGAATCAAAAGATATTCAAAATAACAGAGCTTCTCGTCTGATAAATGACCTCATCTCAGAATCGTAGATCTCACTACCAAAAAAGTCATCATCTATGGAAGCTGGACGTAAGAAATTTTGCGTGTCCAGCCATAAGACAATACCATAGATAATGTAGAACAAGTAGTAATAAAAACCTTCGTAGCCAGAAGACAACATGCAGTAGTTAGTAGTAGGAAGGAAAAGCAAGGGAACTCGCCGGTGAACAATATAATACCAGCCAAAACCTCAATACTATGCCATTGCCATAGCGGGATAAGGGAACCTCTTATCTGCAGGTAAACAAAACAATTCAAGGAAAAGGGAGAAATGAAGGTGAAGGGAACAATATAGAGAATCTTAGCTGTATAGTACAGAATACTACCGAGGCAAAAAAACCAAAATTTGTAGAGGTACATCCTGCTGTTATAACAGACAAAGTCAAAGTATTTACTAAAGGTTACCTAGTTAAATATTAGTGAACCTGGAAGGAGAAAAAGTACTTGAACAAGAAAATATTAAAGACTCAAACTTGAAGAAATAATAAAATTGTCTAATTATAAAAATTAGAACCCAGAGTGCCTAATTGTAAAGAGCCGTCTCAGTCTTGAAACGGCTCCTTTACCCTTATCACAAATTCTTGCCAGGGTAGAATTGAGAAAAAAAACGATATTACTTCAACTCTACTTCGGCGCCTGCTTCTTCCAATTGTTTCTTGAGAGCTTCTGCCTCGTCTTTAGGTATCCCTTGCTTGATTGCCGCTGGAGCAGCGTCTACCATATCTTTGGCTTCCTTAAGCCCAGCACCTGTAAGATCTTTTACCAGCTTTACGATAGCAAGTTTAGAGGCACCTGCAGATTTAAGAATTACATCGAATTCATTCTTCTCAACAGCAGCAGCATCTCCCCCTACAGCAGCTACTACAGTAGCCGCCGCCGGCTCTATACCATACTCATCCTTCAGTATAACAGCGAGTTCATTTACATCTTTTACAGTTAAATTCACTAGCGTTTCCGCTAAATTTTTTAAATCAGACATTTTTGTAATGTTTTTGTTGTTGTACGATTATGTTATTTTTTTGAGTGCTCCCTATTCAGCCGCAGAATTTTCTTTAGCCGGTTCTAAAGGCACTTCTCCATCCCTTGTTTCCGGCTTTCCTTCCTCTCTATTTTCGAGAGCAGAAAGCAACCTTCTGATAGGGGACTGAAGAAGACCTATAATCTCTCCTATCATCTCATCCTTAGATTTTATACTTACCAAAGTATCCAGATGATCGTCTCCTACATAAAATGTTTCCTGCAGATAGGCCGATTTAAGTACAGGCTTATCGGAAGATTTCCTAAAAGCGTATATGAGCTTTGCCGGACCATTTACAGATTCGGAAACCATGAGAGTAGAATTTCCTTTAAACGAAGTATACATCTCAGAGTAATCTACTTCACTAATTTGTTCCATAGCTTTCTGCAAAAGCGTATTCTTTACCACCTTTACTTTGATATTACCCTTGAACGCCTGTCTTCTAAAATATGAAGTCTGAGAAGCATTCAAACCCTGCAAATCTGCTACATATATATTTTTTGCATCCTGTAGTAAATCCTTTATCTCTTGTATTACGACTACCTTTTCTTCTTTTGTCATGACTGTTTTTTCAGATTTTAGTTTACAGATTTCACATCAATCCCTATCCCCGGACTCATGGTAGATGACAAGTAAATACTCTTCATGTAGCTCCCTTTGGCCGAAGTGGGTTTTAGTTTTACTAAAGTCTGTATAAGTTCCTGAGTATTTTCTCTTATTTTAGAGGCTTCAAAAGACACCTTCCCTACGGAAGCATGCACTATACCATACTTGTCTACCTTAAAGTCTATCTTACCGGATTTCACCTCTGTTACGGCCTTTCCTATTTCCATGGTCACAGTACCCGATTTTGGATTGGGCATAAGTCCCCTGGGACCCAAAACTCTACCCAATGGACCCAATTTACCCATTACAGAAGG
This sequence comes from Bergeyella sp., assembly GCA_030263285.1. Lineage (GTDB taxonomy): Bacteria > Bacteroidota > Bacteroidia > Flavobacteriales > Weeksellaceae > SZYB01. Next base: position 602,330 of record SZYB01000001.1, read on the forward strand.
CATCGTAACAATAACATCCACATCGGTCCATCCCTTTTTTATCTTATCCAAATACTCATCAAGCCCCACATAGTCTGCACCCGCCGCCTTTGCTTCCGTCTCTTTATCAGGAGTTACCAAAGCTAAAACCTTTATGTCCTTGCCCGTACCATGAGGCAAAGAAACCACACCTCTTACCATCTGATTGGCCTTCCGGGGATCTACCCCTAAACGAACTGCCACATCTACAGAAGCATCAAACTTTGCGGTATTTACCTCTTTTACGAGAGAAGAAGCTTCATCCAAACTATAAAATCTCCCCTTCTCTATTTTACCTAGAGCTTCTTTTTGCTTTTTTGTTAATCTTGCCATTGTTTTAAGTTTTAAGCGTTAGCACTAGGCTTCGTTCCCGTTACTTTAATTCCCATAGACCTGGCAGTACCCGCCACCATACTAAGCGCAGATTCCATCGTAAAACAATTAAGATCTGTCATTTTATCTTCTGCAATCTTTCTTATCTGATCCCAACTTACAGAACCCACCTTCTTTCTGTTGGGCTCTCCAGAGCCTCCTTTAAGTTTTGCTGCACCCAATAATTGTATCGCAGCAGGAGGAGTCTTGATAACAAATTCGAAAGATTTATCTTCATATACAGTGATTACCACCGGCAAAATCTGCCCTGCCTTATCCTGTGTTCTTCCATTAAATTGTTTACAAAACTCCATGATATTCACCCCGGCAGATCCCAGAGCAGGACCCACAGGCGGAGACGGATTCGCAGCCCCTCCCTTGACTTGAAGTTTTACCATTTTAAAGACTTTCTTGGCCATTCTCTATTCTTTATTTTTAGTTCTCTAATTAAAACTTATTAAAAAATTTATGGAAGCATTTTTCTTGAAAAAACGGACTGGGATCATCCCAAGTTTACCCAGCCGAAAATCAAGAGCGCAAAGCTATTATTTTTTTTCATCATTACCAAATCTTCAGAAAATTATAGAATGCGCAGTGTAAAAGTTTTATGCCATAGCCCAAAAGTCCCCAGTATATACACATCACCATCCGAAAGCTTATTTGGATATCCATCCGGAATACTCATTTTCCCGTCCTTTAATCTTCCCATCTGCTATGGTAAACCGTGCGCCTATTTTAAGATTAAATACCCCAAGTAGCATAGGAATCAAAACCTGCAGGGTGTAAGGTAAGTGTTGTAAAAAAATAACGTAAACCAAAAATTAATCCTCTACTTAGGGTACAAAGTATTAACACGCTAAACTTACTCCTCCTCACCAACATAAATAATAGTTGCACCAAACTTCAAATTATCACACGGAGGTATTTCCGTATGAGCCATCCTACACAACCAAACCAAAAGAAAATGTGCCAAAAGATTTATGCCCAGAAAAAGGCCTGGGTTATAAAAATCCAACTCCACACTTCCAACCCACACTCCCGAGAGAAAACACCCACTAAAACAAAAAACACACCCCTATCATGGTCAGATCATAGGTTGCTAACTTCGAATCAAAAAATTTCCCTCTCAGAAAAATGAAACCGAGATTCTATTTTTGCATTCTCGTCTGAATCGGAACCATGTATTGCATTTTCTCCTACATTTCTGGCATACAACTTTCTAATCGTCCCATCTTCTGCCTGATCTGGATTGGTAGCCCCTATAAGTTTTCTAAAATCTTCTACTGCATTTTCTTTCTCCAATACTGCCGCAACTATAGGTCCACTACTCATAAAATCCACAAGCTCCCTGAAAAACGGGCGCCCTTTATGTACATCATAAAATCGCTCTGCATCGCTCACTGTAAGCTGAGTTTTTTTGAGTGCTTTGAACCTGAAACCCGCCTCCGCAATCTTCCCTAAAATAGCCCCTGTAAAACCTTGTTCTACCGCATCGGGCTTTACCATAGTAAACGTTATCTTCCCTGACATATTACCTTATTTGTTGCTAATTTATAAAAATGTTATTTTCTATTATCAATGTTTTTAATAAAAAATATTCAAATAAAATATTTTTGGCACAAATATTGTTTTATTTAAAACGATTCTCATGTTTAATTTGAGTTTTCATGGTTATTAGTTTTTACCCAGCTCCGGCTGGGTTTTTTTGTTTTTTGTACTCTTAGCCTGCTTCTTCCAGAACATTCGTATAAGACTGATATCTAGACTTCGGAATCCTCCCCTTGTCTCTGCTTTCTATCACGGCACACTTTGGTTCGTTGGTATGTAAACAATTGCCAAACTTACAATCTTTTGCGTAAAAGAAAATTTCTGGAAAATAATTTTGTACCTCCTCCCTTTTTATGTCAATTATCCCAAATTCTTTCAACCCCGGAATATCAATCACACTTCCTCCAAAATCCCAAAAATACATTTGGGCAAAAGAAGTGGTATGCCTTCCCTTTGCATTTGCATGAGATATCTCCCCTGTTTTTATATCAACCTGAGGCTGAATTCTTTGAATAAGGGTCGATTTTCCTACACCAGAATGACCAAAAAAAACAGAAACTTTATGTGTAAGGTACCCCTTTATACTCTCTATATTTTTATTCGAAATACAAGAGATTTTTATCGTTTTATAGCCTATATTCCTATAACTATTCTCTATGCCTTCTATCCATCCTAGTTCTTTTTCATCTAAAAGGTCTGTTTTATTAAACAAAATCAGTGGAGGAATACCGTAAGTCTCACAACAGACCAAAAAACGATCCAGAAAACCCAAAGAAGTTTCCGGTAAACGTAGAGTAAATAAAAAACACGCAACATCTATGTTAGATGCAATAATATGAGACTCTTTTGAAAGATTTACCGATTTTCGTATAAGGTAGTTTTTTCGGGGTTGAATATCCACAATCCATGCAACCTTTTCCTTTTCCAACAAAAACTTCACTCGGTCTCCCACGGCCAAGGGATTGGTGAGCCTGTTTTTCAAGAGTTTAAACTTTCCTCTTATCCTAGCTTCAAAAACAAGGTTGGTACCAAGTTTTAAAACTTGGTACCAACTACCGGTAGACTTTATTATCAACCCTTCAAGGTACATTACTTGTCTATCATAATACCGTTTTGCACCTCTATGGATTCTTCGTGAATTGCCTTAAAAACCTTCTCTATAAAAGACTCAGACATTCCTGTTTCCAATGCCTTCGCTCTTGCATAATCCGTGATTACTTTCCAACGATCTGGCTGGAAAATGGCAATGTTATTCGTTTTTTTTATGCCTCCTATTTTCTCTGATATCTCCATCCTTTCAGACAACAATTGAATAAGTTGAAAATCAATATCAGAGATAGAAGTTCTATATTTCTCCATATCCTCTTCATACCCCGAAATCTCGGTATTTCTTACTTTAAGATTTGAAATAATGTCCGCAAGCTCCTCCGGAGTTACTTGCTGTGCTGCATCGCTCCACGCCTCTTCGGGAGAACAATGCGTTTCTATCATAGCTCCTTGATACCCCACATTGAGTGCTTCCTGTGCAATTTCCGAAAGCCCCATCCTGTTCCCACAAATATGGGAAGGATCCACTATTATCGGAATATTGGGGAACATATTTCTGAAGTCCAAGGCGATCTGCCAATTGGGAGTGTTTCTGTATTTTGTTTTCTGATAAGAAGAAAAACCCCTGTGGATAACCCCTAGATTCTCTATCCCTTGTCCCAATAACCTTTCAAGGGCACCTATCCATAATGCTAAATCCGGATTTACTGGGTTTTTTACCAATATAGGCTTATCCGTACCCCGAAGAGCTTGAGCTATCTCCTGAACCGTAAAAGGATTTACGGTGGATCGAGCTCCTATCCACAACACATCTACATCTGCCTCCAGCGCAGCAAAAACATGATTGGCATTTGCCACCTCTGTTGCTGTTTTTATCCCAAATTCCTCTTTGACTTTTTTTAGCCAATTAAGTCCTATCACTCCCACTCCCTCAAAACCATTTGGTTTGGTTCTTGGCTTCCAAATCCCTGCCCTAAAAATAGAAACCTCAACAGAAGACTCCGCTATTCTTCTTGCCGTTTCCATCATCTGAGTTTCACTTTCTGCACTACACGGACCCGCAATTACAAGCGGGTTGGGAAACTCATCAATCCAGTCACCCGATATATGTACCAAATCTTTATTTTTTTCTTTTTGCATAAATCTGAACAATTTTCCTTGAAGGAACGATCGCCATTCCCTAATCAGACCACAAAGTAAGCTATTTTTTATGATAAATCAAACAGGAGCAAGTCATCGAGTTCTTTGAGCAAAGGATTAATCTCCACATATTTTTCGAATACCTTCTTCTTCGTTAGCACTTCTTTTTTTAGATGAACATCTGCAGAAAACTCAATCTTAATTTTATAATGATTAAGTTTATGCTTTAGCCTAGAAAAAAAACTCTCTCTATATTTCTCAAATTGTAACTTAGCCGATTCTGAGGGATACAAAACAAGCAAAGTATCCTCCTCTTTTTTTACTACACGAAATCGACTGATCGCGTTGTGGTCTATCCTATTTTTTTTCTTTACTTCTCTTAAAAACTCTGTCCAATACAGATCTACGTCCGATTGCGAAAAATGATGGGCGGGGAGATTCTGTTCTTCCAATACCTCTTTTCCATCTTTTTCCTCCTCATTTTTCCCTTCCAGTGCCTCCGCTATAGCAAACTCCGAAGAAAAAACGGGCTTTCTTTTTAATAGCGGCTGAGAAGTTTTGTGGTATTTTCTCTGCGAAGAATTTTGCTCCGTTCGGGGGACTGCTTCCGCTTTATCTCCCGAAATCGGGAAAACGCCCTCTTCATCCCTTCTCTCTTTTTTTCCTTTCTCCAGGTCTTGCTGTCTACTTTTTTCTTTTCCCTCTGTATCCTCTTTGCGGAAAGGAGCTAGGATACTAAACTTTTTTTTTTTAAGCAAACCTTCCTGAGAATGAATACTTGCCAGTTGCATGAGTGCAATTTCTACCGTGAGGCGGGGGTTCTTAGAGCTCTTGTAATGTACATCAGCAATATTACAAATTTCTATAGCCGTTACCAGATCTTGAGGAGACCATTTTTTACTTTGTTCAAAAAATTTATTCCTCGTATTCTCCCCTACTTCTATAAGAGAAAGGGTTTGCATATCCTGCGCCATCATAAGATCTCTGAAATGATTACCCAACCCCGCAATAAACAAATGAACATCAAACCCTCTTTTTATAACCTGATCCAGAGCCAACAAAATATTTGCGATATCACACTCTAAAGCATAGCCCGCAATACTCAGATATACTTCATAATCCAGTACATTGAGTATTTCTGTTGTTTTGTTAAGAGTGATATTTTTCTGTGTAAAAGTCGAGATTCTATCAAAAATAGAAAGTGCATCTCTCAGAGCTCCATCCGCCTTTTGAGCAATAAGATACAATGCATCTTTCTCAAATTTCACCCCTTCTTGTCCAGCAACCGACATCAAGTGTTTTTCTATATCCTCTACGGTAATTCTCTTAAAATCATAAATCTGGCACCGCGACAAAATTGTAGGGATGATTTTGTGTTTTTCGGTAGTAGCCAAAATAAATATGGTGTGCTCCGGAGGTTCTTCAAGCGTTTTAAGAAAAGCGTTGAAAGCCGATTGTGAGAGCATATGTACCTCATCTATGATATACACCTTATATTTTCCTACTTGAGGTGCATATCTTACCTGATCTATCAAATTTCTTATATCATCTACGGAGTTATTCGAAGCGGCATCCAGCTCATAAATATTATAGGCAAAGCCATCCTCGGAAGTAGACCCGTCTTTCTCATTTATTTTTCTGGCCAAAATCCTAGCGCAAGTAGTCTTGCCCACCCCTCTGGGTCCACAAAACAAAAGCGCCTGGGCAAGCTGGCCGCTCTCGATGGCTTTCTCCAAGGTATCGGTGACATGCGCCTGACCCACCACCATACCAAAATCCTGAGGGCGGTATTTTCTAGCAGAAACCACAAAACTTTCCATTGCCCCAAAAGTAGGGAATATAATTCTAAATCAGAAAACGTTTTATATCTAAAATCTCTATTAAAATTAAACCCATCCCAACGGTTTCCTCAACCTTACAAAAAATCTCCAGCAGTAAAAAATCAAGTGACAAACAAGGCACAAGGCATGTGTTACGAAATGCACAATAATTAAGAAAAACCCAATATACTGTAGTAGTATTGAAAATTGTATTGTTTCGTTTTTAAATAAAAGTGATGTTTGTGAAAAAGTCCAAATTTCTCAGCCCATCCAAAACAGAAAACCTGGACTCAAACAATAAGCCGTTGAAAAGCTTTAGATTTTTTTATTTCAGAAACTTCGATTCATAATCAGACAAGGAAGCCCCGATTACTTCTTTTGCGTGCTCTGCTCCATAAATATTTTCTATCCTGCACTTAGCAGGCTCACCAGGCAAATTTTTATAGGTAAGAAAATAGTGGATCAGTCTTTTTATCTCTGCTTCCGGCACCTCTGAAATATCTCTAAAATTTCCAAAAACATGATCCCCCACCAGTACAGAAATAATCTTGTCATCCGCCTCCCCATCATCTATCATTTTTAGTCCTCCAATAGGTATCGCTTCCAACAAAAAACCTCCAGACCTTACAGGATGAGAGCTCAATACACAAATATCGAGTGGATCTAAATCTCCTGTAATTACATCCCTCGCACCAGATTTAACAGCCAGTTCCTTCACCTTTTTGTTACAATAAGTTTTTGGAACAAAGCCGTACAATACAGGAATGATATTGGAAAACTTCTGCGGCCTGTCTATTTTCAGGAGTCCTGATTCTTTGTCTATTTCATACTTAACAGTATCTGAAGGAACTATCTCTACATATACATTAATCTTTTCCGGCGCACTTTCCCCCGCCGAAACTCCGTGCCAAGGATGTGCCATAAGCTGATTTGTCATTTTGTAAGAAGTTATATAATTTAGCCTTTAGAATCTTTCTCTTTGCTCTTGTTTCAATAAATTTAGCCTCTGAGAGAAGATTTTTCTCCATGCAAGATAATTGTCTTTTTTCCATTATTTTTTCGGAAGGCAAAGTAACATAAATTATACTATAATTGCACCATATTATCCAATAATGTGATTTCCTTCTCTGCGAGGTGTGTGCAAAAAAAATACCCCAAAACTTCATTACTGATTTTACTCTTGGCGGATTTCTTATAGACCTCGGTTTTCTCCACTCTAAAAAATACTAAAAGTCGCACTGAAATAGTTATGCACATTACCGTCTATATTCTGCATTCTACATATGCTGTGTCCCCTACAATTACTTTATATATTTTATTTGTCGTTGAGAAATTTTATTTTTTCCGTATTAGGAAGGCCGTTATTCATACCATCTAAACATAGGATAAAACCACTTTTGGGAATTATCGTTTATTGTATATTGTTGATGGCAAAACGATAACGATTTCCTTAATACTTTGGGATCTATAAAACAGGTAAAATATTATAGATTAATTTTCTCCCCCCCTCCTAAGAAAATTCCTGTAAAATATCATTAAAACTTACCACTTCCTGCATTGTACTTCTGGCCGTATATGTTCTTGCGATTCTAGACTGTGTATTCTATAGGGTCTCCAACAAAAGAAGCAGGAGTCTGATATTCTCCGTTATCTACGTACCTTAGGATTTCTTCCTGTCCCTCGTTTTCCTTCAAAATAACTCTAGCATTGGTCACTGGGAAACATTGAGTTCCTTTGCAAGTATAAACTTTATTACTTTTATTATAGATAGAGCCTTATGATCTGTTTCATGATTTAAAACTTAAAATTATAGGTGATGTTAGGAATTAGTCTAAATAAAGAAATCTGATTGACAACAACAGTTCCCGGTCCATCCGGATCCTCTTCGAAACTTATGTGGTAAGGGTTCTCCCGAGCATAGACGTTGTATATCCCAAAAGTCCAAGAACTTCGGTAACGTCCTTTAGATGAAGACTCATAAGTTACACTCAAATCTAATCTGTGGTATGCAGGCATTCTGTCTGTATTTCTCCCTCCACTATATTGGAGTACGTTTTTTTCATCTATTGAATATTTTCCGGCAGGAAAAGTCACAGCTCTACCTGTAGTATAAATGAATAAGGCCGAAGCACTCCACTTTTTGCTCAGTTGGTAAGTAGCCGTAAAAGAAATATTATGGGTTTGGTCTGTTGGAGCACTGTACCATTGGTCGTTATTTATACACTCTATTTTTCTCTCTGACTTAGACAAAGTGTAGGAAAACCATCCTGTTAGTTTTCCTGTCTTCTTTTTTGCAATGAGTTCTAAACCATATGCTCTTCCTTTACCAAATAACAACTCACTTTCTATATCTTGTCCACTATAAAACAATATTTGACTGGGATTTTTAAAATCAATTTGATTTTGCAGTGATTTGTAATATACTTCGGCATTCAGCTCGTAAGCATTTTTTTTTAAATTTCTACTGTAGCCCGCACCTACCTGATCTGAAATCCCTGGTCTTATAGTGTAACTGTTTCCTATCCACTGACCTACGGATGCCATGCCCACATAGTCCGGGTTTATGAGGTGAAGATTTTGGGTGTTTCTAAAGTAGCCCGCTTTAAAACTGCTCACCTCATTGATACGATAATTTCCGGAAATACGTGGCTCGAGATTTACATACGTTTTCCCCAGCTTGCCTTCTTCTAAATTCTTGGTCCCCACGAGATTCCCATCTTGATAAATGTTGTATCGGTCACCACCCAAAATTGTTGATAGGGAAAGTCTCAATCCATAATTAATTGTCAACTTCCCCGTGATTACTTTAAATTCGTCATTTATGTACAAAGCATTTTCCCATAATTTCCTGGAATTTCTCGCATAACTACTTACACTACTTCCAGAGATCCTGTTCGAAGTTATGGTATGGTAAATAGATTGTAACCCAAAATTTATCAAATGCTTATTTCTTGCAAACCATGTGAAATCTTGTTTGAAATTCCAATCGCTAATTGTCGAACGTAAACCAGAATTTTTTCCGGAATTTCTTACATCGATCTGCTGGTTATATTCACTGTAAATCAATGAAGCATTGGAAAATAATTTACTATTAAGAATACTATTCCAACGCAAAGTTCCTACCCTATTCTCCCAGAGCATAGAAACGTCTCCTACCTCAAATTTGTCCCCCCCAAAATATCCCGATAAATACACTCGGTTATTTTCATTGATTTTATAATTTACCTTTGAATTAAAATCATAAAAACGGGGCAACTGGTTTGTACCAAAATCTGATTCTGATTCTTCCTTTTGAAAAAGCAAGTCGAGGATTGATCTTCTGAATGACACAATGAATGAAGATTTTTCTTTTTGTATGGGACCTTCTACACTTATCCTTCCACCCAGCAAGCCCAATCCTCCACTTACGCTATACTCTTTGTTGTTACCCTCTTTCATTTTTACTGCCAATACAGAAGAAAGACGTCCTCCATATTGCGCAGGACTACTCCCTTTTGTAATCTTTACGTCTTTTATCGCATCGCTATTAAAAGCACTTACCAGACCAAATAAATGAGAGATGTTATAAATCGGAGCTTCGTCAAGCAGGACAAGATTCTGATCTATTGCCCCACCTCTTACCGTAAATCCATCACTTATATCTCCGGCACTTTTAACCCCAGGCAGCAATTGTAGGGTTTTTATTATGTCCCTTTCTCCAAGTAAAACAGGAAGTTTTTCTATCTTTTTTATGTTGAGGATCTCCTCACCCATCTGAGCTGTAGAGAGATTTTTATCTCTTTTGGCATCAGAAATAACCACTTCTTCTATCCCTACCTCTTTCCTTCCATCATCAATATTTTCCTCTTTTATTCTTTTATTTTTCACTTCTTCTTCCAAGGCAATGTCTAACCTCTTATCCTTATCAAGTATAACGGACCGTTGGGTGCTTTTGTATCCCGGATAAGAAATAACGAGGGTGTAATTTCCCTCTGGTAGAGATAAAGAATAAAAACCCTGTCCATTAGAAATAAGATTTATTAGAGAGTTTTCTGCAATTCTCACACTCGCTCCCACAATAGATTCTCCTCTATCTCTATCTTTGACGGTTCCACTTACAGAATACCGTTGTTGTGCTGTAAGCAAAATACTTAAGCACATTGCCGAAAATGTGGCAACGATTTTGGTTAGAGATGTTTTCATTTGATATTTCATTTGATTACTTCCAAAAAACGCAAGGGGAGAAAACCAAGATTCTAGCGTAATCCTCGTTTGGGTCAAGAACCAATACATTAGTAAAAAAATCATAGTCCGATTGCCTATCAAGCAAATACAAAAAACTATGATAAGCACAATTATTCAGCTTTTTTATTTTTATGATTGTTAGCCGTTATAAATAAAAAACGAACGACATGGTTTATTTCAAAAAAATTAACCATATTGGCTGTTAATATGAATGGCCAAAAAAATTATGTTATCTATTTTTTTCTTCTCACCTCACCCTAAGATAATTTTCTCAGGAGAATGGCAGGTTGTGAGATATACGTGGAGATACAGTAACTATAGAAAGCGAAACACTCCCCCCCTGAAAAAAGACTATTTTATTTTTAGGAACTACTACACCTTCCTTAATAATAGATTATAGAAAAAAACATCAAACTATCGAAATAATTTTAGTCATGCGATCATTCCATCTACTATCGTTAACTTACGATCGGTAACTTTTGCAAGACCCAGATTGTGTGTCACGATGATAAAAGTCTGATTATATTTGTCCCTAAGATCAAAAAATAACCGATGGAGCCCCTCCGCATTTTTAGAATCAAGATTTCCCGTGGGTTCATCTGCATAAATAATTTTTGGCGACATGATAAGCGCCCTGGCTACCGCCACTCTCTGAGCTTCTCCACCCGAAAGCTGATTAGGCTTTTGATGTATCTTATTTGTAATTTTCAGATCTTCAAACAGAGTAAATGCCTTTTCTCTGTAATTTTTTTCGTCCTCTCCTGCAATTTTTACGGGTAACATAACGTTCTCCAATGCTGTAAATTCGGGAAGAAGCTGATGGTATTGAAACACGAAACCTATATTTCTATTCCTAAATTTAGAAAGGTCACTATCCTTCATCTCCATGAAAGACTCGTCTGCAATGGTAATTTCGGTTTTATACTCCTGAGGACGAGTAGGCAAATCCAACGTACCCAAAATCTGGAGCAAAGTAGACTTCCCTGCACCCGACTCCCCCACCACAGAAACCACCTCTCCCTCTTTTATATGAACCTCAACCCCCTTCAGCACCTCTATATTACCGTAGAATTTATGTACATTTTTTGCCTTTATCATAGGGAACCGAAAATACTGATTCAGTAAGATATTAAGAAGAATAAAAAGAAACCTTTCATGAAGTTTTTTACAAAATGCTTTGTCTAAAGCAAAAGAGTTAAAGGCTGCTCCAGATAGGTTCTCACAGTTTGTAAAAACTCTGCTCCGGTGGCTCCATCTATCACTCTATGATCACAGGCGAGAGAAACCTTCATGGTATTTCCCACCACGATTTGTCCCTCTTTCACAATTGGTTTTTCTACAATGGTTCCCACAGAAAGAATGGCAGAATTGGGCTGATTTACAATAGAGGTAAATACTTCAATACCAAACATTCCCAAATTTGAAATAGAAAAAGTAGAACCTTCCATTTCATTGGCTTTCAGTGCTTTTGTTTTAGCACGTGCTGCCATATCTTTTACCTGGGCAGAGATTTGATTATAATTCAAAAAATCCGCGTTTTTGAGCACAGGAACCACAAGACCGTCCGGCACTGCCACAGCAACCCCTATATTAATATCCCCGTGATGTACAATCTTGTCGGTCCGCCAACTGGAATTTACCTGAGGATGTTTTCTAAGCGCCACAGCACATGCCTTTACTATCATGTCATTGAATGAAACCTTGGTATCCGGCAAAGCATTCATCTCTTCCCTAGCCTCCATTGCTTTATCCATATTAATCTCTACCATAAGGTAGTAATGAGGCGCCGTAAACTTACTCTCAGAAAGCCTTTTGGCGATGACCAGCCTCATCTGAGAATTAGGTGTCTCCGTCGTTTCCGATAAAGGAGTCACTGCAGGAGCTTTAGCGGCAACACTTACCTTCTCGGCAGGAACAGCAGAATCCGATTCCGAAAACACTGTTCCTTTATACGATTCTATATCTTTCTTTATAATTCTTCCGTTTTCTCCAGACCCCCGGAGAGAAGTGAGCGCAATACCTCTCTCCTGAGCCATCTTTCTGGCCAGTGGAGAAATGGCGATCCTCTCTATTAAATCCTCATTAACCGCCTGCTCTTGGATATTTTGAGATGACCGAACTGCAAAGTTTTGAGATTCTTTTTTCGGTATACCGCCCGCCGGAGAATTTCTCCCTCCAGAAGCAATAAACGACACATCCGTCCCTTCAGGTCCTATAACTGCCAAAACAGCATCCACCGGAACCGAGGATCCCTCGGCAACCCCTTGATATAACAAAAACCCCTGGTATTCTGACTCAAAATCCTGAACCGCCTTGTCTGTCTCTATCTCTGCTATGATATCCCCTTCTTTTATCTCATCCCCCACCTTTTTGTGCCATTTGGCCACTTTTCCTTCCGCCATGGTATCCGAAAGTCTCGGCATGTTGACCACCTCAACGCCTTCCGGAATTTCTGTGACCGTCAAACCTATCTCAGCAGAATGAGGCTCCTCCCGAACTTCTTTTTTTTCTCCACGGGAAGCGAATTCTGCTTTTTCGCCTAGAACAACCCTCCCCTGGGAAGAAATAAGCGCAGTAACATCTTCCCCTTTTGCACCAATAACAGCCAACACTCCATCTACCGGAGCCTGAGCACCTTCCGCCACTCCCACATAAAGCAGCGTACCCTCCACCTCCGACTCAAAATCCTGAACCGCCTTGTCTGTCTCTATCTCTGCTATGATATCCCCTTCTTTTATCTCATCCCCCACCTTTTTGTGCCATTTCGCAACCTTACCCTCGATCATGGTATCGGACAAACGTGGCATTGTAATCACTTCAGCCATATGTATTTTTTTGATTTGAAGTTTATCTATTTCTTTTATTCACCATCAAGAAAAAGTATCCACTCTTGAATAAACAGACCATCATAGGTTCTCTATTTTATCTACAAAAGGATAATTTTCCTGATCATAAACGTACTCGTATATTTTTTCCCTAGACGGATACGGGGAATTCTCCATAAACTCTACACACTCCTCTACCATCTCTCTAGATTTTTGGTCAGCCTCCTCAAGCTCCTTCTCCGTAGCCCACTTATTCTTTAAAATTCTCTCCTTTACCAATGCTATGGGATCATCATTTTTTCTTAGCGTTACCTCCTCCTTACTCCTATAGGGCTCCGCATCCGACATAGAATGCCCCCTGTATCGATAAGTTCTTGCCTCTATAAAAGTAGGCCCATCCCCCCTTCTGGCTCTCTCTATGGCTTCATAGGCTGTTTCTGCAACCTTCTTAGGATCCATCGCATCTACCTGCATACAAGGCATTTCGTATCCCAAACCAAGTTTATAAATGTCTTCATGATTCGCCGTCCTCTTTACCGATGTTCCCATAGCATACTGATTATTCTCCACCACAAACACTACAGGCAACTTCCAATTCATTGCCATGTTAAAGGTTTCATGCAAAGATCCCTGTCTTGCAGCTCCATCTCCAAAAAAACAAACGTTCACCGCCTTCCTATCAAAATATTTATCTGCAAAGGCGATACCGGCCCCTAAAGGAATCTGTCCCCCCACAATTCCATGTCCACCATAAAATCTGTGCTCTCTACTGAAAATATGCATAGATCCACCCATTCCGCCCGAGGTTCCCGTGGCTTTTCCACAAAGTTCAGCAAGGATTCTTCTAGGATCTACCCCCATCGCCATAGGATGAATATGGCATCTGTAAGCTGTGATCATGCTATCCTTCGATAAGTCCATAGCATGGACAAAACCTGCGGGAATAGCCTCCTGCCCGTTGTATAAGTGAAGAAAACCTCTTATTTTCTGTTTCAAATAAAGGGAGCGACATTTATCCTCAAATCTTCTCCACATCGTCATGTCTGCATACCATTTCAGATATACCTCTTTTGAAAATTCTTTCATAGTCTTTTTTCAGTATGTTTCGGAACAAAAGTATAAAAAAAGAATATCTTTCCTAACCAAAAACTCATTATATAATTTGAGGACATATGCAAAAATAAAAATCTCTATCCCATTTCTACTTTCCCCACGCAAAGGAAGTCCTCATACGTGTATCGCAAAAAGATTCGGCCGCCATTGTAATCTGTTTTTCCCTTTGATTACTCATTGGCTATTTCACTTACCTATTTATTATTATTTTTTTACCTTTGGCAAAAATTATAATCTGCCTTGCTCCCCATAACCTTCCCATGAAGCTTAAAACACTCACCCCCACGGAGGAAAGTCTTATGAAAATCTTGTGGAGTCTGGATGTTTTTTACCTCAAGGATGTATTGTGCGAGCATCCGGAACCAAAGCCGCATCAGAATACCATATCTACCTATCTTAAATTGCTATCAGAAAAAGGATTTATAGATCACACAAAGGAGGGACGAATTTTTAAATATTTTGTAAAAATTGCCCACCGGGACTATAAAATTTTTCTCATTGAAAAAACCATAGAACAGCATTTCCATGAAAATTCGGATGAGTTTGTCCACTTTCTACTGGATCAAAACATCATAAGGAACCCCCGGCTTAAAGAAAAATCAATAAACTCTAAGAAAAAAAACAAAAAGACAAAGGGAAAAGGAAAAAGAAAAAAAGGGAAAAAAGCCTGGTAAATAAACAATTTTATGCTAATTCTATACTTTTTTTTTGCCTCTTCGCCGTCTCGTTATTTATTTAAAATACAATGAAAAAAGCACTGTTGGTCATTGATATTCAAAATGATTTTTGCCAGGGGGGAGCACTTGCCGTATCGGGTGGTGAAGAAGTAATACCCTACGTTAATGGTCTTATGGAAAATAATCTGTATTCCGAAATAGTTCTGACACAGGATTGGCATCCCAAAAATCACAAAAGCTTTGCTTCTTTCCACAAAAAAAATACAGGAGAAACCGTTCTTCTCAACAATCTTCCACAAATATTATGGCCCGATCACTGCATTCAGGGAACCTCTGGGGCGGAATTTCATCCCAAACTCAGAAAAGAACTTGCCACGCATATAGTACAAAAAGGAACTCATGCTTCTCATGATAGCTACAGCGGATTTCAGGATAATCATGGAATGAGAAAAACCAACCTGGACGAATATCTAAAAAACAAAAAAATACAACAAGTGGAAATAGTGGGACTTGCCTTGGACTATTGCGTAAAATACACCTGTCTGGACGCTGTAAGAAACGGATACCATACTCTCTTACATTTTAGAGGAACAAAGGCCGTAAATCTAAAACCAAAAGACGCCCACGAGAGTCTCTTCGAACTTCTGGAAAACGGAGTTTCTGTACTGGCATAAAAGCAGGAAACAATGAAAAACCCGGTTATAACATTTTCAGATTATTCACCTCCTGATCCGTAAGAATTCTCCAATGCCCTCTTTTAATATTTTTCTTGGTAAGTCCTGCAAACATTACTCTATCCAAAGATTCCACCTCGTATCCCAATCTCTGGAAAATTCTTCTAATCACCCTATTCCAGCCGATGTGTATTTCAAGTCCTACTTCGTTCTTGGGTTTTCCTTCTATGTAGGAAATACGATTTACCAAAGCTATTCCCTCCTCTAGTCGAATCCCCTTTTCAACAGACTGCAAATCTCTCGCACTAAGCTTTTTATCCAAAATCACGTGATAAATTTTCTTAATACTGTAAGAAGGGTGGGTAAGCTTTTTGGTAAGATGTCCGTCGTTGGTAAGCAAAATAACCCCCGTGGTAGACCTATCCAACCTGCCTACAGGATACAATCTATAAGGAGAAGCACTGGTGATAAGATCCATTACTGTCTTTCTAGCTTTCTCGTCCCTGGTAGTAGAGATATACCCCTTAGGCTTATTGAGCAGCACGTATACATTTTTCTCCGGTGTTATAGACTGTCCATCAAAAACTACTTTGTCGTGCACTTTTACCTGATATCCCATTTCCAAAACCTCTACTCCGTTTACAAGCACCAAGCCTTGTTTTATGAGGATATCCGCTTCCCGCCTACTACATATCCCCGAATTCGCAATATATTTATTGAGGCGGATCGTCTCCTTATGTAGATCTTTGTCTATTTTTTCCTGCTTTCTTCGCTTTATTATGTGATCTACTTTCCCGGCGTTTGCCCTATTAACCGCGTACCCCCCCATCGAAGATCTACCCTCTCCCCCCTTTTTATATTTTTTTCTACTGTCAAAATCCCTATCGGAAGTGTTTTTACCAATTCCGCGCCTCCTCTTTGACCGATCAGAATTATTTCGCCCCTCACTCATTTCTTATGGTTTTGCACAAAATTACGACTCTATAAGTTAAAAAAGAGATAATCCCAGGTAAATCTTAGTTTTTTGTCTCATTCACCT
This sequence comes from Bergeyella sp., assembly GCA_030263285.1. Lineage (GTDB taxonomy): Bacteria > Bacteroidota > Bacteroidia > Flavobacteriales > Weeksellaceae > SZYB01. The sequence goes on from SZYB01000001.1 coordinate 618,827, forward strand.
ACCTTATCGGGCAAAAAACTGCCTCTATTGTTATAAAACTTGTACTCCATAAAATGATCGTCGGCCTCCATTCCGTTGGTTCCTACAAGGTGATTCCCATCCTTATCCTCCACATATACCGTATCTTTTGTGTACATTCTGTTTGTATTTTTATCCCAAAAAATAGACTTTGTGGTAAAAGTGGTTCCCTCACTTGTTCTTATTTTCACATGGTTTTTAGCGTGATATAGGTTTTTCTTATCGTATAATATAGCATAACCAGCCCATACTTTACCCGGAATTTTAGGATTTTTCTTATCAAAATATTCCAGATAAAATCCCTTTTTTACCTCCGTATAGGGAGAATCTATGTACTCGTATTTCTCTATGACAGGAGCCTTCAAACTAAGAATTATATTTCCGGAGTCCCTCTGTATTACTGATGTATTATAAAGTGTCTGAGAAGGAAAAAACTTTTTTTTAGTACTGTTTTTCTCAGGGGGATTTTCACAAGAAAAAAAACCAAAAAAAACCAAAAAAAACCAAAGGCTTCTACACATCTGGATTTTCTTTTACAAACTCATTACTAGTCATACTGAACTTTCCTGAACCATAAATCTGCAAAGTTAATTCCCACTTTTAGATTAACAAAAGTTTGCCTCACAAGATTATTTTGCAAAGATCCTCTCTGCCCTATCTCTATGCCCAGATCAAGGTAACTTAATTTATTGATATTTGCATTGGCAAAAGGCAAAGAAGCCCCCCCGGTAATCGCAAACTCATTGACTAGCGAAGGACTCGTAGAGCCCTTGGGAATTATTCTCAGACTGCCCTTCTGGTAATAAACCCCATATCTGTAAACCACTCTGGAAAAATAATTTCTAAAGTTATTTACACTGGGCAATATCCATCCACCAAAAGAAAATTTATATGCGTCCTGATACTGAAATGGCTTACTAAGAAACCAAATCGTCTCTCCTTTTTTATAGTCAAACTGGGTAGATAAAAACCAATGTAAATCTTTCCCGTATCCTACCCCTACAGAAGCTTCCATAGGGAAATATCCTTTTCCACCATATTCTTTACTATCCAAAATAGTCTGAGATTTTTTGGTTCCGTCACCTATATAATAATAGGTGCTATTGGTGTATTGGGTCGTGACGGTGCCAAGATTACCAAAAGTATATGTACCTCCCAGCGTAAGTTTTTTGTCTTTAGACAGTTTTCTTTGGTAAATCCCTCCTGCCGTAAAATTATAAGCTAAAATTTTGGTAGAATTCTCATAACCATTTACCAAATCCGCCGAAGAATAAGATAACTCTTCCGTATCACTGATCCTTCCAAAATAGGTATTTGATCTCAGCCCCAGAGAAATATCCTCATTTATTTTGAAAGATAAAGCCCCCTGAACTATAGATATAGAACCTTTCCCCATAAATCTATTGATGGAAGTCGTATTTTCATCTATCTGATCTTTGGTTACAATAGTATACATTTTCGAGCTATAAGGCTGAAATCTCACCCCAAACTTCATGCTTTTTGATAAGGGAAAGGCAAGAGATACATTCGATAAATAAACAGACTTTTTGGCAAGAGAATTATTTTGATAATTCGTTCTAAGAAAATTGTTTTCATTAGTGCCCTCTATAGAAAAAGAAGTGAGTCCAAAATTTTGGTTTGCAGCAGAATTAGCAAAATTAAATTTATTATTAAGATCATTAACATAAGCGGTGGATATTCCCCCCATTGCACCTATGTCTATTGTATTATCGTACTTCTCATCGCCTATTCCGTACACTGCATAAGGAGAATTGCCTATAGTCTGGGCTTGAGTAAGAAGACAAGTCCCGATTATCGTTGACAGCAGTGATAATTTTTTCATCCCGTAGTATAAAAACAGAGGGCAAATATCCTAAATTATACCGAAAGCAGAAAATTTGGCCTCGTTAAATTTTGTGTAACAAAGGTATTTATCCATAACAAAAAACTTAAATTTGCTACGTTTGAATCCAAATAATGAACTGGGAAGATATAATAGGGCAGGAAGAGCTCAAAAAGCAACTGATACAGGCGGTGGACAGTCACAGATTGGGACATTCTCTGCTCTTTAGCGGAGAAGAAGGGTATGGAGTTTTTCCCTTGGTTTTAGCTCTTTGTAAAGCATTGTTGTTTAAAAAAAATCTCAAGACAAAGGTCGGAAACAGTCCATTGCATCACCTGGACTTACACCTGAGTTTTCCCGTATATGCACAGGATAAAAAAAATCTCTCAGAAAATTTTATCCAACAATTCAGACAGCTCGCTTTGGAGTCTCCTTATTTTGATTTTAAAGACTGGACGCAGATACTGGACGCAGAAAATAAACAATTCTCTATCTCGGTGGAAGATATCCGTTACATTTCTGAAAAAATGCATCTCAAAAGCTTTGAAGGGGGACCTAAAATACTGGTAATATGGCGTGCCGATAAAATGAACGAAAAAGCGGCTAATAAATTTTTAAAATTCTTGGAAGAACCTCCTAAAGATACTTTCGTTCTACTCACGGCGCCCAGTTCCACGGATTTTCTCCCTACTATCCTTTCCAGAACACAAGTGTACGAAGTGCCAAGAATCACAGACCTGGCGCTGGAAAAAGCACTAAAAAACACCCAAAATACAAACTCTGAAAATTCACAAACACTGCTCTACCAAGCCCAAGGAAATTGGAATACACTGCAGAAAATTCTGAACTCGGAGAGCCATGATGAAGAGTTTCGGACTTATTTTACCCAGTGGGTACGAGACGCCTTTATGGTCAAATCCCAACCCAGACGCCTAAAGAACATCATGGACTGGGCTGCACTGGTCTCTTCGTGGAACAAAGAAAAACAAAAGGATTTCTTGGATTACTGCATTGAGATTTTTCGTCTTGCCTTACTGGAAAACTACGCTCTGGATACACTCGTTTACAAAAAAATAGATCGTCATTTTCACTGGAAAAAATTTTCTGCCTATATACACGGGGCAAACATAGAACCTATGCTCACAGAGATTTCTCTGGCAAACCTGCATCTTGTACGAAACGGAAACAGCAAGATCATCTGGACAGATCTGGGGATAAAATTGTCCAGATACCTCCATAAATCCGCATAATCCATCTTAATCTGAAACTCCCGAAGGAAAAAAATAAAAAACCGTGAAAAAAACTACAGTGCATAAAAGTACACAATACAATTCAACTTTTAAACCCAAATTGTATCTATGTATAAAGTCTTTATTCCTCCGTAGATTCTTCCCGCTCTTTTGTTTTTTTTTCTCTCGCACTCGGCTTAGCCTTCTCTTCTACCGGCACATCCGACGCTACAGAGAACTCATAACTGTACTCCACGTTCCTGTGCAAACGAATAAGGGCAGAAAATCTACCTGTTCTCTTTATCGTATTTCCAGGAATTTTGATGTACTTCTTATCTATCTTCACGCCTGCTTTTGCAAGAGCTTCGGCAATATCAGAATTATTAACGGATCCGAATAATTTATCCCCGGTCCCTACTTTTGCACTTATGGTTACCGGAGTTTTCTTAAGCTTTTCGACTTTTTCGTTTGCCTCACTAATGAGTTTTGCCTCCTCTTCTTTTCTAGATTCTAAAGTGGCCTCCAAAGCTGCTTTGTTTTTTGGCGTAGCCAAAACGGCAAACCCCTTAGGGAGCAGAAAGTTCCTTGCATAACCGGGCTTTACCTTCACGGTATCAAACTCAAGTCCCAGATTTTCTACATCTTTTTTTAGAATAATTTCCATTTGTGTTGTTGTCCTTTGATTTAATAGCCTACTATGGAAGTTAGGTGCTCTATCCTTACTGAATTCATCTTCAAAAACTCTGTAGCCAAGCACCAACAACTTTTGTTGATCGGAAATATGCCTTTATTTCAGCAAATCCGCTACATAAGGCAGCATCGCCAAATGTCTTGCCCTCTTTATGGCAGAAGAAACCTTTCTCTGATATTTAGGAGAGGTACCGGTGTATCTTCTAGGAAGAATCTTGCCCTGTTCATTTACAAACTGAAGCAAGAAACCTGCATCTTTGTAATCTACATACTTGATTCCAAACCTCTTAAATCTACAGTATTTCTTTTCTTTTTTTGTATTTATATCCAGAGGCGTTAAGAATTTCACTTCGGATTCTCCTCCGGCGGCGGCTTGTTGAGCCATTTCGTCTATAGCCATCTTCGTCTGATTTTTTTAAAAAAATTTTAAATAAAATAAATTACGCCCCAACCGATTTCTGCCTTGCTCTTCTTTCTATTGCATATTCTACCGCATACTTGTCCAGCTTGGTTGTAAGATAACGGATCACCCTCTCGTCTCTCCTATACGCCGTCTCTAGATCTTCCACCACCGAGCCTTCACCCTTGAACTCTATAAGGGTGTAAAACCCATTTTTCTTAAGCTGAATAGGATAAGCCAACTTTTTAAGTCCCCAATTTTCCTTGGCTACTATCTCACATTTGTGCGATTTTAATAAACCTTCAAACTTTTTTACTGCTTCCTCCACCTGAGCTTCAGATAGAACGGGAGTTAAGATGAAAACAGTTTCGTAATGATTCATATAAAAATATATATTTTAATTCTTTCTCTGTTTAAGAGCGCAAATGTATTTCTTTTTTTCTATATACACAAGTCTACAAAACCAGGGGCTCCTGCTGACTCAGACAATGAAAACTCCCCAGTCCCCATATAATATCTGTAGAGTCAATCCCAACTATTTTTCTATCCGGAAAACACTTGCGAATGATTTCCATTGCCTCTCTATCCTTTCTGCAACTATAGGTGGGTACCACCACCGCACTATTGCAAATATAAAAATTAGCATAGGAAGCAGGAAGCCTCTCTCCATTATAATATACAGGATCCGGCATGGGAAGTTTTACGATATTGAGAGGGGTACCATCCAAAAAAAACATCTTTTCCAAAAGTTTCAGATTTTCCTGAAGTATAAAATAATTCTCGTCTTCTTTATTTTCCTCTACCGCTGCAAGGACTGTATTTTCATTCACGAACCTTACCATATCGTCTATATGTCCATCTGTATCATCTCCTACAATACCGTCTTCCACCCAAAAAATTTGTCTTACACCATAATATTCCTTCAAAAAAAATTCTATCTCTTTTTCATTCAATCCCTTGTTTCTATTAGGATTCAACAAGCAAGATCTGGAGGTAATCACAGTACCCTTTCCGTTAAAATCCACAGCTCCCCCCTCCATAATAATCTCCGGACGAAACAGAGGCAGACCAAGCTCTTCCGAAATTTTTTCGGGAATTGTGTTGTCCAGAAAAAAACTTTCATGCTTTTCTCCCCAAGCGTTGAAACCCCAATCCACAATTGCCTTTTTTTTTTTCGCCCCGGGGTTGATAAGAAAGGCCGGACCATGGTCTCTACACCACGCATCATCGGTTCTGTGGTAATAAAACTCTATATTTCTCGTGTGGATTTTTGCTCTGGAAAGATGCTCCAACGCAAAGGATTTCATCTTTTCATCCTGCACATTGATCCTCACCTTTTCTCCTTCGGCAATTGTCTTTATAAACCGAACATAAGGGGCAAATATATCATTAATTTTACCTGGCCACGATGCCTCCCTGTGTGGCCAACTCAGCCAAGTGGCTTCGTGCTTTTCCCATTCGGCAGGAAAGTAATATCCCCGAGACTTAGGGGTTTTTGTAAGGTCTATCTTCATATAATACGTAGGTTCATCTTTTAAGACTAAAAAAGTCCGGAGAAAGTCTATTCTAAAATTTCAATCTTCATCCAAAAACCTCTTTGTAATAGGATTGTAAGAATCGATCCTGCGATCACGCAGGAAAGGCCAGTGTTTACGAAAAAAGTCACTTTCTCCAAGGTCTATTTCTGTCACCTCCACCTCTTCTTTGTCATGAGACCCCAAGTACAACAATTTTCCTTGTGCATTAGCCACAAAACTCCCCCCCCAAAAACTCATGGCTCCCTGCTGCTCATCCCCTACCCTATTTACAGAAACCACAGGAACACCATTCGCTATAGCATGGGAGCGCTGAATAGTTTGCCATGCGTTGTACTGGTCCTTATTGGTTTCTTCATCCTGACCTGCCGCCCAACCGATTGCCGTAGGATAAAAAAGCACCTCCGCACCCATAAGGGCCGTGATCCTGGAAGCTTCCGGATACCACTGATCCCAACAAATAAGCACTCCTATTTTTGCAAACTTTGTGGAGAAAACTCTATATCCCAAATCTCCCGGCGTAAAGTAAAATTTTTCATAGAACGCAGGGTCGTCAGGAATATGCATTTTCCTATACTTACCAAGATAAGCACCATCTGCATCCAGTACCGCTACCGTATTATGATAAAGCCCATGCGTTCTTTTCTCAAACAGCGAGGCGATGATAACCACCCCAAGACCTTTGGCTACTTTGCCCAATATCTCTGTAGAAGGTCCGGGAATAGACTCCGCCAGATCAAAATTATCATAATCCTCTACATCACAAAAATACAAAGAGGTAAAAAGCTCCTGCAAACAGATGATCTGAGCCCCGGCTTTGGCCGCTTGCCCTATTTTTTCTATCGCTTTATTTAAATTCTTCGCTTTGTCTTTTTCGCAGGACATCTGAACCGTCCCCACTTTTATTCTAGACATACCATCCCCGTATATGTTAAGGCACAAAAGTAAAGTTTTTGTTTTATACTGTTCCTCTTTATTATGTTTATGTATACTCTCATATATAACGTATACGTGTATATACTCTTACGACAATGAATGCATTCTTAAGTTCAGTAATTAGTAAAAGGAACGGAAACAGGTTAGGGATTGAAAGAAACGAATTAGAACAAATAGTACAGGGTACCCTCTTTTGCAATTAAGACGGAAGATCAAACGGTATAATTAATTGGCTAAATACATTAAAAATTACCGGTATTTTCTGCATGGTTAGGTGGTCTCCTATGTTTGGTTTATATTCTGGTATTTCCCTATTTTTCTTCAGATACCTATAAAATAAATATAAATTGTTATCTCATTTTAAAATTTTGATGAATCGGTTTACATATTGTTTTGGCAGTACTTGCCAGGACACATTTTAATGACACATTAAAAAAGACAAAATACATCCTGCCAATGACGGAATGGTCTTTCGGTATCCGCTCATCTGCTACGGACAAGAGTCATCGTCGACCGTATTGGGGGGCTCACCTCATGGAGTCCATCACTGGGTTTGGATCTCTCTCCTGGTTTTTCAATCTAGCTTCTCGCCATATCAGGGAGAAATTTGGAACTAAAGCAGGCTCTCTAAATATGAATGTAATGCCCGTGAGGGTGTTTTGGCCTTGATTGAACCTGTTGGGAGCCTGTTGAGCAACACCAACTTGTCTTATCTCTGGCTTTATTTTTTTCACCAATTTCCAGCCATTTCGGGCTTGTTTTATGTTTTTATTTATGAAGAAAAAATGTTAAAATGTTCTTTGGAGCTTTATTTCATGGTGGGAATGTTTTCCTCTTTTCTCGTCTTGTACAATTACCCAGAACTGGTAGAAATGATCAATACTTTACCCCCGATCTCGGCGGGGGTGGGATATTTATTATTTTTTATGCCCCCCTCCCAGAAGCCTATAAAACCTTATGCCATATTGCTGTCTACGTTTTTTTGCAAAGTTATTTCTTTTTCCTCTGACTTGTTTTTCCCTGACTGGCTGACAATACAAAAAAACACCGTTAAGTTTAACCCACCCAAATCCCAGGTATAACGATTTTTTTGACCCTTCTGATGCTTGATAATCTCAGAATTAACTTCAGCTTTCCGAAATTAAGTGTGATGAAATCTAAACAAAAAGGAGGTATTCACTTTACTCGAATTTACCTTAATGGCACAAATGATGGTATCAATCGGAATAATCGACCAGACCCGGTAATTTTTTTCCTACATCTAGTGGATTATATCCCCACTGATCGGTTCTTTTTTTTCGGATATATACCCCGGGTATCCAATACCAGTACAAATGCCATGGTCATGAAACTGCAAAGTGAAATCGGTGAATTTACTGGTATTAATCTCCTGTTTTCCTCAATTTAGAACAGTTCATCAGAACATGCCTCATGCGTGTCCATCTCTGCCTGCTTAAAAAACATTAATCTTTCCCGAAAACCTCTTACTTTCTGCTTATTTCCGAAAAGTTAATAAGCGGTTTTGTGTACACTGATGGCTCTTCCGCTGGGATCGTTCATTTTTCTGAACGCCTCGTCCCACTCCAGCGCAACGGGAGTAGAACACGCCACTGAGGGTACAGAAGGCACAGTGGCCGCTGATGTTTCACTCGGGAAATGTGCCTGAAAAATCTCTCTGTATCTGTACTCTTCTTTGCTCTGCGGGGTATTGAGTGGAAATCTGTAGCGAGCGGTTTCCATCATTTCGTCGGTTACCTCATCTTCTGCTATTTTCTTAAGGGTATCTATCCAACCATACCCCACTCCATCGCTAAACTGCTCTTTCTGTCTCCACACGACAGACTCCGGTAAAAGATCTTCGAAAGCTTTTCTCAATACCCATTTTTCCATTCTCCCTTCCGAAACGTTTACCATTTTATCTTTTGGATTGATACGCATGGCAATATCCATAAACTCTTTATCCAAAAAAGGAACGCGCCCCTCCACTCCCCACGACATCAAGGATTTGTTAGCTCTCAAACAGTCATATAAATGCAGATTACCCAACTTTCTTACCGTCTCTTCGTGAAATCCTTTTGCATCGGGTGCTTTATGAAAATACAGATATCCACCAAATAACTCGTCCGAGCCTTCTCCCGAAAGCACCATTTTTATTCCCATAGACCGGATTACCCGGGCCAAGAGATACATGGGAGTGGACGCACGAATGGTGGTAACGTCATAGGTTTCCAGCTGATAGATCACATCTCTCACCGCATCCAGCCCCTCCTGAACGGTAAAATAAATCTCATGATGGACCGACCCTATATGATCTGCTGCCTTCCGTGCCACCACAAGGTCTGGAGATCCTTCAAGCCCTATGGCAAAACTATGGAGTCTGGGATACCAAGCCTCTTGCGTGTCGTTGCTCTCTATTCTTTGTCTGGAATATTTTGCGGCAATTGCCGCAATTACAGAAGAATCCAATCCTCCAGAAAGTAAAACACCATAGGGAACATCACTCATCAATTGCCTGTGTACCGCCGCCTCCAAACCCTTTCTCAAAGCTGCTATATCTGTTGTATTGTCTTTTACCGCCTTATAATTTTCCCAATCTCTGACATACCATTTTTGAGGTTCCAAACCTTCTTTACTGTATATGTAATGACCGGGCAAAAAGATGTTAATACGGTTGCACACCCCTTCCAACGCCTTGAGCTCAGAACCTACATAGTAATTTCCATTCTTGTCCCAACCGTGGTATAAAGGACATATCCCCACATGATCTCTCGCAATAAGAAAAATATCATTCTCTACATCATAGAGAGCAAAAGCAAAAATACCGTTGAGTTTTTCTATGAAATCCTTACCGTATTTCTTGTACAGGGCCAAAATCACTTCACAATCGGATTTTGTCTTAAAATCTTCTTCCGTAAATTCTTCCTTTAGGCTTTCATGATTATAAATCTCACCATTCACTGCCAAAACGGTGTTTCCGTCTTTCGAAAGAAGGGGCTGCTTTCCAGAACCTGGATCCACAATGGCCAATCGCTCATGAGAAAAAATGACCTTATCATCCTGAAAAACACCACTCCAGTCCGGCCCTCTATGACGTATCTTTTTTGACATTTCCAAGACTTTTGGTCTTAATGCATCTGTTTTTTCTTTTGCCTCAAACAAACATACAATGCCACACATACACTTAACTTTTTATTTTCTTTTTTTATCTCCCTTCTCCTTAACTTTTCAAAGGTAATCGTACCTACAAATACTGTACAACAAAAAAGATATCATTGCTAAAAATTTACGTTAAAAAACAAATCCGGACACCAAATAAAAAATACCTGTGGTTTTTTGGTCCGCAAGAGAAAAAAAACAATAGGCCCAGCCACACAGAATGTTACATGCATCACTCAAGCCTCTCTATAAATGCCATATAAAAACCATCAAAACCTTTGCTGGGAAGAATCGAGTACTCTTTTGTACACCTAAAGCCCAAATTATTTTTTAAAAATTCTTTTACCTGTAAAGTGTTTTCCGATGGCAAGACAGAACAGGTGGCATAGACTAGCTTCCCACCCACCCTTATAATTTTTGCATAGTTCTGCAAAATATCCCGTTGTTCTTTTTGCATCCTCTCCAGAAAATCTTTGTCTATTTTCCATTTAGTATCCGGATTTCTTTTTAGTACTCCCAAGCCCGAACATGGGGCGTCTATAAGCAAACGGTCGGCAGAATTGTATAATCGCTTTATTGCTTTCTGATCCGTTATCCGCCTGGTTTCTATGTTATGTGCACCCGCCCTTTTGGCTCTTCTTTTAAGCTCCGCTAGCTTCCACTCATGAATATCCAGAGCAATAAGCCGACCCTTATTTTTCATAAGCATGGCTAAATGAAGTGTCTTTCCGCCAGCTCCCGCACAGACATCTACCACCCGCATTCCCTCTTTTACTTCCAACGTTTGCGCTATTTTTTGAGAACCCGCATCCTGCACCTCAAAATATCCCTTCTTAAAAGCCTTTGTAAGAAAAACGTTTTTTTTCTCCTCCAGCTGCAAAGCGTCCGGATACCCCTTTAGAGGAATTACACCTATATTTTCTTCCTTTAAGTCCTCTATTAGTTTATTTTTTGTGGTTTTAAGCGTATTCACCCTCAAAACTACGGAGGCGGATCCATTGAGTGCCTTCATTTCTTTTTCCCAATTTTCTCCTAGCTCATTGTGCAAAACCTCTGCAAGCCAATCCGGCACAGAATATTCTATCGCCTTGGTAGGCATCGTTTTTTTATCCAGTTTTCGAAGGATATCACCCGTTTTTATCTTTCCAAATTCTTCAAATTTCTTAAATCCGGTTTTGCTCCATAACAAATATGCCAAAATAATTTTGTACACGTTATTAGGCTTCGCCTCCTCCCCTATGTAATATTCCAACCGCCTCTTCCAGCGTATAATGTTATAAAAAACTTCAGAAACAACTGCTCTGTCTTGACTCCCCCATTTTTTGTGAGACTTTAGTAGTCTCTCTATTACCTTGTCTGCATATTTGTTTTTCTCAAAAAAAGTTTCCTGCAAGGCATCGTGCACCCCGATAAGCAAATTTCTGTGAATGAGTTCTATCATTTTCTGTACATGCTTAGATTATCATATATCCTGTATCCTATCTCTTGTAGAAGCAGGTACTGCAAAGTAAGATAAAATAATGGAAGAAATAGGAAATCCTCTATCTATGGTAAATTGATAGGAAACGCAATTAAAAAAACGAAAGAGAATCCAAGGATTTACTTTTGCAGTTTCTTATTTTTCATATTTTTGTGTTCATAAAAATTTCATCAAAATATGAGTGAGATACTCCCCTGTCCCAAATGCAACTCCGAATTCACTTACCTGCAGGATTACCTTATGGTATGTTCGCAGTGTTTTTACGAGTGGGATTCTTCCCAGAAAATCACAGAAGATAAAATTTTAGACGCCAATGGCAACGAGCTCCAAAGTGGAGACAGCGTAGTGGTGATAAGAGACCTGCCTGTAAAAGGAGCTCCCAAACCCGTGAAAGCGGGAACCAAGGTAAAAAACATAAGACTGAACTTTGATAGCGACCACAATATAGACTGTAAAATAGAGAGTTTTGGAGCGATGGCTCTTAAATCAGAAGTTGTAAAAAAAGCCTAATTCATAAAATTTTGATTACTATCTATGACTTGCATCTCATAACCCAAACCCGAAATCCTAAATTCCTGGAGATAGCAGTGATTTTTTGCAAGTCCCCAGACGGCTTTCTCTATATTCAGAAAGAATTTACCTCTCCAAAAATCCTCGCTAAATAATCCATTACAGGGACTTTTATACATCTTTTCCGGCGTACTTTCTATACTATCACTTACCCTTATTCAGGACGAGGATTCTATCCGTCTGGGGAAGAATTTCGTGAGTGAAATGAAAATAGTAAGGGTAATTCTCTATTTTTTAATGTGTTGAAAGAGTATTTCTCTAATACCTAGTATCCAATTTTCCGTATGAATCCAGACTCCCAAACGGTTCATCAAGAAGTAACAGTTTTGGCTTTTACAGAACGCGCTCTGGCGATAAATAACCTCTGATTTTATCCCCAACTGAGATCTTTGGGATATTTGTGCACTTCCTCTTCTAGCCCTACTATGGACAAAAGATTATTCTTAATACTCCTTTTTCCCTTCCAATCTATATTTGTATAAAAACCCCCAATATTTTCAGAATTTTCAAACACTTTTTATAGGGCATCAAATCATAATCCTGGTCTACAAATTTTATTTCCGGCTCTCTCTCGGTACGAGATTTCCCTTTCAGTCCCAATAATTTTTTCCCCGTAAAACAATATATCCCCCGCTTATCAATTCAGAAGTTCACTGTCTTATTCTATCAAGAGACTATGCTGACTGGGTAAGCAAAAAACGAAACTGAAATACTCCATCTTTCGCCCCATGCCTGCCAAATGTTTTTTATTCCCTCTAAAACCCCGAAATGACAGACTTTACCCCTCAGTGAAGCATTGACTCTACAAGTCTCCAAAAATTATTAATTTTACTGTGCTCAATTCTAGAGAGAAAAACCATGATAAAAAAGATAAGAGAATATCGGGAAGAGGCAGAGAATTTTGCCGGCACGTCAGCAGAGGAGATAGAAAGCTTCAGGATACGGTTTTTAGGAAAAAAAGGCATAGTCAACGGAATTCTGCAAGAGTTTAAGTCTGTATCTAATGAAGAAAAAAAAGAACTGGGACAGGAAATTAACTCCCTCAAAAACGCCGTTGCAGAAAAATTGGAACAGCTAAAACCTGAAAAAAAAACAAATTCTACAAGAAAACCCGAGGATCTCTCTCGTCCCGCTTACCCTTTTTCTCTCGGATCCAGACATCCCGTAAATATCGTGCGAAACAAAATCATCAATATTTTTAAATCTATAGGTTTTTCTGTAGCAGACGGGCCGGAGATAGAAGATGATTGGCATAACTTTACCGCGCTCAACCTTCCGGAACACCATCCTGCAAGGGACATGCAAGATACTTTTTTTGTGGAAAGGGATCCCGATATTCTTCTGCGTACACACACCTCTTCTGTACAAATAAGGTATATGGAAAACAATACTCCTCCAATACGAATTTTAGCCCCGGGAAGAGTTTTCAGGAATGAAGCAATTTCATCCCGATCACATTGTATTTTTCACCAGATAGAAGGCTTGTACATAGATAAAAACGTTAGCTTCGCAGACCTTAAACAGACACTTCAGTTTTTTACTCGGGAACTATTTGGACAATCTAAAATAAGGCTTCGCCCTTCGTTTTTTCCTTTTACAGAACCCAGTGCCGAGGTAGACGTATACTGGGGACTCAACTCGGAAACCGATCGCAGAATTACCAAAGGTACGGGCTGGCTGGAAATTATGGGATGCGGAATGGTAGACCCTGCGGTACTAGAAAACGTAAATGTAGACCCTGATGAATACAGTGGCTATGCTTTTGGGATGGGGATAGAGCGCATCGTCATGCTGCTGTACCAAATGGGAGACATAAGAATACTCTTTGAAAATGACGTAAGAATGCTGGAACAATTTCGGGCACTCTAGAATATCATCTCCGGCTTTTCTTCTTTACCGCGCACCAGCTTTGGAGTAGTTAACTTTTTACCGATTTTCCAAAAAAAACATTACCTTTGCACTCCCCCGGGATGGATTATGTTTAATCGATAAACAAGATATAATAGTGAACACATTAAGTTACAAAACTGTATCAGCAAACAGTGCTACCACTAAAAAGGAATGGATTGTGGTAGATGCCGAGGGGCAACCATTGGGAAGGCTTGCTTCCACGGTCGCCAGAATTTTAAGAGGAAAGCATAAGACCTATTATACCCCGCATGTGGACTGTGGAGATAATGTGATTGTCCTGAATGCCGGAAAGGTGACTCTTTCCGGGAACAAGTGGGAAGAAAAAAATTATATCTGGCACACGGGATACCCCGGAGGTCAAAGGTCTGTTACCGCCGCCGAACTTCTTAAGAGAAACCCTTTGAAGATTGTAGAGAAGTCTGTAAAGGGAATGCTTCCAAAGAACAAGCTAGGAGCGCAGATCTATAAGAACCTACACGTGTATGAAGGTAGCGAGCACAAACACGAGGCCCAGCAACCTAAAAAAATCAATATCAACGAAATCAAATAAATCTTATGTCTACAGTTCATAAATTAGGAAGAAGAAAAACTTCTGTAGCTAGAGTTTATCTAAAACCGGGAAAAGGTACAATAACCATCAACGGCAAAGACCTCAAAGAGTATTTCGGCACGGACGTTTTGGTGTATAAAGTACACCAACCTTTTGCTCTTACAGAGACCATAGATCAATACGATCTTACCGCCAATGTTTTTGGCGGAGGTACTACAGGTCAAGCAGAAGCAATAAGACTTGCGGTGTCCAGAGCTTTGTGCGAAATAAATGAAGAAAACAGAGCAGCTCTAAAACCTGCCGGACTACTTACAAGAGATGCCCGTATGGTAGAGAGAAAAAAACCGGGGCAGAAAAAGGCAAGAAAGAGATTCCAATTCTCCAAACGTTAATATTTTATTTAATCAATATCACAATACTAAATTGCCCGTTACGTTTAGCATCCAAACGCTACTCCCATCTCACCGTAGTGTTGATCGCAAAAGTGCGGAAAGTAAACTAACAAAAAACTAAAAAATGGCAAAAATAAATGTAAAAGAACTTCTGGAAGCAGGTGTGCATTTTGGTCACATGACCAGGAAGTGGAATCCCAATATGGCTCCTTACATTTTTATGGAGAAAAACGGTATTCACATTATCGACTTACACAAAACTGCAGGCAAGTTGGAAGATGCCTGCCAAGCAATTGAAAAAATAACGGCCTCGGGGAAAAAAATTCTTTTTGTAGCCACAAAAAAGCAAGCAAAGGAAATTGTAGCCAAACATGCAAAAGAGTTTGGAATGCCCTATATCACAGAAAGATGGCCGGGCGGAATGCTCACCAATTTTGTGACCATAAGAAAAGCGGTAAAGAAAATGAATGCCATTGACAAAATGAAGAAAGACGGCACTTTTGAAACCTTATCCAAAAAAGAAAGATTGCAAATAGACAGACAAAGAGCGAACTTAGAAAAGAATTTGGGTTCTATTGCAGATATGGTAAGACTTCCTTCCGCCATTTTTGTGGTAGACATTATGAGAGAACATATAGCAGTAACTGAAGCAAAAAAGTTAGGAATTCCCATTTTTGCTATTGTAGACACCAATTCAGATCCCAGAAGGGTAGACTTTGTAATCCCCGGAAATGATGATGCATCAAAATCCATAGACATGATCCTGAGCATCGTTTCCGCTGCTGTAAAAGAAGGACAATCTCAAAGAAAAGCAGATAAAGAAAAATCTAAAGAAGAAAATCCCGAAAAGGCGCCTGCAGGTGCTGATAAAAATCTAAGCGCCTAAATATATAAAGGACAGACACTCTCAGAACATGTCCCCCCTGTTTAAAAGATCTCAGATGGGGGGTCTTTTTTTGCTTAAAACAAAGAGTTATCGTCAGTCCATTAAAAATCTACTGAAAATCCAAACCTAATCGCAAAGTTTGCCGGAGGGATACCGTAATAGTTGTCCGCAGAACCTCTCCATGAAAAATCTACGCGTATGGGTCTTATATTTCTATATCCTATATTTTCTATCCCAAAGCCATATTCGTAGTACAATTTTTCCGGAGCCACGTATTGTACCGTAGATCGATTCATCCTTATATTGTCATCGGAAACAGAACCTATGGCATATCTGTAAAAGATAAGACTCCTCAGACCTAAATCTCTAACAAGCGGAATTTTATTCAGAATAAAACCATTAAAATGATGCTCCATATATCCCGTTAAATAGCTATCGGTTACATAGTTATAGTAGTTCAGAAGTGAAAAAGAATAATATTCTAAAGAATAGCTCTGGTCCGTGGGTATAGGGCTAAGCAAAAGAATGGGAAGCGTACCAAAAATCTTTCCGGCCATAAAATTCGTTTTTAACACTCCATATTTACTTAAAAAAAAGGGTTTCTGCACCGATAGCAAAAGTTTGCTGTAACTAAAATCGCTTTCTAAAAATCCCCTGAATCCCTGTATATACTTTAGTTTTAACGTTGTAAATAATCTTTTTCCTATTTTCTGTTCTACACCGTAGCCGTATGCCCGTCTTTTTGGGGTATAAATCACCGATATACTCGCAGAAAAATCTTTTATACTGCTTTTTTCGCTCAAATTTCCAAGAGTATAGTTTACCGAAAACACCGAAGGATCTGCAGATTTCATTTCCCGATAAACGTTTGATACAATAACATGAAAATTATTTTTGATTCCCAAATCTGCACTCAATGAATTTCTGGACATATCGGTCAGGAAATAGTTATTTCCCCTTCTCAAAAATGCATTTGAATTTCTGGGTATCAAATCCTGATCGTCATACAATTGACTTCCCAACTGAAAATAATCATGCACTCTGGATCCTTCTAAAACTAACCTAGGTACAGAACTCACTAAGTATTTGAGACAAACCCCGTATTTAAACTTTCTGTCCTCTGTTCCGTAGGCTCCATAAAAGTAAGTTCTTAATTTGTCGTTTTTTGTAAAGAAAGTTCTGAAAGCTAGTCTAACCTTAAAACCCTCTATATCATTATCTGATAGATACTTCCATACCGGACCTGCCTGTAGCCCTCTGGCAACATCAAGATACCCTGTAGAAAAAACATAAAATATACTACTTAACGCTTTTATTTTTTTCTGAGATTTTAATTTTGACAAAACACTTATATCCTCGGAATGAATATTATTCTGAACAGTAATACCATCCCAATACCGCTCACTTTTATTGTACTCTCCCTTGTAAGTCTGCCTTTTCTCATCATCATAAAACGAGGATTCTCTCGACTTATTCAGCACATAATTGTAGTAGTAAATATCTTTTTTTATACTAAGCCCCATCTTGTTGCTCTTTTTACCTAAAAAAGTAAAATCTCCCTCTATTGTTTCCTTTTTGGGGAGGTAAAGATTATCGCCGAACTTGGCGAATTCTTTTTCTATGGAAAGCCTGCGTACCAAATTCAGATTCGTATGTTTTGTGGTATTCATCCTTATATAGGATAAAGCGAAAACCCTGTCTACCACAGTAAAAAACCCCTGGAAAAGAATATCCTCTGACGTTTTTGGAAAAAAATATACCTTGTACTCTGTTTTATCGCCTACCATAACAGAATCTCTAAGCACATAATCATAAACACTGTACCCCCCTGTAGATAAGGGACTTACAAAAGATTTGTCCAAAATGCGTAAATCATCATTGTATACATCAACACACATAAATGAATCACTTAACATATCTATCCCAAATCCCCCGTCACTAATACCCAGTTTTCTTTCCCCTTCTCTATCTACTCTTTCTTTTTTATAAAAATTACTCCCGTACACATCATCCGTCATTTCCTTTCTAAAAATGGGAATTTCTGATATTTCTCTATTTTCCCCTTGGGTAAGAATTTTTTTTATCTCTGCATAATCTTGTTCTAAAATCTTCTTCATCAGGATACTGTCTAAATTATTAAGACCGGTGGTCACCAAACTGTATTTTTTATATTCATAAAAATCCTGATTCTCAAGTCTGTTTCTCTCTTTGTTTTCCCATATCCCCTGCAGAATTCTATAGGCAGGATTTTCTTTTTTTGAAAGATGTTTTTTGGGCTTTGCAATAATAGTAAGTTCTTT
Source organism: Bergeyella sp. (assembly GCA_030263285.1). GTDB lineage: Bacteria > Bacteroidota > Bacteroidia > Flavobacteriales > Weeksellaceae > SZYB01. The sequence goes on from SZYB01000001.1 coordinate 636,723, forward strand.
TATCCTCTTTTCGGATGAAAACTTATCCGAGTCATCTTTAACCAAAATAGCCACAGAATCCTTGTCCAGATTCTCCTCACCATAATTTTTGAGAACCCCTACCTGAGAACGGAATAGGATGACGAAGAAAAAAAATGTTGAAATGAGTAATTTTTTTTTCATAACAAAAAGGAGCTGAAAGAGAGAAAAAAATCTATCTCAATGTGAGTCTGTAATAGTGCGTAAAAATACCATTTTACTGCGAATTGTGATAAAGACGTTTTATTCCCAAAAAACATTAATTGTATGCTACTTTCTGCACCTCCATTCTTACCCAAAAAACCACTTTTGTATGTCTCACAAAATACAAGAAAACGGAACAGAAAGAAAAAATATTTACGTACCTTTACCCACGTTTTTCCTAAAATGGGGGCTGACTGGTTTCGACAGCAGAACTTGTGGATGGGTAAGCATGCAGAGAACGGCAGCGCGATCTCTTAAATCCCTTGCTGCAAAATCTAACTGGCAACCAAGAGTATGCTCTTGCTGCTTAATCTGAAGTAAAGTAGGATTTTAAGCGTTTTTCCCGAAGTATAGTAAGGAAGCAAGATGTCTTACGGAAGCTCCGTTCTACGGCGTCCGAGCATAAGGCATAGGAAAGGTAGAAATAAGCTTTCGGCCGCTTTTGCCGAAAGACGAAAATCTTTAAGAAGCTAAGCCGAAAATTGGGTGTCTGTTCTCTGTTTTCGGACGAAAACCAAAAACAGAATAAGCATGTAGAACGCCTATGTACTTTCTGTTTGGACGAGGGTTCGAATCCCTCCAGCTCCACAGATAATACTGATTATCAGTATTTTGCAAAGAGAAAGGACTAAAATAGGGACTATATCTCCGTTTTAGTCCTTATTTTTTATATATGCTGTTAGTCCTTACTGAATCTATTTTTGAATATATATCCAACCGTGTTTTAACCCTCATCAACAAACAAAACCTCAAAAAAGGTAGTATATAAGTTTATTTAAACCTAAAATATTATTCTCTTTATCAGTATAATAATAATATAAGCCGAACACTAATGTTCGGCTTATATTATAAAGTCCTGCTATTTATAGAAACAAAAAGCCGTTTCGTACTTAGTCGGAGGTTTAACCTTCAAATAACAATCCTCCATTATCCAACTGCTTCTTTTGAAATCATAGTCTGTATTTTCGTTTAGATGTTCAATAAAAGAATCCTCATCAATTAAGTTGTCGTAAAATAAGAATGAAGCATCACAGCTATTTTCTTTATCGAATGTTATAGTTATTGTCGCTTCTTGATTATCAAATCGTACCTCAATCACCCGTTCACAGGTGTTACTTTCAACATATTCCATCAGGCAAACAGGATGCCCTTTGTACTTATCCTTTAATTCCTGATAAGATAACCCTAATGTACCGCAAGCCTCCTCTATCAGTAATTGATACTTATTATTTTGATTTTGCATATATGTCCGCTTTTAAGTCTGATTGAAGCAATCAAGCCGATATAAATACTAAATAAATAATTTATATCGCTGCGGTCTATATTTATAGGTTCAAATATAGACTAATAGAACCAACAATAGCAGAATGTTAAAACAAATATACAATTAACCACGAAAAAGTTCATACTGATTTTATTTTTTTAGATACCTTTATCTTCTTAACTTTACAGTTGCAAATTAAATCTAAATGAAAAAGTCAATCGCATATTTACCACTGAACAACCAGAAAGATTTAAACTATTTGGTGGAAGAAATCCTTACACGGGGATAAAGCAAACCGAAATGATAATCCTTTTCGGAAGCTATGCCCGCAATGATTATGTGGTATATGATGAAAAGTTCGAGTTCGGCAAAGTATAGTTTATGTAAGCGATTATGATGTTTTGGTGATAACGAGCGGCATATCAGACGGCATTGCAGGTAAAGTATTGGATAATATCGAAGTAAAGTATTACAATAAAGCCAAAGACCCTGACCGTCAACCACCGCTTCAATTTATAACAACCAATATAAAGAAGCTGAATAAAAAGTTGAACGAAGGGCGGTATTTCTATACACAGATAAAACAGGAAGGCGTTATCCTCTACGATAGCGAAAAACATAAGTTAGACCGAAGACGTAAACTTAATTTTGATGAGATAAAACAGCAGGCTCAGGAATATTACATTGAAAAATTTAAGAGAGCAAACAGCTTTTTTGAGGATGTAAATAATGCTTACAAAAGGGAAGATTATGTACAAGCGTCATTCTATTTACATCAAGCCTGCGAAAATTATTTTTATGCTATCCGTTTGACCTACACTCAACAAAATAGCAAACAACATAACCTCATCAAATTACTAAACTCCGTCAAGAAATATTCAACCGATTTTGTAAAAGTCTTTCCGCAGGATACACCGGAAGAAAAACGGCTGTTCGAACTAATCAAAGCAGCTTATGTTAACGGACGCTATGACCCTGATTTTGTAGTAACTAAAGAGGATATTGACGCTCTTGTTCCCAAAGTGGAACTACTTCGGGATATAACAAAGAGGATATGTGAAGAAAGGATTAATGAGTATAGAGAGATTGACAAGTATTAATACAATTATTTATTTCCTGTGGTATAATTGTACTATTTTTGTAATATGAAAAAGAAAAAAATCATAATTGATCCCTATATACAAGGGCAATATAATAATAATTATTATTCTATTTATAGTGATGATTGTTTTGATATTCTAAAACAAATAAAGGACAAAAAGTTTGATTTAATAATAACCTCACCCCCATATAACATAGGTAAATCGTATGAGGTCAAGATCGATATAGAAAAATATTTAAAAACTCAAGAAAAAATTGTAAAACAGCTTGTAGATGTACTGTCCGACAATGGAAGCCTATGTTGGCAAGTAGGTAATTATATTAATGATGGAGAAGTTTTCCCGTTAGATATGTATTATTATCAGATATTTAAAAAGTATGGACTTAAACTAAGAAATCGAATTATATGGCATTTTGAGCATGGCTTGCATGCATCGAAACGTTTTAGTGGAAGATATGAGACTATTCTTTGGTTTACAAAAAATGAAGACTATATATTTAATCTTGATCCTGTTCGTGTTCCAGCAAAATATCCCGGAAAAAGGCATTATAAAGGAGATAAAAAAGGTCAACCATCAGGAAATCCTTTAGGTAAAAATCCAAGTGATATTTGGGAAATTGTTGTTAATGATTGGGATAAAGAAATATGGGATATTCCTAATGTTAAGTCTAATCATCCAGAAAAGACGGAGCATCCATGCCAATTTCCAATAGAATTAGTAGAACGATGTATATTGGCGTTGACAAACGAAAATAGTTGGGTGTTGGATCCCTTTTCGGGTGTTGGATCGACAATATTAGCAGCACTCAAAAACAAAAGAAATGCTATTGGTATTGATAAAGAAGTTGAATATTGCAATATATCTCAACAAAGAATAGAATCATTATTTACCGGTGAGCTAATACCTCGTCCGATCAATAAGGCAATACATAAACCATCAAAAAAAGATAAAGTAGCTCAAATACCGACTGAATGGGCTAATTTAGCTAATAAAATATATAAACTATGCAAATCACACAAAGATACTCCCATTTAAACGGAGAAGAATATTTAATTGTACATCATCAAAATCTTTATGATGAAATAAAAGATGTTATATCAAAAATAAATGCTGATGACTTTCTTACTAAAGAGAGTAAAGAAAAAACTAAACAAGGTAGATTAGTATATTCTCCAAAAGAACTCAATAAAGCTTTCCAAGAAAAGTTTAATGCTTTAGATTGGAATGAAAGCCGTTATCACTATTATATTACTCTTAATAGAGAATTGATGGAGCAAAGCCTCCAGCTTCCGCTTGAACAACAAAAGGCATTTCTGGACAAAAATGATATTGTTTCTCCGCTGTATAGTTATAAACAAACAGATTTTGTTAAAAATCAGATAGCAGTAGAAGTACAATTCGGGAAGTATGCTTTTGTCGCCTTTGATTTATTTGTAAAGCACATGTTATTTTACTCTGGAGGAGTCATAAATTTAGGTATAGAGATTTTGCCTACCAAAAGGATGCAATCTAAAATGAGCAGTGGTGTAGGTTATTATGAGGGTGAAGTATATAACGTAATGAGGCAAGGAAGAAATAACCCACCTGTTCCATTATTAATATTGGGAGTGGAACCATAATAAAATTACCAACCAAAAAAATTTTCCTGCACCAAAATGGCTATTTGATATAACACAAAAGGGGGTACGGCATACCTTCTATCATTTATAGCCTACCTCCCTAATTAAGCGTTAATCCCGTACTGTTTAGCCATATAAAAGAATGTACCGATACTAAAACGGTTCGTTTTCATACATTCATTATACTTCCTATCACATTCAGCATAACTATATTTAGATGAGATACGGCTCAAAGCATGAAAATAATCCCGTCCAGATTCGCCCAGTTCCGAAGCTAACGAACTACCGATTATAAACCAGTCATTATAATTATCCGTCATATCTATACTGTTCATGCAAGCTATTTCAACTATTCTATATCATCATTTATATTCAGATTGTGAGTATATAATTTAGGTTTGTATTCAGGAAACACAAGACGGCTGTAAACCTTTGCATCCACATTGCTATACGGCTCGGAGTCGTAACTGTAACCCCGTAACCTCACCGCAATTACTGTCTATAACAATTCCATACTTAGTAAAATCATTTTGCAAGGCTTTAAAATGCTCCTTATGATATTGTGGGTATTTGATAGGAATAATGGCAAAATAGCCATTACCCGAAGCAGACAAGCCACAACACAATACCTTATCTAATCTTGATAATTGACTTTTCAGATTTACAAAGTTTTTAATATGTCTGTTATCCTGCCGATTAACTAGTATAAAAAGAATATTTTTTCACTTTCCCCTGATTTAATCTACTGAGAGCATTAGCCTTTAATTGATTTTAGCCTCAATACAATAATTATGCTACTTCCCAATACAAAATTTAGAGAAAATGTTTCCCAGAATTTCATCGTTTGTTACCTCTCCAGATATTTCTCCCAAATATTCTAGCACTTGTCTTAACTCGTAGGCCAAAAGCTCTGTGAAGATATGAGAAGATAACGCGTCTTTTACTTTATTTATCGCATCAAGAGATTTTTGTAAGGCTTCATAATGTCTCTTATTGGTAATTACCGTGGTATTTTCTTCGGATTTTAATTTCTCTACATAAGAAGACAATTCATAAATCAGTTCATCAATGTTTTTATTCTCCAACGCAGACAAGGCTATAAAGGAAAAATCATGAGAGATATTTTTCCTGAAAAGCTCTTCTACAAAAGCAGATTGCGAAAAACTCACCCCGTCTGTTTTTGTTGCACAAACAATAATCCGAATATCTTTTCTCAGCAAAGAGCTTAACATTTCTATGTCTACAGAAAAGTCTATTGTATTGACATCTACCAGATAAATCAAAATATTTGCACGCTCTACTTTTTCCTTGGCTTTTTTTACGCCTATGGCTTCTATTTCGTCCGATGTTTCTCTCAATCCGGCGGTATCTATCAGCCGAAAGGCATGTCCCTTTATATCCAGTAACTCTTCTATCGTATCTCGGGTAGTGCCCGCAATACTGCTTACAATAGCCCTTTCCTCTTTTAGCAAGGTGTTGAGAAGGGTAGATTTCCCCGCATTCGGTCTTCCTATAATGGCGACCAAAGTACCATTTTTTACGGCATTACCGTACCGAAAGCTATCAATAAGACTTAAAATTTTTCCCTCAATTTTATCAATAAGACGGCGAATAGCCGCGCGATCCGCAAACTCTACATCCTCTTCGGAAAAATCGAGCTCCAGCTCTACAAGAGAAATAAAGTTGAGCAAATCTCTTCTGAGAAGAGCAATCTCACGAGTAATCCCCCCCTTGAGTTGCCGAATTGCCATTTTTCTGGAGACCTCATTCTCTGAGGAAATAACATCGGCTATTGCCTCAGCCTGAGAAAGATCTATTCTTCCATTAAGAAATGCACGCAAAGTAAACTCTCCTGCCTTTGCAATTCTGGCACCATTTTTTATAAGGATCTCCAGGATACGACCCGCAACATGAGGAGATCCATGAAAACTTATCTCCACAGAATCTTCGGTAGTAAAGCTTTTAGGAGCAAAAAATAAAGAGAGCATCACCTCATCTATGATTTCTGTTCCCTCTACAAAGTATCCATAATGAATTGTGTGTGATTTCTGCTTTTTCAAATCTTTTGAGGGGAACGATTTTTGCACAACAGACAGAGTTTCTTTTCCGGAAACCCGAATCACCCCCAAAGCACTCACCCCGTTGGGTGTAGCGAGTGCACAAATAGTATCTTCTGGCATTATACAAAAATAGCTATATATTTTTTTCTGTCTTGTTTTCAGTATAAAAACTTGATGTTATGTATGTATTTATTTTTATGCAAAAAAATAAACAGATCACTTATTCTTACCGTCACCGCACAGGCTTTTTCTTTTTTTTAGGGTCTCATACGCGACGGCAGAGGCCACAAAAATAGAGGAATAAGCTCCGAATGCGATACCTATAAGGAGAGCAAAAATAAAGCCCCGTAAATTTTCTCCCCCGAAAATAAATATGGACAAAAGAACCAAAAGCGTAGTCATCGTGGTGTTGAACGTTCTCCCCAGAGTACTGGAAATAGAATCATCAAAAAGCTCTCCAAGATTAAGAGACTTTCTCTCTCTTATATATTCTCGGATTCGGTCAAATATAATTACAGTATCATTAAGCGAATACCCTATTACCGTGAGAATAGCTGCGATAAAATCCTGATTAATTTCCATATTAAAAGGCATCACTTTATAGAGCAAAGAATAAGCTCCCAGTACAATTATTGCATCATGAAATAAAGACAAAACTGCACCGAGCGAAAATTGCCATTTACTGAACCTAAACAAAATATAAATAAATATACTCCCCAAAGCAGCCAAAACGGAAAGAGATCCTCCCAACTTTATATCTTCTGCTACAGAAGGTCCCACCTTGGTAGAAGAAACGATCCCATAAGACTCTCTATCCGAAGCCTTAAAAGATTCCAAAGTTGCATTTGAGGGGAGATAAGGCTTCAATCCCTTATAGAGTTTTCTCTCTATTTCTTGATCTGCGGCTAAAGACTCATCATTTATCTTAAAATCTGTAGTAATCTTCAGCTGATTCTGATTTCCAAAAGACTTTACGTCCACCGTATTATTTTTTCCGTCTTCGGTAGCAAATAAAGGAAGTAAAGATTTTTTTACCTCGTCCACCTCTGCTTTTTTGTCAAGCTTTACTACATAACTTCTTCCTCCCTCAAAATCTACACCATATTTAAACCCGTTGATAATTATAGATATAATACAAACAAGGCTGATAACCACAGAAAAGATATAGGCGTATTTCCTCTTGCCTATAAAGTCAATTCGTATATTCCGAAAAAGATTTTTTGTGGGCAAAGTCCACACAGAAAGTCCCTTTCCTTTATCTAGCCTGTTAAATATCATGACTCTGGCAATCCCCACATTGGTAAAAAATGTCATCACTATACCAATGATGAGAGTAACTGCAAATCCTTTGATGGGTCCTGTACCAAAGAAAAGAAGCACTAATGCCGTAAGAATAGTGGTGAGGTGACCATCAAGAATTGCAGAAAAAGCATGCTTAAATCCATCTTTGTAAGCCTCACGTATATTTTTGCCCGCAAATAATTCTTCTTTGGTTCTTTCATAGATAATCACGTTGGTATCTACCGCCATAGCCATAGAGAGCACGATCCCCGCAATTCCGGGTAAGGTGAGGGTAAAATCCCCAGAATCCATAATCCCGAAAATGTAAAACAGATTAATAACCATCGCGATTACAGCATAAATCCCGGCACCTCCATAATAAAAGACAATGTAGACAATCATCACCACAAAAGCCACGAGAAAAGATATAAGGCCAGAATTTATAGACTCTTTACCCAGTGAAGGTCCCACCACATCAGCCTGCACTACTTTTGCCCCGGCAGGAAGCTTACCCGCCCCAAGCACGTTGACCAGATCCTGTGCCTCTTCCTGACTAAAACTTCCGGATATTTGTGTTCTCCCATTCAAGATCGCTTCTCTTACATTAGGTGCCGTATAAACATTGTTATCCAAGGTTACCGCTACCGGCTTGCCTACATTTTTTTCTGTAAGTTTTTTCCATTGCCTCGCTCCTTTAGAGTCCATTTGCATATCTACCACTACCCTTCCTATAGGATCATAAGAGACGTTGGCCGACTCAACGGCTCCGTCTACAGGAGGCTTCTGCCGCGCATTTCCCCTTATTGCGTACAACGACAAACGGTCTTCACTACCCAATTCTGGCTTGTACCCCCACATAAATTGTGTGTATTTCAGGTAGGCGGGTCTCAAAATTTTTGCCCGCGGGCTGTTGAGTATTCTGTTAACAAAAGCCGTGTCAGAAAGCTTCACACTCGCTACCTCACTAGAAGACCTAAGAGGGGCAGAAAAAAATATTTTCTCTATGGTACTCCCTTTCTTCTCTCCCAAAGAATCCGAAATACTATGCGCGACTCCTTGCAATTGCTGAAAATAAGGATAGACCTCTTTTATCTGTTGTACCTCCCAAAACTGAAGTTTGGCAGAGGACTGAAGCATTTTTTTTACCCTGTCTATATCTTTTATTCCCGGCATTTCCACCGAAATCCTTCCCGTCCCCGGAACCCTTTGCACATTAGGCTGCACGGCACCGGTTCTATCTATACGGGTCTTTATCACCTCAAAGGCTGTTGCTACAGACTGCTCTATCTTTCTTTTTACTATTTTTTTTACTTCACTATCCGGAGTATTGTATTTTACCTGAGGAAGGGTGGAATTCCCGAATACTTCCCGATCCGCAAGCTTCAGCTTTGCATTTTTTTCTTTATTTACCAAATCAAATTCATCAAAGAAAATATCTATGTAAGCCCTGGCAGAATTTCTCCGCACCTTATCCGCCCTATCAAGTGCCTCTGTTACCACAGCATTGGCAGAATAATGGGTGAGGTCGTTCACAAGCTCCCTTTGATTTATTTCCAAAAGGACATTGATCCCTCCCTTTAAATCAAGACCCAGTTTCATTTCTTTCTCCTTTGCCTTGGTATAATATAATTTCGTAAAAAAAAGATCCAAAGTATCTTTGGACAACTCTTTAAGTTCAGCATCATATTTTTCCGGATTACCCCCTGCCAAAGTCATGGCCTCCTTTTCTGTCTTTGCAGCATACCACGTAGGCAATAATTCATTAATACATATAAGACCAAGTATAACGGCAACCAGAGTAATTAATCCTTTTCCTCGCATAGAACAGATATAAAAATTATTGGGGGCAAATATACTATTTTTGCTAAAGTATTAGCGATATGCAACGAATGAGATTTAAACAAAATAAAATTAAAATCATTCGGGAACAGAACCCTTCCATCACTTCTACACCGTCATAGAAAAAATTCTGGTTTCGGGAGTCTTTCTCAGCATTCTGAGATCAAAGGCCATGGCTACATTTCTGGTGAAAGGCTTTCCTTTCTCCGTAATTTTTAAACTTTGCTCCCTGATTTCTACCAACCCGTCCCGTCTCATCTCTTCCAGTAATTGTAGAGATCTTTCCATTTCTGGAAAACGGAGATCTTTCTCCCAAGAGGTCTCCAGCATACACATGATATTGAGAATATGTTTCCTGATATAGAGATCTTCATCGGTGAGAATATGCCCCCTAAAAATAGGAATAGTATGATCATTTACCAGTTTTTGGTACTCCTCTACCGTCTTGGTATTCTGGGAAAAACCATACCAAGAATCCGAAATAGAGCTCATCCCAAGACCCACCATAAGCTGAGTTTTGCTGGAAGAATACCCCATAAAATTTCTGTGTATTTTTTTTCCGAGCATGGATTTATAAAGCTCGTCATGTTCCAGAGCAAAATGATCCATCCCCACTTCCTTATAACCCAGTGCCTCCAGCAAGACTTTACCTTTTTCGTAAAGTTTTCTTTTATTGGCAGCAGATGGCAAATCACTCTCGTCATACCCTCTTTGCCCTACTCCTTTTATCCACGGCACATGCGCATAAGAATAAAACGCCAGTCTATCAGGTTTGAGTTCTAAGGTTTTTTTTATGGTATGCTCCATACTCCCCCAGTGTTGGAAGGGAAGTCCAAATACCAAATCATGAGAAACGCTCGTGTACCCAATTTCTCTTGCCCAACGGGTAACTTTGGATACATTTTCAAACGGCTGTACTCTATTTATAGCTTTCTGAACCCTTAAGTCATAATCCTGCACTCCAAAACTGCACCGGGTAAAGCCCAACCGATATAAGGTATCCAGGTGCTCTTTTGTGGTATTATTAGGGTGCCCCTCAAAGCTCAGTTCCGGACGAGCATCAACAATAGACCGGGAAAATATACCTTCCAACAGGATTCTCAAATTTTCCGGGGAAAAGAAGGTAGGAGTACCCCCGCCCAAATGAAGCTCTTTTATTTTGGGCTTTGTACCAAAAATCGCGATATACAGATCCCATTCTTTTATGATACTTTCCAGATAAGGAACCTCCACAGCGTGCCGTCTGGTAATTCTCTTATGGCAAGCGCAGAAGGTACAAAGAGCCTCGCAAAAAGGCAAATGTATATACACGGAAACACCTTCGGATTCATTGGACTCATCAAAAGATTTTTTTACAGAAATTTTCCATCTTTCCAGATCAAAAGTGTGTTCTTCCCAAAATGGCACCGTAGGATAGGAAGTATAGCGGGGACCCGGTATATTGTATTTGTCTATTAAAGATTTCATTGGGTAAAAGTAGTCTTTTTACATGCATGAGAGACAATATTTTTATTGGTTAGACCGACAAAATCGGTAAAAAATGTACCTTCACCCGAAAGGAAAATGTACTGTGAAAAAAATCCCAAGGCAAAAAGAAAACCTTTCACGCACAAAAATAAAATCCCTCCTCAAAAAGTTTGGGCTCGCCGGTATTCTGTTTTTTACCATAAAGGGTATTATTTCGTCCTTTCTACTCTATTTTTTGGGCAGCAATGCCTGGAAGTTAATCAAAGGGTACTGTCTGAGCTGGATCGGAAAATAAAACCCAAATCTCTGGAAAACTGTATAAAAAAACTTCTATAACAGTTTTCTTAAAAAAATAAAATAATTAGTACCCTTCTAAGTTGGGACAGAAATACGACAGCCACCGCCATTATTCTTTATAGATTCATTGCCTCCATACTTCCGGTACGGCTACTATTGGCCCCCTAGAGACTACCTTTTTATCTATCTCAATGGGACTTTATTGTCATGCTTGCCGCGGGAGTAATTCCCATACACCCTGCCCTGCAGATGCCCGCCCTTACAAAATTCGTAAACGGAGACGGACGCATATTACCGTTTATCTTTATTGTTATCGCTTGTGGTTCAACTTCCGAATTTCATGCCGTAATCTATAGCGAAACCACACCAAAAAATGATTTCTAAAAAAAGAGAAATTTTATTTGTAGGCTATGGGACTATATTGGCAGAAGGTTTTGTGGTTCTTATGGCTGCCTGTACAATGGTTCCCGGAGATTATTTTGCCATTAATACCCCTGCATCGACCTACGACACATTTCTCACTGCGAATTACACGATCTCTCCAGTAAATTTGGGCTACTTCTCGGAAAAAATAGGGATCAGTTTACAGAGAAGAACCGGGGGAACGGTCTTCTTAGCAGTAGGAATGGCATACATATTTGGTGAAATACCATTCCTGGAAAACCTCATGGCTTGGCTTATTGGTATAATTTTGCCATTATGTTTGAGGCGGTATTTATTCTCACCGCCATAGATGCCGGAACACGGGCAAGAAAAAGCTTATTATTATAGGAAATGCTGAAAGTTTTATCCCAAAGTTTAGTGACAATACATGGCTTCCGGGATCGGTCATTTGTAGTGTGATTTTTACCTTTTCCTGGGGACCACCTAATCTACACGGGGAATGTAAGCAGCATATGGCCTCTTTTTGGGATTAGCAATCAGCTCCGCCTGTGGGCTTATAGCGTGTACCCTCCATGCTTATCAGGATGAAGAGAGGCATCCATGCCTTATATGCTCCGCAGTCCCCGGTGTGGTTGTGTCCATCATTGCGTTTTGGGCAGATTACATACAGATCTCTTCCATCTACATTCCTAAAAAACGGTATTTATTGGCCACATTGGCATTCATCTCAATGACGCTCACGCTTGTAATTTTTGTAAGTGCTTTTATAAAATGGCACAAACTTATGAACATAAACAAAAGTTAAACAGACTATTACGGAAAAAATGTAAAAGAGATCGTAGAGAGATGATACTAAAAAAGATTAAAATTCTGCCACCTTTGGAGCTGTCTTCTCCATCCTGATAGTTCTAATCACGTTACCATAATCTCATAATAGTTGTACCTTTGTGCAAATAGTTGCTATAATTCTATGTTAAGGTGAATTTTTATAAATATCAGGGGACAGGAAATGATTTTGTCATTATAGACAATAGGGATCTGTCTTTTACGAAAAATACCCGCGTGATAAAAAACCTCTGTGACAGAAGATTTGGAGTAGGCGCCGATGGTCTTATTCTCCTAGAGAATGATCCCTCTTATGATTTTACAATGATATATTATAATTCGGACGGAAGGGAAGGAACCATGTGCGGAAATGGAGGAAGGTGTATTGTCGCATTCGCCCATTTTCTGGGAATTTTTTCTGAAAAAACTACATTTTGTGCCATTGACGGAGTACACAAAGCCGAGATAAAGAATTCTACCGTAAAATTAAAAATGATAGAGGTACCCGAAATACAAACCCTGAATGGCGATTATATCCTGAATACGGGTTCTCCTCATTATGTAAAGTATGTAGAGAATCTGGAAAATTTCGATGTTTATACAGAAGGAAAAAAGATTAGAAATTCTTCGCCTTTCAAAACTCATGGCATCAATGTAAATTTTGTAGAAAAAATAGGGAAAGAGAGTCTTTTTGTAAGAACCTACGAACGAGGAGTAGAGGCAGAAACTTTCAGCTGTGGCACAGGAGTTACAGCGGCTGCGCTTACCTATGTTAAAATGACTAAAAAATCAGATGTGAAAATAAAAACATTGGGAGGTATCCTGAAGGTATATGCCCAAACTGAGAAGGGAAGTTTTTATCGGGTTTGGCTAGAAGGTCCTGCAATACAAGTATTTAAAGGAAATATATAAATTATTGCATACCGACAATTATGAAAAAAAAAATCTTTTTTATTCTCCTGTTTTTTTTAGTCACCGTGGGGTATTTTTTCTACAAAAACTATTTTCTTACATCCCGAAATAACGTAGTTAGAGAAGGCTATATTCTGATTCCCAAAAAAGCAAGTTTCTCTCAAATTTTGGACTCCATTTCGCCTTACTTAAAAGACCCGAAAAGTTTTGAAAAAGTGGCAAAAAAAAACCATCTCAACAAATATTTTCACGCAGGGAGATACTTTATAAAAAACGGCTCCGGCAATGAATCTATCGTACAAATGATAAAGCAAGGAATACAGACGGAAAATACCTTCAGAATAGGAGATTTCTCTGATGTCTACACCATGATAGGCAGGATTACAAAAAAGACGGAGGCAGATTCTGCCACTTTTGTTAAGTCTTGGAACAAGATTTCTGTAAAAAGAGGGTTCCATGATGTGGAAGATCTCAAACCATATTTTTTTATAGATACCTATAATTTCTTCTGGACTGTGACTCCTGAAGAATTCTTCAGCAGATTCGAAAAGCTGTATACCGAATTCTGGAACCAGGAAAGAAGAGAAAAAGAAAAAAAACTCAACCTTACCCGATCTCAAATCTACGCTCTGGCCTCTATTGTGTACCGCGAATCGGGGGGTAGACCCGATGAACAGAGAACCATCGCCGGTCTTTATCTTAACCGGTACAAAAAAGGAATGAAACTACAGAGCGACCCCACTGTGATCTACGCTGTGAAAAAGAATGTTAATTTTAAAAGAAAAATAAGAAGAGTACTTCACAAAGACCTAAAAATACCCTCTCCTTACAATACTTACCTAAATACCGGTATCCCACCGGGGCCTATCTGCGTGGTAGACAGAAACTCTGTAGACGCAGTTCTCAATGCAGAAACTCATGACTATCTCTACATGTGCGCAGATCCTTCAAGAATAGGATATCACAAGTTTACAAAAAGTGATAAGGAACATATGAAAAATGCCAAAGCTTACCAGGAGTGGCTCAATTCCCTTAATTTGAAGAAATAAGATATTTCTTTTAACCTAAAAGTTTTTTCAGAATTTGAAACCCAGCGGCGAGTTAAAAATCTTCCTGTGAGACGCACGAGTAACTAGGTAAATGGTACAGGTATTTGCATCTGTTATCCATTGGTTGGCGATAGTATTGGAATATTAAAGGTATTACAGGTTTGCACACTTGGAGAAAGATTTTAGGTTTTTCCAGAAATCTCCATAAACCTTTTTATTCTTTTTGGTTTATAAACACTTGTTATCCGTATTCTCGTAGACTCCATAATTCTTACATAACTCTTACCAATATCCATGAGTCTACACCGATAACAACTGACCAAAGAACTCTGACATCCATACCATAAGCATATCCTTTGGCATTATTTCTGCCCGCATACAGAGTCCTAACATTATCTAGATATAAGGAATAAACCCCGTCCATCTTTTATAATACACCTCGGCAATCAATTTGGATGGTTCAGCTTAAATTCATAATCGTTCCCTATAGTATTATCTAGATAGGATCTCTGTAGAATAAATTTCCCTGTAAGGTCTATTATCTCCATATAAAACGGAGACCGATAATAGACAGACACCTGTAGAGAACCGAAAGAGAAAATCTTTTCCCCATGATGGATTTATGGCCAACTGAAATCTGGAACTCACCAGGATTTCTCTAACAAAATCCCAGTACTGAGCCCTTACCCTACCATTAATGTCTCCACAGTAAATATTTTTAGAATAATGAAAATAAGGAGAAAAACAAACCGGAAAATAGCGTTCTCCCCTCCTAATAAAATATTAGAACTGAAATGAAGAAATAGAAATCCCCAGCATTCTTTGTACATTATATATCAAAGAATCTACATGTTTTCGCCCCCTTGTCTGATCTTAATATTTGGTCTTTTTCTACTTTTAGACCAAATCCGTGATCTGTATTTTTTTCGGAGAAAACTTGGTTCTTGGTTAGTACCCAAAATCCTTACCCACAAATCACTCCTGCCATATCACAAGACCGAGAACTGCCCGTTACAGTGATCCAAACTCTGCAGATCATAAACAGAGGATAGTATATATTACTCCTTTTACCTATTTTGGTAAGCAAAATCTTCCAAGGAAATATTCATTGGTCAGTATTTAATTGGTATTTCTATACCTTGCCAACACCATTCCATTCAATCTTTTATTTTTAGATACCATTCTAGCCGTGAATCTTCCCTCTTAAGCCTTGCCGATCCTTGCTTCGTTTTTTTGTTCTGTCTATAATACAATTGAGTACCGAAGAAACTTTGTTTCCATATTATTTTGATTCAAATCCTCCAGGAGGAAAACTTACCACAGAAACCGTATCACAGATTGATTGCACTCATCCCTTCTTGCTAAAAATTACGGATAAGGAAGGGTTTGTACATCTCTTATTATATTACGTACATAATAAACGAGGTTTTCATCATAATTTCTCCACGCACCACATATTGAGAAGAAAGTTAGGTATTATTGGAAGTTAACAAGGGAAGGCCTTTAGAAGGATTTCTTTGCCGTCAACAAACACATTTACTTCTCGTTCCTCCAAGTATAAGACGCAACAAGCTTCCTGACAGTTTACCTGGAAATGGACTTTTTCTATTTCTTCTACTTCCGTTTTCTCTCTTTAATGTATTGTATCCCCTTGGAGTAAAGAAAAAAGGAAGAGAAAAAAGAATAAAATTTCTCAAGGTCAGTATACCACCACTTATTTTATTATAATGATTTTTATTGTAATGATCTGTTACAAAATCGCTGCTCTTATTCTTGTTAACTTTTCCAAAAGACCTTCTGCCAAATCAAGTTTCAGCATATTGGCCCCATCTGATTTTGCCTTTGCCGGATCGGGATGCGTTTCCATAAAAATACCATCCACTCCCACTGCAACACCGGCTTTCGCAATCGTTTCTATAAGCTCCGGTTTGCCTCCCGTAATTCCGGAACTCTGGTTGGGCTGCTGTAAAGAATGCGTAATATCCAGAATTACGGGGGCATAATTTTGCATCGTGGGGATCCCCCTGAAATCTACTATAAGATCTGTGTACCCAAAAGAATTCCCCCGCTCGATAATAGCAACCTTTTTATTGCCCAAATCTTTTATTTTATCTACGGCAAATTTCATGGATTCCGGCGATAAAAATTGTCCCTTCTTCAACGTTACCGTTTTTCCTGTTCTTGCCGCAGCCATTAACAGATCAGTCTGCCTTACCAAAAAAGCGGGGATCTGCAGGACATCCACATATTTTGCCGCCAGAGTAGCGTGCTCATTTTCATGTATATCTGTAGTAGTAGGAACGCCATAGTGCATCCCTACCTTTTTTATAATCTCCAGCGCCTTTTCATCCCCTATTCCCGTATAAGAGTCGATCCTAGATCTATTGGCTTTTTTAAAGGAACCTTTGAAAATATAGGGAATCTTGAACTGCTGGGATAGGAGTGACATTTTTTCTGCCACCTGAAAAGCAATTTCCTCGCTTTCTATAGAACAAGGTCCCGCGACTAAAAAAAAATTAGCAGAATCTTTATATCGTATATTTTCTAACTCCAAAAGCATGTTTCTAAAACTTTTTGTTCTTTTTAATCTGATACAGATTATAGTCTGTACCGGAGGGCTTAAGCCTGTATATTTTTTCTAAAATAGCAGAATCACTGTGCAGATGATTCTCTATCCTGAATTTTCTTACCAAACGGTAGTTTTGTTTGTAAAAAACTCTATCTCTGTCCTGATAGAGATCTCTGTACGAAAGGATATACTTGGGTTTTCTGTTCTTTACAATATTAATGAAGTAGTGTTCCCTGTCTTCCCTCATTTCCTTTTGCACTCCTTTATCCACCAACCCTACCTCATCTATCGTCTTAAGACCAGAGAAGTAAGGAATATAGCCCGCAGGTTCCAAAAAAATCCACTCATTTTTATTCTTCTCATAACGATCCAAAAACAAACCTATTTTTCTTCTGTAATTCCACTCTCCGTTTCCGGTGGATATAGAATGCACGAGCTGAAAACCTATCATGGGAAGTAGATAAAAAATAAACAGAAGACTCAGCCAAAAATATTTCCTCTTCTGCTGCTCCAAAATAAAAACAAGAACCGGAACAAACAAAACGAGCTGAGGAATCCAATAATACCAATCAAAATAGCTTCTCTGGGATAAGAAAAGTGCTTGCTTGATCCATCCAAACAAAAAAAGAACCCCTATGAAAAAATTTCTGCTGTTTTTTATGTTCACAAGGTAAATAAAGCAGAAAAGTTCAAACAAAAGGACGAGTACAGTAAAAGGGTTGATAGGGACGGGCAACTTGAGCATCCCCCAAAAATTGCCACTATTCTTTGCAAACATATCCAGCAGCTGCCAAACAGTAAAATCCCTTTGGTAAGCAGTATATTTTGCGATAATAGTGTTATTCACCCATTCTCCAAAGTAGAAAAAATTAAATGCAAAATAAGACCCAAGGGCTATAGCTCCCCCCAACAGAAGGATCCAGTCCGGCCTCCTCCTCCATATCATATCTGTAAAACCCAACACTGCCAAAAAAATCACAGCATCCAGTCTCGTAAAAATGATGAAAAGAGGCAAGAGTATTTTTACCCATTTTTTCCCATGAAAAAATCCAAAATAGAGTAAAGACATTTCCAGGAAAAAAAGAAGCCCATACTCCATGCCCAGTATAGAAGTCCTTATGGCAGGAGGCAGAATCCCTATAAGAATAACAAACAAACCCTGATAAAGATAGCTGCGAAAAAGAATTTTGGAAAGAAAATAAGTACCCAGGGTAAACAAAATAGTATTACCAACCAATAGCGCCTCAATAAAATTTTCTTTGCCCAGAAAAAACATAAAAAGAGAAGAAACCCCTACATACAAATACGAAGTAGATGCCGATATTCTTTCGGTTCCGTTAAACCCTATAACCCCATAATTCAGAAGATTATGAGCCACTCTCCATGTGATAAAAGCGTCCTCTTGAATATGCCTTGTAAGAAAAAACGGCACCTTGGCGGCTATGGCGATAATGATCGATAAAACAGGAAATAACTTGATCTGGTCTTTGCTCATGTTCATAACGATTAAGCTTAGTCTGAATCTTACTTTTAATTTTTTACTGAGTTAATCTGATAATCTCGCTGCTTATTTGCTGTATTCTGTCTTGAGCAAAAGTGGAATCATATGGCCTCACTACCTCGAACAAATACTGATAAAAAGGCATGATTTCTGAAATTTTATCGGATTCTTTTTGTGACTTTTCTTTTCCTATACGCTCCAGATATCTTGTAAATTCCTTATATTTTTCATCTATAGGCATCATAGATTCCAGTATATACTGATAGCCTTTCCCTTTTTCTCCCCTTTTCTTATAAGCATCTGAAACGGCACTTACCACCAAGGAATACTCAAAGGGTTTTAACCGAAATTGTCTGCCCGCATACCTTTTTTCCACAGGGGAAAGTTGTGTATAATAAGCATATTCCTTTAATATATCTCGCCTGAGTTCTCTTGAGAGTTCCAAGCCTTTTTTCTCTTCCCCCACAAGAATATATGCATAAACCAAAGCACTTACAGAACGTGTATCTTGGTATTTTTTAATAGGAATTTCTCTACTTGCAAGATTCAAAATCTCTATAGCCTTTTGCCTTTCTCCTCCTTCGAAAAGCGCCTCGGCAGCTCTACTGGCAGCAGATCTGTAAGACAAAATATTGAGGGTAGCTGTTTCGTCATAATGTACGCCCAAATCTTTGAAGTTTCCCCAACGAAAATGCTTGACCGTTTTATACAAATCATCCTTGTCTACCCTTCCCATGTCCTTAGACTCTTTTTCAAGAGTTTTTATTGGTACCAACCGGTAGCTGAAACCATCCAGCTGAAGATAATCGTTGAGATAAAATATATTTTCGTCGTCATAGACCCCCCCTGACGAAAAATTGATAGGTCTTTTCCAATCAAAATTGGCCAAAATATCCAACAAGAGCAGATTATTCTTGTACATAGTCTGTTTTTTATATCGGATAGGAACAGCATCCACCACTTCCGGTAAGTCTCCAGACTTTATAATCTTTGCAGAAACCGCATTTTGCTTGTTCACAGGAAGTATAAAGTTTCTGACAGGTAAAAAATTAAACTTCTCGTACCTGTCTTCACCATACAAAATTTTTAGCACCAGATCTTTTTGATCAGACTTTAATTGTATAAAATCAATCGCTTCTTTTACACTCATAGAGTCCTGAGTGAGGTATTTCTCAAAACCCGATAAATCTTCGGGAGAAATACCGTATTGCCCCAAGTTTTCAAACAAACCCTTCCATGACTGTTTATCAAATAAGTATATTTGGTCATTGGTTCCGTTTCTGTAGCATTTGTAATCAAGACTGGAAGGAACGGGCATGGAATTGAAAATCCTTCTCTTTACCTGATCTATGTACCAAGGAGTGGAAGCAAGGGTAAAATTCACCACTTTTACATCATCCCGAAACCTTTCGGTCTCTTGTATTGCCCATACGGGATAGGTGTCGTTGTCCCCATATACAAAGAGGATATCATTTTTTTTAAGAGGTTCCAAAACCGAATACGAATAATCATATGCCGCATATCTCCTGCTTCTATCGTGAGGGGTATAATTTTGAAAACCCATTAGCATAGGCACCCCTAAAAGCAAAATACCCCCCGTAAACGTCGCTTTTTTGTTTTTGAATTTGGCATTCATAAAACTGAGAATGGCACCCGCACCCAAACCTATCCAGATGGCAAAGGCATAAAACGAGCCTACCATGGCATAGTCTCTTTCTCTGGGTTCGTACGGTTTTACGCTAGTATAAAAAATGATCCCCACACTCGTAACAACAAAAAGAGAAAGTGTGGCGTAGAATCTCCCAAAGTCCCTCTTGGCCTGAAAAATAAAGCCCAAAATCCCAAGAATAAAGGGTAAAAAGAAAAACTTCACCGTCGTTTCATTAGTATATCTGTCAGAGAGTTTACTTTGATCTCCATACAGAAAATTATCTATAAAGGGGATCCCGGAAATCCAGTTTCCTTTTGTGTTTTCTTGATTCCCTTCCAGGTCATTTTGACGACCTACAAAATTCCAAAGAAGGTATCTTACAAAGTAATATCCGTTCTGGAAGGTAATAAAGTAATCTAAATTCTGAAAAAAAGTAGGTCTTTTTACCTTAATCAGGTCATATCTTTTGGCCTCCAGATAATCATCTACCGTGATGGTTTTATTTTCATATTTTTCCCTCAGCTTTTCGTAAGCCTCATACGCTGCCGGATTATTTTCCAAAGAAGGATTCCCATAATTGAAAGTGAAATCCGGAGCGCCATACATAGAGATATAATTTGCCATCACCCCCCTATTTTCATTGTACATTTTTGGGAAAAAACTCACATGCTCCTTACTGTAGACGTAATTAAACCGCTCTCCTACCTTTACATATTTTTTGAGATCCTCATCTTTTTCATATATATCCCCAAACCTTAACAATCCATCGTCTTTTTTCGTTTTATAATTTCCGTCTTCTGTCTTTTCTATTCCGTTGGCATCCAGATGAGCCGTGTAATTTTGTCCATAGGTAGTGGGCCAATCCCCGTACTGTTCTCTGTTGTAATAATCCAACATCCCAATGGCAGAATCCGGGTCATTCAAGTTAATGGAGGGATTGGCATTTGCCCGAATAGGAATAACAAGCCAGCAAGAAAAACCAATAATCATAAAAGTAAGAGACAAAACCACCGTCTGGTAAAGTTTATTACCCGACGCTCTCGCTTTTGTTATGAGATAATAAAATGCAGAAACTAAAATTATAAACGCGAAAGAGGTACCCGAATTAAAAGGTAATCCCAATCCGTTAACAGCGAAAATCTCCATCTTTCCGAATAAGGACATGATAAGAGGAAAAATATATTTGAAAACCAAAGCCAGGACAAAGAGCGCAATCAGGTTCGCATAAAAAAAAGACTTCCAAGAGAAAGTATATTTTTTTGCATAGTAAATCAGACAGACTGCCGGCAACACAAGCATGCACATCATGTGTACCCCCAAAGATAGACCTACGGTAAAAAAAATAAGAATGATCCAACGCTCGTTATAAGGCTGGTCGTACTCATTTTCCCATTTAATAATAAACCACAGTATGAGCGCGATAAACATGGAAGCCATAGCATATACCTCTCCCTCTACTGCAGAAAACCAAAAGGTATCTGAAAAAGCAAAACATAAAGCCCCTATACTCCCTGAAAATAAAATCACAATTTCTTCTCTTGTTCCCACTCTTTTGTTCCCTTTCTGAATAATTGTTTTGAGGAAATGAGTAACTGTCCAAAAAAGAAGCAAGACGGTAAACGCACTGAATGTAGCCGACATAGCATTAATTACCAAGGAATACTTATGGGTGTTACCAAAAGCAAACATAGAAACTACTGCCCCAACAATCTGAAAAAATGCCGCCCCGGGAGCATGGGTAACTCCAAGATTAACTGCGGAAGAAATATATTCTCCACAATCCCAAAAACTGAAATTGGGCTCTATGGTGCTGAGATATACAGACAATGAAATAACAAAAATTAACCCTCCTACCACTGTATTCCATTTCTTAAAATCCCAATTTTTCATAAAACTATCATTAAAGTCTCAAAAGTACTACTTTAAAACTATTTTTAAAACGATTGGATTTTGTTTGAAGAGAAAAATTTTAAACCAAATAAAAAATGATTACCTTTGCAGAGTTCTTAAAGATGTGTCATCGTATATGAAAAATGTTTATGATAATGTTCTTGAAACCATTGGTAATACCCCTATGGTCAAACTCAACAGAGTAACCAAAGAAATACCTGCTTCCGTTTACGCAAAACTAGAGTTCCAAAATCCAGGACAATCCATAAAAGATCGTATTGCGGTACATATCGTAGAAAATGCCGAGCAAAGGGGTCTGCTCAACGCAAATTCTGTAATAGTAGAAACTACCTCCGGAAATACGGGTTTCGCAGTGGCTATGGTGTGTATAATAAAGGGTTACAAATGTATACTTGCGGTAAGTGACAAAACCAAACCGGAGAAAATATCCTACCTAAAAGCCCTGGGGGCAAAGGTATATGTTTGCCCTACTTCTGTAGAACCCGAAGATCCCAGGTCTTACTATGAAGTGGCCAAAAGAATCGCAAGAGAAACCCCTAACTC
Organism: Bergeyella sp.; assembly: GCA_030263285.1. Classification (GTDB taxonomy): domain Bacteria; phylum Bacteroidota; class Bacteroidia; order Flavobacteriales; family Weeksellaceae; genus SZYB01. The sequence continues at coordinate 659,220 of SZYB01000001.1, forward strand.
AGTATACATTAATCAATATTTTAATGAACTGAATACAGATGCCCACTACCACAGTACCGGTCCCGAAATATGGGAACAAACCGAAGGTAAAATCACTCACCTCTTTGCCTGTACAGGCACCGGAGGTACCATCTCCGGATGTGCTAAATTTTTGAAAGAAAGAAATCCCAATATAAAAATCATAGGAGTGGATGCAGAGGGCTCCATACTAAAAGGCTATTTTGATACAGGAAAAATAAGAAAAGAGGACATACGTCCCTACCAGATAGAGGGGATAGGAAAAAATTTAATCCCTTCTGCGCTGTTATTTGATAAAATAGATACCTTCGTGAGAGTAAACGACGAAAATTCCGCCTATGCTACAAGAGAAATAGCACTAAAAGAGGCCATCATGGGAGGGTATACCAGTGGAGCGGTTACTCAAGCTCTTTTACAGTATGCCAACACACATACTTTCACGGAAAATGATCTGGTCGTGCTTATCTATCCCGATCACGGGTCTCGTTACATCACAAAGGTGTACAGTGACCACTGGATGGAAGAGCAGGGATTTGTTCAAAACTGTGCAGAAAATCAGGACAAGGAATTCAGGACAGAATATGTTTACGATAAATAAACAACGGTCTTGAAAAAAATAAAAATAAGAACAGCTTCCGTTTTTTAAATCTTAAAACATGCAGGATATTTTTGAAAGAATAACGCAAAATCCGGGCCCGCTGGGGCAGTTTGCAGATTATGGCGAAGGCTATTTTATATTTCCAAGACTTGAGGGACCTATAGGTCCCAGAATGAAATTTCAGGGAAAAGAAGTAATATTCTGGAGTGCCAATGACTACTTGGGTTTGTGCAACCATCCGGAAGTGCTAAAGACCGATGCAGAGGCCGCAGCTAAATACGGGATGTTTTATCCCATGGGAGCCAGAGCAATGTCTGGAGAAACCGAAGAGCATCTCAAGTTGGAAAGAGAACTGGCAAAATTTGTACAGAAAGAATCTGCCTATCTGCTCAACTTTGGGTATCAAGGGATGTTTTCTACCATACAAGCCTTGGTGACCCGAAACGATGTCATCGTTTACGATGCAGATTCTCATGCATGCATAGTAGACGGGGTGAGACTGCATTTTGGGAAAAGTTTTACCTATCGTCATAATGACATAAAAAGCCTGGAAAAAAATCTGCAGAGAGCTACCAAGGTTGCCGAAGACAGCGGAGGGGGAATTTTGGTCATCACAGAAGGAGTTTTTGGAATGAGAGGACAACAAGGCAAACTCAGGGAAATTTGTGCACTCAAAAAAAAATATCACTTTAGGCTTCTTGTAGACGATGCACACGGCTTTGGTACATTAGGAAAAACAGGGGCCGGCACAGGGGAAGAGCAGGAGTGTCAGGATCAGATTGATGTTTACTTTTCTACATTCGCAAAATCTATGGCGGGTTTTGGGGCGTTTATTGCAGGAAATAAGGAAATTATCCGATACCTAAAGTTCAACCTCCGCTCCCAAATTTTTGCAAAATCACTTACCATGCCTATGGTGATAGGAGGGCTCAAGCGTCTAGAGCTGCTAAGAACAAGACCAGAAATTAAAGCCAGGCTTTGGGATAACGTCCATAAATTACAAAATGGGCTCAAAGAACAAGGTTTTGACCTGGGAGACACCAATACATGCGTAACCCCCGTGATGATACAGGGAGATCCTGTAGAAGCCACTTTTCTTGTAAAAGACCTAAGAGAAAATTACGGCATATTTACCTCTGTTGTAGTGTATCCCGTGATCCCGAAAGGAATGATACTCCTAAGGCTTATCCCTACCGCCTCACATACCGACACAGAAATTAACGAGACTCTTGCTGCTTTTAAGTTTATATATGGCAAACTCATATCCGGCGTGTACAAAAAACAGGCCGAGAACTTTATCAAAGAGCAAAATCTAGAATTTAAAGCGATATAAAAAAATAAAGCTTTAATAAGTCTCTTCTTTGTATGACTCTAGTCCTTGGTGTTAAGATAGCTTTGCCAGTTCCATGTAGTTTTTAGTGCTTCTTCCATAGTTGTTTCCGATCTCCATCCCATTTCCTTTTGTGCTTTCCTTACATCTGCATAAGCGAGAGTTATGTCCCCGGATCTTCTCTCACAGATTCTGTATGGCACATTCACATTATTAGCTTTCTCATAGATTTTTACCATCTCCAGGACACTCACCCCTCTTCCCGTTCCCAAATTAAAAATATCTATAACCTTATTTTCTTCACAAGCCAAAAGTTTCTTCAGCGCAGCTACGTGGGCCTTAGCTAAGTCTACTACATAAATATAATCTCTGATGGCCGTTCCATCTGGTGTGGGATAATCATTTCCCCAAATACTTAGAAATTCTCTTAGTCCCGCTGCCGTTTGTGTGATATAGGGTACCAGATTATTAGGAATTCCAACAGGGAGCTCTCCTAGCTTCCCGGAAGGATGTGCACCTATGGGATTAAAATACCTTAAAATACTTACCTTCTTATCATAAGCACGTGCAAAATCTTTCAATATTTCCTCTCCCATTTGCTTCGTTTTTCCATATGCACTCTTAGGAACTTTAAGAGGGGTATCTTCCTTTATAGGCATATGCTCTGCTTGTCCATATACGGTACAAGAAGAGCTGAAAATAAAATTTGAAAGTTCTCTATCCTTGAATTCTTGCAAAAGATGAATGAGAGTAAATAAATTATTCTCATAATATTTCAATGGCATTTCCTGACTCTCTCCTACTGACTTATGGGCAGCGAAATGAATACAACCCCCTATATTATGTGCTTGAAAAACTTGAGAAAGCAACTCTTTTTTTTTGAGATCAAAAGGGTAGAAGGTAAACTTTTTACCGGAAACCTCTTCTATATTTTCTAATATAAACTTCTCAGAATTTGATAAGTCATCCACGATTACCACCTCAAAGCCGTTACCCAACAGCTCCACCACCGTGTGAGATCCTATATAACCCAATCCCCCTGTAACCAAAATCATCATAAATATTTTCTATTTTATTTTTTTATTATATCCTATCCGTTATACATTTTCGGATTAAAAAGAAAAAACACCTTCCTAATTGAAAATCAGTAAATTGAATCACACATAAACCATTTACAATAAACAACCCGAACGTAAATTACAAAAGAATTTTAGAATTGGTAAACTAAATCGTCCTTATTCATCACACTAAAACTGGTGTATCTCTCCTGATTTTTATTAATGATTTCAACAGAAAAACTAAAATATTTACTGAAAAAACTCCATTCTTTATGAAATTTTTAATTAAAAATTTCATAAAGAATTTGCAATTTCTCATCGAAATAATAAATATATTTTTCTTCCACAACTTTATCCCCATCTATTAAAAAATAATTATTTTCATTGACCTAAAAAATAATATTTTTTAATAGAAACCAAAAATTAATCCAGACCAAATGCACAACGGGTGAACAATATACTCACCAAAGAGTAAAACTCCAAATAGTACCGATAAGAGAAAAAAATTTACTCTACAAAATTTAGATCTTTATCATGAGTTTCAGAAATCGTATAGGCACTGTAGAGACCAATGATAAAAACTATCCCTCCCACAATAGTCGCACTGGTAATTACCGAAAAATATTTTTTAAAAAAGTCAAAAGAAACAATAAGAATAGGAAGAAGCCCTCTGACTACGTTGGGAACGGAAGTGGTAACAGTACTCCGAATATTGGTGCCAAACTGCTCCGCAGCCAAAGTGACAAACATGGCCCAATACCCCACACCTATCCCTATCCAAACACTTAACAAATAATACCGATTCTCTGTTTTTACTCCTCCATACAATAGTATAAAGATCCCTATCACGGTAAAAATAAGCATGTAGAAGATGGCCATCTTTCGGGATTTTAAAAAATGAGAAATAAAGCCACTCATAAAATCTCCCAGAGAAACCCCTATATAACTCCACATAACCGCTTTTCCAGGTTGAATTTTCTCTATGTCCAGCTCATGAGCAAACTGATTAGCCAACAAAACCAAAATACCTATACAGTACCATGTGGGCAAACCTATAAAAACACACTTTACATATCTTATGAAACGATCCCTTTGAGTAAAGAGAGAGAGAAAGTTGCCTCTGGAAACAGCAGTATTTTCTATGTTCTCATAAATAGAAGACTCCGAAACGCGTATCCTTAAAAAAAGAAGCAAAATCCCAAGCCCTCCCCCAAAAATATAAGAAACACTCCATTCCCCAGAAAGTTCCACAATAAGCTGTGCTGCCACTGCTCCCATAAGGCCAAAACCTGCCACTATAGAAGTACCTATAGCCCTTAAGTTTTTGGGCAAACTCTCCGAGACAAGAGTGATCCCAGCCCCAAGCTCCCCTGCAAGTCCTACGCCTGCAATAAACCTCAAGACAGCATAGGAATAGGTAAGATTTTCTTTGGGAAAATAAGGTAAAAAGCCACAGGCAATATTGGCCAAAGAGTAAACGAGTATGGAACCAAATAAAACCGATAGCCTCCCTCTTTTGTCACCAAAAACACCCCAAAAAACCCCACCAATAAGGAGTCCTATCATTTGGCAATTTAGAATAAAAGTACCCTCAGTATCCGGATCTAACCCTAGATCCCTGAGGCTCGGAATCCTTACAATCCCAAAAAGTAAGAGATCAAAAATGTCTACAAAATACCCTAAAGCGGCAATAATTACAGGAAAAGAAAATAAGTGCGATAAAGCAGATTTTTGCATGTGGTCAATTTATAATTTTTTTTTGCGCCGGAAAGATATAAAAAATTCACAGGACAATATTTTTTAAGTAAATCAATATCCTTTAAATCAGGATAATACAAATTTTTCATTTTTATTATTATACCTAACATACTTATTGAACAATGTAGATATATCTTAAATCTTATCAATTCAATTATTTTTTACTATATATCTGCACAACTACCGGGGATAAAACGCGAACCACTGCAGAAACGAATGCAAAAGGATATTAACTTATGATGGAACTAAGTGAACTAAACTTTCTGCTAATTCTACTTCTACATCCGGTCTCACTAGTCAAAAGAAAAACGCAACAGATCTAGATTTTAGTACAAATTTGCCCGATGCGCATAATAATCTTTTGAAAAATATAAGGTACTTTAGAAAGAGTACAGGGAGCGAATGAGATTATTTTGCTTCAGAGTAACTTACCTAATATCAATCTCCAGTACCACAGTAAACCATATCCATATATTTTCTGTAGGTACCGGAAAAAAAGGGAGAATCACTGAATATGGAAAACAATATTTTGAGCGTAAATATTTTTGTCTATCTTGGGAATAAGACAGATATACTGAATATATCCTCTTGAAAATTTATAATCCGCTCTCTTCCACTCACGGCTTCGGGATCCGATTTCAATGAAGATTCAAGACAATAAAACCTCAGGGCTTTCGCCCTGAGGTTTTTCTCATAAATCACAAAAAAAGAGAATTTGTTTACCTTTGTCCCTCCTACAAAAACATTCTATAACAACATCCCCGGTTTCTTATGCCAGAAAGACCAAGCAAATACATAGAAAATATAGACATAAAAAGAGAAATTTTTATAAAAAATGCACATCTCAACAATCTTAAAAACATTGATGTTCTCATTCCTAAAGAAAAACTCGTAGTCATTACGGGCGTCTCGGGAAGCGGAAAATCTACCCTTGCCTTCAATACCCTCTATGCCGAAGGGCAAAGGAGGTACATAGAAAGTCTGAGTTCTTATGCCCGACAGTTCCTGGGAAAACTGGAAAAGCCCAAAATAGACGATATAAAGGGACTGGCCCCCACCATTGCTATTCAACAAAAAGTAATCTCCTCAAATCCCAGATCTACGGTAGGAACCACCACAGAAATCTATGATTACCTGAAATTACTTTTTGCTAGAATAGGAAAAACGTATTCTCCAATATCCGGCGAGGAGGTAAAAAAAGATTCTGTATCAGACGTCATAGACTTCGTGAAATCTGTGAAGAAAAATACTCCTTTTCTTTTAAGAGTACCTATAAAAAAAAATTATCCTGACTTTGCAACACTCCTAAAAAATTTAAAAGCTGCTGGATTTACACGACTGGAAATAGAAAATAAAACTGTAGAAATAGAAGATCTGGAGACCTTTGGTTTTACTCCGGAAAAAGAAGTCGACCTACAGCTCGTGATTGACCGATTTATTTCCGATCATCAAGAAAATACCTTGCAAAGGTTGGCCGATTCTGTAGAACTTGCATTTTATGAAGGACGGGGGAACTGCTCTATAAAGAATCTAAATACTCAAGAAGTAAAAATTTTTTCTTACAACTTCGAACGAGACGGAATGACCTTCCCGGAACCCAACGTCCATTTTTTCAGTTTTAACAATCCTTATGGAGCCTGTCCCGTATGCGAAGGCTACGGACAAACTATAGGAGTAGATGAGAATCTGGTCGTCCCAAACAAAAATCTGTCGGTTTACGAGGGAGCCGTGGCAGCATGGAGAGGAAAGACCATGACAGAGTGGAAAAAAAGCTTTATAAAAAAAGCCAAATATTTTCCCATTCACAAGCCCTATTACGAACTTTCTCCGGAACAAAAAAAACACCTATGGGAAGGAGATTCATCCGAAAACTTTCCTTGTATTAATAATTTTTTCAGGATGCTGGAGGAAAATTTGCACAAAGTACAATACCGGGTAATGCTATCCCGATACAGAGGAAAAACTGTATGTGCAGAATGTAATGGACTACGACTGAGAAAGGAAACACAATGGGTCAGGGTAAACGGAAAAAATATACAGTCTCTTGTAGAAATTTCTTTGGAAGAACTTTTACCGACCATAAAAAAACTACAACTCTCCGATTATGAAAAAAAAATTTCCACAAGGCTTTTATATGAAATTATTTCCAGACTGGAATTTCTTAATAAAGTAGGTTTAGGCTATCTTACCCTGAATCGAGCCTCAAATACGCTTTCTGGAGGGGAAAGCCAAAGAATAAACCTTGCTACCCGTCTGGGCAGTTCTCTGGTAGGATCTATCTATGTCCTTGACGAACCTTCTATTGGATTACACCCCAGAGACACCGAAAATCTCATAGAAGTACTAAAAAATCTCAAGAATTTAGGAAATACGGTAGTGGTGGTAGAACATGATGAGGAGGTAATGAAAGCAGCCGATCATATTATTGACATAGGTCCGGAAGCAGGCTATTTGGGTGGAGAACTTGTATTCGAAGGAAATTTTGAAAACCTCCAAAAATCCAACAGTCTTACTGCACAATATCTCACAAAAAAATTAAACATTCCTATTCCTACAAAAAGAAGAATACCGAGGGAGTGGATGCACGTAAAGGGTGCAAGGCAAAATAACCTCAAAAATATAGAAGTAAATATTCCGTTGGAAACTTTGGTTGTCATTACAGGGGTTTCGGGATCTGGAAAATCTACACTCATAAGGGAGATTGTGGCCAATGAAGTGCAGATACAGCTAGAAAAAGGAGGAAAAAAAGGCGAATACAATTCCGTAGAATTTTCAAAAAAAATTATACAAAACATAGAACTGATAGACCAAAATCCGATAGGCAAATCTTCCCGTTCAAATCCTGTAACCTACCTTAAAGCCTACGACGATATCCGGGAGCTTTTTGCAAAACAGAAAGGAGCAAAACTACAAAATCTCAAGCCCAAACATTTTTCTTTTAACGTGGAGGGAGGGAGATGCGAAACCTGCAAAGGAGAAGGCATTATCTTGGTTTCTATGCAGTTTATGGCAGACATAGAGACACGATGCGAAGAGTGCAGCGGGACAAGATTCAAAAAAGAAATTTTAGAGGTGAAATACAACAAAAAAAACATAGCCGAAGTTCTTCACATGACCATCAACCAAGCCATCCTGTTTTTTTTGAACAACAAAGAGGAAAAAATCGTCACAAAACTAAAACCTCTACAAGAGGTGGGACTTGGTTATCTACAACTGGGACAAAGTTCCTCTACTCTCTCCGGCGGAGAAGCACAAAGAATAAAATTAGCCTCTTTTCTGGCAAAAGGAACAAGCAAAGAAAAAACACTGTTTATATTTGACGAACCCTCCACCGGTCTTCATTTTCATGACATTAACAAACTTCTAAAATCACTACAATCTTTGACAAACTTGGGTCATTCCATAATGATTATAGAACACCAACCTGACATCATAATATCTGCAGACTGGATTATTGATATGGGACCGGAAGCGGGAAAAAATGGTGGAGAGGTGGTTTTTTCCGGTACCCCTGAAAATTTAGTCCAAAATAAAAGTTCTCACACGGCGAAATATATCAGGACAAAAATTGAAACTTAAGTACTGAGCCTACGAGACCCTTGGTTTTTGTGACGAAATCTAATGGAAAAATATTTTTATAAAAAATGAAAATTTTATTTTCCCACCCTCTATGACAAGGAATATGTAAGTGGTATGTTTTATATTCATCCTAAAAAATGAGAGATTAGTATCTAAAAAAATGCGCCAAAATATTGGCAGACTCCCATTAAAATTTGGTTTATTTTTCTTAATTTCGCTCGCGAAGAAGAGAAATGGTCTGGCCTCATAGTTCAACGGATAGAATAGAAGTTTCCTAAACTTTAGATCCAAGTTCGATTCTTGGTGAGGCTACAATCTAAGTCTAGATTAAGTGGTATTTTTTCATTGATCTTTTGGTCTTTAATACTACTGCTTTTTATCCCCCGAGTTTTTGTCTATTGGCCTTTGCCTAAGTCATCTAAATTTATATTATGGTCGTTGGCGGGGGATCGTCCCCCGCTCGCCAATTTCTATCAGTCTAAGAAATTTTTCCCCAGATTTGTTGCTCCTTGTAGTATTTTAGGTAATACTTTTTTATCATCCCATGTTCGGGATGATTGAGCTCAGGGTCTTTTTTCAGTATATAATCTACGGCATCGCGGGAGATTTTTATAAGAACTTGATCTCTTATGAGATCAAGTTTCTTAAAATCTATGACTCCACTTTGTTGCGTGCCTAAAATATCACCAGGTCCTCTCAATTGCATATCTACCTCGGAAATCAGAAACCCATCATGGGTCTCACAAAGTGTTTTAATCCTTTTTCTGGCATCACCGGAAAGAACATCCGAAGTCAGGAGAATACAAAAACTCTGTTCTATTCCTCTTCCCACTCTCCCTCTCAGTTGATGCAGCTGAGAAAGTCCAAAACGCTCCGCACTTTCTATAATCATCACACTGGCATTGGGCACATTTACCCCCACCTCTATCACTGTAGTAGCAACCATTATTTGAGCTTCCCCCGAAGCAAAATAAGCCATATTGCGCTCTTTTTCTTCTGCTTTCATTTGTCCGTGAAGCATGGTAACATTGTAAGGACTAAAAAAATCTGAGATATACTCAAAGCCTTCCCGAAGATTTTTATAATCCAAAGCTTTGGATTCTTTTACAAGAGGATAAACAAAGTAAACCTGTCTACCTTTTTTAATTTCTTCCAGAGCAAAACGAAATACAGAAATTTTGTCCTTATCCTTTCTATGAACTGTGATCACAGGTTTTCTTCCCATGGGGAGTTCATCTATCACAGAAATTTCTAGATCCGAATAATAACTCATTGCTAAAGTTCTGGGAATCGGTGTGGCGGTCATCACCAAAACATGAGGCGGGATTTTATTTTTATACCAAAGTTTAGCTCTTTGTGCCACCCCAAAGCGATGCTGCTCGTCTATAATAGCCAACCCCAGTCGCTTAAACCTAACATTATCTTCTAGTAACGCATGCGTCCCTACTACGATAGAAAGGCTTCCCTCCAAAAGCTGTTCGCCTATAGCTCTTCTTTCATGAGATTTAGTAGATCCCGTAAGTAGGGCTATTCTTACATTACTGAGTTTTAAGAGGCTAGAAATTGCATGATAATGCTGCTGAGCAAGAATCTCCGTAGGTGCCATAAGAACGCACTGGAATCCGTTGTCTATGGCTATAAGCATGGTAAGAAGTGCAACCATGGTTTTTCCGGAACCCACATCCCCCTGCAAAAGTCTGTTCATCTGGATAGGTCTTTTCATGTCACTGCGGATCTCCCTTAATACCCTTTTCTGAGCCTCCGTAAGAGAAAAAGGAAGCACGTGCTTATAAAAATAATTAAAAGAGTTTCCAACACTGGGCATAGGATGCCCCACAGAGTAACGCTCATGTTTTTTCTTTTTCAACCCATTTCTAAGCTGAAAAAAAAAGGCTTCATCAAATTTTAAACGTCTCTCCGCGTTATGCAAAGTGACCCTATCTCTTGGAAAATGCACCTCCTGAAAGGCAGTTGATCGAGAAACAAGGCATAATTTTTCACGAAGATATAAAGGCAGGTTCTCCTCTACAGTACTGGGTATAATATTCTGTAGGGAATGAAAAATTTTTTCAAAAAATTTAGCATTGATACCTCTTTTCAAAAGCTTTTCGGAACCGGAATAAACGGGAACCAAAGCAGGAGAATTCTTCCGGTTCTCTATAAATTCTATCTCGGGATGTGCTATAGAAAATTTGCGATTAAAATAATTCACCTTACCAAAAACGTATAATTCCTTGTGCACGGGAATCTTATCTATAAGCCATGACGAGTACTTAAACCACACCAGCTCCACAGATCCTGTATCATCTGAAAAAACAGCGGTGAGTCTGCGGTGCTTTCCTTGATTTGCTTCTTCAAGACGTAATATTTTACCCAAAAGTTGAACTCCGGAAACTTCTTTGAGAGATCCCAAATCCCGAACTTTGTAAACGCGAGATTTATCCAAATATTTGTAAGGAAAAAAATACAACAAATCTTCTAGAGTGAAAATTCCCAACACCTGAGAGATAAGTTTTGCCCTCTCACCCCCTATACCTTTAATGTGTTCTATGGAAGAATCTAAAGAAACCCTCAAAATATAGATTTTTCTGGAAAAAAAGAAAATTTATTTATCCTTTATCCTTGTTCGTGTTTTTTTCTGACACTTTAGCCAGTCTTCTTTGGAGTCTATTTTCAAATACCTATCTTCCCCTATAAACACCAGACTGGATTCTATTTCTCTAGCACTTAAAACTCCCTGTAACTTGGCAATCATATGAAAATTTTTGTCTAAAAAAACAAGACTGGGCAAACGCATCACATACATATACCGAGCAAACTCATGGGTTTTAGTTTTTGGAAGATAAGAAAACACTCTACCCTGCAACAATATATTTTTTGTATTGTTTACGTCAAATTTTACGGGATAGAAATGAGTATTAATAAGGTCATAAATAACAGGATGTTTATAAAGTTCTGTAATCCATTCTTTGGTTTCTTCATGGTTACTGTCGTAAAATACAATAAGTATTTTTTTAGGATTTTCTTTCTGTGATCTGTAAGCTTCCGCAATAGATGTCCATCGTACCTGAGCAGAAAAAAAAGAAACCGAAAACAGACATAAAAACACTATAACTCCGAGTTTCATAAACTTCTATATAAAAAAACTAACGTACCCCTTGCATCAACTTTTTTATCCACGGAGATACAGATACAAGAAGAATCCCGGCCGCTAATGCATACATCCCCAATATTTTATACCCCTCTGTATAAGTAATGAGCCTTACCTCTGGGGTTGCCCCTTCTCCCACACTCGCAATCCGTTCTCCTATAATGCCCGCTACGTACTGACCATAAGCGGAAGATAAAAACCACATACCCATCATAATTCCCTGTAACTTTTCTGTTGCCAACTTTGTCATCACAGAAAGACCAATAGGAGACAAACAGAGCTCCCCCAAAGTAATCACTAAAAGAGACAGAGTAAATATCTCCAAAGAAGCAATCCCATTTTCAGAAAAAAAACGAGTAGCAAAAAGTACACAAAAACCTAAACCCAAAAAGATAAATCCTATACCAAACTTAACTGCAGCATCAGGCTCCCATTTTCTTTTATTCAACCATATCCACAACAGACCAAAAATGGGTGCCAACAGTATAATAAAAAGAGCACCTCCGGAATTGTTCACCCCGTTGGGATCCAATTTTACTCCCAAAAGATAATGAGACAGATTCTTGTCTGCAAAGATACTCATAGATCCCCCACTTTGCTCAAAAATCCCCCAAAAAAAAATAGAAAAAAACATAAACACTAGGGCGGCCAAAAGCTTTTTCCGGGCAGAGCGATTTACTTTAGACATTTCCCAAAAAAAATAAAGCAACGTAAACGGACCTATCGTAAACATGAAATAGTCTGTATACTGGGTTTCTGAAACCATCATCCTAATAACAGGAACGGCTGCAAACGTTCCTATGTATACATATAAGTCTTGTTTTCTAAGCCTATTACCCCCGGATGAGACTCTATGCTTCCCTTCAGGAGAAAGCCCGATAGGACCCAATGAATTTTGCGCAAAATAAAAGTTGACGAGACTCATTACCATACCCATGGAAGCCAAACCAAAAGCCACATTCCAGCGTGAAGACTCCGGAATAAAACTGCTAAACATAAATCCTTTACCTATTGCTACACAAATGTATCCCCCCAATAATGCTCCCAAATTAATCCCTGCATAAAAGAGAGAAAATCCTGCATCTCTCCTCACATCATTTTTTTTATAAAGCTTTCCTACCATACTGGAAATATTGGGCTTAAAAAAACCCGTTCCTACGATGATAAAAGAAATCCCAATAAAAAAAAACCGGTGAGGATCTACGGCTAAAACAGTGCTTCCTACAACCATAAGCAGTCCACCCCAAAACAAAGATTTTCTAAAGCCCAATATCTTGTCTGCGATAAGACCCCCCACAAAAGTAAAAGCATAAACAAAGGCCTGAGTTGCTGCATACTGCGAATTAGCCTCTGCTTCTTTAAAGTCCAACTGATGGATCATAAAAAAAACAAGCATCCCCCTCATACCGTAGAAACAAAAACGTTCCCACATCTCCGAAAAAAATAAACTCCAAATTTGCTTAGGAAATTTCCCCTTAAAATTATGTATAGACTCTAAATTTAAAGACATAGTATCATTTCTGATTTCCATATTCCTCAGAATTCTTTTGCTTCGTGCATCATCTTTTTCAATAGTGGAGAAATCAAGCCTAAAACTATAGAAGCAATCCCACATAACACGACAAAAACCATAAAGAACTGATAAATACTCTGAATTTCAAATCCTACGAAGGTGGGATAACGGGTAGGTATATTCTCATGAGCAAAAAGTAAAATCTGCTCTTGGGTTAGCGTTATTTTTTTATCCAGAACCCCTTTCAGATCTATACCTAATTCCCGAGCCTTAACATATTTATCTCCAGTAGCGGGCAATATAGCACCCAAACTTCCCGCGAGAGCATAACCTGAAGCATTTGAAATAAAGAATATACCATACAAAAGAGACACATACCTCTGAGGAGAAAGCTTCGCCACCAAGGATAAGCCTATAGGGGAAAGACAAAGTTCTGCACAGGTCATGATAAAATACAGAAGAACAAGCCACTTGATTTGCAATAATCCGTGAACACCCAAATCCTTTACATTATGAGCAATAATAAAAAATGCTACCGCTATTAAAAAAAGTCCAAATGCTTGTTTTAAAGGAGAACTTGGCTCCAGCCCTTTGGATCTCATCCGATCCCAAAGGGCACTGAAAGGTAAAGCCAATAATACCACAAAAACACCGTTAAAAATCTGCACCATAGAGGCAGGCATCTCCCAGTTCAAAATAGATCGATCTGTCTGTTTATCGGCAATAAACGTGAGAGAAGAACCTGCCTGCTCAAAGGCAGCCCAAAAGAATATAATAAATACGGAAACTATGTAAATCACCAATATCCTCTGTAATTCTGTTTTCGTAAGACTTTTGTCTGTGAGGATAAGCACGGCAAGAGAAATACCGGAAGCATAAATCAGAGGATAAATGATTCCCTTAATCAGACTTCCTATCCCGACATGATGAAAACCAATCTCACCGACAAGCAGGTATCTGAAAGCTAGAAACAGAACCAAAAATAATCCCGTCACCATCACAATTGCAGACCTGGAAAATGTAATCTCTTCCTTTTTATCGTCTTCATTCTTGGATTCTCGGGGTACACCCCCAATAGGTATGCCCTCTGGAGTTATGATAAATTTATTTTTTAGTACAGTAAATATGATCATACCCAATAGCATTCCTAAACCTGCAACAAAAAACCCCCACCTAAAAGCGTGGAGATCCCTTTTTCCATTCACCACCACATCACCAATAAGGGGAACAAAATACTGCCCTAACAACGCCCCCAGATTAATACCCATATAAAAAATAGTGAATGCAGAGTCCAGCCTATTTTTATTTGTAGGAGGATATAAACTCCCCACCATAGAAGATATATTGGGCTTAAAAAAACCATTTCCCACAATAATAATAAAAAGCCCATACCAGAGTATACTCCGAGAAAGTTCCTGAGAATCATGAAAAACAGAAGCACTGTAAAAAAGAAAAAACTGTCCCATGGCCATCAGAACCGCCCCCAAGGTAATACAAAACCGATTACCCAAAAATTGATCCGATAAAAAACCACCCAACAGCGGCGTAAGGTAACATAGAGCCAAAAAACCCCCATAAATAATGGAAACGTCTGATTCTCCTATACGCAAAGCCTCTACCAGATAAAGCGTGAGAATGGCCCTCATTCCATAAAAATTGAAACGCTCCCACATTTCGGTGCCAAACAAAACCCAGAGACCTTTCGGATGTTTTTTCTGTAAAGATATGCTCATAATAAGACGGTTTTTTTCAGCGGCTTAAAGTTTCAAAATCCAACAAATGTAACTTTTTACTTTCAAATTATTTATCAATTTTCACTTTTTCTCCGGCACTGTGCGCCTGCATCTCGGGAGCGTAATAATTCTCTAAGGTAGCTATCCCACTGCCAAAAAAACCACTGGTCATACATACTACATCATAAGTGAAAAGATACTTACCTTTCTCTATATTTTCTATATAAAAATGGGTAGATGCATCTTTTGTGGTAAAATAATACCCCAATCCTTCTTTCCAAAAGTACCGGGAAAGATTCTCTACAGGTTCAAACCCCGCTGCCCTCATATCCTTTATGTGTATATACTGCATGGGACGATCTGTATTAATGATGAGTTGTACCGTAAGTCTATCCCCTACTTTTACTAGAGTGCCCGGAGAAACTTTTTCCGCAATGTTTCCGTTCTCTGTTTTTATATTCTTATAAAGTTCTTTGGAAATGCTGAAGGTTTTTCCTCCGGATTTTATCTTATCCAGATCCTGATAATATTGCCAAAAAAGCCCCCCCTGTATCACGTTAGAGGTTTCATTTTTTACAGAAACTTCTGCAAGCAGCGGATCTGCTTTTTCTGAAACAATAACCTCTTTTATATACCCCGTGATTTTCTTCTGAGATTCTATTTTTTTGTTCCCCCACTTTATGACAAAAATATTTTTTTGTGAAGAAAACGAAGGAGAAGCATCCCCATCAAGATCAAGAAGTGTAAAAATTACTTCCGCAGTTGCTCTGGGATTGCTCCACGCATTCACTTTCTTATGGGTAATCAGCCATACCTTAAGACTTTCTATAAAATTTCTGTCCTCAGGAGCCAATACTTCAAAAGCCTCTATGACACCCGCTTGATTACTAATTTGGTTAGGATACCAGCCCCACTGGTTAGTGTTTTCCTTCCAATACGTTCCCTTGGTTTCTGTTTCTATAGCAGTCTCTTTTAAATATCGAAGAAAAGAATCGGATATTTTTTTCTGCTTAAAATAGTAGGCAAGAAGAGCCGCCCTGTGCAAACCATAGAAGGTGAAGTCGTTTTTGGTTTTTTTAGACAATCCCCGTATAAAATTATTTTTTACTACAAGTATTTTATTCTGAAATGGATACTCTTTTTCCCAAAAACGCCTTGCATCAAGGTAATCCAGAAGCAAATCATCAAATAAAGATTCGGATGTTGAATAGGCTTTTCTGGAAATTTCTTTATCCACGTAAGAAATGAGACTAGAAAGCACTTTCTTGCCGTGATTATTTTGATAAGCAAAAAAATCTTCTCCCAACCACCGCTTGATTTTACCCCATTTTTTCAGAATGTATAAACTCATATAAACAGAACTTCTGGAACCCAGAATCCACGAAAAGCCTCCATCAGGATTCTGAAATGTAAGCAAAGCCTCCCAATCTCTTTCTATAGCATTCTGAAAAGTATCAAGATCGAAAAGTCTGGAGATATTTTCCATTTGCTCTTTCTGATCAAAGCTTTGAGCAAGCCAGGGAGTCTCCTCCAAAATCTGGGTTTTCAACTCAGGGTTTTGTTGAAGCCGAGAAATCAGAAGATTCTTTGACTTATATTCCTCAAAAACGTCTTTCAATCTCGGATATTTTTTGTAAAGTCTTGATGCCAAAATATCGGAAAACCACTTATTAAAATAGACCTCAGAGGAAGGATGCATATCATTTTTTAAGCCGGGTAATGCCAAAATTACCTGCCATAATGGCTCTGTATAAAGCTCCAGAGTAGAAGATACATTCCGTATCCCTCCGGAAGATGTACCCCTGTATTTAAGTAAATTTTCTAATATAAAATTTTTGGTCTGGCCTTTTTCTACAAAAATAGGAAGAGTCTCTGTAATGAGATTTTTATTCGGAAAGACCAAAACAGCCTTTTGTTCTCCATCTGAGAATTTACCCCCTTGCGCCACAATTTTTATTATAACCGAAGAAATATTTTCCGGCACCCGTAATTTCCACGATATTACGGCATCCCCACCACTCTCTATACTAAAAGTTTTCAGAGGAGAGTCCGAGGAAAATAAAAATAAGGGAGTGAGAGTCTTCCCGGAAAAAGCGTCCAATACTTCCAGTTTTACGATTCCGGAAATCGAGTGGGCATAAAGACTTGAGATTTTGGACTGCAAAGCCAACTCATCTCCGGAACGTAAAAATCTGGGATAATTGGGAGTTACAGAAAATTCTTTCCGAGTAATGACTTCTTTTTCTAACAAGGCTACATTACCTTCTTTATTATTGGCAAGAAGCATAAACTTCCACTTGCCAAGTGCATTAGGAGAAGTAAACATCAACGAAAAATCACCCTTTTCATCGGGATAAAGCCGAGGAAAGAAAAAGGCAGTCTCATTGATGTCTTTTCTTACAACAATCCTGTCCAAAGTACTATCTTCTCTCTCCAATGGATTTGCCTTATTCTCCAGGCTTGTAGACACAGCAGAATCCGACATTTTAGACATCTTATTTTTTTGCGCAAATTTTACCGAATACATCCTCCTGCCTGTAAGTGCCCTCCCCTCCATCCAACTGAAAACAGGAAAAGAAATTTTTTTTTCTGCAAGATAAGGTAGGATCTTCTCATAAGTTATTTCAGATAATTTTTGAGAAATTCGGTAAGAAAAATATTGAACAGGAGGTTGCAGCTTTTGCCAATTCCAACGGTGGGGCACCAATGCATCCAAAGAATGATCATACATGGAGACCAATATCTCTGCATTGTGTTTTTTATGCCGAGAATCCAAAATATTAAATTTCCATCTCTCCTGTTCGTTGGGTTTTAATGTATTTCTGAAAACCACTGTATTCACAACAAGTGAATCGTGAGACAGATCAACCTTCAGGTTTATTTCTTTAGTCTGAATATCATTAAAAGCCACAGACTGCGCCTGTATATTGATCTTACCTTTTGGCACATCATAGGGCACTTTCACATGATATTTCGTTATTCCATCCCGGACTGTAATGTATTTTGTAAGAGATTCATCCATTCCGTTCTGTACAAATAGGGCAACGGGAAGATTTTTTATGGCAGAGTAGACATAAAGAACAGCATCATCACCGGGATTATATTCTTTTTTATCCGCTATAACTTCCAAAAAAGGCTTTTGATTTCTCCCCAAATGCTTAGTATTAAAAACCTCAAACTCCCGAATCACTTTTACACTGTCTCTGTTTTCCTTTGTATGGACCTCCAAACGGTATTTCCCTTCTTTTAGTTTTCCAAGATCCAATACCTTACTGCCTTGTCTCCGTCCTTTTATGATGAGATGTTCTGTTTCTTCCGTTTTATTTTTGGAGGAACTGAATCTATCCCGCGGAAACTTTTCTTCAAAAACCTTCCTCGACAAAATAGGTAAATCCTGAATCACTGCAGAAAAATTCTCTCTGTATACTCTTTCCGGACCTTTTAACAGACTTAGATTTACATGATAAGGTTTATTTAGCTCCTCTTCGTTATAATTTCTTATGAAAATATCAAAAAGAACAGATGAATCAGAAAGATATTGATCTTCTCCCTCTATCCTTATGTAATGACTTGCAGAAGATACTCTTATGCTTGTACTGGCATACTGAGTCTCTCCATTAAGATCGGTTACTTTAGTTTCAACCAAAAAATTATCCACCGGGGCTCCATCTTTATCCAGATCCTTTTGTAAGGTGACCGGAAAAGAAAAACCTCCATTCTTATCTGTTTTCACACTTCCCAAAATAGAATTTTTTGCTGTATTTCTATTGGGACGTCCTCCAAAATACACCCATAAAGGATCCTGTTTTTTGATCTCAAAATCTACCGTAACACCGGCAAGGGGTACTCCGGAATAGCCACATACCTTTCCTGCGAGGGTTAAAGTTTCTCCGTAAGAATATTCTCCCTTTACAGGATCTAACATGATTTGGAACTTTGGGGTTTTATATTCTTCCACATAGAAATACTGGGACGTTCCCGTTTCCTTTATTTTCAAATAAAACCGTCCGTTGAGTTTCCCAGTTGGAAGACCGAAAAAACCACTGTAAGAGCCAAATGCATTGGTGGTAAAAAACTGTGAAGAAAGCTCCTGTCCATTTGCATCATAAAGAGCTATTGTCTGCTTCTCTCCTTCCGGCAAAAAAGTTTTGGTATCTTTTAACTTTTGTACTATCGTCTTAAAATATACCCTCTGACCGGGTCTATAGACCGCTCTATCCAAAAAAATCTGGCTGAAAATATCTTTTGGGAAATTCGTTGCCTTAGAAGATACATCCGGAAATCTCATCAGAATTAGCTCTTGAGTACCTTCCGGCATAAGCAAACCTTTCCTATAAGGTCGCCCCTTTTCTTTGGGAATCTGAAAAATTCCGTTCCCGTCGGGTAAAATCTTTGTATTGGAAAACTTCCCCTCTTCTGTAAGCTGTAGGAGAGAAAGGGATTTTACTCCGGCCAGACGTCCATTATTGCTTTCCACTAAACGCCACAGGGCATTCTCCTCATCTCGTTCCGGAATATGGTGACATACCAACTTATGGTCGGTCACAAAAAAATAATAGTAGCCCTTAGACTTTCCTTCCACTACCGGTTCTGCAACATAGGCTCCTGCAGGCAAAGGCCCAAGTACCAAACTTGTCTTATGGAATGAATAGTCTTGCAAACTCGGTAAAGTATATTTTACAGAACGTATTTTAGATTTTTTAACCTTCGTAATGGGAAAATCCCAAGGATTATTAAGATAAGCAAGGAGAGACGGAATATCCGTTACTCTGTATATCTTAAGGGAGAACAGGGGGAGATTCTTTGCATCAGCCACAAGATGTATGGGTTTTCTGCCCTCTGCATCCCGTTCAAAAAATAAAGAAATACTCGGATTTGTTATCTCGTTATAAGAATTTTTCAATTGTGCAAAAAACCGGGTTTTCGGATATTTTTTTTGTGCCTCCTTTATGATGGCAAGGGCTTCTCTCTTATCTTCTCCTTGCACATATTTTGCAATTTCGTTGGCTATATAAGCTTTAAAGTCTCCACTTTCCAGAGAATTATAGAGAGACCTGAGCTCGGTAATTTTGTCATTGCAAGAAAATAAACCACATACACTGCTTATTTTTTTGTACGAAAAATAGAGCTTTACGTTTCCGGATTCCTTTGCAATTATCCCATCATAAATGGAAGTCACTAGCGTTTTATTTCGCAAAAGTTCATGGGGAGTAAAAAAAGAAGAATCCCCCAAAAATTTCACATAAATTACTGAAAACCAATGATAAAATGTTCCATAATATTCTTTATCCAGAGAGCCCTTGACAAAAATATCCTGATAGGGGGAAAGCATGAGCTTTTCCAAACTATTTTTTTTGTCGTAAAACTTTTTGTACTCCTCCGTAAAATAGCTTTTAAATGCATTTTTGCTCCATGCCTCTATATTCGACAGAGAATTTTCTACGCTCTCTTCCCTGCGATTAATTTTCCAGGCATAAGCCCGGTAGTAGTCCCTCACAAACTGTGTTTTGATGAAAGCAAAAACAAGGGAATCATCTCCCACAAACCCTTTCTCAAAGCCTTCCAGTCCAGAAAAAAACCGAGAAGCAAGATCATTACTGGGGGCATCCTGAGTCCTCTGCAAAATTTCAAACTCAGCGCGCAGTGATTTTAGCAACTGCGCTACATTTTTCTCTTTCTGCGCCATCATCTGAATTTCTTTTAGAAGGGGAAGCTGTGACTTGTACGCTCCCGCAGCGATATTACTCTCTATTACCTTCCACTTTTTTGAGTAAAAATTCTGAGAATAAACACTTGCACACAATACAAAGACCAATAAAAAAATTATATTTTTCATACTTTTGGTTCAAATCAGAAAACGTAAAAAAACCCTCACCCCCTGCGGTGACAAATTGTAAAATGACTCTCTCATTTTTTCTTCAAACCTTCGTCATCCGTACCCAGATCTACGTGGCACTCATGGGAACACTCCTTGCCACCTTCTTTATGCTGGCACAGAACGCATACCAAGCCACAATGCTGCCTATCGTTTTCTCTACTTACCTATGTGGATATCTGTACACAAGGTACCAAAAAACTCTTTTTAAAAAAAAAATCTTTATTCCTGTTGTCCTTTCTGCAATAATCAGCATCTTCTTCATCATTATTTTCTTTAGCCTCAACCTACTCTTTCGATGGACATGCATCATACTGCTTGGAATACTTTACAACAGTTGTTTCCTAAAGTTTTCTGCCAGAAAAATACCTCTGGTTAAAATTTTCTTCGTGGGATTATGCTGGGCACTTATAAATTCTTGGCTTATCTCCCCCTCATGGAATTCTACTATTTTTTTTATATGTTTTTTTTGGGTTTCGGCATTGGTACTCCCCTTTGATATCCGTGATAAAGAAAAGGACGACGTTCTTACTTTTCCCATTCTGTTTGGGATAAAAAACACAAAATTTTTAAGCTGCATTTTGATGTTTTTTGCAAACATAATGAACTGTATCTACCTAAAATCCTGTTATTCTATTTCTTTTATCTCAGCTGTGGGACTGAGCTGCCTTTTTGTTTTATACTCTTCTGTTTACAGAAAAGAGTTATTCTATAGCCTAGGGGTAGAAACCTGTGTAGCGTTGCCATTTTTTTGTCTACTAATATTCCTATAATTTTGCCCCATGCGAGTAAATGACCTGTCTGTTACTCATTTTAAAAATCATAAAGAACAATACTTCTTGTTTTCTCCGGAAATCAACTGCTTTGTAGGAAATAACGGAGTAGGAAAAACCAATCTGCTGGATGCGTTGCATTACCTTTCCATGGCAAAAAGTTTCTTAGGAAACAGGGACGTAAGCAACATCTGTTTTAATGAGGATTTCTTTGCCATAGAAGGAAAAGTAATATCAAACGAGAAAGAGGACCTTATAAAAATTATACAAACCAAAGAAAACGGGAAAGTACTCAAAAAAAATGACAAGAAATACAATAAACTCTCGGATCACATAGGCTATTTGCCCAGTGTGATGATATCGCCTTATGACTACAACCTCATCTCTGACTCGGCAGAATCCAGAAGAAGGTTTCTTGACTACATGATCTCGCAAACAGATCCGGAATATTTATACCACATTATCCAATACCAGAAAGTTTTACTGCAAAGAAACAGTCTCTTAAAATACTTTGCAAAAAACAGAATATTTGATAAAGATTCTTTGTCCATATACGATGAGCCTATGAATACTTTTGGGCAAAAAATATTCGAAAAAAGAACTATTTTCACACAGCAACTCAGTCCCCTCGTACAGAAATTTTACAAGTGGATTTCTGAAGATAAGGAGAGTATTACGGTACAATATAAATCCCATCTTGCAGAAAAAAATATGCACCAACTTTTGGAGGAATCACTGGCAAAAGATAAACTCCTTACCTTTACCACGAAAGGGATACATAAGGATGACATGAATTTTGAAATGAATAAGCATCCCATAAAAAAAACAGGATCTCAAGGGCAACAAAAATCCTTTCTTATTGCCCTAAAGCTGGCACAGATAAGCAAAATAAAGGATATCACCAGAAAATCCCCCATTCTACTTCTGGATGACATCTTTGATAAACTGGATGATCTACGCGTAAGCAAACTGATACAACTGATAACCGAGCAAAATTTTGGTCAAATATTTATTACCGATACGCATAGAGAAAGAACAGAAAAATTGGTGAAAAGTATAAGCGAAAAAAGCGTTGTTTTTGAGCTTTAAGGGAGAAAAATATCATTAATTCTCGCATGAAAAAGCATAAAAAAAGAGAATATAATTCATCGGAGTTGATCAATATTTTGGCCAAAGTTTATGGCTTTGAAGACAAATTAAAAGCGTTTGAGGTGAAGAGCTTTCTGGAAAACGAACTGGATCCTTCACTATTCTCAGAATTAGAAAAGGTAGAACTGAAAGAGGACATTCTCCTACTCAAGATACAATCTCCCCTGATAAAACATGACATGAGGATGAAGAAATCATTTTTTCTCAAAAAAATTCAGGAAACATTCGGAAAAGAAAAAATAGCCGATCTCGTCATTTTTTAGATACCGTTTCATCGATCATTTTGGCAGCCTTATCATCCAACTCAGAAGGAATAGGAACGAAAAAATGCAGCGGATGAGAAAAAAAATGCTTGACGATCTCCCTCAGAATAAGTACAAATTCTGAGAAATCTATCTTTCTAGAACGCAGAGCCAGCACAATGGAGAGACCAAAACTTACAATGAAATTAAAAAATCCAATAATAAAAACTGTAGCCAAACAAATGATAAAGAGATCAACAGGAATGTTAAACCCCTTTCCATAAAGCCCTAAAGCAAAGTTTCCTGAGGCAAAAGTAATATGCCGTATATCTATATCCAAACCCAAAAATTTGCCAATAGGACCCGTACTTCCCATGAATATACCAAACCACAAATTGGATATAATTCCCGGATAATTGCGCGCATAATATCCTGCCAGAGCTTCCGATCTCTTCTCCCCTATCAGTTGATTAAAAAAAGGATTCTTGGCAATACGCAGAGGAATTTTATAATATACTGTACTATTCCCGGCAAAACCTGCAATAATCCCGGAGAGAAATAAAAAAAAACCTGCAATACATGCATGAAAAACCGCTCTAGATCTAAAAGGATCAAGTTGCATTAAAAGATAATCAGCCTCTTGCGTCGCCAGATTGCTGTTGAGCAGTACATCCAGTCCGTAAATTACCAAAAGTGCCACAGGAAAAGCCCAAAGAACATTTCCTACAAACGATATAAATTGAGAGCGAAACAACTGAGAAACCACAGAGGCAAAAGAGGTGTAATTTTTAGAGGTATTTCTTCCGTAAGAAAGCACCTTTGCCATCGTTGCAGCTGTCATGGCAGGTTGCTTGGTGGCGAGGGTATATCCCATGAGGTAGATCATAATAAACCCCATGGCATAATTAAAAGAATAGAGGAAAGCATGGGAAAACTCGCTACCCTCAGCATACGAATACAGCATCTTAAAAATACAGAGGAAACCTACAATCACCCCTCCAAAACTCGCTTTCCAAAACATTTTCACATAATCTTTTGCACTAGAAGTAATGTAATGAGAACCGGTCTCTGCAGTATGATTGGTGATGAGATGAGAGAGCAATCTCGTACTTTCATCCGCAAACTCTCTTAGGTTATTTTTATGGGATTTATATTCCAGAATATTCAGAAAAAGCACCTGAGAATTGCGAGAAATATCTTCTTTGCCATCCGCTACCAAAAGAGGCAAAATATCCTTTATACGTTGAAGCTGCTGTCGTATTTTAATAAGAGACTGATTAATTTTCCCGGAAATCCCGTACAGGCTAGAATTTTTAAAAGCCGTATTAACAAATTCCTGACAATGAGAAAGATAAATCTTTATTTGTATATAATTCTCGTTTTTGGAATGAATCTGAAAATTCTCATTTTTCCTAAACGCCTCGTTGATGTGATTGAGTTCTTCCTGAAGAGCCAAAAAAGGATTGTCAAATTTTCTGTATTCAGGAACCATTCTTACAACCTCTACCTCCATTGCGTTCCCTATTACCCGCCATGCCAGAATATTTAAAGAAAAAAGAATATCTCTTTTCACAGAAGCCTTTCCGGAAAAATAAGAAATACCCAAAAGATCAAAGAACCGGTAGAGGTCTTCCTGAGAAACTTCTCTAAAGTATTTAAAATTGGTCACCATTCTCAGCGAAACATTATCCATTACCGCCCAAACCGTATTTTCGTTTTCTACCGCAGGTAAAAATGTATCCAAAATGCGTTTTCTGAGTTCAGGAAAAAAAGCATTCTCAGAGAGTATATTGGCTTCTGTGAGCGAAAGGTTAAAGGATTTGTCCTTAAAGATATTGATAACATAATACCCAAAATTTTCCGCGACCTGCTTATGACTCTCCAGATAACCGAGTATAACTCCAAAATTCTCTACCCGAAAGGACTTCAGTATTTCGGTTAAGGGCTCCAAAGAAGTGGTCTCATTCTGAAAAAGAAAATACCTTTCCAAAATGATTTTATAGCTTTCTTTTTTTAATTTCAAAATTCCCATAGCTTGAACAAAGATTCTATTTAAGAACAATATTTTTCATCTGTTTCATTATCCACCGGTGTTTCTTCTTGAGATAGGCAGAGGGTCTCCTGGGATCGTACTTCTGAGGATTGGGAAGCACGGCGGCTATCCAAGCCGCCTCACTGTCACTGAGATTCTTGGCTGATTTTCCAAAATAATACCGGGAAGCCGCCTCTACACCAAATACCCCTTGTCCCATTTCTACACAATTAAGATACCGATCCAGAATAATTTTTTTGGTCCAAACAGCTTCTATCATAAAGGTAAAAATGAGTTCCAGACCTTTCCTAAACCAAGACCTCTCCTGCCAAAGAAAAATATTTTTTGCCGTCTGCTGAGAGATCGTACTCGCTCCCCTGGTGATTTTTCTCTTTCTATTTTGTTCGATAGCTTTTTTTATCTCTTTAAAATCAAAACCGTTATGAGAAAAAAATTTTTGATCTTCCGATGCCAAAATGGCTTTCTTTATAGCATCACCCATATCATCATAAGAAATATAATTCCGATCCAGCTTTTTATATTTTAGAAAACCCTGTATCTGGGTAATGGTAACAGGCGGATTATAAAACCGACCTAAAAAAATAAAAAGCAGATGGAACAGAACAAGTAAATAAAGAACCCTTTTTATGAGTTTCCACATCCTACAAAATTATTACAAAGCACAAGAGCAAAGATACATCTTTGATAAAATTGTGAGAAGCAGCTGGAACGGACAAAATGTTATTACCGTTTAGGTTATTGAGTCAGGCTTATCCTAGCGTTATCTTTCACAGGAAATAACAAAAAATAATATGTAGCCAAAAGAAATGAGCCTTCATTATTCAAATAAGATAATTTTATGACTATATTTGCGGCCGTAGGAAACGGACGCGTAGCTCAATTGGATAGAGTGCCAGATTACGGCTCTGGAGGTTGAGGGTTCGACTCCTTCCGCGTTCACCACTAAAGCCTTTGAAATCATGGATTATGAAGGCTTTTGGTGTTCTTCTGTAGATTTCTTTTACAAAAAAATAAGCAATGTCCCTGGAAATCATCAATTTTTCAAAGAAATACGGTTCTCAAACCGTCCTGGATAGGATCAATATAAGTATAAAAAAAATGGAAATCATCGGTCTTTTGGGTCCCAACGGAGCGGGAAAATCTACACTTATGAAATCTGTTGTGGGAATTCTGAAAACAGAAAAAGGAAAAATATTTTTGGAAGGAGAAGATATCTCAACCCATCCTATTTCTTCAAAAAAAAAAATAGGGTTTTTGGCAGAAAACAATCCTCTTTATGAAGAAATGTACGTAAGGGAATATCTGGATTATGTCACCAGCTTACACGGTACGGATAAAAATAGGATCCACATAGTGATAGATCAGGTAGGACTGTCCGAAGAAAAAAACAAAAAAATAAAAGAACTGTCCAAAGGCTATAAGCAGAGATTGGGCATTGCGCAAGCTATAATACATGAGCCCAATGTACTTATTCTGGACGAACCCACAACGGGTCTGGATCCCAACCAGATAATAGAGATAAGGAGTTTAATAAAAAAGACAGGAGAGGAAAAAATCGTCATTCTTTCCACTCACCTCATGCAAGAGGTGGAGGCGGTTTGTTCCAGAGTGATCCTTATCGATAAAGGAAAAATGATTTCTGATGCCCCCGTGGAAAACTTGAAAAAAGAATTCGGTTCTCTGGAAACTGCTTTCCATCATTTTACCACTTCTTAGAAAGTGTCTTTGTAACGTTTAGAATGCAGAAAAGAGGCAAAATAAGCCCTCAAGCCCATCGCCACACTCCAATAAAAACATAATATTTTTATATTAATCATATCTTATTGTGTTTTTGTGATAAAAAAGACTTACCTTGCAGGCAAGAATAAAGTTCTGGAGAGAATGTACCACTTGAGTTCTTCAAATGCCGTTTTTCGATTTATTACTTTATTCGACAATTATCAATTTTTTATTTTTTTTGTAATGAACATTTTTATTTCAAATCTTAACTATAATACAGTTGAGTCGGAGCTACAGGCTCTGTTTGAAAATTATGGAGAAGTAGACTCCGTAAAAATTATCTTAGATCGAGAAACAGGCAGAAGTAGAGGATTCGGTTTTGTAGAGATGTCTGATAATGATGAAGCACTAAAGGCAATTGGAGAACTTAACCAGAGAGAATTTAAAACCAAGGTTTTAAATGTATCTGAAGCTCGCCCGAGAGAGCAGCGACCACAAGGAGATAATTACCGAAGAGGAGGATACCGAAACGGATATTAACAAAGAAAACCCTGTTCGCAGGGTTTTTTTAATGAGTTTTTAGCCCTACCTCCGGGGATTCTATGAAGAGATAAAAAGGCATTATTTAGTGAAAAATAATAGACCTCATGAATTAAAACCCGTAAGGAGATAAAAATAAATCTTAAATCAGATTTTAATACCCGGGGAACCCACCAAAAACAAAAGCAGCATACCCAACCTGTCATCACTATTGATGAATCCCGATAAAAGGATAGGATAAGAGAAAAACAGAATTTTTGGTATTCTCAATTTTATTCCATAGAAAACAATACCAGCGCTACAGTAACAATTCTCAATACTATATTAAAAACGGCAGAAGCCTATGTTATATAGGATCAATATCAAGTAGCAATTCAGAAAAACATGCTTCAGATATACTATTTTGGTAAATGAACCTATAAACTAAAAAAGTCTTTTGAAATCGGCTGCTTTCATTACTTTGTTTGGTGTTTGTTATAAACACTGAAAATAGTCTATCGGTACGACGAAAACTTTTGATTACGAATCATGAGAAACTTTGTTGTAGTCTTCCCGCATCAGTGCATCATAATCCTTCTTATAGACTCCCAGAAATCTTTCTTCAAAACCCACCATGATTGCATACACCACGGGGACTATTACCAAAGTAAGAAGCAAAGAAGAGATAAGCCCACCGATAATTACAATAGCCAAACCCTGATTCATGGATGAAGCTTCTCCACTCGCCATGGCAATGGGAATCATACCAAAAACCATGGCTACGGTAGTCATAAGAATAGGTCTTAGTCTAGAGTGATTGGCCTGTATAAGGGCATCAAAAGTGCTCTCTCCTTCCTTTTTTCTTTGGTTGGCATAATCCACCAAGAGAATAGCATTTTTGGCCACTAATCCCACAAGCATGATCATACCGAGAATCGTAAATATATTTAAACTTTTATCCGTAAGAGCAAGTCCCCAAAAGGCACCAATAAATGATAGAGGAATAGAAAACATGACAACAAAAGGTCTCAAAAAGTCATCATAAAGAATTACCATAATCATATAAACCAAAATCAATGCAGCGAGTAAAGCCACACCGAGAGTACCAAATCCTTCTTCCTGATTACTGAGATTACCGCTCCATTCCCACTCTACTCCCGCAGGCTTCTTGATTTTCTCAAGTTTTTTTGTCCATTCGCCGGCTACTTCTCCTGCAGTTTTGCCGACAGTCTGAGACTTAACCGTAACAGACGGTGATCTGTTGGTCCGTTCAAGAACAGAAGCACCGGAGCTGTATTTAACCTCCGCAAACTGAGACAATTTTATTTCCTGACCACTTGCATTGAGAAAAGCTACATTTCTTACATCATCAATATCTGCTCTAAATGCATCATCCAAAATAATATTGATATCGTACTCTCGATTCCCCGTACGGAATTTGCTGTCCGTGTTCCCACTAAAAGCCGTTCTCAGAGTTTGTCCTACGATAGCTACGTTAAGACCAAGAGAAGTCATCCTATCCCTATCTACAGAAATAGAAATTTCTGGACTTCCGTCCTTTACACTTAGGTCTACTTGGTTTGAACCTTCTACAGACTTCAGCAATCTCTCAGCCTCTTTTGCATACTTCATCGCATCCTCCAAACTATTGCCCGTCACTACCATTTGTATGGCCGCCTCTTCTGCCCCCATAATCCCTATAGGAATGGTGTTAATCTTTACACCTATGAGCTCTTTTTCCAAACTGCGTTTTAGCTTGGCTGCAAATACTTTGGCAGTCTCTTTTCTTTTAGACTTATCTATGAGTTCCACACTGATCTCCGACTTATATGCTGTAGATTGAGTGGCAACCATCCCACTGCTTGTTTGTCCCACGCTAGCGATAGTAGACTCTACTTCTGGGTATTTTGTAATAAAGCGTTCAGCTTTTTGGGTGGCAAAATTGGTTTGCTCCAGAGATGCATCTTTATTGAGTTCTAATTGTACCATGAACTTTCCTCTATCCGATGCCGGAAAAAAATCACTTCCTATAAAGCCCAACCTAACAAGTAAAAAGGAAGAGAGAAACAAAATTAATGCGACGATTAAAGTGACAAACTTATTCTTCAGACACCACAGAAGAAGATCGCTTATCCACAGAGTAAAACGATCTAACAAATGTTCAAAACCAAAAATTATTTTTCCTATAAAAGAATCTTTGCTGATCGGCTCCAGTTTTCCGAATCTGGAATACAGCCAGGGAACTGCGGTAAAGGAAACAAGGAGAGAAAACAGCGTGGAAATAATAACCACCACACAGAACTGCTTGATAATATTGGCTACCAGTCCCGTACTTATAGCAATGGGGAGAAACACCACTACGATCACCATCGTGATGGCCGTCACGGTAAACCCTATTTCCGAAGCTCCATCATAAGCGGCCCTTACTTTACCTTTTCCCATCTCCAGGTGTCTGTGCATATTTTCTATAACCACTATAGCATCGTCCACCAAAATACCAACGACCAGAGAAAGCGCCAGAAGACTCATCAGGTTTAAACTAAAACCAAATACAAGTATCCCGATAAAAGTTGCGATAAGTGAGGATGGGATGGATACCATCACAATGAGTGCATTTCTAAGGCTATGCAAGAAAAAAAGCATCACAAAAGCTACCAAAAGCACTGCTAAAAACAAATCGTGAATTACTGCGTCTGCTGCCTCCAGAGTAAATATACTACTGTCATCTGCCAGATTAAATAAAACATGATCTGAAGAAAATTGTTTTTCCAGATCTTTTATTTTTACTTTCACCCCCTTACTCACCTCTACTGCATTGGCATCAGACTGTTTTTGTATTTGCAGTAAGAGCGTACTTTTTTGATCTATTCTGGCAATTTTTTCTACCTCTTTCTCGGTGTCCTGCACATCTGCGACATCCGATAGTTTTATGTTTACGCCATTTTTTGAAGCAAGGGTCAAATTTCTTAATTGTCCTACAGAAGAGATATTTCCGGAAAGACGGATAAGCGTGGTGTTGTCCCTTGTCTTCAGGTTTCCTGTAGGAAAATCCATATTGGAGCTCGCAATGATCTGTTGTACCTGCGGAATCGAAAGTCCGTACGCCATTACTTTATTGGGATCCAGACTTACCCTAATTTCTCTCTCCTGCCCTCCGATAACGCTCACAGAAGCCACTCCATGAATTCTGGAAAATGTGGGTTTTATCTTTTGGTCTACTACGTCATAGAGCTGAGTTTCGGAGAGACCAGCCGTGACGCCGATGGTTATAATAGGTAGGTCTGATAAAGAAAATTTGGACAAAGAAGGCTCCTTAGCATCTGTAGGCAAATCGGAACGTATAGCATTTATTCTTCTCTGTGCATCATTAAGCGCATAATCTATATCTGCCTGACTGTCAAATTCTATAATTACAACAGACAAACTCTCATAAGATCGGGACTGTATCTTTTTTATATTCTCCAGAGAAGATACTGCATCCTCCACCTTTTTTGTGAGGGTATTTTCTACTTCCGCAGGAGATGCGCCAGGATACACGGTGGAAACCGTAAGTACTTTAGAATCTATTTTAGGAATAAGCTCATAGCTCAAATTACTGTAACTGTAAAGCCCACCAATAATGAGCAAAGATAGCAACACGATAATAAGGCTAGGCCTCTTAATGGATATTTCGGCTAACTTCATGGAGACTTTACTTTACTTTTTATTATTGTTATTACTGTTATCTAATATTTTTACTTTTTGCCCATCAGAAAGGTTAATTTGTCCGCTAACTACTACCATATCACCCGGCTCCAAACCATCGATTACCTGCACTTTATCGCCATAGTTGGTCCCACTCTTTATCTTTGCCAAATGCGCTACAGAATTTCTTACAACAAAAACTTCATTCTGGCTTACACTCCCCACGAAAGCCTCCCTGGGTACTATAAGAGTTTTATGAAGATCATCTCTTTTAAAGAATGCTGTACCGTACATCCCTACCTTTAACTTATTGAAAGTATTAGGAATGGTAATCTCCACAGGAAATTTTAGTGCGCCGTCAGATGCAGGAGCAATAAAACTGATTCTGCCTTCCAGTTTGGCATCTGTAACACTGGCACCTACCCTTACTATATCACCCAAGGATAGCATCCCTACCAGGGTCTCGTCTACCTCCACCCTTAACTTTACAGAGGATATATCTACCACCTGCACTATGGCAGTACCCGGACTGACCACATTGCCTATTTCGACATATTTTTTGTTGACAATTCCTCCAATTTTGGATCTGATTACAGTATCTCCAGAATTGAGCTGGGCCGCCTTGTATTGAGCCTGAGCATTTTTTAGCCGTAACTTTGCCTCGTCCAGCTGAAGTGCAGTCACTCCCCCGGTTTTAAAAGCAGTCCGATAACGATTAAGCGTCATTTCTGCATTATCCAGCGCGGCCTTTGCATTGCTTACACTTACATCTAGCTTATCTCCTTTTAGCCTGGCGATAATTTGTCCGGACTTCACATAACTGCCCTCCTTCACATAAAGGGCAACCAACTGCCCACTCATCTCGGCAGAAATATTGGTTTGAGCATTGGCTGTAAAATATCCGTTTACCTCAAAGGTGTCTTCTACATTTTCGTATTTTACGGTGGCAGTACGCACGATAACCTCCGGATTTTTCTTGGAAACAATGTCTACCTGCTCCTGATTTTTTTCTTTATTTCCTTTAAGTACATAATATATGCCCGCTCCCACGGCCAAAACAATAACAATATAAATGGATATCTTTTTCATAAGTTAATATTGACTATCTAAAAAAATTATTTGATTTGATCTATTTTCCCTTGAGACTTTAGATATTCTATTTCTGCAATTTTATAATCAAGTCTTGCCTCCGTAAGATCATTTTTTGCTGCAGCTAAATCTTTTTCGGCAATGAGAATATCATTGAGAGTAGCTAAACCGTACCTATAATTATTCTGAGTATCCTCCAAAACTTTTTGGGCAAGCATGAGATTTTTTTCTTGATTAGTGATCGTAATAAGACTATTTTGTAGGGAAGAGAGTGAGTTTTCGTACTCTAAATCCAGAGCCAGTTTCGTATCCTTGAGTTCGGCTTTGGCAAGTTCAATCTCTATGGCACTCTTCTCCACTTTAGATTTTGTGGCAAAACCAGTGAAAATAGGTATATTCAAGTTAAGTCCCACAGCGGCAAAACTACTCCACGAAACTGCGTTTGAAGAGCCATTCCAAAGCGGAATGTTCCTTCCTTGCCCATACCATCCGTAGTTGGCAGTAAAGGAAAGAGTGGGATAATATTCTGCCTCACTTGATTTTTTCTGCCATTCCAGCAGTTCTATTTGTTTGGCCAGCACCCTTAACTCTGTTCTGTTATGTTGAGAAATAGAATCTTGCACAACAGGCAGAATAGAAGAGGAAAACGTATCATCCGGAAGGTCTATTTTTGTATTGATGGGCATCCCCATTATAAACTTCAGGGTATTTTCATTGATGTCTCTTGCGTTGATAAGCTGTCTTTCGGTGGCTTTTAGGTTATTGAATCCCACCAGACTCCTATCATAATCTATACGTTTTGCAAGCCCCGCGTCATAAAGACCCTTTACAATATTCATAGATTTTTGAGAGATTTCTAAATTGCTGTAAAGGTTCTCAAGCATTTGTTTTGACTTGTAAACCTTATAATAGGTGATGGAAACCTTCTCTATGATTTGCTGATCTGTAAGTTCTTTATTGAGCAAATAAAATTCTCGAGAAGACTTCGCCGCTTTCAGACCAACAAACACGGATTGATTAAAAATCACCTGGGTAAGCCGGGCACTCATATTGGACGTCCATTTCTGACCAAACGTAACAGGAACCGTGATACCGGGTTTTCCCATCACCTCTCCCGGTAATAATGTTTTTTGCAGAAGGGGATTATAGGTCGTATTTCCCACTACCTCTATTCTGGGATATACATTTGCTCGCACTTCCTTTATCTGTATCGCACTTTTCTCTATATTTAAACCAGCCTTGAGCGCATCTGCCTTGTAGGTAAGAGCGTACCTGATGGCCTCTTCTAGCGACATAATATGTTTCTCCTGTGCAGTAAAAACATCCGAAAAAATGACCCAAAATAGGATTAAACAAATTTTATTTTTCATTTTCTTCTAGATTCTCTCAATAATATTTTCCTCTTTTCAATGGAGATGGCATCAAAAAGACTTTGTATTTTATCCGTATTGCGTTTCAACGTTGTCAAAAACCGAGCCATCAGTGGCAGAAAGAAGAACTAAAAAAATATTTTTATAGGATTGCCCCTATCAAACATCGTCTGTAAAAATCTTGATTTCTCCCTCTCATCTAATGTGATTGACATTCCATGATTTTCTCATCATTTGATAACAATTTTTATGATGTCTGAACAAGGATCAGAATAGTGTTTCCTAAACTGTATAGCAATAGAAATTCCTCTCATTTCCATGACGACCCTCTTGGGTTATTTTCAAACTTCAGCAAGATGTCCAATAGACAACCATACGACTCATGACTTCTTTTCATGCTGTCATATAAGATTTTCCGAAGCAAAATTAGGCACACAAACCGATATTTACTATTATATACTCTCAACACAGGATCTATTCTAATAAGTCCAGTAAGTAAAAAACCTCCTTACTAAATCCCACCGTGAAAATCTTTGCATCACCTTGATAAACAAGGAGCAGAAACTTTTTTTATGAGATATCTTTCCCGAAAATTCAAAATTGAGTACAAACCTAGATAATAAAACTTAGAATCAAAAAAAAACGTTTATTATTACTCAACAGAACAAAAAAATCCCGCTATGATATCCTGATGAACTGTCGCGATCCATATTTTTACACCACGAACAAGAGTAAGATTGAGTTGAGTAAAAAAGAAATTTTATCTTGAGGAATTTTATATATTTGCAGCAATCTAAAATAATTTTTAAAATTAAGTATTATGTCAGACATTGCATCAAGAGTAAAAGCGATTATTGCAGACAAACTGGACGTTGAAGAGTCAGAAGTGACATCAGAAGCAAGTTTCACAAATGATTTGGGAGCAGATTCGCTAGATACTGTGGAATTGATCATGGAGTTTGAGAAAGAGTTCAGCATCCAGATTCCAGATGATCAGGCGGAAAAAATCACTACGGTAGGACATGCCATAGCCTATGTAGAAGAAGTGGTAAACAAGTAGTAAAAAGATAGGGCTAAGTAAAAATTTATGGGTCTAAAAAGAGTGGTTGTTACCGGTTTCGGTGCTGTGACTCCTGTAGGAAACAACGCAGAAGAATACTGGGATAACCTTGTAAAAGGTCAGAGTGGTGCAGCTCCAATTACTCTTTTTGACACTACTTACTTCAAAACAAAATTTGCTTGTGAAGTAAAGAACTTTGATCCTCTCAATTTCTTTGACAAAAAGGAAACGAAAAAGATGGATCGCAATACTCAGTTGGGTAGAGTTGCTGCCAGAGAAGCAGTAGAACATGCAAATCTAACGAGTGTTTCTATAGATAAAAGGAGAGTGGGCGTTATTTGGGGTTCAGGGATCGGGGGACTAGAGACGTTTGAAACTGAAGTATTGGACTTTGCCTCTTCAAAGGGAATCCCGAGATTCAATCCCTTTTTTATTCCAAAAATGATTGCCGACATTACTCCGGGGCATATTTCTATCGAATATGGATTTCATGGTCCTAATTACACCACGGTTTCTGCCTGTGCATCTTCTGCCAATGCAATTATAGATTCAAAAATGCTTATTCAGCTGGGAAAAGCCGACGTGATAGTGTGTGGCGGCTCAGAAGCGGCAGTAACCGCAAGCGGGGTGGGAGGTTTTAATGCCATGATGGCACTTTCTACCAGAAATGATGATCCCAAGACAGCCTCCAGGCCCTTTGACAGAGATAGAGACGGATTTGTCCTGGGAGAGGGAGCGGGTTGTCTCATCTTGGAAGAATATGAGCATGCCGTAAAAAGAGGAGCTGCCATCTATGCAGAGCTAAAAGGAGGAGGAATGAGTGCTGACGCTCACCATATGACCGCTCCGCATCCGGAAGGACTTGGCGCCTATATGGTAATGCACAATTGTCTAGAAGATGCAGGTCTTCCACTGGAAAGCGTAGATCATATCAATATGCATGGAACTTCTACCCCCTTGGGAGATGTTGCAGAATCTCATGCGAT
This sequence comes from Bergeyella sp., assembly GCA_030263285.1. Lineage (GTDB taxonomy): Bacteria > Bacteroidota > Bacteroidia > Flavobacteriales > Weeksellaceae > SZYB01. The sequence goes on from SZYB01000001.1 coordinate 694,477, forward strand.
ATCAAAGCTTTTTGGTGAACATGCTTGTAAAATTCAGATAAACTCTACAAAATCAATGACTGGACACCTCTTGGGAGCTGCCGGCGTTATAGAGGCCATATCTGCCGTAAATTCGATATACAGAGGCATAGTTCCTCCTACTATCAATCATTTTCATGACGATGAGAAAATCAATTCAAAACTCGACTTTACTTTCAATAAAGCGGTAAAACGGGAAATAAAAGTGGCCATGAGCAATACTTTTGGTTTTGGTGGTCATAATGCTTGTGTCCTCTTCCAAAAAATATGAATTTTTGTTCTGCCCTCCCTTGACTAAATGAACATAAAAAGGCAGCTACAACTTTTTTTAAAAATTCTGAAAGAAAAAGAACTGTCCGGAGAGGAAACAAAAAAGAAAAACCAGATCAAAAAACTTTTGGGATTTAAAACGAGAAACATCCATTTCTATACAGAAGCCTTTACCCTAAAATCTCCTTCTCAAAAACCAAACTACGAACGTCTGGAATTTTTGGGAGATTCTGTGCTCAATACTGTTGTCTCTACTTACTTATTTCGCAATTATTCACAAAAAAATGAAGGGTTTCTCGCCCAAATGAAATCTAAAATTGTAAGCAGAAATACGCTCAATGGATTAGGAGAAAAACTAAAACTTACCGATTGGATCATAGGCAAAGAAAATATAGTATTGGGACAAAATCTTTCCGGGAACCTGTTTGAAGCTTTTGTAGGCGCTATATACCTAGACCTGGGATACGAGACCTGCGAAAAAATCATCTTGGATAAACTATTAACACCTCAAATGATTAAAAAACTGGAAAATAAGGTGATAAGCTATAAAAGCCTACTTCTGGAATGGACACAGAAAAAAAAAATAAATTTGAGTTATGAAACTTGGGAAGAGACCAATCAGGACAAATATATCGTATTCTGTACCCGTATATGGCTGGACAAGGAAAAGGTAGCTAACGCTTCCGCATCCTCGAAAAAAAAATCAGAAGAAAAAGCCGCTCAAAGAGCTTTTTATGCCCTAAACAAAAAACAAAATATTCTTGAAATACCCAACATTACTTCTGGATGATCAAGACTCAGACGTTATTGAAATCGGAATATTGCAAGCAAATAATACCCCGCTACCCGAACACGAGTTTTTCTTTCATATCAACAGAAAAAATCATCTAAAATTTACACGTAAAGAAGATTTGGAACTCAGAGGGAAGTATTATAGGTACAGGCACTCTGTGCATAGTGCCTATCATAAGATCTCACAAAATACGTTGCACTTCATTTCTAATAAATCCATAAAAACTCTGAAAGAAAAAGAGCTAGATGAACTTTTTACCGAAGAGAATGAAATAAATTATTTGTTAAAAAATCATAAAGAAATAACGTACATAGTCAAAGCTACCGATAACATGTCCGATTTTTGTCTAATTTTGCCGTTTGATACCTCACCCACTCAGATACAAAGTCTTCCACTCACAAAGGACAGTAATCTATATTTTTTAATTCAGAATTATGAGTAATAATTGGAAAAAAACCAAAATAGTCGCTACGTTGGGACCTGCATCTTCTAACAAACAAACCATGCACGACCTAATAAGAGCAGGCGTAGATATATTCAGAATAAATTTCTCTCATGCAGATTACGAGTTAGTTAGAAAAAACGTAGATACCCTACGGACTCTCAATGAAGAATTAGGCATCAACGTAGGCATATTAGGTGACCTACAGGGACCCAAGCTAAGAATAGGCGAAGTAAAAGAGGGTTCCTATATCAATCCGGGGGATATCCTGGAATTTACTAACCATGAAACAGAAGGAAATGCTTCAAGAGTATACATGACCTACCAAAAATTTCCACAAGATGTGAAAGTAGGAGAAAAAATACTAATAGACGACGGAAAACTGGTACTGAAAGTAATGGAAACCAACAACAGGGATACGGTAAAAGCAAGGACAATACAGGGGGGACCCCTGAGTTCTAAAAAGGGAGTCAATCTACCCAATACCAAAGTCTCTTTGCCCGCGCTTACAGAAAAGGATATAAAAGACGCCAATTTTATTTTGGATCTTGAGCTGGACTGGATTGCGCTTTCTTTTGTAAGACATGCACAAGATATTATAGACCTAAAAAAACTCATCAAAAAACACCCTACAAATAATTCCGGTACCCCTATTATTGCAAAAATAGAAAAACCTGAAGGGGTAGAAAATATAGAGGAAATACTAAGAGAATGTGATGGACTCATGATTGCCAGAGGGGATCTGGGCGTAGAAGTCCCAATGGAAGAGGTTCCTGCTATCCAAAAAAAGCTAGTGGAAAAATCCAGACTCTACGCAAAGCCCGTAATCATTGCTACGCAAATGATGGAAACCATGATAAGCAGCCTCACGCCTACCAGAGCAGAGGTAAATGATGTAGCCAATTCTGTACTGGATGGAGCCGATGCAGTGATGCTTTCCGGGGAAACTTCTGTGGGAAAATATCCGGTAGAAGTAGTAAAAAACATGACCAAAATCATAAAGAATATAGAGGTAACCGATTTTTATAACACCAAAAACACGATTATAGAAAAAGAATATAATTGTGTGGATGAGAGATTTATTACGGACAGGATATGTCTTGCTGCAGTAAGAATTGCAAAAAGTACCGATGTGGAGGCAATGATAACACTCACTTACTCTGGATACACTGCACTGCAGATTTCTTCTCACAGACCCAATGCTCACATCATTGTCTACAGCTCAAACAAGAAGGTGCTTACAATGCTGAATCTGGTTTGGGGGGTACGTGCCTATTATTATGAAATGAAAAAATCTACAGACGAAACCATTGTACAGGTAAATGACATCACTCTGGAGAGGGGATACATACAAAAAGGAGATATTGTAGTAAACATAAACGCCATGCCTGCTACAGAAGGGGGAAAAGCCAACACAATACGCCTTACCAATATCTAAAAACGAAGGGGGGGACTATATTGAAGCGTTCATGAACCATTCATTCACTAGACCAGACGCGAGGCGTGCCGTCCTCTCCTGCTCATCATAGAGTGGATTGACTTCCGCTACGTCCAGTGCCTTGAGTTTCTGCGAAGACAATATACGTTTATAAATAGAAATAAAGGCCTGATCGGCAAAAATCCCGTTGCAGGATGGAGCCGATACCCCGGGAGAAATACTGGCATTAAAGGTATCCATACATACGGTAAGGTAGAGGAGGTCTACCCTTTGCTCCAAAGTATCTACTGTTGTGCATATACTTTTTATATTCTCATAAAAAATCTCCTCTGCCAGAATATATTCCATCCCAAATGTGTGGGCTCTGTCAAAGAGTTCCAATGTATTAGCATTTTTTTGTATCCCTATATGTAAGGAAAAAAGTTGTTTTTCTTGCTGGTAAATTTGCCAAAAAGACGTTCCGGAGGTTCCCAATCCGCTCTCTGCTTCCCTGTTATCAAAATGCGCATCAACATTGATTATCCCTATTTTCTTATTGGGAAATGCCTTCCTTATCCCCATAAAATGAGCATAAGTAAGCTCATGACCTCCTCCTAAAACAACGGATCTCCCTCCAGATATCAAGCCCTGAGCCACTTTTTCGGATAATTTTTTTTGTGATTTTTCCAAATCGCCATTCGTACAAACAACGTTTCCAAAATCCAACAAACAAAAACGAGACGCATGGACAGGAAAATTAGCCATATTTTTTCTTATACCGTTGGGCGCCGTTTTTGCCCCTACCCTTCCTTTATTTCTACGGACTCCCTCATCTACAGAAAAACCGTGTAAAAAAAATCCGTTAGGCGAAATAGCACCATAATCCTCTTCGTATTTTACGGACTGAAAAACCCTTTTACACAACGGAGAATCTCCGTCAAAACGCCCCTCCCAAATCACGATAAAATATTTTTTCCGTCTATATAGACTGCACTTGGCCTAAGCCGCCCCTGCCGGTAAAGTATCTCCTGGTAGTCGTGAGTGGAGAAAACAGCAAAATCTGCCCTCATCCCCACGGCTATCCTTCCTATACCGTGAATATTAAGGGCATAGGCAGCCCTGTAAGTAATGCCCGATAAAACCTCGGCAGTAGTTAACTTTTCATAAGCAGCCAGAATACTGGATTCGGCAATTAAATTGCCCATGGGGGCAGAACCCGGATTCCAGTCCGAACCTATGGCAAGTATCGCCCCGCTATCAAGTAATTTTCTTGCAGGAGCAAACGGTTCTCCTAAGCCTATGCTCGCCCCCGGAAGTGACGTGGCTACCGTATCCGATTGCGCCAAAAATGCAATATCTTCCTCTGTAACCGCCTCCAAATGATCGGCCGATTTTGCCCCTACCATTACGGCTAGCCTGGAGCCGCCCACGGTAAACTGATCTGCATGTACACAAAGATCAAAACCCATAGATTTTGCCCGTAACAAAAATGTTTTGCTCTCCCCCTTATCAAAAGCCGTTTCTTCTACAAAAATATCTACCCTGTTCGACAAATTTTCTTCTTTTACCCTGGGCAGGATCACCTCCAAAACATAACACAAATATTCTTCTGTATTTCCGGAAAAATCTTTTGGTTTTATATGAGCAGCCAAACAAGTAGGAACCAAACGAACAGGGGTCATGCTTTGTGCTCTTCGTATGACACGAAGTATCTTGAGTTCGGACTCCAGACTCAGACCATACCCACTTTTTATTTCTATAGTGGTTATGCCCAAAGAAAGCAAAAAATTGACTCTCTCCATTAATGCCCCCAACAACACCTCTTCATCCTCACTTCTGGTTTGCTCTACGGTACTCCATATTCCTCCACCATTTTCGGCAATTTCCAGATAGGTTTTCCCTGCATTTCTCATGGCAAAATCTGCGGCTCTGGAACCGCCATAACAGAGATGAGTATGACAATCCACCAAAGCAGGAAGAAGAACTTTATCTCCGGTAATCTTTTCCACATCTACACCGGGATATTGATTCTCCATATCTGCAAATCTGCCCAAACCCAGTATTCTACCACCGTCTATCAGAAGCCCCCCATCTGATATAATCTCCAGAGACTCATCCGGAATTTTGCCCCGCAAAGGCAAATCTCTCATGGTGAGCATTTGTGTGAACGGACCGATGAGTTTCATCAAAAAAATTATAGTCTAGTTGTATATTCTTCTGAAAAAATAAAAACACACCGCAAATATACAATCATTATTAAGCTTTACCTAAACCTAAAAAATACTTAACTTTATCCGTGAGATTTTTTGATTCCAAAATGCCAGAATATTTACATCCCGACAAAGAAAATTACTCCGGTGAAGAATTATTGATAGATGAGCAGATAAGACCACAGAGTTTCAGAGACTTTGCAGGACAGCGCAAGACTTTGGAAAATCTGGAGGTTTTTGTTGCGGCCGCAAAAAAAAGGAAAAACTCTCTGGACCATGTCCTTCTTCACGGTCCTCCGGGCTTGGGAAAAACCACACTCTCTCATATTATAGCCAACGAACTGGGAGTCAATTGCAAACTTACTTCTGGTCCTGTCTTGGATAAACCGGGAAATTTGGCGGGATTATTGACCAACTTAGAAGAAAATGATGTCTTATTTATAGACGAAATACACCGACTCTCCCCTGTGGTAGAAGAATATTTGTATTCTGCGATGGAAGACTTTAAGATCGACATTATGCTGGAGAGCGGTCCCAATGCCAGAAGTGTACAAATAGGCCTAAATCCCTTTACCCTTATAGGTGCCACAACCAGAAGCGGAATGCTCACCAAGCCTTTACTAGCGAGATTCGGCATCCAAAGCAGGCTAGAGTATTATACAACCGAGCTCTTGAGCCACATTATACAGAGAAGCTCCAGAGTGCTGGGAATAAAGATATATGAAGATGCCGCCATAGAAATTGCAAAAAGAAGCAGAGGAACTCCCAGAATAGCCAATGCGCTTCTTAGGAGAGTGAGAGATTTCGCAGAAATAAAAGGAAACGGAGAGATAGAAATAACCATAGCAAGATTTGCACTGGATGCACTCAATGTAGACGAATACGGTCTGGATGACATGGATAATAAAATTCTAAGGGTAATGATAGAGAATTTTAAAGGAAAGCCTGTAGGCATCTCTGCCCTCTCCACCTCCATAGGAGAAAACTCCGAAACCTTGGAAGAAGTATATGAGCCTTATCTTATCCAGGAAGGATTCATTATAAGAACTCCTCGGGGGAGAGAAGTAACAAAAAAAGCATACCAACACCTTAAACTTAACAAACCCAAAGAATTGGGTGAATTATTCTGAACTATTTAATTAATTGATAATCAATATTTTTAAGTACCCTTGAATAAACTCTCAACATTATGAAACTGTACCCCATACAATGCGGGAAATTCAAACTGGATGGTGGAGCGATGTTTGGTGTAGTACCCAAAGTTCTGTGGCAAAAAACAAATCCTGCCGATGAAAACAATATGATAGAACTGGGAACCCGATCCCTGCTCATAGAAGACGGAAAAAAACTCATTCTTATAGATTGCGGAATGGGAAACAAACAAAGTGAAAGGTTTTTTAGTCACTACTCTTTATGGGGAAATGACTCTGTAGACAAAGCTCTGGGGAAATACGGATTCGTGAGAAATGATATCACAGATATATTTTTTACCCACCTGCATTTTGATCATTGTGGAGGAGCCATAGAATGGAAGAAAGACAGAACTGCGCTGCAACCCTCGTTTAAGAATGCCAGTTTCTGGACCAACGAAAACCACTGGCAATGGGCTACAAAACCTAATCCCAGAGAAAGAGCCAGCTTCCTTACAGAGAATATTATCCCGTTACAGGAATCAGGAAAATTGTGCTTCCTGCCGTTACCCAAAAACGGAAATTATAGTTTTGCTCCGGATCTCAAAGTGGATATCATCTTTGTAGACGGTCATACAGAAAAACAAATGCTTCCCGTCATAAAGTACCAAGACAAAACTATTGTTTTTGCGGCAGATCTAATCCCGACCGTAGGACATATACCGCTGGTCTACGTAATGGGATATGACACCCGACCTCTTCTTACTTTGGAAGAAAAAGAAAAATTCTTAAACCAATGTGTAGAAAATGAATATTTATTATTCTTGGAGCACGATCCTCATCACGAACTGGCAAGTCTTAAAAAAACCGAAAAAGGAGTAAGACTGGAAAATACTTATAGTCTGAATGAGGTTTTTGGTTATTAGAAAATAATGAAAACCGGTAAAAACATTACAGAGAATACTACACGGCCCAAATTAATAGGTATAACAGGGGGAATAGGGTCGGGAAAAACTACAGTGTCCAATACCATAAAAGAGCTGGGGTTTTCTGTTTACAATTCTGATGAGTCATCTAAAAAAATAGTTAATTCTGTCCCTGACATACGTCTTAAAGTCATTCATCTGTTGGGTAACCGGTCCTATACAAACGGAGTATATGATACAAAATACATATCCCAAATGGTTTTTAATAATCCGGAAGTATTAGAAAAGCTCAATCAAATTATTCATCCGGAAGTGGATAAAGATTTTCAAAACTGGAAGCATGAGCAGAATGGCAAATATATCTTTAAAGAAACAGCGCTTCTTTTTGAGTTGGGACTTCATAAAAAATGTGACCTGTCTCTACTGGTAACGGCAGATGAAAACATAAGAATAGAGCGGGTAATGGCAAGAGATGGAAAAATTTATGAAGAGATAAAAAGTATTATAAAAAGACAAATGCCCGAAATCGAAAAAATTCGACGGGCAGATATCGTGATATACAATAATGGCTCAAAGGAAGAACTGAAAATCAAAATAAAAAACTTGATTAAAAATTTGATTTTTGTAAACAACTAAGTACCGCTTATCTACTAGATAAATAAAACGTCTCTCCACATCATATCCGCCTTTTTTACCATTAATCTGCCCAAGACTAAAAATTCCACAGTTGGTGAATCAAAATAACTCCGAATAACCAGTCAGGTTAGCATTCTTTGAGAAAATTTGAATATCTATTTATAATATAATATCACCCTATTTATAATATGAACCTAAAAAATCATTGACTCAGAGGTTCAACAAAATACCCCGATGAATATATTCAGTTTTACGGCTCATTTTGGAAGTAAAGAAGATTACAAAACATATTAAAGAAACAAGGAACAACGAGCTGAAATGTAAAAAAGGGGGATCCTACCGATGGATATCCAAACAGAGAATAATTAAAATTTTATTCTAAAAGTAGTCCCCTTCCCCACCTCTGTGAAAACAATAAAAATTTTGCCCTTGTGATAATCCTCCACGACTCTTTTGGCAAGGCTTAAACCCAATCCCCAGCCCCTTTTTTTAGTCGAGTACCCTGTTCGGAAAATATTTCTCGCCTCTTTGGACATAAGTCCACATCCGGTATCCATAAAATCTATGTAAATAGATGCGTCTTTTTTGTAAAGGCTCACCGTAATCTTTCCTTCTCCTCTCATGGCATCTACCGCATTTTTTACCAGATTTTCGAATACCCAACTCATAAGAATTCCGTTATGTAACCTGTAAACAGGGAGAGACGGAAGATTAAGACTAAAGTTTACATTTTTGGAAATTCTGCTTGATAGATAACGATAGTTCTGTTGCAAAGTTTCGCTTAAATTACAATCGACAAGCGCCGGCTTCGACCCAATTTTGGAAAATCGCTCAGAAATTGTCTTTAGTCTTATTACGTCTTTCTCTATCTCAAGAATGGGCTTTAGGTTAGCATTCTGTATTTTATAAATTTCTATCCACCCGATCATGGAAGAAAGCGGAGTCCCCATCTGATGGGCGGTTTCTTTCGCTAATCCTACCCAAAGAAAACCTTCGTCGTTTTTTTTTAAAGCTCTTAAAAACCAATAGGAAAAACACAAATAAGCGATAATAAAAAATCCCAGCAAATAGAGATAATACCGGAGAGAATTGAGAAGCCCAGAATTATCATAAAAAATATAGTGTACCTCGTTACGTGCCTTTTGTATTTCAAAAGGCACATTTTTTCGTTCCATTTTTTCCATAAGACTCTTGAGTTCCAAAGAATCTTTTATTATTTCTTCAGGTATGTTTTTATAAGTGCCTTTTGCTAAAATGGGCTTTTTATTCTGATCTGTAATGATGAGAGGAATGTGATCATTGGTCTCCAAAATTGTAATGATCAAATTCCGAGAAATAGAATCGTCTATATACGCTTCGTCTTGCAAAATCTGAATTGCCTTACCCAGAATTTCTATCCTTTTATCTTCTCTCTCCTTCAGCTCTCTTGCAAAAAACGCAGAGTACACCAAAATACCCAATACAATTAGGGAAAATAAAGGAAAAGCGATCCATGATTTTGCCAAGGGAAAGCGGATTTTCATCGGTCTAATCAAGTTCTTGGAGTATTCTCAGTAATGCCGAGGAGGCATCGGTTCCCTGATAGTTATTGATAGTAATAGAAAATACATAATCTTTGTAAAATCCTGCGTAGCTCTTTGTGTTTTTTATCGTACCACTCTTCATATATATTCCGTCTTTATAGGGGGAAAGATAGCCTAAAAACTCTGGAAACCAGCTTTGCCTGATACTCCATAAGAGTGCTTGCACTTGCGCTTTGGCAGAAATATAATTCTGGGGAGAAAGCCCGCTTCCGTCCAAAAAATTTATGGAATAAGGAGAAAGCCCGCTTTTTACCCAAAAGGATTTAAGGTAAGTAAGTCCAGAAATAAAACTCCCTTCCATGAGTTTTTCTTTACCTAAAGTTTTTACAAAAGTCTCCCCATAAAGGTTGATACTCTCCTGCATAAAATAATAAAGAAGTCTGTCTAACGGCGGAGAATAATAGGTCAAAATAATATTCTGCTCAGGGAATTTGGGCGGTACCCGTTTTTCTGTTTTCTCCTGAGAGTAAAGATATACTTCTCCGTCGAACAGTATGGAATTTTCCCTTAACCACTGTTTGATTTCTGAACCTAAACTCAGCGGAGGAAGTGGATTGGCACCCGAAATAACCATTTTTTTATTCGGGGGGAGCTTTCCTTTGATAAAGGCAAACGGAGAATAAGGTGCCGTGTAGACGATGCTCTTATCGGCAGTTCCTTCTTTTACTATTTCGGCGTACCATGTCAATTTAGGAAGTTTAATTGAGGTGCTTTTTATGATTCCATTTTCCAGGATGAGATCGAACCGATTCTCCCTCCAGTTAATCCCCCATACTCCTGCTCCATAATAGTTTCCCATATCATTCCATGGCCAACCTCCGGGTACAGACTGAAAATCAAAATAAGAATCATCCAACCAGATAGACCCCGAAATTTCCTTAATTCCTTTGTCTTTCAAGGTAGAAATACATTGTCTTTTAAAATCCTCCACTTTATAGCCTTCATACCTCCAACTCCCTAAACTAGGATCTCCGCTGGATTGGATAAAAAGATCCCCCATTAACCCCCCTTTATTAAGTTTTCCCGAATATGCCATGGAAGTCTTATACCGATAGTCTTTCCCAAAAGTGTCAAGCATACAGATAGCCGTAAAAATTTTTTGTGTAGAAGCAGGACTAAGCCCTATATTTTCGTTATATCGGTAAACAGGATTTCCCTTTTTGTCTGTAACATAAAAAGACAACTGAGCTGCACCAGATTCCGGCAACGACAGGAGTTGCTTTACTGCTTTGTCCAAATTTTCAGACCGAGACTGCCCCCAAAGGACAACAGGAATAAAAAATAAGAAAACCAATACTGGCATACCAACAAAAGCATCAGATATAAAAACATCAGACACCCAGCACAAAAATGGCCGGGACTTTATTAATTTTGGGGACATTATTTTTCCAGTCTTCTATACATAAGGTTTTTATAAGCTCCTCCTTGGGATGGTGAATATTTGCTGCAATACAAAGACGGATATCAGGCGACAAAAAGCAAAACAAATCTTGCAAGAGCCGAACATTTCTGTACGGAGTTTCCATAAAAATCTGTGTATATCCGGTAGATAAAATCTTCTTTTCCATATTTTTTATAAAGGCTCTTCTCAATGATTTATCTATTGGAAGATATCCGCAAAAACTAAAATTCTGACCATTGAATCCACTGGATATAAGGGCCAAAATAATAGAAGAAGGTCCACTTACCGGACAAACCTGTATTCTACGTTCGTGTGCCCAACGTACAATTTTATTTCCGGGATCTGCTATACAGGGAAGACCAGCCTCAGAAAGGAGACCAAAATCTATCCCTTGCACCATCAGTTTTTTAGCCTCTTCCAACTCCGGATTTTCTGCGTGTTTATCCAGTAAAAAAAGCCGGAGATCGGCGAGTGCTTTTTCCGGAGCAAAAAACCTGATCACCCGTCGGGCAGTTTTCTCATTTTCTACAAAATAAAAATCCACCCGCATTATATATTCCCTTACGACAGGAGCAAAAAAATCCGTCGGAGAATCCGGGGTAAGATAGGCTGGAAGCAGATAAAGCATCAAAAAAAATTAAATTAGAGTATGACTTTTTACCCTCTCTTCACAAGTATGATATGGAGACAGATGATATACCTCATCAAGGCCCCCTTCTCCTCTGTAATAAGGATAAGGCACCTCTAACTCTGTCTGCATAACAAGTTTCGGCCGTTCTCTTCTCATCATTCTCTCTGCCAAAGGACTTCTGCATATGTTCTCAGTGCATCCTCTCAAAATTTTTGACTCTTTCATACACATAATCACTAAATCACCAAACCCCAAAATTAAACAAAAAAAGCCCACAAAAGCGAGCCCGTATCCTTTACGTTAAATACATTCAGTAAAATAAAAACTATTGCTTAATTCTTTCGTTAAGCTCCTTCACATACTTCCTAATTTCTTTGTCTATCTTGGATATATCTTTTATTGTTTCGCAAGCGTACATTACTGTGGAGTGATCTTTCCCTCCCATCTCCTCTCCAATTTTTGAAAAAGTAGAATTGGTAAACTCTTTAGAAAAATACATGGCGAGCTGCCTGGGAAGTGCCACTTCTCTTCTTCTGGATTTAGAGAGAAGATCTTCTCTTTTTATACCAAAATACTCACAGACTACATTCTGTATATAAGGGATGTTAACCACTTTCTTCTGCGTAGAGGCTATTTTATTAATCGTTTCTTTTAAGAGATCAAGCGTGAGTTCAGAACGATAAACCGTGGAATATGCTATCACAGAATTAATAACCCCTATAAGCTCCCGCACATTTGACCTTACTTCGCCTGCCAAAAAATCTATCATATTCCCCGGTAAAGAAATACCGTCCCTATGGAGTTTCTCGATAACTATTTTTTTTCGGGTATCAAAATCGGGCGATTTAATCTCGGCAGAAAGCCCCCACTTGAAACGAGAAACTATCCGTTCGTGTATATCCTGTATATCCACCGGAGCTTTATCAGAAGTAAGAATGATCTGCTTTCCACTCTGGTGGAGTGTATCAAAGATATGGAAGAAACTGTCCTGAGTGGCCGACTTTCCGGAAAGGAACTGTATGTCGTCTATAATCAAGACATCTACCACGTGATAAAAATTCTGGAAATCTGTTTTATTCTGGGCTTTCGCAGCCGAGACAAACTGCTGGATAAATTTCTCCGAAGAAAGATATAACACCACCTTCTCTGGATAAAAGTGCTTTATCTCAAGACCTATAGCATGAGCCAAATGGGTCTTGCCCACGCCTATAGTCCCGTACAAAAATAAAGGATTGAAAGCCGTAACTCCCGGTCTTTTCGCTATAGACCTCGCCACTGTAGAAGCAAATTTATTGCTTTCCCCCTCTATAAAATTCTCAAAAGTATGCTGCGGATTGAGATGAGACTCTATATTGATTTTCTTGGCTCCCGATACAAAAAAAGGATTGATCAACTTCTTGGATTTGGGAACCGCTTCCTGTATTTTGGGGGCAGGAACAGAATTGCCTTTTATACTCTGTACATGAGCACTTCCTCTATCTACGGGACTGTTCTCCATTATGGAATACCACAGCTTCACCCCTTTCCCTATATATTTTCTCAACGCCGCAGAGAGCAAAGAAAGATAATTATCCTCTATATATTCCTTATAAAAATCGCTCGGAACCAAAAGGGTAAGATTTCCTTGAACCAAAGACACCGGGCTAACCTTTTCAAAAAGCAGGTCAAAAGATTTTTTCTGTTTATTAAAGTCATCACTCTCTTCAGATGCATTCAAATTATCCCTCATAAACTGAAGGCACTTTTCCCATATCAATGAAAGATCCTGACCCATTATACTATTGAAAAATATTAGCTATTTTTAGAAACGATTGCCTCCGCAAAGATGTAATTTTTATCCAAAAAAAAAAAGAAAACCCGTATTGAATTTTAAAAAATATATTTGTATACAGCGAAAATCACAACCAACTTATGATACAAACAACCTGCTCATTACGAGTAAGATATGCGGACACAGACCCCATGAAATACGTCTATTATGGCAACTATGCTAGATATCTGGAAGTGGGGAGAGTGGAGTTGTTTCGCTCCATAGGAATCCCCTATAATGAGATAGAAAATAATGGGATATGGCTCCCTGTATCAGACTACCATATCAAATACTTGAAACCTGCCAGATATGATGATCTTCTTGAAATAACGACGACTCTGAAAAAACTGCCAGAAATCCGAATAGAATTCGAGTACGAGATCTATAATCCCAAAAAAGAAATTCTGTCCAAAGCCTCCACTACTCTCTATTTTTATGACGCTATTAACAAAAAAATCACCAGATGTCCGGATTTTATAATGCAATCCATCATCAAAAATTGGAAAACAAATTAAAATAGGTAATAGATAATTTAGACATATGAATCTTCTGATCTCCTCTGCCTCTACGCTTTACAATCAAAACTACCCAGAATATCTAAGAGAAGAAATCGCTCTGCTGCACGAGGGGAATAAACCAAATTCTATTCATACCCCATGCAAGGACCCGCCAGAATTACTCACGAAGATTACGCAGAGTCGATCTCCATTTTTTTGAAAACTTAATATTTCTGTCACGAGATTACATCAATACACAGATCCTAAAGTGCAATACAAAAGGAGCGAGGATATTCCACAGGAAGGACCTTTTTACCCGTAAAAGTTTACACACAGAAAAATCTCATGCCCACACTTAAAACTCACATTAGAAATAGAAAAGCCTTTTATTTGGGTTTGTAGTGCCGGGAGCAAATTGCGGGAATAAATATGAAGACCACAAACGACATGCTCATCGTCTCTCTGAGCTCTTTTTAAAACCTTGAAACTCATTCCCTACAATTTAAACCCTCATTATCTGAATCCCAATCTTCCCCTACCCACAAAGGGGGAAACACAACACCTGTACCTTTTTTCCAGAAAAAGACCCTTACTTACGAAATTGCTCCCCGTACAGATATCAGCCGTCTGTTCCACCACTAGATGCCCACAGCATTTTCAGTCCCTAAGTCTGAACTTGGAAGAAATAAAAATCAGTACACCACCCGCCACGATAAAAGGTATGGAAAGTACCTGCCCAGTATTGAGCAAGGCAAAAGAGATGTATTCCTCCCCTTGCGGTTCCTTTAAAAATTCCACCAAAAAACGTATAGACCACAACAACACCAAAAACAACCCAAACAACCATCCCTGGTAATACTTTTTACGTGTTTTTGCATAGAAGAACAACAAGATAAAAAATAAAACCAAATAAGAAAGTGCCTCAAAAAGCTGCGTGGGATACCTAGGAACGGTAGGTCCGTAGTCCGGGCTCATCTGAGGGAATAAAATGGAAAAAAAAGAATTTTCCGGCGCTTCTTTTCCTATGATCTCGGAATTAAAAAAATTTCCAATACGTATGAAAAAACCACCCAAAGCCACCACAATGCCCAATCTATCAAATACCCAAAGTGGATTTTTCTTGATAACCCTGTAAGAATAATACAGTGTCGTAATTAGCAGGGCAATGGCTGCGCCATGACTAGCAAGCCCGGTAAAACCCGTAAACTCGAATTGGGGTTTCGTACGAAAAGGGAGAAAAACCGCCCAAAAATCCTCCCTGAATAATTCTGGCTCATAAAAAATCACATGTCCCAGTCTTGCTCCCAAGACAGTGCCCACAAGCGAAAGGGTAAGAAGGGGCTCCAAATATTTTTCATCTACACGATCCCTCCTGAACATCCAGCCCATAATCTTCAACCCAAAACCAAAGGCAAGAATATACATCAAACTATAAAAATAAAGAGTAAAGAATCCCAGATTGATACCTTTTACAGGATCCCAAATCATAAACGACGTTTTGAGCGTTACTTTTGAGCCGGTACCGAGATAACGTTTCCGGTCTTTAGGTTTATACAGATACTTGATGGCATCCAGGGATTCTGTAGGCATAAATTTTTTATCCAAAAACTGATATCCCCTTTCCCTTAAGGATAAAAAGAGGGGTAATCCGTAAGTATTGAGTTCTTTATTCGTAATGATCAAGATGGAATAAGGAAATTCTTTTTCCGTAAAGTTTTCCAAATTTCTGACAGAGATTGTAGAGAATATTTTTACAGGAAAAGGCTGATTATTCACAAATAAAACTCCATCCGACAAACCTTCTTTATACTCCTGAGATTTTGCAGAAAAACAGAAAAAAACAGAAAAAAACAGAAAGAGTCTCATAATAAGTTTACCCATAATGTTTTTATTTACATTCTTCTTTTTTAGGTACAGGATCCGTGCCTGATCCCCCCCAGGGATGACATCTTAAAATTCTACGAATACCCAAACAAAGACCCGCCCCTACCCCCCACTCTTTTAATGCCTGTAACATATAGTTTGAGCAGCTGGGAGCATATCTACAGCTACTGGGCAAAAAGGGGGAAATAGCACCCTGATAAAATCTTATAAGAACAACCAAAGGAAAAATCAGAATCCTATTCAAGATATTTATGCATAAAACCAAAGGCAAAAATAGAAGAAAAAAATGGATTTTGACCTATCTTTGTGTTGAGATAACTTTGCGGCTTGCCACTTTTGTCCTTGTTGTTGAAACCCATCCTAAAATTATTTTTCTTTGAATTCACATCTTGACATCCCTCTTGCAGAAATTCTAAGACCAACTTCTATAGAAGAGGTTTTAGGACAAGAACATCTTACGGGAAAGGAAGGTCCCATAAGGAAAATGATAGAAAACGATACTCTGAGTTCTCTTATTTTCTGGGGGCCTCCGGGAACGGGCAAAACTACTCTTGCAGAGATTATCTCCACACATTCCAAGAGAAAACTTTACAAAATTTCTGCCATTTCTTCCGGAGTAAAAGAAGTGAGAGAAGTCATAGAAGAAGCAAAAAAACAAAACCTTTTTTCCGGAAAGTCTCCCATACTTTTCATAGATGAGATCCACCGTTTTAATAAATCTCAGCAAGACTCCCTGCTTCATGCGGTAGAAAAGGGATGGATAATACTCATAGGAGCCACCACAGAAAATCCCAGTTTTGAAGTGGTACCTGCACTTTTGTCACGTACCCAGGTTTATGTCCTCAATCCTTTGGAAAAGGAAAAGTTAGAAACACTTATCGGTACAGCCACAAAAAAACACCAAGAACGCACAAAAAAAAAACTTTTCATAAAAGAAAAAGAACCTTTATTACAATACTCGGGCGGAGACGCCAGAAAGCTAATCAACGCGGTGGAACTCGTACTCAATCACTATAAAAACACCGATAAAAAAAATATCTCAGGCAAAGAAATACAGACTATTTTGCAGGAAACAAGTCCGGTGTATGACAAAAACGGGGAACAGCACTACGATATCATCTCTGCCTTTATAAAATCTATAAGAGGCAGTGATCCAAATGCTGCAATCTATTGGCTTGCCAGAATGCTTGCAGGGGGAGAGGACATAAAATTCATCGCCCGCAGAATGCTCATTTCGGCTTCAGAAGATGTAGGTCTTGCCAACCCTAATGCACTCGTGGTGGCAAATGCCTGCTTCCAGGCAGTAAACGTTATTGGGAACCCGGAGGCAAGAATCCTCTTGGGTGAAACAGCGGTATACCTCGCTGTATCACCCAAGAGCAATTCTGCTTACAACGCCATAAACGAGGCAATGGATTTTGTAAAAAAAACGGGAAACTTAGCCGTTCCACTGCATTTAAGAAATGCACCCACATCACTTATGCAAAACCTGAATTATGGAAAAAATTACCGGTATGCACACAATTATGACGGGAATTTTGTGGAAGAAGAATTTCTCCCCTCAAAAATTATCGGAACTAGATTTTACAAGGCAGGCGATAATACCAAAGAAAAAAAAATAAAGGAAGAACTCACAAAAAAATGGAAAAATAAATACCGGTAAATATTCCTTTTATTCAGGTCCAAAAAAGAGGAGAATTCAGCTTCCTATCAGAAATTCTCCGTAATGTCCCAAAAACTTAACAGAGGCACCTATTGCTTCCAACTCCTCAAGAGAATTTCTGAACAAAATATCCTGCCACTCTCCGTCTACATCTATATCTACATTGATAAAGAAAAAATAATTACCCAACCCCGTTTTTAGGGTTCTGCTCTCAATCTTGGAAAGGTTCAGTTTTCTCCATGCAAAAACAGACAGCACCTGATGCAGCCCTCCCGCATGATCCTCCGGAAGCACAACGATAATAGAGGCTTTTTTTCTTACCGGAGCATAGGGCAATGCGGGTAATAACTCTTTCCCGGATATTACGATAAAGCGTGTATAATTATAAGCAACATCCTGAATGTTTTCGTGCAAGATTTTCAGTCCGTAAAGCTCTGCGGCATAAGAGTTGGCGATGGCCGCCCATCTTTTATCAGGATTTTCTGACACTTTTTTGGCCGAAGCAGCGGTGGAGCTGAAATCCTGAGTAGGTATTTCTTTATAATTCTCAAATCTGAAATGGAAAGTCTGCGCAAGTGCCTGAGGATGAGAAAAAATCCTGTCAAACTCTGCATTACCGGGATAGACCATCAGATGATGAGAGATAGGCATGATCAGCTCCGAGAGGATGTACATATTCCCAAAACTGTGCAACAAATCAAGTGTCATAGATACAGTGCCCTCTATAGAATTTTCCAGAGGTACAACAGCGTGATCTGCCTCTTCACTTTCCACGGAAAGAAAACAGTCAAGAATGGTCGTTTTAGAAATAAAATCTGTTTCACCAAAAATTTTCCTTGCTGCCAACTGAGTAAAACTCGCCTCCGGACCTAAATACGATACCTTCATCCCACAAAAATAAGAAAGTAAACGTCATTCGTTGTACATTAATGGATTAAAAAGAAAAGAATGATCGCTGGGCGGCATGCCTTGGAATTGTTTCGACAAAATAGAAAAGATTCAGTCACGAACTTAAGCTAAAAGTTATCTTTGGATAAGCTCTCTGAATATCTGTCCCTCTTCATTTAATCCGTAAAACTAAACTTTGATCAAAATTAACATCGGCTGATAACGCACCAAGGTGTTTTTTTCTATATTTGTACAAACAGACCCCTAGCAGACTAAGAAATACAAACAATAAAGACAGGCTATGAAATTTTTTATAGATACCGCCAATCTGAAGCATATAGGGGAGGCCAAAGATTTGGGGATTCTGGCTGGGGTTACTACCAATCCCTCTCTAATGGCAAAAGAAGGAATCAGCGGAGATGAAGCCATAAGGGGGCATTACGAGAAAATCTGCCAACTTGTGGAGGGGGATGTCTCTGCGGAGGTGCTTTCTGTCTCCTATGGAGACATGATAAAAGAGGGGGAGAAACTTGCTAGTATACACCCAAATATCGTGGTAAAGATCCCCATGATAAAAGACGGAGTTAAGGCTCTGAAATATTTCTCCGATAAAGGGATAAGAACCAACTGTACTTTGGTCTTTTCTGCGGGGCAGGCATTGCTTGCGGCAAAAGCCGGAGCCCGTTATGTCTCCCCTTTTTTGGGCAGACTTGATGATATTTCCACGGATGGACTTTCTCTCATAGAGGATATAAGAATTATATACGATAACTACCTCTATGAGACGGAAATCTTAGCCGCTTCTATAAGACATCCCATGCATATCATAGAGTGTGCAAAGATAGGAGTAGACGTAATCACCTCCCCTCTTACGCCTATACTGAACCTGCTCAACCATCCTCTTACAGAAAAAGGACTCGCACAGTTCCTCTCCGATGCCAAGAAGCTTTCTTAAATAAACTCAATACAAAAATATTTTTGTTTCGTCTTTTACCACAGAGAGCACGATGGCACTGTGGTACTGCCCTATATTGGGAATATTAGCCACGATATGCGTCATAAAATTGTTGTAGTCGCGAATATCCTTTGCCACCACTTTTATCATATAGTCATAGGTTCCAGACAGGCTTACCACTTCCAACACTTGAGGTTCTGCCTTAATGAGGGTTTCAAACTCAAGGAGCTTCTTCTCAGACTGCTCTTTCAGCACAATATTGCAATAGGACATAACAGGATAACCTACCGCTTCTCTGTCTACTATAACTACATTTTTTAGGATAACGTGATTCTGTTTCAGATACTTTATTCTCTCGTAGGTTGGGGTGAAAGAAAGCCCCACACGCTCTGCCATTTCTTTTACCGTAACGGTGGCATCTTCTTGTAGTATATTGAGTATTTTGCAATCTACTGTGTCAAGTGGCTTCATAAAACCGAGTATAAAGTTGCGTAAATCGATCTTTTATCTGCTGTAACGAGAGGTTTCCTATGCTGCCCACATGCGTATGTTTTAGGTTCCTTCTCTCATAGCTGTACGTCCCGTCCTCTATAGAATTCCCTACTTCGAGATAGGCATCACGAAAACCTTTTCCCTGCCTCACCAAATCATTTATTTTCTCAACACTGAAGAGGTAATCATATTTTGGATCCTCCAGTATATGGAGATTCACCTCCATGTGAGGAAGCATAAAACACAAAATCTGAAGAGAATCTTTCATATCCTCCAGCGCAGGAAAAATAATTTCTTTAGTGAGTTGATAATCTCTGTTATAACCTGTAGAAAGGTTGTTTATAAGCAAAGTCAATTCATTGGGTACCGCCTGTATTCTAGATGATTTTCCTCTTATAAGTTCAAATACATCGGGGTTTCTTTTGTGAGGCATAATACTGCTGCCCGTAGTAAGATGGATAGGAAAAGACAAAAATCCGAAATTCTGGTTGGAATAAAGACATATGTCATTCGACAGTTTTCCTATGCTTGAAGCTATGGACGAAAGAGCGAAAGATAAAAATTTTTCTGTTTTTCCTCTGGTCATCTGTGCATAGATAGAATTTACATTGAGTGCTTTAAACCCCAATTCTTTTGTAGTATACTCTCGATCAAGCGGAAAAGAAGATCCATATCCTGCTCCACTCCCCAGCGGATTTTTGCTTGCAGAAGAATAGGCAACCAAAAGCAATTCCATATCCTCGGAGAGTGACTCTGCATAGGCGCTTAACCACAAACCAAAAGAGGAAGGCATCGCAATCTGATAATGCGTATACCCCGGCATCAGCACCTCTTGGTATTTTTCTGCAAGAGAGATCAGTTCTTCAAAAAGTTCCTTTATCCTCTCTGCAATCCGCGGAATTTCGTAACGAAAAAAAAGCTTTATATCCAGAAGGACCTGATCATTTCTAGAACGTCCGGTGTGTATTTTTTTACCCGCCTTTCCTAATTTTCTCGTAAGGTTAAACTCTATTTGACTATGAATATCCTCCACTCCCTCGTCAATCGACAAATTATTTTTCTCGGCAAGACACAACATTTTATCCAGCTCCTTTTGTATCTCTTCGTTTTCTTTTTGAGTTAATATCCCTATTTCAAAGAGCATAGAGGCATGCGCTTTGTTTCCCAATACGTCATATTTCGCTAAAAGTAGATCAAAATCTCTGTCCTTACCTACAGTAAATTTTTCTATAAGTTTTTCATAAGTTTCTGAACCAGAGTTTTTTGCCCAAATTTTGCTATTCATTATCTAAAAGTACACGGGATAAAATACGAATATATTTTGAAATTCCTTCCTCCAGTTCCCGAAGGTAAACAAATTCATCCGCAGTGTGAGACCGAAGAGAGTCTCCTATACCTATCTTTACAGAATCAAAAGGAATAAGTGCCTGATCCGAAATGGTGGGGGAACCGTATAAACGACAATTTTCTCTTTTGGCCGCTAAAACTATGGGGTGGTCAAGCGAAATTTTCGAAGAGTTTAACCGTAAAGATTTCGGAGAAACTTCAGAATCCAGAAGGGCGTCAAAAGTATCCAGAATTTCTTGATTAGAATAGTGCTCATTCGTCCTTACATCAATGGTAAAATCGCAATGATCCGGCACTACGTTGTGTAGGCTCCCCGCTTGTATGACCGTTACAGTAGCTTTTACCTTCCCCAAAACCTCAGAAATTCTGTCAAAAGTATAGTGTTCTACTTTTTTTATGTCCTCTATTGCCTTATAAATTGCGTGATTTTCGTTGGGATGTGCTGCATGAGAAGCTCTGCCTTTGGCTCTGCAATGAAGCACCACAAGACCCTTCTCGGCTATGGCGAGCTGCATCTCGGTAGGCTCTCCCACTATAGCAAAAGAAAGAACACCCAGACCAGGTAAAATACTCCCTATCCCGTTTTCACCGGATATTTCTTCCTCTGCAGTAGCCGCATAGATGAGATTATAATTGAGCTTCTTATCATAAAAATATAAAAAACCTGCCAAAAGCCCTACCAGAGACGCCCCCGCATCATTGCTTCCCAAACCATACAGTTTTCCTTCCCTTTCAGTAGGGATGAAAGGGTCTAACGTATAAGAAGAATTGGGCGGAACGGTATCATGATGCGAATTAAGCAAAATAGTAGGTAGCGAGGAATCAAAAAACAAATTACTCGCCCAAACGTTATTTCCCTTTCTTTCGTAAGGAATATTTTTTGACTTAATATAATCTGCAATGAGCCGTGCGGTTCCCTCTTCTTGTTTGCTTAAAGAGGGAGTCTGTATAAGTCTTTTCAGCAGATCTTTTGCTTCTTGTGTAAGGGTCGTTATCACTTATATGACAATTTCTGTTCCTGTCTTCTTTCCCATAAATACCTTTGAAAGTTCTCCACTATGAACAATCCTAACTTCTTCTACCGGAGAAGAAACAGCCGCAAACGCATTATCGAGTTTTGGGATCATCCCACCTGCAATTTGTCTTGTGCTTTTCATTTCCTCAAAATCTTTACTAAAAATAACTTCAATGGTAGAGTTCTCATCCATAACGTCCCTAAGCACACCATTTTTTTCGAAACAATAGATAAGATGTACCCGATAGTCGTGAGAAAGCGATTGAGCTATTTCGCAAGCCATGGTATCGGCATTCGTATTAAGCAAATCACCTTCTCCGTTCATACTGATGGAACAAACAACCGGAATAAGTTTTTTATCTATGATGGATACAAAAAAAGAAGAATCAATGTTTTTTACCTCCCCCACTTCCCCATAATCTATATGGGGATGCTTTCTTCTCTCCGAAATAATGCTTTGTGCATCGGCTCCACAAAGACCGATGGCTTTTGCTCCAAATTTTGAAAACAACGCTACTATTTTTTTATTTATAAGCCCTGCATAGACCATAGTACAAATATCCAAAGTTTCCGGAGGAGTAATACGTCTTCCCTCTATCATTTTTTGCTCAATTCCCAAACGAGAAGAGAGTTCTGTTACTTTTTTTCCGCCTCCATGTACCAATAAAATATTTTTTTTTGAGCCAATACAGGCAGAAATACACGCCTGCAAAGAAGAATTTTCATCAAGGGTTTCTCCCCCTATTTTTATGACATACAATGTCTTCATCTACAGAGAATTTTCCAGCATTTTTTTCAGGATAGTCTGCATGGCCACGGTTCTGTTATAAGCCTGTCGATAAACCAAAGATCTAGCAGAATCCAGAACAGCATCACTCACCTCCACATTTCTTCTTACAGGGAGACAATGCATCCAATAAGTACCGGAATGAGAATACAAAAACTCCGCTCCGAGCAACCAATTTTCTTTCACTTTAGGCAAAGTTCCATACTCTTTGTACGATGACCAACTTTTGAAATAGACATAATCTGCATTCTCCAATGCCTCCTCCTGATTATAAAATACCGGGGCGTTGCCTGTATATTTCGGAGCAAGGTCGTATCCTTTGGGATGTGCAATCACAAAATCAATATCCTTTACAGCATTCATCCATTCGGCAAAAGAATTCGCCACACAATGAGGCAAAGGCTTTATGTGAGGAGCCCAGCTCAAGACTACTTTGGGAGGATAAGGGAATTTCCATGTTTCTTTTATGGTAATAAGATCTGCAAAACTCTGCAAAGGGTGCCCGGTAGCAGATTCCAAAGAAATCACAGGAACCAAAGAATATTTTACAAAAGTATTGATCACCAGATCCAAATTATCTCTTTCTTTGTCCTTCAGACCGGGAAAACACCGTATCCCTATAATGTCACAATACTGGCTCAGTACTCTTGCGGCATCCTTTATGTGTTCTGTAGCAGATCCGTTCATAACTGTATTTTCTTCAACATCCCATGTCCAGATCTCGGTTCCTAAATTTATTACCTGTACCTGCATCCCCAGATTTTCGCCTGCTTTTATACTGCTCATTCTGGTTCTCAAACTGGGATTAAGGAAAACGAGACCCAAAGTTTTTCGCTTGCCCAAGTCTGAAAAAGCATATAAATCTTTTTTTAGCTCAAAAGCCTCATGAACAAGACTTTCCAGATCTTGTATATCATTTAGGGAGGTGAAATTTTTCATTTTATATCAAATTTTTACTGCATAACATTCCTAACCTGTATCAAAAATCATTCGGCGAACGGACTTCTTTCTCCAAGAATATGAGAAAGCGAAATAAGAAAATAATCTATTTCCTCCTCAGTAATGCCAAGCGGAGGCAACAGTCTTATGGTATGAGAATTTTTGGCACTGTCCACCAATATTTTATATTTTTCTCTCAAAAGTCTTGACACTCCAGAGGCAGAAAAATCAAAATCCAGGGCAATCATAAGCCCCCTGCCACGAATTTCTTTTATCTTCCGAAACTTAGTCAAAGAATCCAAAAGATACTGCCCTTTCTCATAAGACCGAACGATAAGGTTCTCACGCTCCATAACCTCCAATACCGCTAATGCAGCAGAACAGGCGAGATGATTCCCCCCGAAGGTGGTCCCCAACATTTTTTTCCGAGCCTCTATGTGAGAGGAAAATAGGACTCCACCTATGGGAAAACCATTGCCCATACCCTTTGCCACAGTGATAATATCCGGACGCACCTCAAAATATTGATGGGCAAAAAACTTTCCCGTTCTTCCATACCCCGACTGAATCTCATCGCAAATAAAAAACACACCCAACTCCCTACAAAGCTGCTCTATCCTTTTTATAAAATCTTTACTCGGGATATGAATACCCCCTATCCCCTGAATACCTTCTGTAATCACCCCTGCTAAGTCCTCTTTATTTCTATAAAACAGAGTTTCGAAAGTCTCAATATCATTGAATGGGCAAAAAACAAAATTTTCTGAAACGTTGACGGGCGCAATGATGGAAGGGTCATCCGTAGCCGCTACACTGGCCGATGTTCTTCCGTGAAAGGAATTCCTGAAGGAAATAAACTTTTTTTTTCCAGACAAAAAAGAGGCCGTTTTAAATGCATTTTCGTTGGCTTCAGCCCCTGAGTTTACAAGAAAAAGACTATAATCTCCGTATCCCGAGAGCTTCCCCAACTTTTCGGCCAATTTTTCCTGTAGAGGATTTATGACAGCATTGGAATAAAATCCTATTTTTTCGAGCTGACTTTTTATGGCCTGTACATAGGCAGAATGAGAATGCCCAATAGAGATAACCGCATGCCCGCCGTAAAAATCCAAATATTCTTCTCCCTTATCATCCCAAAGCCTGCTCCCCATCGCCTTTTCAATGGAGAGAGGCAAGAGCGGATATACATCAAATAATTTCATTTTTTTAAAAAACAGAAGATTTTAGGTTAAGTCCGGATTTTTCTTCCAGGCCAAAAATGAGATTCATATTCTGCACCGCCTGCCCGGAGGCTCCCTTCAAAAGGTTATCAATAGCCACATGTACCGCTACTTTCTCCCCTGCTTTTTCTATATAAATAAGCGCCTTGTTGGTATTTATCACCTGTTTTAAATCTATGGGACCTGCAGAAACGAAAACAAATTTTGAATATTTATACGTGTACTTATAGATTTCATTGAGTTCTGCAAGATTTTTTTTGGCGGAAAAGGTAAGCGAGACAAAAATCCCGCGGGTAAAATCTCCCCGCCAAGGAACAAAATTTATCTTTGTGGCAATCTCAGACATTTTTGAGACATTTTTTTCTATTTCCGCCATATGTTGATGCGTAAAAGTTTTATAGGGAGAAATATTATTATTCCTCCAATTAAAATGTGAAGTCTGATGCAGAGCCTTCCCTGCCCCCGTAGCTCCGGTAATCCCCACCCCGGAGATCTCCTCTATCTTTTCCTCTCCTAATACAGGCAAAATCCCTAACTGAATGGCAGTGGCAAAACATCCCGGATTTGCGATATAAGAAGACTTCATGATCTTTTCTTTATTGAACTCACAAAGTCCGTAAACAAATTTTTTATCATGCCACTTCTCATCCACCCTAAAGTCATTTCCCAGATCAATAATCTTTACCTTATCAGAAATTCTTTTTTCATTGTCTCTCAGCCAGTTCTTACTCTCTCCGTGAGGCAAACAAAGGAAAATCACATCGCAGGACTGAGCCCATTCCTGAAACTTGAGATCCGTATCCCCTACAAGATCCCTGTGTACTTCCGATACCGAAGTACCCTGCAAACTTTGACTCGTAACAAAAATTATCTCTACAAAAGGATGATAAAGCAAAATCCTTATCAACTCTCCTGCCGTATAGCCTGTACCTCCTACAATGCCTGCTTTTATGAGTTTTTGAGAATGCATGTTTCTTTTGTTTTGCCAAAATAAATTAATACTCCTGATGTACCTGATGATAAATACTCAATGCGTTAGAATAAATTTTTGAAAAACCTTTTACATCCGCCTCCGTCCAAGTGGCATTTTCCTCGCCATACTTACCAAATTTGGAAGACATAAGATCATGGGGAGAACTTATCCCAATAAGTATAAAATGATAGGGATATAGTTCTACCTTTACCTCACCAGAGACCTTCTCTTGAGTAGAAACAAAAAAAGATTCCAGATTTTTCATGACGGGATCCAGAGCCCAGCCATCATGCAAATAGTTTCCGTAGAAAATACTAAGCTGATCTTTTATAATCAACTGATTTTTTGTAAGAGTGTGTTTCTCAAGAAGATGATGGGCTTTTATGATGATCAGGGGAGCAGCCGCCTCAAAACTCACTCTTCCTTTTATCCCTATGATCGTATCCCCCACATGAGTATCCCTCCCGATACCAAAAGGCTGAGCAATCTCCTCAACCTGCCGTATTGCCTGTACGGGATGAGAATATTTTTTACCGTTTACGGAAGACAAATTCCCTTTGTCAAACCCTAAAGTCATGAGTTCCGGATCTGTTTTGCTCACCGGGGTAGGATATGCAGACTCCGGGAGGCTCTCGTTTGAAGTAAGAGTCTCTTTTCCTCCTATGGAAGTTCCCCACAATCCTTTATTGATAGAATACCGAGATTTTTCAAAATCTACCTCTACCTGATTTTTTGCAAGATAATCCCTCTCTTCTTTTCTGGAAAGTTTCAGATCTCGTATGGGTGTAATCACCTCTATGTGAGGAAGCAAAACTCTAAAAACAGCATCAAACCGAACCTGATCGTTTCCTGCTGCCGTACTTCCATGCGCAACATATTTTGCTCCTATTTCTTTCGCATAATGAGCAATGGCGGTTGCCTGAAACACTCTCTCTGAACTTACCGAAAGAGGATAGGTATTATTTTTCAAAACATTGGCATAAATGAGATACCGTATACAGTCTTCGTAGTACCTCTTTTCATCTTCTATTATCTTGAAAGTCTTCACACCGAGTCGGTAAGCTCTTTCCTCTGTTTTTTTTATTTCAAGAGGAGAAAATCCCCCCAAATTTACCATAACGGCATGCACTTCTAAATTTCTTTCTTTACTCAGCCATACTGCACAAAAAGAGGTATCCAAACCACCACTATAAGCTAAAACTACTTTTTCCATAAGAGTCTTTTTATTTTGTCTAATTTTGAAAAAAATCTTGCATTACCCGACCTTAAGCTTTCATTTCTCCCCAATTCAGGATCAAAAAGCATGGCAGTACACATACAGTTTTTTTTGTTCTTGCTCATAAGTATGTCATAGTTTACACAAGTCTTACATCCTTGCCAAAACACTTCATCTTGTGTGAGTTCCGAGTACGTAACCGGGACATATCCCAGCTTGCTATTGATTTTCATCACGGCAAGGCCTGTCGTAAGACCAAATATTTTTGCCTTGGGAAAATATTTTCTAGAATGAGAAAATGTCTTTTCCTTAATAAGAGAAGCGAGACCAGAATTTCTGTATTTTCTGGAAACGATAAGACCAGAATTGGCTACATACTCCTTATCATCCCATATCTCTATATAGCAAAACCCAGCCCACTCTCCATTACCAGATGTGGCAATTATCACCTTATTTTCAGAAATTTTTTCCCTTATGTATGCCGCCGTTCTTCTCGCAATGCCCGTACCCCTCTCCTTTGCCGAAATCTCCATCTCCCGCAATATATCGGGTATATGCCGAGCATCCTCCTCACTCGCAATACCCACATTAAAACTCAAACCATTTTTCAATTTTAATCTAAAATATTTCACAAATATAGATTTTTTATCCTTAAAAAATTCTTTTGTAAGATTTTATTTTTTTAATCCAAGATTATTGTGATAACGAATTGTGCAAGTTATTTTTTCATATAGTGTAGAAGATGTTATCAAATACGGTATCTAAAGCAAATACTTGATACACCAATCCGAAGCAGAAATAGAGAATGAGGATAATATTATGGTGAAAATTAGAGGAACTTAAGTGATAGAGAAATGAACAAATACCCTTAAAAAAACAAAGACAGTTCGGGTTTATACGGAAAAGTAAACTGCTATTTTCCTATCCACTGTAGATGGGTAAGCTAGATAACACAACTCGTTAAGAACCACTATCTTATCATGAATATTTACCAGCAGAGAAATATTATCGGGACTTCCGCCCCTAAAAGATCATTTTTTATTTCATGGTTTTCCAGAACCTTAGAAATAAATACTATTGATGTTCTTTTGTCTGGATATCTCATACCCTATCAAACAGATGATGCTCTGCTCTCCGAATACCGAAACCTCAAGTTCTTTTACCCTATTCTCCAAAAACTGGGCATCATCTATAGCCACAGAGACTACCATCTCTAAAGTTGTAATCATGTTTATGAAGATTTTAAACTCAGAAAATATCCTGAAAATAAATTCTAAAAAACCTTGGGTCTGCAACATTCTCTCAAAATGATGCTTAGCATCTTGATCCCATCTTTAGTGGCAACCGCCTTCCCCCTCTTCAAAAGACAAGGCAAAAACTCCAGAAACGTGAAAGACATAACAGAGATCATTATTATGATTATGGAAAGCATCAATATCTGTCCATATCTGGATATTTTCGCATGGACAGTCACTCCAATAGCCGCGTTGCAATCTGGTCCCCCGTTCGTTTACCCTCCCAAATTCTAACTTAGGAAAAGACGAACAGAAATCTTATTTTCTTGCAGAAACAGACCAAACAGAAGAGACCCCCTGTACAAGTAAAGCAGACAATAATTTCTTCCATGTCTTTTTTCTCCCAATTATTGGACCCTCTATTACCTGTACGTTTGCATGAGATAATCTCTTGCACACCTCTTTATTATTTTCTCCCCCAGAATAATTGCCTGCTATGTCAAAAATATTTCTTTTCCAGATTCCGATAATCTCCCTTTGATTTCTAATTGATATCCCACCAGAAAGCGCAAGGGAATGAAAAACCACCAAAAAATTTGTAGTACCTGGCATATAGCCAACAAAACCGCTATTTTCCTTTCTCCATCTACTATATCAATACCCTCCCGCATGTTCTCCGAAGAACCCACGGAGTTACCCTCAAACTTCAGAATCTTCATAAATTTATTAAAAGAACATTTGCAGAATTTACAGAAAAAGAACCCACTCCGGCTTCTTACCTCATGTTGATAATGCTGTCTACTACATAATTGGTGTTACCCCTCCACGGCAAAGCTCCGTGGTACTCTTTGTATCTGAGCTCAAAATACTTTCCGCCGTTTTGTTCCAATTTTTTGAAAATTTTTTCGTTCTCAATAGAAAACTCAAATTCATAACTCGTGAATGTGTTTCCTCTTTTAGAATTTCCCCCGAAACCCTGTTGGATAATTTTCCCTTCATAAGTTTTAAAAAAATTACCCTTATACACTGCATAATTGAGATCTCCGGCCTTGACCCCTTCCCCAAAAACATAAAAATACTTCCACCACACAAAACCAACCAGTCCCATAGTCAAAACAAAAACGGATATCCATACATATTTCATAGGACCTTATTATTTTCTACTGCCTTCCAAAAGTACAAAATTCGAGTTATTTAAGAAGCGCTCGGGAAATAACAATTTTCTGAATCTCCGAAGTACCTTCATAAATCTGAGTAATCTTTGCATCCCTGAACATCCTTTCCACGTGGTATTCCTTCACATAACCACACCCTCCCAAAACCTGTATGGCCTCTGTAGTGGTTTCCATAGCAACTTTTGAGGCATACAACTTTGCCATAGCGCCGGACTCAGAAATATCTAGCCCTCTGTCTTTTTCTGCAGCAGCCTTGTACACCAACATTCTTGCTGCTGCAATATTGACATGCATGTCTGCCAACTTAAATCCTATGGCCTGATGACGAATAATTTCTTTCCCAAAAGTTCTCCTGGTCTTGGCATAGTTAAGTGCAATTTCATAAGCTCCCGCTGCTATGCCCAACGCCTGGGCAGAGATGCCTATTCTCCCCCCATTAAGAGTATCCATTGCAAAAACAAACCCCAACCCCTCCCCACCTATTCTGTTGGACTTGGGTACCTTTACATCATTAAACAAAAGGGTATGCGTATCACTTCCCCTTATCCCCAATTTGTCTTCTTTTGCTCCTACCTGAAAACCCTTCCAACCTCTCTCTATGATGAAAGCATTAATCCCCTTATGTTTTTTTTTCGGATTACTTTGTGCTATCACGATATAATAAGTGGCGCTACTTCCGTTGGTGATCCAGTTTTTAGTTCCATTAAGCAAATAATAATTTCCCATATCTTCGGCAGTAGTTTTCTGAGAAGCAGAATCTGACCCGGCTTCGGGTTCAGACAACGCAAAAGCACCTACTACCTCCCCTCTTGCAAGGGGAAAGAGATATTTTTGTTTTTGTTCTTCGGAGCCGTACTTTTCCAGTCCTGCACATACCAAAGAATTATTCACCGACATGACGACCGCTGCGGATGCGTCTACTTTTGCCAATTCTTCTATCGCCACTACGTAAGAAACCGCATCCAGACCTGCACCTCCGTATTTGGGACTGACCATCATCCCCATAAATCCCAAAGACCCCATTTTTTTTACCGCTTCATGAGGAAATGTTTGTGTACGGTCTCTCTCTATAACTCCCGGCAACAATTCCGTCCTTGCAAAATCTCTTGCTGCCTGCTGTATCATCAAATGCTCCGGGCTTAGGGTAAAATCCATAAATTCTGGTTTAAAGTGACGTTTCTGCTTACAAAATTCTGAACGCTACAAAGTAGGTGTTTTCAAGCTAAAAATAAAATAAAGGAGAAAATATGACAAAAACTTATTACCTTTATGTGCAGGGATGTATTGTATTAAATCACAGACAATGGGCAGAAGAATTTTTGACATCGCCAGAAAGGTTGAGAAAAATTACCCCAAAGAGGACTTTCTTGCTACCAAAGAGAAGGGTGTATGGAGCAAAACCTCCACCGAAGAATTTATCAGGCTATCCGATGCATTTTCGCGAGGGCTTATCAAGTTGGGTATAAAAAAGGGGGAAAAAATTGCGCTTATCACTACCTCCACCCGTACAGAATGGGCCATTGCCGATAGGGGTATTCTACAGATAGGGGGGATTACAGTGCCCGTGTACCCTACCATAACTCCGGCAGACTACGAATTTATTTTCAAGGATGCAAAGATCAGATATTGTATAGTATCAGACAGAGAACTTTTGTCCAAAGTAAAACATATAAAAAGTCTCACTGCCGTATACTCTTTTGACCCCATAGAAAATACCAAAAACTGGAAGGAAATCCTGGAATTGGGTAGAGATTTCTCTACCCAGAATGAAGTACAAAAAATAGCAGACACGATACAAGATAACGAGGTGGCTACCATTATATACACCTCCGGTACTACAGGAAAACCCAAAGGAGTAATGCTCTCACACCGCAATATCGTCTCCAACATAGAAGCCTCACAAGAAAGAATTCCACTTGCCGAAGGCTGCCATTACAAAGAAGTCCGAGCACTGAGTTTCCTGCCTATCTGCCACATCTTTGAGCGAATGCTGTTTTATCTGTACCAGGACAACGGATTTTCTATCTACTTTGCAGAAAGTCTGGATAAGATAGGCGAAAATATAAAAGAGGTAAAACCACACTATATGGCTGTGGTTCCCAGACTATTGGAAAAAATTTACGACAAGATATACGAAAAAGGTACCTCTTCCGGTAAAATAAAAGCTCTCGTTTTTTTATGGGCCGTCACCCTGTTAGAAAAAAAAGAAAATATCTCTGCTCCTTCTACTTGGAAGGAAATCATTGCCGACAGGCTCGTGTTTAAGAAATGGAGAGAAGCCCTGGGGGGCAGAATTGTGGCCCTAATATCAGGCTCTGCAGCCTTGTCGTTGCGTCTTAATAAAATCTTCCAAAACGCAGGGATTCCCATCTTGGAAGGCTATGGGCTGACAGAAACCTCACCTGTAATTGCGGTCAACTCTTTTGACAAAATAAAGCCCGGAACCGTGGGGCATGTTCTAAAAAATCTAGAAATAAAAATAGAACCCGATGGAGAAATTACCGTAAAAGGCCCTTCTGTTTTTGTAGGATATTTTAACAATCCCGAACTCACGGAAAATGCATTTACGGAAGACGGATTTTTTAAAACGGGAGACATAGGACACATAGACGAAGAGGGATATCTAAAAATTACGGATCGAAAAAAAGAAATGTTCAAGACTTCTGGAGGAAAGTATATTGCCCCGCAGATCATAGAGAATCTAGCCAAAACCTCAAAATTTATAGAACAAATAATGGTAGTGGGAGAGGGAGAAAAAATGCCTTGTGCCATCATACAGCCTGATTTTAACTTTGCGAAAAACTGGGCAAAAAGGCATCACCTCAAAGTACCCGCTTCTAACAAAGAAATATCTCAAATGCCGGAACTAAAGGAAAGAATAAAGAAAGAGATAGAAAAAATAAACAAGGAACTGGGAAACTGGGAACAGATAAAAAAAATAGAGCTCTCTCCGGAAATTTGGTCTGTAGAGGGAGGAGAACTGACCCCTACCCTTAAACTTAAGAGAAAAGCCGTCAAGGAAAAATACCAAAATCTGTATCTGAATCTGTACTCCTAGCGGCAACCACGACAAGGAAAAGAACCAAAAAAAAACCACACTTCTTCACGTGTGTTTTTTCTTCAAGTTTTGGGAACCCTAAGCAAACTTTATCACGCTTTTCATCTTCGCATTTTCTTCTGCTACCAACTCGTCGTCTATCAGTATTTTGCCCGAATGTTCATCCACAATGATTTTTTTTCTTTGTGCAATTTCCATTTGCTTTTGAGGTGGGATAGTGAAGAAAGATCCCTTGGGCGCACCCCTCTCTATACCTACCACTGCAAGCCCGTTTGCCGAGTTGGCTCTTATTTTTTTATAAGAAATAAGCAATCTTTTGTCTATCTTTTTTTCGAACTCCTGAGATCTTTTCATCAGAAACTCTTCCTCTTTCTGTGTTTCCGCTACCAGACCTTCCAGCTCCTCTTTTTTGAATTTAAGATGCTCTCTCAGGCTCTCCATTTTTAATTCTAAGTCTGCCAACAGCTCTTCTTTATGGTCTATCTTCGCACTGTATTCTTTTATTCTTTTTTCGGCCAGTTGTATTTCTAGCTCCTGAAACTCTATCTCTTTTTCCAAAGATTCATATTCTTTATTATTCCTTACGTTATCCTGCTGAGACTTATATTTCTTAATGAGAGCCTGTGCATGATCAATCACCTCATTTTTTGCATTGATCTCTTCCTTTTGTTCCTTTATCTCAGACTGAAACTTCTCCACTCTTTTATTAAGACCCTCTATTTCTATCTCCAAATCTTCTACTTCTACAGGCAGCTCTCCTCTTGTATTCCTTATCTCATCCAGTCGTGAATCTATAATCTGAAGGTCATACAGGGCCCTTAGTTTTTCTTCTACCGAAATTTCGTTGGTTTTCTTAGTCATGCTCTTTAAAAAAATAATTCACAGGGTTGGTACAAATACGCCCTTTCAAGACCGCGAATTTAGAAAATTTTTCTGAAATTCTCTCAAATAACTGGTCTACTACCCACCGCTCAGACTCAAAATGACCGATATCACACAAGAGCATTTTTTTTTCCGAAAGAAAAAAATCGTGATACTTTAAATCTCCGGTGAGATAAGCATCACAATCCAAAGTGTGGGCTGCCAAAATACCCAAAGCGCCGCTTCCACCCAAAACAGCTACCTTTTTTATTTTTTTGTTCAACACTCCCGAATATCGAATCACTCTGAGCCCTAGTGTTTCTCTCACGTATCCCAAAAACGCTTTCTCTCCCAACTCTTTTTCCAGATAACCATACCTACCAAATCCCAAATAATGATTCTCATTTTCTGTGAGGAAAACTTGGTACGCCACTTCTTCATAAGGATGAGCAGTGTACATAGCGTTTAATACTTCATTTTTTTTATGAACTTCAAAAACAAAGCTCAAAACCTGCTCCTCCACGTACGATCTGACCTCCGATTCTCCCGTAAAAGGTTTTGCATGCGCTTTGGGAGTAAAGGTTCCCAAGCCCGACACAGAAAAGCTGCAGTCTTTATAGAAACCTATATTTCCCGCTCCTGCAGCCAAAATAGCGTCACGGACAGCTTCTACATAAGCGGAAGGGACATAAACATCCAGACGGTGAAGATTTTTCTTTTTGGGTATGAGAATACGTTGTTTTCTCAGCCCCAGTTTTTCAGCCAAACCATAACTTACCCCATAGTAATCATTATCAAAAGCCGTATGCACGGCATAAATGGCTATCTGATTCTCAATGGCTTTTAGCACGGCTTTCTCCACATAGTTTTTGCCCGTAACGGACTTAAGTCCGGAAAAAATAACAGGATGAAAAGCTACCACTAGATTTGTTTTCCGGGCAACGGCCTCCTCTATAACCTCCTCCAGTGCATCATGAGTAATGAGAATACCAGTAACTTCTCGCTCAGAATTTCCACACAAAAGCCCTGCGTTGTCAAAACATTCGGCTGTGGAAATTTTGAAGAGTTCATCCAATTCTCTAGCGACTTCTTTTAGGATCATCGGTTATATTATTTTGATTTGGTCTTTAAATTTTAATCTGTGGTAATGATTTCTTCCATATTCTGAACGGTTATATGCTTTCATAAACTCCGTATGCGAGGACTATTTTGCCCATAAATAAACTAAAACATTCTGATACTCGTCCTCATAGATCATAACTCTTAAAATAACACTCAAAAGTATAAAAAACCAAACACTCTAACAGATATAATAAAATATCCAAATATAACGAGATAAAGAACGGTTGCCCTCATAAGCTGACAATGGGGGTCCGTGCCAACAGGATTCTATGATTAGAGCCTTTCTATTCTACATCCCATTTATAATATTTGAAAGCAGACGAAGCACCCAAGGAAAATCAAATTTAGGCTCTGCTCCTACAGAGAAAAAATCATTCAATCTTCCATTGATCTTATATCTGTTAAGAAGACAGAGAATAAAATTCCATTTCTTTTTATTTGTCATCTCTTCTACGTAGAGGGCAGGTAAACCGAGATTAGTTTCTCTTCCTCCTAATCTGCATATAGCCCAATCACCAGATATATAATATCCTTGCTTTTTGTGGCAATCCAGACCCCAAACCACCAAGAAAACCTATATTTTTTTAATTAAATGCCGGAATGATGGAGTAGCAATTCTTAAATCCACCCGGAGTTATTCTTTTTACCTTCTGAGAATAAAAACAACCAGACAGAAACGCAAACGTCAAAATTAGAAATGACATCCCCTCACGGCTTGTATATTTTTAGTCGTTGTAACTGAGTTATAAAATTTTCTTAAATTCAAGAAATTTTATAACTCAAAAATTAAATCAATACTTGAAATCAAAAATTTATGAGAGGTAATAAAAGAAAATTGATCGCTCTTGTGATCTTAGGGGCATGTATCAAATGGGGAACAGCACAGAATAACTTGGTCAACCAACCTAAAAATAACCGGTCGAAGGAGTCCAACTTTATATTCACTACCGTAAAAGACGTTTTTGCCACCTCGGTAAAAAACCAGGGATCTTCCGGAACCTGCTGGAGCTACTCCGGTAACTCCTTTATAGAATCTGAAATGCAACGTATGGGAAAAGAGCCTGTAGATTTATCCGAAATCTTCACTGCCAGAAATTCATACCATGACAAAGCAAAACTTTACATCTTGAATAACGGAGCTATTAAATGGGGAGATGGAGGAGAATTTCATGATGTTATCAACATGTACAAAAAATATGGTACCGTCCCTCAAGAAGTGTATACCGGACTGAAAGAAGGACAACTCAGAAATAATTTCAAGGAAATGCAGAACGAGATAAAACCCGCACTTGACAGTTTGGTAAAAATTTCTGCCAAAAATAGACTTCCGGATAATTGGCTGTCCAAAATAGATTCTGTTCTGGATAAACACTTGGGAAAAATACCGAAATCTTTTATCTATAAAGGCAAATCTTATACTCCCAAAACCTTTGCTCGCGATGTGGTAGGGATTAATACCGAAGACTACGTAGGTATTTCTTCCTACAAGGACTATCCCTATTATCAAAAATTCGTTCTTCCCGTACCCGATAATTGGAGCCATGACACCTATTGGAATGTGCCTATGAAAGATATTACCGACATCATAGACCATTCCATAGAAAAAGGGTACTCTGTAGGCTGGGCAACCGATGTATCCGAACCCTATTTTTCTTACAAAAACGGAGTGGCTTATGTTCCTGATGTAGAACTGGACAATCTCACACCAGAGATAAAAAAAGACTTATTTACTGCTCCTAAGAAGGATAAGGTAATTACGGAAGAAATGAGACAAAAAGCGCTCAATAATCTTTCTACCACGGATGATCACGGTATGCATATCGTAGGACTTGCAAAAGATCAAAAAGGCAAACAATATTATAAAGTGAAAAATTCTTGGGGAACCCATAATGACCTTGGCGGTTATTTGTATGTCACCAAACCCTACGTACAATACAAAACCACCGCAGTATTAGTCCATAAAAAAGGAATACCTAGGAAGATATTAAAAAGATTAAAACCCAATAAAAGTATAGGGCTTTGATGGATTTTGAAGTTCCTGCTACAAAAAAACCGCTGCCCAAAAATAGCGGCTTTTTTATGAAAAAACTCACGAAAACAGGTATGCTATACATGAATCACTTCCCCATAAGCAGCGGCAGCAGCTTCCATAATCGCCTCAGAAAGTGTGGGATGCGGATGCACAGACTTTATTACCTCATATCCAGTAGTTTCCAGTTTTCTGGCTACTACCGCCTCAGAAATCATATCTGTTACTCCATCCCCTACCATGTGACAGCCCAGCCATTCCCCGTACTTAACGTCAAAAATTACTTTGATAAATCCATCCGTATCCCCATTTGCCATAGCCTTCCCCGATGCCGAAAAAGGAAACTTCCCTACTCTTACGGATATACCCTTATCCCGAGCCTGCTTTTCTGTGAGCCCTACAGAAGCCACTTCCGGGTGACAGTAGGTACATCCCGGTATATTCCCGTAATCTATTTTTTCTATAGGTAACCCCTTTATTTTTTCTACACAGGTTATCCCCTCTGCAGAGGCCATGTGCGCAAACGCGGGGGTAGGGATGACATCCCCTATCGCATAATATCCTGACACAGAAGTCTCATACCAATCGTTTACCACAATCTTGCCATTTTCTGTTTTTATCCCTACGTCCTCAAGCCCTATATTTTCTATATTCGCAGTAATACCCACCGCAGAAAGCAAAATATCTGCCTCCAAAACCTTCTCC
Source organism: Bergeyella sp. (assembly GCA_030263285.1). Classification (GTDB taxonomy): domain Bacteria; phylum Bacteroidota; class Bacteroidia; order Flavobacteriales; family Weeksellaceae; genus SZYB01. The sequence goes on from SZYB01000001.1 coordinate 731,806, forward strand.
CCACTTTTTGTGTTTACCTTGGCTTTCACCCCCCTTCCGATCGTAGTATCCACAGATTCTACAGAAGAGCTAGTAAGAATATTGATACCGGATTTCTTGAGTGATTTTTCTACATGTTTTGATACTTCTTCATCTTCCAGCGGAAGAATATTAGGCAGGTACTCTACCACCGTCACTTCGGTCCCGAGAGAATGATAAAAATCTGCAAACTCTATTCCTATTGCCCCGGATCCCACCACAATCATAGTTTTGGGTTGCTCAGGAAGAGAAAGTGCCTGGCGGTAGCCTATCACTTTTTTGCCGTCTTGTGGAAGATTGGGAAGTTCTCTGGAACGTGCGCCTGTAGCTATTATAATGTGCTGTGCAGAATATTCGTTTTCCTTTCCTTCTGCTGTTACCAACACCTTGTTTCCTGCCTTTACCCTCGCTGTTCCCTCTATCACATCTATTTTGTTCTTTTTCATCAGAAAACGGATGCCTTGACTCATTTTATTCGCCACATCCCTGCTTCTCGCTATAATCCTAGAAAAATCAAAACCCGGGTTTTCTATCTTATTCAGACCATAATCTTCGGCATGTTGTAAAGATTTAAAAACATGGGCAGATTTCAGCAGTGCCTTGGTGGGGATACACCCCCAGTTAAGACAAATACCCCCCAGATTCTCTTTCTCTATGATCGCTGTCTTAAAGCCCAGCTGCGCCGCACGTATGGCTGTTACATATCCCCCCGGACCACTTCCTATCACTATAATATCGTAAGTCATGAATCAAAAAATTTATCGCAAATCTACATAAAAATAACTCGTGAAAAAAACGGTTTTTTCTCAAAAAACCTCACTATCAAGTTCATTAGCCAAGTCTAAACTTAACGTAAGTAATGGGCTTTCCTCCGGCAAAAAAAAGCAGCTCATAATAAGTTTTGATTTCTCTCAAATAAGGCGTAGAAGGCTCATATTCTCTAGCACCGTATATGTCATGATGCGCAGTAATAATCTCATGTCCCAATCCCTGTAGTAAGCCCAAAGTGTAACCATACAAAAATTCGGAGTCTGTTTTTAGATGAATTACCCCCCTTGGTCTTAGTATTTTTCTGTATTTCTCCAGAAAATACGGACAGGTAAGCCGGTGCTTCATCCTCTTGTGTTTTATCTGAGGATCCGGAAAAGTAATCCAGATTTCATCCACCTCATTTTCGTCAAAAAGCAGATCAAGGAGCTCAATGTGTGTTCGTAAAAATGCGACATTGCCAAGTGATTCCCCCACCGCCTCCTTTGCACCGAACCAAAGCCGTGCTCCTTTTATATCCAGTCCTATAAAATTTTTTTCTGGGAAAACCTTCCCCATCCCCACGACATATTCTCCTTTACCACAACCAAGTTCCAAAATTATAGGACGAGTGTTCCCAAAGAATTTATCCCTCCATCTCCCTTTCAGCTGAAAACCGGAAAGAACCTCTTGTCTTGTTGGCTGAATAACATTCGACAAACACCTATTTTCTTGAAATCTTCTCAGTTTATTCTTGCCCATAAATGAAAAACAATACAACACCCTAGACACTACAGCACCCTATCCATTGTAGATTATGACGTAGATTAAAAAACCCATACATTTTACTGGAAATCAGTATACTGCATCAAATCCAAATTACCTACAACGAATACTCTGACCGAAAATTACAAAAGAATTTTGGAATAAGTTTAAACGAAGTGATTTGACAAATCACAATGAGGAAAACATCAAACGAGTTGGAGGGCTTTTTCGTTTTGTTTTCTCGACCGGTATTTGGAAAATCGCAAACCATTTCTTAAATTGGAAGTGGATTTAACTTCAAAAATAAAAGATGAATATGTCACAAGAACTAAGCAAAGAGCCCATCTTTGAGGGTGTAGGCTACGAGCCCTCCCCGTTTTCTCGGTCACAATTCGTAACCTCCAAGACGGACTACGACTATACCGTGTATAAGAATGCCAATAAAGATAAAAGCAAAAGGGTTTTGGTGATGTGCACCGAGGAACGGTATATGACCATGAAAAACGGAAAAAAGTTTTCTACGGGAAATCACCCCGTGGAGACCTTGGTTCCCATGTTGCACTTTGAAGCGGCCGGATTTGAGTCCGATATTTTCACTCCCACGGGATCCCCTGTCGCTTTAGAAATGTGGGCAATGCCCTCGGAAGATGATGCAGTAAAGGGTATTTTGGAGAGGTACAAAAATAAATTTGAACATCCTAAAAGTCTGGAAGACTTTGTCTCAAAAGGCATGAAATCGGAGGTCGATTACGTGGCTGTGTTTCTCCCCGGGGGTCATGGTGCGATGCTGGGTTTGCCAGAAAACGATGATCTGAAAAAAATTATTAATTGGTCAATTGAAAAGGAACTTTACGTGTTAGCTATTTGTCACGGTCCCGCCGCACTATTGGCTGCTGCTCACAACGAACCGGCAGAAAACTTTCCTTACAGAGGATATCAGATGAAATCGTTTCCCGATAAAATAGATACACAAACACCGGATATTGGCTACGTTCCGGGAGAAATGCCTTGGTTTTACGGTGAAAAACTGGAAACTCTCGGAGTAAAAATTTTGAATGATAATATTTCGGGAGCCTGTTTAACCGATAGAAAACTGATTACGGGAGATAGCCCACTGGCAGCCAATAATTTTGGTAAAATGAGTGCAACGGCGCTGCTGAAGTGAAAGGATATGAAAAAGCAACTACGGGAATACTCCGGTAGAAAAAACAACGTGATTGGCCTCCGGATACCAAAGTAAAGAATCTGAGAGTTGGGCGTTATTCCAAGCGTGAAGGGAGTTACTACAGATTTGTTCTGATTTCGGAAATGAGGTTCATGATCGCTATCGCCGCCTTTCCGCTTGCTCCTTTTTTTCCCAGGGTGTTCCGTAATTGGTCATAATCTCCCAAAATTCTTTCTCTGTCTTTCGACAAAATATTCTTGAGTGCTGTGGTAAGATTTTGGGTATTAAACTCATTCTGTATGAGTTCTCTCACCACTTCCCTGCCCATAATGAGGTTGACAAGAGAAATATATTTTATGTTTTTGATAAGTCTTTTAGCTACTTTATAGGAAACTGCATTGCCCTTGTAGCAGACTACCTCCGGAACGTTCAGAAGTGCAGTTTCTAAAGTAGCCGTACCGGAAGTAACCAAAGCAGCATAAGAACATCCTAAAAGATCATAGGTGCGGTTTGAGACAAAACTTACGTGCTCGGTCAAAAAAGGCTCGTAGAACTCTCGGGACAAACCGGGGGCTCCTGCAATCACAAAAGCATAATCTGTAAAATAAAGCTGCGAAGATAGCATAATTTTCAGCATCCGTGCTATTTCCTGCTTTCTGGAACCGGGAAGCAAAGCGATGATCTTCTTTTCACCCAAATCATATTCTTCCCGAAATTTTTGTTCATCTACAGGCACCAGCCCAGAGAGTGCATCAAGAAGCGGATGCCCTACGTATATTGCCTCTACCCCTCTATCTTTATAAAATTTCTCCTCAAATGGTAGGATAACCAACACCTTATCCACATATTTTTTTATGGTTTTTATTCTTCCCTCCCTCCATGCCCACAGTTGCGGAGATATGTAGTACACCACCTTTATCTTTAGTTGATGAGCAAATTTTGCTATCCTCAGATTAAAGCCGGGATAGTCCACCAGAATAAGAACATCAGGACGATAGTTTTCAATATCCCGCTTACAAAACCGAATATTCTTAAGAATTACCCTAAGATTGAGAATCACTTCCCAAAAACCCATGAATGCCAAGTCCCTGTAATGCTTTACCTGCTCGCCGCCCTGAGACTTCATATGGTCTCCCCCCCAAAACCTAAATTCTGCTCTGGGATCATGATTTTTTATAGCACTCATGAGATTACCGGCATGGAGATCCCCAGAAGCCTCACCGGAAATAATATAATATTTCATAAAAAAGAAAAGATAAATACGTGAATACGGGCAAGATGAGGACAATCAAAAATTTCCACTAATTTTGTCCCTAAAGATAGGGAAAAAATGGAGGGAGAATTTGAAATAAGAAACCGGGTAACAGAAAGTGGCCTTATAAGTTTTGATCTTGAGAGCCTTTTACCAAAAGGCAAAAGAATAGGGATAGATATTAAGGATTTCCTTTTTGAAGCGGTGATACTAAAAGAAAAAGATTTTAGAGCAAAAGTGGCTTTACTTGATAGAGAATATTATCGCAATGCCTACATTCACCTGTATAATTCTGCAGAGGCAATTGTGCCCCTTTGGGTTTACTTTATTTTGACAGCACACCTTACGGAAGTAGCAAAAAAAATAGCCTATGGCTCCGAAAAAGAACTGGAGATCCTCTTGATGCACGAAGCGATAGAATCTTATAATTTTGAAGAACTTAGGGGAAAAAGAGTAGTGGTAAAAGGCTGTTCAAAAAGAGAAATCCCAGAGAACGCCTATGTGGCGCTTGTGGAAAAATTAAAGCCTATCGTAAAATCCCTAATGTTCGGAGAGGCGTGCTCCAATGTTCCCATTTTCAAAAATTAGCTACCCCCATTCGGATAACAATGACACATGACTAAAAATTTATTGTTTGGCACCACTATTATCCGTTCCTCACCCAACGACATACTCTTGATATGTTTTTCCGACTTACTACTTCTATCTCCCGAATATTGAAACGGGAAAGATGTAAAGAAAGAAACAAGAATAACACAAACAACACACAGGTAAAGCAAAATACAACAAGTAGTCCCACAATTCAAAATCAAAAAAACTAAACACATTTATGAGTATACTCAATCTTTTCACGAGAGGAAACGATGTAGTAGAACAATTGGCACAACAGGCAGAGAACAAATAATTGGTATGACAAAAAACCCACTCATTGTGCTCGCAATGGTAGCAACACCACCAATCATCTCGTATCTCAATAAGAAATCCCAAACACGCAGGAGTACGAGTAGCTAAACAGCCCATTGGATAAAAATCACAACAGAAACAACAATAACATCACTCAGTTTACATAAAACAAAACGAGGGAAATTCTATTCTTAATAAAATTTTTGGGAGTGAAAAATCTACTGTTGAAACAGAATTATCTCAAAACACAGAAATCTCATTTTAGGGAGTGTCTTGAGAAAAATTCAAAGCAACAGCGGAAGGGATTTAGAGAAATCCCCAAGAAGAAGAAGAAGAAGAAAATAAACCTAACTGTTTGATATTGATAAACATCTACCCCTTCCTACCTGTATACGGAGGAGAGAGACTTTTTTCAACAAACCCTCCCCGACCTTAAGATCTCCCTCCTTTAGTAGTCTTATTCTCCTCTGTAGTCGAGGCCTTGCCTTTAGCAGTTTTTTTGGCAGAAATCGTTGATTTGGTTGAGGCGGACTTAACCGCTGTTGCTTTCCCAACTGCTGCTTTTGGCTTAACATCCTGATCGGAAGGCATTTCCGCCTCTTTGTTCCGAAAGACGAATAACGCCTTTGAGGCTTTCCTAGGTCTGGTCTTACCATAACTCCCCGTTACTATCTTTCCTCTCTTGGTTTTTTTATCTCCTTTACCCATAGTATGTTTATCGGACGGCCAAGTTACAAAATCACAACCAAAAGACCAAAACTAACCAAAGTGCTAAGACCCTAAAAAAGGATGAATAAATTATGGTATCTTCGCACCTTGAAGTCTGGAAACTGAAAATATTCCGAAGCCAAACAGTATAAAAAATTCTTTGTGTATTAATTTGTATAAGATGTATCGATCACACACCAATGGAGAATTGTCTGCAGAAAACATCGGCCAAGAAGTTACCCTGTCTGGGTGGGTACAAACCGTTCGTGATAAGGGATTTGTAATCTGGATAGATCTTAGAGACCGATATGGGATCACTCAACTGGTGTTTGATAAAGAACGTTGCCCGGCGACTCTCTTTGAAGAAGCAAAAAAACTGGGGCGGGAATTTGTCATCCAGGTCACCGGAAAAGTGATAAAAAGGACCAGTAAAAACCCTAATCTCTCCACCGGCGAAATCGAAATTTTGACCCAAAAGCTAACCGTACTCAATAGTGCTGAACTTCCACCTTTTACCATTGAAGAAGATACAGACGGTGGCGAAGAGCTCAGAATGAAATACAGGTATTTGGATTTTAGAAGAAATCCCGTAAAAGACAAGCTAATCTTCCGTCACAAGATGGCGCAAAAAATACGTAACCATCTTACAGATGAAGGGTTTATAGAAGTGGAAACCCCTGTCCTTATAAAATCCACCCCCGAAGGAGCAAGAGATTTTGTAGTGCCAAGCAGAATGAATCCGGGAAAATTTTATGCATTACCTCAATCTCCACAAACCTTCAAACAACTCCTTATGATAGGGGGTATGGACAAGTATTTTCAGATTGTAAAATGTTTCAGAGACGAAGACCTAAGAGCAGACAGACAGCCCGAGTTTACCCAGATAGATTGTGAAATGGCATTTGTGGAACAGGAAGATATCATTCAGGTGTTTGAAAACCTCTCCAAAACCCTTCTTAAAGAAGTGACAGGAAAAAATTTCGAAAAATTTCCAAGAATGACCTACACAGAAGCAATGAAAAAATATGGAAACGACAAACCGGACGTCCGGTTTGGGATGGAGTTTGTAGAGCTGAATGATCTGGTAAAAGGGAAGAACTTCAAAATATTTGATGAAGCAGAACTAGTGGTAGGAATTAAAGTAAAACATGCTGCAGACTTCACAAGAAAGCAAATAGAGGAGTGGACAAAATGGGTAAAAAGACCTCAAGTAGGAGCCTCCGGTCTCGTTTGGATCAAATTTCTAAAAGATGGAAGCCGGACTTCTTCTGTCAATAAATTTTATAACGAACAGGACTTGCAGAAAATAACAGATTCTTTTTCGGCTAAAGAAGGTGATCTCATATTTGTTCTTTCCGGCAAAAAAAACAGGGTAAGAGCGCAACTTTCTGCTCTTAGGATGGAGTTGGGCAACCGATTGGGACTGAGAAAAAAAGATGTTTTTGCTCCACTGTGGGTAGTGGATTTTCCTCTTCTGGAATGGGACGCAGAGGCACAAAGATACCATGCAATGCATCATCCTTTCACTTCTCCAAAACCCGAAGATATCCCGCTGCTGGAGTCTCATCCAGAAAAAGTAAGAGCCAATGCCTATGATCTCGTCCTTAATGGAAACGAAATAGGAGGAGGATCAATCAGAATTTTTGATAAGGATCTTCAATCCAGAATGTTCAATCTCTTAGGCTTTAGTAAAGAAGAGGCAGAATCACAATTTGGATTCCTAATGAATGCTTTTCGGTACGGGGCACCTCCACACGGGGGGATCGCTTTCGGCTTTGATCGTTTGGTCGCTATTCTGGACGGAAACGAGGGAATAAGAGACTATATAGCCTTCCCAAAAAACAATTCAGGGCACGATGTAATGATCAACGCACCTTCGCCCATCTCCGATCAACAACTCAAAGAACTGAAAATTCGTGTAGAAAAATAAAAGACTACAAGAGAATCGAAAGCACGTACGAACATGAAAAAAGCCCGCAAAAGCTGGGCTTTTTTCATTATAGCGTCACGCTACAGGAAACACGACATCAATCCGACGTAGTTAACCCCCAACCTCTAGATTTCCTCTTCGCTGTCTATCGTATAAGACTTAGGTTTGTAGTCTTTATCATGTTTTTCAGAAATTACGTCCTCGCCTTTCTCATTTATAATGAAGTCCGTAGATTCTTTAAATAAGTCCTGAAAACTTTTAAAATCTTCTTTATAGAGATAGATTTTGTGTTTTTCAAAACTAGCCTCACCATTCTGGCTGAAGTTTTTTTTGCTTTCGGTTATCGTAAGATAATAATCCCCTGCCTTAGTCTCTCGCACATCAAAAAAATAGGTCCTTCTACCCGCTTTCAAAATCTTGGTAAAAATCTCATTCTCGTGCCTTTCCTTATAATCACTCATTGTTTACTGTTTTTTTAATCTTAATGAAGCAAATATAAAGCAAATACCCGAATCGGAAAATTTTTTTGAAGAAAAAAGGAAAAGACCAAAAACCAGTTTAGGAGTCCAAATAAAGGATTCTGTCTGCCTTTTGAGCCGTCGATTCTCTATGGGTGATAATAACCGTGGTATGTCCCGATATTTCCTGGGCAATATTGTCCAATACTTTTCTCTCGGTTTTGGTATCCAGAGCAGAAAGAACATCATCAAAAATGAGAACAGAAGGCTTTTTTATTAATGCCCTGGCAATACATATCCTTTGTTTTTGTCCCCCGGAAAGCGCTACTCCCCTCTCTCCCACAAGGGTCTGATAGCCCCAAGTAAACCCCTCTATGTCTTTATGAACATCGGCTTTTTTTGCATATTCTACAACGGCAGAAAACGAGGGATTATCTACAGCAAACCCGATATTTTTTTCCACCGTTTCAGAAAATAAATAACTCTCCTGCGGCACGTAGCCAAGACATGATCTGTAGAGTACCAGATTATGTTCTTTAAGATTCTTTCCGTCCAATAAAATCTCTCCTTCTGTAGGCTCAATAAGCCTGGACAACAACAACGCCAGTGTAGTTTTACCACTTCCCGTCTTGCCCATAATGGCAAGACTCTCCCCTGCAGAAAGACTGAAATTCACTTTATCCAAAGCCCTGATCCCCGTATTGGGGTACACGTAAGAAACGTTCCTAAACTCTATGTTTCCCTTAATAGGATAAGTAGAAAAATTCTGATTTCTGATTTCTGATTTTAGATTCAGAAACTCATTTATTCTTTGCATGGAGGCCTCTGCCCTCTGATTTACAGAAGTAACCCAACCCACCATGGAAACAGGAAAAATAAGAATATTGATATACATAAAAAAATCAGCAATCTTCCCCACAGAAATCTCTCCATTTATATATTTTATCCCTCCCACATATAGGATGATCACATTGAGAAGACCTAAAATCAAGAGAATAATCGTATAGAAATAAGCCTCGGTCTTTGCAAGATCAAGTGCCCCTTTCTGAAAACTTAAGACCTCTCTTTTGTATATTTTATCTACAAACAACTCTTTGGCAAAAAACTTAATCACCCGTATGCCCGAAAAACTATCGGTAACCAGGGTAGAAATTTCCGATTGTTTTTTTTGCTGATTTTTAGACTTTCTATTGATAACAGAACTTACCTTAAAAATGAGATAGGCCAAAACAGGAAGCGGAACAAGTGCCCAAAGTGTAAGCTGCACCTCTGTTTTAAGCATATAAATACCTGTGATAAAAACCAATACCACCGTATTTATGATATACATGACCCCGGGTCCCAGATACATCCTCACCGCCACCACATCTTCACTTAATCTGTTCATAAAATCTCCGATGGTATTTTTTTTGTAGTCGGTGAGGGAAATTTCCTGGTAATGCCTGTAGATTTTATTTTTCAGTTCATATTCTATTTTACGGGAGGCGACAATGATTGTTTGCCTCATCATAAAGGTGAAAAATCCGGCAAACAAGGAACTGAAAATGATAATCAATACATACTTCGATATCTGAAAAGACCATTCAGAAGACTGAGAATCTGCAATAATATCTACCGATTTACCCACGTACTGTACCCTAAAAATGGTAAAAAAATTACTCAACACTATAAAGCTGAGCCCCAGAAAAATCTGGAGACGATATTTCCAAAAATAAGAATTAAGAGATCGAAGAGAATTCATAAGATTTTGACCTTAAGGTACACAGGGCAAAATTAACCAAAACATTTTTGAACTGCTTAAAAATAAACATAAATCCTGCCTGCGCTTCACAAAAAATTTTTACATTTGCCCGTTCACAAAAAGCTCTTTGCATTACTATGTTAGGAAGAAGACAGATCAGGGAAAAAGTAATCGAAAACACCTACGCTTATTACCAAAACCCTATCGACCACACTGTTGCAGAAAAAAATCTGTTTTCCTCTATCAGTAAAATTTTTTCCCTCTATATATATGAACTAAATTTTTTCCTCGGGCTCAGACATCTTGCAGAAGAACAAATTGAAATTCATCGTAAAAAATTCTTTAAATCTCCCTCTGCGATTCATCCCCACGAAAAGTTTATACAGAATAAGATACTCTTAAGGATAGAAAACAACCCAGAGAGAATTTCTTTTACGGAAAAGCACAAGGAACTTGTCTGGGATCTTCATGAAGATATTCTCCTTAAAACTTTCCAGAAAATGATTGCAGGAAAGAGATATCAAGATTACATAAAAGAGCCTCATGCTTCTTTTTTTGAGGATCAGAAATTCATCGGAAAAATATTTCTGAGATATATGGCAGAAAACGAAGATTTTCACAGCTTTTTGGAAGACAAAGAATTGGGGTGGTCAGATGACTTTCATATCGCAAATTCCATGATCCAGAAGACCATAGGATTTATGCAGGAGGACAAGGACGATCTTACGCTTCTCAAGATGCTGAAAGACGAACAAGACAGAGAGTTTGCAAAAAATCTTCTGAAATTTACCCTGGAAAATTGCAAAACCACAGAAAAAATTCTTGAACAAAGACTAGAAAACTGGGGAATAGACAGAATTTCTCTTCTGGATAAAATTATACTGGTTACAGCAATTTCTGAGCTGGATCACTTCCCCCTTACCCCATCTAAGGTGATCATAAATGAATACATAGAGATCTCAAAAGTTTTTTCCACAGAAAAATCCAATATCTTTGTCAACGGAATTCTTGACAAATACACAAAAGATAAAAACAGAAATTAAAGTATGAAAAGACATATTGTGTCACTCCTTATGGTTGCCGCATTGCTCAGCATATCATGTAAGAAATCACAAACAGATTACCCAAATATTTTGGAGACCAAAAACGGTATTGATGATTTAGCTGGCAAAAAAGCGTTTCTCCCCGATAGCCGGAAGGAAAACATTGCAAAAACAAAGAAAAGCCCGCTAACCTCAGTCGCCCTATCAAGGAGTACGCATGATTTTGGCAAAATACAAAAGGGAAAAACGGTAGAACACGTGTACGAAATAAAAAATATGGGCAAAAATCCTCTGATTATCTCAACGATAAAACCCTCTTGCGGATGTACGGTGCCAAAATATACCAAAGAACCCATTCCGCCAGGCAAGACAGGCAAAATCAGCTTGAGTTTTGATTCTTCAAATTTTGAAGGAAAAATACGGAAACAGGCGGAAGTTTATGCCAATGTGGTCCATTTGCCCATTATACTATCGTTTACGGGGGAAGTAGTCAACCAATAAAATCTATATAAAATGTTAAACACCTTATTTTTACAAGCACAAAGCGGTGGAGGATCTCAGATGCTTATTTTATTTGCAGTATTTATTGCCTTTATGTACTTTATGATGATTCGCCCACAGATGAAAAAACAGAAACTGGAAAAAAAATTCCAAGAATCTCTCAAGGTAGGGAGCCGGGTGGTGACCACCTCGGGACTTCATGCCAGGATTGCCCAAATACAAGAAGACGGCGTGGTTTTGGAAACGCTTTCAGGAAAACTAAAATTTGAAAAAGCCGCCATATCCAGGGAGTTTACTGCCAACAGATTTCCGAATAACACAGAGGAAAATGCCTCAGAAAGGAAAGACAAGAAAGAGAAATAATTATTTTTCATTAAGCATAGTTTACTTACTAGTGTATAAAAAAACAGGGAGGCGTTGAAATTTCAACGCTTCCGCCTTTTCGCCTCGATATACAAGGACTTGTATTAGGGTGACTGATCGGGATCGAACCGACGACCTCCAGAACCACAATCTGGCGCTCTAACCAACTGAGCTACAATCACCGTCTGCGAGGGCAAATATATACAATTTAAGTAATTCTATAAAACAATCCCCTCAAAATTTTCAAGAGCAATCAACCTCTCACAAGTAAATCCCTCTGCATAATCTACTCCAGAAAGTCTCCCGAGATCCTGCGCTCTGTAGGTAATACTATCAAAAAAACCTACGGAAGAAATGGGCGTTTCGGGCTCCTTTGAATCCGGATCATAAAACTGGCTGGAATATGCCTTACATGCAGAAATTTTCAACTCCATAAAACGGGAAATGTCTATCACAAAATCCGGACGCACAGACTTCCACTGAATATAATGAAAAACATGTTTGGGTCTCCATGCCTTTTGTGCAAAACCCTTTTCATCCAGCGTTTCTACTCTTCTAAGACCCGACAGAAAACAAGCATCAGATACCAGCTTTGCTGCCCTTGCATGGTCAGGATGTCTGTCGTCCATCGCATTGGCAAGCACAATTTCGGGAGAATATTTTCTGATACTTTGTACAACTTTGAGTTTGTATTCTGCAGAATGATCAAAAAATCCGTCGGGAAATCTTAAATTTTCCCGAAAAGAAACCCCCAAAATTTCCGAAGCTCTAGAAGCCTCCCTTCTTCTTAGCTCACCAGACCCCCTAGTGCCCAACTCTCCCTCCGTAAGATCCACCACCGCCACAGACCTGCCCTGGGAAATGAGCTTGGCAACAGTCCCCCCGCACCCCAACTCCACATCGTCCGGATGTGCTCCGAAAACCAAATAATCTACCTTTTCCATAGCCCAAAAATAAAAAACTTCCCTCAAAAAAAGGAAGTTTCGTAACTATCAAACGAATATAAATTATGGGTTGAGCTTCTTATTTAAGCTCACGGCATCTGGATAATCGGGTTTTAACTCAAGAGATTTGACTACATATTCCCTCGCTTTCGCCGGATCTGCATTTTGTAAAATATAAGCCACAATGAAATAGGCAAAGGATAACGAATCTTTATTCTCCTCTATTGTTTCTTTTGGCACTTTAGCTATATAACTCTCATACGCCAGTTTTGCCAGTTCATTCTTTCTCATCTGCTGATAAGCATAACCCAGACTGTAATAAGCAGGCGCCCAATCGGGAAGAAGATGAATCATTTTTTGCCACGCAAGCACTGCGCCATCCCAATTTTTGACATTTTGATAAGCCGTCCCCAATTTAAACAGAACATCGGTATCTTCCGGATTCGCCGCTATCTTTGCTTTCAGTATCCGTATTTCGTCATTGGTAGGTCCTGCCTCTGCAGCCGCCGTACTCGCTCCCCCGCCACTCAATACCTTAGCAAACTCTTCGTCCCATTTCAGCGTAGTATCATTTGCTGCTTTTGCAATGGCAATCTTTTGCTTAGCCTCCTCCAGCAGCTGTTTTTTTATATTCTCATCGGGTTCGCTCTGCGCAAGCCCAGTATCTATAAGCCCCATAAGCCCCTCATCTCCAGTACGCACCTTATCCTTGGATACTTTGGAAATAAAAACATCCAAATCCTGTTTAGCATCAGAATATTTGCCCTCAGAGAAGTCTATATAAGCCTTTAGTTTGTATTTTATAGGATCATCTATCTTATCAAACACTTTATCTAAAGTGTTCTTTGCATTGGAATAATCTTCATTAATAAAAAACAACTTCGCAATCTCCAGCTGAGTATAAGGATCCTCGTCTGCATATTTTGCATAATTCAGGAGATCTTTGGTCGCAAGTGCATGTTGCTGGTACCTGATATCAAATGCCGCCTTTGCCTTATACATCGGAGCATAGGTGGAATCTTCTCTCAGTGCTTTTTCTATATTTTCTTTAGAAAGTTTCCATTGTTTAGCCGCTAACCAAAGGGTAGCCATACGGGTATAGACAGAGGCTTTATTTTCCGCTATGGCAGAAGCTTTCTCATAAGAAGTCATCGCCTTCCCTGGATCTTTTTTTAGTCTGTATACATCCCCCAAAGTATAATAATAGTAAGCAGGAGCTCCCTTTCTTTCAGATTTTTCTATCGCCTTCGTGAGGTAATCAATGGCCAAATCAGGAGCATTGTATTTTTCATACATCGTGAGTGCCTCCGCCGCTCTGTACAAAACTTCGGGATCCTTTTCCCTAGAATCTTTCACTATAGACTCTATCTTTTTTATGGCCGATAACTCTCCTCTGCCCAGTTTTATGCTCTCCAGCCCTATTTTATTGAGGTAGCTTTTAGGATCCGCGGCAAGACCCTTCTTAAAGTATTCTTCTGCCTTCTCAAAATTCGGCTCAAACTGAATAATATAGGTATTCCCCATATAAAAATAATTATCTGCCTCTTTGGGAGATTTTTCTATCATGGAGCTGTAAATCGCCCTAGCTTTTGCATACTTATGGCTATCTACGTTTTTTATGCCTTCTTCTTTTGTTTGTCCGGAGAACATCCCGGAGAACATCCCTGCTATGAGTATTACAGTAGATTTTTTAGGGAAATGAATAATCGCTTTCATCTTAGTTAATTATTAATATAGTGTATTAAAATAAGTATAAAACTTTTTGAAGTTATCGCGTTTTATTTCATCTGTACCCGTCTTCTGTAGAGATAATAAGGCTGAAGCCCTTCTTTCTCTACCACCATTTGTCCTTTTTGTGTACAAGCAAATCTCCTAAAGCCGCTGGCGATACCAAATCCGCCTTCATTAACCAAAAAATACACCCGCCTGGAATAAGGATACTTCATACTCCTAATGTTTTGTATCTCCGGTACAACCTCCTTTCCGTTTACGGAAACAGGCAAAACCCTAATTTTGGATCTTAATTTTTGGGGTTTTTCCGCATAAGGCCTACTCAAGGTATTCAGACTTATTACCCCTATTTTACCAGGGTATACATCCAGTTTCTCCGCTAAATTCTCATTTCCATTAATGACAGCATAGCTAAGCCTCGAAGGCTTTACCCCTATCTTTTCTGCCATAAAATTAATGTTACTGGAGTTATTTCCGTCGAATATAAAAAGTTTTTTATTCGAAAGAAGTTTTTGCTTTATCTCGGAAACAGAAAGAGAAGTAATATTAGAACTCTTTGCCACTACAAACATTACAGCATCGACAGCAAAATAATCTTTTTGAAATTTGAGCTGAGTATGCCTTTCATATTCCTTTATCTCTTCCGAAGATAAAGTTTTTGACAAAGCAATAAGTTTTATCTTTCCGGAAATAAGATCATAAAAAGACAAATCCTCCTTCACAGATTTCACAGTCAATCTAACGTCCGGATAGTTGGCAGTGTAGGCCTCTGCCAAAGCCTCTACCACACCTCTAAAGGAATCATCTGTGTATATGGCAAGACTACCCTCATTGTACCCCCCAGAAGTCCTTTTCTTTTTAGGAAAACAAGAAAAAAAGGACATAAAACAAATACTCCAAAAAAAAATCTTGTTCACATTAAAATTTTCTAATTCTATATATCCCCCTTGCAATCCTAAAAAACCCATACAAAACAAGAACACACCCGAAAAAATAGGCCACCGTGGGATCCAAAAAAACCACGAAAAACTTGTGCCAAAAAACCAATACCCCAAGAATGATATAAAAAATGCCTGCAAGTATAGATAACCAATTGAAAATCATGATTCAGGGAATAAAAATAAAGAGAAGCAAAAACTTCTCTTCGCTCTAGTTAAAAGTTTATGAAATTATTCAAAATTCATAGTAATGGGGAACCGGAACTTAGAGTTTACGGGTCTGCCGTTGATCTTCCCGGGTATCCATTTTCCTTTGATGGATCTTATGGTCTCTTCTGCTTCTCTGTTAAAAGCCTTATTGGGTCCTGCCGCTTTTACATCAGATATAGTGCCGCTGATACTGACGGTAAAAGTAACTACCGTCTTTACAGAACCCTCGCCTTCCATAGCATCTGCATCAAAGTTTTCCTGAAACTTCCTCCTAAAAGCGTCAATCCCACCATTAGCAAACTCCGCTGCCTGATCTACCTTATCGTATACTTCTTTATCGTTTATCCCCGTATCTACAGCAGTACTTGGAGGAGGTGGAGGCGGGATATACTCTTTTATTTTCTCACCCTCCACATTCTGTAATCCCGTAGTGGTGACCACTTGTTCCTCAATTTTAGGAGGCGGGGTTTCTATTTTAGGCTCTTTCACAGGCTCTGGTACCACATTCTGAATTACCTCTTGCTGCGGAGGTTCTTCTTTTGGTGGGGGTGGAGGTGGTGTTTCTTCCGGTATAATATCCTCTACCACAGACTCATCATCCAATATCTCTATAAGACTTGCATTAACTTCCTTCTTTTTCTCGGCTCCAAGATTTTTTATGGTAATGTATACCAGAGGAACAAGCGCCAGTAAAAAGAAAATCAGCGTACCTATAACAAATGACCGGGTAAGATATTTTCTGTAGATACTCCTTAGATAATAAGCCCCATACTCTTTATTCCTGTTCTCAAAGACGATCTCATCTAAAGTAAGATGATCACTCTGTGGGTGTGTATCGTTTGTCATTCTTGCCTTACTTAACTTAAAATATTAATCTTAATCTGCATCAGGGGCAGCCCGACCAGACTCTCCCACCTTCTTTTCGTAAACCGCCTGCTCCCATGGTTTTACGTCAGTTACGCCATATCTACTATTTCCTGTGATGGCCATCTCGTCCAGAAGATCAACAAAGTTCTTATACACAGAATCATCAGTAGGCTTAATAATCACAGTAAATATATCCTTATTTTTGGCTCTGCTTTTAGCCTGGATCACCACTTTACGTATACCCTCCCTATCAAAAGAAGTCTCGTTCAGATCATCTACACCGAGTGATTGCTTATCCTTCTGATGATAGTAAATCTTATCCTTCTTCCCTAATATAATAGAGATAGAATTCGAAAGATCTATCTCCAGATCCGGAGGTTTTTGTCTCTCATCTTTCGGTTTCGCAGGAAGACCGAGATCCATCACGTTAGGTTTGCTAAACGTAGTGGTAAACATAAAAAATGTAATGAGCAAAAAGCCCAAATCCACCATAGGAGTCATATCCACTCTGGTGTTTTGTTTTTTGGATCGGACTTTTCCTCCTTTTTCACTTTTCTCTTGTACTTGTACTTCTGCCATTTTTCTTGAGAAAGATTTTTTACTGTTCAGGCTTTGTTTCTTGAGAAGTAATCAACCAAAAAGTAAGAAGATCAATATCCCGAAGACCTTCAAAAAGGTTTTTCATACGGGGATACTTTGTATTCACATCCCCTTTTATTGCCAGTTTGTACTGATTATTCACCAATAAACTCTGCTCTATCCAATCTATAAGTTCTTTTTTGGTATCCCCCAGAGGCACCCCCACAGGGCTTTTATAATTTTTCTGCTCATCTTCCGACAAATCCAAAAAACTCTTGAGCTGAGAAATCGGCACTCCCACGGATGAAATCCGTGTAAAGGCCGACTTCTCTTCATCTGTAAATGATACGCCATATTTTTTCCCCATTGCGTTGAGAATTTTTATTCTCTCCGAAGCATTTTCTACCGGTTCAAAATAAAACTTACCTTCGGGAGTAACATCCACGGTCATAAGACTGGCATCAGGAAGAAGTTTTTCTGATATGGAAGAAGGCGGTTGTATCTGTTCCACATCCGGTTTTTTAAACTGTGTAGTGAGGATAAAAAACGTAAGCAGCAGAAAAGCCACGTCACACATCGCTGTCATGTCGGTAACTATTCCGTGTCTTTTCGGTTTAACTCTCGCCATTATTTTATCTCAAATTTCACATTATACAATTAAACGGTTACAATACCAAAAATTGAAATTCTAGAGTTTAGTTCAATTAAACTCTGCAAAGGACTGCTGAATACTCATTGAAATTTCATCTATCCTATAGGTCATGCTATCTATCTTTGAGGTAAAAAAGTTGTAGAGTATGATCGCAATAGCGGAGGTACCGATCCCAAGTGCCGTATTAATAAGCGCCTCGGAAATTCCTATGGAAAGAGCTGCTGCATCCGGAGTACCTCCTCCTGATCCCAAAGCAAAAAAGGCGCGTATCATCCCAATTACCGTGCCTAATAGTGCAACCAACGTAGCCACAGTACCAAGCGTAGAGAGAATCATCATATTCTTTTCTAGCATAGGCATCTCAAGAGTCGTAGCCTCCTCTATGGCCTTGTTGAGAGCGACCATTTTTTGCTCCTTATTAAGAGTGTTGTCGTTAGAAAGCGCCTTATAAGTAGCAAGCCCCTCTCTCACCACATTCCCCACTGTCCCCCGCTGATGATCACACTCCTCCAAGGCTTCCTGTATTTTATTTTGTTTCAGTAAACTCCTTATTTTTATCACAAACTTATCCAGATTTCCGTTCCCTTTCGCCTTATTTAGGATAAATAAACGCTCAAGAGAGAATACAATTACCGTGAGCATAAAAAATACCAAAAAAGGCACTATAAATCCTCCCATATAAATCATCCCAATAGGACTAGTCGGGTGAAGGTCTTTCGACTCCACAGATGAAAACGCTACCGATAACCCGCTTAAATTCTTGTCATCCTTAAAATTTACAGGATTACCAAAAATAAATAAAAAAATAACCACCGCCACCACAAAGAGGATAGGCAAAATAGCAACAGGGCTGAGCCCCACACTCCCCCTCGGAGCATCAAACTCTGCATGCTCATTTGAAACATTCATTTCCATATCAGTTTAAATTATTAAGTAAATATTCTACAAATTAATTTTTCGCTGGGTAAATTAAAGTCATTTTTTCATTAAGTGCAAGACCCAGACTCTAGACTTTAAGAAAAATTTATGTCTCAATTTAGGTTGAGTGAAAAAACAGACAAAATCCCTCCCGGTTATCACGTCCTTAAAAAAAGGAAAACCAATATATTATAGTTTACTCGTATTTTTTTGACTTAAAATAAAAATGCCTTTGTATACAAAAAATATCAAAAAACAATGTTAATCACTTTTTTGGGAACTACAATCATTTTTTTGGGGATAGCTCCACCCAAATACTGTCGCACCTGATCATTTTCTTTCAATCGTTCTTCTATTTCTGATGAACTCAGATCTGCGGGGAGCAAAAACTTAAATCTCATTTTCCCGTTAAAACTCACAGGGTATTCTATCTCATCCTCCATAAGATAATTTTCGTTCAATACAGGGATGGGCTCGGTCTCTATACTGTTTTTATGACCTAGAAGACTCCAAAGCTCCTCACAAATATGAGGGGCATAAGGAGAAATAATCACCGCTAAAGGTTCTAGTATTTTTCTTTTACGACATCTGCATTTCTGCAACTCGTTAACCGTAATCATAAACTGGGCAACAGAGGTATTAAAAGAAAAATGTTCTATATCATAAACAAACTTTTTAATCAAACTATGCAATATTTTATGCTCGACCCTGGTAGGCTCTTCATCAGAAACCAAGAATTCATCCCCCTGAAAGTAAAGATTATAAAATTTTTTAAGAAAACCATACACGCCGGAAAGCCCCTGAGTATTCCAAGGTTTCGACTGCTCCAACGGACCCAAAAACATCTCATAAAGACGTAGACAGTCGGCTCCATACTCCTGACATATGTCATCTGGTGTCACTACATTATACTTGGATTTTGACATTTTCTCAACCTCCCGTCCCGTAATATACTTTCCCTCTTCTAGAATAAACTCCGCATCTTTGTACTCCTCCCTCCATTGCCTAAAGGCTTCTATATCCAACTCATCAGTAGTACCTTTCAGTAAACCTATGTCTATATGAATTTTCTGTGTGGGGTATTGAGAGACCAGATTTTTTGACACAAACCGCTGTGTGCCCTCTACTCTGTATACAAAAGCACTCATACCCAAAATCATTCCCTGGTTAATAATTTTGGGAAAAGGTTCTGTATGAGGGATCCAGCCCCTGTCCTTAAGAAACATATTCCAGAAACGAGAATAAAGTAAGTGTCCAGTGGCATGCTCCCCCCCCCCTATATAAAGATCCACCTGTCCCCAGTATTCCATAGCTTCCCTGTTTGCAAAGACTTCCTCATTTTTAGGATCCATATATCTCAGAAAATACCAGGAACTCCCTGCCCATCCCGGCATAGTAGATAATTCTAAAGGAAAAACGGAAACATGATCTATAAGATCCTTACTTACCACTTTGTTATTCTTTTCATCCCAAGCAAAATTTTTGGCATTTCCTAAAGGGGGATCTCCCTCTTCCGTAGGCAGATACCTCTCTACTTCCGGAAGGAGAAGAGGAAGCGCAGAGAGAGGCAAAGAATAGGGCATATCGTCTTTGTAGTATATGGGTACGGGCTCTCCCCAATAACGCTGTCTGGAAAAAATGGCATCCCTTTGCCTGTAGTTGACCTTTCCTCTGCCTATTCCTTTTTTTTCTATTTCTCCTATGCTTTTTGCTAGGGCTTCCTCAAAATTAAGCCCATCCAAAAAATCCGAATTCACACAGAAACTCTCCTTAGAATCAAAGGATTCCACGAATACATCTTTATCTGTCTCTACTACTTTCAAAATTTCGAGTCCGAATTTTTTGGCAAACCTGTGGTCCCTTTCGTCATGCGCGGGAACTGCCATTACAGCTCCTGTTCCATATCCCATAAGGACATAGTCCGATACATATACAGGCAATTTTTTTTTTGTAAAAGGGTGGATTACATAACTCCCGGTAAAGACACCCGATACAGTTTTTACCTCTGCCATGCGGTCCCTTTCCGTTTTCTTGAGCGTTTTTTCTATATACTTTTCAACTTCCTCCTTTTGCCGTTCTGTGACAAGACGATCTACCCAAGGATTTTCCGGGGCCAACACCATAAAACTCACCCCAAAAATAGTATCGGGCCGGGTAGTGAAGACCTCTATCTTCTCGGAAGTATTTTCTATCGGAAAAGAAATAGAGGCGCCTTCAGATTTTCCTATCCAGTATTCCTGTACATCTTTTAAAGACTGCGGCCAGTCCAATGTAGCTAACCCTTGCAGTAGCCTTTCCGAATACGCAGAAATCCTCAAGCTCCACTGCATCATCTTCTTCTGGTAGACAGGATAACCTCCCCGTACCGATTTCCCGTCTTTTACCTCATCATTCGCCAAAACGGTACCCAGACCGGGACACCAATTCACACTGGACTCTGCACGAAATGCCATTCTGTAATTGAGTAACATAGCTTGTTTGTCCGGATAAGACACTCTATTCCACTCTTCTGCGGTAAACTCCAAATTTTCTGTCTGTACCGCTTCCAGTCCCTCCGTTCCGTTTTTTTCCAAATGATCAACAAGGGTATCTATGGACTCCGCCTTATTCGTTTTTTTGTTATACCAGGAAGAAAAAAGCTGTATGAAAATCCACTGGGTCCATCGATAGAAGCCGGGATCTGAAGTTCTTACTTCCCGACTCCAATCAAAAGAAAAGCCTATTTTCTTAAGCTGCTCTTCGTATCGGGAGATATTTTCTTCCGTTGTGAGAACCGGATGCTTCCCCGTCTGTATGGCATATTGTTCTGCCGGAAGACCAAAACTGTCATAGCCCATGGGATGCAAAACATTGAACCCCTGATGTCTCTTGTACCGGGCAAAAATATCACTGGCAATGTACCCCAGCGGATGCCCTACATGCAGACCCGCCCCCGAAGGATAAGGAAACATGTCCAATACATAAAATTTGGGTTTGTCCGGTAAATCTTCGGAAACATAAGTCCCTTGATCCTGCCAGTATTTTTGCCATTTCCTTTCTATCTTCTGATGATCGTAAAACACCTTGGAGATATTTAAACTAAAATTATGTTTGTCTCGTCCCTAATCTCAAAAGCACAAATTTAATATTTTTTATGTTACTTTTATGACGCCTACAAAATAGGTTACAACAGACCAACTTATACAAAAAAATGCCAGAAGTATCCATCATTACCCCCTGCCACAATGCCTCCAAATTTATAAGAGAGACCTTTCGTTCTGTACTTGAGCAAACTTTCGAGGATTGGGAATGGGTCATAACAGACGATTTTTCTACCGATAAATCTGTGGAAATCATACAAAGCTACAAAGACCCCAGAATCAAATTATTTATATCTGGAGAAAACAAAGGTGCAGGCAATGCAAGAAATATTTCTTTGAAAAATGCCACAGGGAGATACATTACTTTTCTGGATGCAGATGACTTTTGGGAACCCAATTTTTTGGAAGAAATACTTTTTTTTGTGAAAAGTGAAAACATGGAACTCGCCTATACAAGCTACGCCCGTTGCGATGAACAACTTATTCCGGTTCTTGATGATTTTCAAGCAGATAAAATAGTTACATTCGGTAATCTACTCAAAACCTGCAGACTCTCATTGCTCTCTTCCATGTACGATTCCGAAAGAGTGGGCAAAGAGTTCTTCCCTGTTGAAGGAAAAAGAGAAGACCATGTAATGTGGCTTAATCTTCTGAAAAAGATACCTAAAGGCTACCCCCTTAAAAAGACCCTTGCCAAATATAGAATGCACAGGGAAAGTGTTTCCAGAAAAAAATATCAGATGGTAACAGATCAGTATCTGGTGTACAGAGATCACATGAGATTCTCTACCCTAAAATCGCTATATCTCACAGCAAACTGGGCTTTTAACGGTTTCAAAAAATACTCTGGTTTTTTAAAATTAGAACACTTGAGAAATTAACATCCGAGACTAAACTCTATTTAGGCAGAGAAGAATAAATAAGGGTAAGGTAAGGAATGGTCTATAAGTTCTTTTAAAGATACCTTTGACATGCCCTCTGCCCATACGGTATTCCGATGCTTTTTGTTCATATGGTATCTCGGCGTAATCTGCATGTAATTTTCTCTCAGTTCTTCAAGACCAAACCGGATCGGTTTTTACATTAAAGCTCATTCGGAGCATAAAGCGAAGTAATAAGAAAATTCCCGCCGACCTTGAATACAAGCACGTGCTCACGAAAGGAAAACCTTCTTGTACCTCGTTTACTCAAACAATAAAGCTTCAGTTATTCAATTATTTTGCCACCAATTCCTACTTGTTTTGTTCTAGTGACTAGGGGATATCACTCAGGACTTTCCCTACAACAAGTGCACTGGCGCTGGGCTGGCGCTCCACAAAATCTTTTGACATTAAGGACATGCTCTTCCTCAAAACAGAATCTGAAACGAGTTTTGACACAAAATCCGATGCAGAAGCCGTATCCGAAAAAGTTTTGGCTCCCCCTGCAGAGATAAGCGCATCCGCCTCGGGGTTTTTCTTATAATGATTCCCGAAAATCACCGGGAGACCAAATACCGCCGCCTCTAAGATATTGTGAAGACCTCCAGAATGGAACCCTCCTCCCACTACCGCAATATCTCCATAAGAATACAATCTGGAAAGGAGTCCTATAGAATCAATAATGAGCACCCGAAAGTCTTCAGACACGGGTTGCTCCTTCCACTCACTGTATAAAACCGAAGAAAAAAACCTCTTTTTAAGGAGTGCCACCCTTTTTAAATCATGGGGAGCAATGAGAAGCTTGATCTCCGGATGACGTTCATAAATATTTTGGGCTATTTCGTCTTCACCTTGCCAGGCACTCCCAAAAACAATACTCAGTTTTTTGTCACAAAATGCAGAAATCCCCTTAATATGCAAATCTTTGGAGACCGTTTCTTTCACACGGTCCATTCTGGTGTCTCCGGAAAAAACAGAAGACATCAGACCAATACTCATCGCCAGTTCTTTTGAACGTTCCGTCTGATGAAAAAAAGTATCTACATTCATTTTTAGGTTTTTTACCATCCACTTACCATAACTCCTAAAAAAAACCTGCTTATCATAAAATAGAGCAGATACTACATACACGGAAGTTTTTCTTTCCTTCAAGACTGAGAGTAAATGATACCAAAAATCATATTTTACAGTAAAAAATATCTTGGGAGTAAAACAGGCAACAAAAGCTTTCATGCCATAAAACTCATCATAAGGAAGATAACAAATGACATCTGCTATATTGGGAGTTTTCCTCTCCACAAACTCATATCCCGAAGGAGAGAAAAAAGTGAGCAACGTTTTACACTGAAAATAATGTTTTTTTAATTGTTCAAAAACGGGCAGGCCTTGTTCATACTC
Organism: Bergeyella sp.; assembly: GCA_030263285.1. Lineage (GTDB taxonomy): Bacteria > Bacteroidota > Bacteroidia > Flavobacteriales > Weeksellaceae > SZYB01. The sequence continues at coordinate 755,637 of SZYB01000001.1, forward strand.
CCCTAGACTGGCCGCATGCATCCAAAGGACCGAATCTTGAGGATGTAAGATTTTTTTTACTCTATCCAAAGAACTTTTTCGTCCTTCATGACCTTTTTTTAGTTTATCGTTAAACTGACTACCCAATGCTATACCTGTCCTTAAAAAGAAGATAAAAAGAGAGTAAAGCCTTTGAGAAATCATCACCATATTTTTTTATTTCCTTATTAAAAGATGAAGCCCGTCCCGCAAGGGTAAGATCATGTTTTCAAAATCAGTATCCTGAGTAATGCACTGATTGAGCCTTTGTATCACCTGGGTAGATTTGGACTTGGGAGCAATTTCTAAAACCTTTCCATACCAAAGCACATTATCAAAAACCACCACAGAACCTTTTTTGGTAAAAGGCTTGATAAGAGAAAAGTATTCCACATAATTTTCTTTATCTGCATCTATAAAAATCAGATCAAAGATTTCTTTATTCGTTTTGAGAAACTGAGCAGCCTCCTCCAGCTTATACTCTATTTGGTGAGAAAAAGGACTTTTAAGAAAATATTTTTTCGGTAGATAAGCTTGATCCTCATTGATGTCAAGCGTGATGAGCCGCCCGTTTTCTCTGAGCCCCTCTGCAAGACAAAGCGCCGAATATCCTGTGAAAGTACCTATTTCCAGTATTTTCTCGGGACACAAAATCCTAGATATTATAGACAAAAGCCTCCCCTGAACAGATCCGGAAATCATATGTGGTTGTGTCGTTTTTTGGTGGGTTTCTTTCCTGAGTTCTAAAAGAAGTGCAGGTTCCTGAGAGCAATGCGCTTCCAGATAACGATCCATGTCGGGATAAGATTCATCAAAAAAACTCATAAACTGTATTAAAGGAAGCAAAAATACAACCCTCAAAAACCCAAAACAAGCAAAACTCTTATATTTGTGTGCTTTTCTTATAAAATTTTGTCGTGATTTATTTGTCCGATTTTTCCGAATCTCTTTCTTCGCTTTGCCCAAATTTTGCGCAAAAAAAATATCTACTGGCCGTAAGCGGCGGAGTGGATTCTATGGTCTTACTCACGCTTTTTAAGAACTCGGGGCTGGGGTTTCAGGTAGCGCACATCAATTACCACTTAAGGGATGAAGAATCTGATAAAGACGAAAATTTGGTAAGACATTATTGTAATCAACATGACATCCTCGTGTCTGTGTACAATGTCTGCGAAAAAGAAAAAACCAAAACAAATACTCAGATTTGGGCAAGAAAGCTCAGGTATGAGTTTTTTTTTCGGATCATGGAGGAGCAACAGCTGGATTTTTTGGTCACCGCACATCATCTCAATGATCAGTTAGAAACGTTTTTCATCAATCTCTCCAGGGGAAGCGGCATTACAGGTCTTAGCGGGATTCCAAATGGAGAAAACAGAATATTAAGACCTCTACTTAAATTCAGTAAAAATGATATTTATTCATTTGCAAAAAACATGAATGTCCCTTACAGAGAAGATCGCACCAACACAAAAGACGACTACCTGAGGAATAGAATACGAAACCGAATCGTCCCAAAATTTTTGGAAACGATTCCCCATTTTTTGTCGGGTTTTGAGAAAAGCCTTTCCCATCTAAAAGAGGCAAATTCCTTTATAAGGGGAAGAGTAAAATACTTCCTGGAAACCTCAAAAGAATACAACGGTAAAAATGATAAAAAAACGGTCCTTTTCAGAAAAGAAAAATTATTGGAAGAGCCCGAAATTGTGCAATACGAGCTACTGAAAACTTTGGGATTTAAACACAAAAAAGAAATAAAAAAAATGTTTTCCGCCGCCAGCGGAAGTAAATTTTACTCTGACATTTTTGCTCTGAAAATAGAATCCAGTCAATGGAGATTTAGTCCCATTGAGAAAAAAACAAAGGGAAAGGAGTCAGCCGAAGAGAAAGAAAATGCCCCCCTTGTGCTTTTGGAGAACAGAACACACGGGCAAGAATCTCGCAAAATATCTTTAAATCCTTATCTGAAGGAATCCACCATCCCACCAAAGGATAAAGCGTGGCACGTAGACCTGGATAAACTCAATTTTCCTTTGTATATCAGGACATGGAAAAGAGGAGACATATTTTCTCCGATGGGAATGAACGGAAAAAAAAAGGTAGCCAAATACCTTAGAGAGAAGAAAATACCCGACACGCTAAGAAAAAAAACAAAAGTGCTTTGCGACGGAAAAAACAGAGTGCTGGGAATTCTGCCCTATAGGCAGGATCAAAGATTTGCCGCAAATAATACGACCAAAAACATACTTACATTCACCCTATAAATTAGCTTTGAATAAAACAACGAACACCTCCTCTATAAAAGCAGAAATAAGTAAAAACATTTTCTTTCTCTTTGTTTTTTTAAACGTGTTTTTTTTCACAAGGGCTCAGATACTCGACCCTGCAAAATTTGCTTTTGAAATAAAGCCATTGGATAACGGAGTGTATGAAGCAATAATCAGCGTATCGCTGGAAAAAAACTGGCATATCTATTCAAAGGACATCCGGGAAGACACGGGCATCCCTACCCAAATGAAAGTCTCCGGGGATAACCTTACTTTGTTGGGAAATTTTGTAGAAAAAGGAGAAAAATTAGAAAATTATTCGGAAGTTTTCGGAGACAGTTTGGTGTATTACTCCGACACAGTACTGCTGATACAAAAATTTAAGGTGAAAAATCCCGAAAAAGAGACCACCGTCTCTGCAGAACTCACCTATCAGATATGTAACGAAAAAATATGTCTGGCACCCAACACTTTAGAGTTTGAACAAAAGATTGAAAAACAGGAACCAAGTATAGTGTCCCCTCCGGAGACAAACAGTACAGAAAAAGCGTTTGATCCCGTTACTGCAAACAACGAGGAGAACAACATCAGAAACAAACAAAAAATAAATAATTCTGATAAGGATACAGCACAAAATCTAGATCCTAATTCCCTGAAAATACCGACACTGGATCACAAAAACACATTGACCAACTGCGGACAGAAAGACAAAAGTGCAGCGGAGGAAAATTTTTTGTCTTATTTCTTATTGGGACTTGCAGGAGGTATTTTGGCTTTACTTACCCCTTGTGTATTTCCTATGGTACCACTTACCGTATCTTTTTTTACCCATAAAAAAGGAAAAAAGGCGGCTCTTCTGTACAGCGTGTTCATATTTATTATTTTCGTCTCCCTTAGCTTGCCTTTCCATCTTGTAGAAGGAATTGCCGGAAATATATTTAACCAAATCTCCACCAGTATTGGTCTGAACCTTTTCTTCTTCTTCGTCTTTATCTTTTTTGCAGGAAGTTTCTTTGGCTATTATGATATACGCCTCCCAAACTTCATTCTCAACAGATCGTCAAAGGCAGAAAATGCGGGGGGAATCGTCGGTTTATTTTTCATGGCACTTACCCTCGTCATCGTATCTTTTTCCTGTACGGGACCCATTCTGGGAAGTTTATTAGGAAGCACGATAACAGGATCATCAGATATTCCTCTGTTGCTTACCTATGCACTGACCGGGTTTGGGTTTTCTTGGGCAGTAATTTTTGGACTCCTGGCACTCTTCCCCCAAACCTTGAACAAAATGCCAAAATCGGGCAGCTGGATGAATACCCTAAAAGTCACCTTAGGTTTTATAGAGCTCGCACTGGCACTAAAATTTTTGTCAAAAGCAGACTTGGTATCCAAAACTTTCCTCCTGAAAAGAGAACTTTTTATCGGACTTTGGATTCTTATTTCCCTAGGACTTTTCTTGTATCTACTAGGTTATATAAAATTCCCTTATGATAACAAAAAACAAAAAATAGGAATCCCCAGAAAAATAGGAGCTACTGTAACTCTGGGGATAATAGCATACCTTGTGCAGGGTTTATTTCCTTCTCAAAAGCCTAAACTAGAACTTCTCAGCGGCATATTACCTCCTTTCGATATTAGTTACTATAACAAAGAAAATCAAGGTATAATGGGACTCAAGCCCATACATGATTATTTTCAGGCCATAAAACAAGCGAAAAAAGAAAACAAACCCGTGTTGATAGACTTTACGGGATATGGTTGCGAAAATTGCAGGAAAATGGAGGAAAATGTGTGGAGCACACCCGAGGTATTTGCTATTTTACGGGATGAAGTGATACTTGCCTCTCTATATATAGACGACAGAGAACTACTCCCAAAAGAATTACAGGGAAAAATAAACATGGGAAATGGACAACTAAAAAAAGTCAAGACGGTAGGAGACCGATGGAGTATATTTCAACAAATAAACTTTGATAACAATTCTCAGCCGCTTTACGTCCTTGTTACTCCGGATCAAAAAGTCATTAACCCTCCGAGTGCCGGATACACCTCAAAAAAAACCTTTAAAGACTTCTTAGACTGTGGTATCAAATATTACAACTCTCTTTACAGAAAGTAAAATAATAAAGATGTACAGGAAAAATGAAAATTACCTTGGAAGACCAGCCTTCAGGAAACGATTTGCTCTTTTTATAGCCAAATTTTCCTTCCAGTTCATGTACCTTTCTTTAAAATATGCCTTCATAAGATTATCGAATTTTCGCTGGATGGTGAGATTCCACAGTGAGTGCGCTTTTACTGCCCAGGATTTGTCCCATGCCCTGAGGGACAAGGAAAAACTCCCCTCAAGGTATTTCATCCAATGCCACCATCCCATAGGCATAAATAGGGTATCTCCGTGCTCCAGAAAACATTCTATCCCCTCCACACCGTCCAAAGCAGGAAACTTACGAAAATCAGGATTGGAAATATCATAATCCTCTATAGAATAGGTAGTGTATGGGAGCTTATAAAGCCGCTCTTTCCATTTGTAATCAAAAAGAAGTATATGTTTTCTCCCGCTAAAATGCGTATGGAAAATATGAGCCATATCAATATCAAAATGGAGAAACGTAACAGAACCCCTCCCTCCAAAAAACATACTGGGATATTTATCCAAAAAACCACCCATCAAGTCCTTGGGAGAAACATAATCCTGCAATAACCGCGGTGCATATTTTATGGGATCAAACAAAAAAATTCTAAGATCCGTAGGTTCTCTTTCTATGAGATCTATATACTCTGAAAATTTCATTTTGTGAACAGGTGCATTGATGGGAGCTGCAGGATCTGCTTTAGAAGAATCATACAAAGGTACTTCCACATCCCTCACCGTATTTCTCATATAGTCCAACGTCCATTTTTTGTAGGCTGGCCATCTTCTGGCCATGTTTTTCAAGATCACGGGTTTTCTCGCTTGTAAGTATTTCTTCTCAAAATTCTCCTTAGAAATATCCTCTACTACGTCTATTGGTTTTAGATGAAGCCCCATAAAAATTATTTTACACCACAACGACATCAAAACTACAAAAAAGATTTTTCCGGTATGGAGAATAATGTATAAAAGAATGAAAAAACAGGTGACAATAATCATTACCAAAATACCAAAAGATGATCTGAGACATAATTCTCAAACACATATCACCCAAATCAAGAATAAATAATACTTTTACGATGCAATTGTACCACCTCCATGATAGATCACACTTCTACAAAAGGTTTCTTTTTCTATATCAAAGATTTTATAGGCTGCAGGATTTATGTCTATATGCTTCTCAATTTTCTCATTGGGGTTTTTGACTGTTTGGGACTTGCCCTTTTTATACCCCTTATTTCCGTAGCCACAGGAAATATAGAGAGTACGGAGTCTTTGGGAAAACTGGGAATTTTAATTACCCTCTTAGAAAACTGGGGGATTAAACTCACCCTATTTTCTACCCTGCTTGTGATGATGATGATGTTTACCATAAAAGGAGGGTTCTACTACATCAAGCAAAACTATCTGAACAACACTACGCTTCTTGTTCAGAAAAAAATAAGGACAAAACTGGTGGAGGGACTAAGAAATACTTCCTACGAAGGTTTTACAAAGCTGGAAGCTGGCAATTTACAGAACAACATGGTGACCGAAGCAGGAAAACTTGATTATGCCATGAATTCCTATTTTATTACCGTTCAACATTTCGTCATGCTCATTACCTATGTAATGATGGCTCTGGTGTCCAACTGGAAATTTTCCATCCTTGTAAGCATGGGCGCTTTCATGACCAATTTTTTATATAAGTATCTTAACAAGATTATCAAAATTTATGCTCAACGGCTTACCCTTTTGGGACACGATTTTTCCGGAAATCTGATTCAGATGATTCAGAATTTCAAGTATCTGAAAGCCACCAACAACATTAAAGTTTTTGAAAAAAAACTCAAAGACGATATAGAAACCACGAGGCAAATTTCCTATAAAATTGGTCGGATTAATTCTATCGCCGAAAGTCTTAAAGAGCCTCTGATTATTGGGGTAATGATCATTGTGATTTATATACAGGTTCAGGTTTTTGATAATAATTTTAACACCATCTTGGTAAGTCTTTTGCTTTTTTACCGAGCACTTGGCTATCTTATGTCCATGCAAACCTCATGGAGTAGCTTTCTTAAAGCATCGGTAGGGGTAAACTCCGTGGAAGACCTACTAAAAAAGCTCAACGCTTACAAAGAAAGAGAAAAAACAAAAAAAATAGCCTCCATAGGAAATATTGCCATAAAAAACGTCGGCTTCTACTACACGGGTAAAAAAGTATTGAAAAATGTAAGTCTTGACATTCCAAAAAACTCTTCTATTGCGCTTGTAGGAGAAAGTGGAGCAGGAAAAACCACCCTAGCCAACGCAATTTGCGGACTTATAAAACCTCACGAGGGGGAGATTTTTTCAGAAAATACTGCTGTATATGAAAGCAACATAGAAGAGTACCGAAAAAAAACGGGGTACATCACGCAAGAAGCGGTAATTTTTGATGATACGATATTTAATAATGTTTCTCTATGGGCAGAAAAATCAAAGGAAAATCTGGATAAATTTTATAACGTGATACAAATGGTCTCTCTGGAAAAAATGCTGGAATCTATTCCGGAAAAAGAAGACACCCCTCTCGGCAACAATGGCATTCTTGTATCGGGCGGGCAAAAACAAAGAATATCCATAGCCCGTGAGCTCTATAGGGACACAGAGCTTTTGATTATGGACGAAGCTACCTCTGCACTGGATTCTCAGACAGAAAAATATATAAAAGAAAACATTGATCTTTTACAAGGAAAGTGTACTATAGTGATTATCGCACACCGTCTTTCTACCATAAAAGATGTAGATATGATTTATCTCTTGGAAAAGGGAAGCATCACGGCGAGAGGAAATTATTCCGAGTTAATAAAAAACTCAGAAAAATTTACTAAAATGGTAGAATTACAAAAATTGACTTGAAAATTATCAGAAAAAACGGACTAATTTTTTTTTCACGAAATGTTTTCAATTCAAAAGGTTTATAAAATATTCCATTACCACCCTTAAAAACTACAGAAAGACAACCTCCCAAAAATTAATTTTGAAAATCTATACAACGCAAACCTACCCTGCTGACAAAAAATATAAGTAAATACAGTTTATAAACTTGTTGGATATTTCATAATAATATGATTTCAATATTTAAACTGTACATTCTCTCATCACCCCTACAAAATTATTAGGAGGATTTGTACTTTTGTCATCTAAGATTGATCTTTTGGAGAAAAAAACGTTACTTTTCGTCGCAGATAGGCCCCACTGGGCTTTCCACAACGTGATTAGAACCTGGGGGGAGGAGCTGGAGAAGCACTACGATTGTTATCTGACGTTTTCGGAAGATTTTTTACTTAAGGACAAAAAGAAAAATCTCCTACACAAAATACTCCACAATGTTTATAACAACCTAAAGGGGATTTTCAAAAACAAGACCCACAGGTACAGCCTATTCGGGAACTATACCTGTCCAAGGTATAAAAAACCTCCGTTATTTTACCTAAACGGAGCCCCCAGGCATACAAAAAAAGCTCAACTCAGTTTTGACATAACAATAGAAATGTCCTATTATTTTCAGTATACTGCAGAGCTTCCCTTTTCGGCCACAAAAAAATTGGTAGGTATATATACAGATTCTTTCCCGCATGATGGACCTTTTTTGGATCTTAAAAAAAAGAGAGATGTAAGGACCCTAAACCGCGCAGAATTTTATAAGGAATACCTCGAAAAATACGACGGAATTATACTCGGGAATCTAAATCTCGTAGCACAATACAGACCCTTATCGGACAAACTCACTTTTGCAAATGGAGCCTATAGACAAGAAGACTATATAGAAAATAATGGGGTAGGTATGCATAAGCATCTCACGATAGGCTGGACAGGAAACCCCGACAGACCCATGAAAGGATTTAGGGAAGTAATAGAACCTACTATAAAAATTTTACAGGACTCCGGTCTGGACATCAGGCTTAAGACTCAGTTTTCGGGAAGTTTTGAAAGTCTGCTAAGTTTTTATACCGATGTAGATCTCATCATCATTGCCTCATATGCAGATACCAGTCCTTCTTTGTTTTCTGAGGCTTGTCTTTCTAACGTTCCTTGTATTTCCACGGAAATCGGCTTCCCCAAAATGGTGATTAAAAATCAAGTGAACGGTATATTAGTCAACAGGGATATCAACGAGATAGTAAAAGCAGTAAAAGACGTCTATACCGACAGAGAAAAACTCATGAGATTCTCAAGGAGAATCAAAAAAGACTATCTGGAAGTCTTGGACAATAAGATATCCATTAATAACCTGCTTAACTGTCTCAAATCACTATGAATATAAAACAATTTAACTTTTTATTAACACCTTCAGAAGGTAATTTAAAAGCCCTCTATTTTTTTTAGAAGCAACCATATAAACGTAACAATGAAATCCCTTGTGAAATCTTTTTTTTCACGTCTGAGAGAATCATGGTATGTTCTTGTCGGTCAAAAAAAAACAATTCCCAAAAAAAATAAAAACCGCTTTCCGACTACCATCCTAGACAAAAATGTAACCTACAACATAAAAGACGCAGAGGTAAAAAATTTTGTTAAGAGTCTAAGCATAGAGTTTATTTTCAGTGAGTTTAATGAAAAGAGGGTGAATGCGGGAGGAGCAGATTTATCTCAGCAAGGAAGACTAGATCCCAGCCTTAGCTCCTTGAAAAAATATTTTCCAAATGCTAAATATACGGTTTACTCGGACTTTAAACTAAAAATTCCCAATGTAGAACTAAAAAAAATAGCCTCACCTGTATTGGAAGAGGACAAAAGTCACCCGAGACATTTCTATCATTTATCAAATTTCTACAAAATGAAAGGTTTAATCGACTCCGATGCGGACATAAGAATAGCGATAGACTCCGATATGTTTGTATGGAGTGAAGAAATTTACCGACTGATTTACCTGACGGAAAAATTCGGGTTTTGCGTTCCTAACACACACGGAAATAGCATGAATTTTGAGATAGAAAATTTTATAGATACACATAAAATAAATGACCATAGCAATGGATATGGAACCGCAACGAACATAACCCCGATCACTCTATCAAAAAAATCCAAACGAGGAAAATTATTTTATGAAAAATGCTCCTACTATATGGAAAAGGAACCTACCAGAGCTTCCATAGCCCTGTGGAAGGCTGCGTGGGAGACCGGAATCTATCCCTATGTATTACCGAAAGAATTTTGTGTATGCAGAGGAAATGAGGGAATAGGAAACGAGATCTTACTCCATGTAGGGCACCCTTCTGTGATGAAATACTACAAAATAAAACTATAAGCATGATTGTAGGAAACGGTCTTATGGCTTCTCTTTTTAAAAATAACGACAAAAAGGAAATCGTTTTCTTCGCCTCCGGAGTCTCAAACTCTTCTCAGACAAATCCCAATGCATTTGAAAGAGAAAGAAATCTTATTCTGAAAACAATAAACGAACACTCGGAAAAACTACTGATTTACTTCAGTACCTGTAGTATTTATGATTCATCGAAAAATAACAGCCCTTATGTTCTTCATAAACTAAAAATGGAAGAACTGATTTCAACTCAGGCAAAAAAATACATCATTTACAGAATAAGCAACGTGGTAGGCAAAGGTGGCTCTCCATACCTTTTGATCAATTACCTTATAAAAGCATTAAAGGAAAACAGCACCGTAGAAATTCATAAAAAAGCAACCCGCAATCTCGTGGACGCAGAAGACGTAAGATCCATTGTTCTAGATTCTATAGCCAACACTTCCCTCCATAACAAAATTATAAACCTAGCCTATCCTCTCAACTTTTCGGTACCGGAGATTATAGAGATTATAGAAAATTATTACCAAAAAAAATTTAATTCCCATTTTGTGGAAAAAGGATCCGGATACGAAATAAATATCCCAGAAATCGCCTATTGCTTTCTACCCTCAGAAAAACTGGACAAAAAAAAATATCTGAAAAAAATATTAGATAAATATTATACTGTTTTATACGAAAAATAGATAACACTTATGCCTCACCTCCCGTATCGGTATCTAAAAAGAAAAAAACCTATACCCACGGGAAGCGAAGTGAAAAAATCCTGTTTTTTGCTTGTAAAAGAAAAATTGGGAGAGAGATAATTGATCGGGGTCAAAGATTTTAGCTTTTTGTAGGCTTTGTAACTGGACTTCCACAGTTCTTCGTTTTTCTGTGCCTTCCAGTTCATCTCTAATGTTTGACTTTTAAAGCCCACAAGGTATCGTAAAATGAGATTTTTATAAAAAGTATTTTTGTTCTCCCTGTAAGCCTTATCAATATATTGGGCAATGGAAATCCAATTTTTGAAGTGCTTCTCCCCTCTGTTATGGATAATGGAATCCTCGTGAAAATAATACCTATAAGTGGACTCTCGCAGAAAAGCAATTTTTTGCAGACGCAACGCCGACTGAAAACTCCACAAGACATCTTGCGAAAAAAGATCCTTTACGAAATACAAAGCATTCTTCCTAATAAAATCCAGACGTACCAGTTTATCACAGGCCATTACCGGATACAGACCATCCACAAATGCACTAAAAATATTCCTGTTTCCTTCCAAGAGAGATTGGGAAACCATACTGGGAAAATAATCTTTCTCCCACTTTTCCGCTTCATTGATACAAATCGATTGTCCGACAACAAGATCCGCCTTTGTATTTTCTGCCAAATTCACCATACCCTCAATAGCCTGAGGAAAAATGGCATCATCGCCGTCCAAAAAATAAATATATTGTCCTTTCGCTTCGTCTATACCCCTGTTTCTCGCCTCAGAAAGTCCCAAATTAGTAGGCAAATTTACTATCTTAAAAAAAGGGTAATCATGGTTGGAAATAAATTTTTCGGCAAGAGCCATAGAAGAATCCGGAGTATTGTCATTGACCAAAATACATTCGATGTCTTTATATGTTTGTTGCACAACGGAGAATAAACACCTTTCTATAAATTTTTCCACATTGTATACAGGTACCACAATACTCACCAAAGAAGACATAATCCGAAGAATTTCCAGCAAATATAGCGAATGATAATTTTTAAAATGAATTTACGTAATTTTGCTCGTTATGAATAAATCAAGAGTAATACTGGGGAGTGCAATTTTTAAATTAAAATATTTTAAGGACAAATTAATTTCAGACTACCAAAAATCTCTTTTTGGACAAAATAAAAACAGCCGCATACACCCGTCTTTTAGATTGGGGTTTGACAATTTTGTTCAGATAGACCCTGAGTTCGAAATTGACATTGCGGAGAATGTTGCCATCAACAAAAATAATTTTTTAATTTTCAGAAAAAAAGGAAGTTTAAGCATAGGAAAAAATACATATATAACCAACTCTACCATTTCTTGTCGAGGAAAAATAAAAATAGGAAAGAACTGTCTTATAGGAGAAGGGGCGAAGATGTTTGATCACAACCACTCATACACACGTAATCCCTTCTCTGTTCTTGCCGATGAGTTCAATATAGGAGAGATAATTATAGGGGACAATCTATGGACGGGGTCAAACGTAACGATCCTAAAAAATGTAAAAATAGGAGACAATGTCATCATAGGATCGGGGTGTTTAATCCATAAAGACATTCCTGCCAATTCTATTGTGAAAAACAGAACTGAAGTCATTATTGATAAATTTTAAACGGCTTTTCTTTTTTCGTCTCCCGTTTGATGATTTTTTGCCATATCCATTCATATCAGTTTTTTTCTTGTTCTATAGATTATAAAAAGTCACCCATGCTATTTTCTATTCTTATTGCCCATTATAATAATTCTGTGTATTTCACAGATGCCTACAAGAGCATTTTGGCGCAGACGTATCCGAACTATGAAGTGATTATTTTGGATGATGGATCCAGAGAAGAAGATTTTTTAAAGATAAGTCAGTTAGTACAACATGATGAAAAAGTAAAAATTTACAGAAATACAGAGAACAAAGGCGCAGGATACACAAAAAGAAAATGCATAGAATTAGCCACAGGTGATATCTGTGGTTTTTTGGATCCGGATGATGCACTGATGCCGGAAGCGCTGGCGGAGATAGTCAGCCTCTATACACCTGATACCGTGGCAATATATTCCCAGATCAAAATTTGTGATGAAGCGTTGAAAAATGGCAAAACTTTTCCGAATTCAAAACAAATAAAAAACGGAGATCCTCTTTTCTTTAATATCTCCTTTGAGGTGGCACATTTTTTCTCTTTTAGAAGATCTGCCTATTTTAAGACTGCCGGAATCAACCCAAATTTATCTTCTTCCGAGGATCAGGACCTTTATCTGAAACTCTATGAAGTAGGCAATTTTAAGTTTATCAAAAAAATCCTCTATCTCTATAGATCACACAATGGAGGACTATCGCAAGACGAAACAAAAAAGAAAACTCTGCATGAAAACTGGAATACCGTAATTAGAGATACACTCAAAAGGAGGAAGATAAATGAATTGTACGGCAAGAACGTATCAGAAATAAAAAATCCGACTGCCTATATTTATGAAAAACAAAACACAATATGGTACAAAATCCGGAAAAAACTAAAACAATAGACATTTTTATCAAGTCACTCAACAGGGCATACTATCTGGATAGGTGCCTCTCGTCTATAAAAAAAAACATTTCCGGAAACTACAATATTACGGTCCTGGATGATGGAACCCCAGAAAAGTACCTAAAAAAAATACAAGAAAAGTTTTCCGACATCATCCTGTCCACCTCTCCCAGGTACGATGAAAAAATAAGATTAACAGAAAAAGGAAAAGAAGTCGACGGTTTTCATATTCCCGCAAAATTTTGGAAAGCATCTGTGGAGGAAGGTAGCGAATACTTTATCATGTTGGAAGATGATGTTTGGTTTACCAAAATGTTAAATCTGGACGAAATAGTTCTTGAATGTAAAAAAAATGACATCCAACTACTCAAATTAGGATGGCTTGGCAATCACAGAGAAGATAAATTTTTGGAAACTGAACCCTTGTCTCCCCTTATAGAAAAGACCATTCCAAAAAATATTTTTCTCCCTCCAAAAAAAATAATAGAATATATTTTTTATAACCGATATAAATTATCTTCTATCCTCTACCGACTGAAGCAAATAGACAACGAAACCCAAAACCGATATTGGGCGCTCAATTCTATTTCTATGGGATTGTACAGAAAAGAATATTGGCTCAAGATATGGGAAGGAATCGAAAATACCGTAGACGAGAAAAGACAACTCGTTAACGCCGCTGCCTTCTATAGAAAACACAAAAATAATTCGTGTTTCGTTTGCAGACTTACACAAGAATATCTTAAGACAACTTTCCAAAGTTCTGCAACCAATTCCTATCATATGTACGAAACAAGATTTGACGTTAATGTTTTCAATCACACGCTTAACGAAGCCTGGTTCAAGGGAAAATTAGAAGCAATGGAAAACTATCCAAAAGATTTTTCTTCTCATTATATGGAATCATTTTTGAATGAGAAAACCGAAGCCACAGAATGGAAAAAATGGAGAGAAATATTTAAAAAACAATATGCAGATCTCGGCTGTGAGGTAAATTAATCTTAGCCACTATTGGGCATTTACTGAATTGGGAAGGAATAATGATTTTACGCAATGAAAAATAAAAAAATAAAGGTATTGTTCAGAAATCGCTCTCTGGAAATGGGAGGGGTGGAGAGAGTACTTTTAGGTATTCTTAATAACATGAATTCCAAAAAATTCGATTGTGCTCTTACATTAGACTTATACCAAGGAGAGCTAAGAGAACAAATTCCTGCCCATGTACATCTATCCTATTTGGCAAAAGGGAAGGAAGATATCAAAAAACACTTTTTTTATAAAATTTTGCTCGTATTGAGAAGAATAAAATTATTTCTCCTAAAAAAAATTCCTGTTGTAGCAGACCGTTGGATTCTGCACAATAATGCAGACATAGAGGTTGCAATGACATACAGCACCTTTGAGACAGTTCTGCGTTCACCCAACAAAAAATCAAAAAAAATAGGGTGGTTCCACTCTGATATCACCGTTCCGAAATTACAACCAAGAGTACCCAAAATACTGGAACAAATTCCAAAATTTGATTATCTCATATGGTGTTCCCAGCAGACCAAAGATATTTTCATAAAAACCTATCCAACGATAAAATTACCCGAAAATAAGGTGATAGTGAATGCCATTCCTATAGAAGAAATCAAAAAAAGGGCAGAAGAATTCATCCCGGATTTTGGAACCGATGAAACCATATTTGTTTCTGTGGGAAGATTACACTCCAGAAAAGGGTACCATACGCTGATGGAATCTCACAAAAGGCTTATTACGGAAGGATTTTTTCACAAAATACTTATTATAGGCAACGGAGAAGAAAAAGAAAATCTGGAAAAGCAAATACGCTCACTTGGGGTGGAGCAGTCTTTTATCCTTTTGGGAAGTAAAAGCAATCCTTTTCCCTATGTAAAAAAAGCCAATTTCTTTATACTCTCTTCGGAATCCGAGGCCTGGCCACTCGCTATTGCAGAAGCGCTGATTTTACAAAAACCAACCATTGCCACAGACGTTGGAGGAATACGGGAAATGATTGAGCATAAAAAAAACGGGTATCTCGTTCCCTATTCCACAGAGGGTATTTACCATGGAATAAAAACCTTTCTTACGGACAAAACATTGATAAGCAGTATAAGGAAAGAACTCGAATATTCAGAAAGCAGATTTGATAATGAAAAAATATTTCAATCTATAGAGAATGTTTTCATTGGTCTTACCGAATAATCATACATACCCCCCAACCTCTGTATCCACACAAACGGAGGTAACAATCCGCACAAGACGAAGCTTAAGCTATAAAAAATAAATGACCAAAAAAAAAATATTGATTCGCATAGGATCCTTACGGCACGGAGGAGCCGAGAAAACATTGACCACCTTTCTTAAAAAGCTGTCAAGAGACAAATATGACATAGACCTACTCCTGAATCTCTATTCCGGAAAATATTTGCCGGAAGTTCCAGACTGGATAAATATAGTCTATCTGAATAGAGGGGAAATGATCCCCACAAATTACATCACGGAAATCCCTAAAAAAATATACAGGAAATCGTATCAGGGTTTTCTCAAAATTTTCCCTCGAGTTTTGTACCGGGGAAAACTGAAAAACAAAAAATACGATATAGAAATGGCAGCTATTCAAGGTCTTAGGGACGAAATCCTGCGCTCCCCGATTAAAACTTCAAAAAAAATAGTCTGGATACACAATGATCTCTCCAAAGTTAGGGGATACGATGACAGGGAAATTAAAAAATTTTTTGGGTATGACAAAATCTGGGTAATCTCTAGTACAATCGAAGAATTATTCATAAAAAATGCGGGGAACCCGGCCGATAAAAATAAGATTGTGAGGATCTATAACCCCATAGACAAAGAGGATATCATAAAAAAATCCAGAGAAAAAGTGCGACTTGAACACCGAGAAAAAAATATCCCGACTTTTTTATCGGTAGGCACGGTCTTTCCACAAAAAGGATTTGACAGACTGCTTAAAGCACACAAACGACTATTGGACGAAGGGCTAAAACACAAAGTCCTCATCATAGGGGATGGATATGATTTGAAAAATATCATGAATTTGAGAAATGACCTTAGAGTAAAATATTCGGTAGAGATGCCCGGGTATGTAGAGAATCCTTATCCCTACTTCAGAAAAGCGGATTTTTATGTCCAAAGTTCCAGATACGAAGGGTTCCCCACGGTACTTTATGAGGCGATCAGTCTAAGGAAAAATATTATTGCAACAGAAGTTTCCGGAACAAGAGAAATACTAAAAGACGGAAAACTGGGACTCATAGTCCCCAACAGTGAAGAAGGAATCTACAGAGGCATGAAAAAATCCTTATTGCATCCCGAAATTTTTATAGAAATACAAAAAAACATAGCACAGCATGAAGAAACCTTTTCACTGGAAAATTCGGTAAACTTCTTATCTCAAATGCTGGACGATTTATAAAAATTATCAAATGAAAAAAAGAACAATTATACAGAAAGATTTCTACAGGGAATCGGGGCAATGGCTCACTGGTTTACAGATATTGAAAAAATGCATTCACCCAAATCTCCGGTATATTTTCGTACTGAGAAAATGCCAACAACCTTATCATTTCAGAATATCGGTTTTTTTTTGGAAAATGCTACTGAAACACTACCAGGTAAAGTACGGATACCAAATCTATCCGGACACGAGAATAGGGGAAGGATTTTATTTGGGACATTGGGGACATGTGGTGATCAATCCCAGAACAAGGATCGGAAAAAATTGTAATATTGCTCCCGGCGTTGTGATAGGTCAACAGAACCGCGGAGAGAAAAAAGGAGTTCCGGACATCGGGAATGATGTATGGATAGGGGCAAATGCTGTTATTGTAGGTAAAATAAAAATCGGGGATAACGTACTTATTGCCCCTGCCTCTTATGTGCACATGGACATCCCTTCCAACAGCGTAGTCTCCGGAAATCCCGCTTCTATTTTTATGCAAGATGAGGCTACGGAGGGATACATCAACCACAGAGTCTAGCGCTTTTTTGGTCCCTCTATTTTATGTACACTACTATTAAATTTTGTTAAAGCATAAAAATATTAAATCTGATCTTTTTATCTTCGCTGGCAGCCAATTCCTAAGCAACGGTATGATACGTTTTTTGAAAGACAAACATTTTTTGAGATGTGTCGTGGTACTCACTTCTGAGCAGATGTATTTTTTTCAATAAATAACTCATGTATGACAAAAAACATTATTTTTATTGAATATTCATTAAATAAGACACAGAGTATATAAAAATATAATACATATATTGCATAACTTTTGATAGAGAAATTAAACTGTAATTTTTATCAAAAATATTATGGTGCCATGCACTTGGTTTAAAAAAATTTATACCGCAATACCAAAAAAATAAAGGAAAAACACCCTATACGAAATACATAAAACATGAATAAGACCACCATAGTAAAACAAGTAAAAGAAAACTTTCCTTCCGGTTTAGTTGTATTTTTGGTAGCGCTCCCACTGTGTTTGGGTATTGCCTTAGCCTCCGGGGCTCCACCACTTTCCGGTATTATTGCGGGAATTGTGGGAGGAATTGTAGTGGGGTACCTTAGCAATTCCAACATTTCTGTAGCAGGTCCTGCAGCAGGAATCGTTGCCATAGTTCTAGGAGCCATTACAGAACTAGGCTCTTTTGATCTCTTTCTGTGCACAGGGATAATAGCCGGAATCATCCAATTACTACTTGGCGTTTTTAGAGCAGGAAGTATTTCGAACTTTTTTCCAAACAACGTCATAGAGGGTATGCTCGCAGGTATCGGAATCATTATTATTTTTAAACAAATACCTCACGCCATAGGTCTAGATGAAGATTATGAAGGAAATCAAAGGCTGTTTCAACATGGACTTGGTGTCGATAAGTATTTTTTTCGGCATATCATGGAGTCTGTAGAAAATTTATTCGGCTCCATACATCCGGGAGCAATTATAGTGACTTTGGTTTCTATGGGTATTTTGCTCATGTGGGATCATATAAACATTCTTAGAAAAATAAAATTGTTGCCCGGTGCATTGGTGGCTGTAATTATAGGAATTCTGCTCAACGAAGTATTTAAGGCTACCGGAAGTAAATTTGCAATAGGAAGAGAGCATTTGGTAACACTTCCTGTCCCTAAAACACTCGGTGACTTTAAAAACTTGATTGATTTCCCTAACTTCAAAGGATTTTTAATTCCAAGAGTTTGGGTTATTGGTGCCACTATAGCGGCAGTCGCCTCCATAGAAACCCTACTATCCATAGAAGCCGCGGATAGAATAGACCCCAAGAAAAGAATCACAGATACCAATCTCGAACTGAGAGCTCAAGGAATAGGCAACATGATCAGTGCACTAATCGGAGGACTTCCTATGACCTCCGTGATAGTAAGAAGTTCTGCAAATGCCACCGCAGGGGCTACATCAAAAGCCTCTACCATTATCCACGGGATTTTGTTGCTAATATGTGTACTCACCATACCCATGATTCTCAATCTGATTCCTTTGGCTACTTTGGCCGCCGTACTTATCCTTGTAGGATATAAGCTGGCTAAACCTTCTACTTTTTTACATTTTTGGAAATATGGCTGGTATCAGTTTATCCCTTTTATAGCCACGGCTTTGGCAGTTGTCTTTTTAGACTTGTTATACGGAGTAGGAATCGGTCTTGCTATTTCTATTTTTTATATTTTGGAAGGAAACATGAAGAGAGCTTATTATCTGAGCAGGGAAGAGCTGGATGATACAAAAGAACTTACCATAAGACTCGCGGAGGAAGTTTCTTTTCTCAATAAGGCAGCAATCAAAAAGACCTTGAAAAATATAAAACCTAACTCTGTTGTAACCATCAATGCAGAAAACAGCTCTTATATCGACACTGAGGTTTTAGAAATCATTCAGGATTTTACCAATGTTTTGGCAAAAGAAGAAAACATAACGGTAAACTTGGTCGGATTCGAAATTTATGAGAAAAAATCTCACGATAATATCTCCAGAGTAAGTGTCAAACACAAGAATACGATATAGAAAATCACCACATTTAATCCAATTTTCTCAAATAAAAGAGGTCATGGTCAAGGGCTTGAGGAAATAAAAAATACACTCTATTATGGCATTAACCGCTGATTTACAAGCATCCCTAACACCCGAAGACGCACTTGACATGCTCAAAGAGGGAAATAAAAGATTTGTAAAAAATCTCAACTCAAACAAAGATCTGCTCACACAAGTAAACGAGACCTGCGACGGACAATGGCCTTTTGCCGTAATACTGAGCTGCATAGACAGCAGAACGTCGGCAGAACTTATTTTTGATCAAGGGTTGGGAGATATATTTAGCGTAAGGATTGCCGGAAATTTTATCAACCAAGATATTTTAGGCTCTATGGAATACGGTTGCGCGGTGGCAGGGTCAAAACTTATTGTAGTACTTGGGCACACCAAATGTGGAGCGCTAAAAGGAGCTCTGGACAGAGACACCCTGGAATCTCTAGGGATGGATAATCTCAACCATCTCATACAACATTTTGATGTGAGTTTGGACAGAGTATACATAAAAGGCGAAAAAAAATCCTCAGAGAATGAAAATCTTCTGGAAAGGCTTAATCATCAAAATATTTATAAATCCATAGAAGACATACGCAGGAAAAGTTCTGTGTTGAGAACTATGGAAAAAGACAAAAAAATAAAAATTGTGGGGGCCAATTACAATGTGACTTCCGGCGTTGTAGAATGGTTATAAAAATATTGTACAAAAATTTATTTTCCATTAAATACCGACATGGTATTCCCTATACCTGAAAATACAAAAGATAAAGCCGCATCAGAAAACTTTTCAATCATTTCGGAAAGTTTTTCTTTTTCTTCTTCGCTCCACTCTCCCAGTACAAAATCTACCTGCTTTCCTTTCTCAAAATCTGACGAAATCCCGAATCTTAATCTGGCGTAACCCTGTGTACCCAAAACCTCTTCAATGTTTTTGAGACCGTTATGACCCGCAGCAGATCCTTTGGGTTTAAGCCTCAAACTTCCAAAAGGAAGTGATAAATCATCCGTAATGACGAGGATATTTTCTAATGGTAACGCCATTTTTTGTTTCCAATACACCAACGCGAAACCGGAAAGATTGACAAAGGTATCAGGTTTGAGCAAAAAAACTTTACGCCCTTTGTATTTACCTTCTGCAAGGCTTCCAAAATGAGAAGAAACAAAATGAACCCCTATTTTTTCTGCTATACCATCCAGAATCTTAAAACCCACATTATGCCGGGTATTTTCATACCGCTCTCCTTTGTTGCCTATTCCTACGATAAGATACTTCACCTCAAGGAGTAAAAAAATTACTGTTTTCCTAATTTGGAATAGAGAAACTTAGAATAATAAGCGTTACCAGACTTCTGATAAGTAAGATAGTTATCTGTATCATAAAGACTTGACATAGTGAGTTTATTGACCACTTCACCATTATATTTTATCTCAAGCGTAAAAGAATTATTAGCCGATAAGGCATATCCCCCAATATGCTCTATCGTACACAAAAAGAGGATAAACTCTTTAGGAAAAAGTTTAAACGGAGAGTTTTTTTTGTCGTAAGCATAAGTTGAAACCACATACTTATTGCTTACGTTGATACCGTCCGCTACTTTTGTTTTACTCTCTATCTGCAAAATATTTTTACCCGACTCGTCATAAGTAAAATTATCCATTTCAGACAACACATAACCACTTCCCCGGGTAGATTTTTTGGAAATACTGATAGGAGAATCACCTGCATCTGAGTAAAACAGACGGACTACATCCTTATTTTCACCTGAGGTTCTCTGTATACTCAAAAGCCTGTTATCTTTATCGTAGGTAAAATCAGAATAAGCCCCGTCCTGGGCCGTTATTTTTGTTATCTTTTTTGCCTGATTATATTCTATTTTACTCTCAAATCCGGTCTTTTCTTGCATATAAGAAGTAAGTTTCTCCCCAGAATACTTAAAGTTCAAATTGACATAAGAAGATCCGTTCGGGTAATATTTTGAATATATTTCTAGGTTTTTGAGAAACTTTACTTGAGTTACAGCAATACCCAAACCCTCAAGCCTGTCCCCCATCTCATCTTTGGAGGGTGAACAAGAGTACAAAAACAAAAAACACACAAGCGAAGCAGCACTTCTTCCCAGTCTGACCATTTTATTTCCAAAATTTGGGACAAAGGTAACATTTTTCAGTTTCTGCCCCAACTCTATAAAATTATCAAGACATTATTTTCAAAAGAAGTTGATTAATATCCTGTATGCTTTCTATCCCTTCTTTTCTCATAAACAGCTGACGGGTTTCTCCCTGTAATTTTTCCTTTAATGAGACCTCTGCAGGATGAGAGGTGAGGTAAGTAATTATCTTATGAAAACGTTCACTTTGATAGAATTTATCCTTAGGGCTGGAAGGAAAGTAGCCTAAAAATACTTTATTTTTTACCACTAATTTTTCAAAACCAATGGCACTTGCCAACCACTTAAGCTCAATACTCCGCAAAAGATCTCTCATCTGTTGAGGAATTTCTCCAAATCGGTCAGTCAGTTCATTTTCGAAGGCCCGTAATTTTTCTGCTGTTTCCACCTGAGATAACCGCTGATAGAGAACCAAACGCTCTTCCGTACTTTGCACATAAAAATCTGGAATCATGAGTTCCAGATCAGTATCTATATTTACTTCTTTTTTTGTACTAATAAGAAGAAGTCTTTTACGTTCTTCATCATGAGCAAAAATGGACTCCACCGTAGGATCGTCCTGTAATTCCTCTACCGCCTCTTGCAATATTTTTTGATAGGTATCAAAACCCATTTCATTAATGAAGCCTGTTTGTTCTGCTCCCAGCAAATCCCCTGCGCCCCGTATTTCCAGATCTTTCATTGCAATTTGGAAACCGCTTCCCAGATCCGAAAACTGTACAATGGCCTCCAAGCGCTTTCTAGCAGCAGAACTCATTCTATCTATCGGAGGAACAATGAGATAACAAAAAGCCTTACGGTTACTACGCCCCACTCTCCCCCTTATTTGGTGTAAATCTGCCATCCCAAATTTTTGTGCGTCATTGATGAACAGGGTATTTGCATTGGGTACGTCTACCCCACTCTCTACAATGGTGGTAGAAACCAACACATCATACTTACCCTCCATAAAATCAAGGATAATCTCTTCCAGCTCTTTACCCTCCATCTGCCCATGTCCCACCGCTACCTTGGCATCAGGCACCAAGTGCTGAATAATTCCCGCAATTTCTTTAAGATTCTCTATACTGTTATGAATAAAATAGACCTGACCATTTCTTTCCAGTTCATAAAAGATTGCATTTCTCAATATTTCTTCCTCAAAAGAAATGAGATAAGTCTCTACAGGCAAACGGTTAGGCGGAGGGGTCTTAATCACAGACAAATCCCGGGTTGCCATGAGAGAAAACTGCAAGGTTCTCGGGATGGGGGTGGCAGTAAGGGTGAGGGTGTCTACATTTTTTTTGAATGTTTTCAGTTTGTCCTTTACAGAAACCCCGAATTTATGCTCCTCATCTATAATAAGAAGCCCCAGATCCTTGAACTGTATTTTTTCTGATGCAAGTTGATGGGTACCTATAATGATGTCTATCTTTCCTGTTTTTAATCCCCGTATAATTTCTGATTTTTGCCTGGCAGTACGGAATCTGTTAAGATAAGAAATCGTCACGGGAAAGTCTTCAAGACGCTTGGAAAAACTTCTATAATGCTGAAAAGCCAAAACCGTGGTAGGTACCAAAACAACTACCTGTTTTCCATCGGTAACAGCTTTAAAAGCGGCCCGTATAGCTACCTCTGTTTTCCCAAATCCTACATCCCCACAGATAAGTCTGTCCATTACGGTTTCTGACTCCATATCTCTTTTCACGTCTCGTACCGCTTTTTCCTGATCGGGAGTATCCTCATAGATAAAACTCGCTTCTAGTTCGTTTTGTAAATAAGTATCCGGCGAAAAAGCAAACCCCTTCAGTAATTTTCTTTGTGCATAGAGCTGTATAAGATCAAAGGCTATCTGCTTTACTTTAGATTTTGTTTTCTGCTTCAGTGATTTCCATGCACCGGATCCCAGAACACTCAGACGGATTTCTTTGCCTTCGGGACCATTATATTTTGATATTTTGTGCAGAGAGTGTATACTCACGTAAAGTAAATCTCCGTTTTTATACGAAAGTTTAAAGCACTCTTGGGTTTTTCCGTCATTATTTATTTTTACAAGCCCCATAAATTTTCCTATTCCGTGATCTATGTGAGTGATATAATCACCTACCTTTAGAGACATCATATCTTTTAGGGTAATTTGCTGAGATTTTGCAAAAGAATTTTTGGAGTGAAATCTCTGATACCTATCAAAAATCTGGTGGTCCGTGTATACCAAAATTTTTCTCTCAATATCTATAAAACCCTCATGAAGTTGGGATTTAAAAAACTTAAAGGAAATCTCTCTACCCAACTGAGAAAATATTTTTTCCAGCCTGTCTTTCTGTAAATCCGAAGAAAAAGATATCCAAAGATCATATCCCAACTGCTTTTTTTCTTCTAAATCCTCTATCAAAAGTTCAAAATTTTTATGAAAATTAGGCTGGGGGTTTTGTTTGAAGAAAATCTGTAATTTATTTTCTTGAGAAAAAGCATCCTCTTTATTAACAGAAGAACTCAGACAAAAATCTATTTTTCTGAACTTGTCACAGCACCTTGTAAAAGTTTCTTCTGTAACAAATAAATGTTCCGGAAGAGAATGTCTCGGATCCTCGTGCAAAGTTGGGTAAACTTCTTGTGATCTTAAAAAAAACTTATGAATTATTTTTTTTGTATACGCAATATTTTTACTCACGATAAAGCTGTCATCCTCCAGCAAATCCATAAACACGGCTTTTTCTTCCCTCCGTATTCTCGTCATATCAGACATTAGCTCACAGTGTTCCAGTTTTTGTACAGAAAGTTGGGTCTCCAGATCAAATTCCTGAATATTCTCTATAACGTCTCCAAAAAAAGTGAGGCGAAAAGGCCTTTTATGAGCATAAGAAAAAACGTCCAAAATCCCGCCACGCAGAGAAAACTCTCCCGGTTCTGACACAAATTCCTGCATCTTAAATCCATACCTTAGGAGAAGATTTTCCGCAAAATCGAGGCGAAGCGTATCCCCCAGTTTTACAGAATAAAAAATTTTATTAAAATCATCTTTCAGAATAACCTTCTCACAGAGGGAACAAGCATGCGTTACTATGATCTTAGGATCTTTATTCTTGTAAAGCTGATGCAGAACCTCCGTCCTCAAGACAAGATTTGCTTTTTGCGTTTTTTCTTTCTGATAAGGCTCCAGGTAAGATTCTGGATAATAATATACATGAGGTTTGCCCACCAATTCTTCCAGCTCTGTACAAGTATACAAGGCAGACTCTTTGTCATCTAAGATATAAAGCAGTGTCTTTTGTAATTTTAAAAAAAAATCTGCAACAAAGAGCGAAGGGAAAGATCCCGCACAACCATGTAGAGAAGTGTCCGGATAGCTTGATACAGAAATAAATATGTTTTCATTAAACGCCTGATGTTGCCAATGAGGAAGCAGAGCCTGAGAGATATTTTTCAATTGCATGAAAGTGTTAGGATTTCTTTTTTTAAGAACAAAAACGGAAAAAACAGACACTTCCAGTGCCGTTCTTACCACACAAAAGTATAAATTATAATTTTTTCTGCAGAATTTTAAAAAAACACTTTGTATATTTGGCCACCGTATTCTTTTTTTACAAAAAAAGCGGACGGGGGGGTATCTCCTAAAAAATTTAAATTACTATGAAAAAATTCTTATCCACGTTTGCTTTGCTTGCAGGTTTGGGCTTTACTTTCGCACAACAAACTCAAGTCACTTTGCCAGATAAAGCCAGAGCGGCGGCAATACAGAGTACAAAGAATAAAACCAATGACTCTAAGGCAAAAAGGCAAAAGACAAATAAAGAGATAAAAAAGAAAACTGTTGAAGATAAAGAAAACAAAAATGCAAACAGAACCAACGAGACCCTCAAAGGCTATAAACTAAAAAAGGATGGAACACCGGATAAAAGATTTAAGTCTAACAGAAGACTGAAGAAAGACGGAACACCGGACAAAAGGTATAAGGTAAACCGATAGGTTACTTTTTTTAATTCCAAAAAGCACTCAAATTTCTGAGTGCTTTTTTTATAAATTTGCGATATGTTTTGTTTTTTAAAAAAAATAATCTTCCTCCTGTGGGCAAGGTGGGAGGTGTGTCTCTCAGAAATCAAATTCAAAAATGCAGAAAAAGAACAGGAAAAGCTTTTACTCACACTTGTAAAAAAAGCGGAAAAAACACTATTTGGGAAGATTCATGAGTTTCAGAAAATACGTTCTGTAAAAGACTTTCAGGAAAAAGTAAAAATTACAGATTATGAGGGGCTAAAAAACTATATAGAAAAAATAAAACACGGTGACAGAGACATATTATATCCCAAAATTCCCGAATATTTGGCCAAAACTTCGGGTACCACCTCCGGAGCAAAATACATTCCCCTAAGCAAAGAGGGAATCAAAAGCCAAATCAATGCAGCGAGGTTGGCTCTTTTTTACTACGTTCACAAAACAAAAAAAACAAATTTCTTAAGCGGAAAAATGATTTTTTTACAGGGTTCCCCAAAACTTGAAGAAAAAAACGGAATAAAAGTGGGGCGCCTCTCCGGAATCGTAGCCCACCATATCCCCGGATACTTAAGAAAAAACAGACTTCCAAAATTTGAGACCAACTGTATAGAAGACTGGGAAAATAAGGTAGACGAAATAGTAAAAGAAACACAAGGAGAAAACATGACTCTCGTTTCAGGAATTCCTCCGTGGCTTATTATGTATTTTGAAAAGCTTTCCGATAGAAACAAAAAAAAAATAAAAGAACTTTTTCCCAATCTGGAGCTGATCATTACAGGGGGAGTAAATTATGAACCCTACCAGGACAAAATGGAAATGCTGTTGGGAGGAAAAGTGGATATTTTACAAACCTTTCCTGCCTCAGAGGGTTTCTTCGCCTTTCAGGACAAAAAACAGGAAGAAATGCTACTCCTCACCCATCATGGGATATTTTATGAATTCATCCCCCTGGAGAAACTTAAAGACCCTTCTCCTCCCCGACTCATACTAAAGGAAATCGAATTGAATAAGGATTATGCTATGGTCATTACCACAAATTCCGGATTATGGGCCTACTCTATAGGAGATGTGATACGCTTTGTTTCAAAAAAACCTTACCGAATTACAATATCCGGGAGAACCAGACACTATACTTCTGCTTTTGGCGAACATGTTATCGGTCATGAAGCGGAAGAATCCCTGAAGGAAACGTGCAAAAAATATCCCTGCCGGATCACAGAATTTCATTTGGCTCCTCAGGTAAATCCTGATAACGGGCAACTCCCCTACCATGAATGGTTTATAGAATTTGAAAAAGAGCCGGAAGATATAGTCGGCTTTAGAACCACACTTGATCTTGAACTGAGAAAAAGAAACTCTTATTATAACGATCTTATTACCGGAAATATCTTACAAGAGCTCGTCATCACAAAATTTCCCAAAAACACTTTCCTGAATTATGCCCGGATAAATGGAAAGTTAGGTGGACAGAACAAAATCCCCAGACTGGCAAACGACAGAAAAATAGCCGATCAACTTTTAGAATCTCAACCTTGATACCACCCAAAAGATGCCTAAGGTAAAATCGCTGGAAACACTAAAAAATAAGGAATTTAGGAATCTGCTCACGGGAAGAGTTTTTATGATACTCGCCTTTAGGATGTTGTCCACACTTTTGGGATGGTGGGTATTTACCCTCACCAAAGATCCTTTCTCCATCGGGCTTATAGGTTTATCAGAAGTCATCCCTGCTGTAGCAAGTGCTTTTTACGCAGGATATATAATTGATATGAATGAGAAAAAAAGACTGCTTCTCACCTGTTGTTTTGCCTATCTTGTTCTTATAGGATGTTTGTTTGTTCCCTCCTACCTTCACAATTACCAAAAGATCAGCGGATACCATACCGCCTATTTTATTTATGGAATCGTTTTTTTTACCGGTATTGCCAGGGCGTTTATAGGTCCTCTTATCCCTACCATGATCCCCAAAATCGTAAACAAAGAAAGTTTACCCAATGCCATAACACTTAACCAAGCTACTTTTCTTACTTCATCGGTATCGGGTCATGCCTTAGGCGGGTTTTCTATTGCTTCCATTGGCATCACAAAAACGCTTTTGGTTATTGTTTTACTTATCTGTGCTTCTACCTGTTTTTTCTTTTTTCTTAGAAAACAACCTTCGGAAAATATCAAAAGCAAAAACAAGGTACTTAGCAGCATAAGAGAAGGGCTCTCGTACATATACAAAACCAAAGAAATACTGGGAGCCCTTTGTCTTGATATGTTTGCCGTTTTATTCGGCGGTGCAGTGGCCATGATAGTGGTATATGCACAGGACATTCTAATGGTAGGAGCACTGAAATATGGTCTGCTCAATGCAGCAGCAGATATAGGATCTGCATGTATCATTATTACCCTTTCTATCGTTCCGCTCAGAAAAAATCAAGGAAAAATACTGATCGCTGCAGTAGCAGGGTTTGGTCTTTGTATTATAGGGTTTGGTCTTTCAAAAGTGTATTGGCTTTCCTTTTTGTTCTTGGTACTCAGCGGAATGCTAGATGGAATTTCCGTAGTAATAAGGGGAACGATAGTACAATTAAAAACGCCCGACCGTATAAGAGGGAGGGTGCTGAGTGTCAACTCTATATTTGTAATGTCTAGCAATGAAATGGGGCAATTTGAGAGTGGTTTGTTTGCCAGAATCTTCGGTACGGTAAAGTCTGTGGTTATTGGCGGAAGCCTTACCGTATGTATTGCACTGGCTACAGGAATCATGAATAAAAAATTAAGAAATATGGAATACTAACCCCAACCGAGTAAAGTGACCGTTAGGATTGAAAAAATTAATCCCCCGATTAAGAAGGGTTTTTATTATTTTTTCCACAGTATTTTATTGTATAAAGCACTAAAAATCATACTATTATTTTATAAAAAAGAGTTTGTTAACAAACTCTTTTTTACTTTTTTTCTCAATCCGGAATCAATGAATATTATAATTAATTTACCTTTGCAACATGTCGCAAAAACAACCACTTTCTACACTGATCAAAGGTAATTTTGCCAAAGAGCTTTCCATATCACAGGGCAAAATACCACCGCATGCTGCCGAGATTGAAAAATTAGTCATCGGGACTTTCTTGATTGACAAAAAGGGGCTTGACTATTCTATAGACTTACTGGCACCGGAGGTATTTTATGACCCAAGACATCAGACTATTTTTGCGGCAATCATCACACTCTATGAGACCAATCTCCCGGTAGATCTCATGACTGTAATACAAGAGCTAAAAAAGACTGAAAAACTAGGGTTGGCTGGGGGCGATCACTACATCATCGGTCTGACCATGGGAATATCTTCTAGTGCACATATAGAATACCATGTAAGGGTAATACTGGAAAAGTACATTCTACGAAGTCTGATCAATGTATCAGCCCACGTGATAGACAGCTCCTACAAAGAGAGCACCGACGTATTTGAATTATTGGATAAGGCGGAACAATCCTTTTTTGAAATTACAAACGGAACCATAAAAAAAGGATTTGATACAGCCAACTCGCTGGTAAAACAAGCCATTGACACTATTGTAAGTCTGAAAGACAAAGGGGGTCTCTCGGGCATTCCTTCGGGATTTAAGGCACTAGACAGGGAGACCGGAGGATGGCAAAATTCGGACCTTATAATTGTGGCAGCCAGACCCGCTATGGGTAAAACAGCGTTTATCCTCTCCATGGCCAGAAATATTGTAATTGAACATAAAATTCCCTTGGCATTATTTTCTTTAGAGATGGCCTCTGTACAACTCATCACCAGAATGATTGCTTCAGAAACAGGAATCTCTTCAGAAAAACTCCGTAAGGGGACCCTTACAGATGAGGAATGGCAAAGGCTTTTTGCCAACGTAACAGAATTGGAAAATGCCCCCCTCTACATAGATGAAACTCCCGCTCTTTCTGTTTTTGATTTCAGAGCCAAGTGCAGGAGGCTGGTAATGCAGCACGGCGTAAAAATCATTATGGTAGATTATTTACAGCTCATGACGGCCAGCAACGGAGGGAAAAATATAGGAAACAGAGAACAAGAAATCGCTGCTATCTCCAGATCTCTAAAAGCCATAGCAAAAGAGCTCAACGTCCCCGTAGTTGCACTTTCTCAACTCTCCAGAACAGTGGAATCCAGACCCGGAAAAAGACCTCAGTTATCAGACCTTAGAGAATCTGGCGCCATAGAGCAGGATGCAGATATTGTTTCTTTCATATTCCGTCCAGAATATTATAAAATTACCCACTGGGATAATGACCCTGAAGGAGAAGAAACCCCCACAGAAAATCAAGCCGAGATTATCATTGCAAAACACAGAAACGGCGCCACAGCAGACGTACGATTGTCGTTCCTGAAAAATATTGCAAAGTTTGGAGATTTGGAAATGCTCTCAAATCGGTTCTTTCACCCCACCCCCACCACTGAGAACACCAACGATGATTTTTCCAAAATTACAACTACCATAGACCCCTCGGCAGCGTTTGATCTTCCCAGTCCTGATAAACAGAATAAACTAAAAGGATCTTCCATGAATGATATCAACTACGACGATGACGAAATGCCCTTTTAATATCTTACTTAGGTTGCTTTGAGAGTTGACATTTACACCGATGGAGCCTGTTCTGGCAATCCTGGAAAGGGAGGATACGGTATACTTATGAAAGTAGCTGAAAAAGGACTGGAAAAAAAAATATCAGAAGGCTATAGAAAAACCACCAATAACAGAATGGAGCTTCTCGCAGTCATTGTTGCGCTGGAGAACATGAAAAATGGTTCCCACGAAATTCACATCTACACAGATAGTAGATATGTCTCAAATGCAATTACCAAAAAATGGCTGTACGGCTGGAAAGAAAAGGGGTTCTCCAAAATAAAAAATCCGGATTTATGGAAACGGCTCTTCCCCCTGTTAGAAAAATACCAACCTCAGTTTCACTGGGTAAAAGGGCATAACGGTCATCCCGAAAACGAAATAGCAGATTGGCTCGCCGTGAAGGCTACGAAAAACGCTCTTCTCAAAGCAGACACTTTTTATGAAAAACAGGACAAAAACTCTCTGCTCTAGCCTTTCTTAATCCTTTTTTATTAGGAAAAGATAATAGAGCTCTTTATAAATATTAATATTAACTTAATATTAACTTACACAGGATTTATTTACTTCGTGCTTTTATTAAGAGGTTAGTTTTTTCCAAAATCATACTTGTTGCAAATTTTACTGTAATGAAGAAAACAATTGATATTTTTTTTGTCGCCCTTTCGTTGTGTTTCGGTCCCATGTTGTTTGCCCAAGCTGACTCTTTAGAAAAATCTACAGAAATAGAACAGCTGGTAATTACAGGAGTAACGGACATAGCAAAAGACAGAAAAACTCCGGTAGCCGCAACCACCGTAAAAGAAGCTAAAATCGTAGAGAGATTAGGAAATCAAGAGTTTCCGGAAATCCTCAACACCACCCCCTCAGTGTATGTTACGAAAACAGGTGGGTTTGGGGCTTCGGAGATTAAAATTCGTGGGTTTGGAAACCAAAACATCGCAGTGATGATTAACGGAATCCCCGTAAACGACATGGAAAATGGAACGGTGTATTGGTCAAACTGGGCAGGGTTATCAGATGTTACTTCTTCTATGCAAATCCAAAGGGGACTGGGTTCCTCAAAACTCGCAATATCTTCTGTAGGCGGTACCATAAATATCCTCACCAGAGCAGCAGACAAAAAAAGAGAAGGAAACGTAACGGTAAGCATGGGAAATAATGGATACCTAAAGACGTTATTTTCTTACAATACAGGAAAAAACGAAAAAGGCTGGTCTACTTCTATTCTCATGGCCAGAACAGCAGGTGCGATGTATGTAGACGGAACAGATTTTGAGGGTTACAACTACTATCTAGCACTAGGGTATCGTCCCACTAATAAAAAACATGATTTTCAGTTTACCTTTACGGGAGCCCCGCAATGGCACATGAACAGCTATCAAAGCACTATTTCAGACTACATGAAATAT
The DNA here is from genome assembly GCA_030263285.1 of Bergeyella sp. GTDB lineage: Bacteria > Bacteroidota > Bacteroidia > Flavobacteriales > Weeksellaceae > SZYB01. Next base: position 786,804 of record SZYB01000001.1, read on the forward strand.
GGAGAAAACGGAAAACCCAACAGGCGATATAACCCCAGCTGGGGATACCTAAACGGCAAAAAGTACAGTCGATACAATAATTTTTATAGCAAGCCCATCGCTTCTTTTAACTGGGACTGGAATATGAGTTCACAATCAAAATTATCTACCGTAGCATATGCCTCATGGGGAAGGGGAGGAGGTACCAATACCAACGGAAAAATAAATGGAAAGACTCTAGATCAATTACCCAGAACATCAGATGGACTGATAAGATATGACGATATTTTTGCGTGGAACCAGGGACAGATCATCCCAGATTTTACCAATAATTCGGGTATAGCAATTGCTAATAACACTCCGGGCATTGCCAGCAGCAATAACGGAATCGTAGGTGGAGCCAACCTCAATGCCCATGACTGGTACGGTCTGCTTACCAATTTTCAGCACAAAATAAATGAGGAACTTAACTTCTCCGTAGGTGTAGACACCCGATACTATTATGCCTACAGACCGGGAGCAATTTATGATCTCTTAGGAAATTCTCGGTATATAGAAAAAGGAGATGCAAACCGACCCGATGGATACCCCGTCACCAATACAATAGAAGCAAGACCTTCTGCAAATCCCTTTGTGAGCCCCCTGAAAGACAACTCAAAAATTGCTTATAGAAACATAAATGGAGAAGTTTTTTGGTATGGGGGGTTTGGTCAGCTGGAATATTCCAAAAATAATTTTACCGTCTTTACCCAAGGAGCCATTTCAAACCAAGGAGTTCAAAGAATTAACAATTGGGTAATAGATGGGATTACAGAGCAACAGGGCAAAAAGGTAAACAGAAAAACCGGCTTTAAAAATGTACTGGGATATAACATAAAAGGAGGAGGTAATTATAATATCAACGAAAGGAACAATGTTTTTGCAAACATAGGCTATTACTCCAGACAACCCTATGCCGCTGCAATATACCCTAATAACCAACAAATACTTAACCCCAACCTTACAAACGAGAAAGTTTTCAGTATAGAGGCAGGGTATGGATATCGCTCTCCCAGACTAAAAATACATCTTAATGCCTACAGGACAATGTGGAAAGACCGTTTTCAGAGAAAGTCGGGACTGGACGTTACGGATAACTCTGGTAATCTTTATAGCAACGCTTTTGCAGAGGTTTCGGGCATCACCCAACTTCATTACGGAGCCGAAATAGAAGCTTTGTACAAACTGCATAAAAAAATAGAGCTGGAAGGGATGGTTTCTTTGGGAAATTGGAAATATGTAGGAAATTCAACAGGTACTATCTATGACCAAAATTATCATCCCATTAATGTAAGAGAAAATAATAATGTTACCCGGCTTGCACTGGATGGAGTAAGGGTAGAAAATGCCCCACAGTTTACCACCTCTTTTACCTTGAATATAAAACCAGTAAATAGATTTAAAGTATTTGCAAACTGGAGATATGTGGATTTATTATATGCTAATTATAATATAAATGATTTTGACATCTCACAAAACACTACTACTTACACCTCTCCGGGATCAGAATATGGGGCACTGAGACTTCCCGGTTATAATCTGTTTGATCTGGGTATCTCCTACAGGTTCAAAATAGGCTCAGGAGAAAGTATAATACTGGGCGCCAATGTGTATAACATCTTGGATACCGAATATATTTCTAAATCTATGACTAATATTCAATCTAATCTTACCAGAAAAAATTTTAGGACAGACACAGAGTATCAAAATTATCTCAATGTCCCACTGTATAAGGGAATAAAACAGAGCAATTCTGTGTATTTTGGCTTTGGCAGAACTTGGGCAACGTCTGTATCTTTCAGATTTTAGTCTCCTAAAAAACAAAAACACCGAGGATATGATATATCCTCGGTGTTTTTTGCCTTACTTATAAAAAGATGCTATATTCAACATAACCGAGGTCCTGCAGAAACAAGACATTTACCTTCTTCTGTGTCACAATATTGTTCAAAATTTTGGATGTATTTTTTTGCCAAATCTCTGGCTTTAGCCTCCCACTGTTCCGGATTCTGATAGGAATTTCTAGGATCCAGAATCTCTTGAGACACACGAGGAAGCACTGTAGGAATTTCTAAATTCAGAATAGGGATTCTCATTCGAGGGGATTTCTCTATTTCCCCCCCGAGAATAGCATCAATGATGATCCTCGTGTCTTTCAAGGAAATTCTTTTTCCTGTTCCGTTCCACCCCGTATTTACCAAATAGGCTTTGGCACCATATTTTTTCATTTTTCCTATAAGCGTCTTAGAATAAATGGTAGGATGGAGTGTAAGAAACGCCTCCCCAAAAGCAGGAGAAAAAGACGGCTGCGGCTCTGTAATTCCACACTCTGTACCTGCAAGTTTTGAGGTATATCCACATAAAAAATGATATTGCGCCTGATCCTCATCCAGTATAGATACAGGAGGAAGAACCCCGAAAGCATCTGCAGAAAGGTAAATAATTTTTTGGGCATGTCCCGCCTGGGAAGGAAGCACTATCTTATTTATGTGATATATCGGGTAAGAAACCCTTGTATTTTCCGTAATGGAAGCATCTGAAAAATCAATTTTTCCCCTCTCATCTACCACTACATTTTCCAGAAGCGCATCTCTTTTTATCGCTTTATAAATATCAGGCTCTCTCTCGTAAGACAAATCAATGACTTTGGCGTAGCACCCTCCCTCATAGTTAAATACCCCTTTGTCATCCCAGCCGTGTTCATCATCTCCTATCAGATATCTTTTAGGATCTGCAGAAAGGGTCGTTTTTCCCGTGCCCGAGAGCCCGAAGAAAAGAGCAACATCCCCATTTTCCCCTACATTTGCAGAACAGTGCATAGAAGCTATTCCTTTAAGAGGAAGATAATAATTCATGATGGCAAACATACCTTTCTTCATCTCTCCACCATACCATGTACCCCCTATGATCTGCAATTTTTCTGTGAAGTTGAACATCACAAAATTTTCGGAATTGAGATTTTGCCCCTTCCATTGCGGATTGGTCGTTTTGGAACCATTAAGCACCACAAAATCAGGCTCTCCATAATTATCTAATTCGTACTGTGAAGGACGGATAAACATATTGGTCACAAAATGAGCCTGCCATGCCACCTCCATCACAAACCGAACTTTCAATCTGGAATCCGGATGTGTCCCGCAAAATGTGTCTACTACAAATATTTTTTTTGAGGAGGAAATTTGGTCGATGACCAAATTTTTACAATGCGTAAAAACCTCCTGAGTGGTGGGAAAATTTACTTTATTGTCCCAATGAACAGTACCCTTCGTAATCGCATCCAAAACAATGAACCTATCCTTGGGAGACCTGCCCGTAAATTTACCTGTCTTTACTGCGACCGCCCCCAGTTCTGTGAGGTCAGATCTTTCAAATCCTTCGTTTTTTAAAGAGATTTCTTCCTGAAAAAGTACCTCGTAAGAGGGGTTATGAACAATAGTATAACTTCCCTTAATACCCAACTTTTCCAGAGATTCCAATATGTTCTTGTTATTCATAGATATATTATTTCTTAAGTATCAACTCCCGTATCTTTGGACACAAATCATAGCAGGGAAAATACAGATTATAGACAAAAGAATCAAAACTGATTTTATGTAAATAAAAAGTCTTATAATCAGTAAACTACGTCATCCCATGCTAGAACGCTAGAAAATCCACGCTCCGAAAACCATTTCTCACATCCCTCAAATTTTCTTGTAAGCACAAAATCTCCACCCCAGGCACCCAAACTTTTGACAAAAACAGGAATTCCGGAAAAAAATTTTTCTCCCACACTCGGAATTTTAAGAAAAGAAGAAAGTAAGTTTTCATGATGCATCATAAGATCAGAAAAAGTATTTATATCACTAGTATGTAAAACTTTTTGGGTAATGGCGCTCATCTCTTCCAAAAGGAAAAGAGAGGGAGGACGGGACCTATACAGCCTTATCCCCTCTCGAGAATCTTGTTTTCGAGCCAAATGAACAAGTAATAGTTCAGAACTAAATTCCGGAGAAAACCGGACTTTTTTTATCTCGCGTTCTCTGCTTTTCAGCCTATAGAGAATGGAGCTCTGTGACTGCGCTACGGCAATATCATAAGCAGAACCTCCCAAAGAAATCTCATTGAGCATAAAAGGATCTACTCCAAAACATAGGGATAGATTATTGATAAGGGTAGAACTGCTTCCCCACCCATAATTTCTAGGAAACTCAAGCCGAGTACTAAAAAAATAAGAAAACCCTCTACGAAAATACCGAGCCCCGGAAAGAGTATGTACATTCTTAAGTATCTGCAAAACAAAACGGGCAGAAGGAGGATCGTTGGTCTTCATCACAGTCCAGGAAGTAAAATCAATCTGCGCCTCCAGCCATTTTTCTTCCTGACAATAAGCTTTCCAAAATATGACCTCGCAAGAAGACCTTTCATCCTTGTACGAAAGAAACTGCCCTCTCTTGGTGGGAACAGCCAAAGCAAGAGCTCCGTCCAAAACCAGATACTCTGAGGTAAGAAGAAGTTTCCCCCGTGAAAAAAAATGTTTCTGCATCACTCTTATACAAAATAAGCCGTTTCTACGGAAGGATCAATTTTTTTGACCAACCCCTGCAGAGTTTTCCCAGGACCTACTTCCACAAAAGTATATGCGCCGTCCTTTATCATGTTTTCTACAGATTGTGTCCATTTTACCGATTCTGTAAGTTGTTCCATCAAATTCTTTTTGATTTCCTCCGGATCTTCTACCGCCACAGCAGTAATATTTTGATAGATTGGCATTGTGGGTTTTCGGAATTTTGCCTTCTCTATAGCAATAGCCAGTCTTTCCTGAGCAGGTTGCATAAGCGGCGAATGAAAAGCACCGTTCACAGGAAGCATAAGTGCTCTTTTTGCTCCGGCTTCCTTCAATTTTACACAAGCTTCCTCCACAGCGGGGGTCTCTCCAGAAATTACCAACTGCCCGGGACAATTATAATTGGCCGGCACTACCACTCCGGAAACAAAGGCACATACCTCCTCCACCTTTTCGTCCGAAAGACCCAAAACTGCCGCCATAGAACCAGGGTTTTTATCACAAGCTTCCTGCATTGCGTCGGCCCTTTCTGCCACCAATTTAAGCCCATCTTCAAAGGATAGAACATTATTGGCTACCAAAGCAGAAAACTCACCTAAGGAATGTCCCGCCACCTTTGATACCCCGGAAGCATCCAAAAGCCGCACTGCCGCAATAGAATGTAAAAAAATAGCCGGCTGGGTGATTCGAGTTTTTTTAAGCTCGCTCTCAGACCCTTCAAACATTACAGAAGTGATTCTAAAGCCCAAGACTTCATTGGCAAACTCCATAAGATCTTTTACATCTTTACGAGACTCATACAGTTCCTTCCCCATTCCTACATACTGGGAACCTTGTCCCGGAAATATAAGCGCTTTCATATAAAATTAATAACAAAGCATATGTTCTGAAAAAATGAGAAAACGACAAAAGAAAAAATTCTACTGCCTCACAACCCTAAACCCCATATTGACAAACGCTCCCTTCTTCTTGATTCTAGAAAACTCATATTGGGTAGCTAACTGATTCTGAACTACGTTCATCTTCTTAAAAAGATTTCCTTTCTTATTTTCTCTCATAAGAATATCATTTACCACGTCAAAACCAATAACCGCATATCTGGTCATATCCTTGCAATACCTCCCCTTATACTGTCTCAAAATTTCTTTCTCAAAATCTCCCTGAGTATTGATCTTCCTGTCCATAAGATAAACCAAACCATACCCAGAGAAATCTGAACTATTTTTTTCAAAACTCGGAGAATAACACAGACTATAAGCCTTTGTTCCTTTCAAATCTTGAGAGAGATGGTTGAGTCTCCTTATAAAATCTCGGGCTGTTTTTTCTTGCTTCGAAGCAAGTATTGCCATAATGGGAGATTCTTTTAGGTCGGCGGGAGATCCCATGCCTATTTTTTCTGCACTTTCCACGATCGTAATCTCTGGATTTTTAAGCTTTTTCTCTAATCCTTTACTGAGAAGCCGGGATATATTTTTCCCATTTTTGTCATCTGCCAAAATATAAATCTTTTGATTGTCATATTCTCCGGATATCTCCTCTATCATCCTGTCTACATAGACCTGCTCTGCGGGCTCCATAATCACAAGGTTGCTGTATTTATACAGATCTTCCGAATTTGCAAACGGAGAGACAACGGGTATCTTTTGGGAATCTACATACTCCAATACATCCAGAATACCGGATTTGAATAAAGGACCTATGATAAGATCCGTGTTATTCTGGTTAATCTGAGAGAGAGAAGACCTAAAACCGCTTTCATTGCCTGCATCAATTATCTTCACATCCATTTTTAACCCTCTCTTTACATTCTGCTCTATGGCCAACTGGGCACCGGTGAGAAAATCCGCTGCGATAGACCGGTACGTTTTGTCTCCTGAATTAAATCCGAAAGGGAGCATAATGGCCACCTGAAGGGCACCCTCCGTAATTTTAGAATACTCTTGTGTATCTATCTTCTTGATTCTCACCACCATTCCCTCGACAAGCCCATCCACAACCTTGGGATTAAGTTTCAAAAACTCATCCAGACTAATCCCATATTTATGGAGTATCCCAAAAACCGTATCGCCCCGTTTTATCCTATATACGATATACCCCTCCTCTTCAACTCCCGGTTTATTAGGTCTACACAATGAATTTTCTGCGTCTAAATCCTCCATATTCTTCGCAGAAATTGAAGAAAAATATCCGTCTTTTCTGATTCTTATTTTATCTCCTGCCTGCAGTCCTCTCTCTTTCAACTCAGGATTGAGTTTCAGCAGAATCTTTCTGGAAATTCCCATTTTTTTTTCAAGTCCATAATAGGTGTCTCTGGGCTGAACTTCATAAAAAACCTCATCCAATAAAGATTCCCTGGGGGAACTTCCTTCTTTTTCCGAAGAATTAGAAGACCCAGCAGGTACGCTCCGTGTCGGGAAGGGATCGGACATAGACACCAGTACCTTATCCCATTTTTTATTGGGCAATACAATTTCTTCTCCTACCTGCATTTTTAGATCAGGATTGAGTTTTTTTAGTTCCTCTTCAGAAATTCCGTATTTTCTCGTGATGCTGTACAACGTTTCTTTGGGCTTCAAAACGACCTTAACATACTGATTTTTATTTTTATCTTCCACTGTTAAAGTCTTTTTATTTTTTATACCAGTAAAGTATATTGAATCTCCTACCTTCAGATTACCCTTTTGTAGTTTGGGATTTAATCTGTAAAGCTCTTCAAGAGATATGTTATGTTTCTTGGAAATGCTATAGGCGGTATCTCCCGAAGAAACCACATACATATCTTGAGAAAAAATACCAGAAAAGAGAACCAAACCAGATAATATGAATATCTTCTCAATCATTGCAAGTAAAATAAAAATGAGGGCGTATAAAAGCCACAGTGCAAAATTAAGATTTTGAATTTAAATCTCAACGACCGCAAGCTCGGAGTTTTCCACATCAATAATCCGATAAACATGCGCCAACCAATCGGTTCCATAATTACTATAAAAAACGCTAAAATTCAGGCTACGCTCCTGCCAGTTCTTTTTTGGATGCACTGCATAAAAAAGATTCTCTACACGCTCCACAAGTTCTTTCTGCTTTATCCTTTCTGCACGCAAAAGCCGCTTCTGCATCTTGCAGAACGATTTCAACTGGCGTTTTTCTTCTGCCTCCACCAGATTTCTGAAAGTAATATCCGTAAGAGCGGCTTGGGTTTTCAGATCCTCGAACGCCCGACGGATGAGTCTTTTTTTGTCGTTTATTTCGTCTTTCAAAGGATGATTCTCCAAAAGTATATCGGTTATTATATCTGCAAAATTTCCAAAAAAATCCGAAATCCGTAAATGAAGTTTATCTATCTTTTTAAAGGTTTTTTCCTCAAGAAAAAGCAGTGAATTTCTGGGAATAAGAAGTGGAAAAGGAAGACGGAGATAGGCAAAATACTCTTTTAGTTCTAACCAATACATAATCTCTGCATTACCCCCCACATAGGCGATATTAGGTAGAACAGACTCCTGAAAAACAGGACGCATCAACACATTGGGACTAAATTTTTCCGGATGTTTCTCCAGGATTTCCAAAATTTCTTCCTGAGTAAAAAAAATTTCTTTATCCAAAACGGAAAACTGCACTCCATCAAATACAATCCTATCTCTTGTATCTGTGAGATAAAAGAGATTAATCTCTCTGGGCTGAACCTGTACCTTATGATATGCTTTTTTTATAAATTCCCGTGTATTCCCCGTAGTTTTTTTAAGCGTACAAGAAAAAATTTCATCACGAAAAACAGATTTCATTTCGGCTTTCAACAAAACATCATCCCCATCTAGACACAAAAGCCCGTAACGAGAAAATATTCTTTGGGTAAGCTTGCGTATTGCCTCACTTAACGAGTTTCCTTTTTTATAAGCCTCTTTCATCCACTCTATAAGCTCTGTGCCGTAAATGCAGTCTTGAAATTCTTTCTCAAACGCCGAAATAAAATAGTCCTCCTGCACCAAAATTTTACCTACCGCTCCTCCGGAAGCTCCCCCTAGTTCATAACGATGATTTTCTGTCCAAAAATGATTAATCTCTTCAAAATCATGATCTTCCGTAGCCATCCAAAAAACAGGGACAAAGGAATAATCGGGATACCGTTTTTTAAGATGGTCTGCCGTTTTTATGGTTTGCAGTATCTTGTAAATAAAAAAAACAGGTCCCGTAAAAAGATTAGGCTGATGTCCCGTAACCACAGTAAAAGTCTTTGCATCTCTCAGCAACTCTAAATTTTCCTCCTGACTCGAATCCAAAGAATACCCTCTGTACTGTTTTTCTAGGGCACGACAAAGAAGTGTACGAGTTTTGTGAGAAAATGACTCTTCTTTTCTTAAGAGCGCGGGCAGAATATTTTTTTTATTAAAAATTAAATGAGAAAAACCTTCAATCTTTCCTTCAACAAAATCCTTTATGAGCCGAGGCACCCTATCAATCTTTCCAAAAGGAATACGTGTATCTACCTTCATACTAGTGAAATAAATTCCAATAAATCCCGATATTTACCCTAAAATCATAAAAGGGATAATAAGGGGCGGTGTAGGATCTGTTCTTCATAAAGGTCGTAGAAAAATTCTGCAGATCTAAATAAACCTGAAAAGTTTTCACCCTTAGATTGACATAAAAATCGGCAATGGGCTGCCCGCCTATCTCGTAACCTTTGGCAGAAGGAAGAATAAATTCATTAAGTACGGGAGAATATTCCCGGGAAGAAAATCGGGAAAAATAATACAACCTAACTCCCGTAATGATCTCCGCTGCCCTATCGAATAGCTTAGACTGCCAAAAAAAGTTACTTCTGCCTATAAAATTGGGTACAGGATATACCTCCCTCTGGGTGAGATTGTACTGAAATTGTGTCCGAAGGTTAAGGTGAAATTTCCCGAAATTAAAAGTACTCTCCCCTCCTGTTTGTACGATATTAAGTGCGGTTTTGGTTTGCAGTATCTGCACATTGCTGTCGACATACGTAAAGTGATCTATCCTGTAAAACCGAGTAAAAATTTTTGTAGAAAACCCTGCAAACCCCAGAGCTCCGCCTATATTCAGAATATTTTCGTTCTTAAGATTAAAATTTTGAAAATCAAGATGTCTCACAGGAGACGCGTTGATAAGGTAATTAAAATTCGGAGCAGAGGTCTGTAACAAGAAGTTTCCACTCAGAGAAAAATCTTTTGCAAAATTCCATTGTGCGGCATTATAAGAGCGAAAATAATTTCCAAAAGTACTACCATAAGAATAATCAAAATCCGATTCCAGAGACAACCAATTCCCCAACGTACCTCTAAAATTTCCCACAAGCCCCAACCGTGATTCTGAATATCGTGTTTTATTGATATTGGAAACGGAAGCACCCGAAGTCCCCAGACTAAGTGTGCTGTATTGCGTCCCAATATCCAACAAAAATCCGGAAGTTTCCCAAGAAAGTCCCACGATATTTTTAAGGGTATTCAAATCCTTTCTGCTAGAATTCCCAAGTCCGGAAACATAATCCTCCCTAAAAAATGCAGAATCTCCACTTCCTATCACAAATGAATACCGATTCATTTGGTAAGAGAAAGTATGCTGAATCTTCAACGGAATTTTCTCATCAAAAGGAGAAAAACTCTGCCTGAAATAATACCTTCTGTATAAAAATTTTGAATAAGAATCATTGAGATTTACGGGAATATTCTGCCGGTTACTGAAGCGTGAGTCGGATCCCACAAAGTAAGATAAATCCCGAATGCCTCCATTCTCAGAATTATTTACATTTTGGTTTAAAAAATGTCCCAAAACAGAATATTTACCCCCGAGAGAACGATACCTTGCAGAAATAAGCGTATGGTTATTAGACGCCAAACTATTGGTGTAATATCCCTGGGACCTCAGACCCTTGTACTCCAGAGCGAAATTAAAATTCTTTCCTACATTCTGCGTATAGCGTGATTGTAAAACTCCACCCGATCGCATGGCAGAATGATAAATGAAAGAAGTGGTAGGAGTTTTTACGTCATAATATTTTATGTCGCCCTCCCCCAGAATTACGTACGACTTATTGGTCGGGATAAGACTGAGAGATTTTTTAGTGTCTACAGAAAAAATAAGATCCTGAAATCCGGATCCTATGTTGGCAAACATGATTTTCCCAAAGTTATCCCGGGTATTATACTGAGAAAACCTGTATCCATTTTGGAAGCTGAAAGTGGTATCTATAGAGGTATAGGCCGTATGTTCTGTTTTATACAAATAATCTGATATGGAAGGGCGAAAAATTTTTACAGAATCTTTTTCTAGGACAGTATTTTTTTGATTATCATGGACTTTCTGAGGATAAATCCCTGCATAAAAAAAAAGGAATGATAAAAAGGATAAAAATCTCATGTACAAAAAACCTTCACAAAAGTAGTCAAATGAAAGAAAACAAAAAACTGAATTAATTTTTTACTTTTGAGCCAAACAATCCGTTCTTATGCCCATAGTACAACTTCGATCTATCCTGGACAATGATTTCTATAAAATTACCATGCAAAATGCGGTGGTAAAAATTTTCCCTCACCAGAAGGTAAAATATAAGTTCATCAACAGAGGAAAACATAAGTTCCCTGAAGGTTTTGGAAAATCTCTGAGAAAGTCTGTGGATAGCATGAGCTATCTCAGACTAACAAAGGCAGAAAAAAAATTTATGATCAAAACGTGCCCCTATATAGATCTTCCGTATTTGGATTTTCTGGAGGGATATCGGTATGATCCCTCGGAGGTGAAGATAAGGCAAATGGGGAATGATCTTGACGTGAGTGTAGAGGGTCTTTGGTACAGAACCATTTTGTGGGAAGTTCCCCTTTTGGCACTTATCTCAGAGTTGCATTACGTGATGAACCATCTGGAAAGAGACGCCAATAACATCGTGATAGAAAAAACCATAGATAAAGCCAATTTTCTCAATCTCTTGGGGGTCAATTTTGCAGAATTTGGCACGAGAAGGAGGCATTCTTTTAACGTACAGGATATGGTAGTAAAGGCTCTTTGCAATAAATGCGACACTACATTTATCGGGACTTCAAACGTATATTTTGCCATGAAATATCATATAAAGCCTATCGGTACCCATGCCCACGAGTGGTTTATGTTTCATGCGGCGGAATACGGATTTAAAATGGCCAATGCTATTGCCCTGGAGCATTGGGTGGATGTGTACAGAGGGGACTTGGGAGTGGCGCTCTCGGACACTTTTACTACAGAAGTTTTCTTTCGTCAGTTTGATAAAAAATTTTCCAAGCTTTTTGATGGTGTGCGACATGACAGTGGAGATCCTTTGGAATTTGCAGACAAAACCATCGCCCACTATACAGAAAACGGCATCAATCCGTTATTCAAATACATTATTTTCTCGGATGGGCTCAATCTAGAAAAAGTAGAAGAAATCACAAAATACTGCAAAGGAAAAATAGGCGTCTCTTTCGGAATAGGTACCAACCTTACCAATGACGTAGGTCTCAAACCCATGAACATTGTAATAAAACTGGTGGGCGTACAGGCACAAAACAGAGAGTGGATCCCTACGGTTAAACTCTCAGACGAAAAAGAAAAATATACCGGAGAAAAAAAAATGATAGAACTGGCAAAAGAATTTTTGAGCATAAAGGACCATTAAAAAAATTGAGTTCCCAAACTTTAATAAAAGAGGAAACTTAATTTATTTTTGGCAATTAATCGGTTAGTTTTTTAAAAATCGGGGGATTATATATAATTCTACACATAAATAAAAATTATGGTAATTATAAAGCAGTTGACACCATTTAGTTAAAATCTAATTTTAGGTCAAAGTATTTTTGTCCTAAAAATTTCCGATATTTTTTTATTTTTTTCGCTTATTACCCACCATATTGGTAATCATTTGTTCAAATGGAGTTTTATGTTCCAAATCTTTAAACCTTATCACGGGTTCTTTTTTGTGATATTTTATTCCATCAAAATTAACGATCTTTACTTCGGATTATTTTTCTGTCACATCTTTAATATAAAATATAAAAATAATATTCGTTATTGATTAAAACATGCTTTATATTAGCAACTATACACAAAAACGAAAAAATTTTTATTCAATTTTGTCTCATGAAGATTACAAGGAACCGTGCACCTCATCAAAGACCTCGAATCTTTTTCTAAATGCGTGTGTGTTGTATGCCGTTTTATGTTGAATAAGGTGAGGATTGAAAAAAGACACTTCCATACTGGAGAGGGTGTAGTATTATCTGTTTCTATGACTCTTTGTAACCTTTGCTAAAAAAGTTGAAACTATTGCAACCATTATAATTCCTCCAAATATACTCCCTAATATTTCATGACCTTCATGTATTTAGATATGCGGAAAAACCCATACCTGCCAATACAATTATAAAAGAAAATACTAGACCCATGGAATTAACCATTCGATCCCCTTTTTCCGTTTTTTGTACCAAGTCAACTTTTTTTTCCAAACGCTTCATGTCTGAATTTTTGTTCTTTTTCAGCACATGATTTAAGCCAATCTAAAATATTAGGATCTATTTTATGTAACTTTTCTATCTCACTGGCATCAGGTAGCAAGTTATCATCAAAAACCTCCTCTACAACATGGCCTTGACCATGTTGGCTTCTTACTAATTGTTGCTTTCTTTGTTGTTTAGCCATTACAAAGATATTTTTCCAAGGCAGCGTTTAAATCATTCGCTGCTTTATTTCTATCTCTTTGGAGATTTTCCCTATCATCCTTAGTGCTAGATATGTCTAGGTTCTTGATTTCTTTTTTAATATTAAATAACCTTCACTTTTAGAAGAATATTCACCTAAACACCCATGTTGTATATTTTCCAAAACCAAAAATGAAGTTTTAAGAAGGCTTATAATTTTCATTTTGATACTTTTTTCAGTTTAATAAAGATATTCAAATCTACACAAATTTTATGCCTGTCAAAAATGGCTCCTAAAAATATAACAAATTTTAATTGTGGCGAATTCGCCACAATTAAAAATAAATAGGGAGAAAATTCATATAAGATAGGCACTAAAGAATAGACACAATCAACTAATTCGATAGTTGTAATTGCGAAAAAAGATAGATACGGAGTAATTTATGCACATAAAGATATCGCTTTTAATTTCGGAATGTAAATCAGTCCAACCTTTCAGTTATATATACTAAAAAAAGCCAAAGACTGAAAGAATATAGAAACCAATCAATATGGATCAGAATGAAATGTAAGGAGATATTGAGTAAATCGAACTACTTAATTTACATACTGAGCAATTAAAAAGTATATCATTCCAAAAGCCAATCATACCACAAAACCCACCTACTTCCAATTCCGACAAAAAAACCTTAAAAAAGGTAGACTATGACCCTAATATGGAAAAACAACAAAACAAATGCTTCACAAACTTATGTAAGACTTAAATGTTATGAAAATTGGAAAATTGTACGTAAGTCACCAAACATTTTTCTAATACCCCTGATTTTGAGTCAGGTTTGGGTTTGTGGACATATCTACATTCGGAATAGGAAAGGCCAGCCTGGGATCACCGTAAGGTATAGAGCCCTTAAATGTTTGCCTTACATCCACATAAGGAATCTCCTTTCCTGTTCTTACCAGATCGTCAAATCTAAACCCTTCAAAAGCCAGCTCCTTCCTTCTCTCCAGAAGAATATTCTCCAGAGTTGCCTCTGTATAGCCTTTTGCCCTTCTGTTCTTCGGTATTTTGTTAAGCCATGTGAGCGCTTCGGCGGCTTTCCCATTGTATAAAAGCGCCTCCGCATAGATAAGCAACACCTCTTCATAACGTATAAGCGGAATATCATCCCTAAAATTTATAGTATCCGGATATTTTCCCTTGTTATAAAACTCTCCATAATTGTTATCCTGATAGGGAGCTATCATCTCGGCACGCACATCTCCCGCATCATATGCTTCGTACAAATTTCTGAGCACTGCAATATCACCATATCCTGCTCCGGAAGGTGTTAAACGGTAGATATAGGACAGGCCATTGATCCCCAAATTATCTGTCGCACTTTTTGCTATCGCAAAAATAACATTGGGCTGTTGTTTGGCGCTCCACACCGCAGAAAAATTGTTTGCATCGGCTATGGTATACTTCCCTGCCTCTATAATTTTTTTTGCCGCAGATTCCGCCAAGGCGTAATCCTTAAAGTAAAGGGCCACTCTTGCCTTTACGGCGAGTGCCGCATAAGAAGAAAAAAAGTTGTTGGAAGTTTTGTCCAGCTTCGGATCCATGAGCTGTAACGCTTGGTCTATATCAGAAATGATCTGGTCATAATTTTCCTGTACTGTTCCTCTTGCAGGGTACAAGCTGTTATCTGTCTTAAACTCTTTTACATAAGGAATTCCTTTTGCCTGCATGCCTTCACTCCCTACATAATATTGCCCATAAAACCTCAACAAGTCAAAATGGGCAAGCGCCCGCATAAGGTAAGCCTCCCCTATGACGTATTTGACTTTTGAAATATCTCCAGAGATCGTAGTAATATCCCTATTTATCAGGAGATTAGCATTTAAAACCACTTTATAAATTCCTCCCCAAGTGCCTCCAGCATATCCGTCATTATTCGTCATTGCAAACATTCCGGGAAATACAAACCTATTGGATCTGCCATTCGCATAGGTGTTGTCCGAACGCACCTCACTATAAATAATTACATTTCTACCGTAGTATGCACTTCCCCCCATGCCTTCGTACCCCCCTAAGATAAGGGACTGCAAATCTTCCAATTTTTTAATACTTCTATCCAAATCTTTTGACTGCTCCAACGTAGGATCCAGATTACAAGAATGAAGACTGAAAAATCCAAAAAATCCGAGAACAACCGTGATGTATATATATTTCCTTTTCATCTTACCTAAAGTTTTATATTAACTACAAAGAGAATCGATTTTACCGGAGGAGTAGTAAGGCTAGTAAATCCGCTTGCAGCCACCTCCGGATCTAGCTTCAGGCGTTTGTCTTTCACCCACGTTAGGAGATTGGTCCCTCTTACAGAAAGAGAAAGCATCTCTATACCCGTGCTTTTCAGAAAATCACCGGACAAAGAATACCCTACCTGCAAGTCCCTTAGCCGAAGATAATCTCCCTGATATAAAAAACGCGTAGAGGGTCTGGTAGAAAAATCATTGTTGCTGTAGCTGAGTTTAGGCACATCGGTAACATCCCCAGGTTTCTGCCAACGACCCAAAAGTTCTTGATATCCATTACCGGATGCCAATGCAGATTTATCATTAGCCATAAAAAAACGCCCGTAGTAATCATATATCTTATGTCCTCCTGCAAAAGAAAACAGAGCCTTCAAGAACCAGTCTTTATATTTAACGTCAGTCCCAAAACCTCCCGTATATTTCGGGATGGGTGACCCCTGCAACGCAAGCTCCGCCGTATTATAATTACCGGTAGTCTCTCCATCTACCCCGTTCTTATACCAGAGCGGTGCCCCTGTAGCCGGATCCACCCCCGCCCATTTTCTTAAATACCAAGAACGTATAGGTTCCCCCACTCTTGTAGATCTATAAGCGCTGCCCGCGTTGGGGTCAATGTCACGACCCTGAGCATCTTTTGCAAGTTGGGTAACTTTATTGCTTAACGGACTTATCTGCTGAAAAAGCGACCAACTAAAATTTTCGGTTTTTATAACCTGCTGGGATAACTGAATCTCAAGACCGGAATTCACTACAGTACCCACGTTCTGATACTGGGAAGAAAACCCCGACGTAGTGGGCAAAGGAACACTCATCAGCAGGTCATAGGTTTTTTTGTTAAAATATCCTATAGATCCCGAGAGTTTACTTTCAAAAAGACTAAAGTCTACCCCCAGATCAAACATCCTTTGTTTCTCCCAGGTAAGGTTCGAATTTCCGTACAGAGAAGGGTAAGCCCCTCCCCGCCCTGCATAAGTCGAATTATAAGAGAGAAAACTCTGATAAGAATTGAGCGTTATATTTGAGTTTCCACTGGTACCATAGGACGAACGGAGCTTTAACTCATCAAAGATATCCCCAAAAAAATCTTTATGCAGATTATAAGCAGCCCCTAGGGAAGCAAAACTACCATACCTCTTCCCTGGAGCAAACCGAGACGATCCCTCCCTCCTGAATGAGGCATTAAGAATGAGTTTGTTATCATAAGAATAGTTGAGCAATCCCAGAAAAGCGATGTTCTTCCAGTCAAACATCCGAGACCCTGCTTGATAGTTGGCAGCGGCATTATCTATGTTGGTAAGACCATCGGTAGCAAAGGTAGTCCCATAACCATACAAATAATCTTGTCTGAATTTCTGGTACTCCATAAGTCCTGTGGCATCAAATCTGTTTTTGTCCCCCATGTTCCAAAAATAGTGCAAACCAGACTGAGACACATACGTAAAGTTTTGGGTAAAAGATCGAGTGGATCCTCCTCCTTGAGGGGCTTCGTCCCCCATCACCCTATTGCCGTAATATTTATAATCGCTATTGGAATAATCTAAATTGATAGTCTGGGAAAAAGTAAGCCGATCCCACACCTTCCATTCTAGCTTATTAACAGTAAAAACCCTTGCCACCTTTACCCAAAAAACATCATTTTTTAGAGTATACAGAGGGTTAAAGACATCGGAAAAGCCCGCGATATACGGATTGGGTGAACCATCTGATAAATAAGGACTTGCCCACGGAGATATCATATACATGGCTAAATAAGGATTAGCATAATAAGCGGCTTGATCATAAATGGGATTTTGCCGGGTATAAGACCCGTTAACACTGGTCTCCAGCTTCACCTTATCAGAGAGGGTAGAAGTATACCTTAGCATCCCGGACATTCTCTGGAATGAGGGGCCTATGGCAGTCCCTTGCGTATCATTGTATCCCAATGAAGCATAGTAAGTATTTTTATCGCCCCCCCCCGCTGCAGAAAAATTATACGACTGCAACGGTGCATTTTTTCTGCGAATCGCGTCTTGCCAGTTATAATTCCTTTTTCCCCCAGCTTCCCACACGTTATAATTTCCCACATTGTTCTGACGAATAAAGTTCAGTGCCTCTTCAGACTTGGTAATTCCTGCATAATTCTGGTTTACCAACCCTTCCTGCAGCAACATAAGGCGCTGGTCTCCAGTAAGGGGTTTTAATTCGTTGTACGCATCATTCTGGAAACCGACAGTACTCTCAAAACTGTACCGTGCCTTCCCTTTTTTCCCTCTCTTCGTGGTAATAAGAATCACCCCGTTGGCTCCCCTCGCTCCGTACTGAGCCGTAGAGCCCGCATCTTTAAGCACCGTTACGCTCTCTATGTCCTCATTATTAATGGAGGCCAGACTGGAGAAGCTAGATCTTGACTGTGTAGCACCCTGTGTAGCATCTACCAAAGGTTCATTAAGATCCTGATCTATCATAGGCACTCCGTCAATTACGTAAAGCGGCCTGGCAGAGGCATTAATAGACCCTACTCCCCTTATTCTCACATCCTGTACCGCGCCCGGATTTCCGGAGGTAGCCGTAATCTGTACCCCTGCCGCACGGCCCTGTAGCGTAGACTCTACCGTCTGAGCCGCAGGTGAATTGATTTCCGCTGTTTTTAGCTTCTGAACGGATCCCGTAAGTTCGGAAACCTTTCTTTTCTGGTAACCTACCACCACCACCTCATCTATTTCTTTTACCTTTTCGGTCTTTATGCGTACCGTATCCTTCTGTGCAAACAAGACCTGACTAGAAAAGAAAATGACAAACGGAACCCCACTGCGAAGCAACCTACCAAGATATTTCATGATTCTAAAACGTTTTGTAGACAAATATAAAAAAATTTCGTAATGTTAACATAACGAATGTTAAAAAATAAGCAGGAAGCCAGAAAAAAATTAACTAGATAGAAAAAAGCGAAGAGCCATTTTCAGTACTTCTGAAAAATGGCTCTTTATTCCATTAGAATTATGACACCTTCTAATTCAAGGCGGTGTTTTCTCGGTTTTTATTTTTCATATTTCTTCTTATAAGCGTAATAGAAAACATGAGGCAAAACGGTAAAAGACAACAGCATGCATACCAGAAG
Source organism: Bergeyella sp. (assembly GCA_030263285.1). Classification (GTDB taxonomy): domain Bacteria; phylum Bacteroidota; class Bacteroidia; order Flavobacteriales; family Weeksellaceae; genus SZYB01. The sequence continues at coordinate 805,435 of SZYB01000001.1, forward strand.
GCCCCCTACAATCATAATGGCCAGAGGTTTTTGTATCTCGGATCCCATCCCGTTTGAGAGCGCGGCCGGGAACAATCCCATAGACCCCATAAGCGCAATCATCACCACAGGACGTATTCGGCTTTTTACTCCATCTGTAACAGCATCTTTCAAAGGAATTCCGTTGATGAGGTTCTCCTTCATCACCCCGATAAGTACAATTCCGTCTATGGTGGCCACACCGAAAAGGATAATAAAACCTATCCCCGCAGATATGCCAAAGATAGTACCCGTAAGCCAAAGAGAGATAAAACCTCCCACAAAAGCAAAAGCAAGTGTGATGGAAGAAATAAGGGTATCCTTTATATTTCCAAAATTAAAGTACAGCAACATAAGAATGAGCAATAAGGATATAGGAATCACTGTGGAGAGTTGTTTTGCCGCTCTTTCCTTGCTTTCAAACTCCCCTGCCCACACCATTTTATTTTTTTTCGGCAATTTCACCTCTCCAGCCACTTTGGCTTTGGCTTCTTCTATCGTACTGCCCAGATCTCGTCCCTCTATATTAAACCCTACGGCCACATACCGGCTATTCCCCTCCCTGTAGACAAAGGAAGGTCCCGTCCTGTAGCGAATAGTGGCTATTTCTTTGAGTGGGACTTTCTTATCTCCCTGCGTAGGGATAAGAATGTCGCCTATCTTGTCCGGAGTATCCCTGTATTGCTTGTCAAATCTCAACACCACATCAAAAACCCTTTCCTCTTCATAAAATTTTGTTGCCCCTTGACCCCCTATCGTCATTTCGATCACCGCCTGTGCATCGGAAGTAGAAACACCATATCTTGCCATTTTTGAGTCATGAAGCTCAATTCTCAGCTCGGGCAGCCCTATATTCTTGAATACGTTAACCTCCGTAATGCCAGGTACCGACTGTACCGACTGAGCCACCTGATTTGCATAATTCTCTAGCCGGAATAGATCACTTCCGAATATCTTGATCACCAACGGAGCCTTCACTCCTGCCACATATTCTTCCACATTATCCTGAATAGGCTGGCTAAAACCGAAAGTAATTCCCGGATAATGCTCCAGAGAATTTTTTATCTCCTCAACAAGCTTTTCCTTAGAAATACTTCTCTTCCATTCTTGTTGTGGTTTCAGCTGGAGATGAAACTCTATATTGAAAAATCCCGTGGGATCTGTCCCGTCATTAGGTCTTCCTGTTTGGGTCAACACAAAATCTACTTCTTCAAATTTTCTAAGGGCCTCCTTCATTTCTTTGGTGAGCCGAACCGATTCATCCAAATTGACGCTGTTTGGGAGTGTCGCTCTCACATAGATCGCCCCCTCATTGAGCTTTGGCAAAAATTCTGACCCGTAAGAAACAAATCGTAAAACACACAAAAAAAATACAAGAACAAAGCCCGCCAGAAATGCTCTCTTATGTCTGGCACTAAAAGCATAAAGACTGTAAATATTGTTTCTGAAAAAAAGAGAAATAGCATTATTCTTCTCCCTTATATTTTTGGTAAGCAATAATTTACACATCGCAGGAACATAGGTAAGACTCAAAATAAGAGAACCCAAAAGCGCATAACCAAGCGTAAAGGCTAAAGGGGAAAACATCTTCCCCTCAACCTTCTGAAAAGAGAAAATAGGCATAAGGGCAACAATCAAAATGAGAAGCGCAAAAAATATATAGCCGGCCACGCTCCCTGCACTCTTTTTGATAATTCCGAGTTTTGATATCTTATTGAACCTCTCCACCCCAATCTGTCTGGATTTTCTCTCAAGCGCCACAAAAACATGCTCTACAATGACAAGAGTACCTTCCAGAAGGAGACCAAAATCCAACGCACCCATAGAGATAAGATTGGCAGGAAGCCCCTGTATTTTGAGCATGATTATCGCAAACAAAAAAGCCAACGGAATCACCGAAGCAACAATGAAAGTAGTGCGCAAATTATACAGAAAAACAAAAACAATAATAGAAACCAAAATCACTCCCTCCACCAGGTTTTTAGTTACCGTATACACTGTTGTGTTGACTAAGTCTGTTCTGTCTATAACAGGTACGATCTGTACATCTCCGGGAAGTTCTCCTCCGTTGAGTTCGGCAATTTTTTTCTTAATGCGTGCAATCACCTCGCTGGGATTTTCTCCACGAAGCATCACGACAATGCCCTCCACCAAATCATCCTCTTCATTAAAACCTACCCTACCTAGCCTTGGCTTTGCAGAAACCTTTACTTTGGCTATATGCTTCACAAGAACGGGCGTAGATCCCTTTACCTCTATCTGGATATTCTCTATATCTGTCTTACTTTCTAAAAGTCCTACACCTCTCACCACGTAAGCCTGCTCACCTTTGGAAACAACGTCTCCACCCACATTAACATTACTTTTTGATACCGCCTCATAAACGTCTAATGGAGAAAGATTATAATTATAAAGCTCTGTGGGATTAATCTGTATCTCATAAATTTTTTCTTCCCCACCAAAACTCACAATATCTGCCACACCAGGAACCGCCAACAACTCTCTTTCTATAGACCACTCTTGAAGCGCAGAAATTTCCTTAACCGGTAATTTACTTTTTATGATGTATCTGAAAATTTCTCCCGTGGCACCGGAAGGAGGCTCTATACTGAAATCGGCTCCCTCCGGTAAATCTACATTTGACATTCTGCTGACTCCATATTGCTGCGCATAGAAATCCTCTACCTCATCTTCAAAACCTACCGTTACCACAGAAAGCCCAAATAAAGAAATAGACCTTACTTTGGTTTTTTTAGGAATGGTATTCATCTCTCGGGCAACAGGAATGGAAATAAATTTTTCTACTTCTTCTGCACTTCTACCAGGCCACTGCGTAATGATTCTTACCCGGGTGTTGGTAACATCCGGAAATGCTTCTATGGGCGTATGTATATAGGAGTAGATACCACCTAAAACAAGCAAGAACGTCGCAAACAATACCAATAATGTATTCCTTAAGGAAAAGGAAACAATTCCCTGAACAAATTTTCTCATTTTTTTGAGTTAAGAATATTTTTTACTTACTTGGTCTGGTTTTTTAGACTCTCATACACGAGCAAAACGTTGGAAGAAATAATTTGTTCTCCTTCTTTCAACATTCCATCTACATAACTGTAATTTTCGTTAGAAGCAACTTCCTGCACAGGACGGATCTCCAAATGACAATCCCCCTTATACACCACTATATAATTCTGATTATTGTCAAAAACAAGCGCCTTCTGAGGTACTGCCAACGCATTTCTATTTTGATAATTAATGGGGAGAATAATATCTGCAGACATACCGGGACGTAGTTTCATATTGTTATTATCCATCACTATCGTAGCTTTAAGCACACGCTCATCATCATCAAAAACGGGAGAAATAGCATTTATCTTTCCGGAAAATTTATCCTCCGGATAGGCTAAAGTTTTTATTGTGGCAGGTTGACCCACGTATACATTTCTCATATTTTTAGCATACACATTGACCGTTACCCAAACCTTGTCTAGGTTTGAGATAACAAACAACGGATCGCCCCCGGCCGTTACCGGAGTCCCGTTTGAAATGTTTTTTTGTATCACATAACCATCTGCAGGAGCCTTAATCCGGAAACTACTGTTCTGTGCAGAATAAAGCTGCAAATTTTTTCTCGTTTTCGATATGTTAGATTGCAAAATGGCCACCTCAGAACGAGCTTCCTCTAGGTCTTTTTGGGAGGCAATTCCGTCTTTGTACATAGACTCTACAGAAGAAAGTTTTCTTTTGGCTACGGAGAGCTGGGAATTAAGCGTCTCCGTGTCATCCTGTAATTCGTTTATAGAAGTACTTTTTATGTTGGCGAGGAGCTGCCCTTTTCTTACATAGTCACCTAGAGAAAAAAAGGTTTCCGTCACCACACCATCTACCAAACTTACATAAGACACCGTTTTATCCGAATTGCTTTGCACTTCTCCCGTAAGAGTAATGGTTTCCTGTACAGGTAAAACCTCCGCTTTAGAAAGCGTAATGGACGACTTAAGATGCTTATCCATACAATACCCTTGTTGGGAAAATTTTATTTTTTCGTCAGGAGATTTTTTTGAGCATCCTACTACACCCAAGACAGAAATGAGCACCCAAAAGGACAAGCCTAACCTATTTTTTCTATACATATTCATTTTTCACTTATTTTTTAGATATCCTGACCTACTACGTACTGCAGGTTTTCGTAATAGTGTTTTAATTCTTTTTTGGTATCCAGAATGATTTTTTTATTGCTCATATAACTCTCCAAAAAGTCCATGTACTCCACCATGCTTATGTTTCTAAGTCTGAAATTTTTCTCATAACTTCTCAGGAGTTCATCGAGAATAGACTCATATTTTTCATCCAACTCGTGGTAAATCTCTTCCGTTTTGATAAAATTCTGCATTGCAGAGACAATTTCGTTTTCTGTCTTAAGAATATTTTTTTGAGTCTCATAAGCATTCTTCGTCACCTCTATTTTAGCCTCTTGTATATTTCCTTTGTTTCTGTCAAAAATGGGAAGATCAAAAGAGACCCCGAACCCCACAAAATTTCTCATAATATTTCCTCCTCTGTCATAGCTTATAACAAGACCAAGATCAGGCGTCTTCATTGCTTTCTGTAACTCCAGATTCTTCATTGCATACTTTTCGTTATTTCTGGAAAGCAAAAGATCGGGCCTGTTTTCTTTTGCCATTTCAATCCATTTAGAGAGATTAAGACTGGTAATTTTCCCGTGAGGAATCTCCAATTCATCCTCTACCTTGATATAAATAGCGGAAGGCAGCATAAGAAGGAGTTTAAGCTCTATCTGACCCTCCTCCATTTCTTGTTTTAAACTAATTAGGTCTTTTTTAAACTCTATTTCTTGTGCCTTAAGTCTTACATACTCGGCTCTGCTTATATTCCCTTCTTTCAACTGATTTTTATAAGAACGGGTAAGTTTTTCTATGGAAGAAATTTGATTTTTATACAGCTTTTGCTGGCTCTGATTGTAAGAAATTTCCGTAATGGTATTCCTGAGCGATTTTTTCAGTTCCCTCAAGACTTCCTGGAGTTCATATTTTTTGCCTTCCACCTCTATTTTATGAAGTTCTATGTTCTTCCTTCTTTTTCCGGCAGTCTGGATGGCTTGCTCTATCTCGGCTGAAATTTGGGTATATTTTCCCCAGTTCTTTGTGAGCAGAGGAAGTTCTTCTGCCCCACGACTATGCCAGAGATTCACCTCACTGATACCCAGTGACGGGTTGGGCCATAACTTCGCCTGCACCACTCTTGCTTCCGCCTGAGAAATCTCCAGCCTCTGGAGGATGATCTCAAAATTTTTATCCAAAAATAAAGCCTCTGCTTCTTTTCTGCTCAAAGAAATAGTATCTGATATTTGCGCAAAAGACAAATGCACAAATGCACTGAGAATCAAAATAAATACAAACTTTTTCAAGGTACTCAATTTATGAACCTCAAAAATATCTGATTATTCTTAAAACTTGAATAATGCAAGATTAGAATTTGATTAGAATTTGACCTGGTCTTTCAAACTTTTGGAAACGTAATGATGACCAGGGTTCCCTCATTCACTTTAGAATGTAGAGAAAAAACAATACCATGGTGGTCAAAAATAGCTTTGGATAAAGAAAGCCCTATTCCGCTTCCTTTTATATGTCCTACATTTCTCCCACGGTAAAAAGTCTCAAATATTTTTGTAAGATCTTCAGGGTATATCCCTTTACCTTTATCTTTTATCTTTAACACCAGATTTTCATTTTCCAGGGACAAAGTAATGACAACTGAGGTTTTGTCAGAATATTTTATTGCATTTTCTATCACATTGTAAAGTGCCAGATAAATAAGGGTTTCATTACCATAAAACTCTAGAAAAGAGGCATTTTTCACCTCTAGATTTATTTTTACATCAGAGCCTTTATCCCGAGCCTCAGGCAAAAGTTTCTCATACAAATTCCATAAGAGTTCATCTATTCTTAGCTTACTTTTTGATTGTGTTTTTCTAGAAAGTCCGGACATAAGAAGCAGGTTATTCAGTAAACTTTCCATGTGATAAATATTTTCCAAAACTTCCGCTGCCACTTTTTTATACTCCTTAGGCGACCTGTCTTTTTTGGCAAAAACTTCGATATTCCCGGAAATAGCCGCCATAGGGGTTTTAAACTCGTGAGAAACATAATTGATAAAGTTCTGCTGAATAAGTATATTCTCCGATATTCTTCCTAAAAGTTTGTTATAAGATTTGACCAATGAATCTATTTCATCATAGGTATGGGTCGTGGCTATAGCACCTTGCAGATCTTCGTATCCCGCTTTGTTAATTTGATCCACCACTCTCAACACCGGTTTATACACCACACGGGAAAGACAATTACTCAAGATAAATATGATAAAGAGACCAAAGCTGAGCACCCCAAACATCATGAACAAAATATTCACCATATGCTGCTTAAAAACCTCATTGGAAGATCTCACCAGAATTACAAAATCTCCCTCATTATCGGGATAGAAAATTCCGTAATAGAATGAACGCTCATTCATTTCCTGTAAACTTTTATTTTTTCTTATAAACTCTAGTTTTTCAGCACTCGCATAAGGATCGGTTTTGATTTTGCCATAAGCAATTTTATTATGAATATCATAGATGAATAGATCCTTGTCTTTTATAAGGTTTTTATACTCTCTGGTAAGTTCCCGATATCTATCGCTCGGTAATTCATCTTTTTCTAAATAATAAATAGCGGAGACAAAAGCTACATTCTTGAGCTTCTCATAATAAGATTTTTTTTCAGCATCATAATAGGCCAAAAACAAAACCCCAAATGTAATAACGGATACCAACCCGAAGGACAAACTCGATATAAAAGTAAAACGTCCTTTAAGTGTCATGATGATCGTCTTTGATGAGGTAACCAAGCCCTTTTACGGTATAAATTATTTTTTTTGCAGACTCGTCTATTTTGTTTCGGAGGTAGGAGATGTATACATCCACTACATTGGTCTGATTATCAAAATTAATCCCCCACACTTTATAAAGAATTTCTGTTCTCGACAGCACGTTATTTTTATTCTCCAAAAGAAAAAGAAAAAGTTTGTACTCCGTAGGAGAGAGTTCTATGGAAACTCCGTTTTGGGAAACGGTGTGCAGGTTCTTATCTACGGTAATATTTACAGATTCTAATCGCAAAATTTCTTTTTGGTTGTGTCTCTTTTTTCTCCTCAAAAGGGCTTTTATCCGAGAGAGAAGTTCTGCAAAATAAAAGGGCTTGGAGAGATAATCGTCTGCGCCTAAGTCCAGGAGTTTTACCTTGTCGTCTGGACTGTTGAGTGCGCTAAGCACCAGTATAGGGGTATAATTCCCTTTCTCTCTTATGATTCTTGTAAGCTGCCCTCCCTCCATATCGGGAAGCATGATATCCATAAGTATTACCTCAAATTTCCGTGAATCCATATAGAAAAGTGCCTGTTCGGCATCCGAAGCTAAAGTAAGAGAATAACCTGCTTCACTTAAGCCTTTTTCTAAAAAATCTCGGATGCGAAGATCATCTTCTACCAATAAAATTTCCATGATTAATCGGAAATATTTCTTTGAGATTGAAAGGCAAAGCTAGAAAATTATACACTACAAATTTCCCAAAGAGTTTTTTTTATCTATTTTTGGGTCGTGCAGTCAGAAAATATTTTTTTTGTATTGGGGGGGTGGCTGGTAGGTCTTTTGCTGGGGAGTCTCCTAACGTACTTTGTCACAAGAGTATCCAGAGTATCCAGAAAAAAATGGGAAGGGCTCAATGCGCTTTACATCAAAGCGCGATCGAATTTAGAAAATACCGAACAAAAAAACAGAATACTGGAAAATGGTTTGGAATCTGAAAGAAGTTTACGGCAAAAGCAGCTTTTACAGATAAGCGAACAAAACGAAAAACTGGCAAAAATCTTTGCAGAAAAACAATCTGTACAGCTTCAGCTTACAGAACAGAAAGAAAACACAAAAAAACTACAGATTTATACAGAGAAAATTCTGGAAGAAAAGCAACAAATATTTGCACAAAACGCAGAGCTTTCTGCACAAAACGAAGCGCTAAAAGGCACTCTCTCCTCTCAGAAGGAAGAGATAACAAAACTCCAGGAACAAGCCAAGATCCAGTTTGAGAATTTAGCCACAAAGATCCTGGAGGAGAAGTCTGAAAAGTTTACTACACTCAACAGTCTAAATCTGAAAAATATTTTAGAACCCTTTCAAGAAAAAATAACCGAGCTAAAGAACAGAGTAAACGAAGCCTACGAAAAAGAAAATAAAGAAAGGTTCTCTCTTGCAGAAAAAGTAAAAGAACTCGCAGAACTCAATCAACAGATTTCCAAAGATGCCAAAAACTTAACCAAAGCACTGAAAGGAGAGACAAAAACACAAGGAAACTGGGGAGAAATGATACTGGAAAACATACTGGAAAAATCTGGACTGGAGAAAGGACGAGAATATTTTTTGCAGCAAGAAATACGAGATGAAAACAACGCAGCAGTTCTCTCGGAAGCAGGAAAAAAAATGAGACCTGACGCCATCGTAAAATATCCAGGCAATAGAAATCTCATTATAGATTCCAAAGTTTCCCTTACCGCATTTTCCGAACTCTCTGAGGAAACAGACAAAGACACCCACGATCTAAAACTGAATAAACATCTCTCCTCAGTTAAAAGACACATTGATGAGCTGAGTAATAAATCTTATGATGATGATGAGAAATCTCTGGATTTTGTGATGATGTTTATCCCCAGTGAAGCCGCTTATATTGCAGCAATGCAGGCAGATCCCAACTTATGGCATTATGCTTACAGGAAAAGAATATTACTCCTTAACCCCAGCAATCTTATTACTTCTCTAAAGCTGGTTTCCGATCTTTGGAAAAGGGAATACCAAAATAAAAATGCCATGGACATCGCAGAGAGAGGAGCAAAGCTCTATGACAAATTTGTCGGGTTTACAAAAAATCTGGAGAAAGTAGGTAAAAATATAGACCAAGCCAAAACCGCTTATAATGAATCATTCTCACAACTGGCTACCGGGAGGGACAACCTTATCACCCAAACGCTTAAGCTAAAAAAACTAGGAATAAAAAACAAAAAAGAAATCCCACAAAGCTTTGTCAACAAGAACATTGAATCTCTCAACCAAAATTCCACATCTCCCTTGTGATCATCGTAGAAAGCCCGCAAAACCAAAAAATAAAAAAACTTACTCGCCTGCTCTCTGACAACAGATTCCGCAGGAAAGAGGGTATTTTTGTGGTAGAAGGAAAACAAGAAAATGACCGAGCCTTGAGACACGGATACCGTTGCGTAGAATATTTTATTTGTCCCGGTATCTTTAAGGACAAGATAACTCCGTTCAAAGAGCACAGAATACATTATATAACGAAGAATCTATACAAAAAAATAGCCTATAGAAATACGGTAGAGGGTATTCTTGGGGTATACAAAGCGATAAACAAAAAACTGAATAATTTTTCGGCTTCAGAAAACTCTACGATCATAGTTTTGGAAAGTACAGAAAAACCCGGAAACCTGGGGGCAATTCTCAGAAGCTGTGAAGCGTTTGGGGTAGACGCGCTTATTATCGCCGATCCCAAAATAGATCTTTATAACCCAAACGTCATCCGCTCCAGTGTAGGGTGCATCTTTGGGATGAATGTTTTTCAGGAAAAAAATACCGAGATTGAGCACTTTTTAGAAAATAATGGCTATAAAATTTTCACCACTTTTATAAATAAAAAATCTGCGTCCGTGACAGAAACAAAATTTGAGGGGAAAAACGCCATTATCTTTGGTACAGAACATTCGGGTGTCAGCCAATACTGGCAAAACAAAGGAACCAATATTAATATCCCTATGATAGGTTCCATAAATTCTCTTAATCTGAGCAATGCGGTGGCAATAATCTGCTATGAGTGCCTAAAACAAAAAAGCCAAGACACACAGTCTTGACCTTAGATTTTCAGACAGATTGCTGGTTTTTTCTATTTGCTCACCGCATTTTGAAGGTCTTTAGCTCCTTCCTCCACTGTCTGAGCTCCTTTTTGTACAGCTTCCTTAGCTCCCTCTTTAATCTCATCTATGGTACTTTTGTGAGCATCCACAGTAGAATCTACTTTGCTGGTAGCTTCACTTTTCAAAGTATCTACTTTTGCAGAAAGAGTATCCAATGCATTTGCTGCAGAATCCTCTACTTGTGTCTGATCAGCAGATTCATTCTCTGTAGACTCAGTTTTCTTACAAGAAACAAAAGCCAAAGCGACCACAGCAGCTACGAATAACGATTTTTTCATAATAAATTTAAATTTAAACAAGTTATATAATTTACTTACTTTACTTTTACAAACCTTATCTCGTCCGAACAAAAACTTCCCCAAGAACCCAGGTCCGAAACCGCTGCGGAATTCTTCAAACAGAAAAGCACCTTTACCTAATCGGATGAGCAAATATAGGTGAAGAAAAAAGATTAAAGAGTAAAAATAATTGTAATATCTTTGTAAAATATATTTTACAAATAGACATACTTGTATACCAATCAATTAAGTAGTTTGACAGATCCGGATATATTACTCTTTGAGCAATTGAAAAAAGAGATCGAAGCGGAGTTTCTGAAAAGTCATAGTCCTTCCGAAAATAAAATATCGAAATGGAAGGGGGTGGATATTCTCTATTTTCAGGAAGATCTTAGAAGGGTAGCTAAAGGCAGTATCAGTGAAAAATCTTTTTATAATTATTTCAAGCAGTCCCCGGTTCCTAAATGTCCCAGAATAGATATGCTCAACCTGCTCTCAATATACGCGGGGTACGAGTCGTGGTCACACTTCAGAAAAAAACATAAAGAAAAATTCGAAATCCCATCAGACAGCACTGGAAAATACGCTGATGAGGAAAACAGTTTACAAAAAACAGAACGACATACACCACCTTTTTTAGAAAAAGCACCGACCAGAGACAGGAAGCGTAAGAAATTTTTGGGCACTAATTACTTCCTTATTACATTTTTATTTGCACTCTCTACGTTGGTGGGAGTTGGTGCCATTTTGCTGAGTCTTAAGGAAGAAATTTTTGGAAGAACCTTTGTTTATTGCTTCTCTGACGCAGACAGAAGTTCCGGAATTCTTTCAGAAATCGAAATCAAGGTATTCAAAAAAGATGAATCCCCCATTACCTACAAAATAAAACCGGGAAAATGTTTCACCTATAAAACAAAAGATCCCAGCCTCGAAATGAATATTTCCTCGGCGTTTTATGAAAACTTGCGTATTTACAGAAATCTTACCAGCGCTCCAAAGGAGGAAACTATAGAGCTGAAACCTGATGATTACAAATTTGCCGTGTATTATTTTTCAAAAAAAGATGTATCCGGAAACCAAAGAAAAGTAATAGAGAAAAAAAGAAAAGAACTCGACCGGCTCATTAGCCATGATGCCAACATAGTCCAAGTCTATGACAATGAAATTTACGGAGTAGAAACTTTAAATAAACAAAAATACATCACTCTGGTGACCACCCCTACCACCTCACTAAAAAATCTGAGCGTGCTGGAAATGAAAAGAAACGATCGGGGAAAAATTATTTTTATAAAATTCAAAATTTCAGACAATGAAAAAAAACACAATTAACCCTTGCTATATCATCACGGCAATCCTGCTCTTTTTTGTAAGCGCTTGTAAAAAAGAAACAAAAAAAGAGATAAGTGACCTCAACAAACTCAGAAAGAACAATAACACAAAAACCTATACAGTCACTACTCTCGATAGCATACGGTCAATAAATTTTATTACCAGACAAAAGATACAGGAAGTACTGGATTTGTCCAGTTTATATTTAGATGGGAATAGGAATACAAAAATTGATTCAGCAATCTACAAACAAATACAATCCTATTTTGATTCAAAAGACAGTACGGTACTTCATCCTTTATTTGATGAGCTGGAAAGTCTGAAAGTAAAAAAGGTAAAAGTAGAACAACTGGAGGTTTTCAAAAAAATCAAAACAAAAGATTCTGTAAAAGACACTACAAATTATGCCCGGTTTAATGTAGAGTATTTTGATAATAAAAATAACTCGCTCGGTAAGTTTGACAGATATGCCGAATATACCCTGAAATCCCACCCCGTAAAATACAAGAAGGAATTCAAATTCTACTTTAAAAATATTTATTTATCTCCGGAAAAAGACAGCACTTCCGTAGGAGTAATCAAATAATCCAGCGGAACATCGGTAGGACACATATCTTCAACTCTCTCTTCCGGAGAAAAAAAATTAAGTCCTACTTTGAGACCAGAACCAAACAGGGAAGAAAAAAAACGATCATAAAATCCCTTCCCATACCCCACTCTGTTTCCATTGTAATCACAATATAGGAGGGGAACTACAATTATATCAAAATCTGTGTTTTTGTAAAAATCTGTATTTTCCGGCTCCGGAATTCCCCAAGAGTTTTCAATCGTTTTTGAGTGTTCAAAAATTTCTACAGAAACCATATCCCTTCCCACAATTTTTGGAACAAATACTTGAACCTTCCTTTGAAAACATTTTTGAATGACAAAAAGAGTATCTACCTCGGCATTTTTTTTTATAGGTAAATAGACATGTATTTTCTTCACCCCGGGAGACAAAAAACGAGCCGTAAAAAGGGAAGCTATTCTATAAGAATACTGCCGAATCTTCTTCTCAGAAAGCATTTTTCTTTTTTCCGAATAGACTTTTCTCAAAAATTCTTTACCAACCATTATTCTACACATATTTTACAGAAATAATATTTACGGGACAGGACTTGGCTGCTTTTTCACAGGAATCTAATGCCTTGAAAACAGGAGTCCTGAGGGTATAGAAACCTTTCCTTTTCTGAGATTTCAGAAGAACCGATTTTCCATCCTTTTTTGACATTCTAAAATACTCGGGAGCAAACTCAGCACAATAATTGCACCCGATACATTTATCCCTCTGCAAGGTAACAATCACCATTACGCTTCTACCAACTTATATAATTTATCGGAAGGACGTATCCTAAAGTCTGTCCTGAAAGTAATCACATCAGATTTTGATGCTTTAGAGACACCTTCCTTTGCCGCCACTCTCATATCCTCAAGCACAAGTTCCCGAGAACCCGTAGTGGGTCCCTGAATTAAGATTTTGTCTCCTACAGAAAGATCGTAGGCCTCCACCAAAAATTCTGCTATCTGAGACTTGGGATAAAAGTGTCTTCCTTTCCCTATATAGAGTTTTTTCTGTGTTGCAGCGGATCCCGGATAAGCAGACCATTCTCCCAGATTCTGCCCAAGATAATACCCAGACCAAAACCCTCTATTATACACGGTTCCTAGCCTGGACATCCAGATTTTTATTTTTTCCCGAGAAAAAGTTCCTTCTGTTATTGCATCTATAGCCTCTCTGTAGCAGGAAGTAACGGTAGCTACATATTCTGGCGCACGCCCTCTTCCTTCTATTTTTAAAACTTTAACGCCCGCCCCCATAATCTGATCGAGAAAACCAATTGTACACAGATCCTTAGGTGACATCATATATTCTTGATCTAACTCAATCTCAAATCCGGATTCCTGATCAATCACCGTATATTTTTTTCTGCAGTTTTGTTTACAGGCTCCTCTATTCGCAGAAGAATTGTAAGAATGAAGACTCAAATAACATTTTCCAGAAACGGCCATACACAGGGCTCCATGACCAAATATCTCTATCTCCACCAGGTTTCCCGAAGGCCCCTTTATATTCTCCTTTTTTATCTGATTACATATTCTTCCTATCTGACTCAGACTCAACTCCCTGCTCATCACCATGGTATCTGCAAAAAGCGCATAAAACTTTACTGTCTCTATGTTAGTGATATTGACCTGAGTAGAAATGTGCACCTCCATACCTATCTCCCTCGCATAGGCAATCACGGCTTGATCCATAGCGATTACGGCTGAAAGCTCAGAAGACTTTGCCTTATCCAAAAGGGTCTTCACGACGGACAAATCATGGTCGTAAATGATCGTATTGAGAGTGAGGTAAGTCCTTAGTCCTCTTTCTTTGCATCTCCTTGATATCTCTGGCAAGTCTTCTGCAGTAAAATTGACAGTGGCTCTTGCACGCATATTAAGCTGCTCTACACCAAAATAGACAGAATCTGCACCGTTATCTATCGCTGCTTGTAAAGATGCAAAATCACCGGCAGGACACATCAATTCCATTGTTCCGCTCCGTGTCATTTTTGTTAACATTTCTGCAAAGGTACTGAATAATTCTCTCAGAAAAGATCCCATGAAAAGAATGAGACATTTTGTCATTATTCAGTTAAGATTGATTTATAAAAAAGCCATAAAAAGCAAATATTACCGTTAAATTTAAGTTAAAAGCAAAAGCAAAACAACTAACACAATAGATTTTTAGCACTAAATTTGTCCGGCAGAGAGAAGTAAGTGTCGTTAATTCTGAAATTGAGACCATACGACTATTTTATTTGTACTTATATTTGTATATTTATACTTAACTTGTAGAAAATTACAGAACATCATGAAGAATACACTCAAGTCCCTCATTCCTTACCTCTTGGTGGGGGTGGTTTCTGGGGCTACTACCTTTGGGGCGGTAAAAGTTTTTGGAGATGAAGGGAAAGACAACAATTCGGATTTTTCCTATTTCTCTCCGAGGTCGGGCTCTCAGTTTGTAGCCATGAGTGCTCCCTCCAGCGACAACTTCATAAAAGCGGCCAAAATTACCGTGCCTGCCGTAGTGACAATAAAAAATTACCAAAGTCATTCCGCGTACAGACCGTCGGAGCAGGATTTGTTTGACTTTTTCTTCGGAAATCCTTTTGGAGGGAACAGGGAAAGATCGAGAGCACAACAACCTCCCCAGAATTTGCCTTCGGGTATGGGATCTGGAGTGATCATATCACCGGAAGGTTACATCGTCTCAAACAATCACGTGGTAGCAGGAGCCAACAAATTGGAAGTGACACTCAGCAATAAGAAGTCTTATACTGCAACGCTTATAGGCTCGGATCCCACTACCGACATTGCACTCTTGAAAATAGAAGAAAAAGGACTCCCTTACCTCAATTTTGGAAATTCTGAGACGACAGAGGTAGGTCAATGGGTGATTGCCGTAGGAAATCCTTTGGGACTCAACTCTACGGTAACTGCCGGAATTATATCTGCCAAAGGGAGAAGTATTGATATTCTAAGACAGCAAACAGCCACTCCCATTGAAAGCTTTTTGCAGACTGATGCCGCCATAAATCCGGGAAATTCGGGAGGTGCCCTGGTAGATACCAACGGAAACCTGATTGGAATCAACTCTGCAATTTCTTCTAACAATGGCTATTTTTCCGGGTATGGCTTTGCGGTACCCTCCAATCTCGCTAGAAAAGTAGTGGAGGACATAAAGAAGTACGGTATGGTACAGAGAGGCTTTTTGGGGGTAAACGTTTTGGATCTTTCTAACGAAAAAGCTGTTCGTCAGCATAACCAAGAAAAAAGAACAAGGCTGAAATCCGGAAATGGCGTTTACATTACAGGCTTGATTAAAAACGGAGGAGCAGAGAATGCCGGGTTGAGAATAGGAGATATTATAACGAAAATAGACCACAGTACAATTGGTGGGTATGCCGATCTATCTTTTATCATCGGCAGTAAAAGACCTGGAGACAAGGTGACGGTAAGCTATATAAGAAACGGAAAGACAAGTTCGACCTCCGTTACCCTTAGAGATTCGAAGGGAAGCACACACTACAGGAGTGTTGCCGATCTTAGTGTAACGGAGAAGATAGGAGCCGATTTTGAGCCTCTTAGTGAAAGGTTTAAGGTAGATTATGGACTCAACTCCGGCGTATTAGTAAAGAACATAACCCCCGGTGGAATTTTTGATAAAAAAGGAATTTCCGAGAATTATATTGTGATAGAGGTAAATGGAAAATCTGTAAACAGCCAAAAGGACATAGAGAAAATTTTAGATGGCTACAAAGGCAATGTTTCCCTGAAATATGTAGACGAATACGGCAGAATCACCACAACTGGATTCGCAATGCCTAACTAAAAAAGGTTATCAATTTTTACCAAGAGAAAACCCGCCCAAGCAAAAGGCGGGTTCTTTTTTTCAAGGGCTTTTTATCCTAACATCTTAAACTTAACGTGAATGGGATTCTTCTGTTCTTGATTTTTTTCGGTCAAACAATACTTCAGTAAGTTTCCCTCCCAGCCAAGAAAAAGGAAAGAAGGTAAGAAAGATACAGAGCTTATAAAAAGTAGGATGATAAGGAACAATGATGATATCTATAAGTGCGATAAATAATAAAATGAATCCGATAAGAATAGCATAGGCCACTTTTGCTCTTTTTACTATGAAAGCCGTTGCCACTCCGCCTATAGTGGCAGAAATTCCAGATAAAAAAAGCAGATAGACAAAAAAACCGCTGTCATCTTTTCTAGACATCAGAAACTCCCACCAAGTATTGTACGGAGAAAAAAAACACCCGCCCGGATCGCCCGCCTCTATACGAATACCAAGACCAATAATCACTCCCGCCACGAGCAAACCCACAAGAACCCCGATTGTATTTCTGAAAACTTCCAGCATGTTATCTCAATTATTCTCTGTATGCAATAAGAGAGATCTCTATGCATACACCTTTCGGAAGACGAGAAACCTCAACCGTTTCCCTTGCAGGGTAACAACCCTCTTCCAAATAACTTGCATATACCGAATTCACGGTCTGAAAGTCCCTCATATTCTTAAGAAAAATACTCGTTTTTATAACATTTTCGAAACTCATACCCGCCTCTTCCAAGATGGCTTTTAGGTTTTTCATCACCTGATGAGTAGCACCCTCTATATCCTCTACAATATCACCTGTTTCCACATGAATGGGAATCTGTCCGGAAACATACAAAAATCCGTTGACCAACACCGCCTGAGAATAAGGCCCTATAGCCTTTGGTGCTCCGTGAGCAGAAATATATTTTTTCATAAAATCCAAAAATCGGTTATCAAGATGATACACAAATTTAGCTCAAATAAATTTTATTAAAAAGAGCTATTCACTCGATTAAAACTTCTGTCCCTGTACTTCAAAGCATCCTTGAGTATATTGGCTTTTATCCCAATAAAAAAATCATATACCTTATACGCCCCAAAAGGTACCCAGTTAAAATTGATGGCAAAACTTCTTTGATCAAGCGAAAAACCCAACCTGGTGAGCCCCAATTTCTGAGTCATGACATCAAAATATGTAGAGCCATTAATATTCCAGAAAGGAGTGAGTTTTATGTTTCCGGTAAGCCCGATAGAGGCTACCTTAGCACCAAATTTACTCAGGCTCCCCCTGGTATATGAGTAGTTTGCACTCACATTAAGACTCCAAGGCTGGTAAAACCTTGAATAGTTATCTGAATCAAAAAAATACGGCTCGTTCATTACGGATCCTCTGGTTTTATACTTCTTGGCATAGTCCGTTTTTTTTGGGAAAAAAGTTTCGTTATTGAGAGGAAAGGAAAGTTGTACATTAAAACCTTGCATGGCAAACTGCCCTATTTTTTCAGTCCTTATGCCCTTTCCATTCTCGTCATATACAGTAGTATAGGGATCCAGAACCAAACTACTGTTAATATTAAACTTATTTTTAAAGAGTGAAGTTTGTCCCGAGATATTTACCAGAGACCATTTATACTTCGGAGCAGCAAAATTATAATTTGCAGAAATATTAAGACTCTCAAAAACCTTTACTTTTTTTACACCCGAAGAGTCCGTTTTTGATTTTACCTTCATCTCTATATTATTACTAATATTAAACCCTAGTGACTGTACAACTCCAGAGTTGGGAGCGCCATACACCCCCCCCTCAAATACAGAATAAGGCGTAAGGACACCATTAGCGCCCTCATAGTATTTATAATATCCCCAAGCAGGTAAAGAAAAATCTGGTGAATAAGAAAAATTGACGCTGGGAATTACCATATGTCGTATTTTTTGGATAAAAAAATTCTTTCCAAAACTCCTGTTACCATAGAGTGTGGTCTGTACACTAGCACTCGTATTGAAGGTGGAATATCCCGCAATTTTTTTGTTGAACGAATTTTTTACAGAGCCGCTGCTGGCATCATAAGTTCTCGTTAAAGTTTTATTGGTGAATACATTATTTATGTTGGCCGACATACTGAAAGTAAAATATTTGGCAAAAGTTGCATTTGAAGCCAAACCGATTCTGTTTTGTAATCCTGCCTGCATTGCCTCCCACATTTTTGGTGTGAAAAGTTCATTTTGCTTGCTGTTTACGTAATTGGTGAAACTAAGCCCTGTATTTACATTAATATTCTCCAAAAGACCCTGCCTAACTGCCCCATCTCGGGGTTTGAACAAATAGAACTGATTAACAGACAAATTCATCTGCGGCAACCTTAGATTAGTAAATCCGGTGGAGAAATTCTGTGAATAAGAAGCCGTAGAGGTAAGAGTCATAGGAAGACTTAGAAACCGTTTGGTAATACTAACGGTAGAATTCTGCTGGGTGTTAAGCACATTTTGATTAAAAATGTAGGTGTTATTCAAGGTGGTATTATAAAACTTACTGCTCACGATATTCACAGAGGCAGAAAAATTAAAATAGGGGTTTGCCTTAGCATCCTGACTGTGGGTCCAGGCGATCCTATATGTCGAACTTTTAGAGTAGTTATCCAGTCCTTTTATCCCAATGATAGTGGTACCCAATTCCGCAGAAAAGTTCCCGCCAAATGTATATTTTTTTTTATAGCCAACCTGCGGACGAATCGTCCAGCTGCCCTTCGTATACAAGTCCAAAAGAATTTTGAGATCAAAATACTGCCCTATAGGCTGATAGTACCCAAGATTATTTAGGAAAAAACCCACCGATTCTCTCTCCCCGAAGCTCGGAACAATAAGACCGGCTGATCTTTTTTCGGAAAACGGCAAAACAGCAAAAGGAAGGATAATGGGCGTAGGAACATTCCCTATGTACATCTGTATAGGTCCCGTTATGATCTGTGATTTTCTTCTTGTTTTTATAAGCTTTAGATGAGGCGCTCTGAGAAAATAATCTGGTACGGTATCCTTCTTTTTCAGATAATATTCATCCGTTGTGTATCTGCCCCCGGAAAAATAAAAAACAGAATCACTTATTTTTTTGGTTTTCTCCGCCACTATCACCCCTTCGGACTCTTCGGTTCTGGAATTATAGGCAATGGCTTTTTTAGACTTGAAATTATAATAAAACTGATCAGTTTCGTATTTCTTTCCTCCCTGTACAGTAATGACCGGCTCCGCCAGTTTATTGTTTACATATTTCCCTCTGGCGTATATTTGTCCCGTATTCCAGTCTACAGAAATGGAGTCGGCCTCTACCTTAAGGTCTTGGTATTCTATTTTTGCTCTTCCCGTTAGAGAAGTTATTTTCTCGGATACAAAATTTTTTATTACCTCGGCAGAAGTTCTAACCATATCTGCCAAAGGTTCCTCCCTCTCTGTGGATTTACTAATTGATTTAACCTTTCTAACAGACTCATTCCTAGGAGAATCCTGAGCAGACACAAACACTAAAAAATTGTTAAAAATTAGGAAAACTAAAAATAGTAATGTATTTTGGCGGGTTGTTTTAATCTGGATTGTATTTTCTATAATTGATTATAACGAGAGCAAAATTAAAATAATTTTAAAACTCAAATGAGCCTTGCTTTGAAATCATTAAAAAAATCTTTTGCTGTCGGGTTCCTATTTTGTTTGGTCTTGACCACAGCACAAAAAAAAATGGTTGTAGTTTTAGATGCAGGACACGGCGGAAGTGATCATGGTACCAACAGAACGTACAGCAGCTTGGGCTATCTTGCAGAAAAAGACATCACACTTGCCATTGCCCTTAGGGTAGGAAGAATGCTAGAAAAAGAAAAAGATTTTAAGGTAATCTATACTCGTAAAACAGATTTCTTACCCTCATTATCGGAGAGGACAAACCTTGCCAACAAAAGCGGTGCGGATCTTTTTATCTCCATACACGTAAATGCAAATGTAAGAACCGATCCTCACGGCACCGAAACCTACGTGCAAGGACCCAACCAGAACAAGCAAAACCTGGAAGTAGCAAAGACAGAAAATAACGTTATTTTCCTGGACAAAAACGACAAACAAATGTTCTCTCAGTACGACCCCTACTCCCCCGAGTCTCTCATCGCACTGAGAATACAACAAAGCAAATACCTGGAGAGGAGTTTGATCTTAGGAGGTCTGGTAGAAGACCATTTCGTAAACAAAGATAATAGAAATTCCAGAGGGGTAAAACAACAAAACTTTCATGTGCTCCGACAAAATGCCATGCCCTCCATCCTTATAGAAACTGGATTTTTGAGCAATTATGAAGAGGCGCAATACCTCGCCTCAAACAGAGGCCAAAAAGAAATTGCAGAGAGCATTTATAATGCAATTATCAACTACAAAAAAATTCTAGACAAAAAAAACTCTTCTTCTCAAGAAATAAATCACAAATCAATAAAAGCCGAAAATCCTTTGAAAAACAGTTTCAGAATATTTCTTACCTCAAGCAGCAGAAAAATGCCTGAAAATGACCCCAAATTACAGGGACTCAAAAATATTCTTATCATTCGGGAAGGAGAACTGTACAAATACTATTACGGAGAAACTCAATTCGCCTCTGTCAGAGACAATTACCTAAAAGAAGCAAAATCAGCAGGCTTCAAAGATGCCTTTATTGTAGGATTTATACCCAACCAGAAACTGGAAAGTGGATACTATACCATAGAAGTATATGCCGGAAAACAAAAACTAAGCAACTCTTCCTACATCCTGCAGACCCTAAAGAAACTGGAAAAAACAAGAAGAAATGACGGGTTTCACTATACCTACGGAAACTATCCATCATTAGAAGAGGCAATAAAAAATCAGGAAGAAATCAGCAAAAAAGGAATCAAAAATACTACATTGCAAAAAGTTTCTAGATAACGTCGTTATTTATAAAAAATGGCCTATTCGTCTAGTGGTGAGGACTCAAGATTTTCATTCTTGCAACAGGGGTTCGATTCCCTTATAGGCTACATTTTTCCTCCGTTCATCACTGTTTTTTTATAAATTTTTATTTTTCAACTCCCGCTTTATCCCCAAATAATATTTTATTAATGATTCCTTACCCTAATTAACCTCCACTTATCTTAGGTGGATTCACTATTTTTAATCTTCTGAAACTACCTTAATAAAAAAGCTTTTATTTATAATCATTTTTTTTAGCAAACAACCCACTAGTTATTACCACGCATTCTAAAAACCCAATTACGGGTATTTTTGTACAAATAAATACCTAACTAAGAATTACATATATCTTTTTGATTTTTTTTTTTGTTATAAAAATTATTCCTTATATTTGCACCCATATTTGACAACAAATCATGGCAAATCATAAATCTGCAATCAAAAGAATAAAACAAAGCACAGCGAAAAGACTGAGAAACAGATATTATCATAAGACTACCAGGTCTGCGATAAAAGGGATAAGAACAGAAGAGGACAAAAAAACAGCGCAAGAAAAGCTACCCATGGTAGTATCTTTGCTGGATAAACTAGTTAAGAGAAATATTATACACAAAAACAAAGCCGCCAATTTGAAAAGCAAGCTCGCCAAGCATGTGAATAGATTGGCATAAGTCTTGAAAATTATGGCCCGTTCGTCTATCGGTTAGGACCTCAGATTTTCATTCTGGTAAGAGGGGTTCGATTCCCCTACGGGCTACAAAAAAGGAAAAGCGAGAATTGCTTTTCCTTTTTTTGCTCCATATAATACATCAAATAAAATTCGATCGGTATCATTGAATAGAGCAATAAGATACTTTGACGAATGAAAATAAGGATCTGCATTACATTTTTCATCAACTTTTTGAATTTCTATAACATTAATCAACTTCAATCTTAACTTTTTCGAACGTTTTGGTTTTTGAATTCAACCTGTACATCAATGTTGAAGAATGATGGGATGTTTACTTCTTTTGACTAATTTTTACCTTTAGATTGATAAGGACAGTGCAGAACAACGAAACTACAGAGGGTAAATACTCCTAAATATTTAAAACGATGAATTTTACAAAATTATAAAGACAAAGCGATATAATATCGTTCTATATTTAGAACTATATAGATTGAACTTATCAAGATAAAATGAACTGACAGCCTTTTGTCTCGCTTTTCAATACGGTATTTACAAGGCGACCCCCTCAATTAATTTTACACTCATCAGAGTAATGGTGGTAGAAATCCAAATGATGGAAGCGGGAGGATCTATATGCGTATCCCCGTCTATGTAAAATAGTCTTGCAAAAAACTCACACATAAGACCAGAAAAAACCCCCATGACGGTTCCCAAAAATACAGCAAAATAAATATGATGACCTACTATAGGGTAAAACATCCATGCAGCCAGCGCAGAAGTAATGGTAACGTGGTGTGTAACCGGAAACTTGTACCCCATCGCAACAAAGAAGATACATAATGCAGAAATAGCAAAAGGGAGAATATGTACGTTGTACAGCAAAATAGACCAACTACTCCCCTCAATATCTCCCTCGTTCGTTCCCAGATTAAAGTGAATAGCAACGGCCATACTCGCTGCAAGAATAGCAGAACTGAGAGAAATGATAAAAACCTGTGGTATCGTGCTCTGAAAAGGCAGCCAACATCTTCCGGTCTTCTTGTCAACTCTAAAGTCTGTGTTAAACACTTTTTTGTTTTTCACTCCGAAAATAACCCGTACAAGAATGCCTAAAATTAACACGGTAAGCGCTATATTATCTGTATTGGACCCCAGGACGGGAATACGTTTTGTAAACTCAACGATAATGTAACCCATCACCCCAAAAATCCCACCTACCAAAAGAACATCAGGAGCGTTAAGTCCTGCCAGAGGGAGAGAAATCTCTCTTCCGGATGCTATCATTTTTTTTTTGCGGCATATGCTGCTGCGGCTACTCCTCCAGCAAAAGAAATATGAGGACCGAATACCGGACCAAAAGCTACATAATCTATAATTACAGTGTTCCCTGTAATCATGGCAACGGGAATCCCAATCAGAATCAAAAATCCCGTAAACCCAAAAGCCATATTTCCACTTATAGCAGCCCCAAAAATCCCTCCTGCAAAAGATGCGATACAAAAAAATAAATTGTATTCTCTGATAGAATCCTCTTTAAAAGTTTCCGAACAAGATACTAAAAGTAACAACGAAAAAACGCCAAACGCAGCATGCCTAAAGGTTTTCATAGTCTTATGAGTTTTATTATTATTTCATATATCTTCGCCATCCCCAAATTAAGACATTTCTCGGCAATATTCTCTCCACATTTTTATAAACCAAACTCTCTTAAAGAAAGAGGTGCAAAATTTTTTACTTTTTACGTTCGTATAAAATCTTTATTCTGTCGCATAGCAATATATGATATGACACCATAAATCCATTAGATTGTTGACTAAACCCATATATATAATCTCTACAAACAGGAAGTATCGTGAAATTTCCCAGACTGAGACTCGGTGAAAATGCCTCTTTGCCAAAAACATATACTTGAAAATTCTAAAAAATAAAATATAAAAAATAACCCCATTTTATTCTTAGCTTAACTCTCTGTTTCTTCTATTATTTTTAATTTTGACAAATGAATATACTCATTATCAATGGTCCAAACTTAAATCTTTTGGGCAGGAGGGAACCGGATATTTATGGAAGCATCTCCATGGAAAACTATCTCAAAAAACTGAAAAAAGACTTTAAAGAACACGACATATTCTTCTTCCAATCTAATACAGAGGGAGAATTGATATCCAGACTGCAAGAGGAGAATTACGATGCTTTGGTGCTCAATATGGGAGCCTATACTCATTATTCTTATGCAATATCGGATTGTCTCAAGAATATAGACAAACCCAAAATAGAGGTACATATCAGCAATTTATACAAAAGAGAAAAATTTCGGCAAAAATCCCTGACCGCCCCATATACAGATGCCATCATCTCTGGTGCAGGACTGAGAGGGTATTGGCTCGCCATCAAAAGTTGGGATAAAAATTTGGGATAAAAGGAGAGTTCTCTGCAGCTGGTGGGGTGATCAGGAAATTGCACTGGCGGCGGTCAAACAATACAGAGAAGCCCTGGAAAAAGGAAAAGTAATTATACAGGAACTGTGCTGCAAATCAGGTAAAACAGGTAGGAAACAAGATAAAAGAACGCGATATCCTCTATTGCAAAAGTATAGGGCAAAAGGATGTCCTGATAAATTATGCATGGAAATTCAACCTCCTAGAAAGTAAACAGATAAATGCCGGGGGTAAGGTAGTCGTATATTCCGGCGTAATACCTGGGATCCGGGGACGAAGCAAGCTTGACAGTGGTACTGGGGTCATGAGATTTCGCATGCATTAGCCGGATGTGGAAACGAAAGAGTCTCCCAACAAATGATTACCCAGTTTGGGGAAAATGTTTTTTTGGAGGCCGTATTTTCAATTCTTCACTTTCTGACATTTCTCTTCAAACAACCCCTATGCACTATGCAGGCCAAACCATCTTGCTCAAATATGGAAAAAATCAGAAGTGGGAAGCGGACAAAATGGGTTTATCGTTGATGGCAATGCAGGATATGACCCTTGAGAGGTTCGGCACTTTTAGGAAAGAATGGAGCCCTATCCAAAGGGAATAAATTCTCAGATTTTTATCTACACATCCCAATTCCACACCCAAATTGCCGATATAAACAAAAATCTTCCCAGAACTCTACAGTATTACAAAGCGGCAGGAGGAAAATTATAAACTTCTTACTTATTGTTTTTTTGTAGATTTGTTAACAAGCTTTAATTAAAAATTAAATATATAAAATATGAAAAGTCTGACGTTTATTGGTCTCGTATTGCTCGCGCTCGCCACGCTGATTTTCTATCTAATTCCTAATTTCTCGGCAGAAAAAATATTCGAGCCTGGGGCGCTTATGGGAATTCTCGCAGGGATTGGGATCGGGCTTATCATCGGTGGAATTGTAGGATACATCTCCAGAGGGTCGGCTATAAAACAAGCTGAGAGAAGAAAAGAGTTTAAACAACTACAAAAAGAAAAAGCACGACTTGAAAAACAGTCTGCAGAGCTGACAAAACAACAAACAGAAGAATAGGGTATGCAAAAAAGCAACCAATCACACAGAAAACAGCCTCGGATCCGAGGCTGTTTTCTGTGACTAACATAAATAAATCCAATACCTAAAATACATAACCTATACCCACCATAAACAGACCTTGCCTATTGTCGTATTTCACTTTATAACCCCCAGAAGCAATTTTTTTATCAACAAAATATCTTTGATCCCCGGTAAAAGCACCCTCGTATTTGGCGCTGATAATTAGCTTGCTTATTCTTGTTTCTACACCCAACTGGTATCCCGTAGTAAACCGATCCGAATCTTGCTGTACAAAATTTCCATAATTTTTCTGTTTATTTAAATCGTAGCTAAAAACCGGACCCGCAAAAATACCTACAAGTTTTCCTAAAAAATTATAGCCCACCAAAAGAGGAATGTCTATTCTTTTGTTTTTTGCAACTATCTTCGTACCGGTTTTCTCTTCATAGATCTCATTTTTAAAACTGGTATAGTAAATCTCCGGCATAAGGAAAAGAGAAAGGGGAAGACTTATTTTTGAGGATACTCCTACATTAAATCCTACACTACTTTTACCTCCATCTTTATACGCTTGTTCTGCCGTAGAAGATATGCCCTTCCATGAGGCAGTATTGGCAGGAAACAAAAGATTGGCTTTTCCGGAAAAAGAAACCTGTGCTGAAGCCCCTAATGCAATACACAGAAACGAAACATTTAAGAATTTTTTCATTATTTTCAACTTATTTTTATTATTTATTTATTTCTATCAAATGCATCCTTAACTGTTTGAAAATTTCGGACGAGTATATAAAGTCTATAAGATATTGATTATCTGTACCCATAAGCATGTCTTTATTTCCTTCCCACTCTTTCATTCCCTTTCTTATGTATACAATTTTCTGCCCGATGGTCATCACAGAATTCATGTCATGGGTATTGATGACTGTAGTGGTATTATATTCTTTCGTGATTTCCAGCAATAAATTATCAATCACATTCGAGGTATAAGGATCAAGCCCCGAATTAGGTTCGTCACAAAAAATATACTTAGGATTGTTTACAATAGCTCTGGCTATTGCTACTCTTTTTTGCATACCCCCAGATATCTCAGAAGGAAATTTTTTGGAAGCTTTTTCCAGATGCACTTTTCCCATTACCTCTACTACTCTTCTTTTCTTTTCCCTAAAGGTAAGATTGGTAAACATATCCAAAGGAAAAGCAATATTCTCCTGCACGGTAAGAGAATCAAATAGGGCACTCCCTTGAAATACAGTACCGATCTCCGAACGCAAACGTTGTTTCTCCTGTCTCGTCATCTGGGTAATATCTTCCCCTTCAAACAGAATAGACCCACTCGTGGGTTCATAGACATTGAGCAAAGATTTTAGGAAAACTGTTTTCCCAGAGCCACTTTGCCCTATGATAAGATTCACCTTTCCTTTCTCGAAAGTGGTGGATATCCCTTTAAGAATTTCTGTCTGACCAAGCTCTTTTTTCAGATGGATTACCTCTATCATCAGCTCAAAATCATTTGAGTAAGTAAAAGTTCAGAAATGATGATAAAGACCATAGTCCATACCACTGCCTGAGTACTCGCTCTGCCCACCTCCAAAGCTCCTCCCTTCACATAATAACCGTAATAAGAAGGGATAGTAGCGATAATAAAAGCAAAAACAAAGGTTTTTAAAAAAGCATAATAAATAAAGAGATTGGGCATAAACATCTGAACCCCCGTAATATACTCTCCGGTAGTCCAGTTACCGGTAATAAGTCCAGAAAAATAACCTCCCAGAAGTCCCACCACCATACTTAGCGCTATAAGCAAAGGACTAAAAATCAAACAGCTCAATATCTTTGGAAAAATCAGAAAATTTGCCGAATTTACCCCCATAATTTCCAACGCGTCAATCTGCTCCGACACACGCATCGTCCCAATACTTGAAGCGATATAAGAACCCACTTTACCCGCCAAAACAAGACTTATAATGGTAGGGGAAAATTCCAGTATGAGGACGATCTTCGTGGCTTGTCCCACATACACTTTGGGGATAGGAAGAGCAGCTGCTTCAAAGTTATTGTACATCTGTATGGCAATTACTGCGCCCACAAACACTGAGGTAAACATCACCAAACCAAAAGAGTTAACTCCCAAATCATAAATCTCCCGCGTAAAAACCCTCAAAAAAATAGACCTTTTCTGAGGAACAGAAAGGCTTTTATTCATCAGAAAAATATACTCGCCTAAAGCTGTTAAAAACCTCTTTACCATAACAGTTGCAAAGATACAGCTTTTATTACAGTCAGAAAAAATACCCAGGAAATATTGTTCCGCAAAAACAGACGGGGTAAAAAAAGCAAACCGGAAGGAGTAAACAAAAATACGTAACTTTGGTCCCCCTATATCCCACAAGGAAGAATAACATTAACAATAACAGACTAAAATAATTTGACCCCTAAAAAAGTTTACCACATTCATGTTCAGATTAAAGCTTGCCACAGACCCCCGATGGGCGAATATTGCCGAACAAAACTTGCCAGAAATTTTATCCGATCATGCATGGTGTGAACAAAAAGCAGCCACTAACGCCATCTCACTCATTACCTTGTTGCCAGAATATCCCGCCATCATTACAGAACTTTTATCTATCGCACAGGAAGAACTTGAGCATTTTCGCCTCGTACATGAGATCATAAAAAAAAGAGGCTTTGCCCTAGGCAGACCCAGAAAAGATGAATATGTAAACGACCTGCAAAAATTTATAATACAAGGAAACAGAAAAAATCTTTTGATAGACAAACTTCTTTTTGCCGCTATGATAGAGGCAAGAAGTTGTGAAAGATTCAAGGTCCTTACGGAAAATATAAAAGATGAGGAAATGGTCTCTTTTTACAAAGAACTCATGATCTCTGAGGCCAATCACTATACCACATTTATAGGTTTTGCCAGAACACTGGCGAACAGTACGAAAAACGTAAATAAAAGATGGGAAAAGTGGCTAGAGTACGAAGCCAATATCATCACCTCCTATGGTAAAAAAGAAACCATTCACGGATAAAATAAAAAATTATTTTTCGTACTCTCTAAAGCCCCTTCATCTGTATCTTGTAAGGCTTCGTCTTCTAAATTCTCAATCGTATTATCGTTTTCGCTAAAATCTTTGTCCGCAGGCTGATTTCCAAAAGAGTCACTAGCATGAATGTGCCTGAGAACATCTTCTGCTTTGTGTCCTTCTTGAGTATTAGGATAATTAAGGACGATCTGCTCCAATTGGGGAATCATTTCTTCCTTCCCCAAGGCTTTTCCTGTATTGAAAGCCTTTAGGAGTAAAAATTTTGGCACAAGTGGATCTTTGGTATTATTTTTAATTGTTGCCTCTATAAGTTCTACAGATTTTACGTACCGATCCTGAGTGTAAAGATCATAAGCCTTGTGGTACTGTTGCTCTACCTCCGAAGATCCGGCAGAAAATGTACTACTTTTGGGATCCATCACAAAAGTAGCATGAGGAGAGTCTGGAAATTGTGACAAAATCATATCTTTTGCTCGTTTACCAGCCGGAGGATTTTTTTCATAATTCATCACAAATATCTGGTGAAGCGCCTGCAGTTTTATGTCCTCCTCAGGCTGTGTGTCTACAAGATCGTACAGAGTTTTCGTGGCAAGAGGTGTTTTGAAAAAAACCATTTCATACATTTTAGCGAGTCCCACCGTTGCCGTATCTCTCTCTCTTTTCAATTCTTTTATAATTTGGGGATCTGTAGGGATTTTTTCGATATAAAAAGCAGGTTCCAACCTTCTGGGATCTTTTACGTTGGATAGACCCAGAACCGAACTTTTAGTCTCTACAATGGCAGATGGCGAAACATTAGCCCCAACATACCTCCAGTTATCTTTAAGCGATCTATCTTTCCATATTCTCCTGAAATCAGAAATACCCTTGCCTACCGTAGAGAGATTAGAAAAATAAAAACTATTTTTTTTATTACCATAATTCGCTTTTTTAAAGGAATCTAAGCCACTGGGAGAACCCCCGGCAAAAAGAGAATTGGCACTGAAATCTCCTGTGTCATACCCCTTGGATCTCTCTTTTCTTCTTTGTTCTAATGCTTCCTTTTCCTCTTTCTCTTTAATTCTTGATATAAATTTTTGAAAATACTGTACCTTCTGAATGTCAGACATTTTCGTGAGTGCCAGAATACTGTCATTTTTCTTGATGAGATAATAATTTTTGGTCAGTTTTTTTAGATTTTTAGAAAAATAAGTCAGTTCATCCCTCGTAGGCTTGTCGCTCATCACCGCGATAGCGGAATCATAATAGATTCCTGCAGCAATAAAATCATCTCTATCAAAATAATTTTTCCCAATTTCGTAATACGAAAGTCCACGAATCTGCGGATCCGAAATCCCTCCCAAAAGGGATTTCCTAAAGTATTCCTGCGCCTCTTCACTTTTATCGGCAGCCTTAGCCATCCTACCTAGAGCATAATAAAACTCATTTTTTCGAGAACCATAAATCCCTTTTCTGCTCATCTTTTCTGTATGTTTTTTGAGCAATTCGTAATCGTCTTTCTTTGGGTCAAAACACTTCACCATCCAAAGATAACTTTTCACTTCAAAATCAAAATCGTCTGTGTACCTATAGGCTTTTGCAAAGCTTTCTCTCGCTTCCTCTCTTTTACCCAAATTATATAAAACCTGACCTCGCAAGAAAGCAATTCTGCTACGCAATTTTCTCTTCTTATTAAGGGCAAAGGCTGTTTTTAGCTCATCAGCAGCCTCTTTATACCTACCCGACAATAATAACATCTCTGCATAAAACGCAGAATAAAGCTTTGCCTGAGAGTTGCTTAAAGGCTGTTTGCCTAATTCTCTGAAAATTTCTCCCGCTCGGAAATAATCTTCCATTTTCGTATAAATTCTTGCCATGTAAATTTTGGCTAAAGGAATATTTTTGTCCTTTTTCATGAATTCAAACAAATAATTAAGAGCATCCAATGCCTCAACGTATTTACCCTGAAGAAGTCTTGCATAAGACAAAAGAAGATGGGCATCAAAAATTCTTTTATTTCTTTCCACTCCATTTTTCTGTACAGAGTATCTGGAAATAGCTTTTAGGGCTTTTCGTTCGGAAATCTCCAAGGCAGAAACCTGTCTTTTATCTTTAGGGGAATTCCGGGGAGAACTAAAATGATTGGAGGAACTACCTTCCGTATCTAACGAGAGAGTTTCACCGGGAAAAAGCGGAATATATGGGGCATAAAAATTATCCCTAAATTGTTTTTCTCTTAAATCCAACTCCAAATGGAGTGCTTCCTGGCCATTAAAAAGTGTATTATAGTAAGAGTAGAATGGCTTTAGCCCCAACCTTGTATTATTTCTCTGCTTTTTTTTAGCCACACAAGACACAAAAAGCAAGGAGATCAAAACCAAGTATATTGTTTTTTTCATTACTTAAATATCAAGTCACACCAATTCCTTTAGTGTCTTATAGACCCAATGCGTAGGTAAGCCCATAACGGTATAAAAATTCCCATTAATAGCCGATATTTTTGTAACTCCGATCCAATCATGTATTCCGTAGGCTCCCGATTTATCAAAAGGAGCATAATTCTTTATATAATAGTCTATTTCAGACTCATCAATCGAAAAAAAACTCACCTGCGCTTTATCGGTAAAGGTAAACCTTTCTGTATAGGTTTTTACAGACACAGCTGTGTATACGTCGTGAGTATTTCCAGAAAGTTTTCTCAACATAGTCCGTGCACCCTCACATGTTTTTGGCTTTCCAAAAACATGATTCTGATAAACCACTACTGTATCGGCCGTCAGCAGAATTTCGTCCTCTCCTATATTTTGGTAAAATGTTGACTTTTGCTCTGCCACATAGCCCGCCACCTCAGATGCCTCCAGATCCGGAGGATAGGTTTCCTCCGCCTCCACAGACATTAACTCAAAAGCGAACCCCATCTTCTCCATTAACTCTTTCCTTCTGGGAGACTGGGAAGCCAAAAGTATCTTTTTCATCAGACCGATCTTACCCTATCGTTTCCGTCCCACGTCCCCTGCACCATCATCACACGTTCTATCACATCTCTCACGGCACCGGCCCCTCCTTTTTTTGAAGATATATACTCTGAAACTTTTTTTATCTCATCTACTGCATTTTCAGGACAGGTAGCGATATGACAAGCCTCTAGAACAGGTCTGTCCGGAAGGTCATCTCCCATGGCCAAAATTTCCTCATCTTTCAAAAAATACTTTGCTTTAAAATGCTCATAATCCTTCTTTTTATCATAAGATTTTGCATAATAATCCTCTATCCCGAGATACCGGATCCTGCGCCTGACCATGGGGTCATCTCCCCCCGTAATAATACCCACTCTATACCCATTCCTCAGGGCTTTTACCACCGCATAACCATCCAAGACATTCATCGCTCTGCACATATCCCCACTCGGCATAAGGTAAAGACTCCCGTCCGTAAAAACACCATCTATATCAAAAATAAAAGTGGTAATGTCTTTCAACTTCTCCAAATAATTCATCAGCCAAGGATAATTAGTATTTCCTAAGATTTATTTTCCCAAACCAGTGCACTAGCCCCCAAAATGGCCGCGTTCGCCTCATCCAGTTCACTAAACACAAGTTTTACTCTTCCCCTAAATATGGGAAGCAGATTTCTCTCCATATGAAAACGAGTAGGCTTGAGAAGAAAATCACCCGCTTGTATTACTCCTCCAAAAAGCAAAATGGCTTCCGGGGAAGAAAACATAACAAAATTAGCCAGCGCTTCTCCCAGTTTTTGTCCGGTATATCGAAAAACTTCTATTGCTATAGGATCTCCCTTCAGTGCACACTGATGTACCGTTTTGGCATTAATTTGTTCTTCCGGGTACTCATTGAGCATAGATTCGGGAAACTCTGCTCTGAATTTTTTGGCAGTCACAGAAATTCCTGTGGCAGAAGCATAAGCTTCCAGACTTCCCTCACTTCCGGTGCTGTAATGTTTTCTTCCGCCAGGCTTTACTATGGTATGTCCCAGCTCTCCTGCAAAACCGTCATAACCGTAAACCAACTGACCATTGCAGACAATTCCGCTGCCTATCCCAGTACCCAACGTAATCATGATAAAATCTCTCATCCCCCGCGCAGCGCCAAACATCATCTCCCCCAACGCAGCAGCATTGGCATCATTGGTCAGTTTACACGATATCCCAAACCTCTGAGTGATCATCTCAGAAAAGGGAACAACCCCCTTCCATTTGAGGTTAGGGGGATTCTCAATTGTCCCTCTATAATAATTTCCGTTGGGGGCCCCTACCCCTATCCCATCTATATATTTTTCCTGGGAATATTTTTCTAAAAGAGGCTGTACTCTTTCATAAAAAGCTTCTATAAAATCCTGTACCTCAACATAATTATCTGTCTTTATGCTTCCTTTCTCCAAAATTTGTCCCCGGTGATTCACAAGACCAAATTTAGTATTCGTTCCCCCTATATCTACACCTAGGGCAATGTGTTTTGAAAGATCTACCAGTGACATGCTTTTGTTTTTTTAAAAGTCAAAATGTTGATAAATAATAAAGAAAACTGGAAAACTTTACATCATGACAAGCCAAACGCTTTTTTGATCTCCTCTACCTTATCCAGCTTTTCCCAAGTAAAAAATTCCAAATTTCTGAGCGTAATATATTCGCCGTTGGCATCCTTAAAAGTTTTGTCTGCAACATAGGGAGATCTTCCCATATGTCCATAGGCAGCCGTCTCTTTATAGATGGGGTTTCGTAATTTCAAGTTTTTTTCTATGGCATAAGGTCTGAGATCGAAAATATTTTTGATTTTTTCCGCTATCTCACCATCGGACATATCAACTTTTCGGGTTCCGTAGGTATTTACATAAATCCCACAGGGTTCGGCTACACCTATAGCATAAGAAACCTGAACCAAAACCTCATCTGCAACCCCTGCAGCGACCAAATTTTTTGCAATATGCCTTGTAGCATAAGCTGCGCTTCTGTCCATCTTGGATGGATCCTTTCCGGAAAAAGCCCCTCCCCCGTGCGCCCCTTTGCCTCCATAAGTATCCACTATAATCTTTCTGCCCGTGAGTCCCGAATCTCCATGAGGTCCGCCAATCACAAATTTCCCTGTGGGATTGATATGATATTTTATTTGGTCGTTAAATAACTTCTGATTCTTTTCTGTTTGTTTGGATTTTACCCTGGGGATCAAAATTTCTTTGATATCCTTTCTTATCCTTAACAACATCTCCTCATCCGTAGAAAAATTATCATGTTGAGTAGAAACCACTATAGAGTCTATCCTTACAGGTCTATGGTCATCAGAATACTCTATGGTTACCTGGGCTTTGGCATCCGGTCTTAGATAAGGTAAAACTCCCTCCCTTCTTAGTACAGAAAGCTCCTTTAGGATGGAGTGTGCCAAATCTAAAGCCAAGGGCATATAATTATCTGTTTCAGAGGTCGCATAGCCAAACATAATCCCCTGATCACCAGCTCCTTGTGTATTGGCTTTGGACTCAAAAGAATCATCGTCCGTATCCCGATCTACCCCTTGGTTTATGTCCGGAGACTGTTCATGAATAGAAGAAATCACACCACAGGAATCCCCACTAAACATGTATTCTCCTCTGGTATAGCCTATTTCGTTAATTACATCTCTGGCAATAGTTTGTACATCTAGATAAGCTTTTGATTTTACCTCACCCGCCAGCACGACCTGACCGGTAGTTACCAAGGTCTCGCAAGCTACCTTTGACTCCGGATCAAGCGCTAAAAAATGATCAATAAGCGCATCAGAAATCTGATCTGCAATTTTGTCAGGATGCCCCTCAGAAACCGACTCAGATGTAAACAGGTATGACATAAATGATTATTTAAAGTATTAAAGCTTAGTCTATTATGAAACACAGACTACTTAGTTATCAACCAGACAAATGTAGGCACTTCTGCTTAAAATCACAAAAATGCTCTCCCGAATTCTATTCCGGAGAAATAGAAACAAAATCTTCCGGAGAAATAAAATAATTGAGCTCGGTTTGGAGCGTTTTTTTTATGAAGTTAGAAAACTCATTTATGATCTTTTGTTTGTAAGTAGGCTTATAGTAGATAATGCTAATCTCTCTGTAAGGATAGGGCTTAACGAAACGAAGCACTTTATTTTTCTGTCCATCAGAAAGCTGCTTTAAAGCCAGTTCCGGAAGAAGAGTATACCCCCCCAAACGATCTACCATAGGAAGAAGAGAATTAATATTGGAAGCCAAAAACTCCAAATTCTTAGGCTTACGCACATTTTCTTTTAAATGACAAATATTCTCAAATTGATTTCTAAGGCAGTTTCCCTCTTCCAAGAGCCAAACCCGATCTGGATCAATATCTTCCGGCGCGATAAATTCGTCTGCCTGTATCTTCTTACTCGTTTCGGCGGAATACAACAAGAGTTCCTCTCTGAAAAGAATTTCTCCATAAAATTCTTCAGCAGCAACGTAAGGGGTAGAAATAATCGCTGCATCTATCCTGCCAGTTTTTAGCGATTGAATGGCAAAATCGGTAGTCAATTCATTTACTTGAAGATCCACCTGAGTATACCTTTCCAAAAAACCTAAAATCTGGTAGGGCAAAAGAT
The DNA here is from genome assembly GCA_030263285.1 of Bergeyella sp. Lineage (GTDB taxonomy): Bacteria > Bacteroidota > Bacteroidia > Flavobacteriales > Weeksellaceae > SZYB01. The sequence goes on from SZYB01000001.1 coordinate 840,259, forward strand.
AGGAAGAAACTGTAGGAATAATCCCTAAGTTAAGTTTTCCGCCAAGAACCCCTTTAAGAGATTGAGCTTTATTCTTCAATTCGTTTACATCAGAGATAATTTTCTTGGCATGCAAAACAATCTCCGCTCCCATATCCGTCGTACGAATAGGATGTGTTCCCCTGTCAAAAACTTTTATATCAATCTCCTCCTCCAGCTTTTGTATCATGGAGCTGAGAGTAGGCTGGGTAACATAGCAAGCCTCCGCGGCCTTGCCAAAATGTCTATACCTATCCACGGCCACAATATATTCCAATTGTTGGATATTCATCCCATCTATTTTTTTATCTACTGCACAAAGATACCGATTTATTTATATGTATGCTTTTATACATATACCACTCACCCGCAACTATATATTTAGGTTAAATTTGGCTTACCATAAATAAATATTTTTTTACTACATTTAACGCTATGAAAAACAAAAAGCTCACCAATTCGGTCGGGATTCCCTACTTCGAACATCAGGACTCACAAACCGTAGGTCCTAGGGGTCCTGTGTTGATACAAGATTTTATACTCCAAGAAAATCTTGCCCACTTTGTGAGGGAAAGAATTCCCGAGAGAATTGTACACGCCAAAGGGAGTGGTGCCTACGGAACCTTTACGGTAACTACCGATATTACCCGATATACGAGAGCCAAACTCTTCTCAAAAGTAGGCAATACCTGCAAAATGTTTGCCCGATTCTCTACTGTAGGGGGAGAAAAAGGAAGCGCCGATACCGTAAGGGATCCCAGAGGGTTTGCATTAAAATTTTATACAGAAGACGGAAACTGGGACCTCGTAGGCAACAACACCCCTGTCTTTTTTATAAAAGACGCAAAAAAATTCCCGGACTTCATTCATACACAGAAAAGAGTCCCAAAGACTAATCTTAAGAGCCACACCATGATGTGGGATTACTGGTCACTCAATCCGGAGAGTTTACACCAGGTACTCATTCTCATGTCTGACAGAGGTACCCCCTACGGATACAGGCACATGAATGGATATGGTTCTCATACTTTTTCTATGATCAATAAACAAAATGAAAGAGTTTGGGTAAAATTCCATCTAAAAACAGATCAGGGGATAAAAAATTTCACAGACAAAGAAGCAGAAAAAATGGCGGGAGAAAACCCAGATTTTGCACAGGAAGACCTAGTGGAAGCCATAGAAAAAGGAAATTTGCCAAAATGGACCATGTACATCCAGGTAATGACAGAAGGACAAGCGAAAAAATTTAGATGGAATCCTTTTGATATTACCAAAGTTTGGTTCCATGATGAATTTCCGCTTATAGAGGTAGGAAAAATGGAACTCAATAGTATACCCGATAATTATTTTGCCCACGTAGAACAATCTACCTTTTCTCCCAGCAACCTTATAGACGGTATTTCTTTCTCACCGGACAAAATGCTGCAAGGACGGCTTTTTTCCTACCCTGATGCGCATCGCTACAGAGTGGGTGTCAATTCCCATCAGTTAGAGGTAAATAAATGTCCTTATGCGGTAAAAAACTATCAGAGAGACGGATTTATGGCAGATTCTTCTGATTATAAAGACACGCCCAATTATTTTCCGAACAGTTTTGATGCCATTAACCCAGATCCCTCTTACGCATCTTTCGAGTACGACCTGGAAAGCAATCATGTGGCAGTCTACGACAGAAATGAAAATGATGATGACCACTTTACGCAACCTGGGCTACTTTATACAAAAGCGATGAACCAACAAGACAGAGAAAACCTTGTCCGGAATATCGTAGATCATATGAACAAAATAAAAGGCAAAAAAAGAGAAGAAATTATCAGCAGACAACTCTGCCATTTCTTCAGAGCCAATATAGAACTTGGAATGAAAATAGCCTCAGGACTGGGAGTAAATATAGACTCAAACATGACAAACCACGGAAAATAATACTGAATAATTAATTATTCAGTTTACGGATATTGGGATATTGATTTTTTTTCATCAAAAAAATCAATATTTTTGTTGCCGATCTCTTCCTTTCGAAAAGACACAAAGAGACACAAATTGATTAAGCCCAAAACTTAGCCGAGAGAAATTGTTGATCCACGAAAAAGAATTATGAACCCGGACAATATCCTATACAAGGAGTTTGATCACGTAGCACTTATAAAAGTTAACAGACCAGACCACCTTAATGCACTTAACAAAAAAACTTTACGTCAGCTCTCTCAGACATTGTCTCAAATAGAAAGCAATAAAAATATAAGAGCGGTAATAATAACAGGAGCTGGCAATAAGTCTTTTGTAGCGGGAGCCGATATCAAAGAGTTCTCGGCGTACGATTCCCGGCAAGCCGAAATCCTCTCAAGAGAAGGGCAGCGTGAGGTCTTTGATAAACTGGAACACCTAAAAAAACCCGTGATAGCCTCCATCAACGGATATGCATTGGGAGGAGGTCTTGAATTGGCACTTTCCTGCCACATAAGGTATGCCTCTGCTCACGCAAAATTAGGATTTCCGGAACTCGGTCTTGGGCTTATTCCTGGCTATGGAGGTACCCAAAGACTGCCCAAAATAGTGGGCAAAGGACATGCGATGGAAATGATATTATCCGCCGATTGTATTTCTGCAAAAAAAGCAAAAGAAATAGGTCTGGTCAATGAGATATATTCTGCCGAAGAACTGCTCCCTAAAACATTAGAACTGGCAAACAAAATCGCAAGTAACTCTCCGCTGGGAGCAGAGAAGGTCATTGAATCCATAAATAAGTCTGATCTCTCAACAGGATTTGAAACAGAAATAAAAAACTTTGCTTGGCTTTTCGATCAGGAAGACAAAAAAAAGGGCGTAAAGGCTTTTTTGGAAAAAAGAAAAGCAAAGTTTTGAGTTTTCACCATGAAGTATAACAAGTATGATCTCGCCTATTTACAAATGGCCCAAGAATGGGCTGGGCTTTCTTACTGTGAGAGAAAACAGGTGGGAGCTCTTATTGTAAAAGACAGGATGATCATCTCAGACGGATATAATGGTACACCTGCAGGCTCAGAAAATCGCTGTGAAGATGACATCGGAAATACACACTGGTATGTTCTTCACGCAGAGGCAAATGCAATACTGAAATTGGCCACATCTACTCAATCCTCAAAAGATGCAACGCTCTACGTCACCCTGTCTCCATGCAAAGAGTGCAGCAAGCTTATCCTGCAGGCTGGGATAAGAAAAATAGTGTACACGGAGAGATACAAGGATAATGAGGGAATAGATTTCCTAAAAAAACACGGGGTAGAAATCTTACATATTCCCCAAAAAGAACTGAAACCGAAATGAAAGCAAAAAAAATCTAAAAAAAATAACATGAAAAATTGGACAGAGAAAATTGAAGAATTTACTGACATGCTAAGGTTTGAGAAAAACTTCTCTAATAACACCTTGGAAGCCTATAAAAATGACATAAAAAAACTGGAATTATTTGCGAGAGAAAACCTTGAATGGGTAAAGCCGGAAGAAATTACCCACGCACAACTACAAGAATTTCTCTTTGAACTTTCAAAAAAAAAATTTAGCGAAAGATCACAATCAAGACTTATCTCTTCCATAAAATCTTTCTTTAAGTTTTTGGTAGAAGACAATATACGGGAAGATAATCCGGCTACTCTTCTGGAAGGACCGAAACTGGGGCTTTATCTCCCTGATACCTTAAGTGTCGAGAATATAGAAAAATTAATAAGAAGCATAGATAAGTCCGATGATCTAGGCACAAGGAACCACTGCATGATAGAAGTCTTATATGGATGTGGTCTTAGGGTCTCCGAACTTATAGAACTAAAAATATCAAACCTAAACTTTAAAGAAGGCTACATGAAGGTGGAAGGGAAAGGGAAAAAAGTGCGCTTGGTCCCTGTGGCGGAGTATACCCAAAAAATAATAGACAACTACATAAAAAACGTACGATCAAAGAATAAAGTGCACAAAAAACATCAGGATATCTTATTTCTTAACAACAGAGGTACCGGGCTTTCCAGAGTGATTGTTTTTCTCATCATAAAAGAACTTGCCATAAAAGCAGGAATTAACAGAAGAATATCCCCTCATACTTTCAGACATTCTTTTGCTACTCACTTGTTACAGAATGGTGCAGACCTACGTTATATCCAGGAAATGCTAGGACACTCCAGTATTACCACTACAGAAATATATACCCACCTAAAAACTGAAGAACTAAGGGAGGTCATTCTCAACTATCATCCGAGAAATAATGGAGAATCTTGAATATTGTGCAAAATGCGGAGAAAAATCTCTCCGGTGGAATAAAATAAATAAATGGTACTGCAAACAATGTGATTATGTTTTATACCATAATTGTGCAGCGGCAGTTGCTGTGATTCTCAGACATAAAGACGAAATATTTCTCACTATCCGAAATAAAGACCCACAAAAAGGAAAATTCGATCTTCCGGGAGGCTTCGTAGACCCTAAAGAAAGTGCAGAGCAAACCTGCCGAAGGGAACTCTACGAAGAACTCAAAGTCACGATAGACATTAATAGGCTGAAAATACTAAAAACAAATCCCAATCTTTATCCTTATAAAGGGATTACCTATAACACACTGGATATTTTTTATGAATATCCACTAGAAGAAAAAACGGAAATGGAATTCGAAAAATCAGAAATAGCCGGAGGTAATTGGTTCTCCATAGGTGATCTTCCCATGGACGAGATGGCTTTTATCTCTCAAAAAGAGTTTTTAAATATTTATAAACGAGAATATTTAAACAGCCCTATTTGGGATTAAGTATGTTTTATAACTTGCCACCTAAGTAATAATTGGAACCGTTGCTTTTGCTCAATCTACAAATGGCCTGAAGTTTGACACTAAAGCCGGAGTCAATGTTTATCATGTGACAGCCGGTAATACTAAACCAAAACCCGGGTTTTATGTAGGGCTTTATAGAGGCTCCTCTATCTTCACTATTCAGCATCCAGCCAGAAATTGTCTACGGCTATGAAACTTTTTAGAAGAGGGCTCTGTAGAATTATAAATACTACAGTAAAAAACATGAGATATAGCTTTGGGTATATCAATGTTTCTGTAATGCTTAAATATTATGCTGTACCTGATAAATTTTACATAGAAGCAGGACCTGAACTGGGTTTTCTTCTAAGCTCAGAATTTAAAGTTGACGTGTATAGCGTACGTACCGGTAATGCTACCGGAAACAAAAACACAAAAGAGTTTTTTACAGATTTTAACTTCGGATTAGGGTTGGGGTTAGGATACAGATTTACTCCAAACTTCGGAGCTAATCTACGATACATACTGGGATTAACGAGTATTTACAAAAGACTCCAATGCAGAGGCTGTTAAAAACAAAAACCTCCAATTGGGATTGAATTACACTTTATAAATAAGTATTTCTTCAACGACAAAAAATAAACGGTCTTGTAAAGACCGTTTATTTTTTTTAATTCTTAGTGCTAATTTTCTACTTTTTCAGATATTGTTCTTTTATCAGAGCCGACACCGGAAACAAAAGGATTCCAAGAATTCTCCACCAGTTCCCAAAGAGGTTTTATCTCAATGGGCTTATCATAGAGGTACGCGGGTTCTGCAGGTTTTAGTAAAGAAAAATCGACAGCCTCCCAGATGCCGTTTTCGTTTTCATCTACCAGAATCCTTATCCAATAAATATCCGGTCTCAGATCATCAAACCATATGGTCTTATCTTGAGTATACCGAGAATACTTTATGTCTCCTTTTGAGTCCAAAAGCTGAACCCAGAATTTTGCATTGGGAACCTTAGAAAACTCAATTCTAAGACTTCCCAACTCCTCTTTTTTTTCGATTTCAAAATTGAACTGATGGTTTTTTGATAGTACCTTATTGTTTGAGAATACAGAACCTTCGGGGACTAAAAGCGTATATTTTCTGCCCGGAACAAACTCGCTGTTCACCGCTATTTTTATCTTCGTGGGATCCCGTTCCAAAACATTGACACTGAAAGACTGGTAAACACTATCTGAAGAGAGCTTCCAGTTGTCCGTATATATTTTGGTAACAGGATAATTACTTGCCAAAATCATCTTTTGAGAAGGTAAAAGTTTTGTCCCTACAGCATTCGACAGGTCGATTTCTCCATTCTCTTTGCCCTTGTAGAAAATAGAGGTAGCTCCCTTCAAGGAATCTGCCTGGTAACGAAATTTCAAACTCATAGGCTTTTTCTTATCTATCGCTTCCAAAGACTCCCGCCCCAACCACACGTAGGCAGAATCTGAATAAGCGCAGTGTTGAATTTTGTAATCCAATAAACTCTCTTCCTGAGATACTATATCTACTTTCCTAGGATTTCCCTCGAAGAGAAACAAAATTCCGCTCTGGATTTCTTTTGATTCTTTAAATTTTAGTTTTTTCCTTGAGGGAAATAATTTAATATCCAGACCAGAAACCCCTTTTTTGTTTAGGTACAATGTATCAGAAGAAAAATAAACCTCTTCCTTACCCGGAGAAAAAATGCCATTCTCATCGGTATCATCAAAGGCCAACAATTGGTACTCCCCTTGAGCCAAATGATCCAGCTCAAAATATCCATCGGGATCTGCCAGAGTAACGTAATAAGGTTTCTTTGTATAGTCTACAGAACCCTTCAAAGGATAAAGCCCCACCAAAAAATGATTTTTCTTGGAGGAAGCAGCAGCATTTTTCTCCGGCAAAAAATATCCGCTTTTTACCGTTCCGCTTAAAAAAAGACGATCCATTTTTTCCCCCGTAGAAAAAGCAAAGTTGAAATAATGCAAAACATTACCTTCATTGAGATCTGAAATCGAATTTCCGAAATTAAAATTGTAAGTGGTATTTTCTTTCAAGGGTTTATCCCATTGTATAGATATATATTTATTTCCCAGCTGTGTAGGGACTATCTTTTTGTACTCGATAGGAGGAGAAATAATAAGATTTTTTCTCACGTCCTTTAATACCACATATTCATCAAAATAAAGGCGTAACTCTCTTGCGCTGGTAGAGACATTAACTCTGGAGGTATCTATATTATACCCTATAAGTCTGGGAGGTATCGTATCCTTGGCCCCTCCAATAGGAGAACCTAATTTTGCACAGGAAATAAAACTCAAAAATATAACGACAACAACAAGTCTCTCCATAAAAGTTTTTCTATGAGCCAATTTACTCTTATTTCTCCTTAAAATTTTTACTATTTCTCTTAAGGACTACCGGCATGAGTAAGCAAACCTCTCTGATCTATCAATACCTCTTCATAAGGAAAATCCTCAAAAATACCGGACAAGGTAAGAGCCGTATACACTCTACTGGAGTATCTATTTCCAATAGCAATGAGAGTAGCCTTAGATTTTAGAAGATGGATAAATATACTGTTACTCCCGTGCCACCAGCCCGTATGGTAGATAAGTTTCTTGCCATCACCAAAAAACTTCATCCGAAACCCCAGACCGTAATTGTTAACCCCGCGTTTTTCAAAGCTATAAGGCTCAAATATTTCTTTTTTGGAATCCCTGGTTAGGAACTCATCAGAAAAAAGAGCTTTAGAAAACTTATAAAGATCTCTCGGAGTAGTATACACATTTTTATCTCCATAAATAAGATCCAAATAACCAAAGGGATAAATTTTTCCGTTACCAAAAAAAGAGCGCGCGGACTTAAGGGTGTCTTTCTCCTGAAAAACATAAGAGTTTTTCATATCCAATGGATTGAAAACCAGCGAGTCTATGATTTTAGGAAAAGGGGTATCGCATATCTCTTCCGCAATAAGAGCAAGGAGTGCATAGTTGGTATTACAATACATAAAACCCGTATCGGTAACTTTGTCCAGACTGGGCTTATGCTGCACAAGGAAACGCAGGATATCCTGATTAGTAAGAAATTTTTGTGTTGTATCCCGATTTTTAGCCTTTATCTTTTCTATAAAATATTCGTATTTAGGAAGACCACTACGATGATTGAGCAACGTTTTTATCGTAACATCCGGATAAGGAAACTCGGGAAAGTACTGCGTCACAGAATCAGAAAGCGAGAGCACTCCCTCTTCTTTTAGTCTGAGGATCGCCGCAGCGGTAATCGTTTTGCTTATTGAGGCCACCTGCATGGGTGTCTGCGCAGTGATGGAATCTCTCTTTCCTGCCTGTGCATAACCTCTGTACTTTTCAAACAAAATTTTCTCGCCCTTTGCAACGAGAAACCCTCCCCACAGATTTCCTTTCCTCCAGATAGAATCATAATATTTCTCCAGATAAGCAACTACCTGAGTTTCATTTTTTATATAATTGTCTTCTGCAGAAAAAATTTTATTATAACCTATTTTTTTTGCACCCGACGAGAAATTCCTTATATCCTCAGATTTTTTTCCCTTGTTACAGGACGGGACAAGAGAAAAAATAAGGAATAAAACAAGCCAGAAATAACCCCGACCTAAAAAATCCTTTCCGGGAGCTACAAGATTAGCTTGCTTTATTTTTAATTGAAAACCCAATTTAAACTTTTTCACCCTAAACCAGATACTTGTAGATTATAAGATTTGTTAAGAGAACCGAGAAATAATTTTATCCACAATATAGCGGGCGAGTTTTTCCTTACTCTGAACGCTCCACCCTGCAATATGGGGAGTAAGAAGAACTTTCTCTGAACGGAGCAAAAAAGAAAGATCTTCATTTTTTTTACCCTCCAGGTTTTCAAAAGAAGATTTTTCGTATTCCAAAACGTCCAACGCCGCTCCCTTTATCTTACCTGATTGTAGCGCTTTTACCAAATCATGGGTATTTACATTCTTCCCCCTGGCAGTGTTAATGAAGTAAAAAGCCTTTTTCATCCCCTCTATAAAGTTTTCATTCACCATATAAAAAGTACCCGCATTAAGGGGAACGTGCAGACTTAAAATATCGGCGGTTTGTTGCAGTTCTTCCATACTCACCTCTCTGGCATGAGAATCTGCAAGGTTAGGAAGGATATCATGAAAAACCACCTCACAACCAAAACCGCTTAGTCTTTTTGCAACCGCCTTTCCCATGTGTCCATAGCCTATAATCCCAATTGTTTTTCCCAATAGCTCCTCGCCTCTGTTTTCTTCCCTGAGCCACAAGCCGTTTTTTACCTCTTGAGACGATATAAACAGTCTGTTCATCAGTACCAAAAGCATTCCCACAACGTGTTCTGCAAGTGTGTCTCTATTCCCCTCCGGGGAATTAAAAACAAAAATTCCTTTTTCTTTGGCTATATCCGTATCTATATTTTCCAGCCCTGCCCCTACTCTGGCAATAAATTTTAATTGCGGAGCATGACGGATGAATTTTTCATCAATAGGAATCCGGCTCCTAATAATAATTCCCTCCACATCAAAAACCCGCGTCAACAAATCTTCATAAGAAGAGATATAATCCTCTCGAATACGATATCCCTTTGCTCTAAGCTGTTCCGGGATGAGAGGGTGATTCCGATCGAGTAAAAGAATATTCATTTGCTGTACACAATAAATAAAAAAAATTATAAAAACAATTTTTTTAGCTCTTCAGAATCTTGAGGTTTCATTCTGCCAGAAAGAATAAGAGAAAGCTCCCTTCTTCTCAAGGCAGCGGCATATCTCTCTTTCTCGAGGCAGGTTTCAGGCTTTAAAACGGGCACTTGTACAGGTTTATTATTTTCATCTACCGCCACAAAAGTGTAAATCCCCTCGTTGGTATGAATTTTTTCGCCCGAAAAAACAGCATCATACCAGACATCTACATAAACTTCCATAGAAGTAGAAAACGCCCGGGATACTTTGGCCTCTAATATCACTATCCCCCCCTGAGGAATGGGATAACGAAACGATACATGATTCACCGAAGCCGTCACCGCTCTCTTCCCTGAATGTCTGGAAGCGGAAATAGAAGCGCATCTGTCCATTTTTGCCAAAAGCTCTCCACCAAAGAGATTCCCCAAATGATTGGTCTCATTAGGAAGCACAATATTGGTCATTATAGTAAGGGATTCTGCGGCTTTTTTTACAACCATAAAAATATTATTATCCAAATGTTTTTTATCAAAATCCCAATTAGAAACCCTCCCGGGTATTTTCTGGAACACCTGTGCTTATGTGCTTATGTTCCGGAATCCGATGAGTAGAATTTTTTATTACACTCCCCTCCGGATATTTACCCTTAAGCAAAGTATCCTTTACAGAGTAAGCCAGAATCAAGATCCCCAGTAGAGGAATAATCAGTAAGAAAAAATAGAGAATAAAATCATTGAACGCTCTGCTCTGATGGGAAGCGATAGGTCTACCGTTTTCTGTTTTTATTTTCTTCAGATTGATCTCTTCAAGCCCAAAAAACTCAGGGATCACATCATGAATCCTTTCCCCAAAAAACGTTAGCCCCTCCCCATCAACAAACAATACTCCTACATTTTCTATGCTTACCCTCCCCTCCCGTGTAAGTTTATCTTTCCATACACCAGAAATATTGTGTAGAGAATTGAGCACTTCATTTTTTGTAAGATGATCTACGGAAGATATATAGCCTGCAAACCCACCATCTTTCTCAAAAAAATCAGACTCAAAATAAATACAAAGAGAGGGGGGAAGAATATGACCGAACTCATCATCAACTTCAGCCCCCGTGTTTTTGAGATAAAAAGTACCCCACCGAGAAAAATTAAGTTCTTTATAGATTCTCAAATAATTGAGGATATGAAGAGAGAGATTTTCCATAACCCCACAAATTTAGAGTATTTAAAAAAATTACCCCACATTTTATGTAGGGTAAATGAAAGGCAAGTAAAAAAATCCCACATAAATCCACGATCGGAACTGATAGTTTTTTTAGTTGCCCACCAAAAAACCCCTCACTTGAAAAAAGTGAGGGGTTTTGTTTACCCTTTGTTTTTACTTGGATCTTTTATGTTAAACCAAGCATCATAATCTGTCTCTCCACCACTCGCTTTCCCCCATTGATTGCCAGAGGAGGGATAATCCTGATTTACCCTTGTGGGTTCATGTTTTAGTATAATATTTAACTTACTCTCACTTCCTACAGAATCTATCTTCCATCGTGTTTCAAAACCAAACCGATTACCATCGGATCGCACCACATCATCCTCCCTTCTCTTGAGTATGATATCTGCATTTGAAAAATCATATTTAATAAAGTGATCATCCTTCAGTTCTATAAATTCTTTATTCATTTCGTAATCCCCTGCCCTATGTCTTTTCATGAATTTAATACTTACATTATAGACTGTACCCGGGATTACTGCAAGATCTTCCCCAAGTTCATTTCCCACCACATGTTCCGCAACAACAGAATCGGAGGGATTTTCTGCATTCACAAGCACTAATTTAAGTTTTGAAGGATTATCGTGATTGTGAGTATCTTTCGGAATATCTGCCTCTCGTCCACAGGAAAAAAACAAAAACAAAAAAGAAAAAATTTTTATGGAGCTACTATTTAATTTTATCTCGCAGTTTTTCATTTTCTAAGTTTTTAAGATTATACACTATTAATTTTTTTATACATACCGGCATACCTTAGTGTTATACCAACTAAAATGTTATGCTAAAATTGATACTTTAAAGTGATGACGTAATTTCTTCCGGGTTCAGGAAAAAAAAATCGCAAACGGTTCATATAATTTCTATACTCTTTATTCAATATATTATTGACACTAAGGTGAATTCCTATTTTTTTGAACAAAAAAGTTTCTGCCCGAATATTAAATACCTGATAGGCACTCGGGGTAGAGCTGTAATCTACTTCTCTGGTAATGAATTTTTTATCTTCTATCATATCGACTTTTACATTTCTCAAAGGATACCTGTTTTGTTTGAATACCACTTCATTTTCCAGCGAAAAACGGAATGGGAGATTGGAGAACGAAAAATCAAACAAATTTCTCAATCGACTGGGCATCATAAGTATGAGTGGTTCACGATTGGTTTGATCCTCTCCTCTAAGTATACTCAACTGTCCCTTCCACAAAAGAAAACTACTAATCTTGGTCTCTGTATCTACGTCAAGTCCGACGATTTTTGCCTTGATTTGCTGATACTCCCAAACGGGAAAAACCCCTCTTACAGTAGGTAAAGTACCTGTAGGCACCTGATTAATGAAACCTTCGGAATACATCATATAGGGATTCAGATCAATCTTCATACCCTCCAGAACATTAAAATTCATTTGTAAACTGATATCCATTTTGTAAAGCATCTCGGATTTAATCCCAAGATTTCCATGCTCTATAATTGCAGCAGAGTGGTGCAACCCATCTGCAAAAAGTTCTGCAACATTAGGAGTTCTGCTGATCCCGGAAAAATTAGATTTAAACGTCCAATCTTTGTTAAAGTGATAAGAAAACCCCACGATTCCGCTAAGGTTATTGTAATTCAGCAGAGGATGTGTAAGAATCCTGCTATTTTCTTGACCGATAAAAAACCGGGAGTACCTCTTTCTGTATTTTTCCCAGTCCATTTCGTCATAATATACAAAGGCATCATATCTGTCCCGATCATACCGAATCCCCCCTTCCACCGAGAAATTTCCTCCCCTGTATTTGAGTACAGAAAAAATGCCCAATCCGTATTTTTTATAACTAGGAATCAGCCTTTTGGTTCGTGTTTCCGGATTAGCAAAATTATCTTGGTAATTTGCAGACATTCCATTTTCAAACGTAAAAAATCCTTTTTTTAGGACATGCCCTAACCTTAAAGAATGTGTAGCAAGTCTCAAATCCAAAGAGGGAATGTTATTGTATTCTCCCCTTCTTATGTCAAATTCTTTTCTGTTGTTGAGCTGATAGGAATATAAAGCAGAAAATTTCCCAAAATTCCTAAACTTCCTATAAAAAGAAATTTTTGCTATCTGATGATCAACATTCTGCCTGGGGTTATTGATCTTATAACTAAAACGATCGTAATAGGAGGAAGAAATTCCGGAGGTAATGATCTCATAAAAATCCTTGGCATTGCCTATATGGGATCCTCTGAATATGCCAAAATTTTGGTGTATTTTTGAAAAGCCAAACTCTATCCCCGTTTTGGAACCAAGTTTTCCAAAATTAAAATCGAAAGCGTAAATTTTTGATCCTGTATTTTGGAGCGTATGCTGCGGGATGTACTGATCTCCCAAAATCCTAGAACTCCCAGAAAAGCCAAAATACCATTGATTCCTAAAATATTTCGAAAATGAAGAAGAAACACCCCCCCCCCTTCCGTTGGAAATATAGGAAAGAAGGACTTTCCCTATCAGGGTGTCTTTTTTTATCACAGTTCTTTTTTCTAGTTCTATGACTCCCCCGGAGCCTTGATTTCCGTATCTGAGAGCAGAGGCACCTTCCACTATATTTATCTTTTCATACTCATTGATATCAATGTTGGGCGCATGCTCTATCCCCCACTCTTGCTCTTCCATTTTTATCCCATCTGCCACTATGGGAACTCTATTCCCATACAGACCGTGTATAACGGGTTTAGAAATACTATTACCTGTTTTTAAGCTGCTAACTCCCGATATTTGAGACAACAGCTCGCCCAAATCTTTGGTGGTATTGTTATCTATATTTCCCCTGTCTACTGTTGCCTTAGAACCCGACTCGTTTTTCTTATAAGAATTGAGAATAACACTCTCTATAGAAGTATAATCAGATTGTTTAACCAATGAAATGGCCAAACTTAAATTTTTATCTAAAGAAATAGATTGTTTGTAAGGTTTATAATTTTCTTTGGTAATCTGTATCAGATATTCCCCCTTATTCACGGAAAGAATAAAAAAACCTTCCACGTTGGTTTTTACAGATTGTCCACCAACAGTAACGATTGCATCACGCAAGGGTATCCCATCATCTTTACCGGTCACATACCCCGTAACCGTAAACCTTTGACCATACACCAAAGAAAATCCAATCAAAAAAAGGATTGTTAAAATACGATTCATGACAAATACCAAAAAAGTACCGTTTTTGAATTTAGAAATAAGAGGAATAAAAAGTATAAATTACGGGTTGGGGAAGGGAGGACCTCTCAGGCGCGCATTGATTATGAGCGAAGCAACGAAAAAAGCATACCGTGCAACAGATCTCTTGGTCTCTTCATTTACAGAGTACTGAGGAATGCTGAATATACCGGAGAGATAAAAGACGTGGGTCTCGTTAAAAAAACAAACTTGGCAGTCTTTGGCGTCGGCATTTGCTTCATGGAAAATCCTTTCTTTATTTTCTTTGCCGAATTTCGAAAAATAAGGCGAAAAATCGTGATACTTGCAATGAGTGATCTGTGAGAAAAAAAACAAAAAAACGTACAGGCATACAAAACCCGATGCCAGCGACCTTCTGAGTAAAACATTTCTCAACACCCGGCAAAGGTATATTTTTTTTATCAATTCGTAAAAAGCCTTCCTTCGCGGCAAAAAATAAACTGATTAAGAGCCTGAAAAGACTTGTATCCTCGACTTTATCGCAATAGGGGAAAGGGCGGTTTTTCTTTACATTTTTCTTACAGACTATTATTTGAGAGATATTAAGGCGATATTGTCTTTTATTATGAAAATTCAGACCATGCCTTCGGATCATGGATAAACCGAGAATATTTCTCGTATAATTTATATGTATAAATATTTCACATAACCTCTTTGGGATTATGATGTTTTTAAAGGGTATGAAAAAGTCATGGATATTTTTTATTGTGCATAAAGTCACGCTGAAGATTACCGTTATAATTTTAGTAAGAGTTTCCCCGATACTATTTTCACAAATCACTGCAAAACGTTTTTTATAGACTAATGTACAGACATGACAGAGAAGATTCATCAAAAGGGTAAAGAAGAAGGGATTGACGGTACTGGATATTACCTCCGAAAACGAAAAATTGATATACCGTGATAATATAATAGGATTCGGATAAGTTCAATAAAAGAAAAAGCGATAAAATCCGGACACATATATGCAATAGTAGATATGCAAAAGACGAATTTTGAAATGCCTAATTTTACGCATTAAAATTGAAAAGAAAATTCCTGTAAAAAAATATTGAATTTACCTGTAGAATAGAATATTACAGGATAATTTCCTCTAATTATCTAATTAAAAGAGGATATTTGGTTCAACCGGGAAGTCAAATCCAAAAGGAAAAAAAACAGGGAAATATAACATATAAAAAGCGGTAGGGAAGCATGATTTTCCGCCGATTTTCTTTTTCAAGAGAACCGTACATTTTTTTGGATTACCGAGACCGACTGTAAAAATAGAGAACACAAATCATTGTTCGTGGGTACCTTATTGGGAATAAAATGATAATTGTAATGGGAAAAACAGAATAAAAAAATCCAACAGAAAGTCTGATTTTCAATTTTGAGAGAAAGCACACAAAAATTTATTGAGAGTGTAGAAGGATCCTCTGGGAGGGCAAGACTAGGGAAAAGAATTGAACGAAACAAAAAAATTGAGTTTAACATTAAAATTTTTCAAAAACAAAATCTAAGACTGTAAATAAATCCTTGGCGGCATTCGTGTGTGCAGGAGCATTTTATTCTACCGTGCCTGCTAACACTACGAGTACAAAAGCCATGTCTACTATATCCTAAAGTTTATCCCAAACAAAAAATTGGTACCTGCCTGAGAATAAAAGTAGGGATACGTGCCATAAACGTAGCCGTTGTTGGTATATTTTTTATTAAAAATATTATTTATCAATAGCTTAAACTCTGCATTTTTCCGAAAAATAGGACGAGAATAACTCGCTATAAAATCGGTTAAAAAATAACCGGAGAGCTTGAGAGAATCATTTTCCGTATTATCCAGATATTGACTGCTCACGTATTTACTCTGCAGACTTATACGCAACTTCTCCTCGGGGCAATAGGTCACGAGCAAATTCCCTATAAAATTAGGAGAAAATGACAAAGAAGTGTCTCCATACGCTTTAACCACTCCACTGTTCTCAGATTTATAGTTACGGTTTCTATTGATGCTGAGAGAAAAATTCCCAGTAAGTTTCCATTCTTTAGTAAATCTCACAAGAGTACTGAGCTCCATACCCGCCCTATAACTCTTTCCTGAATTCCTTCTTATAAAGGCCCCTACATTGTCAATCTCTCCTGTCATCACCAGTTGGTTGGTAAAGCTCATATAGTATACATCTGCCGCAAACTGAAACGAACGTATTTTTTTCTCAAAACCCAGCTCATAATCATGCAAACGCTCTTCCTGCACATCAGGATTGGCTATAAGATCGGCCCTGTTGGGCTCCCTCTGTGAATATCCGTAGGTGAAATACAACTTTCCGAAGGAAGAACGATAAGTCACTCCAGCTTTAGGATTAAAAAATCCCCACTTTTTGGAAAAATCCGCGCCTTCGTTGTCACCGGAAACCAAAATTTTTCCGTCATAATCTATATTTCTCAGTTGCAAGTCACCAAAAAACTCGAAAGAGGAAAGTTTATAAATGGCTTTGACATAAGAAGAAATTTCGTTTTTTACCGATCTGTTTCTGTAATATTCATAATTGGAAATTTTTTGAAGACTTACCCCCGTTACGTTCCCAAAATGCCTGCCATAATATTGGTTTGCAACAAATCCAAAATTAAGATCAAAGCTTCCTGCCTTTCCGTAAAGGGTAGAAACTATTCCATAAAAATTGTTGTCCAGCCACTTCTCTCTTATAAAATCTGATTGTCTCACCAAAACTCCGTTTTGCAAAACGGGAGAAAGGTTATATTTGGACAGTTTCTGATTCTGTTTATAATTTTCATAATACCCAAATCCTCTGGTATAGTGGAGGGTGGTCTCCAGTTTCCAGAGAGAGGAGAATTCTTGAGTCCATAAAACCTGAGTATTTTTCTGGGCATAATTGTCCGTTTCGTTTTTATAAAACCCTATGATATTTTGTTGCCCGCTGTCGTATATCGCTCCGGAATAATTAAATCTGGGATTCTTCTTCCACGTAATACGATCAATGCCATTCCATGCCTGATAAGTTTTTTCTTTACCCCCAAAAAATAAAAATCTGATTTTTGTTTTCTTATGCCCATACAAACCCGTAAACTGGTAAGAATGCAAATTTGAGAATGCTCTGTCTACGTACCCGTCAGAATAAATTCTGGAATACCTCGCCATAAAAGAAACCCTGTTGCCGAGTATTCTTCCGGAGCCTATTTCTACTGCGTACTTGTAAGTATTGAAGGAGCCTACACTATTGTCGGATTGAATATAAAATTTATCCTCTGGATTTCTGGAAATCACATTTACACTGGCACCGAAAGCCGAAACTCCGTTGGAGGAAGTACCCACCCCTCTCTGTATAACTATTTGTGAAGCAGAGCTTGTAAGATCCGGTACATTTACAAAAAATGTTCCCTGACTCTCAGAATCATTATAGGGAACACCATTGAGCATAACATTGATAGAATTGCCGGAAAGTCCCCGAATTCTCAATCCCGTGTACCCCACTCCATTGCCTGCATCTGAAGTAGAGACAACGGCAATCTGATTTTTGAGTAAAATGGGAAGATCTTGTCCTACATTTTTTGACGATAATATTTTTTTTACAGAAATCACCTCCTTTGTGGTAGGAAGTCTCCGAATAAAATCTACAGACTTTATCGTTACTACGCTAAGAGAATCTCTTTTATTTTTCTGAGCGCTCAAAAACAAAGGAAAAATCCCCAAAAAAAAGTAAATCCTTTTCATCCTTTATTCGATTAAATTTTAAATCAAGTCTAAAATCTATTTTTGAGAACAAAAAGGAAACGCCTCGCACCTACAACCAAGATAAGATACCTCCAAACTGTACCCGCTGCGATACCTAAAAGAATCCCTAAACAGCATTACCTGTTCCAGGTTCAAAGGGTATTATCTCAGCCTTTGGAAAGGCACCCCTTTAGATTTTCAATCACCGACTTTAGTGACTATAACAAGAAACTATGTATTTAGTATTTTTTGTTCTTATCATCAACGTAAAAATAATCCTTACCATTCAAGCTCACCTCAAACAACCCTGCCAGCTTCCAACTATAATTACGCTTAATTTCCGAATAGATGAAAGGGACAACCACATTCCCGGAAATATCTATAACCCCGAACTTATCATTTTTCACCGCAACAATCATGGGACAGTCCACATCGTTTCCCTCCATAATATGAAGATATTCATAGGTGGGCTCAATGATATAGATAGTGTTGGTCTTCCCGATTTTATCTTTTCCCCGCTTAAATATACCGTATAGATTTTTTCTCTTAAAGGCAGTATATGTCTGCGGGGTATAGCTTAGTTTGCAAGGAACAAGATCTTTACTTTCATAAGCATAAACCTCTCTCCCCATTTTATCAATACGGTAATCCTTATCTCCTTTACTTACCGTTGCATAGGATGAATCTCCATACTGTCTTACCGATTCATTGGGAGAAGCGATAAGACGGCAATCTTCACCAAAAAAACTTACGTTAGAATACACGGGCGGAATCACAAACTGCCCCGCCTGGTTAACAAAACCATAAAGATTGCCTTTTTTCCTGGGGATAAACTCGGGTACCTTCGTTTTTCGTTTGACAGAATCCTGAAGCAAAATTTCACAGTCCGAACGCCCTACGTCGCCCCGGGCAGAAGAGCAGACAAAATGAAAAACGGACATAACAAGAAGAAAAAAATACTTATTCATAAAAAAACTAAACTATTTAAAATTTATAACCGATGACCAATTTACAAAAAAACACTATTTAGGTTGAAAATACAAAAAAATCATAATTTATACTGAGTATAAACAACTCTTAGAATGATTGTGATACCCTGTTTTTTTTGTACTTTTGGGAAAATCTATTCCAGACATCTTTAGATTCATCACTTAAAAAATTACTTGATATATGATATTTGATCTTGATATGATAAAGAAGGTGTATGAACGCTATCCTGAGAGAATTTCAGCCGCGAGAAGAGCGGTGTGTAGGCCTTTGACCTTATCGGAGAAAATTCTATATACGCATCTGTGGCAAGGAAATGCTACAGAGATTTATGAACGGGGAAGCTCGTATGTAGATTTTGCTCCGGATCGTGTCGCCATGCAGGATGCTACGGCACAAATGGCGCTTCTGCAGTTCATGCAGGCAGGAAAATCAAGGGTAGCAGTACCTTCTACCGTTCATGCAGACCACTTAATACAGGCAAAAGTGGGAGCAGATAGGGACTTACAGGAGGCTATAAATAAAAATTCTGAAGTTTTTAATTTTCTGAGTTCTGTTTGTAATAAATATGGCATCGGATTTTGGAAACCCGGTGCGGGAATCATTCATCAGGTTGTGCTGGAAAATTATGCATTCCCGGGGGGCATGATGATTGGCACAGATTCCCATACGGTGAATGCGGGAGGCCTTGGCATGGTAGCGGTGGGCGTGGGAGGCGCAGATGCAGTGGACGTTATGGCGGGAATGGCATGGGAGCTTAAAATGCCAAAACTTATCGGGATAAAACTCACGGGAAAAATGAGCGGATGGACTTCTGCAAAAGATATCATACTAAAAGTGGCAGGGATTTTGACCGTAAAAGGTGGTACAGGGTGCATTGTAGAATACTTTGGAGAAGGTGCCAGATCCCTCTCTGCTACAGGAAAGGGCACCATATGTAATATGGGGGCAGAGATAGGAGCCACAACCTCCACCTTTGGTTATGATGATGCCATGAGGAGATATCTTGCCGCAACGGGAAGACAAGAGGTTGTGGATGCTGCGGACAAAATAGCCGATCATCTCACCGGAGATCCTGAAGTGTACGAGTATCCGGAAAAATTTTTTGATCAGGTAATAGAAATTGATTTGTCAGAGCTTACTCCGCACCTTAACGGGCCTTTTACTCCGGATCTCGCTACCCCGATTTCTGAATTCAGAGAAAAAGCAGAGGCAAATGGCTGGCCGCTGGAGGTAGAGTGGGCCCTCATAGGGTCTTGCACCAACTCTTCTTATGAAGATCTTTCCAGAGCTGCCTCCATTGTAGAGGATGCGGTAGAGAAAGGCGTAAAGCCTAAAGCTATGTTAGGGATCAACCCTGGATCTGAACAAGTAAAATATACTGCAGAAAGAGACGGATTTCTAGATGCTTTTAGAAAACTGGATAATACAAGAATATTTACCAACGCCTGTGGTCCCTGTATAGGACAATGGGATAGGGAAGGATCTGAAAAAGGAGAAAAAAACTCCATCATTCATTCTTTCAACAGAAACTTCGCAAAAAGAGCGGACGGAAATCCCAATACGCATGCCTTTGTGGCCTCGCCGGAAATGGTAGCCGCCGTGGCAATATCCGGAAGGCTGGACTTTAACCCCATCACAGATACGTTAAAAACAGAATCAGGAGAGGAGGTAAAACTAAAAGAACCTAAGGGCTTGGAGCTTCCAGAAAAAGGTTTCGAGGTAGATGACAATGGCTATCAAGCACCTTCCGAAGACGGGTCTAAAGTAAAGGTGGAAGTAAAATCCGATTCGGATAGACTGCAGTTGCTGGAGCCTTTCCCGGCATGGGACGGAAAAAATATTACGGGAGCCAAAGTACTTATCAAAGCATTCGGAAAATGTACTACAGATCACATTTCCATGGCGGGACCTTGGCTAAAATACAGGGGACATCTTGATAATATTTCGAACAATATGCTCATAGGTGCGGTGAATGCATATAATATGGAAACCAATAAGGTGAAAAATCAGCTTACCGGAGAATATGGAGAAGTACCTGCTGTGCAAAGAGACTACAAAGCAAAGAAAATACCGACGATAGTTGTAGGAGATCAAAACTACGGAGAAGGCTCCTCTAGGGAGCATGCAGCAATGGAACCGAGACATTTGGGCGTAAAAGCGGTACTCGTAAAGTCTTTTGCCCGTATCCATGAGACGAACCTGAAAAAACAGGGGATGTTAGCTTTAACCTTTGCAAATGAATCTGATTACGAAAAAATTAGGGAAGACGACACGGTGAATTTCTTGGATCTCGATAGGTTTGCACCGGGAAAACAGATATCATTAGAGTTTCTTCATAAAGATGGGACCCGGGATGTGATCCGGACTAACCATACCTATAATGAGCAACAAATTGATTGGTTCAGGGCAGGCTCTGCTCTCAACCTCATCAGACAACAGGAACTGTAATTCTATTCAGATATTGATATAGCGCTGCGACACCGGATCTCCTCAGATTTTAGGCGGTCTTGTGTTGCTGTGTTTTATGCGCTAACTGATTTTTATACATATCCGATGTTTTATAAGCAATTCCCAAAACTCCTGGTTGTAGCTTTTTTCTGCTGAAAGATGAAAAACATCCGAATAGATAGCCGTTTATTTTTTTCGATATATCATACGATTCGCTCAATTTTGGTATCTCCTCTAGTTAATAGTTAAAGGTCTTCTCACAAAAAATAAATCGAGAAAAAAAAGAACCCTCAATTTTCAACGAAAAAGAGAAGCGGAAAGATAATGGACAAAATGAAGTACAAATATAGAGTCAAAAAACAATACGAGAAAGATGTAAACTATAATTTCCCAACATTATAAACAAGCCTTCCAAAGAGGATCTTGTGTGGGCAAGGGAGCCTCCACAATTATTTTTTCTTGAGAAACCGGATGTACAAAACTTAATCTCCTTGCATGAAGAGATATTCCTCCCCCTAAGTTAGATCTTGGTGCGCCATACTTTAGATCCCCCTTTATAGGAATTCCTATATACGAAAGTTGTGCCCTTATCTGGTGATGACGCCCCGTTTCCAGATCTATCTCCAGTAAAAAATATCTTTCTAAAGACTTTATCACAGAATAAGTAAGGATAGACTCTTTTGCATGGGGAGTTGGGTGTCTGTATACCACCGCTTTATTATTTTTCTCGTTTTTCCTAAGGTAATGAACTAATCTTTGGGATCTTGGGATCCCCTCTTTGGGGACTAAAGCCCAATACTTTTTTTGTATTTCTCTTCTCTTTACCATCCGTGTAAGCCGAGAAAGTGCCTTAGAAGTTTTAGCAAAAATAACCAGACCGGAAGTAGGCCGATCTATTCTGTGTACAAGCCCCAAGAAAACATTACCAGGTTTTTTATCTCTGTCTTTTATAAAAGATCTCAAAAGATCCAAAAGTGAAAGATCTCCAGTTTTGTCTCCCTGTACCAACTGTCCCACCTTTTTATTTATAATAAGTAGGTGGTTATCTTCGTATACAATCTGACGTTTCAAATTTTATTTTTAGTAAAAATAAATCATATTCTCTATTCAAAAAATGACACCTATAGAGAACTTGCTCCGTTCCATTGAGAAGCTTTGGTTTTATACCGCAGTACCACATCTCCAAAACTACTGTTCTGTAAAACTTTGTCCAGAAAATCTCGCATAGAGAGACAAAAGGGAAAAGCCCTCAAAAACGATATCCTGACTGTAAAATTTAAACAAAACATCCATGAACTATCTAAAAGACTCAATGATCTTCCTAGAAAAATCTGTCAGTACAAGCTCTCCACTCATTTTGGCCCGCTCCATAAGAAGTCTATCCCAATGTGATGTGCCTTCCCAAAAGACTCGTTTTATCCTTTTCATAGCCTCCGGATGATAGGCAGAAAGAGTAGCAGAAAATTTCTTTACGGCCTCACTCATCTCTCTACATGTAGAAAAAACCTCTTGATACAGACCTTTATCTTTTGCCCATTTTGCACTGAAAAATTCGGCAGGTTTTAAGGTCATTTCGCTAAAAGCAGAAACACCCACTTTTCTTTCCACTGCAGGACCTATCACAAAAGGACCTATACCTATGCCCAGCTCACTAAGACGCAGGGAAGCCTCCTGGACAGCAAATACATAATCTGCTGCAGCAATAAGCCCAACTCCACCGCCTACCACCTTCCCTTGTACCTCCGCAATCACAAACTGTGATGTCTTCCGCATAGCGTTTATAACACGAGCAAAACCCGAAAAAAAAGCAACACTTTCTTCTTTGGTCCGTATGGACAAAAGTTCATCAAAAGAAGCTCCCGCACAAAATGCCTGCTCCCCCTTGCTTTTCAAAACAATAACACGAACCACCTTCTCTCTGCCTACAGCACTTATGGTCTTTGCCAGTTCCTCCAGCAGATTTCCGGGTAAAGAATTACCTTTAGGATGAGCAAACGCAACAACAGCTATCCCCTTGTCTATTTGTAAATCCAATGACCCTTTATTATCCATAACTTTCACTCTCGTTCGGAAATCTCAAGTTTTTCACATCTTCTACGTATTGTTCCACAGCAGAAGTAATCTCTGTATATAAATTGAGATAACGTCTCAAAAACTTTGGGGAAAAATCTTTATTCATGCCCACCATATCTTGGTATACAAGTACCTGACCATCACAATAAACACCGGCTCCTATCCCGATGGTAGGAATAGAAAGCACCCCGGAAACTTCCTTTGCCAAAAGGGTGGGTATTTTTTCCAGCACAATAGAAAAACAGCCTAATGACTCAAGCAGCAAAGCATCAGATTTTAGCTTTTGTGCTTCGGACTCTTCTTTTGCCCGTAGTTTATAGCTGCCCAACTGATAAATGCTCTGAGGAGTAAGTCCCAAATGCCCCATAACGGGAATTCCAGCGTTGACAATCCTTACGACAGACTCTTTGATCTCCACCCCTCCCTCCAACTTTACTGCATGAGCACCGGATTCTTTCATAATACGCACTGCAGAATCAAGGGCTTTTTTGGGGTCACTCCGGTAATAACCGAACGGAAGATCTACGATAACCATTGCACGGTCTACCCCCCGCACTACCCCCTGTGCGTGATAGATCATCTGCTCAAGTGTAACAGGGAGTGTCGTCTGGTGACCTGCCATAACGTTGGAGGCCGAATCTCCCACAAGAATTGCATCTATTTTTGCAGCATCCAAAATTCTCGCGGTGGTAAAATCATAAGCGGTGAGCATAGAAACCTTCTCCCCCTCTTCCTTCATTCTTCTAAAGGTTTCGGTAGTTATCTTATCATCCGGCTTTGCATGTACAGACATAGATTTAAAAATCAATAGACATTTCTCATATTGGTAACTACAGACTCACCCTAGCTAATTTTGTGAGTTTTTCGTGGTCCAATATTTTGATGTTTCTTCCCTCCACAGAGATAAGAAGGTCTGTCCTGAACTCGGATATCAATCGTATTGCACTTTCTGTAGCAGTACCTATAAGGTTCGCTATTTCTTCTCTGGTAAGAGAAATATTAATATAACCTTCGGTATCTTTACCCAATTTTTTTTCGAGCAAAAGCAAGATTTCTGCCAAGCGTTCCCTCACCGTTTTGTGAGCCAAAAAAGCAACGGTATTAGAAGATTCTCCCAGCTCATAAGCTATTTTCTGCAACATGCAATAGGAAAGTGTAGAGTTACCCTGAAGAAGGTAAATGAAAATGCCGGACGGAATAAACACCGCCTCCAGTTGAGTCATTGCCTCCGCTCTCGCTCCCAATAACTCACCGCAAAGCAAAGATCTGTACCCTATAAGATCTCCCTCTTTTATAAAGCGAAGAATCTGTTCCTTACCATAAACACTGGTCTTGGAAAGTTTTGCCGTTCCTTTGGCTATAAAAAAGACCCCTTTTGCCACTTCTCCCTCGTCAAATAGCACCGCCCCTTTCTTAAACGAAAGTACAAGCCTTGCATCCTCGTACTTCTCAAAATCCTCCAGCGAGAGCCTCTCTTCCAGAGCAACTATATCAAAAGCACAACGCGTACCCCGCCCCGCACACGCCCGAGTGTTTGTATACATAACGTACCTTTTGACGGACAATTTAACGTTTTTTAGCGAAAACCACAAGTAATATTTTTTCTAATTTTGCCGCAAGAATGAGTCAAAAAAGTACAAAATGCTTTCATTGCGGAGACGATATAACTTCGTCTGAATTCTCTTCCGAAGAAAAGAGATTTTGTTGTCTGGGGTGCAAATCCGTTTACGAGATACTAAACAGCAATCACCTTACCACCTTTTACACACTAAACCGGGAGGCAGGAAACAGACCCGAAGAAAATACCACCGCTTTTGACTATCTGGATACACCGGAAATCTTTGACAAAATAACAGACTTCTCCGACGGAAAAACCGCCGTGGTTAACTTCAAAATTCCTTCTATACATTGCTCTTCCTGTATATGGCTTCTGGAAAGCCTAAGAACACTGAACAAAAATATCTATTTTTCACAAGTGAATTTTACCAGAAAAACCTTACAGATTTCTTTCTCTCAAGAGAACATCCAGTTAAGTGACCTGGCAAAATTTCTGACAAAATTGGGATATAAACCCGTTATCAGTCTTGAAACTTCAGAAAAAAAAGACGATCCGGCAGACAGAGGACTTCTGATAAAGTTAGCCGTTGCGGGATTTGCTTTCGGAAATGGAATGTTTTTTAGCTTCCCGGAATATATTGGAGGAAATGACATCTGGATAGAAAGCTACAAAAATCTCTTTCGTGGGATCATGTTTCTTCTGGCCAGTGCAGTATTGTTCTTCTCTGCTTCAGATTATTTCCGATCTGCCCTCTATGCCCTGAAAAACAAGGTCATTAATATAGAAGTTCCCATCACTATTGGGATTGTGGTACTGTACGGAAGAAGTACCTACGAAATCTACACAGACAAAGGACCGGGATATTTTGATACTCTCTGTGGTTTACTTTTTTTTATGCTACTGGGAAAAATTTTCCAAAAAAAAACCTACTCCTCTCTTTCATATGAAAGGGATTATAAGTCATTCTACCCCATTGCCGTCACAAGAGTGGAAAAAAACAAAACCCACAAAAACATATTACTTTCTGAGATAAAAGTAGGCGATCGTATCTGGGTCAGAAATCAAGAAATCATCCCGGTAGATGCTGTGCTCATAGAAGGAGAAGGAAATATAGACAATAGTTTTATCACGGGAGAAAGTGTCAAGGTAGAAAAAAAAACCGGCGACAAAATCTATGCGGGGGGGAAACAGGTAGGAAAAGCCATAGAGCTGGAAGTAGTAAAAAATGTAGACCAAAGCTATCTTACCCAACTGTGGAATAAGGAAGCATTTAAAAAAAAAGAAAGAGGATTCGACTCTATTACCAATAAAGTAAGTAAATACTTTACCTACGTCATCCTTTTCATTACACTTCTCTCGGGGATATATTGGTATGACAGAGATACAGAGAAGATGTATCAAGTAATATCCGCTGTTCTTATCGTAGCATGTCCGTGCGCTCTGGCACTCTCGGCTCCCTTTACACTGGGGCACATGATGAGAATTTTTGGCAAACACAAATGCTACGTAAAAGACACCCTTACCATAGAAAAACTAAGCAAAATAGATACACTGGTATTCGATAAAACAGGAACGATTACGGTCAATAGAACTCAGAATATCTGCTATGAAGGAAAAAAACTGGCAAAAAATGACCTCATATGCCTGAAAGACATTACAAAAAACTCGAATCATCCCCTATCAAAATTGTTGTATCACTTTTTATCCGGTGAAGTCGGAGGCTCAAAATCAGATAAAAAAGTGAATTTGTACAAAGAGTTTTTAGGAAAAGGTATATTAGCCACCATAGGAGAAAACACTTACAGGCTAGGATCCGCATCATTTGTGGGAAGAACAGAAAAAAAAACAGAAACAATGGTTCACCTACAAAAAAACAACAGATATCTGGGAAAATTCATAATTAGAAATGACTACAGAAAAGGTGTCGATATCATGTTTGCTTCCTTAGAAAAGTACACCCTTTATATCCTGAGTGGAGACAACTCCTCAGAGGAGGAAACCTTGAGAAAAATGGCGCCCCAAATATCAGATTTCAGATTTAACCAGTCTCCGGAGGACAAACTTAATTTTATATTACAACTCCAGGAACAAAACAAAAAAGTGGCCATGTTGGGAGACGGACTCAATGATGCCGGTGCACTCAAACAGAGCGATGTAGGTTTTGCGATAGCAGATAATGCAAACACGTTTACCCCGGCTTCAGATATTATAATAAGTGGAGACGCTCTCCCTCATATTGCCCATTTTCTGGTCCTTAGCAAGTCTGCCATAAAACTGGTGAAAGCCATGTTTGTGATCAGTTTTTTATATAACACAATAGGTCTCGGCTACGCTGTTACGGGAAATCTCTCCCCATTAACAGCGGCCATTCTTATGCCCGCAAGCTCCATCTCTGTGGTGATATTCTCCACCATTTCTACAAAGTTTATATCGAAATTTTTTTTCAAAAAAAAGTCTATTTAGAATCATTTTAAATTCCTTGCATAGGGCTTTTCTTAGCGAATGTCATTATTTTTGGTTAAATTTGCAGACCCAAAAGTTTGTAGCTTCATTACCAGTATGGACATACTTTATTTGATGATATTATGTAGTCTTTCGTTGGCTGTGGTTTTTCTTATCATTTTTATCGCAAGTGCAAAAAAAGGACAGTTTGAAGATGATGAATCGCCGGCTGTGCGCATACTACTGGAAGACGAAAGCTCAATAAAAAATGAAAGCGTTGAGCGCGAGAAAGATACTCTAAAAACTGAAAAAAGATAATTTTTTTCCCTAATTTATGGAAACACAAAAGTTTAGTTATGACAATAGCATAGTAAGAGCCTTTCTATATGCTACTGTTGTTTTTGGTCTCATTGGTTTTTTGCTGGGACTTACCGCTGCGCTGATGCTTTTTTATCCCGAGTTGCCAGAGTTTTTATTCGGTACCGATGACGAAACGATCGTCAGCCTATTTAAAGGAGATTTGCAGGGACTTATCAATACCAAAGGTGCTTTTGGGTTTGGACGAATAAGAATGTTGCATACCAGTGCTGTAATATTCGCTTTTGTTTGTAATTATGTTTTTGCCGGGGTATACTACTCTCTGCAAAGACTTCTCAAAACCAGAATGTACAGTGACCTGCTCTCATGGATCCACTTCTGGACGTGGCAAGTTATGATTCTCTGTACGGTTATTACCTTCCTTATGGGGATCAATACTTCAAAGGAATATGCCGAACACGAGTGGCCTATAGATATTCTCATTGCCTTTTCATGGCTTATTTTTGGTATCAATATGTTCGTCACTATTGCGAAGAGAAGGATAAGACATCTCTACGTCGCAATATGGTTTTACATAGGAACGTGGGTGGCAGTACTTATGCTACACTTGTTCAACAATCTAGAGGTTCCCCTTTCCTTTACCAATTGGAAATCATATTCTGCTTACGCAGGAGTAAAAGACGCTCTCGTACAGTGGTGGTATGGACACAATGCCGTAGCCTTCGTACTCACCACACCCGTATTGGGATTGATGTATTACTTTATACCTAAGGCGTCCGGCAGACCCGTTTTCTCTTATAAACTATCTATCATACATTTTTGGTCACTTATCTTTGTCTACATTTGGGCAGGACCTCACCATTTACAATACACTTCTCTTCCTGCCTGGGCTCAGGCTTTGGGCACAGGATTTTCTATCATGCTGATTGCCCCGTCTTGGGGAGGAATGCTTAACGGTCTTCTTACCTTAAGAGGGGCTTGGGACAAAGTGAGAGAAGATCCCATACTCAAATTTTTTGTGGTGGCTGTGACCTGCTATGGTATGGCCACGTTTGAGGGACCTCTGCTCGCCACAAAAACTCTCAATTCCATAGGGCACTATACCGACTGGGTAATAGGACACGTACATTTAGGAGCGTTAGGATGGAATGGGTTTATGGGGTTTGGTATGATCTATTTTTTGGTTCCCGTACTATGGAAGACAAAACTATGGTCCGTAAAATTAGCCAACTGGCACTTTTGGCTGGGTACATTCGGAATATTGTTCTATGCGGTTCCCATGTATATTTCCGGATTTACTCAAGGATTAATGTGGAAACAATTTAATCCAGATGGTACTTTAGTATGGAGTAATTGGGTGGAAATTATCGATGTCATTCGTAAATATTATTGGTTAAGATTTCTGGGAGGATTGCTTTATCTGGTAGGTGGAATACTCATGGTGATCAACATAGTGAAAACGGCAAAACAAGGAGCTTTCCAGAAAAACACTCCAGCGGAGGCACCTGCCTTGATCAATATGGGAAATACCAGAAAACAGGGGGAGGGCATACATCTTTGGCTGGAGAGAATGCCTTTTTTGTTTGGTGTGTTGTCTCTCATGGTGGTCGCTATCGGAGGAGCGATAGAGATTATCCCCACCCTCACCGTAAAAAATAACGTCCCTACCCTTTCTTCTGTGAAACCCTACTCTCCCCTAGAATTAGAAGGCAGAGATCTTTATATAAGAGAAGGATGTAACTCCTGTCACTCTCAAATGATTCGCCCTTTCCGTGATGAAGTGGTGCGGTTTGCGCCTAAAAATGGACAATACTCCAAAGCGGGAGAATTTGTGTACGACAGACCTTTTTTATGGGGTTCTAAAAGAACAGGGCCAGATCTACAAAGGGAAGGGGGGAAAAATCCAAGTTCTTGGCACTTTAAACATATGTACAACCCCAGATCTACCTCTGCGGGCTCTATAATGCCCAGATATCCTTGGCTCATCACTTCGGCTTTAGATAGGACTGAGACCACAAAAAAAATCTTACTCATGAAAAATGCTTTTGATATCCCTTATTCAAAAGGGCAGATTGACTCGATAGATTCTTGGGTAGATAATCAAGCTAAGAAAATAGTCAATGAAATCTATTCTGAAGCCCCTGACATTAAAGAGCAATTTGACAAGGAAAAAATAAAAAAGGGAGCTGATTTTATTCCGCTGGAAAAAAGAGAAATCACAGCACTCATCGCTTACCTACAAAAACTGGGAACAGATATAGAAACTACAGAGATACAAACGGCCAATAATAACTAGTATTATTTTTTAAAATAAATGATCCCACAGAACTTCAAGGACATTATCTCTAATACAGAAAATGCAAACCTATTTCAGATTATTGCGATGATCATCTTTATTATCTTGTTTTTAGGTCTTGTAGTTTATGTAATGAATAAACCGAAAAAGTATTACGAAAAAGAAGAAAACACCCCCTTGAGCGAAGATAACTAAAAAACATACTGAGAAAATGAAACAAAGAACCCCTCTGGTTATCAATATTTTAATCATTCTGATACTTCTATTCACCCTATTTTATATGATAGTGCAGGGTACAGAGTTTGTCTCATCCCCTTACTTTTGGGGTACGGTGCTTATCAGTATTTTATTTACTTTCATCCAACACTCAATAGGGGATCTCATAGAGAATAACCGGTTTAAAAAACTCTCTCCGGAGGAAAAAAAAAGATATATAGAAGAAAAGAAAATCCCTTATCTCAAGAGGCTCTACAGTAGTGCCTTTAAGAAACAGTCCAGAGCTGAAGAGGAATATATCCTGATAGATCATGGTTTCGACGGGATTTTGGAGTTGGACAATCAGCTCCCAAAATGGTGGCTGGGGTTGTTTTGGTTTGGAGTGGCATTTTGTATCATATATATGATGTCCTATTCCTTTACGGACTTTGCCCATCCCAAAAAAGAATACGACAAGGCTTATAAAAAACAGATGGCTTCCATTCAGGAATATATGAAACTTATCCCACAAGCAACCCTAGAGACAGCTGTGTACAACAAAGATCTCGTAAAAGAGGGAGAAGCTATTTTCAATAGTACATGTGTCACCTGTCATGGGGAAAGAGGAAAAGGGCTCATAGGCCCCAATCTAACGGATGATTATTGGATCAATCAACCCGAAAATACCTTATTCAAGAACATATTCTACATAGTAGAGAATGGGAGTCCGAACAACCCCGCTATGCAAGCCTTTGGAAAGAACGGAATACTTACGGGGAACAAAATAGAGGCGGTAGCCAGCTATGTCTATCATATCAATCAAGAAAAGCCTCCTATAACGGTGGAGAAGGGAGGCAAAGCTCCCGAAGGGACAAAAGCCCAATGGAAAAATGAATAAAAAGCTATAAAATTATCTCACGAACTCACTATTATCAGAGAAGCAGTTTTCTGTTGGTAGTGTTTTTAATTTAAAAACGTGTCAAATATGGAGACCCCCCCCAGAGGAGGACAAGGACAGGTTCTGTATCCAGAAACCTTTAGGGATTCCGTAAGCACCATGGAACAGTCCGGAAGGCGCAAATGGGTATTCCCCAGAAGACCAAAGGGCAAGTATACCAATTACAGAACCATAGTCGCCCTTATCTTATTGGGTGTATTTTTTGTCCTCCCTTTTTTAAAAATTAATGAAAACCCCTTTCTTCTACTTAACCTCATAGATAGAAAACTTTTTATACTGGGAAAACCTTTTTATCCTCAGGATTTTTTTATCCTTACCCTTGGTGCCATTGCTTCCTTCATATTTATCATTCTCTTTACCGTAGCATACGGGAGAATATTTTGCGGGTGGATTTGTCCTCAAACTATTTTTTTAGAAATGATTTTTAGAAAAATAGATTATCTGATAGAGGGAGATAGGAATAGACAAATAAAACTAAACAAACAAGAGTGGAATACAGAAAAAATTATAAAAAGAGTGACCAAATGGACCCTCTTTTTATTGACTTCGCTGGTCATTACCCACTATCTAATCATGTACATTGTAGGCTATCAGGAAGTTTTTAGGATTATAGCAGAAGGTCCCTTTGCCAATCCCACCAATTTTCTGGTTATGATTTTGTTTACTGCTGCTTTTTATTTTGTATTCAGCTGGTTTAGAGAGCAAGTCTGCACACTCGTGTGTCCCTATGGGAGATTACAGGGAGTCTTGATAGACAAAGAAACCATTAATGTCTATTATGACCATCGAAGAGGAGAAAACCGATCAAAATGGCGTAAAGGGGAAGACAGAAAAGCAGAAAACAAAGGTGACTGTATAGATTGTAACCAATGTGTAATAGTCTGCCCTACAGGAATTGATATAAGGAATGGACAACAACTGGAATGTATAAACTGTACTGCATGCATAGACGCTTGTGATGAAGTAATGATGAAAATAGGTCTTCCTAAAGGACTGATTCGTTATGCTACAGAATCTGAGATAGAGACAGGATCAAAATTTAAGTTCACTTCCAGAATGAAAATTTATGCTGTTATTCTTGTTCTCCTTACCGGATTCCTTGGTTTCTTACTCACCAATCGCTCTTCTATGGAAGGAAAATTTATAAAATCTCCGGGGAGTACTTATTTTATCAGAGAGGGGAAAATCAATAACCTGTACAACTACACTCTTCTCAATAAAACAAACAAAAATATAACCGTATCATTTAGGATTTTGGCTCCCAAAAATGGAAAAATTGTATTTAGTGGAAACCCAAAAATTACGGTAAAAAGAGACGATATTGCAAAAGGAACCATCATAATACAATTTCCGGAAGAAGAGATCAGCAGATCAAAACAAAATATAAAAATTGGAGTGTTTGATTCTAATGGAGAAATGTTAGACTCCTACGACACCTATTTTGAAGG
Source organism: Bergeyella sp. (assembly GCA_030263285.1). Classification (GTDB taxonomy): domain Bacteria; phylum Bacteroidota; class Bacteroidia; order Flavobacteriales; family Weeksellaceae; genus SZYB01. The sequence goes on from SZYB01000001.1 coordinate 872,656, forward strand.
ACCTTTTAAAATGCAATTGTAATATGAAGTTAACTTGGGGACATGGGGTTATTTTTGCGCTTCTGAGCTTTATGATATTTATCGTAGGGATGATTATTTTGTTTCCTATGGGGAAACAAAATGCAGAGATGATAACCGACAATTATTATGAAGAAGAACTCGTATATCAAGATGTTATCGACGCAAAAAACAGAGCCGATACCCTTCGAGAAAAGCCTGAAGTAAGCATACTTCCCAGGGGGATCAATATTTCGTTTCCGGAAGAAATCAATAACGAGAATACAAAATTTGAATTTTTTCTTTACAGAACAAATGATAAAAATCTGGACATAAAAAAGACTTTTAGTTTGTCCGAACAAAATACTTATAGAATTCCAAACGAAATCTTGGTGAGTGGAAGCTATACGTTAAAGCTCATGTGGAAAAAAGATAAAAAAAACTACCAAAGGGATTATAAGGTATTATGGAAATAGGATTTATTCTATCGGCATTGGGTTTAGGAATTGCCTCTGGCTTCCATTGTATAGGGATGTGCGGACCTATTGCCATGTCAATGGGAATCGGAAGGAAAGCCAGTGTCAACAACTACATACAAAATATTCTTTATCAATCAGGCAGAATATTTACCTATTGTCTTTTGGGGACAATTTTTGGTATTTTGGGAGAAGGTCTGCACCTTGCAGGATGGCAAAAATACTTGAGTATTTTCTCCGGAATATTTCTCGTTCTGTTGTCCATTTTCTCTTTTAAAGGAAAAGAAATATCACACATATGTCCCCTGGTAGACCAATTCTTACCTTTTATCCAAAGAAAACTATCCAAATTTTTACAAAAAACAGGATATTCTTCCCGATTCATCGCCGGAATACTTAATGGATTTCTGCCTTGTGGTATGGTATATATTGCGCTTACTGCATCCCTCTCTGCTGGGAGCCTCATAAAAAGCACTCTCTTCATGTTTTATTTTGGGTTAGGGACTGTTCCTTTCATGTTCGGTATGGTAATGCTAGGAAACGTGATTACTGCTTCCGTTAGAAATAAAATACTAAAGATCATTCCCATTTTTACCTTTGTTTTGGGAGCATTACTTTTTCTCAGAGGACTAGGGATAGGAATCCCCTACACTTCTCCAAAAACAGAAGTTTTGGATATACAAAAAAGAGATGATAAGGAAAAAATTAAAAAAAACTCTTGCCATTAAAAAGTCTGGAAGCCCTGTCCTGTTTTCAGGACAATAACCTCTTTGGTTAATTAATCAATTATAGAAAACCGAGTATAGGGTACAATCTTTTGGGGTATGTGTATTCCTGCTTCTGTCTGATTATTTTCCAGTAAAGCAGCCATCACTCTGGGCAAAGCCATAGCAGAACCATTAAGCGTATGTACCAGCCAAGTCTTTCCATCTTCTCTGTATCTGCATTTCAGGCGATTAGCCTGATAAGTCTCAAAATTAGATACTGAAGAAACCTCCAGCCATTTTTCCTGTGCAGCACTCCATACCTCAAAATCATAAGTCATGGCAGAAACAAAACCTGTATCCCCAGCACAAAGTCTTAGAATTCTGTAAGGAAGTTCCAGATCTTCAAGGATATTTTTTACATGCGCCACCATTTCCTCCAATGCCAAATAAGAATCTTCCGCTTTTTCTATTCTCACAATCTCTACTTTTTCAAACTGGTGTAGCCTGTTTAGCCCTCTTACATGAGCACCGTAACTTCCTGCTTCTCTCCTGTAACATTGAGAAAAAGCCGTATTCTTTATGGGAAGCGCTTTACCCTCCAACAGCACACCCCTGTACATATTGGTCACGGATACCTCAGAGGTAGGAATCAAATAAAGATCCTCGTAAGCAATGCGATACATTTGTCCCTCTTTATCGGGAAGCTGCCCTGTAGCATAAGAAGAAGTCTCATTTACCACATGCGGTGGATTTACTTCCAGATAACCCGCCTGTATATTTTTATCCAAAAAATACTGCACCAATGCCCTTTGCAACTTGGCTCCTTTACCCAGATACACCGGAAACCCGGCGCCTGTTATTTTTGCACCGAGTTCAAAATCTATGATTTTGTACTTTTTTGCGAGTTCCCAATGGGGTAAAGCCTCCCTTCCCAGTCCAATCACATCACATGACTGAAAAATAATTTCATTATCCTTTTCGGAATTTCCTGCCTTCACGTCTTTGTGTGGCACATTCGGGATCTGACACAAAACCTTCAACAACCGATTTTCTATGTCTGTTTTACTGGCTTCCAGAAATTTTATTTTTTCTACAAATTCAGGGGTTTTGGTCTTTTCTCTCTCCGCCTCCTCTGTTTTCCCCTCTCTCATAAGCTGCCCAATACGTTTGGAAATTTTATTTCTCTCGGCATTGAGAGAATCAAGGTCAAGCTGATTTTTTTTGCGTTCTTCATCCAAAGAAATTGCCTCATCAAGAAGGTCAAGTGCCTTAAAATTTCTTTTTTTGAGCCCCTCTAACACCTCTTCCTTGTGGTCTTTTATAAAACTGACTTGCAACATAATGAATGATAATAATTTTTAATGAATAGAATATTCCTCCGGACTTTTCACAAAGGGTTTAAATTTTATCATGAAGATAAGACTCAAAACAAAACCTCCAAAAACCAAAACTGCGCCCACAAGAGAAGTATATTGATAACCCAAACCATGAAGAAGCGGAATACCCCCCAGATAAGCCCCAATGGAATTGGCTATGTTAAAAGCCGCCTGCATAAAAGCCGCACCCAACATTTCGGCTTTTTGGGCAGCACGTATTATCAGTATGTTAATCGGGGCTACTACAGACATGGAAAGCATACCGCACACAAAAGTAAGAACAAGAGAAATGGTCTGATTTTCCGATAAAAAGAACACCATCATGAGCGCCACAATAAAAAAAATCATCAGAATATTCGAAGCTAAAGCAGGCCTCATCTTATCCGCCATCCACCCTCCTAAAAAATTGCCCACAAACATCCCACTCCCTGCCAAAATCATGATAAAAGGAATCCTAGTTTCCGGAAATTTTGATACCTCTGTCATAAGAGGGCTAATATAGCTAAACCAAGAAAACATTCCCCCGAAACCTATGGCGACAATAGATAAAATAAACAGTGCAACCGGTTTTTTTAAAAATTTTAAATCCTCCAGAACCTTACCTTGACTGAATGATTTTAGATTAGGGAGCATATAATGAACAGCCATCATACTGATAAGTCCCAACAGCGCAACCATACCAAAGGCTGATCTCCACGAAAATTGATGGCCAATAAAGGTAACCAAAGGTACCATGGCAAAATTGGCAATAGTAAGCCCCGCAAACATTCCCGCAATAGCCTGCCCTTGTTTTTTGGGAGGAGCAATATTTTTTGCGACTGCCGTACCTACCCCAAAAAAAGCCCCGTGAGGAAGTCCCGCAAAAAAACGGACAAACAAAAATGTGATGTAGTTAGGCATAACCGCAGAGAGCCCGTTAAAAACTACAAAAACAAGCAGAAGCAGAAGCAAAATCTTCTTTGGCGGAAGTTTAGAAGAAAAAGCGACCAGCAAAGGAGCCCCCACCACCACTCCCAATGCATAGGAAGAAATAAAATGCCCCGCTTCCGGAATACTCACATCTAAAGAACGCGCCACATCCGGCAAAAGCCCCATAATAACAAACTCTGTGGTCCCTATAGCCAAACCTCCCAATGTGAGGGGCAAAATTTTCTTAATCATAAAAAAAGTAGTTATCTAGTTGACAGTAGAAAAATTAGGCACGGCAAAACTATGAAGACAATTTTAGAGACACAAGACAGTCGGTTAACAATTTATGGGAAACGTAAAAGAAGTCCAGAAGAGAAGGTTTAAATAACAAAGACTGGGGAACCCACCATGTTAACCAAATATATTACCTTTGTGGAAGTTAAAAACAAGAATATTGTGAAGGTTTCCAAAGAATTAAAGGCAGGGATCATTGCCATCTTGGCGCTGGTGGGTTTCGTTACGATGTTTCAATTTATCAAGGGAAAAAGTATCTTCTCCTCCACTAATACTTATTACGCAAAATTTGAAAATGTAGAGGGTCTTGAACCCTCCAGTCCCGTGTCTATAAACGGCTTAAAAGTAGGTCAGGTAGATAAAATCATCCCCGTATCCGAAAAAAACGGAACTCTGGGTTTTGTGGTTAAAGTTGTGATAAACAAAAAGTTTTCCTTTTCCAAACAATCTTCGCTGGAGGTTTTTGAACCCAGTCTCATGTCTTCTGCTCAACTTAGGCTTAACATGGCCTATGGCAAACCCATAGCAAAAAACAAAGATACTCTACCCACACAACGTAATCTTTCATTTCTTAGGAACGTATCCTCACAGGTAGAACCCGTAAAAAATCAGCTGCAATCTGTACTCAGAGGAGTAGATACCCTCGCGAATAGTGCAAATAAGTTGTTTGATGCAGAGAACAGAAGAGAAATCAAGAGTCTATTGGAAAATCTCAACAAAATGGCCGTTGCATTTGAAAAAACAGCACAGCAAACGCGCCTCCTTGTAGAAAAAAATGATGCCAAAGTCCAAAAACTTCTAGATAACACAAATGCAGTCACACTCAGTGCGAAAGGCACTCTTGATAAGTACAAAAAAGTGGCAGAACAGGTAAATATTTCCAAACTTAACAGCACAATAAACAATCTAGATCAAATGACGCTTCAGCTAAATTCTATGATAAAAGAAATGAACAAAGGGGAAGGGAACATCGGAAAGCTACTAAAAGATGAAAAACTATATGCCAACCTTCTGGAGACTTCCAAAAATCTGAATGAATTGGTGGTAGACCTGAAAAAAAACCCTAAGAGATACGTAAGTTTTTCCCTATTTGGAAAGAAATAATAAAAACACCCAAACCTAAGCGTATGGAATATCTCCGAAGTATGATTTTTTTATTTATCCTGTTTTTAGGTTTTGCCCTTTTTACAAAAAGTATAAAGAAGATATTTCGTAACATTCAGCTGGGAAAAACTTCCTACAGAACCGATCAAAAAGGAAAAAGATGGAAAACGATGCTTTTTGTGGCACTTGGACAAAGCAGAATGAATAAAAGGCCCATAGCGGGATTCCTCCACGTTTTAGTCTATCTGGGATTTGTTGTGGTAAACATAGATTTTATAGAAATTATGATAGACGGTGTATTGGGTACTAACCGATTTTTCTCCAACATCTTTCCCCCTTTTATCTACAATGCTTTCACCGCCATTCTTGATATATTTGCATTACTGGTTATCATTTCCGTAATTATATTTTACATAAGGAGAAACATCCTCCATATCAAGAGACTTAACATGTACGAACTCAAGGGCTGGCCGAAAAATGATGCAAATTACATATTGATTTTTGAATTTCTTTTGATGCTTGCCTTTCTTACGATCAATGCTTGTGAGTCGATTCTGCAGCAAAGAGGGGAAACAATGTCTCTAGGATATTTTCCTGTGAGTATAGGTCTTATTGTTCCTATAATAAACCAAATGAATCTTTCTACGATTAGTCTGGAGTATATAAAAGACTTTTTTTGGTGGTTTCATGTGGTGGGAGTTTTATTCTTTGTCAACTATCTCTACTACTCAAAACACCTGCATATCTTTCTGGCTTTTCCTACTACTTGGTTTTCTAATCTTTCTAAAAAAGGAAAACTGGACAACCTGGATGCCGTTACTCGTGAAGTCAGACTTATGCTGAACCCCAATATAGATCCCTATGCTGCTACAGAACGAGACCCGAAAGAGGATGTTACAGAAAAATTTGGTGCCAGTGATATTTTTGATCTCACTTCCGTACAGCTTATGTCGGCTTATTCCTGTACAGAGTGTGGAAGATGCACGGCTGTTTGTCCTGCTAACATTACGGGTAAAAAACTTTCACCCAGGAAAATTATGATGGATACCAGAGACCGACTGGAAGAAGTGGGCAGAAATATAGAAAAAAATGGAACCTACAAGGATGATGATAAAAAACTCCTGGATCATTATATTCAGAGAGAGGAGCTAAGGGCCTGTACCACATGTAACGCTTGTGTAGAGGCTTGTCCTATTCTTATAGATCCGCTTTCCATCATCATGCAACTCCGGAGATACATGATTATGGAAGAATCTTCTGCGCCACGGGGATGGAACATGATGATGACCAATATAGAAAACAACGGAGCTCCTTGGCAATACAGCCGGACCGACCGACTTAACTGGGCGAAAGATTGAGGATAAAAAAATAAAGTAAGAATACAAATGGAAATAAAAACCATGTCACAATACGCCACAGAGGGAAAAATTCCGGAAGTCCTTTTTTGGGTGGGCTGTGCGGGAAGTTTTGATGACAGAGCAAAAAAAATAACAAAGGCCTTTTGCAAAATTCTCCATAACATAGGAGTTGAGTTTGCTGTACTGGGACAAGAAGAATCCTGCACGGGAGATCCCGCAAAAAGAGCGGGCAACGAGTTTGTTTTCCAGATGATGGCTCTCTCTAACATTGAAATACTAAATACTTACCAGATAAAAACCATAGTCACGGCCTGCCCTCATTGTTTTAACACCCTAAAAAATGAATATCCTGGATTGGGAGGCACCTACCTAGTCTTGCATCATACAGAACTTCTGAAAAAACTTTTGGACGAGGGGAGACTAAAGATAGAAGGAGGAAAATTTAGAGGAAAAAAAATCACCTTTCATGATCCATGCTATCTAGGGAGAGGAAATGGTCAGTACGAAGCGCCACGCAGTTTACTAGAAAAACTGGATGCAGAACTAACAGAGATGAAAAGGTGTAAACAAAATGGGCTTTGTTGTGGTGCAGGAGGTGCGCAAATGTTTAAAGAACCGGAGAAAGGAAAAAAGGACATCAATATAGAGAGAACAGAAGAAGCCCTTTCTGTAAACCCCGATATTATTGCAACAGGCTGTCCCTTCTGTAACACGATGATCACAGACGGGGTAAAACATTTTGAAAAAGAGAACGAAATAAAAATAAAGGACATTGCAGAACTGCTTGCCGAAGCTGAAGATTTATAAGAATATCGAGCAAGCACTCCCTAAAAATCAAAAAAAAATGAAAATACAAGATTCCGAAACGATAGAAACCAATGACTACAGGGTACTTATTTATCCTGCATCCAGGCCATTGTTGCCCAGAGAATCAAAACTCCTATCAGAAAGGTTATTTGATTTTTTATCTCAATGGAAAGCCCATGAAAAACAACTTTCTGCCTCCTTCAAAATAGAAAAAAACCAGTTTCTCGTCGTTTGTGTAGACGAAGAGAAAGAGCCCGCCTCCGGATGCTCTATAGATGCACTGGGAAAACTTATAAAATCTTTTGACGAGGAATTTTCTTTAGGTTTTTTTGATAGAATGAAAGTCTGCTACCAAGAAAAAGGAAAAATAAAAACCCTCTCCCTTCAAGAGTTCAAAACCCAATTAAAAAACGGATACTTATCCGATAAAATTGAAGTGTTCGACTTTTCCAAAAGCACCTATGCACAGTTTTTATCAGGTTTTCTTCTCCCGCTGGAGGAAAGTTGGGCGAGCAGTTTATATCTGGGAAAAAAATAACTTACGGGAAGGTCCAAAGTGGTTCTTATCCCCTGAATGGATATTCATAAACGCTTTTCTCAAGTTTCTCCTGTATTACATACATACGTAAGGAAACTCAAAAAACAACCGGAGGAGAGAGATCCTTGGATTTGTTTTCCGTATACTCCAGGAGGATAAAAACGTTCTATTGAAATGAAACCTTGATCTTTACGTCTATTCGTACGTACGGAGAAAATAGGCAAAAGAAAACCCCTCTATCTCTGTGGAGAGTTCTTCCAATGTGGCGATAAGATCCTCAAAAGCCTCCAATTGTTCTACCTGCATATTGACAAACTCAAGACACAAAGGCAGAGGAAGCTCTCCTTCTATCACATCACACAGCGCATCAAGATTATCCCCAAAATACTCTGGCAAAGGAAGGTTCTCTCTCAAGCAAGCATAAAAGTCTTCATAGTCTCCTAAACAGGTAAAGTCTATCTGTACATTTTTCATAAAAACTGTCTCGGTAATTTTTTCGATTTCTTTCCTAACCCATCTATACAATAGGGCTGTTTATTGCTTTACAAAAGTCTTATAATGATCTTTGGTAAGATATATGTCTCCCGCATCAGAAAAAATTACCCGATCTGCATTTCTCCCACTGCAATTATAGTTTACATCCGCCTCAGTGTAAGAATAGCCTGCAGGTAATTTTCCCTCACTGTTCCTAAATCTATCCCCGCCTATAGCTTTCCCCGGCAGTACCTCACAGAGGTTTCTCTTTGACGGGTTCCATCCTTGTTTTCTTGCATAGGATTTCTTTACGTAGTAGCTGGGAAGAAGCTTGTTTTTTTTGAGATAAGCAATCACCACGTCTTCTCTTGTTTTGAGATAAACAGCCTGCGCAGTATTAGAATACGCGTTTTCTACTGCACTCCTCCGAGAAGATCCGGGAACTCTCTTCACCCTACAACTCAGAAGATAAACAAAAAAAATCCCCAACATCCCCCCGATGAAGAAGTAATAAAATATTTTGCTCCTGACGTGCATAAAACAAGTTTTAAGCCCTCGTGATAACATTAATCACTAAAAAAGAGACAATACGCCCGTAGGTCTACCTCCATTCTTCCAAAATCCGACATATGGGTACGGCTTTCATCTTATGTTGATTCGCTTTATGCAATCGATCAAAGATAAGATAAACTTCTTTATCTCGCCCTTTGTATTCCTCTACTGCCTTTGTCCCGTACTCTTTTTGTATTTTTTCCAACTCTGCATACCGGGCTCCTATCTGTTCTTCATCGGTTCTTTCTATATCCCAAAGCCCGTCAGTAGGTACTGCATTTTGTATACTTTCGCTAAGGTTCAGCGCCTTCGCCAGAGCATATACCTCTGTTTTATAAAGATCTGCAATGGGAGAGACATCTACTCCTCCATCTCCGTATTTAGTGAAAAAACCCACCCCAAAATCCTCCACTTTGTTTCCTGTACCACAAACCAAAAGCCCGTGAACCTGCGCATAATAATAAAGGCAAAGCATTCTGAGCCTGGATCTCGTATTTGCCAAAGCCAGATTTTTATTCGTATTTCCCTGATCTACCTCTCCGATAGTTTTCTCAAAAGACCCAAAAACAGGAGTCAAATTTACCTGTTGACTCCTTACATTCAGGAACTTTTTCTTAAGATCCTCAATATGCTCTCGGGCTCTACTCACCTGATCTTCTTTTTGCCGAATGGGCATCTCCAGAAGGAGCACCTCCAGCCCCGTCATCGCACAAAGAGCGGAAACCACCCCAGAATCTACCCCCCCGGATACTCCTACTACGTAACCTTTTACGCAGGCCTGAACAGCATAGTCCGAAAGCCACTTTACGATATGATCTGTTATTTTTTTCGTCTGCATTCTGTTTTTTCTCTAAATAAACCCATCAGCCCACTAAGCATGCAAAAAAACGTTAAGTTTTATAAATAAAAAAGTTCTTACAAAACACAGCAAAGAAATCTCTATTTTTGTCTGTCTAATTTCTGCAAAAATAATGAAGTTTTTGATAAAATTCTTAAGGTATAGTTTCTGCCTTTTTGTGCTGGTGTCCTGCAGAAAAAAGCCTGCCGGAAGATGGGATATCCAGCCGAAAAGTTTGGGTGAAAAAGTAGAAATTACAGATCTTTCAAAAGAGTTCTATAACCCGGAAAATTCTTTGGAAAATTTTAAAGAAAAATACCCTTGGTTTCAGGGAAGCGTAAGTGATATAGACTTTTTGGAGAGAAAAAAAGACCCAGAAGAAATTGCAATATACAGGGAAGCGATAGCAAAAATAAATCTTGAGAAACTCAGCACAGATCTATCGGATTTATTTTCCCGTGTACGATATTATTTCCCAAAATTTACTCCTCCCAAAGTGTTTTTGTATTCTTCCGCTCTGCAAGGCCTGTTGGATCCTGTGTTTTATAAGTCTGACAAAAATTATCTGTTTATAGATATTAGTGCGTTTATGGGAGAAAAAAGCAAATATTACGAAGGGATTGAAAGGTACATCAAAAAAAACTTGAATGTAGAAAATCTTCTCCCGAAAACAGCACTTATTTTTGCGGAGAATATAGTACCACCTACTAGAGAACACCAGAAATTTATAGACCATATCCTCTATCAGGGAAAACTCATGATACTGAAAGATGCTTTTTTACCAAAAATTCCTGACTCTGTAAAGATAGGATACACCCCAAAGCAATACGAATGGGCAGTGGCGAACGAACCTAATATCTGGGATTTCTTCATAGAAAACGACCTGCTATTCAGTGATGATTCCCGTTTGGAAGAAAGGTTTATAATGCCCGGACCTTTCTCAAAATTTTATACCGAAATAGACAATGAGTCTTCTCCGCAGCTTGGAGTTTTTATAGGCTGGCAAATAAGCAAAAATTTTCTGGAAAAATATCCTGAAGTCTCGTTGCAGGATTTTTTAAGAATGAGTGCAAAAGAAATTTTTCAAAAATCAAAATACAGTCCCAAATTCGAATAACCAAATAAGTGAAAAATAATGAGAAAAACCCAAATAACAATAGAAGTTTCTCTGGACGAAAATCATATTCCTGAGAAAATTTTGTGGAACGCGGAGGACGGAGGCATTGAGAAACAGGAAACCAAAGCCACGATGGTCTCGGTTTGGGATGATAAAGCCATGGAAGCCTTACGCATAGACCTTTGGACAAAAGAAATGCCCGTAGATCATATGAAAAGATTCTTTCATCAGATTTTGGTCTCCTTGGGAGACACTTATAAACGAGCGACGGGAGAAGAAGACATAGCAGAATGGATCCGGCAAGTATCGGAAGAATTTGCAGAAAAATCGGCTATAAAAATGTAAGTAAAACCCGACCAAATCTACAATAAAAATGAAATTTAATACCAAGACAATCCATGGGGGACAGCACCCGGAACCCGGCACAGGTGCAGTAAATATACCGGTTTTTCTCACCTCTACCTTTGCCCAAAAAAGCCCGGGCATCCACTCGGGATACGAATATTCCAGAGCAGCAAACCCCACGAGACAGGCCTTGGAAAATGCCCTTGCCAGCATAGAAAATGGAGCGAGGGGACTAGCTTTTGCTTCGGGACTTTCCGCCACAGATGCCGTCTTGAAGCTGCTCAATCCGGGAGACGAAATCATCGCCTGTGATGATCTCTATGGAGGGAGCTACAGAATGTTTACCAAAATGTTTGAAAAGTATCAACTCAAATTCCGTTTTGTTGACTTTTCCGACCCCTCAACCGTAGAGAAAGCAATCACAGAAAAAACAAAACTCATCTGGGTAGAAACCCCTACCAACCCTCTCATGAAGCTGGTAGATATCACAGCGATCTCCCGTCTGGCAGAAGACAAAAATATCCTCGTTGCGGTGGACAATACCTTTGCTACTCCCTACCTGCAAAAGCCTATAGATCTTGGTGCCGACCTTGTCATGCATTCTGCAACAAAATATTTGGGAGGACATTCAGATGTGGTGGCGGGAGCACTGATTACCAAAACACTGGAATTAGGAGAAAAATTACATTTTATCCAGTTTGCTTCCGGAGCCATATTGGGTCCACATGACTCCTATTTGGTTCTCAGAGGAATAAAAACATTAGCACTCAGGGTAGAAAGGCATTCCGAAAACGGACTGAAGGTAGCAAGGTACCTGGAACAACACCCAAAAGTAAGTAACGTATTTTACCCCGGTCTAAAAAGTCATCCCCAATACGAGCTTGCAGAAAAACAAATGAATAAAGGATTTGGCGGTATGGTTTCTTTTCGGTTTACCTCTGGAAGAAAAGAAGAGGCAGTCCGTTTTCTGGAACACATAAAAATATTTACTCTGGCAGAAAGCCTAGGCGGTGTAGAATCTTTGGCAAATCACCCTGCAAGCATGACACACGCCTCTATCCCGGAAGACAAAAGACAGGAAAAAGGCATTACGGATGATCTCGTGAGACTAAGTGTAGGGATAGAAGATATAGAAGACCTGATCATGGGATTAGCTGCCGGATTCGATAAAATTTAAGAAAAGGAAACCATGATAATCGTCCGCAAAGCCAACATAAAAGACCTTGATTCCCTCACCCTTCTTTTTAACAGTTACAGAACCTTCTATGGTGAAAAAAGTAACACAGAGGAGGTGAAAAATTTTGTCATGAAAAGATTAAAAGAAAAAGATTCTCAACTGTATGTCTGCGAAGATGAGAAAGAGGTTATGGGTTTTATGCTCCTTTATTTAATCAGCTCTCTCACAAGACTCAAAGAATTATGGATCTTAAAAAACCTGTTTTTATCAGAAAAAGCAAGAGGCAAAGGCTACGCCAAAGTTCTTATAGAAGAGGCAAAAAAACTCGCTTCTCAAAAAGGGTCTTGTGGACTTATCTTGGAAACAGAAAAAGTAAATACCACAGCCAACAACCTATATTTAAAAACGGGATTTAAAGTGCTTGACCAAATCAACGTATACGAATGGAATCCCTAAAACCCCAAGATATCTAATGATAGATTTAAGTATATATTCAGAAAAAGCAAGTGACAATGCTATTTCTGTAGAGCCCTTCGGCAAATTTGCCTCCGGGCACAACGTCATCACACTGTTCGTGAACGATATTTGCCGCACTTACAAAACAAAAAACACATGAAAAGCATAGTAGAGGTACTAAAAAACGGGGGCACCATCCTTTATCCTACGGATACCATTTGGGGTATCGGTTGTGATGCCATGAATCCCGATGCCGTAAAAAAAGTGTTCAAAATAAAAAACAGAGCAGAGAGCCAATCTTTCATCATTCTTGTGGACACCGAAAAAAGACTTCAGGATCTAGTAGATGTACCAGAAATGGCATGGGTTATCATGGATCTGTCTGAAAAGCCCGTCACAATAGTGTATGAAAAATCCGAAATTTTACCAAAAGAACTTTTGGCTCGCGACGGAAGTATTGGGATCAGACTTACAAAAAACGAACTTTGCAAAAAACTCATCTCAAAGCTGGACCGCCCTATTGTCTCTACATCGGCTAATTTTAGTGGAGAAAAAAGCCCTAGAATATTCTCTGATATCAATCCCGAAATCATAAAATCGGTAGACTATTGTATAGAGGAAGATGAAGAGTCTCCCCTCTCCTATACGGCTTCTTCGGTAATCAGGGTAGGAAGTAGAAACCAAATAAAAGTGATACGAGAATAGAATTTTTTCTAAAAATGCAGATCAATCTTAATCAGAACAAAAACCTAAAACTCTTTAAGCATATATCAGAAACAGCGGAGGAACTCAACCAAACAGTGTACCTGGTGGGAGGATATGTTCGGGATCTTTTGATGAAAAGGCAAATCTCTACAGATATAGATTTTGTTACCGAACAGAGTGGGATTTCCCTTGCCACAAGTCTGGCGGCAAAAATAGCCCCCAAAAGCAAAGTTTCGGTTTTCAAAACCTATGGTACCGCAATGTTCAGGTATAAAGACCTTAAACTGGAATTTGTGGGCGCCAGAAAAGAAAGTTACCAGGAGAATTCCAGAAACCCTGAGATAGAAAGAGGTAGTCTGGAAGATGACCAAAAAAGGAGGGACTTTACCGTCAACGCAATGGCAATATCACTCAACAAAGATTCTTTCGGAAAACTGATAGATCCCCTTGCCGGAGAAAAAGACCTGGAGAAAAAAATTCTCAGAACTCCGCTGGAACCTCATAAAACATATAAAGACGATCCCCTAAGAATGATGCGTGCCATAAGATTTGCCTCTACATTGGGTTTCACGATAGAAGAAAAATCTCTGCTTGCTATAAAAGCCGAAGCATACAGAATTTCTATAGTGAGCACAGAGCGCATGATGACAGAGTTCAACAAAATTATGCTTTCCCCAAAGCCCTCTGTTGGCCTTGGACTCATGCAAGAAACGGGACTTATGAACATCATAATTCCAGAACTTACCGCACTGAAAGGAATCGAGGAAATAGAGGGACAGACCCATAAAGATAATTTTTTTCACACACTGGAAGTGCTGGATAACATTTCCGAAAACACAAATAATCTGTGGCTTAGGTGGGCGGCATTGTTACACGACATAGGGAAAGCCCCTACCAAAAAATTTGTAGAAGGAACAGGATGGACCTTTCACGGACACGAGTATTTGGGATCCAAAATGGTAAATAAAATTTTCCAAAGACTGAAATTGCCTCTAGGAAACGATAAAAAATATGTGCAAAAACTCGTAAAGCTCTCTTCGAGACCTATTGCACTCATTACTGATGAGGCTTCGGACGCTGCGCTTAGGCGCTTACTTTTTGACGCGGGGAAAGACCTGGAAGATCTGTTTGTACTGTGTAAAGCAGATATCACAACCAAAAACGCAAACCGACAAAGAAGGTATAAGAAGAATTTTGAATACGTAAGCAAAAAAATAAAAGAAGTAGAAGAAAAAGACAAAATAAGAAATTTCCAGCCTCCCATTTCTGGAGAGGAGATTATGCAGATATTTGGGATAAAACCCGGCAGGGAAATCGGCATCTTGAAAGAAAAAGTAAAAGAAGCCATCCTGGAAGGAAAAATACACAACGACCCTAACGAAGCAAAATCTTTCGTAATAAAGGAAGCTAAAAAATTATCCCTGTTTCCTTTGTCTTAGCCTCCCGGATCCGTATGCCTTGCCGTGCAGGAGTAAGGTAAAGGCTAAGATAACGGGATATGAACGCAAAAAATTGGCATAGGATTGTTTGATCAATACCAATACAAAGATTATCACAATCTGATCTATCAACGCACCACCGTAGATGCTTTTAATAATAACTTGGTGAAAGGTATCATCGGACAGTCACGGAGTTTGAAAACGGTAAGAATAAAGAAATAAAATTCATTGATTCAAACGGGACAAAAGCCTCTCCCTTCAACTAAATAACGGAAAAAAGATAACTCTGATCCTGAAAGAAACTCTCAAAAAAGGTTCATCTCGAAATGAAAGATGTATAGGTCGAAAAACTGAATTCAAGACATAGTTTAGTACCGAGAAAATTGTAGACTTAATAACGAGTCTACCCTAAACAAACACAAAAGACCTGAAAATAAAATTAGTAACCCTTACAATTCTTCTGGTAACGGATGATTCTCAAGCACTTTCTGCTTTTATGATTTTTTTATCCACCCTTTTTGCCACTCTACCCATCGCGATTTTTTATTCAATCTACGAAAAGTACACAGCTGCACGGCTCTCATTTAAAGGAGAATTTATAAAGCATTCAAGATGTTTCACCGCCCTATAAGCCTGTTAGGCTTGTAACAATGTCGATATCTCGCTTATATAGCACACAACAACATGACTCTCATTTAATTTTCACTCCGTGTAGGTTAATATCTCTTCTGTACAAAAAAAATCCCGGACCCGATTAACCAGAAAAATATTTAGAAACTTCGTACTGCGTCCAGTGTTTTTTCTATTTCGTTTTTCCCGATAGCATGGGATATAAACCATGTCTCGTACCCGCTTGGAGGTAAGTAAACCCCTTGGTTAAGCATTGCATGGAAAAACCGATTAAAAAGTGCGTGATTAGCACCGGAGGCTTCATCAAAGTTACTTACCCTATTTGTGTCAAAAAATATAGACATCATAGACCCCCTCTGATTGATGACATGAGAAATTCCTTTCTCCTGAAAAATTTTACCTATTTCTGTTTTTAACGTAACCGTCGTTCTTTCCAGCCTGTCATAAAATGCAGCATCGTCTAGAATACACTGAAGCGTGGCAAGACCGGCACGCATGGCCAGAGGATTACCGCTTAATGTTCCTGCTTGATAAACAGCACCTTGCGGCGTAAGACACTCCATAATTTCTTTCCTTCCAGCAAAAGCTCCCACAGGAAGCCCCCCCCCTATCACTTTACCGTAAGTGACCAGATCAGCAAAAACTCCCAATACCTCCTGTGCCCCTCCAAAAGCCAAACGAAACCCCGTCATCACCTCATCAAAGATCAGGAGCGTCCCGTATTCCGTACACAGCGCTCTCAAGTTTTCCATAAATCCCCTCTCCGGAACCACGCACCCCATATTGCCCGCCACGGGCTCCAAAATAACGGCGGCTATCTCTTCTCCTGATTTTCTAAATATTTCTTCTACCTGAACCGTATCATTGTATCGGGCCAAAAAGGTATCCTTTGCCGTTCCGGAAGTAACCCCGGGAGAATTAGGCGACCCGAAAGTGGCCGCACCACTCCCCGCACTTATAAGAAAAGAATCCGAATGTCCATGATAACATCCCTCAAATTTTATGATTTTTTCCCTTCCTGTAAAACCTCTGGCCAGCCGTATAGCACTCATGCAGGCCTCTGTTCCTGAGGATACCATCCTAATAGAATCTATAGAAGCAACCCGACTTATAATCAACTGTGCTATCTCTGTCTCCAGCTCTGTAGGGGTTCCAAAGGAAAATCCTTTTTCCGCCTGCTTTTGTACGGCTTCCAAAACACTTCCATGTGTATGCCCCAGTATAGCAGGACCCCAAGAGTTGATATAATCTATATAGGTATTTCCATCTTCATCGGTAAGCAGGGCACCTTTGGCAGATTTCATAAAGACAGGAACTCCGCCTACAGAATTAAATGCTCTCACAGGAGAATTGACCCCCCCGGGAATATATCGTTTTGCCTTGTCAAACAATGCACTACTTCTCTGGTATCTCATCTTGTTATCTTAATACATATTTTAATATCCAGTAGATCTACACAAAAATGTCTCTATTCTCTAGGTTTTTTATCCTGCAAGTATACCACTTGCCCTATTCGCAAAGAGGCTCCATAAGGCATCCTATTTTTTGAATAGAGTTTTCTGAGCTTTATCCCAAATTTTTGTGAAATATCATACATGGTCTCACCAGACTTTGCGGTATAGGTTGCTATATTTCCTTTATTCGCTTTAGGCTCTAGGAAGAGAATACGATCTTTACTTAAAACAGAATTTTCGAGATCGTTATATCTACGCAATTTTTTTTCCCTTATCCCAAATCTCCGGGATACTTCGGCTATACCCGTATTTTCGGGAAGTATCACGTATCTTCTTCCATTCGGGTGGGTTTTTATAAGGTAAAAAACATAAGAGGTCTTTACCGGAAAACGTTCAGAAATTTTTACCGTTTTCCTCCCTACAGGAACGAAAAAAGCTTTGGAAGAAAAATTTTCATTGTTCTGTTTGGCCATAAAACGATTGTCCCTTCGTAAGTCCGGATACCGGGAGAGCAAAACGGCATATACCTCCCCGGAGCTGATCGTGTCAAATTCATAAAGTTTAAGCCTTTCTATCTTTTGGATAAGCATGGAAGGATATCTGGGATTGGTAGCATAGCCTGCTTTTTTAAGCCCCAGAGCCCAACCCCTGTAATCTGTGCTTTTCAGACGGAAAAGCGGAGCATAATGCTTCCTGGAAGTAAGAAATAACGAGTGATCTGCATAAGATTCTTTGGGGTTCTCATAGACCCTAAAACACTCATTTCTGGCGTCATCATGGTGTCTCATTGTCTTTCCTTTCCAGTTTTCTTTACACTTTATCCCAAAATGATTGTTTCCCTCTCTCGCCAGTCTACTCTGTCCCCCTCCCGACTCTATAATCCCTTGTGCAAGACTGATAGAAGCCGGAATTTTATGTTTTTCCATCTCCTCCACTGCATACCGGGCAAAATTCTGTACATACTCTTCCTCTGTACTCCACGTCTGCCCTAATAAACAACCAGACCATATCGTGAAAAAAAAGACAATACCTAAATAAGTCTTCATATGGCAATATTTATAGTTTTTTTTTTCTTTTTCCTTCTCGCCTGGTTTATCCCACCTATTCCCTGAACTCCCCCCGTATGGAAAACCAAAATCTTTGAGCCTAAAGGGAACATTCTTTTGTCAATCATTTGAAAAATTTTCATCATCATTTTTCCTGTATATAATGGATCCAATATTACCTTATATTCGTAAAAAAAATGATTAATAAAATCTACCAGTGCATCGCTCACTTTACCATAGCCTCCCTGACTGGCTTCCACGAGCGCATAATTCCTCCTGTGCGTAAAAGACTCAATTCTCTCTATAACACGATCTTTAGTTACACAATACCCTACTACCTTTTGGTTCTTCTCAGCGTACAAGGACAGTCCTGAAAGAGTCCCCCCGGTGCCTACAGCAGTGCAAAGATAATCATAACCTTGGGTTTTGTCACCCAACATGTGCTGCATTCCTTTTACAGCAGACGCACTGCTTCCCCCCTCGGGCAAGATTAATGCCTGGGGATATTTTTTCTCCAGTACCTGCATAAGATCACTCTTGTTCGTATAAACTCTACGTGAAACAAAGACAAGCCGCATTCCATTTTTTTTGGCAAGAGAAAGAGTGGGATTATCTTCCCAGACTGTGGCAAGTTCTTCTCCCCGTATAATACCCAAAGAGGGAATACCATAAAGTTTTCCCAGAACAGCAGTGGCTGCAATATGATTAGAAAAAGCTCCCCCAAAAGTGATGAAAAGAGGAGATTCCACCTTTTTTTCCAGATAATTCTTTACAGGATAAAAAAGCTTCCAAAATTTATTTCCGGAAATATCAGGATGGACAAGATCTTCTCTTTTTATAAACATACGAACCCCGGATGACCCATAAGGAATCTCTATAATTGGCACTTCGTGTGGAAAAATATCCATAAAGGTTTTCTCAAAAACAAACCGCTTTTACAGCTCTTTTCTCAGTCTGGCTACAGGAATATTGAGCTGTTCTCGGTATTTTGCTATCGTTCTTCTTGCAATGTTATACCCCTTTTTCTTTAAGAGATTGACAAGAGCATCATCCGTATAAGGCTTCTTTTTATCTTCTTTATCTATAACTTCCCTTAGATAAGTTTTTATTTCTATGGTAGAAACTTCTTCTCCCTCGTCATTGAGAAGGGAGTCAGAAAAAAGATTTTTGAGATACACAATACCGTTGGGAGTATCTGCATATTTACTTTTTACTACCCTGGAAACTGTAGAAATATCAAATCCCGTAATATCAGAAATATCTTTCAGTATCATGGGTTTTAGAAATTTTTCATCTCCGGTGATAAAATAAGGCTTCTGAATACTAACAATAGCTTCTATCGTCTGCAAAAGGGTGTTTTGCCTCTGATTAATTGCATCTATATACCACTTGGCGGCGTCTAACTTTTGTTTTATAAATAGCGCTGCTTGTTTATTCTTGCTGGAGGTTTTGTCATGAGAATAAGTAGAGAGAATATCTTTATATTCTTCAGAAACCCTTAGAGTAGGAGTGTTTTTACTATTCAGACTCGTAGTCACCGTTATATTTCCGTCAGCATCTTCGTGAAGCTGGATGGCAAAATCGGGAATTATCTCTTGATTTATGGTAATGGTTTGGGTATCAAAATTACCTCCTACTTTTGGGGAAAGCTTAGCAATCTCATCAATTGCCGAACGAAGTTCCTCCTCATTTACATCAAACTTTTGCATAATCTTTGCATAATGCTTGTTGGTAAGAGCGTCGAACTGACTACGCAAAATATCTGCAGCAAGAGAAACCGCCTTATTTGCACTCACCTTTTTTTCTATCTGTAACAAAAGGCATTCTTGCAAACTTCTAGCTCCCACTCCCGTAGGGTCCAATTTTTGTACATAATTCTCCAAGATGTCCTCTACTACTTCTGTCTGGGTATAAAGCCCTTGAGAAAAAGCCAGATCATCCACTATAGATTTTATCTCCCTCCTTAAATAGCCGTCCGAATCTAGATTTCCGATAATGTATTCCGCAATTTTCAAGTCATCCGGAGCAATATTGCTGAGTCGAATCTGCTCAATCAAATAATCATAAAGAGTTTTCCCTTCCGTAAGAAGACTCTCATTATCAAATTCCTCATCATCCGGAGAATAATTGCTGGAAGCTGTTTTATAGGAAGGTTCCTCATCGTATATATACTCCTCTACGTTAAAATCCTGCTCCTTCTCCTCCGATCCTTTTTCATTGGAAACATCAGATTCCTCATACTCATCTTCGGGAGCACGCTCCAGAGCAGGATTCTCTTCTAATTCCCGCTCCAGTTCTTCAGAAAATTCCAGAGTATGAAGCTGTATAAGCTTCATAAGCCGTATCTGTTGCGGAGCAAGTCTCTGACCGAGTTTTAACTGAAGATTCTGTTTGAGCATAATAATCTTTCAATTTCAATATGGAGAACAAATAATTATTCTACTGTCTCAAAAAAATAACATTTCCTTTAGAAACCAGCACTCTTTGGCGTTCTGGGAAAAGGAATCACATCTCGTATATTCGTCATCCCCGTGACAAAAAGAACCAGTCTTTCCAGTCCCAATCCAAATCCTGAGTGAGGTACAGAACCAAATTTTCTTGTATCCAAATACCACCAAAGCTCCTTTTCTTCCATGCCTATTTCCTTCATTTTGGCTCTTAAGACCTCATACCGTTCTTCCCTTTGAGACCCCCCTATAATCTCCCCTATTCCCGGAAAAAGAACGTCCATGGCTGCCACCGTCCTATCATCTTCATTGAGTCTCATATAGAAAGCCTTAATATCTTTTGGGTAGTCAAACAAAACAACAGGGCATTCAAAATGTTTTTCCACGAGATATCTCTCGTGTTCAGACTGCAAATCCATCCCCCAAGAGTCTATGGGAAACTGAAATTTTCCTTTTTTATTCTCTTTACTTCGAAGCAAAATACCAATTGCCTCGGTATAAGAGACCCGCACAAATCTCTTCTTGACTACATTCTCCAACTTCTCCATAAGTCCCTCTTTTGCTCTGTCTTTTTCGGGCTTTGCTTTTTGATCGTCCAAAAATCTTTTGTCCAAAAGTTCCAAGTCTTCCCTACAATGCTCCAAAACGTAGGAAATACAGTACTTAAGAAATGCCTCCGCAAGGTCTATATTATCTTCCAACGTATTAAAAGCCACCTCCGGCTCCACCATCCAAAACTCCGCAAGATGTCTGGTCGTATTGGAGTTCTCTGCCCTGAAAGTGGGACCAAACGTATAGACACGCCCTAGTCCCATTGCTGCTGTTTCTGCCTCCAGCTGCCCAGATACCGTAAGACTCGTCTTGGTTCCAAAAAAATCCCGTTCATAGTCTACTGCTCCCTCCGGACCGAGCGGAACAGACCGAAGATCAAAATGTGTCACGCCAAACATCTCGCCCGCACCTTCGGCATCTACCCCTGTAATAATAGGAGTATGGATATAAAAAAAATTGTTTTTTCTAAAAAACTCATGAATAGCAAAACTCAATGCACTCCTGACTCTAAAAATTGCTCCAAAAAGCTGGGTCCTAAAACGAAGATGTGCCTGAACTCTCAGGGTCTCCAGACTGTGCTTTTTGGGTTGCAAAACCGTTTTTTCCAATTCATCAGAAAAATGATCCCCCAAAATCTCTATAGACTTCGCAACAATTTCTACACTTTGTCCTGCTCCCGGACTCTCCACCACCTCGCCTACAATTTTCAGGGAAACCGCGATTTTTATGTTTCTTATAATTTCTTGAGAAAAACTTTCAGGGTCTACCACCACCTGCAAATTGTGGGGGGTAGATCCATCGGATAAAGAAATAAAGCGCTGGGATCTAAATGCCCGCACCCAACCGCTCACCTCTACATTGCGATGCATATACTTCCCGTACCTACTGAGCAATTCCTTTATGATTATTTTTTCCATGAATTTATCAATGCCTTAAAAAAATCGAACACAAAAATATGAAATATAAAAGAAAAAACTAAGTGGAATCCCTCTAAGAACAGAGAACCTAAAGATAGCCAAGAAAAAATATGGCCTCCTGTATGACAGATAACCGATGCGACTTCCTTATATCCCATAGGCCCCCTCTCAAAACTAACGGCTCTGTAAGCATCTTCAAAACTTCTTTTTTTCAAGTATTTACCCCCCTCCTCCTGCATGCTAAAGGTAAAAAAATCAAAAGACATTTTCGTTGGTGTCTCAAATGAATTTTTTCGCGATTTATCAGAAACTCCTTATCTTTATCACGGGTGTTTTTCAAAAAAACAAAGGGATACATGGCAATTGCAATGATGTTTGTTTTCCCGAGAGGCATAAAGAAACCCGAGAAGACGTAGAGAAATAAAAAACATAAGACGAAGATGTTGATTTCAAATAGTATACACTTAATGATTATGTTTTTTTTCACGAAAACGGGACAAATATAATTCCTGTAAGAAAAACAGATAACTCAATTAGAAACCAAAAAAATTGAATTATGAAAAATTTGATGAAAACCTTGTTATGTACGGGAGTCTTCGTTTTGCTCTTTGCCTGTAGTCCGTTTCAGGTACGATCTGATTATGCGAGAAATGTGAATTTTACCGCCTTTAAAACGTATAAACTCCGCATAGACGATCTTGAGTTGAATGACATAGACAAGGATAGAGTACTTAACGAACTCTCCAAACAACTAAAGCAAAAAGGACTTGCCGTGGCGGAAAATCCGGACCTTGTTGTAAACGTGAAAGCCAGCTATAAAAAAATCACGAACGTGCAAACCTTAAGCCCATGGGGAGGATACTGGGGATGGGGTGGTCACTGGTGGGGCATGATGGGGTTTGGAATGCAGTCTACCTGGACCAACAATTATAACTCTGGTACCCTAGTCGTGGATATCATAGACTCTAAAACACAGAAGCTCGTATGGCAAGGTATAGGCAGCGGGATTTCTGTAGATTCCCCAAGCCAGAAACGCAAACAGATCCCAGAGATAATTGCAGAGATCATGGCTTATTACCCTCCCGTAAGACAAAAAACTGATAAAAAATAGAGGATACTCTCCTCTATTTTTTACTTTTCTAGAATTTCTGTGATCGCTTCGCCCACGGTTCCGCTCGGGTTTTCTATTTTGAGCAATTGTGCAAGTGTAGGGGCTATATCTTTCATATAATAGGTTTTGCTGGATGCTCCATGTTTTATACCCCAGCCCATAAATAAAAGAGGTATATGGGAATCATAGGAGTTCCATGCCCCATGCGTGGTTCCTTTTTGGGCATATTCGGGCAAATATCCATCGTAGGGAATCATCTGTATATCTCCACTTCTCCGCCTATGGTACCCATTGATAATTCTACTTTTTATAGGCTCTGCTACGCCCAAACAGGAAATAGTTTCCAGATCTACTGCATAAAGAATTTTAGAATCTTTTTCTAAATATTTTATAATCTCTTCCTTTATTTTCTGTTTTGACTTATTCTGCCTACTCATTTTTTTATCATCCAGATAAATCTGATAGTTCTTTATGCCCAACAAAAAATCGGAAGTCCCATATTTATCTTTTAAAAGCTTTTGTATATCCTTCTTTAGGTGGGTATCAAAGAAGCCTGTAGGCATCTTATTTTCTCGTAAATAACCCGATGAATTTGCCGCACCGTGGTCAGCTGTAAGAAAAACCAAATACTGCTTTTTTCCTATTCTTTTATCCAATAGGTTGAAAAACTTAGCCAAATCTCTATCCAGCCTTAGAAAAGTATCTTCTATCTCCACCGAATTGGGTCCAAAAGCGTGTCCTATATAATCTGTAGAAGCAATATTGACAGCCAAAAAATCGGTATCGTTACCTTTTCCCATCGCATAGCCCTCTATTGCAGCCTCAGCAAAACCAAGCGTCAATGTATTTCCGTAAGGTGACGTCCTAATCACATCCTTGTACCTTCTGGCTATTTCCAATAGCCCTGTATAAGGAAAAGTAGGTTTCTTTTTGTCTCCCAAAATAAACTCCCAAGACACATCGTCTATTGTACTTTCCGTGTATTGTTCCAAGGGTAACAGAGTGATCCAATCTTGAGATAAAAGCTTTTTCGGAAAGTTTTTTTCGTTAAAATCCTTCACCCAGGAAGGGAGTACATCCATATAATAGGTACTCGTCACAAATTTTCCCTGGGCATCATCGTACCAAAAAGCAGCCGTGGGACGATGTCCGACCGGGAGAACAGAAGCCCTGTCTTTCAAAGAAATGCCCACTATCTTTGACCTAAAATTACTCGCCATAGCCAATTGATCTGTAATTGTAGTGCTTTTAAGATTCCTTGGAGAATGCTGTCCTGTTTTTTCCGTAAGCGTACCCACCCCCTGGATAAGAGTATCTTGGGTACAGTACACCTTTTTTCCGGAAGTCTTATCTATCCAGTCATTCCCTACAATACCGTGTATAGCAGGTATAGACCCCGTATAGATGCTTGCGTGCCCCACTGCCGTCACTGTTGGAATATAGGGAATATATACATTGTCAAGCGAAAATCCTTCCTTCAATAGCCTTTTGAATCCTCCCTCGCCATACTTATCATAGTATCTGTAGAGGTAATCCCACCTCATCTGATCTACGACCAAACCTACCACAAGTTTTGGTTTATCAAGTGAGGTTAACGAATCTTTTTGAGCGTAAAACCCGAAAGGAGCAAAAAAAATGATAAGAAAAAAAAGTCTGTATTTCATTATTTAAGATTACTTTCTGTTTAAAAAGCAAAAACATGCAAAGAAACATCCCTGCACGTTTTTGCATCCTCTTACACGTTCAAAACCTTCAAAAACTAAAATTTCAAATTTCCATTTACATCTCTTACTGCCTTTGCCGAAGCAGAAAACCTTTCCTTCTCGCTCTCTATTAGCGGAATATTGAGTATCCTTTCCACTCCCTTACTCCCTATTATAGCCGGGACGCCCAAACATATATCTT
Source organism: Bergeyella sp. (assembly GCA_030263285.1). Taxonomy (GTDB): domain Bacteria; phylum Bacteroidota; class Bacteroidia; order Flavobacteriales; family Weeksellaceae; genus SZYB01. The sequence goes on from SZYB01000001.1 coordinate 897,387, forward strand.
TTTGCCCATACTCCCCCTCCAAGTATAATGAACATGGAACGAGCTTTTTCTGATCACAAAGAATAGACTGAACAAGTACCGATACTGCAGCCCCGGGAGCATACCACGCAGAGGTACCCAAAAGCTTAGTAAGCGTGGCTCCCCCTACTTTCGTCTCCTCCACCACATGATTTTGTTCTTTTTCCTCCAAAAATTCTGTCACGGGAACCCCCTTGTAAGATGCTTTACTGATGAGCGGCAACATGCCTGTGTCTGAATGCGCCGCGATAACCATACCGTCCACATCAGAGACGGGACACCTCAGCGCTTCTGCCAAACGGTACCTGAACCGCGCCGAGTCGAGTGCTCCCCCCATCCCTATAATGCGCTCCTTTGGAAGTCCGGAAACTTTATGCACCAAATAGGTCATCGTATCCATGGGATTAGATACCACAATGATAACTACTTCTGGAGAATGCTTGACAAGACTTTGCGATACTTCTTTTACAATCCCCGCATTGATGCCTATGAGTTCCTCTCTGGTCATCCCCGGTTTTCTCGGAATCCCGGATGTGATCACCGCCACTTTAGAACCAGCTGTCTTTGAGTAATCTCTGGTGACCCCCGTAATTTTGGTATCAAAACCGTTAAGAGAGGCGGTCTGCATAAGATCCATGGCCTTTCCTTCTGCAAATCCTTCTTTTATGTCTACCAGAACCACTTCTGAAGCAAAATTTTTCATTGCTATATATTCGGCGCAAGAAGCACCCACTGCGCCTGCACCCACTACCGTTACTTTCATAGAAATACGTTTTTTTTTATTCCAATCCTTATCAACGATACCAAATATACAAAATAAATGAAATGTGTTGGGAAGGGTCTATAAACAAAAATAGTATAATTTCTTAACTTTGGCTCCTTGTTGAGAACCCTATATCTATGAATATAAAACCTATAGAAGGCTTTTCAAAGCTCTCAAAGCAGGACAAAATCCAATGGCTTGTAACCACTTATCTGAATGATAAAGAGGATCTAAAAAAAATACTGGAACAATACTGGAATGAGAATATTGGGTTGCAGAAGTTACATGAGGAGTTTTCGGAAAACACGCTTTCGAACTTTTATATGCCCTACGGCATAGCTCCCAATTTTTTAATCGACGGAAAGCTACTGGCAATTCCCATGGCAGTGGAAGAAAGCTCGGTGGTCGCCGCGGCGGCAAAATCTGCAAAATTCTGGCTGAACAGAGGTGGCTTCAGGACCACCATCCTTAATACAAAAAAACTGGGGCACACTCATTTCATATTCAAGGGGGAATCTGCAAAACTCCAGCACTTTTTTAATTTTAAACTCAAGAAAAAAATGCTGGAAACAACGGAGAATATTACCAAAAATATGCGCAAACGCGGGGGAGGAATCCTGGATATAGAGTGGCTGGACAAAACCTCTGAAATGGAACATTATTACCAACTTCAGGTGAGCTTTGACACCGTAGACTCTATGGGTGCGAATTTTATCAATTCTTGTCTGGAACAGCTGGGCAAAACTCTGAAAGAAGAAATTTTTTCATCAGAAGACTTCACCGTGGAGGAAAAGGAATCCCTTGAAATAATTATGAATATCCTCTCCAACTACACACCGGAATGCCGAGTACGGGCAGAAGTATCCTGTCCTCTCTGGGATTTGGCAGAGAACGAGAACATAAGTGCAGAGGAGTTTGCAAAAAAATTCAAACAAGCCGTTACCATCGCAGAAATAGAGCCTTACAGGGCTACCACTCATAACAAGGGAATTATGAACGGTGTAGACGCCGTAGTTATCGCCACGGGAAATGACTTTAGAGCAACAGAAGCATGTGCACATGCTTTCGCCTCCAGAAACGGCAGGTACAGTTCGCTTACCCACTGCAGCACAGAAAACAATATTTTTCGGTTTTGGATTGATATCCCCCTGTCTGTAGGAGTAGTTGGTGGTCTTACCAACCTACATCCTTTGGTAAAATTCTCCCTTGAACTCCTCGGGAAACCCAACGCCCAAGAACTCATGAGTATTTTGGCGGTCTCCGGGCTGGCTCAGAATTTTGCTGCCATACGCTCACTCATTACTACGGGAATACAAAAGGGGCATATGAAAATGCATCTTCTCAATATTCTCAACCAGTTTCAGGCTAGCGAAAAAGAAAAAAAATATTTCGTAGAATATTTTAAAGACAAAACAGTGAGTCATCACGAAGTCATCGGTAGGTTAAACGATCTAAGAAAAAAACAATGAAAACATTCACACTCCTTATGGGGAGCTTTTACGGTATGACCTCTGTTTTATTAGGTGCTTTTGGAGCTCACACACTAAAAAAAACACTTGGTACGGAAAAACTAAGCAGCTTTGAAGTAGGAGTACGTTACCAAATGTATTCTGCATTTTTTTTACTTATTCTGGGGCTTTTCTTAAAATTTGAATCCAATACCGAAAAATGGATCTCCATCCTAATGCTAACCGGTACACTGCTTTTTTCGGGAAGTATTTATTTGTTGAGTATGCAGGAGGCATGGAGAATTAATCTCAGGTTTTTAGGTCCCGCTACCCCTATAGGCGGTCTTATGATGATCCTAAGCTGGGGATTTCTGCTATATACCATACTAAGCAAAGGCGTCTCACACTGAAAAAATTTAACTAAATATTTTATGATCCACCAGGGTTATACCAGAAAACAGCCCTGCATAAATGCATAAAGACAATCCGACTCTTTTGCAAAATGAGTACGTTTCACTAAATTTGCCTCGCATGAGCTAAATTTTTAACAGAATTAAAAAAATTAATTACTAAAAATCAGAGTATGAATCTTCACGAATATCAATCTAAAGAAATACTATCGAAATTTGGAGTAGTCACCCAAAGGGGAATTTTGGCCAACAATGTAGAAGAGGCACTGGCAGCTGCCAGAAAGCTCAGCACAGAAACAGGAGCAGAAGGCTGGGTGGTAAAAGCACAGGTACATGCAGGAGGAAGAGGAAAAGGAGGGGGAGTGAAGTTTTCCCCCAATCTGGATAAACTAAAAGAAAATGCTCGGAATATCATTGGGATGAAACTCGTTACTCCTCAGACCTCAGCTGAGGGAAAGTTCGTGAATTCTGTTTTGGTGGCAGAAGACGTATACTATCCAGGAGAGTCTGAAACCAAGGAATACTACGTATCCATTTTGCTGGACAGAGCTTTGGGACAAAATACAGTGGTTTATTCCACCGAGGGAGGAATGGATATAGAACAAGTGGCAGAGAACACACCACACCTCATCTACAAGGAAACCATAGACCCTACTCTAGGATTACTTCCTTTCCAGGCAAGAAAAATTGCCTTTAACCTGGGGTTAGAAGGCAGTGCCTTCAAAGAGTTTACTCGGTTCATTACAAATCTGTACAATGCCTACATCGGGATAGACGCCTCTCTTTTTGAGATTAACCCTGTACTCAAAACTTCAGACAATAAGATAGTTGCGGTAGATGCAAAGGTAACGCTGGATGATAATTCTCTTTTCCGTCACAAAGACCTTGCAGAACTGAGAGACAAAAGAGAAGAGGACCCTCTGGATGTAGAGGCCGGAGAAGCCGGACTTAACTTCGTGAAACTGGACGGAGATGTGGCATGTATGGTAAACGGTGCCGGACTGGCCATGGCTACTATGGATATTATAAAACTATCGGGAGGGAACCCTGCAAATTTCTTGGATGTAGGAGGAACGGCAGATGCTCAGAGAGTTCAAACAGCTTTTGATATTATCTTGAGAGACCCAAACGTAAAGGCTATTCTTATCAATATTTTCGGAGGAATTGTACGATGTGATCGTGTAGCCCAAGGGGTGGTAGATGCCTACAGAGCCATGGGGAGCATCCCCGTTCCCATTATTGTAAGATTACAGGGAACCAATGCTATCGAAGCAAAAAAACTCATCGATGAATCGGGGCTCAATGTCCATTCTGCCATCACACTGGAGGAAGCCGCAAACAAAGTAAAAGAGGTACTGAAGAGTTAGGTTTGTTTCTCACAAAAAACAATAGGCAGAATAATAAACAGTGAAAGAACAAAAAGGCTACAGACAAAAAAGGTCGGCTATTTTTTAACCGGACCTTTTCTTCTTTTTTAATCTATAAATAAACCGCTTAATTGAGAGCCTATTTTGTCTCTTCTTTTATGATATGCTCTACCTTTTTAGCCGGTAAATAAACCTGGAAACCAAGCCCGAAAACCAATTTACCCGTTGCGCCAGAGTTGCCTCCACCTAAATTGCCGGTAAACTTAAGCAATCCTTCCAGACCTACATTTTTGGTCAAGAAATACGCATACCCAGGTCCTATGCCGTAGTTAAAACCTACCGAATTTGATCCATCTTTCTGAGTAGAATTATCTCCACCCAAACCTAAATTACCTTCCAGAAAGAAATTACCGTGTTTTGAAAAATTAGGTAGATCATTACTCGCAAGGTAATACCTTCCCAAGGCACCAAAAGCATAAGTAAACGCAGAAGGACCATCTCCTACCTTAGCAAATCCTAAATCTGCATACCCTCCTACCGCTACATTATCCTTAAAGAAATACGCAGCCTTCGGAGTTATATTAACCGAAGTAGTAGAACCCTTACTAACTCCGAAATTAACGTTACCTACATTACCTCCAACAAGCAAATTACCTTTTTGTGTTTGTGCATTTACTGTAGAAAAAAGAGCCGTACCTAAAACAAAAGCACCTAAAACTAGTTTTTTCATGATTTACATATTTTAATTTAAAGTTATTTTGTCCAAAACCATCGCAAACGACCCGGAAGGATAACCCTTACCCACAAAGCAGAAGCTCCCACACTTTGGCATTCACAATACTCCCGGACTACAAATGTATAAAAAAACATATAAAAAAATAATTTTTTTATCTCATAATGGTTTTTCATATAAACCAAATACGGATTGGCATAATTTTTACTATATATTGCACAATATAATACTATATAATAAAATAAGTCTATGCGTAAAGTTTTCTCTATGGGCATAATCTCTGCCCTGCTTGCCTTCTCTTGTAAAACTATGAATACTTCCGCCTCTTCGGCGGGTAGTGCCAAATCTTCGCAAAGCAATCGGGTGAATTTCCATAAACTTAAAGGAACATGGCAAATCACGAGCGTGGATTACGGTAAGGACTTTAAGGTAAAGCCTTTTGACGAGGGGGCTGATGCCCAATGTTTTGTGGGAAGTGAATGGAAACTTGTTCCCAACAATTACAGCGGATCTTACTCCCTAAATGGAGTAGGAGATTGTCCCGCGGTTTTTCAGCCTATAAAATTCGAGGTGGTGAATGGATCAGAGTTTAAGTTCAAAAAAATTGCCACGGGTACAAAAGCAAAACAAAACCTGGTCGGCTATTCTTTGTCTTTATCGGGACAGTCCGATGCTTCTTTTAGCTTGGTACAAAATGTAACCTCTAACGCCGGAAACGTCAGAATTATTTATAACTTCGCAAGAATAAAATAAAAGCAATAAAAAAATTATATCGTATGAAAATGTTTAAAACCGGTTTTTTTATAGCCGTTTCTTTGTCTGTGGTTCTCACAGTCAGCAGCTGTGAAGCAGTGCAGAATGCCAACAGCCAACAAAAAGGAACTGCTATAGGCACCACTGCGGGTGCGGTTCTGGGAGGGATATTGGGCAACAATGTGGGCAAAGGCGGCAATGGAGCTTTAGGTGCCATATTGGGGGGAGTGGTAGGAGGAGTAGCGGGAAATGTGATTGGGAGAAAAATGGACAAACAAGCCAAAGAAATAAAAGAAACGCTTCCCGGTGCAGAGGTGGAAAGAGTGGGTGACGGACTAAAAGTTACCCTGAAAGAAAATATTGTAAAATTTGCTTTTGACTCCGCAAACCTTTTACCAGATGCAAAAACCAATATAGACAAACTGGCTACTGTACTTACAAATAACCCGGATACCCGTATATACATCTATGGATATACAGACAATAAAGGTAAAGCAGCCTACAACCTTAAGCTTTCTGAAAGAAGAGCAGATGCCGTAAAGACTTATCTTGTCTCTAAAGGAGTTGCGGCTTCCAGGATTCAAACCAAAGGGCTCGGGATGGCAGATCCTATCGCTTCAAACGAAACAGATGCCGGCAGAGCAGAAAACAGGAGGGTAGAATTCGGGATTGTAGCCAACGAAAAAATGAAAAAAGAAGCAGAGAAGATTAAATGAATTTTCCAAAAAAAATCATCTTTATAACTAAAAACCACTTGATAAAAAAAGTGGTTTTTTACTGAGATTCGTATACAACGTGAAGAATTACATAAAACTTTTAAGAATTCACCAATGGGTGAAGAACGTCTTTGTTTTCGCTCCCCTGTTTTTTTCGGGTAATTTTTTTCATGAGAACTTACTCCTGAGATCTCTTTATGCTTTCGTGTTTTTCTCCATGGTTTCCAGCTCTATTTACATCATCAATGATTACATGGATATAGAAACAGATAAAATACACCCTAAAAAAAAGCACAGACCGTTGGCCTCAGGAGCTATACCAAAAACGGGAGCCGTCATTGCGTTTTTCGTACTTATTCTTATTACTATCATAAATATGTGGGCAGGGCAAAAATATTTTGATATTTCCCTGTCAAGATTTTTTTTGGTTACAGGTTTCTATTTTGTCATGAATTTGGCATATTCCTTTAAACTTAAACAAATCGCAATAGTAGACGTTTGTATTATCTCCTTTGGTTTCGTCTTACGTGTAGCTTCCGGAGGATTTGCAACCGGAATATTTATCTCTCAGTGGGCGATATTGCTTACTTTCGTTCTTGCTTTATTTTTGGCTTTGGGGAAAAGGCGGGGAGAACTCATCACGGTTTCTCACACGGAAAAAGGAAGAAAATCATTGGAAGGATACAGTATACAGTTTGCCGATGTTGCCCTCTCTTTGTCTGTCTCTATCGGTATTATCTCCTACCTAATGTTTACACTCACCCCCGAAATTCAGGGAAGATTTGGGCACAATGTATTCTATACTTTCGTCTTTGTCGTCTTTGCTTTTCTTAGATATTTACAACAAACCATTGTGTATAATCACACAGAATCTCCCACAAAAACTGCGTACAAAGACCGCTACATACAGATAACCATCCTACTGTGGATTATTTCTTTTATGGTTTTGATCTACGTATAGGGACAAATTTACCCTACTTCCTGAGAAAAATGGACAGAAAATAAACATCCTTAAGATACCCCATACTTTCAGGACCCAAATGACAAATAAGATCCAAAATTGACAGATCCTGCAAAAAACCCAACTTCTCTGAAAACACTTGATAATAAGGTTTTATGTAAGGCAAGGAAATCCTTTTTTTTGTGTTCCATTTTTCTCGAAAATCTACCATATCCTCCGGATTTTTCTCGTAAGAAGAGGTAAAAGAAAATTCTTGACCGGATCTTAAAATCCGCTGCAAAATTTCCAAAACATTCAGATTGAAACATATAAGGGAAGATTCCTGTTGATGATAAATCTTTTGAAGAAGATCTTCGTAAAACTCAAAATAAGGAGAATTCCGGTAAGCGTATTTTATAGATTTCCAGTGGACAGACCGCCAATCTTCTGCATAAGAAATAGCAACGTCTTTCATTTTTCTTTTTCCTGAAGAATGTTGTATGGGGATAATGAGTGAAAGAACTCCGCTCGCAGAACAAATTTTTGTTCTGTTTCTGTAAGTCTGTTTTATAAAATTCTCATGAATCTCCAACATAATCCTACCTTGACTAAACAAAAAAAAAGAAAACCAAGAAACAGGAGGCAAATAAAAAATAGGAAAAATATACGGTCTCATAATTCCTCAATTAGATAAATCAAAAGGTGAGTAGCATCCTAATATTTGAGAAAAACAAGAGCTTACGATTTTTTGTCCTTCTTAAAGAAACCTAAAATAGACTCCCCACCAAAAAACAGAACAAGCAAAATGACCGCCACCCACCAATACGATGTTTTTTCTACTTCCCCACTGTTGGCTTGTTTGAACATTCTGCTCCACCTTATCTTAAAGGGTGCTTGCTCATCCGAATCCGAATCCTTAAATACTCCCTGCAAGCTCAGCCACGTAAACATGGGCTTCCCCACAATATGAGTCTCTGGCACAAAACCAAAATAACGAGAATCTAGAGAAGCATCTCTATTGTCTCCTATCATCATATAATAGTCATATTTTACCCTATAAGAGCGGGCGGGCTTTCCATTGATCCAAATCACTCCATTTTTATCTTCCAATACATTTCCTTCGTATTCCCTTATGAGTCTTGAATACAAAGGCAGGTTTTCGGCAGTAATATTTATGACATCCCCCTTTTTGGGAACCCGAAGAGGACCATACCAATCCGAATTCCAATTTTTGTTATAGGGAAATATGGTAGCAGAATAATTGATCTTATCAGAATAAACATACCTCCCCTCCTCTATACTTCTTTTATGATCAAGATAATAGGATATATCTTTCTCCCCTCTAGGCTTTACTTCCTGAGTCACAGAGAGCACCCCCGGAAAGTCTTGGAATTTCTTCACTAACTCAGGGGTAAGCCCACGAAATCTATAAATGTGAATTCCCTCTTGTTCCCCGACATAAGTCTCGGGTAGAAATCCATATTCTCCGAAAATGGATTGCATATCAAAAAGTTGTTCGGTCTCTACATAATAGGCATGCTGCACTTCTGCATCCGGCATTTTTTTCTCTGGTTTTCCATTGATGTACAGATCTCCTCCGCGAAATTCTAAGGTATCCCCCGCAATAGCTACACATCTTTTCACGTAGGAGTCCTTCCTGTCTATAGCTATATTTACGGAATCCTCCGGATAATTAAAAACAACAATATCATTTCTCTTGGGTCTTTCCCAACCGGGAAATCGAAAATAAGGAAGTTTCACCGCTTCCACATAAGACTTGGGGTCATCCTTAGGGTTTCCTTTTTCTCCCGTATCCATAAGTGTATTTTGAAGGAAAGGAATTCCGAGCGGTCGCATGGGCATCCTGTAACCATAATTAAGCTTGTTAACAAACAAAAAATCACCCACCAAAAGTGTTCTTTCCATAGAACCCGTAGGGATACCGAAAGGCTGAGTGAGAAAAGTATGTATAATCGTAGCAAAAACAATAGCAAATGTAAAAGACCCTATAAGGGTTTCTTTCGGTTTTCCTTCGTCCTTCTTCCCCTCCCAATATAATTTCTCCGGATTCTGAACGTTCAGCTCACCGGTATAATTTTCCTTTGCCATGTATATAAAAGGGAGCAACACCGTCAAAAGTTTCTGTAAAAAAGACTTTTTTCCGAACCTTCCCATAAGGAAAAGATGAAAAGCAGACATCATAATGGGCCCCACTATAGGAAAATAGGAAAAGATCACCCACCATTTAGGGTTCTCTGTTTCTTTTAGTACGACATAATAATTATAAAACGGAAAAAAACCCACCCAAGGCCGATAACCCATTTTTTTGTAAAATTTCCATGTGGAGCACCCCATAAGAATTGAGAGCACCCCAACATAACCACTATAAACCAAAAAATAATTCATAAGAACAAACAAGATTATTTTTTTCTATTGCAAACCGGACCCAGAGTCAAAAAAAGTTATAACACCAGAACATCTTTCATGGTAAAACTTCCTTGTTTTCCTAAAATCCATTCGGCTGCAATCACTGCACCCAGTGCAAAGCCCTCCCGACTAAAGGCAGCGTGTTTTATTTCTATCTCATCTACCTCCGAACGGTAGAAGACACTATGTGTTCCCGGAACCTCGTTCTCTCTTATTGAAAAAATACCCAAAGACTTATCTCGGGTTTCTTCCAACTTCCAAGCCTCATATTTGTGAGAATATGATATGATCTCCTCTGCAAGGGTGATAGACGTTCCGCTGGGAGCATCTTTTTTATGCACATGATGAATCTCTTCCAGCTGTATATCGTATTCTGGAAATTTATTCATCATCTTCGCAAGATTTTTGTTGAGTGCAAAAAATAAGTTGGCCCCCAGAGAAAAATTGGATCCATACAAAAAAGCCGTGTTGTTATCCGCAGCGAGTTGTTCTATCTCTTCCCTGTGTTCCAGCCATCCCGTAGTGCCACACACCACCGGAATTTTCTGTTCCAGACAAAACTTCAGATTTTTATATGCTGCTTTAGGATGAGAAAATTCGATAACTGCATCAGGATCATTGAGCAGTTCCTGACTGGGAAATTCCTTAAGTCTTGCTACCACAGAATGACCTCTTTCCGTAGCGATCTTATCAATTATTTTCCCCATTTTTCCGTATCCCACCAGAGCTATTTTCATAGGTTCAAAACTTAAAATTTATAACTTACGGCGAGCCCCGCCTTACCTATATTACTACCTATGTCTGAAAGCACAGTAGGTCGTACGGTCAAATCCGGGTCATGTTTTTGATCATACAGGTGTGCGTCTACCACAGCGTCCATAATGTTGAGTAAATACACCAAAGACGTAACGGCGATAGAATAATCCCGTTGCCTTTTGTACTGATCCTGTATCCGCCCCAGTGCTTCTTTACTCACACCGGGGATACTGGAGAACTCGTGCTTTTGCCCGTTGAGCTCTGCCTGAAATGCTCTGTAATATCTCAAATAGTTTTTTTGATTCCACAACATAATGCCTATACCCACACCTATGCCCCCCAATACAATAGGAATCTTCCAGTATTTCTTGTTGTAATACTGCCCCAGTCCTGGAAGTAAGGCAGAATAAATACCTGCCATTCTGGGGCTTATAGACTGGTAATGTATATTCTGATCTTCAGAAATTGCCATCTTCTTTTTATTAAGCAAATCTACAGTAACCCTTAGTGAACTTATCCTTTCAGAAGGTTTCTGAGCAAGAAAAGAAACAGGCAGAACACAAATAACAAACAAAAAAATTTTCATTCTATTGTATATGAGAAAGAATCTGTTCCAACTCTTTTTCATTTTTGAAATCCAGCACTATTTTTCCTTTTTTTCCGTCTGCCGAGGATTTTATCTGTACACCGACAGACATGAGATCAGAGAGATTTTTCCTTATTTTCTCATGATGAACAAAAACCTTCTGCGTACCGGAAACAGAAGTACCCTCTTCTACGGATTTTCTGAGATCGTTAGCGGCTTTCTCCGTTTGTCTTACGTTAAGTTTCTTGCTAAGAATGAGAGAAAATAATTTTTTTTGCAAAATTTCATCCTCCAAACTGAGTAGCGCCCTACCGTGTCCTGCTGAGATCTGAGAGGTTCTTATTGCCTCTTGCATATCCGGGGGGAGCTTAAGGAGACGAATGGAGTTCGTAATCGTACTTCTTTCTTTGCCTACCCTTTTACTAAGATCTTCCTGAGTCATCCCTATTTCTTCCAAAAGTCTTTGGTAGGTAAGAGCCACCTCTATGGCATCTAGATCTTCTCTTTGTATATTTTCCACAAGGGCCATCTCCAGAAGCTCCTGATCGTTAACCAGACGTATATACGCAGGAACAGAAGTGAGACCAGCCAGTTTTGAGGCCCTATAACGTCGCTCTCCGGAAATAATCTCAAACTTATCTTTTTCTTTACGCAAAGTAATGGGCTGTATAACACCCAAATTTTTAATGGACTGTGCCAACTCTTCTAGTGCTTTTGGGTCGAAATAGCTTCTAGGCTGAGAAGCATTAGGATAAATATCCTCTATCGGCACTTCTATAATATTACCTACAAGAGACTCCGCCCCTTTATCTGTCACAGAATGTACAGATACTCTTGATTCGGAAGTTAAAATGGCTCCAAGCCCCCTGCCCATAGCTCTTTTTTTATCTTTCAAAACAGTATTATTTTTTAGTGGGTTGTACGGTACCCTCATTTTTCATGAGCACTTCTTCCGCCAATTGTATATACTGAACAGCCCCCTTGCTCTCTGCATCATACATCAAAATGCTCTCCCCAAAACTGGGCGCCTCGCTCAGCCTCACATTTCTCCCTATAATCGTTTCAAAAACCATTTCCGGAAAATGCATATTGACTTCCTCTACTACCTGATTAGAAAGACGAAGCCTGCTATCATACATGGTAAGAAGCAAGCCTTCTATATCCAAATTGGGGTTGTGTATTCTCTGTACATTTTTTATGGTGTTTAGAAGCTTACCCAATCCTTCAAGAGCAAAATATTCGCACTGGATAGGAATGATTACAGAATCTGCTGCAGTAAGCGCATTGATCGTGATCAGTCCCAAACTTGGCGCACAATCTATGATAATGTAGTCATAATCCTCCCTGACAGGTTCGAGCGCATTTTTGAGCATATATTCTCTTTCCTTTTTATCTACCAACTCTATTTCTGCAGCCACTAAATCTATGTGTGAAGGGATAATATCAAGATGGGGAGAAGAAGTTTTTTCTATACAATTGACTACATCTTCACTGTGCTCCAGAAGGTTATAGGTAGAATATCTCACCTCACTAATCCCAAGACCGGAAGTAGCGTTTGCCTGCGGATCCGCATCTATGATAAGCACATTCTTTTCCAGAACCCCGAGAGAAGCTGCCAAATTTACGGCAGTTGTAGTCTTTCCAACGCCTCCTTTTTGATTTGCAACACCAATAATTTTTGCCATACCTACTCCTTAACTAAAATATGCACCCGCCAAAAGTACGATTTTTTTTAGGGTATAATCAACTGTGGATAAATTGAAATGATATAACATGCTCTATACTAACCATTTAAATAAGCAACATTTTATCCACATTTGTAAATCTTACATGGATAAAAACTGGAGTTAAGCAAAAAATTAGAATAGTTCTTTCCTGATGATATTCTGACTTCGTTCGGGTCCCACAGAAACCAAGTAAACAGGAATGCCCAGAAAGTCTTCTATATACTCTATATATTTTTTGGCATTCCCTGGAAGTTCTTCATAGCTTCTTACCTCAGAGATATCTTCACGCCAACCCTCAAGTTCCTCGTAAAGAGGCTGATAATGATAAAGCTTTGTGGTAGATGAGGTAAGATAGTCAATAATTTTGCCGTCTTCTGTCTTATACCGGGTTACTATTTTCAGAGGAGAAATCCCGGAAAGCACATCCAGCTTTGTAACAACCAGACGATTGATCCCGTTGATCATGCATGCATGTTTGAGAGAAACCAAATCCAACCACCCTGTTCTCCTCGGCCTTCCTGTGGTAGCCCCGAATTCTCTTCCTTTTTGCCTTATTTTTTCCCCTAAATTTTCCTTTAACTCAGAGGGAAAAGGTCCATTCCCCACCCTAGTACAATACGCCTTTGCCACCCCTATAAGATTCTGCAAACTCGTAGGAGGCACTCCAGCACCGGTACATACTCCTCCGGTAGAAGGTGAAGAGGAAGTCACGTAAGGATAAGTGCCAAAATCTATGTCCAACATGAGCGCCTGTGCCCCCTCAAAAAGCACATTTTTACCCTTACCTATCGCCTCATTAAGCTCTCTCTCCGTGTCTACTATCCTATCCTTTAACCTTTCTCCCAGGGCCAAAAATTCATGATAAACCACTTCTTTATCCAGTCCAGATTTTTCAAAATACCTTTCAAAAAGCGCATTTTTTACCTTCAAATTTTTTTCTATTTTATCCCTCAAAATTTCCGGATTGAGCAAATCTGCCATCCTAATCCCTACTCTGGAAATTTTATCTTCATAACAAGGACCAATCCCCTTCTTGGTTGTGCCGATGTGAGTTCCCCCCTTCTCCTCCTCTCTGTAAACATCCAAAAGTATATGATAAGGCATAATCACATGCGCGCGCCTACTGATATAGATATGATCGGTTTTTAGTCCCTTTGCTTCTATTTGACCAATTTCCTGGATAAATGCCTTTGGGTTTACCACTACTCCGTTTGCAATAATACATTTGCCCCTGCACTGTAAAACACCCGAAGGCAAAAGATGAAGAACAAATTTGTCTCCACCTACATACACCGTGTGCCCCGCATTGTCTCCCCCCTGAAACCTCACCACATAATCTGATTCTGCAGAAAGTACGTCGGTTATTTTTCCCTTCCCCTCATCTCCGTACTGTAACCCTACCACGACATATGTTGACATATTTTTTTTCTTTTTTTACTATACCGGACAAAAATACTCCTTAAAAAGTAGGTCTCCAAATAATTCAAAAAAGATTTTGTGAAGAGACTGTATCTCCGCAATTCTTTCCACCATCAAAAAATAAAATGCTTACATTTGCGCCCTACCATAGCTCATTTTTTATGAAAAGCATTCAGGTACACGGAAAAACATTTATTCCTTATCTCAGCAGTGATGAAATTCAGAAATCCGTAAAAACTTTGGCAGAAAAGGTATACCGAGATTATAGAGAGGAAAATCCTGTTTTTTTAGGAGTGCTCAACGGGGTTATCATGTTTTTTTCGGATTTTCTAAAACACTATCCGGGAAAATGCGAAATTGCTTTCATGCAGGTGAGTTCCTATAGCGGAACGCAATCTACCGGAATTGTGTATAAGAAAATGGAGCTTACAAAAGAGGTGGTAGACAGACATATTATTTTGCTGGAGGATATTGTAGATACGGGAAATACTCTGGAAAGTTTAGTTGAGTATTTCAAGAATACCCAAAGACCTAGATCCCTGAAAATCGCTTCATTATTCCTAAAGCCAGAGATATATAAAAAGGACGTCAAAATAGACTATGTAGGAAAAGAGATTCCGAACAAATTTGTTCTAGGCTATGGGCTGGATTATGATGAACAGGGACGAAATCATCCCGACCTTTATCAGCTGGAGGAGGGACGGATTAATCATTAAAAGCCACCGTTTACGCACAAAAATTCATTAAAAAATACAAACATGATCAATATAGTTCTTTTTGGTCCTCCGGGCAGTGGTAAGGGCACACAAGCTCAAAGTCTGATAAAAAAATTTGACCTAAAACAACTCTCTACAGGAGATCTTTTCAGAAACAACATAAAGAACGAAACGGAACTTGGCAAACTGGCCAAAACTTATATAGACAAGGGGGTTCTGGTTCCCGACGAAGTGACCACCAGAATGCTTGTTGACGAACTGGAAAAAAACACAGAAACAAAGGGGTTTATATTTGATGGATACCCCAGAACCGCAAAACAAACCGAAGCACTAGAAAAAATAGTGGCGGAAGTGCTGAACGATAAAATAGCTATTTGTTTGTCCTTGGTGGTAGAAGACGAAATTCTTGTGAAAAGACTTTTGGAAAGGGGGAAAATAAGTAAAAGGAGCGACGATGCGGACGAAAAAATCATTAGAAGCCGCATAAAAGAGTACTACGAAAAGACAGCAGAAGTGGCAGAACTCTACAAGAAGCAAGATAAATACGTGGAAGTAAATGGAGTGGGCAATATTGAAGAAATTGCACAAAAACTCTTCTCCGAGGTAGAAAAAGTAATCTAAACAATATGTCAAACTTCGTAGATTATGTAAAAATCCACTGCAAGTCAGGACACGGTGGCGCAGGTTCGGCTCACCTGAGAAGGGAAAAATACATCCCCAAAGGGGGACCGGATGGAGGAGATGGGGGGAGAGGCGGACATATAATCATGAAAGGCAACGAACAAGAATGGACACTTCTCCCTCTTCGTTATACAAGACATCTAAAAGCAGAGAGAGGGGAAAACGGAGGAAAAAATCAACTGACAGGCCGAGACGGGAATGATGTATACATAGAGGTACCACTGGGGACAATTGCAAAAAACGAAGAAGGCACTGTTATAGGCGAAATCTTGGAAGATAAGCAAGAAATCATCTTGTTGAGAGGCGGAAAGGGAGGATTAGGCAATGAACACTTCAAATCTTCCACAAACCAAACTCCCAGGTATGCTCAACCCGGCTTACCAGGGGAAGAGGGATATATCACTTTTGAGCTTAAGATTTTAGCCGATGTGGGTCTCGTAGGATTTCCAAATGCGGGAAAATCTACCCTGCTTGCGTCGGTCTCCGCAGCCAAACCAAAAATAGCCGATTACGCATTCACTACCCTCGTACCCAACCTGGGCATGGTGAACTACAGAAATCATACCTCCTTTATAATGGCAGACATCCCCGGTATCATCGAAGGAGCAGCAGAAGGCAAGGGGATTGGTCACCGGTTTTTACGACATATAGAGAGAAATTCCCTCCTGTTGTTTTTGATTCCTGCCGATTCGCAAGATCACTATAAAGAATTTCAGATTTTGGAAAATGAACTGAAAAAATACAACCCGGAACTTCTCGAAAAAGACTATTTAGTTTCAATTTCGAAATCCGATATCCTAGACGAAGAACTAAAAAAAGAAATCATAAAAGAATTTCCTGAAAAATTTCAACTTCTGTTTTTCTCTGGCATTACAGGGGAAGGTATTATAGAGCTAAAGGACGCACTGTGGAGAAGGCTTCACAACGAGAATTAATCTATCCTTATCTTCTTCATTCATCCTTATCTCCTCACAGTTAGTATTCCGCTACTTTTTATTCCCCAACGTGTGATTTATCGACAGGGTTACGTAATTTTCTCCATTTCCTCTTGGTTGAGTCACGAAAATCCATCCGGGTCCCACACTTAAATTCTTATTGATGTTATAGAGCGTCATCAACCAGAATCTGTTGGCATCAAAAATGGGCTCTCTGCTGCTTATAAACAATTCATCAGAAACGACAACCTTATACCTGCTCTGGACAGGGATAGTAAGCCTTAGTCTGTAACGATATCGAAAAACAAAGGGTCTATTTTCCCTCCATCTTTCCTCCAACATCAGGCGTTGATCCATCTTTACTCTTCCCAAATTCTGCTTGGCTAATATGTATTGGTAGATTCTGTTTTCTCCGAAAAGAACCTTCGAGCTTGTAGAATTATAGAGAGAAAAATCAAGAAACATATACCCCAAACCAAAAGTTACAGGAAAGTTCTTCAGCGTGTAATCCCCTGCAAAACGATAAAGACGTAATCTCGGATCATTAAAAAAATCATAATTACGAAATTGAGCACCATAATTTAAGCTCCAGGCAGAGTTCAATTTATATCCCCCGTTGTATACATACCAAACACTAAAATCATTTTTGTTGTTCTGAGAAGACACTCTCGAAAAAAATAACAGTAAAAAAAAAATAAAGAACTGTAAACCAATGTCGAATTTTAACATAAACTTATCAGATTTTAATGATATTCTGTTTTCGCACTCTTTCCCTAAAACAAATCAAATTCGGAATAAGATGAAAAGAAACATCATAACAAAGAGAGTAAAAACCGAACGCTTAAACACAAGAAACTTCAGATATCCAAGAGCCGATATGGCATCGGAGCCCAAAGTTACAAATCCATTTTACACGAATAGAAAGTTTTGGTAAATATTTTTATATTGAGCTTAAAGAATTGGAAAAATCATACTCCCAATAGCCGGGTAAGAGTTAAAAAATTAGCGCCATTCACATAAAAGCTAATTTTTATCTAACAAATACCACATTCAAAAAAAATCTCTATAAAGATAAAATCCGTTTTGCATTATGAGTGGTGATGCGATTGATCTCAGAGAAATCAAGGGAATAAATATCCCGTAATTTTTCTGCTACCAACCTTAGATAAGCACTCTCATTTCTCTTTCCTCTGTATGGGACTGGCGCAAGATAAGGCGCATCGGTTTCCAATACGATATTCTCTATGGCAATCTCTTTTAAAAACCGATCTATCCTTCCATTCTTAAAGGTTACCACCCCTCCTATACCCAACAAAAAGCCCAGGTCTACAGCTCTCTTTCCTTGCATTAAATCTCCTGAAAAACAGTGAAATATCCCACGTAACTTTGGATGCTTTTTTTTCTCAAGGACCTGAAATACCTCATCAAAGCTCTCTCTAGAATGGATCACTACAGGAAGATCTTTTTCTTTTGCCCAATCCACCTGAAGCTCAAAAGCTTTCTTCTGTAACTCAAAGGTAGAAGTATCCCGATACAAATCTATCCCTATCTCTCCCATGGCACAAAAGTCCCTGTGTTCAATTTGTTTTTTTACAATATCCAGTTCCTGCTCCCACGTGTCGGGTTTCACATAACAAGGGTGAAGCCCCATCATAGAGAATATATTTTTTGGATATTCTTTCTCTAACTGAAACATTTTTTCATGAGTCCTAGAATCTATAGCAGGCATGCAAAAAACCGAAACTCCAACATCTATCGCTCTTTGTATGACCAGAGATCTATCAAGATGAAATTCCTCTGCATAAAGATGCGTATGAGTGTCTATCATAATAAAAAATACTTAAGCCTTTCTTCAAAAGAAGCACAAAGGCACGGTTTTAAAGAAAAATTTTATGTTTCACTTTTTGTTGTTGGACCTTAATCCTCCTCTGGATTTTATCCAAAAATGCTTGATGAGCAAAATCATTTTTATCCTTAGGTTTGTGAGAAAATGCCTGATGAATTTTTAGATTTTCTTTTACAAACTCATCTGTATCCTCGGAAAAATACGCTTTTGAAAATTTTTCAAAAATATAGGATATGGACTGTGTACTGGGATGAATCATATCCTCTTTATAGAATCTGTATCCCCTAAGTTCATCCATCATTATCTCATAAACAGGAATATAATGACAGTACTGTAGTGGTTCTATCACTTCATGTAAAACACTGATGAGAAGAGATTTACTTCTCTGATTTTCTATCATTCCTTCTTTAGAATGCCTTACCGGAGATACCGTAAAAAGCAGCTGTACATTTTCCGGACAAATAGCTTGAATGTGCAAAATACTGTTTTCTAAAGCCAAATAAATTTCTTCTGCTCCGAGCAGTCTTCTACTAAAAAATCTCTGAGGAATCTTACGACAATTACTCACCCCTCTTCCCTGAGGTAAAAATTCATAAATCCACGAAGTACCTAAAGTAATAATCACCCATTGTGTGCCTCGCAGAAAAGAGTGACTATTTTCTATTTTGGCATTGATATTCTCCAGTGTATTGGCCAAATATGGACTGTCAAAACTAGAATGATGATCCAACGAGATATAGTAATTCTCATAAATAATGAGATCTTTTTCTGTATACAAATCAGCATTACGAATGCGTCTAAGCGCACGTTCTATGGCACAGGGAGAGAAAAGAGTTCCGTAGGGATTGGATAAAACCTGTAACTCCCCCAAAGATAAAATTCGGGCAAGTTCCTGAGCAAAGCACGAACCTATGGAAAATATTCTATCCTCTGGCCCGACAAGTATTTCCGAAGGAGATATATCTACTGGCGTGGTAAGCTTCATCCCTAAAGTTTATAAAAAACGACCAATTAACTCTCCCTTTTTAGTAAATAGTTGGCAAGTTCCATAAAGGGTTTTTTCTTCTCTTCAGAAACCTGTATTTTTCCTAGGTAAGCCTGTCCTAACTCATTATGTTTCTGAACAAGCCTCAACGCCCGCTCTTGTACATTGGTTCTCCTGAATATCTTTTCCACTCCATATATCTTATCTATATTGTCCGTTTTTTTTGAATACCAATATTTGAGTTCTTCCAGTTCCTGTTGTGTGGCGTGTTGTTTAGCTAAGAGGTATAAGATAGTTTTTTTATTTTCAAAAATATCTCCCGCGTGTTTTTTCCCTACACTCTCCTGATTACCAAAAACATCCAAATAATCATCCATAATCTGAAAAGCGATACCTATGTGTTTTCCAAAATTAAAAATAGACTTTGCATCTTGAAAATCCGCCCTAGCAATAAGTGCACCTATTTCAAAAGAGCAGGCGCTCAATACTCCGGTTTTGTAAGTAATCATCCGCATATATTCATCATAAGTTACCTCTTCTTGGGTCTCGAATAATATATCATACTGTTGCCCTTCACAAAGCAGCAGTCCCATATGGGTAAAGATCCTCAGACAAGCCTTAAAAAGATCGGGTTCTAAGCCTTCAAAAAACGTATAGGCTTTTAATAACATCCCATCTCCAGAAAGAATGGCCGTATTTACTCCGTGCAGAATATGTAGGGTAGGCACACCTCTGCGTATAGGTGCCTCATCCATGATGTCATCATGAATAAGAGTGAAATTATGAAAGTATTCTATAGCCAACGAAGGTTTTATCGCTTTTTTTATATCCCCTCCAAATAACTCATTTGCCATGAGTAACATGATAGGACGAAGACGCTTTCCCCCGTGAGAAATTATATAATTCATAGGTTCATAAAGTTCAACGGGTTTACCCTTAAAGGTGTACTTTTTAATGGCTTGAGAAACAATCTCCTGATATCTGTCTAAAAACTCCATATTATACTTTGTGAACTACAAAAATAGGCTTTTTGCCGTGTCGAAATAACAAAACTTTATGACACTATTTGGTAAAGGATAAAACAACCGGACTAAAACACAAAAATTCTATTAAAACGACATAATAAGAAGGTAGACCAGTCCCGATACGATGGCACTTACGGGAATGGTGAGAATCCAGGCCCATAGAAGACTGATGGTAATCCCCCACCTAACTGCAGAGACCCTTTTGGTAAGACCTACGCCTATGATAGACCCCGTAATGGTATGTGTAGTGGACACGGGGATACCTAGATGATCCGTCAGAAAAAGAGTAATTGCCCCAGCGGTCTCTGCACTTACCCCCTCCAATGGAGTGACTTTGGTGATACGAGTACCCATCGTTTTTACGATTTTCCATCCTCCGCTCATGGTACCAAGCCCTATAGCTAAAAATGAAACAACAGGCACCCACAAATGATGATTCGTAAAATAGTTAAACCTATCCTTGTTGCTAAGATCTAAATAAACGGGATCCCTGAGAATATCAACATGGTAATAGATCACCGCCGCCCCTATAATTCCCATTACTTTCTGAGCATCATTCAATCCGTGCCCCAAACTAAATAGTGCAGAAGAAAAAAGCTGTCCTCTTTTAAACTGCCTCTCGGCTTTATGAGGATTTGAATTTTTGAACAAATTAACTATGGCAAGAGTAATGATTACGGAAACCAGCATTCCGATGAAAGGAGCCAGGAATATAAAAAGAAAAATAGGAATCACCTTATTTTTTTTGACAACATCCTGAGTAAAAACCTCTTTAACCCCGGAAGAAATCCCCTCCAGAGAAGAGTAATCCGGGTGTAAGATCATCATCTCTTTATAGTTTATCACCAATGCATGCATAAGGGCAGCACCCAAAAATCCACCGATAAGGGTATGAGAAGAAGAGGAGGGAATACCAAACCACCAGGTAAGAAGATTCCAAAAAATAGCGGCAATAAGACCCGCCAACACCACCTCCAGATTGATAAAATCTTCATTTACAGCTTTAGCGATGGTGTTACCGATCTTAAATTCGCCAATGATATAAAAGGCTAAGAAAAAAGCGGCAAAATTCCATAAAGCCGCCCACAAAACCGCCTGAAAAGGAGTCAGAACCTTGGTAGATACAATGGTGGCTATAGAATTGGCTGCATCGTGAAAGCCGTTTATAAAGTCAAAAACAATCGCCAAGATGATGATAACAATAAGGAGAAGAGGAAAATCCATTGTAAAAGCAGAGGTATATTACTAAAAAGTGAGTGTATATTTTGGATTAAGCGTATTTTATGACAATATTTTCCAAGATATTGGCTACATCCTCGGCCTTATCCGTTACATTTTCCAGATAGTTAAAAACCGTGTTCACTTTTATAATTCTTATAGGATCATTGGTCTCAAAGAGCCTCATGAGTGCTTTGCTTAGCACCTCGTCTGCAATATTTTCATAAGAATTTATCTTGATGCACGCCTCTTTTACGGCAGCAGTATTTTTAAAATCTTTGAGGTTTTTTATCGCTGTGTGCAGCTCTAGGCAAGCTCTGTGAATAAGAAGTGAAAACTCTGCATACTCCTTGGTTTCAGGAGTTTTATATAGAAACAAATACTTTGCAGAAGCGTACATATAGTCTGCAATGTCATCTAGAGCGCTTGCCAGCTGAGAGATATCCTCCCTATCAAAGGGGGTAATAAAGTTTTTTCCCAGTTCTACAAATATTCTGTGAGTAAGATCATCATTTTTATGCTCATAATCACTAATAACGCGAACAAAGTTATCATTATTTTGATCAAATTCAGAGACTCCCTCATGAAAAAATTTGGACATCCCTACAAGGTTACGTGCCACCTCATCAAAGAGGGCAAAAAAAACCTTGTCCTTGGGCTGAAAAATCTTAAAAATATTGCCTATTGCCATTCTATGAAATTATAATGTTTTTTATTGAAATTCCTGAGCAAAGTTGAGAACAAATTGAAGGCAAAAAAACATTTGTACTTTAATTTTTAGTTAATTATATCCTTTCGAAAAGAAAGGGGGATCTTTAGAACTCAAAAATAACTTCTGCCTGTCCAAAGTAAAATTGAGGGCAATGTACACAAAATGATAATTTCTCTCATCAGCTAAGGAAGAATATTCTTTCTGCCACAAGTATCCCAATTGAGTGATAAGAAGCGAAGATACCTGATAACCCAGCCCTCCATAAAGCCTGTTTCTCTTAAAAATATCCGGATTTTGCTTCCCGAAAAAAAATTCCTCATGGGCGCCCACAAAAACCGTTCCCTTCTCTACTTTGGATTTATTGACAGGCAGGATAAGAGATAGCCTGTAGCGGAACCTTATGTCTTGTGCATGATTCTTGGAATGCACAAAATAGAAATAGCGCTGTTCTGTCCGTAATCTGTGGTCTATTTTCAGCCTGGCTACTTTATGGGACAAAACGTACTGAAGCCAAAACCTAGTTTCTCTGAGATAAAGAGACTGTGTGTTATAGGTTCCGTACCTTCCCATCCCTATGAGCACCTGGTTATTTTTATTGAAATTATAGTTAGGCCCCCCTTTTATTTCGTAATAATCCGGAAGACCGAATTTTTCTAAAGACCTCATCTGGAGCTCCATATAGGCTCCCCACTTTTCGTTATGCTTATAGACAAAAGAAGTAACAGAAAAACTTGAGAAATGAGACCCCGTTTTTCTTTTTTGAGCCAAAAAATTCACGGAAAGAAAAAAATAAAAAAAATACATTCTCATATTCTCATCTGAAAAAACAAGGGCAATTTACATATTAATTGACACAAGGCCTAGTCAAATTTTACATAAACTCCCCGGACAAGGACATTGCCAATTTCAGACAAGAGACTAAAATATGATGAAGATTATTTAATGTTTTTCAAAAAATACACCCCCGCACCCGGTCTACAGCAAAAACACAACCCATTTGATCCAAAAAAAAAACCTCAGAAAAAACTGAAGCTTATCAATTAGTAGCGGGGACACGACTCGAACGTGCGACCTCCGGGTTATGAGCCCGACGAGCTACCTACTGCTCTACCCCGCGATGTTGGCTACAAAGGTATATATTTTTATTTAATTCTCAAAATATATTATCTGTTAAATGAGGCAATATTTCTTTTATATTTGTATTTGTCACAATATTTTTGTATTCCGTATGAAAATCAATCTGATCTTTTCGCTTATTTTCTCAATGACTACCGGCATTATCTCAAACGCTCAGCACGTTATGACCACCACGGATCTGTGGAAACTAAAAAGAATAGAGCCGTTGGGCATTAGTAAAGACAAAAAGTATATCGTCTATAAAATAAAAACTCCTTCTGTATCAGGAAACAATTTTTCTACAAAAGCCTATAAAGTCCCCATAGAGGGTGGGGAAGAAAGAGAAATAATAGAAGGAGGGGAATCACTTGTAACAAACAACAAGATATCTCCGGATGGAAAGCACCTCTTGTACAGCAAACAAGTAAAGGAAGAAAAATTATTGGGAAAAGATCTCTACCCTGCGCTGGAAAAGTCGAATGTATATGTATTTAATTCCTTAGACTATAGACACTGGGACACGTATAACGAAGGACTTTATTATCATATTTTTTATAAAAAATATAACGGTAGAGGTTCCGAAGTAGATATAATGGATAAAAAACCATATTATTCCTCATCCCCTCCCACCTTCGGGGCAGATGATTATATATGGAGTCCGGACAGCAGGAAAATCATCTTTGTCAGTAAAAAATTACGTGGGACAAAAGCTGCTAACAGCACCAACACGGATATCTACGAATATGACATAGAAAAGAAAACTTTTCAAAACAAAACCTCAAAAAACTTAGGATACGATACTGCACCGGTCTTCTCTCCGTCCGGACATCTCACTTGGCTGCAAATGAAGAGAAATGGATACGAGGCAGACAAAAACGATATTATAGTTGACTACAGCGGTAAAGCGATCAATCTTACGGAAAACTGGGACGGCACTGTTAACAACTTTTTTTGGGACCCTAAGGGCGATAAAGTCTATTTTGTTGCACCTGTAGAAGGAACCGAACAGCTTTTTGAAGTGAATTTTCCCAGTCTGAGCAAAGTACCTATTAAGGTTCGGCAAATAACCAAAGGGGATTTTAATATAAAAAAAGTGATCGGTATCGTAGGCGAACTCCTGTTTCTCACAAGAGAAGACATGAACCACGCATCAGAAATTTTTTCCTACAATAGTACAAATGGTAAATGGAAACAAATAAGCAAGGTGAATGCGGATTTTTACAAAAAAATACTGCCCAGCAAGGTAGAAAAAAGATGGATAAGTACCACGGACGGGAAAAAGATGCTCACATGGGTAATTTTTCCTCCCGATTTTGATCCGAATAAAAAATACCCTACTCTCTTGTACTTACAGGGAGGACCTCAGTCTGCGCTTTCTCAGTTTTATTCTTACCGGTGGAATTTTCAGCTGATGGCAGCAAACGGCTATATCGTTGTCGCTCCTAACAGAAGAGGAATGCCTGGTTATGGAGTCGAATGGAATGAGAAAATAAGCAAGGATTGGGGGGGGCAGCCAATGAGAGATTATCTTTCTGCCATAGACACATTATCCAAGGAAAGTTACGTAGACGAAAATAGATTGGGAGCTGTGGGTGCGAGCTACGGAGGCTATTCTGTATACTTTTTAGCCGGGATCCATAACAATAGATTCAAGACCTTTATCGCACATGCCGGGGTCTTTAATCTGGAAAGCATGTACGGTACCACAGATGAGTTATTTTTCAATAACTGGGAAGCAGGAGGTCCCTATTGGGAAAAGGGCAATACCGCTGCACAAAAAACGTACAAAAAATTCAACCCTATACGCAATGTAGAAAGATGGAACACCCCCATGCTGGTCATACACGGAGGTCGGGATTACCGAGTCCCTATAGGACAAGGACAAGAGGCTTTTCAAGCGCTTCAGCAAAAAGGCATAAAAAGCAGATTCATTTATTTTCCGGAAGAGAACCACTGGATTCTAAAGCCTCAAAATGCGGTAATTTGGCAAAACGAATTCTTCAAATGGCTATCTGAAACCTTGTAAATACCTTCCAGAAAACTGTCATAGAATTGCATGTGAAATTTTATTGCAACTCTCCCTTTTCCCAGTCTGTTTAAAGCAGATTTTTCAACAGAAACTAAGATTGCCTATTTTTGCGTATGGCAAAAGTCTTAAAAATATATCCTGATCACCCTCAGGAAAAACTTTTGGAAGAAGTGGTAAGGTTACTGGACCAGGGGGGGATTATAGTGTATCCATCAGACACGGTCTATGCACTTGGGTGTGATATTTTTAATGGAAAAGCGATGGAGAAGCTGGCACGGATAAAAAAGGTAAAACCGGAGACTGCAAGATTTTCTATTATTTGTAATGACCTCAGCCATTTATCTCGTTTCACAAAACCTATAAATAATTCTGTGTTTAGGTTTCTTAAAAACCATATTCCGGGATCTTTTACTTTTGTACTGGAAGCCAATAAAAGTTTGCCCCCTGCCTACAAAGGACATAAGACCGTTGGGATCCGGGTACCCGACCACTCTATCCCAAAACTGATTGTAGAAAAGTTAGGACGTCCCATCGCTTCTACCTCTATAAAAGACGAAGATGAAATACTGGAATACTCTACAGATCCGGAACTCATTGCAGAAAAGTATCATCATTTGGCAGATATAGTAATAGACTCCGGATACGGAGGTAATGTTGCCTCCACCGTGGTAAACCTCACCTCCGGAGAGCCCGAAATTATACGAGAAGGCAAAGGAATTTTATAAAATCACACCATACAATACTTTGGGCATGAAAATTATTACTTCCCCATCGAAACTCATGAGCATAGATTTTTCTGGTGATATGCTGGAAAAAACCAAACCTCAGTTTATAGAAGAAGCCGGTTATGTCCAATCCTTTCTCAAAAAAAAATCCCCTGAGTTTTTGGCTAACCTGATGGAGATTTCTCCCAGACTTGCAGACGAAAACTGGAAGAGAAATCAAGACTGGAAAGAAAACCCTACAGCACAAAAGAGCTGTCCCGCAATTTTTGCTTTTACCGGTGAGGTATACAGAGGACTCGATGTCAAAACTTTGGACAGAGAAAGCCTAGCATATCTGGAAAAAAACTACCGAATACTATCGGGTCTCTACGGAATGCTAAAACCTTCAAGTACCATTATGTTATACAGGCTGGAAATGGGTAGAAAATTTTCTTTCGGGAAGTACAAAAACCTTTATGATTTTTGGAAAGAAAAAATATCACGAGCTCTCTTAAAGGAGTTGGGAGAAAATGAGTTTCTGCTAAATCTCGCCAGCCAAGAATACGCAAAAGTGCTTGACAAAAAAATGTTGGAAAACAGGATAGTAGAAGTAAATTTTTATGAAACCAAAAATGGAAAACAAAAAAATATTTTCGCTTACACCAAACATGCCCGTGGACTCATGGCCAGATACTGTGCAGAAAATAAAATAAAAACCGTGGATGAAATAAAAGATTTCTGTGCCGCAGGATATGTAATAGACGAAAAGCAGTCCACAGTAAATAGACTGATTTTTTTACGCCAAACATGAAAATAAGAGATTTCAGATCTATTTTTATAGAAAAATTAAAAGACAAATACTCTAAAGGAGAATCCATACGGCTGCTAAAAATTCTAGCAGAATTTTATCTGAAGAGAAAAACTCCGGAGTGGGATTCCTTTTGGGGTATGCCCCTTTGCAAAGAAAACGAAAACAAAATTTCTGATGCTCTTATACAACTGCAAAATGGGAAACCCTACCAGCAAATTATAGGGGAAACTTATTTTTATGGACTGAAATTTTGGGTAAATGAAAGTATCCTTATTCCCAGACCAGAAACCGAAGAACTTCTGGAATTATCCATCAGCAGAATACAAAATACCTATGCGCTAAATACAGAAATAAAAATTCTGGACATAGGTACAGGATCCGGAGTCATCCCTATCATTCTCAAGAAAAAATTCCCAAAGGCTTGTATTAGTGCTCTGGACATTTCAAAAAAAGCAATAATACTTGCAAAACATAATGCAAAACTTCATAACATCACGGTAGATTTTAGAGAACTTGACTACCTGAAAGAAGACCTAAGCGAGAATTTTCATTTTATCATATCAAATCCTCCGTATATAGACCCAAAAGAACAAAAAGAAATTTCAGATATCGTAAAACATCACGAACCCTATCTGGCTCTTTTTCCTCCTTCTGCGGATCCTCTGACATTTTATAAAAAAATATACAGGGACGCAAAAAAAAACCTCCTGAAAAACGGAGCTATCTTCTTAGAAATCAACCAGAAATACGGATTACAAACAAAAAATATATTTGTAAAAGACTATACTACAAAGCTCTTGAAGGATATTTCGGGCAACGACAGATTTGTGATTGCAGAAAAAAAATAAACCTTTCAGTATCCCAAATACATTAAAATCCCTTTTGTTTTTTTAGAAAAAAACAATAACTTCGCGCACTGGTTTCCGTTGCCCTAAAATGCCCATTACCGTGCTATTAGGTGCTGTACGGGGGTTTATTTTCAATAACTAATATTTCAAAAATATCATGAAAAAAGGAATACATCCGGAAAATTACAGATTGGTAGTTTTCAAAGATATGAGTAACGACGAGATGTTTGTATGCAAGTCCACTGCAGAGACCAAAGATACCATCAAATACGAAGGACAGGAATATCCTTTGGTAAAAATGGAAATTTCTTCTACCTCTCATCCGTTTTATACAGGTAAAGTAAAATTAGTAGACACTGCGGGTAGGGTAGATAAGTTTATGAATAAGTACAAAAAATTCGCAAAGTGAGTCTTATTTGTCGCTCTCTTAACAACCTAAAAGCCTTTTAGAAAAAATCTAAAGGGCTTTTTTATTGTACCTTTGACCGCAGAAGTTTTTTTTTGATCACAATCCAAATAACTTAATTCAAACCGCTTGTCAACCCCCGCCATAAAGTTACCTATGCATGATGTTCCGTTAGTATTTTCAGACGCACAGTATTGGAAAAGTTTCTTACCCCTCTCCTTTACAAAACCCGTTTCAGAAATGAGGATGGGTATGCTTACTTTCTCTCAGAGGTGGAAGTTACTTCTGGAGGCTAAAAATATTGGATACCTCACAGAAGACTATTTACAAGAAAAATACACCACACCCCAAAAAAAAGAAGGTCTGTTTTTGGTTCCTAATTTTATTCCTACACGAGATATTTTGGAAAAAATAAAAAGCCTACATAAAGGAGAGGCTTTGGTGTATCGGAATGACATTATTGCTGCAAGAGCAACATTGGATAATTTTCAGTTTGGTAACATAGAAAAAACCAGAGACATAAAGGAAAACCTGATCTTCATAAAAAACTCTACGGATCTGTTCACTTACAATCATCTCGCCATCAATTTTGATTTTGATTTACTCACTAAAAACAAAACTTCTCATAAACTCTCCATAACGAACGGGCTGTTGGGAAACCCCGATGATATTTTTATAGAAGAAGGAGCACGCGTAGAGTTTTCTACGCTTAATACCAAAGAAGGAAAAATCTATATAGGCAAAGAAGCCGAAATCATGGAAGGAAGCCACCTAAGGGGACCTGTTGCCATAGGCGAACAGGCAAAAATAAATATGGGAGCCAAAGTATATGGAGCTACTACCATTGGCCCTCATTCCAGAATAGGTGGTGAGGTAAGTAATCTCATTGTCTTTGGATTTTCAAACAAGGGACACGACGGTTTTCTGGGTAATTCCGTCATAGGAGAATGGTGTAATTTGGGAGCCGGCACTAACTCATCAAACCTTAAAAATAATTACAGCCCAGTAAAACTATGGGACTACAGAAAGGAAAAATTTGAAACTACCAAAATGCAGTTTGTCGGAGTCATTATGGGAGACCATGCAAAAACGGCTATTAACTCCCAACTTAATACAGGTACCTCCGTAGGAGTGGGAGCCAATATCTTTACATCCGGATTCCCCCCCAATCTCATCCCAAATTTCAGCTGGGGAGGAAATAGGAATGATGAAAAATTTTCCTTAGAAAAATTTTATGAAAGTGCAGAAAAAATGATGGAAAGAAGAAAATGTTCCCTCTCCAAAACAGATAAAAGCATTCTAAAGTTTATTTACCTAAGTAAATAATTTCAAGTAAAAACTACCAAAACAAAAAGAGATTTTGATATCAAGGTCTCTTTTTTGCCTGATGATCATAATTATACAATGAAATGGACAATGTCAGTCCTCATTGAGTTTTGATGTCTTCTGGGTGTCTTTCATGCCAAGGTAAACAAGCAAGGAAATAAAAATACACACGGTAACATATACATAAAAATATGACTCTACTCCTTCTTTCTTAAACCATGTAGCTACATAAACTGCAGAACCACCAAAGACAGCTACCGTAAGCGCGTAAGGAAGACCTACTCCCAGAGCTCTTATTTCTGCGGGAAATAACTCGGCCTTTACCACCGCATTGATAGAGGTGTATCCACTAACGATGATGAGCGCAAACAGGATGATAAAAAATGCACCTAAAGGAGTGGAAGTGTAAGACAACATATAAAAAACAGGATAAGTAAATATCGTACCCATGATTCCAAACCATAACAATAAAGGCTTTCTCCCTATTTTATCCGACAAACTCCCGAAAATAGGTTGCAGGGAGGCAAAAATCAGCAAGCAGGAAAATGAGATAGTGGTTGCTTCCTGATTGGAAAAATGCAATGTATCTTTCATAAAATTCTTTATATATACCGTGTAGGTATAAAAAGCCAAGGTTCCCCCCATCGTGAGACCTACAACGGTCAAGATGGCCTTAGGGTGTTTTAATAACTCTTTTATACTCCCTTTTTTCGTCTTTTCGTCTTTTTTGTTTTCGAACGCCTCTGTTTCATGAAGATTGGACCGAAGATAAAATGCTACTAGAGATAATATTGCCCCTATTACAAAAGGTATTCTCCATCCCCAATCATAAAGTTGTTCTTCGGTGAGTAAAAATTTCTGTAAAACAAGTTGAATAGCCAATGCTATGAGATGACCTCCGATAAGGGTAACATACTGAAAACTAGAATAAAATCCCCTACGTTCTTTGGTGGCCATCTCGGAAAGATAAGTAGCCGAAACTCCATACTCTCCCCCTACACTAAGTCCCTGTAACAATCGTGCAGAAAACAGTATGACTGTAGCCAGGGCACCTATAGTGGCATAGGTGGGAGACAATGCAATGAGCAAAGACCCAAAAGACATAAGAATTACAGAAATTGTCATCCCTTTTTTTCGTCCTATTTTGTCTGATATACTTCCAAAAAGCCAACCTCCTATGGGTCTCATAAGAAAAGCCACCGCAAATATGCCATAGGCTTTTAAATCTTGAGAAAGAGGATCTTCTTTCGGAAAAAACGAATTAGAAAAATAGACTGCAAAAGCAGTATATGCATACCAGTCGTACCATTCTACGAGATTCCCTATAGATCCTCCCAAAATGGCTTTTATTCTCTCTTGAGTTGAGAGATCGGGTGCACTGTGACTCATATCTATAACATAGTTTGAAATATCAAAATCAACTCACCCCCTTCTACCAGAAATACTTTTGGTGTCAAGGGTATAAAGTCTGTTTCCGTATTGCAAGAAAGTTTTGCACTCTCGCCCACCGTAAAAGAACATACCCGCTCCCACATTACGATAGCGTCTATTTGACTTAGCGCTTTCAAGTTCCTCAGTACACACGTAGAAAAAGACTGAATCTTCAAGATTTTACTTAATCTCGGAGTTCCCATCCTCCTCCAGCACCTTTTGCCCGAAAAAATTCGGATCCAGAGTTCCCGGATTTATTATTCCTACAATTCTCAGATAATTAGGACCAGAGTCACAACTGTAAAAAACGGAACATAAACTCAAACCTATTTCTTTAGACAAATTACCCATCAGCAATTCCATTAAACCTTAGCGCCCTATAACCGAAAAATATCTTTTTTCGGCTGAGTAGGGCCATATTTTTGCAAATAAAACCCCGCCTCTATATTAAGAACATTTTTTTTATTCCCAAACAGTTTCCAGATAAAAGAAGAGTTGACCGTTGCTTTTTCGAAGAATTTGATAAGGCATCCCACAAAAGAGGGATTTACAGACCTGTTATATCCACCATAGCTCCTCCCAAAGCGGTATTATCTGTCTAGAAAAATGTGTTTATATTGAAAGTCTGTTGTACTGACCATGGGCAAATATCCCAAGCTGTTTGCTAAACTGATCACCAACTTCTACTGTGAAATAATTGTAAGTGGGAAAGTCGGCAGGTATAGTCCTTGGAGAGTTCGCTATTTGTCAGTCTGCTTACACCATTCCAAAAATATAGATCTGCTCCCACGTGTAAATCAAAATTATTTCTTTTTTCTGTATAAAAGTTTTTTCGAGATACAATGGCAAACTCGTTATACATATGACAAAAAAGAGAGAAAGCCTCTTATCCGCGCCTCTCAACCCTGTTCCGCTTCCCCCGCCAGAATTAAAACTCCGAGATTATTAGTACTCAGAGTCATGTATGCCGAATAAAACAGAGTGAACTGACCGGCTCATCGTAAGTCCTTCCTCTTGCAGAGGCACATACATCAATAAACAAATTCCACAATAAATAATAACCAATTTAACCATATTTTTTGTTGCTTAATGTTCTATTTTAACTCTAAAATGAATGTAAAAAAGTTTTCAATAAGGTTTTAGAGTTGCAGATTACCAATTTTACTTGGAATAACAGTCAAATATCTTACTTTAAAAAAAATCTTTCAGAAACTTTTTCTTTTGGCTGATTAAAATTGCAAATACTCAAAATACCAACAATGACCAAGGTCATAAAAATTCTTGAAATACTCATATTATACAATTTTTTAATTAGACCAAAGGTAAAAAAAACGGGGGTATAAGCTGTGTTATACACAAAAAAGCCTCAT
>SZYB01000020.1 GCA_030263285.1 Bergeyella sp.
CTAAAAATTACATTAGACTCTAAAAGAGGCTTTCGAACTAAAATGTGGTTGTCCATAATTCGTCACTACCGGAATTTGGCTATGGGTCCCCATTTCCCTAGTCGCCTATTACGTGGGGGGAGAGTGTAAGATATTTTCTCTTTCCTTATCGCTTGCCTTCGTGATGCAGTTGGAAGCGCGTCCTGCTAGCAGTCGAGAGGTCTGGAGTTGGAATTTCTTGAGGGATTTGCATATACTTCACATCTCCTACTCCTAAAAATATATAATGACTTACGAAAACTCCAGGTTGAGTACGGGCAAGGATGTGGAATGAGGGATTTGTGAAATAATGGTGAGGAGATCTGTAAGATATTTTTCTAAGCAGTTGTAATTTACATGTCTTTTTTTGGTCTTGAATTATTTTACGCCATTTTAAAAAACGCATCCTTATTAAAAAAAAAGGGAAATACTTCGGCGGGAAACCAACGTTAC
>SZYB01000021.1 GCA_030263285.1 Bergeyella sp.
CAAATTCTTTTTAAGAAATTCAAAATGATTCAATTCCTAATTCTAGGTATGATAATTGATACCAAGTATTTCATTACATCCAGAATGTGCGTGACGCTTTTAGAAAGAAACTTCGTCAAGAATATCTTGGAGCTTTAAAAATATCAAAAAAGAAGACAGCTATATTTTGTGATTTTAAAGAAGGAGACACAGATTTACTAGGCAGCGATGACAGAAAACGATTATTTTGGTTTCTGGGTAGAATATTGGAACTGTTGTAGAGACATTAGGTATTTTGGAAGCAGGAAAGATGAAAAATATGCAAACGCCTTCGCCGGGAACCGAACCACGACCTCTGACTTATCGGTTCAGTGTGCTTACCACTACACCCCGAAGGCACGGTAGGAAGACGGGAGAAATACATTATACTGTTTCCTGGTGCAGATGGTATAAATCGACGTGACAGAGTTCAAACTCT
>SZYB01000022.1 GCA_030263285.1 Bergeyella sp.
GCACTTTAGCCAACATAAATACCAGGATTCTTTTTTCTGAAGGAAAAAAAAAAAAGGCGCATATGAAAATACTTTACTTCTTCAGGATCACTATCAAATAAAACTGAATTATCTGGATCTTGAGACAGCAATTCATAGCCATCATGCTCAAAATTGCCTTCATCAGATATACTGTCTGAATCACTAACCACCAACACAACTGGAAAATCATTTGTAGAAGTAGATTCTTGTTCCTCGCTGTCATCTGGAATATCAGAAGGAGAAGGTATTATTGGAGGCATAATTTCAGTCTTAGCTTTTCCAACGTTACAGAATGTCACCCACTAAGAAAGAACATAGGTAAACTGCTAAAGAACTGAAACGATTATTGACAATTTTGTATTTTGTTGGTTGGGTCATTTAATGCACATTCATCGAAAGTCTTTCTGCCGACAATTGAAAAGTATGTAAAGG
>SZYB01000023.1 GCA_030263285.1 Bergeyella sp.
TACCTTCCCCGGGATTGGAATCGGAAACTCTGCATATAGTTTCAACCCAAACTCTACATCTTCATCGTCGATGAGGCTGATTTCCTATTCTGGAGTTGTACTGAAAGCAAATAAGGCTGGAAACCCAATTTTAGAATCATAGCTTAAGATGCTCCATAAGAATATAACACGCGATCAAATATTTTTTCTCATATTGCATAAAAATGGGTGAATTCTACGTGAACTATTTTTTTAGCCGCAGAGTTCTCAGTAATCTCAAACCTCACATACTTTCTGCTCATATCGCTTTTCCAATAAAACGATATGTGACAAACTGTTAGGGCCATTTTTAAAGAAATCATATAGCGAATTAAAAAAGTGTCTGGCAACACAAATAAAAGGATGCTGCCACCAGATTTTATCACCAAGTATTATTTTTAAAGAAATAACACAATG
>SZYB01000024.1 GCA_030263285.1 Bergeyella sp.
CCTTCACAAGGTTCTATCTTTTATACAAGTTTTCACAGTCACCTCTTGGTTGCGTGCAAGTTGGAGGCGCGCAACGTTATAACCTTCACCGATTTCATGATATAAGTATGGAAAGGTATTCCTTTATCGCGTAGGTAAGCTGTAGCTTTCCCATAATCTTCGACATCATATAGCTTAAAATGTAAGTTTTCCCTTTTATATTCTTAATATAGAACAATTCTATTTTTTTCACGCTTTTCCAGTTAACTTTTAGCTGTGCGAGAACTAAGTCTGTTTAGTTCAAAGGTCTCCTGGGCTGGTTGTCCTATCCCTATCTATTTTCCAGAAGCACTTTTTCGATCTTTGATAGCATGTTTTTGTTCCGGAACGTTAAGAAGTTCATGAGCATTTCAGGTAATCAAAACGAGAGTTTGTTTATTCTGG
>SZYB01000025.1 GCA_030263285.1 Bergeyella sp.
TGTCCTGGGAATTGTAATATCCAACTCTTTCTCTTTGCCTATCCAAAATTGCTCGGGATTCTTGGAACACGTCTCGCCATCGTACACTTTCGCTGTCACCCGGAGATCGCTGTAATGTTCTTCCAATCCAAATTTGCGATCGGCTTTGCCATTTCTGCAGAGCGAAGTATATGAATACATTCGCCCAGTCGATCCAGTCGAGATCCCTGATGAACTTGTTCCGCCGTAAAGGTTTTCGAAGGCCTCTTCGAATGATCTGTAAGTAAACGAGCTCAATGAGTTTAAAATATTTAACTATAGTTTAATACATAATAAAATCAGAGGAAACGTTTACTTACCGCTTCTTGGTGCCACTTGCATCTACATGATCCATTACTCCACGGGCAGTCGTGCACGATGTGGAAATGGTCTCCTTC
>SZYB01000026.1 GCA_030263285.1 Bergeyella sp.
TAGTTCGGTCCGAGGTTCGAATCCCGCGAACGGGCTGGCTGCATGGGCGTTTTCGTGATTTTCCCCATGTGTAACGTGTATACGAGCCAGTTTCCCTCCTCTTAGGCAGATAGCCCTCGAGGCTTTGCCATAATTACACACACACACACACATTCTGAACTCCGGATTGACTGCGTATAGATCACCAGGCCTCTGATTATCTGAGCGTATTTCGAAAAAACTGCTTTCGTGATATCTAAAGAACATAAGAATTTGCTATTTTTTTTTAATGAAAATTCACAATTTTTCAGATAACGAATCTCATTGTTAGGGCAGAGCCGAGGAAAAATTTATTTCTAATATCATAAAGTACAAAGAATTTGCTCAAGGAAAAGTTAACAACATGTAGTCTCGTTGAAATTATTCTTATTATTT
>SZYB01000027.1 GCA_030263285.1 Bergeyella sp.
ATATAATACAGGGCGATAGCATTTGGTGGCAACAATTTGAAAAGTAATACGCCGTTTATAGGGTTCTGACGCAAAATCGCACTTTTCGATATACAGTCTCTTGCGGTGCGCTGGAGAAAAAAATGCCCCCCCCCCTCCGTATAGTGTTTCCATTGCTCGCTTTGAAATCCTTGAGTTTGTTAATCAAAAATTCGTCAAAGTTTTAAAAAATAGGAAATCGATCATAAAACAAATTTCAAATTTAGGCTTCCAGACGCCCATATGAGGGTAGAGGATTACGTATTCAAAATTTGATGGCTCTGAGTATCGTCGTTGTTTTCACAGTGCGTGAAACATAAATACACTATGATAAATCAATGGTGCCTAGAGTCATCCAATTTTGAATTACGTAATCCTACTGCGAAT
>SZYB01000028.1 GCA_030263285.1 Bergeyella sp.
ATCATGTCTTCCAGTTAGACGAGAAAGTGGAAGGAAAAATCACTCCCAGGGTGAGAAAAGACTGGAACTATGCACAGCGCTTCTTCTTTCTAGGCTCTACTAAGTTGTTTCCAAGAGCGCTTCTTCTACTCATTTCCTCCCGCCTTCTTTAGCATGCCCAAATATGTATTTCCTTATCCCTTCCAGCATGCATTTTTTCCAGGAAAGGTTGCTGTAAGTGGTAATTCTTGTTTTATATTAACTTTATTTCTATTC
>SZYB01000029.1 GCA_030263285.1 Bergeyella sp.
TTTATCTCCCAGGGAAGGTGCTCCATCAGTGCGCTAGGAAAGCGGGAGAAATACCTTATACTCCCCCTTTTGAACAAGCCCCCGCAAGCGTTCGGAAAAAAGAGGAGGAAAAAAACCAAAGAGTCAGGAAGGGTGCTGTAAAAGAAAGAATAAAAACGGCATGAAATTGTTGACCTCCCGCTGAAGAAAATAATATTGAACTGAGGCCATACACATAGTAGAGAAGACAGGAAGAAGTTGGTTTTTTGGACTTAC
>SZYB01000002.1 GCA_030263285.1 Bergeyella sp.
TACACGTAGATAGGTTTATCCCTGTACAAAAGAAGTTTACAAACCATAGGTCCTTCATCCTTCACGCGGGATGGCTGGATCAGGCTCTCACCCATTGTCCAATATTCCTCACTGCTGCCTCCCGTAGGAGTCTGGTCCGTGTCTCAGTACCAGTGTGGGGGATCACCCTCTCAGGCCCCCTAAAGATCATCGACTTGGTGAGCCGTTACCTCACCAACTATCTAATCTTGCGCGTGCCCATCTCTATCCACCGTAGTTTTCAATACCAATTGATGCCAATCTGTATATTATGGGGTATTAATCTCCCTTTCGGAAGGCTATCCCCCTGATAAAGGCAGGTTGCACACGTGTTACGCACCCGTACGCCGCTCTCATATGTCATTAGCAAGCTAATAACATAATCCCGCTCGACTTGCATGTGTTAGGCCTCCCGCTAGCGTTAATCCTGAGCCAGGATCAAACTCTCCATTGTAAAATCTTAAAATTAAATCCGACCCCAAGCCTCAAAAAAAATCTCTCCTCCCTTAATCGTCTTCAACGCCTTAGTCTCCTTTTTCTTGGTTGTATCTTTAATGTCAATGAACTCTATCGCTCCATTCGCTAAAATCCCTCACCCAAAAACCCCTCGCCATCAACCATCCCAAGATTCGCGAATGCAAATGTATAACCTTTTTTTAAACTATACAAAAAAAAATTAGAAAAAACTAAATAAAAATAAATGCTAACACTTCGCTTTCCCAGTTTCGTAGTACATCTATCGTTTAGGGAGCACAAGTTTAAGCATTGTTTTCTAATTTACCAAACAGGTAGAGGAAAGAGTCCGATTATTTTTAATAATAAAAATGATCAGCAGCAGAAAAAAATAGATAAAAACATGAAGGTCATTGAGGAATTATTTTATAAAATAATTCCAGAAAATTTGCATAAGACCTTTCTAACAGCACAAAATCCCCCGTTTTAAAAATAATCCCCCCCCACCCTTGTGATCTGCTTCCATTCCCGCGGATAAAACTTGAAAGTACTGAGCAGGCTGCCCCTCCTTGTAGTAAAGATGAACACTAGAGCCCAAAAACTTCCCTGTAGAAATATAACTTTCATTTTTCTGAGATATTCTTGCCCGTAAATAGCCATCCTCAGGGAGCTCAACTCTTTTTCCATCAATTACTATTTTTCGGGTTTTTCCAGAATTAAAAACATAAAACACGTTATACTCCTCTGTAAAACCCTGCACAAAATAAAGCCGTAATACCTTCTTCAGACTCTGCGAAGACTGCCTCCCAAAAATATCTTTTGCCTCCAGGGAATAGGCATTTGCTCCAATGGATTTTGCCTTCTGGTAAAACTTTTGAAAAGCTTCCACTTCGTTTTCCAATGCACCATAAATTTCTATGCTTCCTAAAAAAACAGAAGAAGAGTCCTCCACAATTCTGTAAAGCCTCTTATCTCCATTGCTTTTCCCCCTCAACGACTGAGTAAGATGAAACTCTTGCCCAGAAAAAAAACTAACCACCACAAAAAAAAGCAACAACAAAAAAAATCTCATTCCCTAATATTAATGCCCAAACTCCTAACACATTCCTCCAAACTACGCTCCCAGCGTTTTATCTCAACACCATATTCCCGCTCTATTTTATCAAGTGCCAAAGTACTCCTCTTGGGTCTTTTTGCAGGGGTGGGATATGCTTCGGTAGCTATGGGAGAAAGCCTAACGCTCCTCCCACTAAGGTATAAAATTTTCTGGGCAAAATCAAACCAAGTGGTCTCCGGAGTGTTGGAGTAATGAAAAATCCCATACTTATGAATTTTTGCACCCATCATTTTAAAAATAGCTTCGGCAAGATCATTTGCATTAGTGGGCTGTCCAAATTGATCAGATACCACAGAAAGTTCTTTTTTTGTATCAAAAAGACGAAGCATCGTCTTTACGAAGTTCTTTCCGAATTCAGAATAAAGCCAGGAAGTTCTTATCACGATCGTTTTAGGGTTTCCTCCCAGAGCATACTCTTCTCCTGCACACTTTGAACGACCATAAACCCCCAAAGGAGCAGTAAAATCATCCTCACCATAGGGGATGGAAGTATCTCCGTCGAAAACATAATCCGTAGAAATCTGAAAGAGAGCGGCACGTTGCTTCCTGCACTCTGTTGCAAGATTTTTTACCCCATAAGCATTGACAGCATAGGCCTTCTCTTCATTTTCTTCTGCCAAATCTACCGCCGTATAGGCAGAAGCATTGATACAAAAATGAACCCGACAAGAAGAAAAATACTCTTCCACAGCAGAAAAATTAGTAATATCCAATTCCTTAGAAGACAAAAAATCGAAAGAAAAATACTCCTTGTATCTTTCCGAAGCCTTTTTAAGGCATTGTCCCAGTTGACCACCAGCACCCAAAACCAAAACTCTTTCTTTCTTTATCATGATTTATTCTGCTTTCGGAAATAAAGAACGCGATCGGAAAAACTTTTCTCCGAAATTTCCACTTTCGATCTTTCGAACAAAATTCTCACCTCTTGCGGATGAACAGCACTTTTACGGGTAATAACATCAAAGCAAATAACCGTAACCCAAAGGATAGCATACACAATGTTCCCCTCCAAATTTTTCATCTGGATTTCTACTTTTGCAAGTCTATCCGTAATCTCTATAGTTTTACTGGTTATCTTCACTTTCTGGTTCACCAGCACCTCTTTTAGATAGGCAATGTTATTTTCTACCGCAATCCATGTACGCCCTGTTTTTTTCATGAACTCTTCATACGTAAACCCATAATAAGACTCCACGTGATCTTCTCTAGCATTGAGCATATATTCTAGATACTTCACGTTATTTAAATGTCCCACAGGATCACAGTCACCAAACCGGACCTTCATTACAGAAGAAATTTCTTTTTCCATAGGAGCAAAAGTAAAAAACCTCCCTTACAGGGAAGGCTTTTTTATCTGGATACTTAATTTCAGCCTAGAGACCAAGTTCTTTTTTTACTGCTGCCGTGGCATCAGGACCGTTTTTATAGATAAGTACGGGCGAGCTTGCATCTAAAATATAATCCCATCCGTTTGCTTTTGCAGCTCTAGTTACTGCATCATTAAATTTTTTTTCGATCGGAGCGTATTCCACCTGCGTTTTTTCGGCAACATCCTTCTGAGCAGCAGAAATAAACTGCTGAATCTGCTCAGATAATTTCTGTAGTTCATTTGACCTCTGCTCATTTACCTGTTGAGTTTGGGTGGCTGCCTCCTTCTGATATTTCTGCATAAGAGCCTCAGCTTCTTTCTTTTTTTTCTCAATTTCTGCGCCCTTTAACTTGGAAAAGGCCTCCAATTTTTCGTCAATCTTTTTCTTCTCCGGCATCATATTCAGAATAGTGTTCACATCCAGTGTCGCCACTTTCTGAGCCTTATTCATTGAAGAAAACGCAAACACCAACACCGCCCCTAATAATACACTTAAATTTTTCATAATATATTTAAAAAGTTAATTTATTTCTCTATTTGCCTACAAGACTCAAGGGCAAACCTTCCGCAATCTACAAAAATTACCTAATCTTTTTGCACTTTTGTGAGAATATCCAGCACTTTATCTGTATAATCATACTTGCGATCCAAAAATAAAACACTAACGTTATTGCTTTTATCAAGAACTATACCCAAACCATTTTTTTGTACCATGGTCTTTACTGCGTTCCATATCCGATCCTGAAACGGCTTGGTAAGTCCAGAACGCAATTTCATTACTTCCCCAGAACTCCCAAATTTTTCGTTAATAAATTTCCTTATCTCTGCACTCATTTCGTCAAGCACGGCCTCCCTTTCTCTTATCTGATTGCCTACCAGTAATACCTTCTCCGCCTCAAAAGCGGATTTTTTGGATTCATAGGCTTCCTGCATTTCCTGTATCTTTTTTTCCCAAGCACCTATTTGTGCCGCCAGTCTTTTTTCTGCTTCTCTATACTGCGGAAGTTTTTCCAAAATATAATTGGTGTCCACCACCCCTATCTTCTGAGAAAAAAACAATGATGAGGAAACAAAAAAGAAAAAAAGAATTCGAATATTTTTCATAACCCACAAAAATTAGAGCTGCTGATTCATCAAGAAATGAGACTTCCATCCTGAAGGCTGAGAAGAACCAAGAGGACTATCAAAACCATAGGCAAAATCGAATCCGATAAGTCCAAAGGCCCCCATATACACTCTAATGCCTATTCCCGCAGATCTTTTTAGCTGAAAAGGATTGAAGTTTCCCCAACTATTCCACACATTACCCGCCTCCAGAAAGGTTAATGCAAAAATTTTTGCTGTCTGATTCATAGAAATAGGATATCGGAGTTCCAGAGCATATCTGCTGTATATAGTCCCTCCCCCATAAGGGGTAATATCATCTCGACTATTCTGTGTATATCCTTCTGTAGAAGCATTTTCATACCCTCTGAGAGGGATAAGTTCTCTCCCATCAAACCTCCCATTAAAAAGTCCAACCCCTCCCATATAAAACCTTTCAAAAGGAGGCGCTCCTATCGCTTTGTTGTAACCATCCATAAAACCCGCCTCCGCAAGAGCCCTTAAAACAAGTTTGCCAATTACCGAATTGTACGTTTCTGCTTTAAATTTGAGCTTGTAATACTCCATCCATTTGTATTTTTCTGTGGCACTCATCGTGGAGTAATCTCTGCCATTGAACAAAGAATAAGGCAAAGTAAACTTTAAAGACAGATCTACATTTGACCCTTGTGTAGGAAATATAGGATCAAAACCTGCAGAACTCCTACTAAGTCCTAGAGTAAAAGAAAAATTATTCACGACACCATTCGTTTCCGTATTGCCCCCAAATGGAAGAGCGTAGTTATTGAAATCATATCTCTGCATCTGTACCCCGGTGTAGAGGGAAAACCAGTCATCAGGCCAAGTAAGTCGCCTGGTAAGACCCAAATTGGCAGAAAAAATATTCAATCTCCCCGTGCTTCCGTCTCTGTTGTCATACCTCACCATGGAATAATTGGTGCCCGCAGAAAGTGCAGATGGTCTTTTCTTGAAAAACCAAGGCTCCACAAAGGATATTGCATAATTCTGAAAATACCGCCCTGCCTGCGCGGTAATAGAAAAGGTTTGTCCATCTCCCTGCGGAACAGGCTTAAAGTCCTTAAACCTCAAAAAATTTCTGAGAGAAAAATTATTGAACGTGAGTCCCAAAGTGCCAATAAAGGAATTTCCGCCATAACCTGCTTGAAGCTGTACTTGAGAAGAACCTTTCTCCACCAAACTCCAGTGTATATTCACCGTGTTGTCTTGCGGGTTCGGTGTGATGTTTTGCCCCACTTGCTGAGGATCAAAAAACTGCATCCCCGCAAGGGTGAAATAAGTCTTCTTTATGTCTGATTTTGAAAATAAATCCCCCGGTTTTGTATACAAAGACCTAAGAATAACATGATCGTGCGTGGTGGTATTTCCCGACCATGTGACTCTGTTCCATGTGGCCTTTTCTCCCTCACTGATTCTCACTTCTAGATTGATAGAATCTCCAGAGACAGATTTTTCTACAGAAGACACCTGAGAGAAAAGATATCCGTTATTCAGATAAAGAGACTTGATGTCGGAATCATCCTCCTTTCCGCCTTCTTCCCCTACTTTTTTATGAAACCCTACTGCATCATAAACATCTCCTTTCTTGTATCCTAAAATTTTTGCTAAAACCTCAGTGGAAAAACTGGAGTTTCCTAAAAACTGTATATCCCCTATATAGTATTTTTTACCCTCTTTTAATTCTAATGTTATCTCATAATTGTTCTTGTGATTTCTCCATACGGAATCCGACACGATCACTGCATCCCGAAAACCCAGAGACTGATAGTAAGAAATAAGATTTTTTTTGTCCTCCTCATATTTATCTTTTATGAATCTTGAAGGTTTCAAAAGACCGCCGAGTCTTATTCCCTTTACTTTTGTGTTTTTAAATGCCCTATTTCTGAGTCTCTTTGAAGAAACATGATCATTTCCCAAAAACTCAATAGAAGCAATTTTAATTCTTTTGCCTTTATCCACCTCAATGGTCCAGTCTACCTGGTCTGTACCGGATTTTCCTTCCGAACTTCTAATAATGACACTGGCATCAGAAAAACCTTTCTTGATGTACTCCTGCGGAATTTTGTTTTGTAGAGTGGCAAGTAAATTATTGGTTATTTTTTTGCCCGGCTTTAAACCAAAATCTTTTAGTATTTTTTCTCGCTTCGACTTACGCATTCCTTTCCCAATAATTTTTACCTCTCCTAATTCCTTTAGGTCGTGCAAATTAAAACTTAAAACGATTTGATTCCCTTCCAAACTTTCTACATATACCTCCACCTCAGAAAAATTTTCTGATTCCCAAAGTTTTTTTATCGCATCGCTAATTCTCTGCCCCGGAACCTCTATGAACTCGTTTCTCTCAAGCCCTGTAAACCTGAGAATCTGATCAGAACCATATTTTTTAACGCCCTTTACCAAAACATCTTTAAGGATATACCCCCTGTTATCATTCCCCGTAATCAACGAGTCTTTGACCGGTCCGGACGACACTTGTGCAGAAAACTGAGAAAAAAAGAAAAAAACTACGACACCAAAAAAATTAAATCTCATTCTATACCTTATGTAATCCCTGTCTATATTAGCCTTTATCTTCCACTGTTTATACGAATTCATTTGAGCTGCTCGCTTGTTTTACCAAAACGCCGCTCTTTGCCTTGGTAATTGACAATACACTTGAAAAAATCTTCTTTTGTAAAATCTGGCCACAGAACATTCAAAAACTGGAGTTCAGAATACGCCAACTGCCAAAGTAAAAAATTACTAATCCTTACCTCTCCGCTGGTGCGAATAAGTAAATCCACAGGAGGAATTTTTTTTGTATAAAGATGATCTTCAAAAACTTTTTCGTCAATCTCTTCAATTTTTAATTCTCCGGTTTTTACCTTGTGCGAAATCTGCCTAGTTGCTTCCAAAATCTCTTTGTGAGAGCCATAATTCAGCGCCAATATGAGATTACCG
Source organism: Bergeyella sp. (assembly GCA_030263285.1). Lineage (GTDB taxonomy): Bacteria > Bacteroidota > Bacteroidia > Flavobacteriales > Weeksellaceae > SZYB01. Next base: position 7,020 of record SZYB01000002.1, read on the forward strand.
TTTTTGTGATGTTCTGTCAAATCCATCATATGGATAAGTTGATCCCTAACAAAATGGGGCAACTTTTCTATTTCGCCTATTGCATGAATTCTGAGCTTTTTCCGGAATATCTCCTCTGCTTCACTGATGAGAGTTTCAGATAAGAGCCTCATCAGAGTCTCCACTTCACCTGTAGGTCTCTTCCAGTTCTCAGAAGAAAAAGTATACAGCGTGAGAAACTCCACTCCTATTTCATTGGAGGCACTAATGGCGTTACGTACCGCCCGGATAGCATTTCTGTGTCCGTAAGTACGTTCCTTCCCTTTGCTTTTTGCCCAGCGCCCATTGCCATCCATAATAATCGCCACGTGGCGAGGGAGCTTTTCCCTATCTATCTTATTTTTATAAAAATCCATCGCATCTAGTAGCTAATCACAATAACAAGGAGGCCTGCCAAAGGAATACGTAAGGATAAGAGTAAAACTGTTAACCCAATCCTTGGAGTTAACATTCCCTATTTTTCTTTTCTCCAGGTATTCTTTTGCTCTTTTCTGTGCGATATTTTTGTAAGGTTCTTGATTAAGAAAAGAACGATCATTACCGGGTTGCAAAATATCTTTACTGTAGGTATGCCTCACATTCTTTTCGTCCACTACACTATAATCTACCGCATTGGAGAAAGTGGGACGAAACATAAACTCTCCGGAAAGTGCCCAATTCTGATTAAACTTGTACTTCAAGCCAATACCGAAAGGAATTGCCATGGTAAAGTTTCTGGTCTTTTTGTACACTGCCGTAGTGAGAAAGTTTTCTGGATTATCTGCAGTAGGGGCAACAGGTAAGTTGTCCGCATCCCTATAAAAATCATTATTAAAAAAAAGACTATTGGACTGAACAGAGAGTCCACTTATCCCACCAAAAATATAAGGACTAAGCATAGACTTCTGTTCGTTGTTTACCGGAAAAAAGTTGTACTCAAAAATCAAGCTCCCCTCATAGATAAAATTTGATCCCCACAGTCTCCTATTGCGTCTATAATCCTCCTTCGCAAAATTATCCTCAAACAACACATTATTTATCCCAAAATCGAACCTCAATGTTTGATAAGGATTAAAATTAAATCGGTACAAAATCCCCGCATATACGGGAATCTCCAGACGATAGAGTTTTTTTATACTGTACCGTTGAAAAATGAAATTACTGTTACCTATGTCCCCAACAAGACTACTTCCCCCCACACGTACCCCCAACTCATGTCTCTGAGCAAACAAACATACCGGGAAAACAACAAAAACCACAAGTGTCCGGACAATCTTTCCGAATACCTCTCCTATAAATCTCAATGGATCCAAATTTGTGCAAATATAAAACATTTTTGTCTTAACCGATAGAGAGATAAACTGTTAAAAAATCCATTAGAAAAAACTCATACCTTATCGTATAATTTCTTCAGCCTGTTTCTTACCCTAATCAATAAAGGTTCTTTATAGTTTTTATCTTCCTCAAAATAGCCATAACCGTAGCCGTAGCCGTAGCCATAACCATAGCCTTTATTGGATTGATAATCATTGTACACTAATCCCAAATTCTTAACCTCGCCGTTGAAGTACTTTTCTGAAACCATCTTCAGCATATACTTCTCTGTATACTCATGTCGAACTACATATATGTTGGCATCGGTATACTTCATAAGTTCAAAAGAATCTGCCACAAGTCCTACAGGCGGGGAATCCAGAATAATAAAATCATACAACTCCCGAAGTTTATTTATAAGATCCACATTTTTCTGAGACATGAGAAGCTCTGAAGGATTGGGTGGGATAGGACCAGAGGTGATAACATTCAACGTAGGTATTTTGGTCTTATTGATAATTTCTTCCAGCCCCACCTCACCGGTAAGATAAGTAGACACTCCATATTTGTTGTCTACCTTAAAATCTCCAAAAATTTTGGGTTTTCTCAGATCCATCCCTACAAGAATGGTCTTCTTACCACTCAAACCCAAAACAGAAGCGATGTTGATGGAAGTAAAGGTTTTTCCCTCTCCTCCCACCGAAGAATTTACCAGAATCACTTTACTCCTGCCCTCCCCCTCATTATATAAAAATCTCAAATTGGCTCGAATTCCTCTAAACGCCTCAGAAATAGAGGATTTAGGTTGCTCCAAGACAACTAAATTATTACGATGATTGCTTTTACCGATAACCCCCAAGAGAGGAATCTTTGTCACCTCCACCAGCTCTTTTACATTTCTTACTTTGGTATCCAAAAAAGTAAGGACAAAAATAAATAAAGCAGGGATCATCATAAGCCCCCCTATAATGATCAACTGGTTTTTCAGAATATCGGGAGCTATGGGAGGCTGACCCAAATTCTTCGCCTTATCTATAACTACCAAATCGGACTTGCTGGTAGCAATTCTCATTTCTGTTTCGGCCTTTTTAGAAAGCAAAAGGTTATAAGTAGACTCTATGATACTATACCCTCTTTCTATCTCCAGAAGCTCTCTTCTATTTTTAGGAAGACTTTCCAGAGAAAATTCGGCTTTAGCCAGCTGATCATTGATGTTAGAAAGTTCTTTCTGGTATATTTTTAAATAAAAATTTAAACTCCCATCTATCTCTTCTCTCATATCTCCTATGAGCCGGTTTACTTCTTTTATTGGTTCTGAGGCAGAAGTATAGATGTTTAAAAATTCTCTTTTCTTTATCAAAAGAGTTTTGAGTTCGGATATACGGGCGCCAAAAGCGGCATCCTCTATACCTGCAACTTTCAGATTGACGATTTGATCCAAACGGGAAGAAATAACAGAGCTCCGGATACTGGAAAGCGCTTTCATATTTTCTGTCAAAAGCACTTTTCTCTTTTCTAAATCCCCAATTTCATTAATAAGAGGAGATAATCCTTCAGAAAAAGGAAACATCTGGGCTATTTTATCTTTTTTCTGCCCGACAGAATCAAGTTTTTGTTTTACAATCTCCAGATTTGCTGTAATATACTTTACCGTATTTCTATCCACTATATTCTCGTCTTCCAGCCGTTTCTTTATAAGAGCCTCAACCGTAGTATTAAGGAATTGTACAGTTTCATCAAGGTTAAAACCACTTTTCGATATATATATGATACTCGGCAACTCATCGTCCGAAGTCACCTTTACACTAGAAACGATGGAATTTACTGACTGATTTATCGTGGAAAGCTCTACAAAAATCTTATCTTGTTTCCCCCTGGGGTTTGAGGTATTATTCAAAAGCCTAAACCTATAATTGGGAGAAGTAAACCATTCTCCTATCCGTACAATTCTGTTTTCCGGCATGCGGTAAGGAGAAATTATTTCAAACCCTTCTGTTTTATAGTTATACAACCTGGTATTTGATGAGTTTTGAGGAAAAATAACTTCATATTTGTCTCCTCCCTTAAAAACTAATTCTATTGGCGTATCCACCTGTTGAAGATGGCTTTCATCTACCTCCAAAAACACAGGAGAGTCATGCTTATCCAAGTAAGTTTTTCTGATAAGACTTCTGGTAGAATAATTGACATAAAGTCCCAAATTTTTTACCAAATACTCATTATGCGAACGGGACAGTATCATTTTTTTTAAAAATACCCCATCCTTACTAGAACTCTGTCCGTAAATAAAATTAATAGATTGATTAGGAGTAAAATAACTCGCAGCATTGCTGGAAATACTCAGAGATAAACTACTGGCATAAATACGCTGTGCATAATATTTACTATAGCATATAGAAATCACGTACCCCAAGGAAAACATCGTGACAAACCAATACCAGTTTTTAATAAGCTTTTTTAAGAAGAATTCTGGATCAAACAATACAAAATATCCTATATCTTCCTTTTTGGAGTTTTCTTCCTTTTTTTTTCGAGAGGCGGGAATCATCTTATCTTCTTCTAAATAGCAATAATAAAGTAACCAGAGTCGTGATTGTGGAGGAAACAGCAATAAGACTGCTTCTAGGATCCTGTCCAAATCCATAAAAACTCTTCGGTCTGGTATTCAGATATATAATATCTCCATTCTGAATCCAGTAGTACTTGGAGTTCATCAGATCTTTTTTAGTGAGGTTCAGATATACCGTCTTTACTCCTTCGGGATACCTTCTCTGCAGCATGACTTTACTTCTGTCTACCGTTCTGTTAAGTCCTCCATTTTTTGCTATGGCTTCCATAATATTGAGAGACTGCGTATAAGAAATCTTTTCTCCGGTAACCCCCACCGTCTCTATATCCCCTAAAAGATAGTAGTGAATCCCGTCTATATTAAGCCTTACCTCAGATTTACCCTTTAAAAAGTTCTCGTCAACTCTGTTCTGAATTTCTGCACTTATAGCTGCAACCGTTCTTCCCTCCGCCTTTATATATCCCACACCGATAATGTAAATATCCCCATTTTCATTTACCTTAATTCCGTCAAAATAAAAGCTAGAACTTTCAGCACCTTGTACTGTATTTCCTCTGGATATCCTACCTCCGGTTGCCATTCTGCTTCCTGCCGATATTTGATCTCCGGGCGCATTATACCTTGAATAAAACTGTGCCGCATCCCCTTTAGAAGTAGTTATAATATTGAGATTGAACATGTCATTTTTAGTCACCTTATAATCTTCCATATTATAGGAGACCAAATTCTTGTCGTCCGGGGATATATCCTGAAAATATCTGACATCTTTAGTGGATAAACAGGACAAAATAGAAATTGACACAAAAAACAAACAGATAAATCTTACCATTTTCTTTTTTTTCTTTAAAACTAATTTTTTCTCATTTTCTTTATTATGTCGGGCAAATAGGCTCCAAAAAAGCCCAAAGATAAAATCACCACCAAGAGAGTCGTATTTTCCAGATGTCTTAAGAAATAAGCAACTAAAACAACAAAAACATAATAAACCAGAATATAGAAAGTTGACATTCTATGAGAGAGTCCCAAAGTCAATAATTTATGATGAATATGACTCCTGTCGGCCTCAAAGGGCAATCTTTTTTGACGTAACCTTACAATAATAACATTGAGAGTATCTATAATGGGCAAAATAAGAATAGCCATAGAGATAATAGGAGCGGACATAAGATGGTACTTGGGGGTTTCGACGTCTTTTTTGTTTATAAAAATATCAATAAAACAAAATGCCATAAAAGCAAGCAAAAATCCCAAAATCATAGATCCTGTATCTCCCATAAAAATCTTTATGGATCTGTAATTCGAGAGATTATAGTGTAAAAAAGCCAACACAGAGGCCACAATAATCACCGATAAAATAACCAAAGGATAATAGTAGGATCCCAATCTGAGAAAACTGATTCCAAAAAAAAAGCTGGAGAGGATTGCATAACTCCCCGCGAGGCCATCGATGCCGTCTATAAGATTAAAGGCATTGATCAACCCGACAAACGAAAAAATAGTAAAGGCAACACTTACGTAGTAATTCAGTTCGTAAATACCGAACAAACCAAACATACTTTTTATCCTGACATCCGAGCCAATAACAGTCAAAAAAGAGACCAACACCTGCGCCAAAAATTTTTTTCTGACTTTTATCACTATTATGTCATCCATCACCCCCACATAGAGCAGGATAAGCAGAGAAGAGAACAAAAATTTATAGATATCAAAAAGCTCATAAGCAAAAATAGAAGCACAAATACCTATTGCATAAAAAATAGTCACCCCCCCCAGATTGGGTATTTTGTTTTGATGGACACTGCGTTCTCCGGGAAGGTCCATCAAGTTTTTCAGTTTAGAAATTCTGATAATACTGGGAGTAGAATAAAAGCATATAAGAAAAGTGAAAATAAAACTCAGGATTATTTTCACATAAAAGGCAGAAATACCAAAATCAAAAAATGCTTCCAATCTGGTCATATAACTCAACCTTTAAAATAGCACGTTCTCATATTTATTCATGGTAAAACTTCCACGGTCTCCATTCCCCTTTCCAAAATAGAAAAACATCGCAGAGAAATAGGCAAAAAAACCGTAATATAAAATTTGTTTCATTCTTATCTCCACTGCATATACAATGCTAGGCAAACAGAACATCGTTAGAAAAAACATATAAACTCCGGGCAACCGAACGGCAAAAATGCTGTTGGTTCTCATCACATAAAAAAAGCAAAGTCCGAATACCGCTATATTCCGCATATACTCGTACCACTCCACCTTTTTGCAGGCCTGATCATCAAAACGCATGAGAATGATAATGTAAATGATTTTTACAATATCACCAAGTCCCGTCTCCAGCTCTGTACCGTAATACTTATCATTCACATACCCCGTATAGGCGGAGGAAACTTCTTCTGGACTGAGAAACTCAAAAAGACCTCCAAAAAATTTATATGGCTCTAAGGGAGAAATGAGGATAGAAAAAAGAATTAACCAAAAAATTCTGTTACCGTTTAGGGGAATTTTTACAAGCCAGTACGCAGGCAAAAATACAATAGCGGTTTTGTGCATTCCTAAGGCGAGATACATAAAGAGGAGATACATAAAGAGGTTTCTGCTCTTTATAAACCTAAAAGAAAACACACACATTGCAATCCCAAGTCCCTGCCTCATTTGCCCAGAATCTTCAAAAAACATTATGGGCATGAAATAAAAAAAAACTCCCAACATGGGATAGGCTATATTCTGATATAGAGTTATCAGCTTCAAGGAAACAGAAATAAGAGCGGCAACGAGAGTGACAAAATAGAAAGGAAGTCCCAGATCAAAAATAATTTTATTAATCAAGACAAAAATCCATTCTATTTCTTCTCTTGATTTTCTGAAAAGGGCTTTATCAAACACATCCTGGTATCCGGTATACATAGAAAAACCAACAAAAAGTTTTCTATATACCGGATAATCCGCCCCAACATCTAGCCTCAAGCCAATCACCACAACTAAAAGAAGCCAAGCAATGCAGCTAAATACGGGATTCTTTCTTTTTAAAATGAAAATCTCATGATAACTCACATATGCAAGAAAAACGAAAATAATAATAAAAGACCAATGGAGAATTACCATAAATCAGCTAATAATTCCTACAAAACGTTATCAAAAAACTGTGAGTATACTTTTATTTTTAGACAAAAACCCCCGCCAACACAGAAAGAGAGCAAGTATAATCAATAAAAATATCTAAGCCATCTATCAATACGCAAAAAGTAAGCCAAATAAAAAAATTGCTTTTTCACGGGCATGGAAAATAAATAATTTTCACCAAACCTTTTATATAATAAAATTTCAAATAAAGAAATCCCACGTTTCCTTAAAAAGGTATGCAAAGATTTTCTCATAAGAAAGTAGATTTCCTGATCTTTTACAAAAGCCAAGTAAGCGAGAAACGTATAAAACCCTTCAAGAATTAAAAACCCTCTTAATTCCTTTTCCCGGGAACGAAATTTTGACTTTTTATAAACCATTTCAACTTCCTCTACTGCACGCAAAATATCCAAACCTTTTTCGGAATGGATTCTTGAGATAGAACTTTCACGCTCTACGTAATTGTACAAGTATTCCTGTGTATGTGAAATAACGTTACATTTGAGCAAAAGTATGGGGATAAGCTGTATATCCTCGAAGTGCATTCCCTTCCTAAATCTGTTTTTCTCAAACAATGTATTTCTGAACAATTTATTACAGGCAAAGTAGCTAAGATCGGAGAAGACTGAAAGCTCTTTTTCCAGTAAAATTTTTTCTGGCAAATGAGGGATTTGAGGAAGTAATTTTAGGAGATTTCCGTCTCCATCCACTTTCCTCAGATTACAGATCACCAGGTCAGATTGGTGGTTTTGGGAGAGAAAATACAATGTCTCAAACATGGTTTTTTCCACATAATCATCTCCGTCCACAAATCCTATATAATCTCCTTTTGCCAGCTCCAAACCAAAATTCCGAGCATCACTCAAACCTCCGTTGTTTTTCGAAAAGCCGAACACTATAGCCGGAAACCTCTCCTGATAGAATTCTATGATTTGTAAAGATCCATCTGTGCTACCATCGTTTATCACCAGGATCTCTATATCTTCCAGCGTTTGATTCACAAGAGAATCCAAGCATCTGTGCAGGTACTTCTCCACATTATATACCGCTACTATAACAGTGACTTTTACCATAGAATTAGGAAATTTTTCTTAAAAGTCGCCTGCTGAGTATGCCCTTTTTTGCAAGATCAAAATCTTCTCTACTGCAAGGAATACAGCTGGAAATGTCCTCCTGATCCCCGAAATACCACAGATTTCTGAAGGTATCCCGCCTAAAAGCAAGATGATTTTTATCCACCGGCACAAGGTAAGTCTCATAGTCTCGCTCTTTAGGATGAGTTTTTTGTATGCTTATCCCTTCTAGTAAGTGCCATAACATCTGAGCCAACAACTGGTGATTGAGAAGAGATGAAGAAGCCGGATTAAAGTTAAACAAACCAAAACATTTGAGCTCTTCACCCAGTCCCACTTCCTTCATATAAGCACATATTTCTCTTCTGTTCAATCCATTAACCTGCGGATGGATAGAAAAAGCATCAGAAAAAGACTCTACAGCATCACAATTTAGGGTAACAAGATCTGTTTTTCTCAGGAAAGGCTCCACTCGGTCGACGCGATGCATCATTTCGGTGAGACGTATCATCTCAAATCCCATTTCTTCTATGAGATTTACAGAATCTTTCTCATTTAAAAAATTCTGATAGCCCAAAAAACAAAAATCTTTTAAGGAAAAATTTTTGGCACTAAAAATTTTGTGCAAAAAATTATCTTCGGTAATTTCAGAACCCGAATGAGACAAAGAAAGAACATTAGAAATATGAGTATACCGTATATTTTTCTGATGAAAATTAAGAGCACGAAACAAAGAATAGGCGAGATCCTGACTTCCCCCCACAATTATGGGGAGAGTATTTTTATAAAAACAGAAAGAGAGTATTTCCTGTAAAATGACATGGGTATCGTTGAGCGTTTTTCCGGAAACAAGCAGCCCAAGATCACATATATCTCCCTCAAAATCCAGCTTTGAAAATTGATATAACTGTTGTCTTACCCGCTCAAAACCGAAATTGTTTCCAGCAAAATTTGCACCTCTGTATTCCGAAACAAAGAGCATAACAACCCCATTTTCTGGAATCTCCGAAGAACAAACGATACTTCCCAGCTGCCACTTTTTTGAGGCAACCACTCCGTAAGGTATCACAAGATCCTTCAGGTTCATCATTTTTTCTTAGGAGAAGTTTTAGTTGCAACCGTTTTTTTCTTTCTCTTTTTAAAAATTGTAGGATCCTGCTCAGAAATCCACTGCTTCACCTCGTCTACAGAGACGTTTTTCAGAGCCTCCGCATCATATTTTTCCCCCAATGCAGTTTTAGGGATTTTGTACATCTTCTTACCATACCTCACAAAAGGCCCCCACCTTCCATTTTCTATAGAGATTTTTTCTTTTTCCCACTGCATGATATACCGATGAGCTTCTTTTTCCAGTTTGGCTTCTATCAACCCTTCAATATCATTTGGGGTCAGATTCTCAAAATCATATTTTTTTGACACACTGATGTAGAGGTTCCTGTACTTTATAAAAGGACCAAACCTCCCTGTCCCTTTAGTCACAGGCTCACCTTTATAAACTGCTATGGGAATGTCACTCTCAAGCTTTTCTTCTATAATATTCTCTGCTCTCCCCTGATCTACAGAAAAAGGATCCTCACCTTTGGGTAAAGGAATAAAAACATCTCCATATTTCACATAAGGACCAAATCTGCCCACACCCACGGAAATACTCTTTCCTTTATAATCCGAAAGCGAAAAAGGAATTTTGAAAAGAGCCAGGGCTTCCTCCAAGTTGATCGTACTTACATTCTGACCGGGAAGAAGTGAAGCATAACGAGGCTTTTCCTCATCATCTTGAGAACCTATCTGTATCATGGGGCCATATCTCCCTATTCTCGCGTAGACTTGCTTGCCTGTCTTGGGGTCTTTACCCAAAAATCTTTCGCCCGTTGCCCGAGAGGCATGCTCTTCTACCTCTTCTATTTTTGGATGAAATTCCGTGTAGAAATTTTTCAGAACTCCTTTCCACTTCTCGGTACCCAATGCAATATCATCAAATTCCTGTTCTACTTTGGCCGTAAACCCGTAGTCTAGAACTTCCTGAAAATTTCGAGTCAAAAAATCATTCACTATCTCCCCTATGTCGGTAGGTACAAATTTATTTTTGTCTCCACCGTATTTTTCCACAATAATGCCTTTGTGTATCTGGGAATTTTCTAATCTCAACTCTACTATTTCTCTCTCCAGGGGAACTATCTCTCGTTTGTCTACATACGCTCTGTTTTGTATGGTCTGTATGGTAGGAGCATAAGTGGAAGGCCTTCCTATACCTAATTCTTCCAACTTTTTTACGAGTCCGGCCTCCGTATATCGGCTGCTCGGTTTAGTGTATTTCTCGGTAGCGATAATATTTTTGTACTTTAATTCCTCTCCCTGTTTTACTTTTGGAAGCGATTTCTCATCTTTTACCTCACCCCCGCCTTGGGTTACCCCGTACACTTTCAGAAATCCATTAAAAACTATAACTTCCCCCTGTGCCTGAAAACTATGAGCCAAATGAGGACTGCCTATCTCCACGACCGTTTTTTCAATTTTTGCATTTTCCATCTGGGAAGCCAACGTACGTTTGAGAATAAGCTGATAAAGCTTATCCATCGCAGCATCTGGAACAAAGGATACAGAAAAATTTGTAGGGCGTATGGCCTCGTGAGCCTCTTGTGCAGAAGCAGACTTGGTGGTATAATTTCTGGGTTTAGAATAGTTTTCTCCATACGTATCCACGATGAATTTCTTCGCCGCCTCTATGGCATCCTGAGAAAGATTTACGGAATCTGTTCTCATATAAGTAATGTATCCTTCTTCATAGAGACGTTGGGCAATTCTCATGGTATGCGTAACACTATAGCCTAGTTTACCGGAGGCTTCCTGCTGGAGCGTAGAAGTAGTAAAGGGAGCAGAAGCAGAACGAAACCCCGGTTTCTTTTCTACGTCAAGCACCAGAAACGCAATATCTTTAGCCGAAGAAAGAAATTTTTCTGCCTCCTCTTCGGTAGAAAAATCTTTCTTAAGCTTTGCATAAATCTCCTGAGAGTGACGGGTAAGAAACACACCCTCTACCTTAAAAGCCACATTAGGACGAAACGCTCGGATCTCTTGTTCTCGCTCCACGATGAGTCTTACGGCTACGGATTGTACTCTCCCGGCAGAAAGTCCGGCCTTCACCTTTTTCCAAAGCACGGGAGATATTTCAAAACCTACAATCCTATCCAGAACCCTACGGGCCTGTTGAGCGTTCACTAAATTTTCATTTATATCCCTAGGGTGCTCCAGCGCACTGAGAATAGCACTTTTGGTAATCTCATGGAAAACGATTCTCTTTGTATTTTCTTTTTTTAATTTAAGTTCTTGCGCCAAGTGCCAAGCAATAGCCTCCCCCTCTCGATCTTCATCGGAGGCAAGCCATACTTTATCCGCTTTTTTTACGGCTGCCTTTAGCTCGGTTACTATTTTTTTCTTATCTGCAGAAACTTCATACTGTGGAGTAAAAGTACTGAGATCAACACCCATCCCTTTTTTTGGTAAATCCCTTATATGCCCAAAACTGGATTTTACCTCATAATCTTTTCCCAGGTACCTTTGGATCGTTTTTGCTTTTGCGGGTGACTCTACGATAACTAAATTTTTGGGCATACTAAAAAATTTTTCCAAAATTAGAGGTTTTTTATCTAAAACACTATTCTCTCACAAAAGTTCAGTCTTTTTTCGGGGAACAAAAAAAGGATAGAGTCTTTCGCAAAAGCCTTGTCAAACAGACTTTTGATTTGGCGATAAACATCCTTAAACAAAGGAATATTAAGATATTTTTACTTATATTCGCTGACCCGGATTCATCCGACAGAATTTAACCTACACGATGAAAAAATTCAATGAATATAAAAAACTGGACCTAATAAAAATATCCCGGGATATTGCAGATTTTTGGAAAAAAAATAACACTTTCAGAAAATCTGTAGATAACAGATCCGGAGCTGCCAAATTTGTTTTTTATGAAGGCCCCCCCTCCGCCAACGGACTACCAGGCATCCATCACGTAATGTCTCGAACCTTGAAAGACATATTTTGCCGATTTCAGACCCAAAATGGGAAACAGGTCTTCCGAAAAGCCGGTTGGGATACCCATGGACTTCCCGTAGAGTTGGGAATAGAGAAAGAACTGGGCATCACAAAAGAAGATATCGGACACAAAATTTCTGTAAAGGACTATAATGCCGCGTGCAAAAATGCCGTAATGAGATATACCGATGTCTGGAATGACCTCACAGAAAAAATAGGCTACTGGGTAGATACGGAGCATCCCTACCTTACCTATAAACCCAAATACATGGAAACGGTATGGTGGTTGTTAAAAGAGATTTACCAAAAAAATCTTCTCTACAAAGGCTACACTGTACAACCCTACTCTCCCAAGGCGGGTACGGGGCTCTCTTCTCATGAACTCAACCAGCCGGGAACTTATAAGGACGTAACAGACATTACGATTGTCGCGCAATTCCGGGCAAAAAAAGAAACCTCCCCCCTGCTAAAAGACTATAAAGACGAGGTATATTTCTTAGCCTGGACCACTACGCCATGGACACTTCCCTCAAATACAGCGCTTGTCGTAGGAAAGGAAATAGACTACGTCTTGGTAAAAACCTATAACCAATATACTCACAAGACGATAAGTATAATTTTTGCAAAATCTCTGCTAAAAAAGCTTTTGGGTACAAAGTATACGGAAGGCACGGAAAAGGATCTGTCCGATTATCGGCCGGAGACCAAAATAATTCCCTACCAGATAATAAAAGAATTTAAGGGAAAAGAAATTTTAAACACAGTTTATGAACAACTAATCCCTTGGTTTTTTCCGGCAGAAAATCCGGACAAGGCATTTAGGGTTATTGCGGGAGATTTTGTCACTACAGAAGAGGGAACAGGAATTGTTCATTCGGCCCCCACCTTTGGGGCAGATGACGCACGAGTAGCAAAAGAAAATGGCGTCCCTCCTATGCGCATCAGAGACAAAGATGACAACCTCATGCCATTGGTAGATCTTCAGGGCAAATTTGTAAAAGGAGAAAATGTACCCGAAATTTTTGCGGGGAAATATGTAAAAAACGAATACTATGATGAGGGACATGCCCCCGAGAAATCTTGGGATGTGGAAATGGCAATCCTTCTTAAGACAGAAAACAAAGCTTTTAAGGTAGAGAAATATACCCACTCCTACCCCCACTGTTGGAGAACCGACAAACCCATCCTCTATTACCCTTTGGATTCCTGGTTTATAAAAATGTCGGCACTTAAAGATAGATTGGTTACCCTTAATACTCAAATTAACTGGAAACCCAAATCTACCGGAGAAGGTCGCTTTGCCGGATGGCTAGAAAATATCAATGACTGGAATCTTTCCCGCTCCAGATACTGGGGAATTCCACTCCCCATATGGAGAACTGAAGACCTCAAAGAAGAAAGAATCATAGGATCCGTAAAAGAGCTGTACAATGAAATCGAAAAATCAATTGCCGAAGGCTTTATGAAAGAAAATCCTTTTTCCGGTTTTAAGGTAGGAGACATGAGTGAAGAAAATTATGCCAAAGTAGACCTCCACAAAGATACGGTAGATGACATTATTTTGGTTTCAGACACCGGAAAACCAATGAAAAGAGAACCGGATCTTATTGATGTTTGGTTTGATTCCGGCTCTATGCCCTACGCACAATTCCATTATCCCTTTGAAAACAAAGAGCTCATAGACCGGAAAAAAATGTATCCTGCAGATTTTATTGCAGAAGGGGTAGACCAGACCCGGGGTTGGTTTTATACCCTGCATGCCATAAGTACAGCCGTTTTTGATTCCGTAGCTTATGAAAATGTAGTATCAAATGGTCTGGTGTTAGACAAGAACGGACAAAAAATGTCCAAAAGATTGGGGAATGCAGTGGATCCTTTCGAAACACTGTCCACCTATGGACCCGACGCTACCCGCTGGTATATGGTTTCTAATGCAAATCCATGGGAAAATCTGAGGTTTGATATTGAAGGTATAGATGAGGTTCGAAGAAAATTTTTTGGAACACTCTACAATACCTATTCTTTCTTTGCACTTTATGCGAATGTGGATGGATTTTCTTATAAGGAACAGGATCTGGAAGAGCGCACAGAGATGGATCGCTGGATTCTGTCGGAATTGAATATCCTTATAAACGAGGTAAAAAGTTACTATGAAAACTATGAACCTACGAAGGCAACAAGGGCAATCAGCACTTTTGTGAATGACAACCTGAGTAACTGGTATGTACGCTTGTGCAGAAGACGTTTCTGGAAAGGAAATTATTCTCAAGATAAAATTTCTGCTTATCAGACCCTGTATACCTCTCTTATTACGGTAGCCAAGCTATCGGCTCCTATTGCTCCCTTTTTTATGGACAAACTGTACAAGGATCTCAATGACGTGACCCAGAAAGAAAAAGCAGAAAGTGTCCACCTGAGCGATTTTCCCAAAACAGACCCTACAAAAATAGAGGAAGATCTAGTAGAAAAAACCCATCTTGCGCAGCAAATCACCTCCATGGTATTTTCCTTGAGAAAAAAAGAAAGTCTTAAGGTGCGCCAGCCGCTGCAAAGAATTATGATCCCGGTGGTCGACAAAAAACTGGAAAGTCAGATTTTAGCGATGGCAGAACTCATAAAACAAGAAGTGAATGTAAAGGAAATAGAACTGATAGACGCAGAGAAAGCAGGAGGGGTTTTGCTAAAACAAATACGACCCAATTTCAGATCTCTGGGACCCAAATTGGGAAAAGAAATGAAACCGATAACAGAGAAAATCATAAAGATGGATCGCACACAAATCTCTGCTTTGGAAAAAGAAGGAAAAATAAAAATCTTAGGTTTTGATATCTCTCGGAACGATGTGGAAATTATCACAAGGGAAATTCCGGGTTGGAAAGTAATTAACGAAGGAAGACTCACCGTCGCATTAGATATTACCCTTACCCAAAGCCTTATAGCAGAAGGAATCGCCAGAGAATTTGTAAACAGAATACAGAATTTACGAAAAGAGAAAAACTTTGATCTTACGGACAGAATAAAAATTATTTTGGAGGAAAATAGCACTTATAAAGAGGAACTTACAAGTAATGCAGAATACATCTGCAGAGAAGTCCTAGCAGGTGGAATAGAATTTGCTAGCTCACTAGAAACTTTTGAATTGATAGAGATTAATGAAGCAGCAATAAAAGTGGAAATAATAAGAAAAAAGAAGTTAACATAATAGGACGCATGTGGGGGCAAGCAGTCTTCACCCTATGCAGAGATATGGAAAAATTGAGTAATTATGACAAATGAAAGAGTAAGATACAGTGATAAAGATTTGGCTTTTTTCCAAGAATTAATTCAGTCAAAAATAGAAAAAGCAGAAAAAGATCTTTCGCTGATAAATGAGAACTTCGTAAACAATCAAAATAACGGTACAGACGATACTTCTCCTACTTTCAAAGCTTTTGAGGAGGGAGCGGAGACCTTAAGTAAAGAGCAGAATGCCATCCTGGCAAACAGACAAGAGAAGTTTATAAGAGATCTGAAACTCGCCCTTATACGCATAGAAAATAAAACCTATGGAGTATGTAGAGTGACAGGAAAGCTTATCCCAAAAGAAAGACTTATGGCCGTTCCACACGCTACCCTAAGTATTGAGGCAAAAAATATGCAACGATAGATCATTTTCCGACTTTTGATTAAGCTCCTAATCTTTTGAAAAAAATTATTTTCACTACCTTGATTGTTCTGTTTATAGATCAAGCCAGTAAGTTTTATGTCAAAACCCACTTTGAGTTGGGAGAGAGTCTGGCGGTTTTCTCTTGGTTCAAAATTACTTTTGTAGAAAATCCCGGCATGGCCTACGGAATTCATTTTGGAGGCTTATTAGGAAAATATCTTTTGGTAATTCTCAGACTGTTTTTGTGTATAATGATGATCGTCTATTTCAGAAAATGGATCAGAGGGAAAGCTTCAAATTTTCTTATTATCCCTATGTCTATGATCTTTGCCGGAGCATTAGGCAACATTATAGACGGAATGTTTTACGGACTTATCTTTGACAAAGGAACCACTTATCAGGAATCAATTGGCAGCTGGATAGAGTACTCGGGTATTGCAAAAATATCTTCTTTTGGCCACGGATATTCCTCCTTTATGAAAGGATGTGTAGTGGATATGCTGCATTTTCCTCTAATCAATTGGGTAGTCCCGAATAACTGGCCCGTAATAGGGGGAGGGAGAATAGAATTTTTTAAATACATTTTTAATATAGCAGACTCTTCTATTACCGTAGGTGCCATATTTTTACTTCTATTCAGAAAAAAAGCTTTCCCCAAGGGATTAGATTTCTAGCCAAAAAATCCTAAACTACTGCAACAAGCAAGCCTTTGGAGTATCTTTTTACTCTGAAAATTCAGTACTTTTGTCCCTTGAAATCGGTATGAGTAACTTCTAACAAGGATAAAAAATATGTCTCGTATTCTCACAGGTATCCAAGCTACCGGAACTCCACACCTCGGAAATATATTGGGAGCTATCCTGCCTGCAATAGAGCTGGCCAAAAAAGAAGAGAATGAATCTTTTTTATTCATTGCCAATCTACATTCTCTCACTCAAATAAAAGACGCCCGAATACTAAAAAATCACACCTACGAAATTGCAGCCGCTTGGCTTGCTTGTGGTTTAAATACGGATAAGACGATATTTTACAGACAAAGTGATATTCCTGAAACATGTGAACTCGCCTGGTACCTCTCTTGTTTTTTCCCTTACCAAAGACTGACACTCGCCCATTCGTTTAAGGACAAAGCAGACCGACTAAGAGATATAAATACCGGGCTTTTTACCTATCCCATGCTTATGGCTGCAGATATACTACTGTACGATGCAGAAATAGTTCCTGTGGGGAAAGACCAGCTCCAGCATCTAGAAATGACAAGAGATGTAGCCATAAAGTTCAATAATAGCATGGGAAAAACCTTTGTAGTACCCGAAGCCAAACTACAAGAAAACACAAAATATGTCCCAGGTACAGATGGACAAAAAATGTCTAAATCCAAGGGCAACATCCTAAATATTTTTCTTCCGGAAAAAGAACTGAAAAAACAAATTTTTTCTATAGAAACCGATTCAAAAACTTTGGAAGAGCCAAAAAATCCGGAAACCGACAAAATTTTTGCACTCTACAAACTCATCGCTTCGCAAGAACAAACACAAAACCTAAAAACAAAATACCTGGCAGGCCACTATGGTTACGGTCACGCAAAAAACGAGCTTCTAGAACTCATCCTTACTCAATTCGCAAAAGAAAGAACACTTTTTGGAGAATATATGAGCAACCTCTCTTTATTGGAGAAAAAACTCGTGGAAGGTGCTAAAAAAGCGAGAGAGATCGCACAAAGTACCTTACAGAAAGTAAAGAAAAACCTGGGAGTTTAGCTTAAGTTTTACGCTACCTGCTGAAAATTTACTTTGAACGCATTCATTCCCGGGAAAATAGCTGTATCTCCCAAAGCCTCTTCTATTCTCAACAGCTGATTGTACTTGGCCATTCTATCAGAACGGGAAGCAGAGCCTGTCTTGACCTGACCACAGTTACAGGCAACTGCAAGGTCTGCAATTGTGGCATCTTCGGTCTCTCCCGATCGGTGAGACATTACTGATGTATATTTATTATTTTGTGCCATTTGTACTGCAGCCATTGTTTCGGATAGGGATCCTATCTGATTTACTTTTACCAAAATAGAATTGGCAATTCCTCCTTCAATTCCTTTCCTAAGCCTTTCTACATTAGTCACAAATAGATCATCTCCTACTAGCTGAACCTTATCTCCGATCTTATCTGTCAATAATTTCCATCCTTCCCAATCATCCTCATGCATACCGTCTTCAATAGAGATAATGGGATACTTTGCAGCCAATTCTGCCAAATAGACCACCTGATCTTCTCTATTTCTATATGCTGCTTTTTCTCCTTCAAATTTACGATAATCGTAGGAACCGTCTTTATAGAATTCAGAGGCTGCACAGTCTAAAGCCAACATAACGTCGTCTCCAGGCCTGTATCCTGCCTTTTCTATAGCACGAAGCAAAGTATCCAAAGCATCTTCTGTCCCATGGAAAGTAGGGGCAAAACCTCCCTCGTCTCCTACTGCTGTAGAAAGATTTCGGTCTTTAAGTATCGATTTTAAATGATGAAAAATTTCGGTTCCTTTTCTCAAAGCATGAGAAAAAGAGTCTGCTTTGACAGGCATCACCATAAACTCCTGAAAAGCAATGGGTGCATCAGAATGAGCGCCTCCATTGATCACATTCATCATAGGTATCGGAAGGGTATTTGCGTTGACTCCTCCTACATATCGGTAAAGGGGCATTCTAAGCTCTGTAGCTGCGGCTTTTGCAGTAGCCAGAGAAACCCCTAATATGGCATTGGCTCCTAGCTTACCCTTATTGGATGTTTCATCTAAGTCTATCATCAGTTGATCTATAAAGTTTTGCTCAAATACCGAAACCCCTATCAGCTCAGGAGCAATAATTTCTCTTACATTCTCTATTGCCTTTAATACTCCCTTTCCCAAAAAATCTGTCCCTCCATCTCTTAATTCCACCGCCTCGTGCTCCCCCGTCGATGCTCCAGAGGGTACTGCTGCTCTACCCATAGCTCCACTCTCTGTGAACACGTCTACTTCTATTGTCGGATTTCCGCGAGAATCCAGAATCTGTCTAGCCTCAATGTAAGATATATAACTCATACTAAATACATTTCTTATGCGAACAAATTTACTTAAAACCCGATGGATAAGAAAATTTTCCTCCTTAAATTATTTAAAAAAATATCCTTAATTTATAATAAGCAAGATACCCCCTCACAACATATTGTGAGGGGGTATCTTATTTGCCTTATACAAGTATTATTATGAAACTCGTTTTATAGAAAAGAACGAAGAATCTCCGGTTCCTGTACTACCAGAACTTTGGGCTTTTATAGTAGCAGTACCATTAGATATAGCTGTCCTAAAAGAATAATTAACTCCCGGCAATAATTCTACAGTAGCCATAAGAGTATAGGTTTGCATTCCGTTTGCTGTGACAGGTGCTGTATATGAATCCTTTACTCGGGCGATCCATTTACCTGCAGTATCATCCCACACTCCTAATATTGGATCGCTGGTTTTACTAGAAGCATTGATCTGCACATTTATTTTTATGTTATAAATTCCTCTTTCAACTACTGAAAAAACTCCATTATTCAGTTTATTTTCATTATCTACCAGTTTCTTATTAACCGGATTAATTATTTCCGGGCTGTTAGTCTTATTAATTGTAAAGTCTCCCGTCATTAATGCGGCAATTTCTTGAGCAATAAGAAAGTTCTTTCCATTAGAGATCAAACTTCCTATCATATCCAGAGAAGGAACAATATCTTCCTTCGAAGTGGCTCGCAACACTCCTTTACTATCTGTTGTTAATATATTTTCTCCATTATAGGTTACCGGTTTTACAATGGAACGGATACGCATGGTCCCATTTACATCTAAAGTATTAGTAGGATTATTGGTGTTAATCCCCACTCCAACGGGATTATTATTTTGTGCATAGATTACAACAGCATTGGCAAGAACTAATAAAATTAACAGTTGTCGCATTATTCTCATTATATTTGATGCATTTATCATTTGTTCATTTTTTTACTAATGAGTTAAATAAAAGTAAACTTCATTTAATTTTCATATTATTTTATTCTTTTCACAAAAAAATAAGAAACAGGATTATCTCCGTTATCATCCTTCACGTGGGACTTTACCGTAACATTACCACTTGATCCATAGGCTCTAAATGAGTAATTTTTTCGAGGGGACAACTCAACAGTGGTAATAAGCGTATAGGTCTGATAGCCTTTATTACTTTTAGGTGCCGTAAAAAAGTCATTAGTTCTAGCAATCCATTTTCCTGTGCTTTCATCCCACAGACCTATCACAGGTCTGAAATTTTTATCATGAGTTAATTGAGCATTGATAATAATCTGATAAGTTCCTCCTTCTGATACTGAAAACACCCCATTCTTAAGTGCATTTTCATTATCTATTATTTTATTATTTATCGTTTTGATCACAGCAGTTTGTCTACCTGCTGTTCCTGTTGTAAAATCATTATCCATTGTTGCAGCAATTTCTTGAGCTACAATCAATTTATTTCCATCAGAGATTACACTACCCGCTTTAGTAGGTGCTGGAACAATATTTTCTCTTTTTGAGGCAGACAAAACACCTCGACTATCCATAACAATTATTCTCTCTCCAGTATAAGGGGTAGGACTCATCAGGGAGCGAACCCTTGTGATTCCGTTAACATCTAATGTATTTGTGGGGGCATCGGTATTAATACCAACCTTCGAAGTATTTTGTGAATGGATTTCTATACCGCACAGAAGAAACACAAAAAACAAGAACGGTTTTGTCTTCATCTTTTAGTTTTTGTATGATTTATATCTATTAAATTTGCTTATTTCAAGCTTTGAAAAGCCACACGGCTGAATAACATAACATATTATTTTATTCTTTTTACAGAAACATAAGACACCGATCCAATACCTGTGATACCTTTACTAAGCGCTTTCACTTCTACCAGCGCAGGCTTGCCTTCTAGAGCGATACGAAAGGAATAGCTATTGTTAGGCACAAGCTCTGCTACAGTTAATAAAGTATAGGTTTGAAATCTGTTCTTGTTTTTTGTAGAAGGAGCGGTATAGCTATCCGAAACTCTCGCAACCCAACCTTGGGAAGAGTCGTTCCACAAGCCAACAACCGGGTTGGTAGTTTGGGCGTCAGCATGAAGCTGTGCATTAATCAAAATTTGATACAGACCCTTTTCTCTCACCTTAAATACCCCACGATCAAGACCATTATAACTATCTACAATTTTTTTATTAATCGTATTGATCACTTTCGGAACATTAACTACTTTAATGGTAAAATCTCCATCTAACAACGAAACCATTTCCTGAGCAACAATTAATTTTTTTCCGTCGTAAATTACACTTCCAATTTCTGACGGGGCTGGCGCGATATTCTCTCTATTCGTACTCTTTATAACCCCCTGGTTGTCAGATATCAAAATCTTTTCTCCATTATAACTTATTCCCTTTTCTAACGCACGAACACGGACGTCTCCATTGACATCCAACGTATGAGAGGGTTTACTCATATTAATCCCTACTCGTCCATTTTGAGCAAGCAATTGAATACAAAAAAAAATAAAAATCGGCAAAAACAGTTTTATCATGTCTTATTTTTTTATTATCGTGTAGAACCTTAAAGCAGAGATATAAAAAATATGTTTTTCCCTTAAAAACGTCATCAGAATTTTATGAATCCAAAAGTAACACTTAAGAACAACATAACAAAATACCTATTATCTCCCTATCAACACGAAACAAACAATTTGCGAGGTAGGCAAATCAGATTCTAGTAGAGCAACATGTTTTTTTCGGACTTATTAAGATGTATTAAGAAAACTTTCACAGAACTCTACTCCTTCCTATAATAAATATTTCCGAATAGAACAGAGAATAGAACCTATTTGAATTCTATCTGTTTTCTCTCATTCTGCCTCTTGAACTAATTATTATAAATAAAAAAACAGATGGACTACTCCTCTGTTTTTTCTTCTGTAGCTTCTGCAGCACTCTCTTTGACAACAGGAGCAGTCTTAGCTTTAGCGGCAGAAGATCTCCTACTTCTTCTTGTCGTTTTCTTCTCTTTTTGGTTCGGCAGATAAATTTCATTAAAATCTACCAGTTCTATCATCGCAGTATCGGCTCCATCTCCAGACCTGAAACCCGTTTTTATTATTCTTGTATAACCTCCGTTTCTTTCGGAAATTTTGGGAGCGACAGACCTAAAAAGCTCGGAAACTGCCTCCTTACTCTGCAAATAAGAAAAAGCCATTCTTCTGTTATGGGTGGAATCTTCCTTTGATTTTGTAAGAATAGGCTCCACATATACCCGAAGCGCTTTTGCTTTTGCTACCGTAGTGTTTATTCTCTTCTTTTCTATAAGAGAACAAGCCATATTAGAAAGGAGCGCCCTCCTGTGAGAAGCCGTTCTGCCCAAATGATTGTTTTTTTTCCCGTGTCTCATTATTGTAATTATTTATCCGCGTCCAACTTATATTTTGCCACATCGAATCCAAAATTCAAGCCCTTAGAATGTACTAACTCTTCTAGCTCTGTTAGAGATTTTTTACCAAAATTTCTAAATTTCATAAGATCAGATTTACTGTAAGAAACCAACTCACCTAAAGTCTCTACCTCGGCAGCCTTCAAGCAATTAAGAGCTCTTACAGATAGATCCATATCCGCGAGTTTAGACTTTAGAAGCTGCCGAGTGTGCAAGGTCTCTTCATCATACTGGATAGAAGCCTTTACTGCCTCTGTCTCCAAGGTAATACGTTCATCGGAGAAAAGCATAAAATGATAGATCAGAATATTCGAGGCCTCTGTAAGCGCATTTTGTGGCGTAATAGACCCATCGGTCTCTATATCCAGAATGAGCTTTTCATAATCCGTTTTTTGCTCTACCCTGTAGTTTTCTATAGAGTACTTCACTTTTTTTATGGGAGTAAAAATAGAATCTATCGCGATGGTGCCCAGCGGAGCATTACCGGATTTATTTTGTTCAGAGGGCACGTACCCCCTCCCTTTTTCTATGTTTAAGCTAATCTGGAAAACGACTCCCTTATTCAAAGTACAGATAACCAAATCTGGATTAAGTACCTCAAACCCACCCATAGAATTACCTAAATCTCCTGCAGTAACGGTATTTTTTCCGGAAATACTAACCGATACCTGTTCCCCTGCAGAATGCTCTTCTTTCGCTTTCAATCTCACCTGTTTAAGATTCAGAATTATTTCTGTAACATCCTCTATCACCCCGGGTATGGTAGAAAATTCGTGCTCTACACCTTCTATCTTTATAGAAGAGATCGCATATCCCTCAAGAGAGGAAAGAAGAACCCTCCTCAGTGCATTACCTATAGTAAGCCCAAATCCCGGTTCCAAAGGCCTAAATTCAAACTGTCCTTTAAAACTATCAGAACTTAGAAGTATTACTTTATCGGGTTTTATAAATTGTAAAATTGCCATATGATTGGTTGAGCAAAAAATTGAGTTATAAATTTATTTAGAATAAAGTTCCACGATGAGCTGCTCCCTTATATCCTCGGGAATTTGTATTCTCTCCGGAGCTGCCATAAAAGTACCTTGCTGCTTCTCATCGTTATACTGGAGCCACTCATAATTCCCCTTCGAACTGAGCGCCTGAGCAACTACCCCCAATGATCTAGATTTTTCTCTTACCGCCACTACGTCTCCAGCCCTCAGAGTATATGAGGGAATACTCACCAACTCCCCATTTACCGTAATGTGTCTGTGAGAAACCAATTGCCTTGCCGCTGCACGGGTTCTTGCAAACCCCAACCTAAAGACCACATTATCAAGTCTGGATTCACATAACTGCAAAAGTACCTCACCCGTCACTCCCTTATTCCGCTGTGCTCTTTCGTAAAGATTTGCAAACTGTTTCTCTAATATACCATAAGTATATTTTGCTTTTTGCTTTTCAGCAAGCTGCAGAGCATATTCGGACCTCTTAGATCCTCTTCTTTTGTTAGGTCCATGCTGTCCCGGAGGTTGATTTTTCCTTTTTTCAAAACTCTTATCGTCTCCATAAATAGGCACACCAAACTTTCTTGCAATTTTTGTTTTTGGTCCAATATATCTTGCCATAATAATTCTTAAAAAAAAATTAAACTCTTCTCCTTTTTGGAGGTCTACATCCGTTATGAGGCATGGGGGTCACATCTACTATTTCGCTCACTTCTATCCCTGAATTATGAATAGAACGTATGGCAGACTCTCTACCCGCACCAGGACCTTTCACAAAAACCTTCACCCTCCTGAGTCCCGCTTCGTGTGCAACTGAAGCACAATTCTCTGCAGCCATTTGAGCAGCAAAAGGGGTATTTTTTTTGGAACCTCTAAAGCCCATTTTACCCGCAGAAGCCCAAGAAATCACCTCTCCGCTCTTATTGGTAAGAGAGATAATGATATTATTAAAGGAAGCATGCACATGAGCCTCTCCTACCGCCTCCACTTTTACTTTTCTTTTCTTAGTTACTTTCGATTGTTTTGCCATAACTCTAAACGATTATTTGCTTGCTTTTTTCTTGTTGGCAACTGTTTTTCTCCTCCCTTTTCGAGTACGAGAATTATTTTTCGTTCTCTGGCCTCTTAAAGGTAGCCCCAGCCTGTGACGTATTCCTCGTTGGCAGCCTATATCCATCAATCGCTTGATGCTCAACTGTACCTCAGATCTTAACTCTCCCTCTACTTTGATATGATCAGAGATATAATTTCTGAGTAGGGTCAACTCATCATCACTCCATTCGCTGACTTTCTTGTCTTCGCTGATACCGGCATGCCTGAGAATCTGAGATGCTGTACTTTTCCCGATTCCGTAAATGTAAGTAAGACCGATAACACCTCTCTTGTTTTTTGGTAAATCAATACCGGTAATTCTCGCCATAATTAAATTTTAGCCTTGTCTTTGTTTAAATTTTGGTGTTTTCTTATTAATCACAAAAAGAACGCCTTTTCTCCGTACCATTTTGCAATCTGCACTTCTCTTCTTAATAGATGCTCTAACTTTCATTTCTCTTTTATTTATTCTCTATAATAAATACTCTCCACCAAGTATCCATAATAACACGTATTTTAATATCTAAACGTAATTCTCCCCTTACTAAGATCATATGGAGAAAGCTCCAGCTTCACTTTATCACCAGGCAAAAGTTTAATATAATGCATACGCATTTTTCCGGATATATGAGCAATAAGTACGTGACCGTTCTCAAGCTCCACTCTAAACATGGCATTGGAGAGTGCTTCCACAATCACCCCATCCTGCTCAATATGTTTCTGTTTTGCCATATAACTCTTTATAACCCGCTGGTTCTGGATAATTTAGATTGCATAAGTCCATCATAATGACGGTTCAATAAATACGTATTGATTTGTTGAACCGTATCCATAATTACCCCTACCATAATCAGCAGGGACGTCCCCCCAAAGAAAAGCGCAAACCTATCGGTCTGAACAATAGTACCATATACCACCGCTGGAAGGACGGCAAAGGTAGCTAAAAAAATTGATCCTGGCAAGGTTATCTTAGATAGTATATCATCGATATAACTAGCCGTCTCCTTTCCTGGTCTTACCTTAGGAATAAGCCCTCCATTTCTCTTCAAATCATCTGCCATTTGGTTGACAGGGATGGAAATAGCGGTATAAAAAAAGGTAAACAATATAATAAGGAAAGCGAATACCAAATTATACTGCCAGCTGAACACGTTTTTAAACGAAGCCAGGAATACATTAGATTCATCGAAATTCGTGAGAAGCCCAGGAATAAACATAAGCGCTTGGGCAAAGATGATAGGCATTACCCCTGCGGCATTCACTTTAAGAGGAATCCATTGTCTAGCCCCCTGCATCAGATTTCTATTTATACCTCCCCTCGCCTGTGCCTTACTCACATACTGTATAGGTATTTTCCTGACTGCAACAGAAAGTATAATAGCAAGCAAGACCACAAGCATCCAGAACAATACCTCTACTAAAATCATTACATTGCCCAATCCTCCCTTTCCTGTTTGTGCAGAAACCTCTTGCAAAAAAGCAGCTGGCAAATCGGCTAAAATACCTACCATAATAAGAATGGATATTCCGTTCCCAATCCCTTTGTCCGTAATCTTCTCGCCCAACCACATCGCAAATACAGAACCCGCAACAAGAATCACGATACTAGGAAACCAAAACATAAACGAATCGGGGCTTACATAATAGGCTTGATGAAACTGCTCATAAGGCAAAAATATTGTACGTATCGAGGTAAGATAAGAGGGAGCCTGCACAAGACACACCGCTATAGTCAACCATCGAGTAATTTGATTAAGGGTATTTCTTCCACTCTCCCCGTCTTTCTGCAACTTTTGCAAATAAGGGATCGCCATTCCCATAAGCTGAACAATAATGGAAGCGGAAATATAAGGCATAATTCCCAAAGCCATAACGGAAGCTCTACTAAAAGCTCCTCCCGTAAAAGAAGAAAGCAATCCCAAAAGACCTGCTCCTTGCTTACTTCCTCCTTGACTCCTGTATTGTTCTAGTAAACTTCCTACCTGAGTCATATTGATAGCAGGAAGAGAAATATAGGAAGCAAATCGATAGACCAATATAAGACCCAAGGTAAAAAGGACTTTCTCCCTGAGCTCTTTGAGATCCCAAATACTTTTTAAAGTTCTGAAAAACTCCTTCATCTAGTGACCAAATTATAGAATAATAGACTTACCGCCGGCTTTAGAAATAAGCTCCTGAGCAGATCTGGTAAATTTGTCTGCCGAGATAGAGACTGCCGATTTTAGCTCTCCTCTTCCCATAATTTTTATCAACTCATTTTTAGAAGCAAGACCACTTTTATAGAAGAACTCCTTGGTAATCTCTCCAGATACTTTTTGGGTATCAATCAGCATCTGAATCGTATCCAGATTTATAGCCCTATACTCTTTTCTGTTCACATTTTTGAATCCAAACTTTGGAAGCCTTCTCTGTAAAGGCATCTGTCCCCCCTCAAATCCTATTTTCTGAGAATACCCCGATCTGGACTTTTGCCCTTTATGCCCCTTGGTAGAAGTTCCTCCTTTTCCGCTTCCCTGACCTCTTCCTATTCTTTTGGAATTATGAACAGATCCCGATGCCGGTTTTATTGTATTTAATTTCATTGTATTTTAAAAGTTTTAAACATTGAGAAATAATAAAGCAAACAAAACGCGCGAAAAATATAAACTGAAATAACGCCCTGTTGCTCTATGCTTGTCTCCCATGTTCTATTTTTTCACCTCTATTAAATGATTCACAGATGCCACCATTCCTGATATCGAAGGGCTATCTTCGTGCTCTACCACCTGATGGAGTTTTTTAAGTCCTAAAGCCTCAAGTGTTCTTTTCTGAGTTTTTGTCCTCCCAATTGCACTTTTTACCTGCTTAATTCTGATTTTTGCCATAGTTCTCTATAATTAACCGTTAAACACCTTACTTAGTGATATCCCCCTCATTCTGGCTATTTCCTCAGGTCTCCTAATATCAAGCAACGCTTTGAAAGTAGCCTTTACAACGTTATGTGGATTGGAAGAGCCCTTAGATTTAGACAAAATATCGTGAATTCCTGCAGATTCAAGCACCGCTCTTACTGCGCCGCCCGCTATGAGCCCTGTACCATGAGAAGCAGGCCTTAAAAAAATATCGGCTCCTCCGTACCGAGCTGAAGTTTGGTGAGGAATCGTATGATTCATAATGGGGACCCTCACCAGATTTTTCTTTGCATCTTCCACCGCTTTGGCTATGGCAGAGGCTACCTCCTTAGATTTTCCCAATCCAAAACCAATAACCCCCTCTTCGTTTCCTACTACCACAATGGCAGAAAATCCAAACGCCCTCCCTCCTTTAGTAACTTTTGTTACTCTGTTCACCGCGACGAGACGATCGGTAAGTTCTAATCCTCCCGGCTTTATTTTCTCTATATGATCTAGTCCTAACATATTTTTCCGAAATTTTTGATTGATTAGAATTTTAAACCGCCTTCTCTCGCTCCTTCTGCTAGAGCCTTCACTCTACCATGATAGACAAAACCGTTCCTGTCAAACACTACTTTCTCTATACCTGCCTCTTTTGCTTTTTTGGCAATAGCTTTTCCCACTGCAGCAGAAATATCAACCTTCGTTCCCTTACTACTCGCTATGTCTTTTTCTCTTGAAGAAGCAGAAACCCGCGTTTTTCCCTCTTTATCGTCTATGAGTTGTGCATATATCTCCTTATTGCTTCTATACACCGTAAGTCTCAAAAGCCCCTGAGAAACAGAGATCTTCCCCCTTACTCTTCTCTTTATTCTTTTTCTGTTTTCTACTTTTTTATTTAGTGCCATCTTCCCAAACAATTTAATTACGCAGATTTTCCTGCTTTTCTTCTAAGGACTTCTCCCACAAACTTAACTCCCTTTCCCTTATAAGGTTCCGGTTTCCTAAAAGATCTAATCTTCGCAGCTACCATACCCAAGAGTTGCTTGTCGTGAGAGTTAAGAATAATTATCGGATTTTTCCCTTTTTCTGTTTCTGTCTTCACTGTTACCTCTTTAGGAAGCTCAAGCACGATACTATGCGAAAAACCTAAAGCAAGCTCCAACTTTTGCCCGGTATTCGAGGCTCTGTATCCTACTCCTACCAGCTCCAGTTGTTTTTCAAAACCTTGAGAAGCCCCCATGATCATATTGTTGATGAGAGACCTGTAAAGTCCATGCAACGATTTGTGCTCTTTTGATTCGGAAGGGCGAACCAGTGTAAGCTCCCCATCTTTTTGCTCCAGAGAGATCCCCCCGGTGATTACTTGAGAAAGCTCCCCCCTGGGACCCCTCACGGTCACCAAATTTTTGTCTTGCGTAAGAGTAACTCCGTCCGGAATTTTTATAACCGCTTTACCAATTCTTGACATTTTTCCCAATTTAAAAAATTAATAAACATAGCAAATCACCTCACCACCCACTTTTTCCGTTCTCGCTTTTTTATCTGTCATCACTCCCTTCGAAGTGGAGATAATCGCTACCCCTAGACCATTAAGTACTCTGGGAAGTTCTCTGACGCCTTTGTACTGCCTAAGTCCAGGTCTAGAAGCCCTCTGTATAGACTTGATTGCAGGCTTTTGAGTTTGCCTGTCATACTTTAGCGCGATTTTAATTTTACCCTGTACCTCACTCTCCTCAAACTTGTAATTTAAAATATAGCCCTGATCAAACAAAATTTTTGTAATTTCTTTCTTGATCTTGGATGCTGGAATTTCCACTACCTTGTGACCTGCGCCCTGTGCATTTCTTATCCTCGTTAAGAAATCTGAAATTGGATCTGTTACCATTGTATTATTAAAATTATTGGTGAAAGACAATCCGTTTTTAAATCTTGACCTACAAAAATTATTTTGCGGTACTGAGCAAACCTGAATGCCTTTTTCATTATTTCCTCACTTACCAACTGGCTTTCTTCACCCCCGGAATAAGACCCTGATTCGCCATTTCTCTAAAAGCAACCCTAGAAATCCCGAAAACTCTAATATACCCTCTGGGCCTACCTGTAAGTTTACATCTGTTATGAAGTCTCACGGGAGAAGCATTTTTTGGCAACTTCTGCAAGGCTGCATGATCCCCAGCCTCCTTCAAAGCCTTTCTCTTCTTTGCATATTTTGCAACCAGCGCTTCTCTTTTGCGCTCGCGCGCTTTCATTGATTCTTTAGCCATTATCTATTACTTTTTAAAAGGTAAACCAAAGAGACTCAACAATGATTTAGCCTCCTTATCTGTTTTTGCCGTTGTTACAAAGGTGATATCCATTCCTTGTATTTTTTTTACCTTATCTATCACAATCTCAGGGAAAATAATTTGCTCTGTTATCCCTAGATTATAATTCCCCCTACCATCAAAACCATCCGCTTTGATCCCCTGAAAATCTCTGATTCTGGGTAGAGCAGAAGAGGTGAGACGATCCAAAAATTCATACATCCTATCGCCACGTAAAGTAACTTTTGCCCCTATTGGCATTCCTTTCCTAAGCTTGAAAGAGGCTTCATCTTTTTTTGAAACGGTCCCCACAGCTTTCTGACCAGTAATTACTGTGAGTTCTTCCACAGCATAATCTACAATTTTCTTATCTGCAGTAGCTGCGCCCAACCCTTGACTCACCACAATTTTCTCCAATTTAGGCACCTGCATTACAGACTTATATCCGTATTCTTCCTTGAGAGCCGGAAGAATAGTTTCCCTATAATATTTTTTGGGTCTTGGTATATATTCCATTTTCTTCACAATTACAGCGTTTCCCCGGTTTTCTTATTAACTCTCACTATTATCTCTTTTTTCTTTCCATTTCTCTCGCCTTGTATTTTCTTGAACCCCACCTTGATGGCTTTCCCTTCTTTATCCACGAGAGCAACATTGGAAATGTGAATAGAAGCTTCCTTTTCTTCAACACCTCCCTGAGGATTCTGAGCAGAAGGTTTCCTATGCCTTTTTACAATATTAAGTCCCGCAACTACTACTCTGGGATCTTTTCCTTCCTTGCGGATAACCTCAATAATCTCCCCCGTCTTCCCCTTGATTTCCTTTCTACCTGTGGTAATAATCACCTTATCCCCCTTTTTTATTTTTAACTTTGTCATTTTCTTTAAGCTTTAATAGAATTTAAAGGACCTCAGGGGCAAGCGAGATAATCTTCATATATTCTTTATCTCTAAGCTCACGAGCGACCGGACCAAAAACCCGAGTTCCTCTCATCTCCCCGGCTGCATTGAGAAGCACACAGGCATTGTCATCAAAAGAGATGTACGAACCATCCTTTCTCCTAACAGACTTCTTTGTTCTCACCACTACGGCTTTGGAAACCTGCCCCTTTTTCGCATTCCCGGAAGGCGTAGAATCTTTGATTGTTACAACAATTTTATCACCAACGGAAGCATACCTTCTTCGGGTCCCACCCAAAACTCTGATCACAAGCACTTCTTTTGCACCTGTATTATCCGCCACTTTTAGTCTTGACTCTGTTTGCAACATTATTTAGCTTTTTCTATGATTCTTACTAATCTCCATCTCTTTCTCTTACTTATGGGTCTTGTCTCTTGTATAAGAACAGTATCTCCCTCACTGCAGTCATTTTTTTCGTCATGAACAGTATATTTCTTCGTCTTCAGTACGAACTTCCCGTACAAAGGGTGCTTTACTCTTGTTGTCTCACTAACAACAATGGTTTTTTCCATTTTATTGCTGGAAACAATACCTACCCTTTCTTTTCTTAAATTTCTCTCCATTTCCATAAACAAAATATTATTGTTGTTGTGCAATTACCGTTTTTATCCTTGCAATACTCCTTCGCAAATCTCTTATCTGGATAGGGTTTTCTATAGGATTAACCTTGTGGGCAAGCGATAGTTTGCTATAGCGTGCCTCAACATCAAGAAGTCTTTCTTTCAAATCTTCTCTACTTAAATTTTTCAATTCTGTAATTTTCACGATACTTAAAAAATTATTGAGGTTTCACAAAATCATTTGCCACCATAAACTTAGTTACTACAGGAAGCTTCTGAGCAGCAAGCCTTAATGCTTCTTTGGCCACCTCGTAGGGCACCCCACCAATCTCAAACATCACTCTCCCCGGTTTCACTACAGCTACCCAATATTCAACAGCACCCTTACCTTTACCCATCCTTACCTCGGCAGGTTTCTTCGTAATAGGCTTATCCGGAAATATTTTTATCCATAGCTGACCTTCTCTTTTCATATATCTCGTAGCGGCAATACGAGCGGCTTCAATTTGCCTAGCCGTGATCCAGGCTCCTTCTGTAGCCTTGATCCCGAAGGTACCATAAGCCAACTGAGCTCCTCTGTTCGCATTACCCTTCATCTTCATCTTGTGAACCCGACGAAACTTGGGCCTTTTTGGTTGTAACATAATTTCTAATAATTATATTGGAGGTTAAGATTGTTAGAGGACAGATACATCAAAAACAGTTCTCGTGACGGAAGATCCAGTCTATGCTTTCCTATCGCCTAACGCCTAATTTTAAATTACTTTCTTTGTTTCCTGGTTTCTCTTTCGTTTCTTCCGGATCCACCACCAAAAGAAGACTTTTTCTGTATACCCACTAGCGGAGAAAGCTCTCGTTTCCCATAGACCTCTCCCTTCATAATCCATACTTTAACTCCTAGTCTTCCATAAGTAGTGTGTGCTTCAGAAATATGATAGTCTATATCTGCCCTAAAGGTAGAAAGCGGAATCCTCCCTTCCTTAAAAGACTCACTTCTCGCCATTTCAGCTCCATTAAGCCTTCCGGAAATCTGCACCTTAATTCCCTCCGCACCCATTCTTATAGAACTAGCAATGGCCATTTTCACTGCTCTTCTATAAGAAATCCTGTTTTCCACCTGTTTGGCGATACTATCTGCTACCAACACAGCATCCAACTCAGGTCTCTTGATTTCAAAAATATTAATCTGTATATCCTTTCCTGTGAGTTTTTTAAGTTCTTCCTTTAGCTTGTCCACTTCCTGACCTCCTTTTCCTATAATAAGACCCGGTCGGGCTGTAGTAATAGTGATGGTAACCAGTTTAAGGGTTCTCTCTATATAAATTCTGGAAATCCCACCTTTAGAAAGCCTCGCCTCCAGGTATCTTCTTATTTTATAGTCTTCCGCTATTCTCTCTCCATAATCACTCCCACCAAACCAGTTAGAATCCCATCCTCTGATGATCCCTAGTCTGTTACCAATCGGATTTGTCTTCTGTCCCATCTTGATTAAATTTCTTTATTACCTAGGATTAATGTTACGTGGTTGGATCTTTTCCTTATCCTGTGTCCCCTCCCTTGCGGTGCAGGTCTCAACCTCTTAAGCTGTCTTGCACTATCTACGAAGATTCCTTTTACAATAAGATCCGCCTCTTCTACATCTGCACCTTCATTTTTATTCTGCCAGTTTGCCATAGCAGAAAGAAGAAGTTTTTCCAATTTTCCTGAGGCTTCTTTTTTAGAATACTTAAGAATATACAAAGCCTTGTCTACCTTTTCTCCTCTTATGATATCGGCCATCAATCTCATTTTTCTAGGAGAAGAAGGACAATTGCTAAGGGAGGCCTTTACCACAGTTTTACCCTCTTCCTTTCTCAAAATATTACTATCTCGTTTTCTTGATCCCATGACTATCTACTTCCTTTATTTTTGTTACCACTATGACCTCTGAAAGATCTTGTAGGAGAAAACTCTCCTAGCTTGTGCCCTACCATATTCTCTGTAACGTACACGGGAACAAAAGTTTTTCCGTTGTGCACTGCTATGGTCTGACCTACAAAGTCCGGAGAAATCATAGAGGCCCTGGACCATGTTTTTATTACGGTTTTCTTTCCTGATTCTATATTTGCCTGAACCTTTTTATCCAAAGAATGATGAATGAAAGGTCCTTTTTTAAGTGATCTCGCCACAATTATTTTCTTTTAGATACTATATACCGATTAGACACTTTGTTTTTCTTTCTTGTTTTATACCCCTTTGCGGGCTTACCATTTCTTGACCTAGGATGTCCTCCGGAAGATCTTCCTTCGCCCCCACCCATAGGGTGATCCACAGGATTCATTACCACGGGTCTCGTCCTGGGTCTCCTCCCAAGCCATCTACTCCTCCCCGCCTTTCCGGAAACCGTAAGCTGATGATCCGAATTTGATACAGACCCCACCATCGCAATACACTCGGTAAGGATCATTCTGGATTCTCCAGAAGGAAGTTTTATTATAGCATACTTTCCATCTCTGGAAGTAAGCTGAGCCGAAGATCCAGCACTCCTTGCTAAAATAGCACCTTGCCCCGGTTTCATCTCTATACAGGAAATCACGGTACCCAGAGGTATGTTCCTGAGCTTCATAGCATTCCCTATATTAGGTTCTGCACTTTCTCCAGAAACTAATTTCTGTCCTACCTTTATCCCATTGGGAGCAATAATATATCTCTTCTCTCCATCCGTATACTCCAACAGCGCAATAAAAGCAGTCCTATTTGGGTCATATTCTACAGATTTCACCGTGGCTTCTACGTCAAATTTACTTCTTTTGAAGTCGATAATTCTGTATTTCTTTTTGTGCCCGCCTCCAGTGTAACGCATCGTCATCTTACCTGTATTGTTACGTCCACCTGACTTTTTTATACCCACCACCAAAGATTTCTCCGGCTTACGGGTAGTAATTTCCTCAAAATTATTTACAATCCTGAATCTCTGTCCTGGGGTGATAGGTTTTAATTTTCTAACAGACATTACTTTATTATGATTTTATTCTCTTAAATCTCAATTCACACTAAAAATATCAATTACTTCTCCCTCTGAGAGTTTAACGATAGCCTTTTTCAGTTTGCCCGTTTTTCCTACCTGAAGCCCCTTCTTCGTATATTTCTCGGAAATTTTTGGAGCATAAATCATGGTCCTTACCTCAGCCACTTTTACTCCGTACATTTCCTCTACCGCTCTTCTAATCTCTACTTTATTTGCCCTAGTATCCACAAAAAAAGAATACCCCCCCCTAAGGTCGGTAAGATAATTCGCTTTCTCCGATATAACGGGCTTTATAATTATTGACATGATTTACCTTTTTAAATTTTCTTGGAATTTCTTCACAGCACCTTCGAAAAAAAAGATTTCACCAGCATTCGCCAGATCATAAGAAGAAATTTCGTTATACTTCAGCACCTTAGTCTTCTGCAGATTCCTGGAAGAGAGATACAAATTCTCATTGGTTTCCGGCAAAACGAACAGAGACTTCTTCTCCGCTACGTTAAACGCATCTAACAACCGAACAAAATCCTTAGTCTTTGGAACCTCTAGATTCAAGTCTTCCAGCACCTTTATGCTGTTGTCTTTCATCTTCCGAGAAAGCATAGATCTCTTTGCCAATCTCTTCACTGCCTTGTTGAGCTTAAACCCATAATCTCTAGGTTTAGGCCCAAACACCCTACCTCCTCCTTTGAATATCGGAGACTTAATATCTCCATATCGGGCAGATCCAGAACCTTTCTGCTTCTTCAACTTTCTCGTAGAAGCCGTAATCTCACTTCTCTCTTTAGATTTGTGTGTCCCCTGTCTCTGTGCAGCCAAGTACTGCTTTACCTCTAGGTACACCGCATGCTCATTTGGTTCTATACCGAAGACAGACTCATCTAGATTTACTTTTCTGCCAGTCTCATTTCCTGCTTTATCGTATACTACTAGTTCCATTTTCTGATAATTACATAAGAATTTTTAGCTCCTGGAACAGCACCTTTCACTATCAAAAGATTTTGTTCTTCATCCACTTTTAATACGAGAAGATTCTGTACAGTTACCTGCCCCCCCCCCATTCTACCAGCCATTCTCGTCCCCTTAAACACTCTGGAAGGATCAGAACCGGCACCTATAGAACCCGGGGCTCTAAGCCTGTTATGCTGCCCATGTGTAGCCTGCATAACACCGCCAAAGCCATGCCTCCTCACCACTCCTTGAAATCCTTTGCCTTTGGAAGTTCCGGTAATATCTACATACTCTCCCTCGGAGAAAAGACTCACCTTCACCTCGTCCCCCACTTTCACCTCGTCTACAAATTCCCTATAAAACTCTGCGAGCTTTGCTTTAGCCGGGGAACCCGCCTTCTTAAAATGCCCTAAAAGGGCTTTGCCTACATTTTTTTCACTCTTGTCATCGAAACCCAGCTGAACAGACTTATACCCGTCGTTTTCTAGAGTCCTGACCTGTAAAACCGAACACGGACCCGCCTGGATGACTGTACAGGGAATATTCTTTCCGTTCTCGTCAAACAAAGAAGTCATACCGATTTTCTTTCCAATAATACCTGACATTGTTTATTTTTAAAATAAAATTTATCCTCCAAAAGCTGACCCCTCCACTTCATAAACCAATGTTGGGGAAAAGAGAAGGGAATTTCTATCTTTTAAGATAGGCACACACCCTCATTAAATGGACTGCAAATGTAAAAATAAATTCTGAATCAGAAAAATAGATAAGCTTATTTTTTCCATAAAAATCCAAAAAAACGGGGCACAAAAAAAGACCGAGATGCATTATCTTTGACGGCACGCCCAAATCATCGTTGTCAGTACACCCAAAAAGATCAATACAAACCCAGATGAAATCACCAAAAATCATTCTTGTTTTATTTGTTTTATCCGTTCTTAGTTGCAGAGAATCCACGAATAATACCGAATTACTCGATGATATAAAATCACTCACAAAAAATAAAAAATTAAATATTGGGCTTTCGGTCAAAGACGATAACGGGAATGAAATACTATCTATTAATGGAAATAAAAAATTTAAGCTGTACAGCGTTGGAAAATATTTTTCTGCAGTTTATCTCTTTCATTTAATTGATAGAGGAATCCTAAGTTTAGACCAAAATATAACTTTCTCTAAAGAAGATTTGAATCCTGATCTGTACAGCCCTTTACAAGACAGTATTCCTGATGGGGGCAATATTACGCTGAAACAAGCCATCAACTATTCGGTAAAACGAAGCGATAACAATGTCTTTGACAAGCTTACAAAAGTATCCGGCGGATTTGCAGGACTAAACTCTTTTATCTGCTCTGTATCTCCCTGCAACGGGAATTTTAGCATGAAATCCCTATATAAGAATCCCAACAATACAATGGAAAACAATATAGTCACCCCTAAATATGCCACAACTATTCTAAACAAAGTAAATAATGGCTCCGTGATTTCTGAACGTAGTAATAAACTTCTTAAACGCTTTATGATGCACTCCGTTACCGATACAAGAATTCAAGGAATAATAAAAGATAAAACCATTTCCTTTCATAAATCCGGCACCTCCGGCAGAGTAAACGGAACGATAACCTCAGTAAACGACATAGGTATTGTAAGTCTAAAAAACGAAAAAACTTTTAGTATCGCCGTATTTATAAGCAATTCAAAAGAAAGTGACGAGACAAACGACAGGTTGATTGCAGAAATAACGTATCTGGTGTACAAAAAACTAAATTAATTGCGATATTGAGCCAGTATCAATCTCTACGAAAAAGTAACAAAAAACAACCACTCTGTTTAAAAACAAAGACATTAAGGAAATCGGAGATCTTATAGATTGCCCCCGTTTCTATGCCCAATTCTGAACAGAAAGTAAAAAATGCTACAGAACTTACCTCTAGTCTTCAATCAGGTTTTCAGCCCAAATCGGTGGACAAATCGCCAATTCCAAACCCGAAAACTGGAAAACCGTAGGGACGCAGAGAACCATGCTGAACGGTAAGCCATTCGGATAGACGGCAGGGGAAAAATCCCCGCCGTAAATGCCGCATCATTGTACTATCACCATAATCATCTTTTCCGATTTTGTCAAAAATTAATTCGAACGAACGTAGTACAAAACTTTTTGATCTTTTTGTCTGCTATTACCTTGGAAAAAAGACATACCGTCCAATGGGCAGATTTTTAAAATCTTTTAATGTGCTCCACAAAAGCATATAATTATAATATATCTAACACATGGTTCTCTCTTCCTTTGTACATTATCTGATTTTGTAAAGACCGGTCTTTACAAATAGTCTTTGTTTTAGAGATATTTCTTTATGAAAGTAAACATGATGAGTCAATATAAAGACCTGCTCAATGCCGTCATTGTTTAATGGTTCTTTGTCTTTTTCTTTTCTTTCTATTAATATTGATGAACCAGAGTAGTAAAAATTTCTCTCGCCTAAAACCAACTAAAAGCTCTTGGCTTTTATCACCTGAATCCCAAAATCTTCCAGATTTTTCTCGTCTTTTTCTGAGATCAGAGGATCGGTTACCAAAAAGTCAATTTCTTCCAAAGAGGCAATTTTCCCGAACCCTTTTCTATTAAGCTTTGATGAATCTGCTAACACCACTACCTTATCCGAGCATTCCATCATAAGCCTATTCAGCTGTGCCTCGGCAGCATTGGAAGTACTCATCCCAAACTGAAGATCAATGCCGTCTACACCCAAAAAAAGGGTATGACAAGAAAACTGCCTGAGAATACTCTCGGAAATTGTCCCCACAATGGAGGCCGAACTTTTATGCACCTCCCCTCCCAGTTGTATAATATTTATTTCCGGGTTCAGGCAAAGCTCCAACGCAACGTGCAAAGAAGAAGTAAGCACCGTAAGGGGAGCAAAATTAATAAGCTTCCTTGCAAAATAATGCAATGTAGTTCCCGACGCCAAGATAAGACTTTGGTTTTCTCTGACCAACGAAACTGCCGCTTCCGCAATAGAAATTTTCGCTTTGGGATTTATATTTTCTTTCTCTCTCACATTTTTTTCATAGGCATAACACACCTGCTTACTCGCTCCACCGTGCGTTCTGTATAATAGCCCCCTATCTTCCAAAAAATTAAGATCCTTACGAATCGTTACAGGGGAGACCGAATATTTGTTACATAGATTCTGTACAGAGACATAACCTTCCAACTCCAGATCCTTCAGTATACTATAATGTCTGGCAAGTAATCTTTCCATCTATAAAATTTTGACAAAAATACATATTTTCACTACACAATAATTTCGTTTTATTTTTATTTAGTTTCATATTTATTTATTAAAATTGCGATACGAAATAAAAAGAAACTTAATGAAGAGAAAAATAGAAATTGAAAAACTGTCTTCCGAAAAAGAATGGGATTTTGTCATAATAGGAGGAGGAGCTAGCGGATTAGGTTCTGCCTTGGATGCTGCGTCCAGAGGTTTTAAAACGTTACTTCTTGAATCTTATGATTTCTCAAAAGGCACCTCCAGCAGAAGTACAAAACTCATACACGGAGGCGTGAGGTATATGGCTCAGGGGCATTTAGACCTTGTAAAAGAAGCTCTTAAAGAGAGAGGCTTACTAGAGAAAAATGCTTCTCACATAGTGAGCCGGCAGTCTTTTATTATTCCTAACTATACGTGGTG
Source organism: Bergeyella sp. (assembly GCA_030263285.1). Lineage (GTDB taxonomy): Bacteria > Bacteroidota > Bacteroidia > Flavobacteriales > Weeksellaceae > SZYB01. The sequence continues at coordinate 45,721 of SZYB01000002.1, forward strand.
GGAAGGAATTTATTACAAAATAGGTCTCACTTTCTATGATCTCTTGGCCAAAAATCTTAGCCTGGGAAAAACAAAATACCTCAGCCGCGAAGAGGTTCTAAAAAGACTGCCTACCCTAAAATCAAAAAAACTTTCAAACGGAGTATCTTATATTGATGGACAATTTGACGATGCCCGTTTGTCTGTAAATCTTGCACAAACGATTATAGAGCAAGGGGGGGGGGCAATTAATTATATGGAAGTAACAAACCTTGAAAAAGAACGTAAAAAAATCACCGGTGTGACGGCAAAGGATAAATTAAGTGGAAAAAGCTATCTAATTAGAGCTAAAGTAGTAATAAATGCTACCGGCGTTTTTACGAACAAAATACTCAATATGGACAGCAAAAATCACGGTATCTTCGTCGTTCCCAGCCAGGGAACACACCTGGTACTAGACTCGTCTTTTCTTAAAAGCAAAGATGCCATTATGATCCCTAAAACTACGGACGGAAGAGTACTTTTTATCATACCCTGGAGAAACAAGGCACTGGTAGGAACCACAGATACCCTTGTGGAACACCCCAACGATGAACCCAGAGCAAAACCGGAAGAAATAGATTTTATCTTAAATACCTCCGCCCGGTATCTTACAAAAAAACCCACAAAAGCAGATGTGCTTTCTGTTTTTGCAGGATTGAGACCGTTGGCCGCACCAAAGAATAACGCTACCAAGACAAAAGAAGTATCCAGAAGCCACAAAGTGATCGTTTCTGACTCTGGACTTATCACCATTACAGGAGGTAAGTGGACAACTTACAGAAAAATGGCGGAAGACACTGTAAACAAGGCTATTAAAATTCATAAACTTCCAAAGAAAGAATGTAAAACAGACAATCTCTCCATTCATGGGAGTATAAAAGTCCCCGAGGTACATAAAAACAATTCTTTGTACTTTTACGGTTCTGATGCGACTTTTATTCTGGAGTTAGAGAAAAATAACCCAGGATATGCTGAAAAAATACATCCGAGATACGATTTTACCGTGGCCGAAATAATATGGTCTGTACGTAACGAAATGGCCGAAACCGTAGAAGATATACTGGCCAGAAGGACCAGACTGTTATTTTTGGATGCAAAAGCAGCAATAGAATGTGCCTCCAGAGTGGCAGAAATTATGGCAAAAGAAAAATCTTATGATGAAAATTGGGTTTCCAAACAAACAGAAAACTTTATTACACTGGCAACGGGATACCTACTAACGTAAAAAATATCTAATTCAACAGAATTTAAAAATCCATGAAAAAAAAACTCATTCTCGCCCTAGATCAAGGAACCACTTCTTCCAGAGCGATTTTGTTCAACCACATTGGAGAGATCAAATACCTTTCTCAGAAAGACTTCAAACAAATCTATCCCACTCCGGGATGGGTAGAACACAGCCCAAACGAAATATGGTCTTCTCAGATTTCTGTTGCGGCAGAAGTAATTGCTAAGGCCGGAATTTCCGGCCTCGAAATTGCGGCCATAGGTATTACCAACCAGAGGGAAACTACTGTAGTGTGGGACAGAGAAACCGGCGAACCTATCTATAATGCTATAGTATGGCAAGACAGACGTACGGCAAAATACTGTGACGAACTCAAAGCACTGGGATATACAGAAAAAATAAAGGAAAAAACAGGACTTGTCTTAGACGCTTATTTTTCTGCCACAAAACTCAAGTGGATACTGGATAACGTAAAGGGAGCCAGAGAAAAAACAAAAGCGGGAAGACTTTGCTTTGGTACCATAGACACGTGGCTCATCTGGAAGCTTACCCGGGGAAAAATGTTTATTACAGATGTAAGTAACGCCAGCAGAACCCTTTTACTCAACATCCATACCCTGAAGTGGGATCAAGAACTTCTCAATTTGTTTGATATTCCGGAAAATATTTTGCCCGAGGTAAAACAAAGCAGTGAAATTTACGGAGAAACCTCCACTACGCTTTTCTCCACAAAAATCCCTATTTCGGGCATTGCGGGTGATCAACAAGCGGCGTTATTTGGACAAATGTGTACCCAAAAAGGAATGATAAAAAATACTTATGGCACCGGATGTTTCTTGCTTATGAACACTGGAGATAAAGCGGTTTATTCAAAAAATAATCTTCTCACCACAGTCGCCTGGAAAATAAACGGCAAAGTACAATACGCACTAGAAGGAAGCGTTTTTGTAGGAGGGGCGGCGATCCAATGGTTGAGGGACAGTCTTCAAATTATAAACTCTGCAAAAGAAGTAAATTCCTTGGCGACATCCGTTCAGGATAACGGGGGAGTATATTTTGTACCTGCTCTTACGGGACTGGGAGCACCCTATTGGGATCAATATGCCAGAGGAACCATTATAGGGATCACAAGAGGAACTACAAATGCCCATATTGCAAGAGCGACTCTTGAAGGAATTGCTTTTCAGGTATATGATATTGTAAAGTGTATGGAGGCAGATTCAGGTATTCTCAGTAGAGAATTAAGGGTAGACGGAGGTGCTTCTGCCAGTGAGATTCTTATGCAGATACAATCTGATCTGTTTGACTTTGATATAATAAGACCCAAGATACTGGAAACCACTGCCTTAGGAGCCGCTTACCTCGCAGGGATTGCAGTAGGATATTGGGATAATATAGAGGAAATCCAGGCACAATGGATTGTAGACAAAAAATTTTCTCCCTCAAAAGAAAAAAATCGGATGAAAAATTCTATAGCACAATGGCACAAAGCGGTAGAAAGATCAAAAAATTGGACCGAAGAATAGATGTATCCAATACATCAGTACAACCCCTCCGCCGGTCCATATCTGTTATTATAACAGATAGCAAGCCGAAAAGTTTGAATCAGGAAAAATATTTATATCGAAAAGTAAAAGAAAACTCCTACTCGCCCATCAAGCAAAGGCTTTTGAGTTTGAAATAACCTTCGGAAAATATTTTAGCAAAAAAATAACAAGCCCCCAAAAAACTTACAAATAAAAAAGCCCACCTTATTCTCAAGGCAGACTTACAGATATATTATATGAAAAAAATCATCAGACCTTTATCTCAACATCTACTCCACTGGGAAGTTCCAACTTCATGAGCGCATCTACCGTTTTGGAAGACGATGAATAAATATCCATCAGTCTTTTATGAGCCGAAAGCTGAAACTGCTCTCTGGCTTTTTTATTCACGTGAGGCGACTTAAGTACAGTAAATATCCTTTTATGCGTAGGAAGCGGAATAGGACCATTCACTACAGCCCCTGTAGACTTTACTGTTTTTACAATCTTCTCAGCAGATTTATCTACCAAGTTATAATCGTAAGACTTTAATTTTATTCTAATTCTTTGTGACATCGTAATTTCTTTAATGATTTTATCCCTTAGCTTTTGCTATTACTTCTTCTGCGATATTCTGCGGAGCCGCTTCGTATCTGTCAAACTCCATAGAAGAAGTTGCTCTACCAGAAGAAAGCGTTCTGAGTGAAGTTACATAACCAAACATTTCAGACAATGGAACATTTGCTTTGATAATTTTAGCATTATTTCTATCGTCCATACCATTTACGGTTCCTCGTCTTCTGTTAAGGTCACCCACGATGTCTCCCATATATTCTTCCGGTGTTACCACCTCAAGCTTCATAATGGGTTCCATAATTACCGCTTTCGCCGCTTTTCCTGCTTCCTTGAAACCTAATTTTGCGGCCAACTCAAACGAAAGCTGATCTGAATCTACTGCGTGGAAAGACCCATCTTTGAGGGTGATTTTCATCGCTTCTACTTCAAAACCTGCTAAGGGACCATTCTTCATCGCCTCCCTAAAGCCCTTCTCCACAGATGGAATAAATTCTTTAGGAATATTACCCCCCTTAATCTCATTTACAAACTCAAGTCCCACCTTTCCCTCGTCAGAAGGACCAATTTCGAAAATAATATCTGCAAACTTACCTCGTCCACCCGATTGTTTTTTGTAAACCTCTCTGTGACTTGCCGTTTGGGTAAGAGCCTCCTTGTACTCAACCTGTGGCTGTCCCTGGTTTACCTCTACCTTAAACTCCCTTTTAAGACGATCTATAATGATGTCCAGATGAAGTTCCCCCATCCCAGAAATAATCGTCTGCCCGGAAGCCTCATCGGTTTTTACCTGAAAAGTAGGATCCTCCTCTGCCAACTTAGAAAGAGCATTGCCCAACCTATCTTGATCTGCTTTGGTCTTAGGTTCTACTGCAATCCCTATCACAGGATCCGGAAAAACCATGGATTCCAAAACAATCTGTTGCTTTTCATCACAGAGCGTATCACCCGTTTTTATATCCTTAAATCCTACAGCCGCACCTATGTCTCCTGCTTCTATGTACTCTACCGGACTTTGCTTGTTGGCATGCATCTGGTAGATTCTGGAAATCCTCTCTTTGTTACCCGATCGGGTGTTCATTACATAAGATCCCGCATCAAGCCTCCCAGAATAGGCTCTAAAAAAAGCCAATCTCCCTACAAACGGATCTGTAGCAATCTTAAATGCCAGTGCAGAAAAAGGCTCTTTTACATCCGGCTTACGCGTAACTTCATTCTCTGTGTTGGGATCCACCCCTCTTATGTCCTCTTTATCCAAAGGCGAAGGCAGATATTTACACACCGCGTCCAACATAAACTGAACCCCTTTGTTTTTAAAAGACGAGCCACAGGTCATCGGGATAATAGAAAGATCTATCGTTGCTTTTCTTAATGCTTCATTGATCTCATATTCTGTGATAGAACCCGGATCCTCAAAGAATTTCTCCATCAGATTTTCATCATAATCAGCAACCGCTTCCACCAGCTTTTCCCTATAAAAAAGCACATCCTCTTTCATGTCCTCTGGGATAGGCACCACATCAAACGTGGCACCCTGAGAATCATCATGCCAAATAATCGCTCTGTTTTTTATAAGGTCCACTACACCCTTAAAATCTTCCTCTGCCCCTATAGGCAAAACAATAGGCACTGCATTTGAACCTAACATTTCTTTTACCTGGTTTACCACATTGAGGAAGTCTGCACCCTGTCTGTCCATTTTATTGACAAATCCCATCCTCGCTACCTTGTAGTTATCAGCCAATCTCCAGTTGGTTTCGGACTGTGGTTCTACCCCATCTACTGCAGAAAATAAAAATACCAATCCGTCCAACACCCTGAGTGAACGGTTTACCTCTACGGTAAAGTCCACGTGCCCAGGGGTATCAATGATGTTGAAATGATACTCCTTTGTATCAGGCAAATTTTTCCCTTGTTCTGTGGGAAAATTCCAGTTACAGGTAGTAGCCGCAGAGGTAATGGTAATACCTCTCTCTGCCTCTTGCTCCATCCAGTCCATGGTAGCAGCCCCTTCATGTACTTCTCCTATCTTATGAGTCTTCCCCGTGTAAAACAATATTCTCTCGGTAGTGGTGGTTTTCCCCGCATCAATGTGCGCAGCAATACCTATATTACGTGTGTATTTAAGATCTCTTCCCATAACTCAATTTAAAACCTAAAGTGCGAGAAAGCCTTATTTGCCTCTGCCATCTTGTGCGTATCCGTTTTTTTCTTATAAGCTGCACCCTCTTCTCTGGAGGCAGCAATAATCTCAGCGGCCAACTTTTGTGCCATCGATTTATCATTTCTCGCTTTAGAATACTTTATAAGCCACTTCATGGCCATAGAGATTTTTCTATCTGCACGTATAGGCATCGGAATCTGGAAGTTAGCCCCCCCTACTCTCCTGGATCTCACCTCCACATGAGGCATGACGTTGGTAAGTGCCTCTTTCCATATTTCCAAGGCACCTTTCTCGCTATCTCCTTTTTTTGTCTCCACAATGTCTAACGCACCGTAGAATATCCTAAAGGCGATCGATTTTTTACCGCTCAGCATCAGATTATTTACAAACCTTGTTACCAACTGGTCATTAAACTTTGGATCAGGTAACAAGGGTCTTTTTTTTGCTTTTGTTTTTCTCATTGCTTCAGTACCTAGATTTGATGATTACTTTTTAGCAGCCGCCTGACCGGGTTTTGGTCTCTTGGCTCCATACTTGGATCTTCTTTGCGTCCTTCCATTAACTCCTGCAGTATCTAGCGCACCCCTCACAATGTGATAACGTACTCCCGGTAGGTCTTTCACCCTTCCGCCACGCACTAATACTATCGAGTGTTCCTGAAGATTATGTCCTTCGCCCGGGATATAAGCGTTGACTTCTTTTCCGTTAGACAACCTTACCCTTGCTACTTTTCTGAGCGCAGAATTCGGTTTCTTAGGAGTGGTAGTATATACTCTGGTACATACCCCTCGTCTTTGTGGACAAGAATCAAGAGCAGCCGATTTACTCTTCTTAGCGAGTGTGGCTCTTCCTTTTCTTACTAATTGTTGAATAGTAGGCATTTAATTGCTTTAATTTTTTTAGGTCGCAAATGTACTAATATTTTTTCACATAGTACATAAATATTTTCTCCCGGAGCTTGTTCAAATACCTCTTGTATCACTATTATCCTTAGCACAGTTTCACTTTAACCCAAGTAGCTTTGGCAATGTCTATCTACTCATAAATTCCTGTGCACATGTCAATATGACCAGAATGAGTTTCTGTGGCACCATTATTCCTGAAATTACTCTAAGTAAATAATACCTTGGCTCAACAATGCTATTCTATTTCTATTTTCTATTGGGTATATTAACCCCGTTGGTCATTTTACATGTTTCAAATATTCTAGGACCAAACCACCGGTAGAATCATATGTTTGGTCTTGTAACTTGTCTCAGAGTTTTGTCCGTTTAAAGAGATAAAAAACAAATAGAAAATATTTTTTGTTTTCCTTTTTTATTTTTTTATCTCCGATCAGACTATCGTATATCATTTGAACCAAATGGTAGTGTACAGGATTCCTTAAAAATATAATATATAGATTGTTTACACTAAAACGTTCAGGGTTAATACCATTAAGAAAATACAATTTCTATCATTTGTAATATCTATCAAAAACAGATGATAGTGGCACAGATGTTTCAGTGATGACAGTCAAAAAATAAGTTTATGAAAAATTCTAGTATCATTGGTCTCAAAGAGGAAGACTGCAAGAAGATCTCAGAGAAACTCAATATTTTGTTGGCTAATTATTCTGTATTTTATCAAAATACAAGGGGTTCTCATTGGAATATTAAAGGAGATCAGTTTTTTACCCTTCACGCAAAATTCGAAGAACTCTACAATAATTTGTTTCTGAAAATAGACGAGATCGCAGAAAGAATTCTGACCTTGGGCGCCATGCCTCATCACAATTATTCAGAGTATATAAAGGTCTCTTCAATAAAAGAAAGCAACGATGTAAAAGATGCAACAAAAAGCGTGGAAAATATTTTAAGTTCATTCAAAATCGTCATAGATCTTCAGCGGGATTTATTAGACATAACCGCCGCCGCAGGCGACGAGGGTACTAACTCTCTCATGAGCGATTACGTTACAGAACAAGAAAAAGAGGTCTGGATGTATAACTCTTATCTTGGCAAATAAAGAAAATAAAGAACAGACCACAAAAATTGCCCTCTCCAAGGGCAATTTTTGTGGTTTTATATATTCTTCAGGCTTCTACCATCCTGATCAAGACAAATATCCCTCTATAAAACGCGGTAAGAAGCAAAGAAAATATGGGAAACGGAGAAACATAACCACAGAATAAACATGCTGACAAGAAAAATCTACTCTGCCACGGCAAAAGATTAAACAAACATGAAAGAAGCAGAGTATATTTTTTTAAGAGCGGTTGGTCTTCAAAACTATTTTGTGTTACCCAGCGTTCTTCTCCCTATACTTTTATAGAAAAACCCATGAAGCTCTGGAACATCAAGGGGAAACATATTTCTTCCATCAAAAATGGCTTTAGTCTTCATTTTCTTTTCCATGAGATCAAAATCGGGATTCTTGAACTCTGGCCATTCCGTTGCAATCAAAAGGCAATCTGCCTCTTCAAGACCTTCGTACATATCCCGAGTATATCGTATTGTATCGCCCAAAAGTTTTTTTACGTTTTGCTCTGCAATAGGGTCGTAAGCAATAATCTCGGCACCCTTACCAAGTAAAATACGAATGTTATCCAACGAAGAAGCCTCCCTAATATCATCGGTATTTGCTTTGAAAGCCAACCCCCAGACTGCAATTTTTTTTCCTTTAAGAGTACCCCCGAAGTACCTTTCCATCTCTGAAACAAGTATTGTTTTCTGCTCCCGATTGAGTTTTTCCGTAGCTTCGAGTATTCTGAAGTTATATTTTTCCTGTTTTCCTGAATGGATAAGGGCTTTTACGTCTTTGGGAAAACAGCTCCCTCCGTATCCTATCCCCGGAAAAAGAAAACGATGCCCTATCCTGTCGTCACTTCCCATCCCTAATCTTACAAAATCCACATCCGCCCCCACTCTCTCACAATAGTTGGCAATTTCGTTCATGAAGGAAATCTTTACCGCCAAAAAAGAATTAGCTGCATATTTGGTGAGTTCGGAAGATTTTTCATCCATAAATATAATCGGGATTCCCGTATTGGTGTATGGCCGATAAATTTTAGACATAATATCTCTTGCTCTTTGTGAATCAGAACCTATAATTATCCTTGAGGGATTCATAGAGTCTTCCAGAGCATATCCTTCTCGCAAAAATTCGGGATTGGAGACCACATCAAAATCGACTCCCGTCTTGGAGGCAATAAGTTTTCTCACCTTTTCGGCAGTCCCCACCGGGACGGTGCTTTTATTTACAATTACCTTATAACCAGTGATGAGCTCTCCTATTTCGGCTGCCACTTTCAGCACATAGGAAAGATCCGCCGACCCATCCTCATCCGGTGGGGTAGGCAAAGCAAGAAAGATCACTTCACTTTTATCCAGAGCCTCTTTCAGGCAAGTAGTAAAGATGAGTCTTTTAGATCGAATATTCCGAATAAAGACCTCCTCCAAGTTAGGCTCGTAGATAGGTACTTTTCCTTCCTGCATCATCTTCACTTTCTTTTCATCTATATCCACACAAAAGACAGAGTTACCCATTTGCGCAAGGGTAGTACCTGTAACCAGACCTACATATCCGGCACCTACTATAGTTATGTTCATAAGAAAAAACAAAATGATGGCAAAAATACTAATTTTCAACCTGAGATTATTAGCCTAAATCTTATACATCCTTTTTTCTGCTAGAGTTTGTATGTTACATGAAAATAATTTACCTTTGTGGGGTTTTTGAAAAATATTGAAAAGGCTCTCCAAAAAGAAAGCCTTTTTTTCGTAGACATTGATAAAAATATAATTGTAAAAAAATTCAATAAAGAACAATATCTTTACCCCGAGATGGAGAGTTTTAAAGAAAAAGTAACAGAATTGTTGAACATTTTTCTTAGGTCTAGGAAAGACCTTTTCCTCATAGACCTAAAGGTATCCACTGCAAATGAAATCACCGTCATTCTGGACGGAGATGACGGGGTGAGTCTGCAAGATTGTTTGGACACAAGTAGATCCATTGAAAATAATCTGGACAGAGACAAAGAAGATTTTTCTCTGCAGGTAATGTCTGCCGGAGCAACAGAACCACTAAAATTTCCCAGACAGTTTAAGAAGAATATAGGACGCAATCTGGAAGTAAGATTAAGATATGGAGAGAATGATAAGACCCTGAAGGGTAAACTTGTAAGTTCAGACGAACAATCTCTTACACTTTTGGTAAGGTACCTAAAGCCCAAAGAAATAGGCAAGGGAAAAACACAAGAGGAAAAACAGGTAAAAGTAGCTTTCCGGGAGATAGAAAAGGCGATAGTAGAAGTAAAATACTAAAACGAGCATAAAAATATAAAATGGATAATGTAGCACTCATAGAATCCTTTGGAGATTTTAAAGAAGAAAAAGGGATTAGTAAGATTGATTTAATGGCCATTATAGAGGATTCATTAAAAACACTTCTAAGAAAGAGATATGATTCAGACGATCATTTTGATGTCATAGTAAATCCGGATAAAGGAGACTTTCAGATCTTTCTCAATAAAACAATTGTAGAGGACGAAATGTCCGAAGATGATGAACTGGAAATAGAAATATCGGAAGCTAAAAAAATAGATGCTACCTTTGAAATAGGAGAAGAGTACACTGTCGAGATTCCTATCACCCAACTGGGGAGGAGGAGCATTCTTACCTTAAAGCAAATTCTGTCCAGTAAACTGCAGGAATATCATAATTCCGTGCTTTACGAACAGTTCAGCGACAGAATCGGCGAGATTGTCATGGGAGAGGTTCATCACATTCGCAAACAGCACATGATTCTTCTAGATGATGACGGAAATGAGTTTATCCTTCCCCGGGAAAACCAAATCCACTCAGACTATTTTAAGAAAGGAGAAAGCATAAGAGCCGTGGTGGAAAGCGTAGATTTTAAAAGCTCGAAACCCCAGATCATTGTCTCCAGAACTTCCCCAAAATTTCTGGAGAAATTGTTGGAGTTAGAAATTCCAGAAATTCAGGATGGCACCATTATTTTAAAGAAAGTGGTGAGAATCCCGGGAGAAAAGGCCAAAATAGCCGTAGACGCCTACGACGACCGAATAGATCCCGTAGGGGCATGTGTAGGGGTAAAAGGCTCCAGAATTCATGGGGTGGTAAGAGAATTAAAAAATGAGAACATAGATGTAATACAATGGACAAAAAATCCGGAAATTTTGATTAGGAGAGCGCTGGGAAATGTTACGATCAACAAAATTGATCTAAATCCAGAAGAAAAATACGCCCTCGTCTACACTCCCGTGGAGGAGATTTCTAAGGTCATTGGAAAACAGGGACAAAATATAAGACTGGCGTCTTCTCTCACAGAGTTCGAAATAGATGTATACAGAGAAAAAACTGAAGATGACGATGTAGAGCTCAACGAATTCAAAGACGAAATAGAACCTTGGATCATTGAAGAATTCAAGAAAGTGGGACTGGAAACCGCGAAAAGTGTTCTGGATAAGGATACCCATGACCTCCTAAAAATAGTAGATCTGGAAGAAGAAACCATAGTAGAAGTAAAACAAATTCTGAAAGAAGAGTTTGAAGAATAGTTTTAAACCCTCATTTTAACTAAATTTAAATCAAGTATTCATACTACATGCCAAAGATTAGATTAAATAAAGCAGTAAAGGAGTTCAACATCTCAATGTCGAGACTTACAGAGTTTCTTGGCTCTAAGGGCTTTGATGTAGAAAATAACCCGAACTCCCAGCTGGATGAGAAAGCTTATGCTGCACTTAAGGCGGAATTTTCTGTAGACAGTGAACAAAAAAGGGCTTCACATGAAGTGATTATATCCAAGGTTCAGGAGGAAAAATCCGTTCTGGAAACTCAGGAGCCAGAAGTGATCAAGGCAAAATCTAACCTAAAGGCAGAAACGAGAATTTTGGGCAAAATAGACTTGGGAGCTTCTCGAAAATTAGGAAAAACAGAAGCCAGAGAAAGCACAGACCACCTTAAACCCAAAATTTCAAAAGCAAAAACTCCTGTTGAGGCTAAGACTCATCCGGAGAAGAACATTGAGAAGAATACGGAAAATCCTTCTTCCAGAATAAGTGAAATAAAGGATAATAAGACGAAAACTTCCCCTAAATCCGGTGAAAATACAAATACGGAGATAGAAAGGATAGAAACGCAATACCAAAAATTAGACGGGCCTAAAATTTTAAATGAAACGGTAGATCTCGCTCAGTTTGCAGCAAAACCAAAACCTCCTTCCTCAAATGTGAAGAAGAAAAGAAAAAGAATAGAAAAACCGACCCCCAACCGCGGAGGTAACGCAGGCCAAGGTACTGCTCAGCAGGGAGGAAATGCCAGGCGATTTTCTCAACAGGGGAGTGACAGAAGCGGAAAGAAAGGAGGAAGAAAAGATCGTACGGCTCCTGTGGAGCTCACCGATGAACAAGTGAAAAATCAGATTAAGGAAACTTTAGAAAAACTTACCAATAAAGGAGGCAAGTCCAAGGCTTCTAAACACAGGAAAGAAAAAAGAATTTTCCGGAGAGAGAGGGAAGAACTTCAGCAAGAACTAGATGCACAGGACAACGTCCTTAAAGTGACGGAATTTATAACGGTAGGAGAATTAGCCAGCCTTATGAATGTAAGTCCCACGGAGGTAATTTCTGCTTGTTTTTCTCTGGGCGTAATGGTGACCATGAACCAGCGGCTGGAAGCCGATATTTTACAGCTCGTGGCAGATGAATTTGGATACAATATAGAGTTCCAAGATGCAGATTTGGAAGAGAATACAGAAGAAGAGGAAGAGGACAAGGAAGAGGACTTACTCCCTAGAGCCCCTATTGTGACCGTAATGGGACACGTAGATCACGGAAAAACTTCATTATTGGATTATGTGAGAAAAACCAATGTGATTGCCGGAGAATCCGGAGGGATTACCCAGCATATCGGTGCCTACGGGGTGACCCTTGAAAGCGGACAGAGGATTACCTTTCTGGATACGCCTGGCCACGAGGCCTTTACTGCGATGCGTGCCAGGGGAGCACAGTCTACGGACATTGTGATTATTGTCATTGCAGCAGATGATGAGGTAATGCCACAGACAAAAGAAGCAATCGCCCACGCTCAAGCAGCTGGTGTCCCTATGATTATTGCTTTAAACAAAGTGGACAAACCCAATGCAAACCCAGACAAAATAAGAGAGCAACTTTCTGCGATGAATATATTGGTGGAAGAATGGGGAGGCAATATACAGTCGCAGGAAATTTCTGCAAAAGTGGGTACGAACATGGATTTGCTACTAGAGAAGGTTCTGCTGCAGGCCGAGCTTCTGAATCTTCGGGCAAAGCCAAACAAAAAAGCCAATGGGGTAGTGATTGAGGCCTCTTTGGATAAAGGAAGAGGGTACGTATCCAATCTTCTAGTGCAAGGCGGAAGTCTTAAAGTGGGAGATTATGTCTTGGCCGGCGTACACCACGGAAAAGTTAAGGCCATGCTGGATGAGCGGGGAAACCATATGCAGGAAGCAGGACCTTCTGTGCCCGTCACCATTTTAGGACTTGATGGTGCGCCCACAGCCGGTGACAAATTCAGAGTATACAGGGATGAAAAAGAGGCCAAAAATATTGCCAACAAAAGAGAACAGCTACAGAGAGAACAGAGCATTCGTACAAAAAAACACCTTACTCTGGACGAGATAGGCAGAAGGATAGCGCTGGGAGATTTCAAAGAGCTCAACATCATTCTGAAAGGAGACGTAGATGGTTCTGTAGAAGCCCTTTCGGACATGTTACAAAAACTCTCTACAGAAGAAATACAGATCAATATCTTACATAAAGGAGTGGGACAAATAACGGAAAGTGACATTTTGCTGGCTACGGCATCGGATGCTATAGTCATAGGATTCAATGTAAGAGCAGGAGCCAATGCAAAAGATCTTGCCGATAAAGAAGAGATAGAGATCCGTACTTACTCTGTCATCTATGATGCGATAGACGATGTAAAAGAAGCAATGGAAGGTATGCTTTCTCCGGAAATAAAAGAGCAGGTAATAGGAAATGTGGAAATCCGAGAAATTTTCAAGATCTCTAAAGTGGGAACAATTGCAGGCTGTATGGTGCTTTCCGGAAAAGTAACGAGAAACTCAAAAATAAGACTCTTGCGTGACGGAATTGTGAAACATGATGGAGAACTTGAAAGTCTTAAGAGATTCAAAGACGATGTAAAAGAAGTAACCAAAGGCTATGAATGTGGGCTGAACCTGAAAGGATACAATAACATAGAAGTAGGAGATATACTGGAGGTGTATGAAGAAGTATCAGTAAAGAAAAAACTCTGATGAGGTAAGGGAATTTTTTCAGATTGGGAAATGAAAAACATTAGGAATTTTTGCATTATTGCGCATATAGACCACGGGAAATCTACTCTGGCCGATAGGCTTCTGGAGTATACGCGTACGGTTTCTCAGAGAGAACTTCAGGCGCAAACGCTGGATGATATGGATCTGGAAAAAGAAAGAGGAATTACCATAAAATCTCACGCCATCCAGATGGACTATGAGTACAGGGGAGAAAAATATATTCTCAACCTCATTGATACTCCTGGACACGTCGATTTTTCTTATGAAGTTTCTCGGTCTATTGCAGCATGTGAAGGCGCACTCCTTATAGTTGATGCTGCGCAGAGTATACAGGCCCAGACCATCTCCAATCTCTATCTGGCGCTGGAAAATGATTTAGAAATTATCCCTATCCTAAACAAGATAGATCTTCCGTCTGCAAATCCCGAAGAAGTAACCGATGAAATTATAGGACTATTGGGCTGTAATGCAGAAGATGTACTTCGGGTTTCCGGAAAAACGGGAGAAGGGGTACACCGGCTTTTAGAAAAAATTGTGGAAAAAATTCCTTCCCCGAATGGAGATCCGGATGCCCCCTTACAAGCCTTGATATTCGATTCTGTTTTTAATCCTTTCAGAGGAATTGAGGCCTATTTCAAAATAGTAAACGGAAAACTGATCAAAGGGCAAAAAGTAAGATTTATGGCCACCGGAAAATCTTATAACGCAGACGAAATCGGCACATTAAAACTAAAACAAGTACCAAAAAATGTGATAAATTGCGGAGACGTAGGTTATATCATATCGGGTATTAAAGAGGCACGTGAGGTAAAGGTGGGAGACACCATCACCTCAGCAGAAAATCCAGCTCAGTTGCCCATTGAAGGGTTCGAGGAAGTAAAACCCATGGTATTTGCGGGTATTTATCCCATAGAGTCAGAAGATTTTGAGGAGTTGAGAGCATCTCTAGAAAAATTGAGGCTTAACGATGCCTCTCTGGTTTTTGAGACAGAGAGTTCCGCAGCCTTGGGATTTGGTTTTAGGTGCGGTTTTCTCGGAATGCTCCACATGGAAATCATACAGGAAAGATTAGATAGAGAGTTTAATATGAACGTGATTACCACTGTCCCCAATGTTTCCTATTTTGGTTATTCAAAAAAAGCCCCCAATACCCCCATTCTTATCAATAATCCCTCCGAGATGATGGATCCCGGCACTATGGACCGAGTAGAAGAACCCTACATCAAAGCCTCAATCATTACAAAGTCAGACTTTGTGGGATCTGTGATGACGCTTTGCATTGAAAAACGGGGAGAAATCGTAAATCAAAGTTACCTCACGGAAGAAAGAGTAGAGCTTGTATTTAATATGCCACTTTCTGAAGTTGTCTTCGATTTTTATGACCGACTTAAGTCTATCTCAAAAGGCTATGCATCTTTTGATTATCATCCTATAGGCTTTAGAGCATCAAAATTGGTAAAAATGGATATCCTCATCAACGGGGATATGGTAGATGCACTTTCCTCTCTTATACATCAGGACAATGCCTACTCTATCGGAAAAAAAATGTGCGAAAAACTAAGAGAACTGATCCCCAGACAACAGTTTGATATTGCGGTACAAGCTGCTTTAGGAACTAAAGTAATCGCCAGAGAAACCATAAAAGCGCTGAGAAAAGACGTAACGGCGAAGTGCTATGGGGGAGATATCTCCAGAAAAAGAAAACTCCTGGAAAAACAGAAAGAAGGAAAGAAAAAAATGAAACAAATAGGAAGGGTAGAAGTTCCTCAAACTGCCTTTATGGCTGTCCTAAAGCTCAATGACTAACCCCAAAACACTCTTAAATATTTTTAAAGAAAAATACTTTCTCTTCTTATTTCGTATTTTAGCTTGTGTCCTACCATGAATCATAGAATATGTCCGACATAATTCGGTTATTACCAGAACGAGTTACCAACCAGATCGCTGCGGGCGAGGTAGTACAGCGTCCTGCATCGGTGGTGAAAGAGTTGATGGAAAATGCCATTGATGCAAAGGCCTCAAAAATAGAACTCATCATACAAGAAGCGGGAAAAAACCTGATTCAGGTGATAGATGATGGGCAGGGGATGTCTGCACAAGATGCAAAAAAAGCCTTTGAAAGACATGCTACCTCAAAAATCACGTGTACAGAAGATATTTTTAACATACATACAAAGGGCTTTAGAGGAGAAGCTCTGGCCGCCATCGCCGCCATCGCTCAGGTGGAACTCAAAACAAAAGAAAAAGACAACAGCGTAGGGACTTGCGTAAGTATAGAGGGAGGAGAGGTAAAGGCTCAAGAGCCCGTGCAAACCTTTTTGGGATCCAGTTTCAAGGTGAAAAACTTGTTTTTCAATGTTCCTGCAAGAAGGAAGTTTCTGAAAAGTAATCCTGTAGAGTTTCGACATATTATAGACGAATTCCAGAGGGTAGCCCTTGCGCATGAAGAAATAGAATTTGACTTGTTTCATAACAAAGAAACTATCTTTAGACTGAGAAAAGCCAATCTCACCCAAAGAATCATAGACATTTTTGGGAGGAAGCTACAACCACTGCTTGTTCCTATAAAGGAAGAGCTGGACTGGGTGACACTACGGGGATATGTTTCCAAACCCGAGGGAGCAAAAAAAACAAGAGGGGAACAGTTTTTTTTTGTAAACAAAAGATTTTTCAGAAGCCCCTACTTTAATAAAGCGGTTCAGGAAGCTTTTGATGGTCTTTTAATGCCTGGATATATGCCCTCCTTTTTTCTTTTTTTAGAGATTGATCCAAAAAAAATAGATATTAACATTCATCCTCAGAAAACAGAGGTAAAATTTGAAGACGAACCGCTCATTTTTGCCCTTATCCGCACCACAATCAAAAAATCTTTAGGAATCTATAATGTAAGTGCAAGTTTGGACTTCTCCAAAAATCCGAAAATGGGAGTTTTCTTACAAAACACAAAACAAAGCATAAATTTCCAAAAAATAGAAGTCCCCAAAAGTTTTAATCCCTTTAAGGGAGATACAAGAGCAGGAACACAGGAAATCATATCTCTATCGGATATGTATGCGCAACATGTGCAGACTCAGCCGTCAAAGATTAACCTCTTTGAGCAAGAAGAAGGACTGGAAGAAGATCTCATGAGACTTCCCAATGGCTATTGGGTTTATAACAAAGGAGAAATAGTCTTAATTTTAGATCCCGGAAGAATGAATAGCGTCTTGGAAGAAAAAAACAGCGCGATAAAAAAAAATAAGAAACCAACTTGCCAAACCCTACTCTATTCCTTGGAATACCACCTTAACGAAATAGAAAAAACAAAATATAATGCTATAAAAGATTATTTGCCAGGAATGGGCTTTGATATCCAGATAATAGACAACATACTGAGAATAAATGCAATACCCGAAGGATTAAAGGAGTCTCAGGCGATACGATTACTGGAAAAATTATTCGGAATACTGAGAGATCAATCCGAAGAAGAATTTTTAAATGATTATGGGTATCATCTTAAGAAGATAACGACAAAATCCCGATTTGACTTTATTTACAAGCACGAAATCGTCAGCTTAATAAAAGAGTTTTCAAAGATTGGATTTCCTAATTATACCTCTTCCGGAAAAAAATGCTTTATAGAACTTCCTCTGGAAGATTTAAAAAATAAATTCTAGACTATGCTGGGCACTCTCACTCCTATCACTCGTAATCTTATCATTCTCAATGTACTTTTGTATACCGTATCCAATTTTTTATTCCCCTACCTCTATACCATCTTACCTGCTTATTACCCATTTTCTCCCAATTTTAGATCATGGCAGATAGTGACCCATATGTTTATGCATGCTTCTTTTTCTTCAGGCACGGGTATTGCTCATATTTTATTTAATATGCTTACCCTATGGAGCTTCGGACCCGTACTGGAAAGCTACTTGAAAGAGAAAAGGTTTTTGATTTTATATTTTGCCAGCGGATTGGGAGCATTTTTATTATTTAACCTATGGAATTTTTTTGAGGTCTACCAAATCACACAATCGCTAAAAAACATGGAGGTTGATCCTACAGACATTTACACGATTTCGGACTTGGAGTACACCGGCATCCGTTCCTTAGGAAAAATAGACCCTGCAGCAAGACAGGCAAGCCAAAGTCTGCTTGAGGCTCTTACCGTCCCTATGCTGGGAGCTTCTGGTGCAATTTTTGGAGTGATCGCCGCTTTTTCTACCCTTTTCCCTAATGCTAGACTGTTCTTTATGTTTATCCCCTTCCCCATAAAAGCAAAATACCTTTTCCCGATCATCATGGTCATTTCCTTGTACTTGGGATTAAGCAGTACCCTGAGCAATATTGCACACTTTGCCCACATAGGAGGTGCTATAGTAGGTTTTTTTCTCGCTAAGATTTGGAATAAAAACAAGTACAGAATTCAATGAAATTAATAAGATTTGTGGTGCTTCTCGTCCACTTTGTTGTGGTCATTGCTCTTTTTACTACCATGCTCAACGAATATATAGCGCCCAGTCAAATAGACTGCTTAAATTTCTTGTCTCTTGGCTTTCCCTACCTGTTTATCCTACATGTGCTTTTTATCATTCTGTGGGTATTAATGTGGAAAAAGAGAGCTTTTTTCTTTATTTTTCTCACTGTTTTTATATTTAAACCCATCAGCAGATGGTTCGCGTGGAATAACCAAGGAGAGGGAAAAATAAAAGTCATCACCCTCAACGGACACAATGGCAATGAGGGAATTCAGAAAATAAAAAAATTCTTACGTTCAAAATCTCCGGATATTGTTCTGATGCAAGAATTTGATGACGCAAACAAACTTTACGGAAATAAAGTACAGAATAAACATCTTGCCATCATTACTCCCCACGAAATTATAAGAAAGCGCAATATTATAGATGAAAAAGCACTGGGAGGATCGTTTTTTGCCGATGTCAATATCAATGGGAGAATCATCCGAATAGTAAACATCTATCTGGAGCCCTTTCACTTGGAAAAAAACATGATAAAGCCGGAAAGTGATCTAGAAGTAAACCAGAAAAAAATAGACAACCTCCTACACAAAATGCCCCCCGTTTTCAGAGATCACGAAATCCAGCTCCGGTTTATCAAAAAATACATCACCCATTCTCCTTATCCCGTCATTGTGGGGGGAGACCTTAATGCAGTCCCCAATTCTTGGGAATATTATTTTCTGGAGAATATGGTACACGATGCTTTTGTACAAGCGGGAAGGGGAAGCGGAACTACCTTTCATGATTTCAAAATCCCTATGCGCATAGATTATCTGTTCAACTCAAAGTCTATCATTGCAAAAAAATACAGGGTATACAGAGAGAAAAAACTGTCTGACCATTTTCCTGTAATCGCAGAATTTGATATCCTGTAAATCTGAATTTTGAATTAAAGGTCTTTCCCCAAAAAATAGAGTCCTTTTAAGGTATGAAGCACATCGGTGACGTGTATTTTGTCCGTAAGAGATTCATAAACATGCGAAACACCGCCTGTGGCAATCACAAAACAATCATCCCGAACCTCCATATTGATACGGGAGATAAGCTCCTCCACCATACCTAAAAACCCGTACACCATACCACTTTGCATACAAGAGATGGTATCTAAGCCCAAAACATTTTGTGGAGGGGTAAGGTCTATTTCCGGCAATTGTGCCGTTTGATAAATAAGACTTTTAAGTGACGTGATAATACCGGGGGCGATAACAACTCCCAGGGTATCCCCATTCTCATCCAGACAACTGGCTGTAAGGGCAGTACCAAAGTCAAATACAATCTTCTTGGACTTTGGATATAAAAGATAGGCAGCAACAAGATTGGCATAAATGTCCGTACCCATTTGTTTCGATTTAGGAGAAATTACAGATGGAGTATCCCGATCTACAACAACGGCAGACCGGTGATGAATCTTCTTTATCGCCTCAATGACTCCTTTTGTAAGCGAGGGTACAACAGAACCTATAATAATTTTCTCTACACTTTCTATGGGTATTTTATAAATATAATATAAACTTAAAAATTGTTCATAAAGTTCATCAGATGTTTTATAGGGCTTCGTATGAAGTATCCACGATACTTTACATACATCCTGATAAAAAAACCCCAACCGAATATTGGTGTTTCCTATATTAATGACTATACTTTTCACACTAAAAATAAAACGATTTACCTCCGTAAAATTATTTCACTTCCCATCTGTTATCCTCAGGGCTTATATCGGCAAGTCTCTGGGAAGGGTCAATAAGCAAAACATCCAACTGATTTTTGGATAAAGGGAGACTCAATGTGTATTGCTTACAGCTCGAAGACCATACGGGCAAAATTTTGAACGATCCGTATGTGTCCCTTTCCTTGGCTTTGCGAGTAAGTTGAATAGGAATGGAATACATCAGATGTTTTTTATCCTTTGTCACCGCAACCAAATCTATCGGCATGGGTATGCCTCCTTTTCTCTCCAGAGTAACAAAAGTTTCTTTATCAGTATAGACTACATTTCTGATAGAATAATCTATGGTTTTTGTGGTATTTATCCAATAATGATGAAACCACTTAAGATCCATTCCGGAAATTTTTTGGGCAATATTCATAAAATCTCTGTCCGTGGGGTGTTTCATCTTCCAGTCTGTAAAATATTCTTTCAAGACTTCAGAGAGTTTTTCTTCCCCCATGATGTAGCCCAACTCTACCAGATAAAGTGCACCTTTCACATAACTGGCCATATTATATTGTTTTGCACTGTCGTAGGTATCTGCCAATAAACCTGCAGGCTGTTCCGCTCCCGAAAGAACAAATAACTGGTAAGAGGTGAGTATCCCTACAAAAGGATTCGGACGGGAAGACCGAGGAGGAAATAAAATATTCATAATAAAGTCTTGTGTATAGGTAGTAAAACCCTCATCCATCCATGCACGCATGCTCTCATTGGTAGCCAACATCTGCTGAAACCATGAATGCACCCCTTCATGCACCATAAGTCTTACTAAACGTTCCAAAGATTTTGCTTCTCCCAAAATCATACTGCACCTGCCATACTCCATCCCACCGTCCCCACCTTGTATAAAAGAGTAAGTAGGGTATGCATAAGCCCCATATTTAGAATTCATTAGCAAAAAAAACCGAGTGATATAGTCTTTTGAAAGCGCCCAAAAAGCCGTCTTATCAGAAACTTTATAGACATAAAAAATTTCTGATCCCCTTGGAACCCGAAAACGTTCTACAATATAGCCGGGGTCTGCAGCCCAAGCAAAATCCAAAATATTTTCGGCTGTCCAGTGCCAGGTGACTTTATTATTTTGATCATACCTTATCTTGGCATCTGTCTTATACCCTCTTACCTCATCCGGATTTTTCAGCGTTCCCCCAGCTCCTATTATGTAGTCTTTATCTATAGAAATACGCACATCAAAGTCCGCAAACGGTGCATGAAATTCCCTGCTTATGTAGTCAAAAACAGCCCACCCATCGTAATCGTATTCTGCAATTTTAGGATACCATTGGGTCATGGTAAGCGCTATGCCCTCTGCATTGTTTCTCCCGGATCTCCTTATTTGCACAGGGATTTGAGATTCCCACTTCATACTCAATGCAGTACTCGTACCGGGACGTATGGCCTTTCTCAAAAACACCTTCATAATAGTACCCTGAATCTCATATTTTACTTCCCTACCATTTTGTCTGATCTCTTTTATATCCTGAATTCCCCGTTCTGAAGGCAAAAGAGAAGAGAGTCTAGACACACCTCCTATATTCAATCTGGAATCAGAATTTTTTCCTCTGTTCTGTATCTCTTGGTCCATTATGGAATGAGGCTGAAAGGCATTCCAATACAGGTGAAAATATATTATATCTAACTCATCCGGAGAATTATTTTTATACACTATAGCCTGTTCCCCTTTGTAAGTAAATTTTCTTACATCCACGTCTATATTCATTGTATATTTCACCGACTGTTGATAATACCCCGCCTTCTGAGCCTGAAAAACCAAACCCCACAAAAACACAAAAAATGCTAGATTTTTTCTCATGCCAATTAAGTAAAACTCTGCTCAATAGGCAGAGCGCCAAATATACAAGAAATATGGAATAGGCAAAAGCCAAACCTCAGATCTTCCTCACCCTCAGTACAAAAAATAAATGCCTGCCCAATATCTTTAGTCTGAACTGGGTAGGCACTTGTTTGTCCTTCCCCTAACAAGACGAGGGGTTTAAACCTCCGTCTTTTAATCTTTTAAATGACAGCTAAAAAATCAACCTCCTCCATCCATCCCTTAGAATCAAGCCCCGAAAAATATACTATAAAGCCTCCTTGAACCCTTATTAACTCCTAAATATCTTCTCCAAAATCTTCAAAGTGATCATATAAGTAGGCTTCACCCCCGTAAGCCCAAGTCCACCAGAAGAAAGTGTACTTCCCGTCTCTAAAGGGTTATCAGAAGCGTAGTAGGCATAGCAAAGAAAAAGGTCTTCCGATATATGTCGTCTGATCTTTGAGGCCACCTGTATTGCTTTTTGATAATGAGCCCCTTCCATCTCCAGACCTATCGCCTTCCAAGAGGTATTCATAAAATAAGAGAGAATATCTTTATTCTGAAGAGAGGTACCCAAAACAGTAATCATAGATCCTTTAAAGACCCGAATATCTTTGTCTTGAAAGTCAGAAACTTTCAAAGCATTTTCAAAAGGATAATTATCTGCCGTTCCCTCGAAAATATGAGAGGTAGGAATCATTATATCTCCCTTTTTTCCTGTCAATATTCCCGCTTTCCCCATAATAGAGATAGACCTCACCCTCATTGTATATACCTCGTCATCATGAGTATAGGGACGTAAAAGTTCATCCATAATCTCATAGGCTTGTTCCCCAAAAGCATAATCAAAAACAAGGAGAACATCTTCACCGGAATAGTCAACCGACTCAAACGGAGTATTTTCTAAAGAAATTTTACCTAAATCTATAATTTGGACATCTATATTGCTCCCGCTATGATCCTTTATATATACCAGTCCTTGTTTCAAGGAAAATTCTAAAATTTTGTCTTGAAGACTCTTCCGATTGCTGATTTCCTCATAAAGACTGTAATCGATACTTTTGTTGTATTTTTTTCCTAATGCCGAATGGGCAAAAAGCATATTTTTTACCGAATGCATATTTGCCGAGATAATATGCAGGTTTCTTTTGTGAAGATTCTTTTCAGCCAGAACGCTCTTCACATTATTCGCCCATCTTTCGCCAAAAAAATGATGACCAAGACGCTCTCTTAAAATAGCACTGAAAAAAACCTCTCTGGATCTAATGCCCATACGGTCGTCCAAACTTACGATCCCTAGGTGATAAATAATTTTGAAAAGCCTATCGGGGTTATTTTCTTCGGCAAAATCATTATAGGCTCTTAGGGTTTCATCAAAGGTTCTTCCCAGCAAAGAAGAAAGATGGATAAGCGCTACCTCTTTCTCTTTTTGAGAAAATTCTTCTTCTCCTTTTGCCACAGACTCTATCATTTGCCAAATACGGGTAGGCCTATAATTTTTAGCCGCTATAAAGCCTAAATCCCTTATCTTGTCTGCCTCCAGATAGAGAAAAGTAAGGTGAGTGAGGATATCATAGATTTCTGACCTCCCCAGAAGCACCTCTATATTCATCTGGTGTGCATCTATCCTATAACAGTTTCTCCTCCGTTTTTTGGGGACAATCACCTCAAAACTCCCCTTCCCGAAACCCTCGTCCGAGGTGAGATGTACAAAGGGAGTTTCTGCTATTCCCTCCGGAAGCCTGTCCAAAACGTATAAAAGCCCGCTAAGTTCTACTTTGTTGGGCGATCCCATAGAACCATAGATTTCCGGAGCGATAATCATGAGAAGCTTTCTTAAGGTTTCTCCGGAAACCCCAGAAGGTTTAAAAAACCCTCTATAAAACAAATGTCGCATTGATACATAAAGCCTCTCTATTGCCTCAGTAGTTTCTCTCGCTCTGGAATTCACCATTAGGAATATTTTTTTCGCTAAGCGGGATAAAAATACAGAATTTTTACCGCTCGGGAAAAATATACCAAGAGAATAAGAAGATAAAACCGGATAGAAGAGGTAATAATACTGGGGTTCTTCATAAATCATAAAAATCTTTTTCGTTAAATTCGCAACCAAAATTTGAAACTATGGGTTTTGGAGTAGAAGCGGCAAGTTATTATGTTCCCTCATTATACTTGGATATAAAAGATTTGGCAAAGCACAGAGCAATAGAACCCGAAAAACTACAAAAAGGTCTTGGATTGCTTAAAATGGCACTGCCGGATGCACATGAAGATACGGCAACATTTGCTGCAGAGGCTATTTTGAAACTTTTACAAGACTATTCTGTGCCTCCGGAAGATATTTCCAGAATCTATTTGGGTACAGAGAGCGCCCTAGACGCAGCAAAACCTACAGCAACCTATGCGATGCAAATGGTGGAAAAGGCACTGGAGGAGAAACATGGAAAAAGAATCTTCAAAAATTGTGATGTGGTGGATATAACTTTTGCCTGCATAGGAGCGGTAGATGCACTCCAGAATTGTCTGGACTACATTAGGTCAAATCCCACGAAAAAAGCGATAGTAGTTGCCTCAGATTATGCAAAATATGCGCTTACCTCCTCCGGAGAATATACTCAAGGAGCAGGTGCAGTGGCTTTGCTGGTCTCGGCAGAGCCTAAACTTTTGGAAATAAACGAAACTTTCGGGATCGCTACAGAAGGGGTTTTCGATTTTTTTAAACCCAGAAGACCTACAAAAAAGGAAGAATGGAAAAATGCCGGGGAAAACACTCCCGATACCCTGGAACTCTTTACCGATGAGCCTGTCTTTGACGGACAATACTCAAACCAGTGTTATCAGGACAGAATAAGAGAAGCTTATGAGAACTATAAAGAACAGACGGGGATCAGTAAGCCCTACAAAAGCTGGAAATACCTCATCTTTCATTTGCCATATGCCTTTCATGGAAAAAGAGTTTTTTCTGAAATATACGGTATAGAAAATAATTTTTACTTTTCCACTCCTGAGGAGCAAAAACAGTTAACGAGAACAGAAGAATATCAAAATTTTATACAAGAAAAGATAGAGCCCAGTCAGAGAGCATCTTCTCAAATCGGAAACATGTATACCGCCTCTATCTTTATGGCGCTGCTCTCTGCATTGCAAGTAAGCTATAATGAAGATAAAAATATAGAGGGTACTGGGATAGGGTTTTTTGCTTACGGAAGCGGCTCAAAAGCAAAAGTTTTTGCAGGAAAGGTGGGTAAAGGGTGGAAAGAAATTGTTTCAAAGTGGAATCTTTTTGAGAAACTAAACGAAAGAATCTCTGTAGATTTTGAGACCTATGAAAGACTTCATAAAAAACAAATAAAAAATTCTATAAACTCGAATTACAAAGGATTTGGACTGAAAAATATAGACCGAGAAAACAGTACGTCTCTGGGGGCGAGATACTACGAATACAAAATATAGACTCACCCCCTGCTTCATAGAGAGCTCTAAAACTAAATGAAATAATCCACAGTCTAGACACTCCAATAAGTTCTGTCTAGGCTTCTGTATTGTATTGCTTCTGCAATATGCGCAGAAGTAACACGTTCTGCACTCTCCATATCCGCAATAGTTCTTCCTACCTTAAGAATTCTGTCGTAGGCCCTTGCAGAGAGGCTGAGTCTTTCCATAGCGGTTCTCAAAAGGTTTGAGGAAATTTCGTCTAAGACACAATATTTTTCTATTTCTTTTCTTCCCATTTGTGCATTATAGTGTATGGGCAAATCTGAAAATCGTTCTTCCTGTATTTTTCTAGCTCGCAAAACCCGTGCTCGTATTTCCGCACTCCGCTCCGCTTTTGAGGTATCAGTAAGATGTTTAAACTCCACTTTGGGAACCTCTATATGGATATCTATCCTATCGATAAGAGGACCAGAGAGCTTACTGAGATATTTCTGCATTTCTGCCGGACTGGAGGTATTGTTAGGATCATCGGGAAAGTAACCACTAGGACTGGGGTTCATACTGGCCACCAACATAAAACTAGCAGGATAATTTACTGTAAAACGGGCTCTGGAAATAGTTACATTTCTGTCTTCTAGAGGCTGTCTCATGACCTCCAGTACGGTACGTTTGAATTCTGGCATTTCATCCAAAAATAAAACCCCATTATGCGCCAGAGAAATTTCCCCCGGCTGAGGAAAAGTACCTCCTCCTACCAGTGCCACATCAGAGATGGTATGGTGTGGCGCTCTATAAGGTCTATGCGTAATGAGCGAAGTGCCCGCATCTATTTTTCCTGCTACAGAATGAATCTTGGTGGTCTCCAACGCTTCCTTTAAGGATAATACAGGAAGAATACTGGGCAATCTTTTCGCCAACATGGTTTTGCCACTTCCGGGAGGTCCGATGAGAATGATATTATGCCCTCCTGCAGCGGCAACCTCTAACGCTCTTTTAGCCGAATCCTGGCCTTTCACCTCAGAAAAATCTACGGGAAAATCATAGGCTTTTTTTTCAAAAACTTCAGAAATATCAATCACCGTTTTTTCCAACGGAACCTTCCGGTCAAAAAACTCAATCACCTGCCGAATATGAGAAATACCGTACACCTCCAAACCTTCTACAATAGCCGCTTCTTTGGCATTCTGTTCTGGGAGAATAATCCCACAAAATCCTTGTTCCTTTGCCTCAATGGCGATGGGAAGCACACCTTTTAGGGGCTGAAGACCGCCATCCAAAGAAAGTTCCCCCATAATAAGGTAGTACTCTATATTCTCTGCCTGTATTTGTCCTGAGGCGGCTAAAATACCAACCGCAATGCTCAAATCATAGGACGACCCCTCCTTACGGAGATCGGCAGGCGCCATATTTATGGTAATTCTTTTGCCCGGAAGCTTATATCCGGAATTCTTAAGAGCCGCCGAAATCCTATGACCTCCCTCTTTTATCGCATTGTCTGGAAGACCTACCAAATAATACCCCACGCCCATATCCACATTGACCTCCACGGTAATAATTTTGGCCGACACCCCCTGTACGGCTCCTCCATAAGTTTTTACAAGCATAAACAGCGTGATTACGGTTTTACAGAAATTTATTTCCCTTTTTTAATTTTTTCAGATCGTTAATGTATTTTTTGATGAGCTGGTCATTCTCCCTCGGACAAATAAGTAATGCTTTGTCTGTATCTACCACTATATAATCCTCCATTCCGTCTATAATAGCTGCTTTATTTTTATTCTTCACACAAATAATATTATTACCAGAATTGTAAGTAAGAATATTTCTGGAATTTATGGCATTATTGTCTTCATTTTTATCTGCATTTTCATAAACACTTGTCCAGGTTCCCAAATCACTCCATCCCAAATCTGCCGGGATTACATAGACATTATCTGCTTTTTCTAATATGGCATGGTCTATGGAGACCTTAGTGAGTTTTGGATAAATGAGTTCTATGCAATTTTTCTCTTTACCATTATTAAATTCGCAAGACGAAAATTGCTGAACCATCTCCGGAAGATATTTCTGATAAGATGTTAAGATAACTTTTACATTCCAGAGAAAGATCCCCGCATTCCAGAGAAAATCTCCACTTTCTATAAAACTTTTGGCCAGCTCTACACTGGGTTTTTCAGTGAATGTTTTTACTTTGTAATATCCACTGTCTCCACTTGGCAGATATTGTATGTATCCATACCCCGTATCTGGTCTTGAAGGAGAAATCCCGAGTGTAATGAGATATTCATGAGAAGCAGCAAGCGCAAACCCCAATTCTGCTTTTTCTAAGAAACGTGCCTCGTTAAGGATAAGGTGATCAGCGGGCAACACAATGATGTTGGCAGAGGGATTCTGCAGAGCAATTTTATATATCATATAAAGATTACAGGCAGCAGTATTCTTGATCATAGGTTCTCCCACAATATTGTATTCCGGAACGTTGGGGAGTTGAGCTCTGCACAACTCGGTATATTCTTTATTGGTAATTACAAAGATATTCTCATCGGGTATAATTGAGGAAATACGCCCATACGTCTGCTGAATCATGGTTCGTCCCGTTCCTAAAATGTCCTGAAACTGTTTGGGAAACTTATGTGTACTCAGAGGCCAAAACCTGCTACCTATCCCCCCTGCCATTATAACACAGTAATTATTGCTTCTTTTTATCATTGCATTAGTCTTTTCACTTTTACCGAAGGACTGAAAATATAAGATCGTCCTGTTCTAAGACTTCTGCAAAGATAGTTTTTTCTCAACCTTCTCAGATATCTGTAAGATTGCTCCTTGTACACGAAAGTATCGTTGATCATGAGCTCTTCTATAAAAAATTCATCTCCTTTTTTCTTCTTGGGATAGAAATAGGAAACCAAAGTACTAGCACTCATAAAGTTAGCTTTAGGCGCTAAGGAAAATTGATGCAGAATAGAGCGCAAATCTTCCGGATACACCTCCATGCTTTCCCCGATCATTTGTGAGAATAATGCTTTCCATTCTTTTCCGTGCGGAGCAATGCTTCTTCCGTGTTTTTCAAAAGCGAGAAGATGAGCCAACTCGTGTGTAAAAACAAAGAAGAAAAGATAGGGAGAAAGATTTCCATTAATACTTATGGCGTGGCTTCCGTCGGGGTTCTTCCTGTAATCTCCAAGCTTGGTTTGTCTTTCTCTTGAAACATGTATATGTATTCTGTATTCCCCAAACCATAATTTCAGATAAGAAAAAGAGGGGGCGGGCAAATATTTTTCCAAAGAACTGATGGACATTATAGATAATTCGTAAACTGAACAAACTCAAGAAGCATCTTTTCTGGAAAGTAAAATTGTTATATTTGTTCAATCAATGGCAACAAGATCAATATTCAACTCTGTGGTCAACTGGTTTATAAAAGACAGGATAGACCGCATAGGCAATTTCTTAAAAGAACCTATAGAGACCCAAAACTCTGTCTTGTTTTCCTTACTCGAAAAATCCAAACATACCGTCTACGGAAGGAAACACGGGTTCAAAGATATCGATAATCTTTCAGACTTTCAATCTCAGGTACCTATTGTACGATACGAAGATTTTGAGCCTTATATAGAGAGAACCAGAAGAGGAGAGCCCAATGTAATATGGAACGGAAAAATAAAACAATTCGCAAAATCTTCCGGAACTACTAATGCTAAAAGCAAATACATCCCCATTACAGAAGAATCACTTAGGGACTGTCACTTTAGAGCAGGGAAAGATCTCATCTCCATATACTGCAATAACCATCCTAAAAATCAGCTATTCTCAAACAAAAACTTACGACTGGGAGGAAGTGCCGAACTGTACGAAAATTATAATACAAAGTATGGGGATCTCTCTGCTATTCTTATCGACAACCTTCCCTTCTGGATAGAGATCACCACCACTCCAAGCAAAAAAACTTCCCTTATGACCGAGTGGGAAGCAAAGATAAAGGCGATAGTAGCTCAGGTAAAAAAAGAAAATGTAGGCAGCATATCCGGAGTTCCCAGCTGGATGCTTATCCTTCTAAAGAAAATTCTGGAAGAATCAAATAAAAGTACCATTGCAGAAATTTGGTCCCAGCTGGAAGTTTTTTTCCATGGGGGGATCAGTTTCAAACCTTACAAAGAAGAATACAGAAAAATAATAGGAAAAGAAATCAATTTTTATGAGATTTATAACGCATCAGAAGGCTTTTTTGCCATGCAAGACCGTTGTAGATCTGATGAACTCTTGCTTATGCTGGATTACGGCATTTTTTATGAATTTATAAAGCTGCAGGATTTAGATAAAGAATTTCCCAGGGCGTATACTTTAGGAGAAGTAGAACCTGGAGAAAATTATGCTGTGGTAATCTCCAGTAACGGGGGGTTATGGCGGTACCTTTTGGGCGATACGATATATTTCACCTCTATCGCTCCTCACAGACTGAAAATTTCTGGCAGAACCAAACACTTCATCAATACCTTTGGGGAAGAGCTTATGATAGACAACGTAGAAAAAGCGCTGGAAAAGGCCTGCAAAGCAACACAGGCAGTAGTAAGAGAATATACTGGAGCTCCTATTTTTATGAGTTCATCTTCTCAGGGAGGACACGAGTGGCTCATTGAATTTTCAAAAAAACCAAAAAAAATAGAAGACTTTAACACAATTTTTGACGAGGAGCTACAAAAAGTAAACTCTGATTACGAAGCCAAGAGATACAAAGATATAACACTAAAAAAACCCGTAATACACGTGGGAAAAGACCGTGTTTTTTATGTATGGATGTCTCAAAGAGGAAAGCTGGGAGGTCAGAATAAAGTACCGAGACTCAGTAATACCCGAGAATACATAGAGCCTTTACTTTCTCTCAACCAAAAGTTATAAAAATCTAGATTAGGCTATCTTTGTCCAAAGAGTCCAATTTAAAAAACACGGCAGCCATGAGAGAGAAAGCCAAAAGAGAGCTTCCCCCATAGCTGAAATAGGGCAAAGGAATCCCCACTGTAGGAAAGAGTCCCATGACCATCCCTATATTAATCACAAAGTGAACAAACAAAACAGAGGCAAAAGAATAACCAAAAACTCTATTGAAAATAAATTTTTGCCTTTCGGCCAAATAATAAATCCTACCTATAAAAAGAGTATAGCCCACAATAAGCAGAGAGCTGCCCAAAAAACCCCACTCTTCTCCCACTGTACAGAAAATATAATCGGTTTGTTGCTCGGGAACAAACTTCCCCCTGGTTACGGAACCTTCCATAAAACCCTTGCCTAAAAAGCCACCGGAACCTATTGCTGTTTTCGAATAAAGCAAATTATATCCGGATGTATCCCGGAACTCACGTTCTCCCTTTATAAGAACTTCAATTCTCTGCTTTTGATGTCTGGGAAGTTTT
Source organism: Bergeyella sp. (assembly GCA_030263285.1). Taxonomy (GTDB): domain Bacteria; phylum Bacteroidota; class Bacteroidia; order Flavobacteriales; family Weeksellaceae; genus SZYB01. Next base: position 76,430 of record SZYB01000002.1, read on the forward strand.
TTGTAGATCATAGGGGTGAGATACGACAATGAGACAAGTACCAATACCACCCCTGCGGCGGCAGAAATCACCCCTAAATTCTTGCTAATTTTCTTTACATTGAAAAAAAGGTAAAGTAAAAAAAATAGGGCGAGGGGAAGAATGATATAGTACTTGGAGAGTCCGTAAATCTCCAAGAAGATGGAGACGAGAAAAACCCCGCCCAAAATACCGGTTATCACAAAAAACCACCCACTCAATCCCTCTCTGTAAAGGACAATAAAAAAAGAAAAAAATACCAGTAGAGAGCCTGCATCCGGAATCATAAGTACCACTGCTGCAGGAAAAGAAACAATAAGTACAGAAGTAAACAGTGTTTTTTTGTTCTTCAGATCAAAATCTGCTCTGGAAGCATAGCTCGCAAGCATAAGAGCCGTAGAAGCCTTTGCAAACTCTACAGGCTGCATATTGAAGGAACCAAACTTGTACCAATTTTTTTGGCCTAAAATCTCCTTGCCAAAAGGAAACAAGCCTATCAAGAGCAACATGCCTACGGCGTAAAATATTATGGCAAAATTTTCATAAACAGTGCCACTGCCAACAAACACAACGGCACCCCCCAAAAGGGAAATGATAAAAAACAAAAGTTGCTTCTCCCCTAGGTTCACATTCACACTATAGATATTCGCAATGGCAAATACACACAATAGAAGATACAAACCCAGCCCAAATTTATCAATTCTCTGCAGTGTTCCCATACATACACAAAAACATCAAATACGGTACAATTAATTAAAAAATAAACTACGGCAAAATTACTTAACATTATTGCTATCATCCTTTACTCGACTTCCCAGGTCTGTCCCTTTCATTTTTTCCATCCATTGCCTCTTGTATTCGGGCATAAAACTCGCTTGTACCATTTTCTGGTAGAGATGCTGTCTTTTTATACTGCCCGTAATGTATTTTTCTGCTACCAGCGTGGAGGCAGGCCCTGCCCATGTAGCCCCAAATCCCGCATGCTCCATCACTGCCACCACCACTATTTTAGGGTTTTCTGCTGGGGCAATGAGTCCAAAAATAGAGTTATCTCTCCCTTGGGGCACTTGTGCTGTTCCCGTTTTGGCAAGTTGAGTAAAATCTTTGGATTTCAAGCTCTTGGCAGTACCCTGTAATACGACGGCTTCCATACCGCGTACTACGGGATCATAATATTTTTCGTCTACTTTAGCTCTCTTCTTTTTCTGAAATCTTGGATCCGGATTGGGCTTTCCATCTATAGACTTTACAATATGTGGAGTATAATACCATCCTTTATTTGCAATGACCGCCAAAAAATTAGCCATCTGTAATGGGGTAAGAAGTACGTCCCCCTGTCCCATTCCATTAAAAATGGGCCCCTGCATCGCATCCCAATTTTTAGTTTTAAAAACCCTTTCATAAAAAGCCCCATCGGGAATGCTACCCTTGACCCCCACCGCTAAATCATTATTCAAGAAAACTCCCAAACCAAAACTATTCATAATTTCTTTCCATTCGTCAATCCCCTTGGATGGATTTCCCGGATATTTATTGACAATAGCTAAAAATGCAAAAGAAAAATAACAATTACTCGATACCTGCAAGGACGGTATAAGCGACCATGAACCGCCGTGACCTTTTATTTTCAGTCCTTTATAATTAAAACTCCCTCCACTGCAGGGATATACCGTATTTTCATCCAAAACCCCCATCTGCATTCCCGCCAAAGCAGTGAGAAGCTTAAATACAGACCCCGGAGGATAGGCCGCCTGAATCGACCTGTCAAAAGTAGGTCTATTAAATAAGTCTTTCTGTAAAGTGAGAATGTTTTGTGTTTTTTCAGGACCCGCAAAGAGATTGGGATCTACATCAGGACCCGTAGCCAATACAAGTATCTCTCCTGTTTTGGGGTCCAGTGCCACTATCGCACCTCTCTTGTTTACAAGTAACGTTTCTGCCAACTTCTGCAAATCGTAATCTATCGTCAACTTTATATCCTTACCAGAAACCTCTTCTTTATCCAGACTTCCGTTTTTATAAGGACCTATGCTGTTAAGCTTTATACCTTTTTGGATATATCTTACCCCTTTAAATCCTCTCAAGACTTTCTCATAAGACCTCTCTACACCAGATTTGCCAATATTGTCCCCCGGAAGATAATATAAAGAATCTTTTTTGATTTCCGTATTATTCACCTCATTGGTGTACCCCAATAAATTTCCGGAAGTACTCACTTCATATTTTCTCTGAGGACGAGACATCACCTCAAAAGCGGGAAACCTAAACAAAATCTCCTGAATCCTGGCTATTTCTTCACGGCTGATATTTTTGGAAAAAGTAAAAGGCCTGAACCGTGAAAAATACTTCTCTTTCCTAATATTTTTTATTCTTGAAATAAATTCTTCTGGACTTATCCTGAGTAAATTGCAAAAGGCCAAAGTATCAAAATCTGCCCCCATAGAGGCCTCTGTATAAACAAGTTCATAGGAAGGCTCATTGCTTACTAAAATTTTACCATTTCTATCGTAAATAATCCCTCTTTGCGGAATAATATACTCCGCTTTTATGGAAGTATTGACAGCATTAAGTGCATAATTCTCGGTAAAAAGCTGGAGAAATGCCAGCCTCGTAATAAAAATAAATGCAACAAAAACAAGAACTAGCACAAGACTAATATATCTCTGTTTCACGTGTTTTGTTTTATTCTAAAAGCAATTGCGTAAAGCAAAATAAAAATAAAAGAGATACTGCTTGAGACCGATACATTGAATAGAATCTCAAAAAATCTGCTCAGTTTAAAAAACTCCAAATACATCACAATAAGCTGGTGTAGGAAAATAGTAAAAAAAATATAAGCCCAAAACTGTGACGGCTGTAGGTCATGAAAAGAAAAAAAATCTTGGGTATCGGTAGAAGTACAAAATATAAGAGTCCTAAAATAGGCAACAGCAGTAGTAGCAAAAGAATTGATTCCCCACGTACCTTGATATATATCAATGAGAAGTCCTAAAATAAAACTCAATGTGAGAAAAGCGTATTTATTGGCATAAAACCTATAAAACATGACAAAAAGAGGATACATCACGGGGGTATATCTGCCGAAGATAAGAAGTCTGTTAAGCACAAATACTTGAAAAGAAGCAAGCAACAAAATCATAAAAATATCCGATAAAAAATTCCTACTGATCATCTTTTTTCTGCTCTATTTTTAATAGACCTTGTATTCTCTCCAACTCCTCGTTATTTACTCGGGTTACTATATAAACTTTGGAGAGTTTTCCCATCTTTTCTTTAAGCTCTACAGAAATATCTAAAAATCCCGTTTTATCATTTACCTCATATCCTGCCACGGTACCAATTATTGTGCCCTTAGGAAAAACATCGGATTTCCCTCCCGTAATCACTGTATCCCCTATCTTAACGGAAACATATTTGGGTATGTCAGACAGATTCATAATACGGGTATCTTGTCCATTCCAGACGAGAGTACCAAAATAACCGGACTTTTTTAGCGATGCGTTGATTTTTATATTTTTTGTACTAAGGATAGATTGCGCCAATGAATAATGATCTGTTGTGTTAATGACAATCCCAGCAATACCTTCTGGAGAAATTACTCCCATTCCAGAAATGACGCCTTCTTTTTTGCCTTTGTTGATGACGATATGATTATTATTTCTGTTGATAGAATTATTAATAATATCTCCCTCTATGAAGGTATAATAGGGAGTTTGAAAAACATCTATGCTGTCTTTATTTTCTTGAGATGCAACTCCATCTCCATTCTTGTCTTTTTTATACAAAGACTGCATAAGTTCTATATTTTGTTTTACCAAGCTCTCATTTGTCTGCTCAAGTCTGAAGTAACTCTCCCATGAGCTGATGTATTTATCAACGGTAAAATCGAACAACCTTATTTGAGAAACAAGAAATGATTTTTGTAGGTAATTTGAGGAAAAAATAAGGAAAACAGAGACTATTTGTAAGGAAACAAAAAAGAGGAAAAACCCCCGCTTTGCAAAAAACCTCAACAAAAAACCCATGAACCCGAACGTATAGATTAGATAGACGCAAATACCACTAATAAAGAAATATTACTTCATCAAGAACTTAAACTTATCCATATTCTTTAGTGCAATACCCGTACCTCTTACCACCGCTCTTAGGGGATCTTCGGCCACAAAAACCGGAAGCCCTGTTTTTTTGTGGATTCTATCAGAAAGCCCTCTTAAGAGCGCTCCTCCACCTGCCATATATATCCCTGATCTATAAATATCTGCCGCAAGCTCCGGAGGAGTGAGAGACAAAGTCTCCATCACAGCGTCTTCTATTCTGATAATGGACTTGTCAAGTGCTCTTGCAGTTTCTTTATAGTTGATCATAATTTCTTTCGGTTTTCCGGTAATAAGATCTCTTCCTTGCACAGGAATGTCTTCTATATCTACATCCAGTTCCTCTATCGCAGAACCAATATCTATTTTCACTCGCTCCGCTGTACGCTCCCCTATATATAAATTGTGATGAGTCCTAAGGTAATAAGCAATGTCATTCGTAAACACATCTCCCGCTATCTTCATGGACTTGTCACAGACAATCCCCCCCAATGCAATAACCGCTATCTCTGTAGTCCCTCCGCCTATGTCTATGATCATATTCCCCTCCGGCTTTTGTACGTCTATACCTACCCCTATCGCGGCTGCCATGGGCTCAAATATCAACCTGATCTCCTTTGCATTTACCTTTCTTGCAGAATCTTTCACAGCACGCCTCTCCACCTCAGTAATCCCGGAGGGAATACAAATCACGATTGTCAGTGCAGGGGGGAAAAATTTTCCTTTTATAGCGGGAATTTGTTTTATAAACTCTTTTACCATATGCTCCGAGGCATAAAAATCTGCGATTACCCCGTCCTTGAGCGGCCGCACCGTGCGTATCTCCTCGTGGGTCTTTCCCTGCATATATTTGGCTTGTTCTCCTACTGCAATGATCTTGCCTGTAGATCGATCTATTGCCACTATAGAGGGCTGATCTATTACTATTTTATTGTTGTGTATGATCAGCGTATTTGCCGTACCCAGATCAATCGCAATTTCCTGCGTAAACATATCAAAAAAGCCCATGAATTTCTCTAAAAGTTAAACACGGCAAATGTAATAATTTTTAATTAGAAAAACAGAGCAACACCCCTAAAGTACAAAGTTGTTTCTCCTAAAAAATACCTCCTAAAAAACAAAAAAATTCCCACTCTACAACTGTGGCGAATAAAATATTTTTTATAAAAATTGAGTACTTTTGCAGCACCATAATTTATGAAGTCCGCCCCCAATATATACCAGACCTCTTTTTTTACCGCTCTGAGTGTAAGCTACGAAAAAGCTGACGCCGAAACCAGAGGGCGATTTTCTTTTTTTGAAAGCCATATCAAAGATTTTGTCCAGAAAATAACGGAAAAAGATATCGGAGATGCGTTTGTGGTTTCTACCTGTAACCGTACAGAAATATATACCACTACCACAAACTATCTGCTCGTAGCAGAAGAGTACTGCTCCACCATAGGGGTTTCTCTGTCAGACTTTATGAATTATGTGAAAATATACAGCAGAGAAGAAGCCATAGAACACCTTTTTAGGGTAGCGGCAGGACTGGAGAGTCAAATTATAGGAGACTTTGAAATTATCTCTCAAATAAAGAAAGCCTATGCCCGATTCAAGCGGGAAAAGAAAAATTCAAATCCTTTTTTGGAAAGAATCATCAACTCGGCCATACAGGTTTCTAAAAAAATAAAGACAGAAACCTGCATTTCCAGTGGAACCACTTCTGTTTCTTATGCTGCGGTACAATACATACTAAATCATCATTTAGCCAGGGAACAAAAAAACATCCTTCTCTTGGGAACTGGAGACATTGGTCTTATCACAATAGACAACCTAATAAAACACCTGCAGGATCCAAAAATAAAAATATCAAATCGAAACGAAGAAAAATCCCTAAAGACAGCAAAAAAATATGGCTTAGACACTGTTCCTTATGCTGACTTTCCAAAGGAAATTACAGAGAATGATATAGTGATTGTCACTACTGCTGCAAAAGAACCCATAGTTAAAAAAAGTCATTTTTTAAGGTCTAACGAGAAAAGAGAAATCCTGATATTGGATCTCTCCATTCCGCCCAATGTGGAGAAAGAAGTGAATGAACTTCCAAATGTGAGTCTCATAGGAATAGATGTACTCTCCGAGGCCACCTCCCAAACTCTTGAGGAAAGAAAAAAAGACATTCCAAAGGCTGAGATGATAATAAAAAAAATCACAAAAGAATTTCTTGACTGGGAAAAAAAGAGAAAAATGGCACCGAAGATTCATCACTTCAAGTCAATGCTCAAAAAAATAGAGCACAACGAAATGCACAGTATACATAAAAAGCACCGGTATATCAAGATTGCAGATATGGAACTAACGGAAAAACTGGTTCAGAAAATAACCAATCGCTTTGCAAAATATATCATAGAAAATCCATTGAGGTCAGATGAAGTATCCAAACTCATGAAAGACATGTTGGTAGAACCTTCCAATAAAAAATGTCATGAAAAAAATTAGGATAGGAAGTAGAAACTCCCCTCTTGCCCTTTGGCAAGCACATAAGGTTTCTAAAGCACTGGAAAAGGACTTTACAACCGAGATTATCCCCATATATTCAGACGGAGACAAGAACCTGCTTACCCCCCTTTACGAAATGGGAATCACGGGGATTTTCACCAAAGATCTTGACGTTGCTCTTTTGAACGACCGAATAGACCTTGCCGTGCATTCTCTAAAAGACGTGCCTACCGTTCTCCCAAAAAACATAAAGATGATAGCCTGTCTGGAAAGAGACTTTCCGGAGGATGTTCTGATAAGAAGAAAAGAAGCAAAAAACAAAAAATTTAACGAAATGACCGTAGCATCAGGAAGCCTTAGGAGGAGGGCTTTTTGGCTAAAAAAATTTCCGGGAACAAAATTTGTAGACTTTCGGGGAAATATCAATACCCGACTAAAAAAAATCTCCGGAGGCTATGCAGATGCCGCCCTGTTTTCACTGGCAGGAATCAAACGACTTGACCTAAACACCGAGTACGAATACTTGACTTTCATTCTTCCTGCACCCTCCCAGGGTGTGATAACAGTAACTGGTCACTCAAAAAACACAGAACTTAACGGCATCGTAAAAAAAATAGGACATCCCCCCACTGAGCTTTGTGTAAGTCTTGAGAGACTTTTCTTAAACGCCTTAGAGGGAGGATGTACCGCACCCATAGGGGCTTTCGCAGAAATAAAAGAAGAAAAAATAAAATTCAGAGGAGCCTTATGCTCTCTTGACGGAAGTAAAGCCGTTGAAATAAATGAGGCTTTTGATCTGAACTGGGAGGAGAATAAGAATAAAGGGGAAGAACTGGCCATAAAAATTCTAGAAAACGGAGGAAAAGAAATACTTGAAGGTTTAAAAAAAACCGGATTACCTCATAAAACCCTCCCCTGACAAGAATGAAGATTCTTTTTACCAAAAAGTTTGAACACAGCACGATCTTTGAAAAAATGGGATATGGTTCTCAGTTCGACTGCACCGAAGTTATCACCATAGAAATACGAAAAAAACAGCCATTTCCCTTGAAAGATCATTCACTTATTTTTAGCAGTATTCACGGGGTGAAATCTTTTTTTGCCAGTCGTTTTAAGCCCAATAACAATTATCCGGAAAAAAAAATCAATAAAATATATACTGTGGGGCCCAGAGTAAAACATGAACTGCAAATGCGGGGATTCCCCCCATTTAGGACCTTCCCTGCGGCTGCAGAGCTTAAGGATTTTATTATAAAAAACGCACCCAAAGAAAACTTTTTACATTTCTGCGGAAACCTGTCTCCAAGTCTTTTTGACAAAAAACAACCTCTGCAAAGTATTGGCTACAAAAAAATAGAAATGTACACCACAAAATTGCTTTTCCCATTCATCCATGAGCAATATGATGCATTGGTATTCTTTAGCCCCAGTGGGGTAAGGAGCTATGTAAAACACAATTCGCTGGAAGGTAAAAAAATATTCTCTATAGGAAAAACCACTGAAAATGAACTAAAAAAATTCACGAGGAATCTCATTTTCACAAGTAAAAAAAGCAATTTGGAAGATTTACTGTACCTTATAAGAGATACTACATCATAACCTTATAATCATCATTATGACCCTAAAAAACGATCTCTATTTGCGAGCACTAAGAGGAGAAACCTTGGAACGGCCTCCCGTTTGGATGATGAGACAGGCCGGAAGATATTTGCCAGAATTTATGGCTTTGAGGAAAAAATATGGCTTTTTCACGCGTTGTCAGACCCCGGAGCTTGCCGCCGAAATCACTATGCAGCCTCTGAAAAGATTCCCGCTGGATGCGGCCATATTGTTCTCAGATATACTGGTGGTTCCTCAGGCGATGGGAATAGACTTCAAAATGAAAGAATCTGTAGGTCCCTGGCTGGAAATTCCGATACGTACCGAAAAACAAATAGAAGAAATAAGACTGCCCGAGGTAGAAATATCACTCGACTATGTATTCAGGGCAATAGAAATTACTATGGAAAAATTAGAAAAAAGGGTTCCTTTGATAGGATTTGCGGGGTCTCCCTGGACAATATTTTGTTACTGCGTGGAGGGAAAAGGCTCTAAGACTTTTGACATAGCAAAATCATTCTGCTTTGGAAACCCAAACCTTGCAAAAAGGCTTTTACAAAAAATAACCGATACCACCATTAATTACCTTAAAGCCAAGGTAAAAAGTGGGGTATCTGCAGTTCAGCTTTTCGATTCTTGGGGGGGACTGCTCTCTCCCGAAGATTACCATGAGTTTTCTTGGCCTTACATTGATCAAATCCTGGAACAACTCTCCCCTCTTACTCATACTGTTGTTTTTGGCAAAGGATGTTGGTTTGCTCTGGAGAAGATGGCCGAAAGCAAAGCGACAGCACTGGGGATAGACTGGACAATAAACCCCGAACTTGCGAGAACACTTACAAAAAACCGAAAAGTTTTGCAAGGAAATTTTGATCCGGCAAGACTACATTCGCCCCCAAAAGTCATTACGAAAATGGTAGACGAAATGATCAGAAGGTTCGGCAAAGACAAATACATTGTTAATCTGGGGCACGGAATACTTCCCAACACCCCTTTAAAGAACGCTACAACCTTTATAGAGGCAGTAGTTAACTGGAGAATATAAATTTTCTCAGAAGCTCACACTACTCTCCTCTCTGCCCCGCTGAAAATTAAGGGTTTTTTGCTGATCTTTATAGAAAATATTTACTACATTAAACTGAGAGGGATAAAAGTCCAGCAATATGGTGTTCCGTATTTTAAGAGTCTTGATATTCTCCACCCCTCCCGTCTCAAAATATACCCACACGGACTCTTCGTTCACCTGACTTCCCGAAAAAGTAAGAACCTTGGCGGTTCCGTTCACCTGTATTTCGAAATTTTTATTTATATATTTTTTTACCTCTGCTTCAAAACTTGCCGTGTTGGGGTCTATTTTTATCGCCTTAGAAATATTTTCTGCATTCATCTTTGTGGTAAACTTTAGTGTCTTACTTCCTTCCACATAATCTATTTTGGTCATGGAAGAAAAGAAATCCGCATGTACAAAACTCATGGTCATCAACATCACAAAAAAACCCGCTGTATAATAGTATAAAATTTTCATCTTAACATTTTAATGTTGAATATATCCCCACGCAGAGTCTCAAATAATGTGCCAACTAAAAATTGACGTTGACCGAATATTTTTCATAAAAAGTCTTTATGTGTGCTGCCGCCTCATCAGCCGTGTCTACCACTCTGTACAAATCAATATCTTTTTCTAAAATCATTCCGGAGCTCAACAGTGCGGTTCGGAACCAGTCTAAAAGCCCGGACCAGAACTCAGATCCCACAAGAACGATAGGAAATTTTGCAATCTTGTGAGTCTGGATAAGTGTCATTGCCTCAGAAAGTTCATCAAGAGTGCCAAAACCGCCGGGCATTACGATAAACCCTTGAGAATATTTCACAAACATTACTTTTCTCACAAAAAAATAATTAAAATCTATCGAATACTTTTTATCGATATAAGGGTTAAAATTCTGCTCAAAGGGAAGCTCTATGTTGAGCCCTATAGATTTTCCCCCCGAAAGTTTGGCTCCTTTATTCCCTGCCTCCATAACCCCCGGTCCACCACCTGTAATTATCCCAAAACCTATCTGGGTAATTTTGGATGCAATTTCCGCAGCCATTTCGTAATATTTGTCTCCTTCTCTCAATCTTGCTGAACCAAAGATAGAAACACAAGGTCCTATTTTAGCCAGTTTTTCATACCCATCAACAAATTCAGACATCACCTTAAAGACCATCCAACTGTCTTTTGATATGGTTTCGTCCCAGGTTTTTTCCTGAAAATGGCTCTCGATTTTGGGATCAAGCTCACACCCATAAAGTGGAGCGTCCTCCGGTTCTGTCTTTCCTCTTTTTATTTTACTCATGTCATCATTTTATTTAAAATATTTTTCTGCTTCTACTACAGTACTTGCTCTTCCCACATCTATCAAAACTGCCTGGTGTACATAACCATAAATCTCTTCTGTGGAAACAAGGTCTAAATATTCTTCCATTATAGAAAACATCCCCGATCTTTTTATTTTGGAAAAAAAACGAGGATCTATACAATGTATGCCGCTAAAAGACAATTTCTCATAAACTTCCTCAGATAAACCATGAGGCCTAACCTCTCCTGTTTGTTCATTCATCCATCCTTTCAGAATCTTATGATGATTAAATAACAATTTACGAGAGCCTTCTCTGTCAGAAACGGCCAGACTCACCAACCGATGATTTTCTTCATGGCTCCTGACAAAATCCGCGATATCAAGATCTGTAAGAATATCTACATTCATGACCAAAAAACTTTCCCCCCGATCTAAAAAAGGTCTGGCAAAAACAAGTCCTCCCCCCGTCTCCAGTAAAGAGTCTGTTTCATCCGAGATTTCTATCCTGCTTCCAAAATTATCATGAGCATCCAAAAAATCTAAGATCTGATTTCCAAAATGGTGAATGTTAATCACAAAATCCTGAAAACCAAAACTCTGTAAATATCTAATATTTCTCTCCAAAAGACTAATACCATTTACCTTAGTCAAAGCTTTAGGGTGAAAATCGGTAAAGGGCCTGAGCCGCATTCCTCTTCCGGCTGCCAAAATAAAAGCTTTCATAAAAAAGGAAGTTGAAAAAGATTAATTATACCACTGGGGCTGCTCGTCATGGAAAAGACAAACCTCTATTCCAGAATATCGCTCTTTAAGAAACTGATATACCTTTTCTGCCGCATAAACAGACCTATGCTGCCCTCCTGTACATCCAAAATTGATTTGTAAATGCTCAAAGCCCCGCTCTATATAATTATCAATACTGATAAGAATCACGCTCTTTACATTTTCCAAAAAAATAGGCATCTTCGTTTTGGTTTCTAAAAACTCCTGCACGGACTCATCCCTTCCCGTAAGAGACTTGTACTCGTCTATTCTCCCAGGATTTAATATCCCCCTACAGTCAAAACAATACCCTCCGCCGTTTCCTGTACTATCCCTGGGTATTCCCCCTTTTTTATAGGAAAAACTATGTACGTCTACTTGTAGTTTTGTCTTTTGCATATTGTGATAAATCCTCCCAAAATATACATTTTTTGTCAAAACTTAGATAAGACATTCACTTTTTCTTTAGTTTTTCCGGAAGAAAGTTTTTCCGCAAGTGAAAATATCTCCGGAAAATTTTTCATCTCATCCCAATATTCTACCAGCCTTATGAAGTTTTCTATGCTCTGAGGAATACTCTGGATAAATGTATTTTTTTTTTGTACCCAACCTCTGAATCCATAAACTCCCAAAACCTGAATACACCTCATCAACTGTAGAGGAGACCGAGAGCATTTTAAAGAGTCCACTGTTTGAGGATCCGACCAAAGAGAATAATAAAACGCAAGCATTTCATCACAAAATTCCTGAGAAAATCCGGCTCTGGACTGGAACAGAAAAGAAATCACATCATAGAGTAAAGGTCCGTACATTGCACTTTGATAATCAATAAAAAAAATATTTTCCTTAGAATCAAGTATGATATTTCTTGACTGAAAATCTCTAAGCATAATACCTTTAGGGCCAAGATTCTCCACGAGAACAGAGAGTTTCTGAAATTCTTTTATGAGCGAATATTTGTGATACGGAATATCCAAAACATCCAAAAAAAGGAATTTAAAATAAAATAGATCATGCAAAACAGGCACCTCATTATACTCTCTGTACTCAAAAGCACGAGCATAATCTACACGGCCTTGTGTTTTTACCTGCAGCGTATACAACGAAAAAAGAGTATCATGAACCCATTTTTTCAGACGATGTGATCCCTGTGGCTCCTTTGCTATACGCTCGGACAGAGTAACATCCCCCAAGTACTCCTGTATATAAAATGTTCTTTCTTTAGAAACAGCCAGAATTTTGGGTGTGGGAAGTTCCAGCTCTGAAAACAGCCTCGAAAAGTATAAAAAAGATTCATTTTCGGGAAGATTATTATTTTCCGTCACTATATATTTTTTATCACGGTAACCGGCAACATAGTTTACCCGAGAAGATCCGCTTTGAGGAAGAGAATGAAAATTATCTGCAGAGCCATTTACGAAACTTTCAAAAAACATTTTTGCCCTCGCCTCCATTTCTTGTATTTATAAGAAAAATGATGATAAACTCTTTTTTTTGGTTTCTACCAACAAAACTACTAAATAAAATATGACATTTATTACCTTTGTACTAAGCCATACGTAATATAAAATGCTAAAAGGTCTAAAGCCCATTCTGGTCCCCTTCAGTCGGTTCTTAACAACTTACTTGGCTTTGGTTTTTCTCTATCAAATCTATCTCAATGCTTATAAAGAAAATGGCTTGGATCCTCTCTCCAGAAAGATAGCATGGTGTACCTCGGAAATAATAAACACGACTAACCACTATACCTCCCAATTAGTGGACCAAAAAGAATATGAGGGGGTTTGGTTTTTTATCAACGGAAAATATACCACCAGAATGGTGGAAGGCTGTAATGCAGTATCCATAATTATTTTATTTATCGCATTTATTTTTGCTTTTTATAAGGGATATACAACTTTTATTTTCGTGGGGATAGGCATAATTTTGATATATCTGATCAATATAGCGAGAATAGTAGCGCTCAATCTTATCGCGCGCAGTCTCCCAGCTTATTCAAAAATTGCTCATGATTATTTTTTCCCTGCCATTATCTATGGCACTGTTGTAATACTTTGGATAATATGGATTCACTATTTTGCCTCAACAAAATGAACTCTTTCCGAATTTTCATGGTTTTAGCAGGAATCTCTGGGCTGATAGGAGTAAGGGGGCTGGAAGACAAAATTTTTTATGACCCTTTTCTGGATTTATTCCGCAGGACAGACAGAAAGTTTTTCTTTCCAGACTTTGATAGTACCAGACTTATCCTCAACTCTCTATTCAGATTTTTTTTAAATCTTGTTTTTTCTGTTATCGTTATCCAGGGGATATTTTGGAAAAAAACATGGACATCGCAAGCTGCGTTTCTTATGGCAGCCGTTTTTATGATCACTTTCCCTATATACGTGTACTGTATTGAAACCCAATTCAGTCTGGGATATTTGTTTGCCTTTTATGTAAGAAGATTTGTCATCCAGCCTCTTGTTCTTTTACTTCTTATTCCTCTTTTTTACCTAAGAACCAGAGAAAAAAAGAAGGGACAAAGATAAAGCTAATTCTCTACATGATGTTTCTCCGGCTGAGAGATGGTCTTTGCGTTCCATGGTATTTTTTTTTGAAAAGAGTCAAGTCTTACGGGACAATCTTTCATCTGACATATACCGCAAGACAAGGGTCTACAATCATCCAGATGAATGTTAAATTCTATATTTCTCGGAGTATTCTCCGCAATGAGTATGATAAGTTCCCTCATCTCTTCATGTGCCTTTCTCAGCTCAAAATACCAGGGCAAAGTAAGATGAGCGTCAATATGAAGTTTACTCCCAAACTGCTGAATCCTCATATTATGAATATCTATCCATTCTGCTTTTCTATTCCGACTGAGGAGTTTGGAAATGAACTGCAACAAAGGAAGATCGGCTTCATCCATAATCCCCTTTACAGATTTTCTGATAATCCTAATCCCTATACGTATGATATATAGGGCGAAAATAAAGGCCACGACTGCATCCAGCCAATAAACCCCCGTAAGGTGTATTATTATGAGACTTCCCACCACTCCTCCGGTAGTAATCGTGTCGCTTTGGAGGTGTCTGCCGGAACTTTCCAACACAAAAGAATTTTCCTTTTTACCCTTTCGTAAAGAGATGTAACCCAATATATAATTGATAAGTGCCGTGGCAGCGATGATGAGAATACCCCAATCCAGTCGCTGAGGAATATTTTTTGTGATAAGAGAGATCACGGTCTGTACGATAACAACGATCCCTGAAAAAAATATAAGTCCCCCCTCTACCCCCGAAGTAACAAATTCTATTTTTCCGTGTCCATAAGGATGATCATGATCTTTAGGCTTTGACGATAAGTATAAGGAATAAAGCCCCATAAACCCTCCTAAAATATTCACCACGCTCTCCATTGCATCGGAAAAAACAGAATTGGAACCGGTAAGTTTCCAAGCAATAAGTTTTGCGATGAAAATAAAAACCCCAAAAACGGCTATTTTTTTGTGAAATCTAAATCTAGATTTTTCTGCCTTCCCCATTTCCGAAAATCATTGCTGAGCTTAATAAAAACATTTAAGATATTTAATAAAAACCCACCGTTTACGTGAGCTTACTTTTTTTATACCCATTTTTTTTCTATCAAATATTCCGCAATTTGTACTGCATTGGTAGCAGCTCCTTTCCTTAAATTATCGGAAACAATCCAGCAATTAAGCGTTTTAGGCTGAGAAAAATCTCTTCTTATCCTCCCCACAAACACCTCATCTTTTCCCTCAGAATAAAGGGGCATGGGGTACTCATTTTTATCTATGTTATCCTGTACCGTCACGCCGGGAGTACGGGAAAGAATCCCTCTAAGCTCCTCAAGGTCAAAATCATTTTCAAACTCAATATTCACACTCTCCGAATGTCCCCCTTGCACAGGAACCCTCACCGCGGTTGCCGTAAGACGAAAAGAATCATCTCTCAGAATCTTGGCAGACTCCCGGGTAAGCTTGAGTTCTTCTTTCGTATATCCCCCCTCCTCAAAAACATCACACTGAGGCAAAGCATTCTTATAAATGTCATAGGGATATACCTTTGACACAGACTCTGTATCCTCTCCCTTTACCTCTGCAAAAATCTCTTGATTAAGCTGATCTACCGCTGCTTTTCCGGTACCTGTTACCGACTGGTAAGTAGAAACCACCACCCGCTTTAGCCGATACTTCTTATGCAAAGGACCAAGCACCATGACGAGTTGTATGGTAGAGCAATTAGGATTGGCTATTATTTTATCCTCTTTGGTGAGCAAACTTGCATTTATCTCCGGAACTACAAGTTTTTTTGTAGGATCCATCCTCCAGGCAGATGAGTTGTCTATCACAAAACTTCCCGCCACTGCAAACCTGGGTGCCCATTCCAGAGAGGTAGCCCCCCCCGCAGAAAAAATAGCAATATCGGGTCTTTGTTCTACTGCGGCAGACAAGGAAACCACATTATACTGCTTTCCTTTATAATGTATGGGCTTTCCCACAGATTTTTCCGAAGCAACAGGAACCAAGTCAGAAACGGGAAAATCTCTTTCTTCCAACACTTTTAACATCACCTGACCTACCATCCCGGTAGCCCCTACAACGGCTATTTTCACGACCTTATTTTTACTTTGATTACGGGGAAACTAACTTTGAGAAAGGAAGAGCATAAAAAAACAGAAGTACAGCCAAAATAGCGAGAAAAAAAACACCCATAGAAAGTCGGGGTTTCGTCTTTATTTTTTTATTCACCATAGTGACAAGAACAGCCCCAATAAACATAGAAAAAGGATGCTCTATATACGCAAACCTCAGAGACTTGATCTTCATCACCTCTCCCATCCCGATGTTTTTTATAATATCCAAAAAAGGGGACGTACCCAAAAGCATCACAATACCTATCAAGAACTGAAGGTGAAAAAATACCATGGTAAAAACAGATATTTTCCTTAAAAATCCGGTGATTTTTCCGCTATAACTAAACATTACACCAAACAGAGCAATGAGATATAACAAAATGCAAACGAACTCTGCGTAAGCAAAACCCCTGTGGATCTGAAGGATAGTCTGAGAAAAATGCATGGAAATATAAATGATTTGACACAAAGATACTAAAACTTAGTGTTTTCGGAAGGTTCAAAAAATTCGAAATTGGGGGTTCAAAAACTTCCGACCCATATTCATGGGATACTCTTATCTGCTTTCAAACATAATTTATCTATTTTTGTGAAAAAACAATGTGCTATGAGTGACAGGATTGTGATTATAGGAGGAGGGTTTGCGGGACTCAGATTAGCAAGAGAGCTCAATGACAAGGGGCAAAAGATCATGCTGGTTGACCGGGTGAATCACCATATGTTTCAACCTCTTTTTTATCAGGTTGCCAGTGGCAGGATAGAGCCGTCAAATATCTCCTTTCCTTTCAGGAAAATCTTTCAGCGTTCAAAAAACATTCAGTTTCGGATGACCAAAATAAAAAAGATCATCCCGGAAGAAAACAAAATCATAGGAGAAGAAGGCACATTTGCTTATGATAAACTTGTAATCGCTACGGGCTGCAAGAGTAACTTTTTTGGAAACAGCAGAATGGAAGACTTATCCTTCGGCATGAAAAATACCCAGGAAGCCATAAGTATCAGAAATCATATTCTTATCACTTTTGAACGACTTATCATAGAAAAAGAAAAAAGTCCGGAAGGAAATTGGAATATTGTAATCGTAGGAAGTGGACCTACGGGAGTAGAACTTGCTGGAGCCTTTGCGGAGATGAAAAAATACGTTTTACCGAGAGACTACCCGAATATGGATTTCTCAGATCTTAGGATCATCATCAATGCTGTGGAAAAACCTCTGAGTTCTATGAGCAAAGAAGCGCAAAACAAAACAGAAAAATATTTAAAACAATTAGGCGTAGAGTGTTGGAATAATGAGATGGTTACCGGCTACGACGGAAGTGTTGTTTCTCTTAAAAGTGGCGGGAGCATACAATCAAGCAACGTGATCTGGGCAGCCGGAGTTACGGGAAATATAATAGAAGGAATTAATCCGGAACAGATATACAAAAACAGATATGTGGTAGACCGCCACAACAAAATTATAGGATACGACAACATATATGCGATAGGAGATATTGCCTATATGGCAACCCCCGAATTTCCCCTCTCTCACCCTCAGGTGGCAAGTGTTGC
The DNA here is from genome assembly GCA_030263285.1 of Bergeyella sp. Taxonomy (GTDB): domain Bacteria; phylum Bacteroidota; class Bacteroidia; order Flavobacteriales; family Weeksellaceae; genus SZYB01. The sequence continues at coordinate 93,915 of SZYB01000002.1, forward strand.
CATACAACAGGCAAAAAATTTGGCAAAAAATCTTCTTACGAAAGACACCGAAAAATGGCAAAACTTTACTTATGTTGACAGAGGTTCTATGGCCACAATAGGAAAGCACAAAGCGGTGGTCGATCTTCCGAAATTTAAATTTCAGGGAACTTTGGCATGGTATTTCTGGATGTTCCTCCATCTGATGCTGATACTATCGGTAAGAAATAAAATAGCTATTTTCTTCAACTGGATGTGGAGCTATTTTAATAGAGACTCCTCGCTTCGGCTCATCATCACCCCCACCCGAAAAAACAGCACCGTACAGTGAGACTGGATATTATTACTCTCCATCCGGAGCTTATGGAAAGTCCCTTCCAAACTTCAATCCTAAAAAGAGGAATTGCCAAAGGACTGGTGGAAGTACATTTTCATCGGCTGAGAGATTGGGGCATAGGAAAACGAAAACAGGTAGACGATGAACCCTATGGGGGAGGAGCAGGAATGGTATTGAGAATAGAACCTCTAGACCAATGCATCTCCCATCTCAAATCCCAAAGAAACTACGACGAAATTATATACCTAACTCCAGATGGAGAAAGACTCTCACAAAAAACGGTGAATACCCTTTCTCTCAAAGAAAATATAATAATGATCTGCGGCCATTATAAAGGGATTGACCATAGATTAAGAACACTGCACATTACAAAAGAAATTTCCATAGGAGATTATGTCCTCACAGGAGGAGAACTTGCTGCCTGCGTGCTTGCAGATGCCCTGATCCGGCTCATCCCAGGAGTAATCAATGATGAACAGAGTGCCCTTACTGACAGCTTTCAGGACAACTTCCTTTCTCCTCCCATCTTTACCCGACCGGAAGAGTACAAAGGCATTAAGGTTCCCGAAATTTTGCTCAGCGGAAATTTCAAAAAAATAGAACAGTGGCGTCAGGAAGAATCCTACAAAATCACCTTAGAAAAAAGACCGGATCTGCTCGGGGAAAAATAAAAATGCTCTGATGGTTTTCTCTAGAAAGGATACCCAAAAGCAAAATTAAGGACCGCATCCGTTAATTTCCATCTCGGCATCCCCCAGCGATTACCCACCGGCATATTAGGATTATAAACCTTATAGGCTATATCTAAACGAAAAGTAACGTAAGCTACATTAATCCTAATACCAAAACCACTCCCCACTCCCAGCTGTTTAAAGAATTTATTCCACCGAAAATGATCATTGTACACATTATCTCGGGTGCTCCATATATTTCCTGCATCCACAAAAAGAGCCCCCTCAAACATCCTATTAAAAGGCATTCTGTACTCTATGTTGGTCGTCAATTTTACGTTTTCCATCGCATAAGATCTCACCTTTTCATCCAACTGAGAATCTGCTGGTCCCAGCCCTCCAAAAATCCTCCAAGCTCTGATATCATTTGACCCTCCATTAAAATAAGACCGTACAAAGGGCATATTTGTGGAATTCCCGTACGGAATCCCGACCCCTATAAATTGCCTTAGAACCAATGTATTATTTTCATGCAGTTTAAAGTATTTTCGGATATCAATATCAAATTTGATAAACTGAGAAAATGGAATACCAAAAAGACTCTTTTGCTGAAAATTTGTGGGATAATTGGTTACTTTTTTTTCACTAAATAATAGATTAAGAAGGTTACCCGAAGTTTCAAACTTAAAGTTAAAATAAAAAGGATGGGGTTTTTCCTTCTTTCCTATTTCATTATAAACAAAATTATAGATTGCGGAAGACACCACGACATCCTGTGTCTGTCTCTCTTTATTGAATAGTGACTGTAAAAACGAATTATAAAGCCCCATGTTGGAAGCATTCAACGAGGAATAAAAATTTTTATCAATCAATATTCTCTCCAAGAAATCATTTGAGGCTATATTCCCTGCCAAAAATTTTTGGTACAGTTCCGGACTGTACAACTGAAAAACCTCATCCCGCAAAGCCCTATCTCTGGGAAAATAATTATAATAGGCCTCCTTATCCCGGGTAAAACTAAACTGGGTATTGAAGAGGGTAAGCTTATGGGTTACATAATCATTCGCACTAAAAAAATAATTCAGACCGGTCGTGACACTTATTCTTCCCAGACCTATATTATTTTGCAAAGAAACTCCCAGATTGACAGAAGAAATAGGGGAGTAACGTTTGGGAATGTGTTTATTGATAAAATCAGGAAGTACGAATCTGGGAAAAGACAGATCTGCCTGAGCAGAAATTTCGTAGGCGAGTATCTTTTTTCCGAGATCTTTAGTACTCTTAATGCTCCCAAAAGTTCCGGAAAGGCTGGTGTTTAAATTTTCCGCTCCACCAAAGATATTTCTGGTGGTCAAGTCGAAAGCCGGAGAAAACCCAAAATTCAACAGCTGGGAATAGGTAATATCACTGGATACCTTAAACTCGTACTTGGGAAGCGGAATCAGCGTGTACTCTACATTGAGAATACTGTCAGATCCCTTTTTGTAATCTATGTTCGAGGTAACATTGAAATTATTCATCAAGAGAAGATTCCTCCTGGAGACCTCTAGATTCTTCTGACTGTACAAATCTCCTTTATTTAAGATAATCGCTCTCCATAACGCCTTGTTCTCGTACTCCTGATGCTTAGAATAAAACCGAATGTCGCCTATATTCTCTTTTTTAAGGCGTAGTGTATCGGCAATATTATCCGTGACATTGACCCGTATCTCCCCTACGGTAGTTTTTTTGTAAGGCGTGTTTTTTTCATCTTTACGCACTTCAAGGATCAGGGAGATGTCCTTTTTTCCATTCAACGTATCCGCCGTAAAAAAGATTTCTTCGCCAGAAGCATTAAACTTGTAGTATCCCTTGGACTGCATTTCTTCCGTAATCCTTTTTGTCTCCGCGTCAAGTTGAACCTGATCCAGAATATCTTTCGCCCTTACAAGGGATCTATTTTTACTGGATTCATAAATATGCTTTACACCAGGATCTGAAATGTTGTAATAATAATCATTTATTATCGCCGGATTTTTATGAGTAATCTTATAGATTACTTCTGCCTTTCTGGAAAGAGAATCTATACGCTGATTATATTTTACATCTGCATCCCAATATCCTCTATAAACAAGCCTTTTTCTTAAGTTATTTACACTTGCATCCGTTTTTCCCGTTTCCAAAATTACGGGAGGAGAGGCAAAAGAATAAAGGAATCGGTCAAAGAAAAGAGATTTCCCTTTAAGCTCCGGACGTCCATATTTTACATAAAGAGAATCTCTCAGTTTCTGATCTCTTAAGTTGTTGGGGTAGGTAGAATAATCAGCAAATATCGTATCATATTTGGAGGGAATAAGATTGTACATCGCCAGGCCGATCGGTAAAAAAAACAACTGTTTTTTATTGGGCTTCTGCAGTACATAATTGGGAAGTTCGTTAGAAAGTACTTTGCCATCAGTATACACAAATGTATTTTTGGTAAGAAGGTATTCGCCTTTTGGGACCTTCTTTGCGATATTACAAGAAACCAACGAAGCAAGAAGAGTTGCAGAGAAAAAAAATATATAATACTTTTGGATACGATTCTGTGTATGCTTTCTGCTCATAAGATTAAAATATTGCAATCCCTAGACAAGAAAAAATTCAGACAAAAGTACAATTTGTTTTTGGTTGAGGGGAACAAAGCCCTTACAGAGGTAAGGAATTCGGATATAGAAATCGTAGATATTTTTTCTGTTCATCCAGAAGAATTGAAGGAGTTGGGGGCGCCTATTCATGAGATCACAGAAAAAGAACTTAAAAAAATAAGTTTTCTATCCCACCCTAAAGATTCTGTAGGAGTGTGTAAATTGCGCACACATGAACTTATAAATTCAACGTTTAATATTGTTCTAGACGGAATACAGGATCCCGGAAATCTGGGTACTATTATTCGTCTGGCAGACTGGTTTGGGATAGAACAAATCATATGCAGCGCAGACACAGTAGACTTGTATAACCCAAAAGTGATCCAGTCCAGTATGGGAAGTTTTACCAGAGTGAATGTGACCTACAAAAACCTCAATACATTTTTGGCAGGTACTTCTCTGAGGAATATAGGAACCGATAAGGAAGGAAAAAATATCTATTCTGCAGAAATCCACCCGCAGATCAATTTAATTATGGGAAACGAAGGAAACGGAATACGAAACAGCACTCAAAAATGGTTACACGACAAACTGAGCATACCCAGATTTGGAAAGAACCCGCGCACAGAAAGCCTTAATGTGGCCATCGCCACCTCTATAGTTCTCGGAGAAATCTTCTCAAAAAAAACAAGACCCCAAAAAATGAAACCAGAAAAAACGGACGAGAAATCTAATGATGTCCCCCGTGTGCAAAAGGTCCGTGACCCTTCGGACGGCTATAGATAATCTCAACGCCCTCCTGCTCGGTAATCTCCTTTCTTCGCAGCTCCTCCGGATCAAAAGGCTGGGTCTTGCCATAGTACTCCATGAGCCCCTCTGAAAGCCACACGGGCACCACCACCATAAAAAACATAAAAATACACCAAAACCCCACCAGAAACATAGTGAAAAAGAAAACCGTCCAGAGAAACTGATAAAATGGCCAGAAAACCGAGAGCATCATGTACAAACTTTTCAGCAAAAATAAGGTATTCTGCTTTTTTATCAAAAGATTTTATTCAATTATTTTTTTAAACTGGCACTGTACCTCGTTTAGTTATCAATATACCATTTGGACAAATTAAAAAATTCACTTACCATGACAGTATCATCAAAATATATAGCCTCCACCCCAAAAACGATGACGGGTATATCCTGCCGATATTTGAAAAATAGACACCGGTAAATTTCTTTACCTAATTATACTTATAAATTGGGTTATTGGGTTATTATAAGGGGAGAGGTTTCTTGTATACAGAGTATGCCACCGTAGAAAATCCGGAAGGAATAAGCTGATTAGAGCCGGGTTAAAACACAACATAAACATCTACCCTGAGAAACAGCGCGATAAGCACTCCTTCGTTATTTTTAATAACGAGTCTGCAGAAATTCCAGATGAAGCCATTCGTTTCCATAATCCTCGTCTAATAAAAACTGAAGGGAATGAAAATCATTAAGCTACTTTTATTGTTTTTATTACGAAATATACGGTCGATTTTTGGCAACAAAAAAACGGTAGATTGCAGCCTGGTGAAACGAGATTTTTCCCAAAATAGATTGCACCCAAAGGACTCCCATAGTTATAATTCAGACAGTCTCTCCCGCTATCGGATACATTACTTCCTAATAGCGGACCGGAGTGTTTTTATAATTTCCACCAAAAATTGGGTTGTAACAATATAACCAATGCATCATATTTTTCAATCACATATTTTGTTTTTCAATCATTATTTCGAATTTTTATGGAGAAATAAGAATTGGGAAAATGACCGAAGGTGTAGATTTTTTTAAGATTTTCCCTGGAATTTTCCCTGCATTTTTTTTAGATTTACGCCAACAAGTTATACCGTGTAGGTATGTGTTTTATAAAAGCGTACCGGTTAAAACTCTAAACAATCGTAAAATGGGATATCGAATAGAAAAGGACACCATGGGGGAAGTAAAAGTTCCTGCAGACAAATTATGGGCGGCTCAGACGGAACGATCCAGGAATAATTTCAGGATAGGTCCGGAAGGGTCAATGCCTAAAGAGATCATTGAGGCGTTTGCAATATTGAAAAAAGCTGCTGCTTATACAAATGCAGATTTAGGCGTACTTTCTGTAGAAAAAAAAGAAAGGATAGCAAAGGTTTGTGATGAGATACTAGCGGGCGATCTGAGGGATGAGTTCCCGCTGGTGATCTGGCAAACAGGCTCGGGAACGCAAAGCAATATGAACGTAAATGAGGTCATTTCAAACAAGGCTCATATCAATAACGGGGGTAAACTGGGAGAAAAATCAGACATCAATCCCAATGACGATGTAAATAAATCTCAGTCTTCAAATGACACTTTTCCTACAGCAATGCACATAGCTGCCTACAAAATGGTGGCAGAAAAAACCCTTCCTGCACTGGAAAAACTAAAAAACACGTTAAAGGCAAAATCGAAAGCTTTTGAAAGGGTAATCAAAATTGGGAGAACCCACCTCATGGATGCTACGCCTCTCACTCTGGGTCAGGAGTTTTCCGGCTATGTGGCACAGTTGGATTATGGTAAAAAGGCAATAGAAAACACTCTTTCTCACCTTAAAGAACTGGCTTTGGGAGGAACAGCGGTAGGTACGGGGCTCAACACTCCGAAAGGGTATGACAAAATAGTGGCCGAATATATAGCAAGGTTTACCGGTCATCCTTTTGTTACGGCTCCTAACAAGTTTGAAGCATTAGCCGCTCACGACGCGATAGTAGAAACGCACGGAGCCCTAAAACAGCTGGCGGTATCCCTATTCAAAATAGGACAGGACATTAGGTTCTTAGCCTCCGGACCCCGTTCGGGAATTGGAGAAATTTTTATCCCAGAAAATGAACCGGGTTCTTCCATAATGCCGGGCAAAGTAAACCCTACCCAAAACGAAGCGCTTACGATGGTATGCGCTCAGGTTTTAGGCAACGATACGACCATTTCCTTTGCCGGAACTCAGGGGAATTTTGAGCTGAACGTGTACAAACCCGTTATGGCTTACAATTTTCTTCAATCCGCAGAGTTACTGGCGGATGCTATGCTCTCCTTTGAAAAAAATTGTGCAATAGGCATAGAACCCAACACAAAGAAAATACAACAGCTGATGAGTCAGTCGCTTATGCTGGTCACTGCGCTCAATCCTCATATAGGATACGAAAATGCAGCAAAAATTGCCAAAACTGCACACGAAAACGGAACTACCTTAAAAGAAGAAGCCGTTAATCTGGGACTTGTAAGTGCCGAAGACTTTGACAAATGGGTGAGACCGGAAAATATGATAGGAAACTAAAATACAAAACAACCCTAACGCATAAGCTCTTCGGCTTGCTGAAGAGCGGCGCTGGTGACTGTGGTACCGGAAATAAGCCGTGCAATCTCTAACTTTTTTTCTTCATCATTGAGCGGGACGATTTCTGTTTTTGTTTTTCCGGAGAGTGTGCTTTTTATCACCTTATAGTTTTGCTTTCCTTTGGCTGCGATTTGTGCAAGGTGAGTAATGACAACAAGCTGTAAACGGGAAGACATCTCCCTCATCAGAATTCCCATTTCTTCGGCTACCTTTCCCGATATCCCTGCGTCTATTTCGTCTAAAATAAGAGTGGGGAGTGCCATGCTTTCTGCCATTATTTTTTTTACGGCAAACATAACCCTGGATCTTTCGCCCCCGGAAATAGCGGAGGCAATGGGCTTTAGAGGAAAACCGGCATTGGCACGAAACAAAAGAGACACTTTATCTTTACCATATGGATTAAACGAATCGTCTTTTTCCAGCAATAGCTCTATTTTTGCCTTCTCTAAACCCAGTTTCCTAAGACAAGCCTCTATCTTATTCACAAAAATGAGTGAAGCTTTTTTTCTTTTTTCGCTTAACCCCTCGGCTATTTCATCCAGCAAAAGTATTTTTTCCGATAATCGCCTTTCGTGTTCTTTAATGGAGTCTTCGAGATACGAAAGCCCATTTCTTTCATAAGAAAGCCTATCTCTCAGTACGATAAGTTCGTCTGGAGAACTACAATTATGCTTCAGAAGAAGCATATTGACACGGTTATATTTGTCCTGTAAAGATTGTACCCTCACAGGATCCAGATCCAGATTTTCTGCTTTATTTTCGAGAACCTCTACCAAATCCTTAAACTCAACAATCACTGCTTCCAGCCTTCTCCCTATCTCGGAAAAGTGAGGAGAGAGAAGGCCAAGTTTAGAAAGCTGCGATTGTATCTCTGCAAGCCCATCCAGAACACCCAATTCCGGCTGTTGTGCTTTCTGCAAAACAACAGAGAGATGCCGGGCGATATGTTCGACATTTTCACTAAGGGAAAGTTCTATATTAAGACTCTCAAAATCAATAGAATCCAAATCTACAGCGAGGAGCTCCTCCAGAATAAAATTTTTGTATTCGGACTCCTTATGTGCCTCAAGAAAATCTTGTTGCAGCTTTCCCTTATCCTTCAGTAACGATGTATAGAGCTTATAATGTTCTTTATACTTCGTAAGAAGAGGTTCGCTTTCTTTTGAAAGCGCATCCAGTATCTCCAGATAATATTCTTCCTTAAAGAGATCCGAGCTGTCAAACTGCCCGTGAATATCCACCAAAAGCCCAGATATTTTTTTTAATATCTCCAAAGTAACAGGAACATCATTTACAAAAGCTCGGGACTTCCCGCTGGGTAATATCTCTCTCCGAATCAGGGTCGTCTTGTCAAAATCCAAGTCATAACTTTCAAACTCCTCTCTCATTGCTTCAGAGATCATGAAAGTTACTTCCACTATACTTTTTTTCTCCGGATTCTGTGCAGATTGGGGAGCCACCCTTTCACCCAGTATAAGACTCAATGCACCAAGAATAACAGACTTTCCCGCCCCTGTCTCTCCCGTGATCACCTGCAAACCTTCTCCAAACTCAATATCCAAATACTCAATGAGAGCAAAGTTTTCTATAAAAATTCTAACGAGCATAAAGCATAACGATTATTATACCACCGTATTACTATTTCCAACGGTTCCAGTTCTCTGAATATTTGGAAGCAAAAATATTCATCAAACTCTTAAGCTCCACAATATTAACGCCTGCATTACTCCCGGAATTAAAAATATCAAATATTTCGTTACTTTTCGTCCCTATAAAAATATCAAAAGGATAGTTCATCTGAAAACTGTTTTCATAATATTTCAGCTGCATGAGCGCATCAAAAACCGCTTGCTTCCCTTGTGAAGAATTTTCCTGCCAAAGATTATCTATCCCCATTCTGTGGTACTTATAATAGACCTCCCGTAAAGTGGCATTTTCTCTCTTAATAATTGCGTCTATGAGTTGGGCTCTCGTTCTTGGTCCTTCGGTTACAGACCAGGCGGTATACCTTTGATTCTGAGAGTTTTGAGAAATTTTTAGCGCCTTATCGAACCACTCTTGCCCTCCATTTAGCCGAAAACTATCGGCATCATAACCCAGAATCACATAAATATAAAAGCTGATCACATCAATCAAATTTTTTCCGGAAAACTGTCTCTCGTTAAATATTAAATTTTCGTTCTCTACGTATTCAAAAGAAAAATCCTTATCATTTATATTAATCAGCGGCGATTCATAAGTAGAATTATAAGCCGGACGCACCGACTGCACCACAATGGAAGAATTGTATTTATTTCCCTCTCTGAAACCAATAACTATAGAAAAATTACATCGAATCTTCTCAAAATTCTGAAGTTTTCTCCCTGTCCAGCTGGTATTATTGATAAAATCTTTCAGGTTTTTCTCCAGAGAAATAAATGCCTGGTCATTACTTCCCTGTACTTGTTGAAAATTTACAATTACATTTGAGAGAAGTTCCTGTGCATGAAAAACAGAAAAAACAGAAAAACAGAAAAACAGAGTATAAAGAGATCGTCCCGGCATAATTTTGTATCAATGTATTATGATGAATATATTAGATTTTCGGCAAAGTTGAGAATATCTTGAGCCACCAAAATTTTAGACTTTAGAGAATAAGACCTTTCATTCTCTTTGGAGATGATCTTTACTTTATTAGTCTCTTCTCCAAAACCCGATCCCTTGTTTCTTAGGGAATTTAAAACAATCATATCAAGATTTTTTTTCTTAAGCTTCTCTCTGGCATTTTCTTCTTCGTTCTCCATCTCCAAGGCAAAACCAATCAGAAACTGATGTCGTTTCTGCTCCCCCATAGCCTTTAGGATGTCTGTATTTTTTATAAATTCTATGCTTAGGGACTCTTCTGTTTTTTTTATCTTCTGCCGAAATTTTTTTTTGGGAGTATAGTCTGCTACAGCCGCTGAGGCAATCCCTATATCTATGGCATCGTAATGAGAAAAAACGGCGTCATACATTTCTTTGGCAGAAACCACCGAAATAAGATTTATATTATGCTTGCTTCTTAGCTTTTCTTGGGAGGGACCTGACACCAGGATTACTCCTGCTCCCCTCTCCGCAGCCGTTTCGGCAAGGGCATATCCCATTTTTCCGCTTGAATGATTTCCTATAAAACGTACAGGATCTATTGCCTCGTAGGTTGGTCCCGCAGTGATAAGTACCGTCTTCCCCAGTAAAGTTTTTTTTCTTTCCTTTCCCCTGAAAAAATCGGACAAATGCTTAAAAAGAGTCTCAGGCTCTGCCATTCTGCCCTGACCTTCCAGACCACTTGCCAAAATCCCTTCTTCCGCAGGAATAATAAAATGACCGTAACCTTCTGCAAGGTCAAGATTTTGCCGGGTAGAAGGGTGTTTGTACATATCCAGATCCATGGACGGTGCTATAAATACAGGACACTTCGCAGACATATACACCGCAAGTGCCAAGTTATCGCAAATCCCATGAACCATTTTTGAAAGCGTGTTAGCTGTACACGGAGCCACCAGAATTACCTCTGCCCAAAGTGCTATATCCACATGATTATTCCAAAGACCATTCTCGTGAAAATCAACGAGCACTTTGCTCCTTGACAGAGTCGAGAGCGTAAGGGGAGTAACAAAATGTTTAGCCGCCGGAGTCAGTACCACCCGTACGTTTGCCCCCTCCCCAAGCAGCATACGAATAAGAATCTGGATCTTATATGCCGCAATTCCGCCGGAGAGAATCAACAAAATTTTTTTCTGGGATAACACCACTTGTTTTTAACTTATGTCAGTCTGGGTATGTGCAACGCCTCTAAAAATATAAGAAAGAACCTAAACAAAGCCCACTGCTCTGTAAGCTCCCTTTTAGTTTCTTAAAGCTCCCGGATAGGTGCCCACCTAATATTTTCTGTAATATATTTCATCGTTTAACCACTCCTTGATCGCTATGGAAGTGGGCTTGGGAAGTTTCTCGTAATATTTGGATATTTCTATCTGTTCTCTGTTCTCAAACACTTCCTCCAGAGTACTGTTGTGAATCGCAAACTCGTCAAGCTTTTGGTGCAGTTCTGCTCTTATTTCTGCATTGATCTGCTCTGCTCTTTTCCCCATAATTACAATAGCCTCATATATAGATCCCACTTTGGCTTCTATTTTATCTCTATCGTAAGTTATTGTGCTTACTTCTGCTTTTATTCCTTTTGCGCTCGTCATAAGATAAGTTTTACTTTGTTTTCGGTTCACAAATATAGAGATAAATCCATACACAAAAGTCTACAAGACTAGTTTTTATGGTGCCATTTCCTTCTTGCTCTATTTGCTTTTTCCTGACTCCGAGTTTTATTTTTTAGAATTTTCCAATTTTTGTCGTTCTAGCCTAGCCTGTATCTTCGCTTTATGATTCTCTACCTCCTCTTTTTGCTTTTCGTACTTGGATTTTTCTTGTAAAAGATGCTTCTTAAGTTCCAAAGCTTTTTTTACAAGGAATGAATCTTTAGATTGTTTCTCTATAAAACTTATATAAGCCAAAGCGCTTTCTATTCTCTCCCCCTTAAGGTCATAAACAGAATGTACGGCGAGTTCATGACGCGACTTTAAAATATATGCATAAACTTTTGCCCTGAGCTTTGTGGCAGGAAAATCCTCCAGAAAATTCTCAAATACCACAATGGCAGCCTTATAGTAACCCATTTTAAAGTATTGTTTAGCATTTTCAAATTCCTTATACTCCAGTTTATAGGAAAGCTCTTCTATAAGTGCATTGACATTTTTAGCCCGATCGGAATCCGGATAGGCCTTAATAAAACTCTGTAGCTCATTGATTGCCAAATCAGTATTTGTCTGATCCAGATTAAACTCCTGAGATCCTTTATAGTAACACAACGCTGACATATAAGCAGCCTCTTCACTTCTTGGGTCTTTGGGAAAAGAAGTAGAAAATTTTTTAAACTGATGTCCCGCCAATCTGTATTCTTTGAGATGATAGTGTGCATAAGCAGAGTTAAAAACTACCGTAGAAGCATCTTTGGTTCCCTTTACAAGATCCGGGAGTCTTTCATATAAAGACAAAGCATCTGTCCACTTTTTCCGGGCAAAACGTTCATTCGCCACCTTAAGAATAAGCTCTTTATCCGAACTTTTAAGCGCATTACTGAACTCATTGGCACAAGAAATCCATAACAAGAAGAGAAAAAGAGAATACCCTAATTTTTTCATACGCACAATAAAGAGGTCTAAGTTCGCAAAAGTAGAGTTTTTTTAAAGAAGATTTTTTACTTCATCAGATTTTTAACGTTGAGAATCCTCAAGCATAGAAAGACAATCTCAGTAAAAACATCATCTGTATCTCATTTTGTACTTTTGTTAGAAATGAAATCTTCTCTTATAAAATATTTTGATTTTCACCACCATAATGAAAAGAAATCCGACATATACAGTCTCTCTTTTTTTTCAGAAATCCACTGTTTCTTCCTTCTCTGCTGGTATACCTCCCAAAGATGCCATTTTCCGTGAGAAGGCATGGCTGTGGTTGACAGAAATTATGACCAAAGAAACATGCAAAGCCATAAGAGAATGCGGGCTGGACGGAAGAATAAAGGGGGAAGAAAAAGTGCAGGAAGAATTGTTTGAAAAACAGATAGCCCTGGACGAAAGACTAAAAAAGGAGTTCGTTGCGTTTTTTCCTGCGAATTACAACAAACCGACAGTCTAAAAATGACCGATAGCACACAGTATAAAAAATCCTTTTACGGAACCATAAATTTTTTGCCCGCCGTCTTGGACTCTACGCTGCAGCTGAAGTGATTAACGATCTTATAAAGCAACCAGATTGAAAGTAAACGGCTATTCTAAAAAGGAAAAACTAAAACAAAAAAAAAACCTTTCTACATTGTTTGAGAAAGGAAAATGGCTGCACGACAAAAACACAAAAATGATCTTTCTTGCAAAACAGACAAAAGAAAACCAAAAAGAAGATGTACAAAAAATGGGAATCTCTGTGTCCAAAAAGTTTTTTAAAAAAGCCACCGACAGAAACAGAATAAAGAGATTATTAAGGGAGGTATACAGAAAAAACAAAGCGGAATTCCGAGGTGTTTTTGGGGATAATTATCTTGCAATGATCTTTTGGAATTCTTACGAAATGCCCAAAAACTACAAAGCTGTAGAAGAGAGTTTTCTTAAATTCATAGAAAAAAACACCGCAACGTCAACAGAAAACAACCGACAAAAAAAATAACCTTCTTTCTATCTCTTTCCTGTCTCCTGACGGGCCTCCTTCACCTTCCGTATCTTTTCCTCAAAATACTTTTCTTTTTCCGGATGTTTCTTCTTAAGTATTTGGTAGGCCTTTATCGTCTTTGAGTAAAGTTTCTGATCAAAATAAAGCCGAGCAAAAGTCTCCGTCATCAAGTGGGAAATATCGTCTTTTTTTTCTTTTACTACAAACTCAGAATCTTTCTTGAGTTTGGATATTTTGGGGTTACTCTCTATAAAACTCTCAATCGCTTTTTTTTTTAGCACCTCTCTGGATTCTGCGTCTTCCTCTTCACCAAAATTGTACGACGGAGAAAGATTTTTTTTATCTGCCTTACCCACGTGAAGCCAGTTTTTCCACGTATTGACAAATTGCGGAACATTACTGCCGGTGAAAGAGGTTTTTTCCTCTGCTTTGGAAACTTCCTCTTTCTCAGATAGAACATTCTCCCCATCGGTCTTTGTTTCTATAGGCCGAAGAGAGTCCGAAAAAAAAGAAACATTTAGAACTGGGCGCTGCTCTTTGAGCTGTTTTTTTTCTTTCTCCGCGACAGAATTTTCTTCTGTATCCAAAATAGGGAGTTCTGTTTTTTCTTCAGTCAAAGGTTCTTTTTCCGGACTTTCGATTTTTATTTCTGAGGGAGAAGCCAATAATACTTCCAACTCCACATCTTTACCCGCAGAACCGGCTGCAGCCTCCTTTTCTTTATGGACCACTGTTTCTTTTTTAGATGCATTCATCTTGGCCTCTACCTCTGCTATGAGTCTTTTCATTTCGTCCTCGTATTTGTAATGAGAAGACACAGACGGATTAATAGGGGAAAGAGGGGCAAAGATTTCGGGAGGAGGTTTGGGAGAGGATATGTTCACTTCTGGTAAAAATTCCTCAGAGTCAAAGTAACTCAAAGAAAAGCTATCTCCCTCCTCTGATTTGGATTCTTCTCGGGGAGTTTCCTCAGAAATTTCTTTCTCTTGTTCCGGATAAATCTCCAGAAGTTCTGTATCTGTTTCTTCTCCCTGTGAAATAACTGATGATTTTTTTTCTCCTTTTTTATGCCCGTTGATAAACTGATAAAGAATTTTTTTATCTGTGGTATAAGCCGCAGTAGAGGCCAGTAAAGTTTTGTACTCCTCCAGATTAAATTTATGCGCTCCAAAAAGAAGCAACGCTCTAATACTCTGTACATAAGGATATCTGGATATCTCTTTTTTGAGCAGATGAATATCCTCCAACGTCAAAAGATCTGAATTGCGCAAAAGTGCGATGGTTCTGTTACTTATCATTACCAATCTGCTATTATGTCATTGAACATTTTATTGATGATTCTTTCGGTTACTATTTTGATTTGACGATCCTCTACAGTACTGATATCCAGATCACTACTAAAAGTAGCCTCATCGGTATAGGTACGTTCAAAATTTTTTTCCGGTTCATATTTGTTCTCATATCTCACTTTAATGCTTATTACCATTTTGTTTTGTGAGGTCTGTATCACATTTCCCGAACCGGAAGTAACCGAATTAGAAGACACCGTGGCCGGAGCAGTCGGCACATAATCTACTATTTCGCCCTCTATCAGGATATCCGGATTCTCGAGTGTCCCTTTCAGGGTAGTTCTCTGCAGGAATCTGCTCTGGACATCTATGGTAAACTGCTGAGCTAAATTAGGGTTCTTCAGCGGAGAATTGTCGATAAAGGGTTGTATCTGTATGGTCTTTACCTCTCTGCTAAGAGAAGACCCCGTAAAACTGTAAGAACAAGAGCTCAAATACAACACAGCAAAAAACAAAATCCCCCTCTTTAGCATGACTTAATTACTCCTGGACACAATATATTTCTTTTATTTCTTCTGAAGTTGAAATTTGCCGTAGGGCATCCTCATAGGCAATATAATTAAAAACGTAATTAAACGGAAGGGTAATAATGACCCCAACAAAACAAAGCAAAATACCCAGATAGCTCAACAAATTCGCTACCAACAAGGCAACAAAAATAATGAAAAAATGATTCTTTGTCATATTCACGGAAAGATTCCATGCTTTCCTTATACTCCTTACTCTCAAGAGAGCGATCGCCATAATCATGTAGTATGCCTTAACCCCAAGGTATATAAAAACAAGGTAAAAAATAATAGAAACAAACGATATCTCCGAAGCACTCTTCGAAAAATCTCTTTGAGCTACAGGCAGATTAAACAAAGAAACAGGCAGAATAAAGACAAAAGATAATGCAAATATTATAAGAAAGAGCTTAAAACAGGGTACAAAATCATCAAAACTAAAAATCTCCGAGAATCTCGCCCCTTCCCCGTTTCTGATTCTAGCACAGAATTTATAAAAATTTCCTACACCCAACAGCGCAAAAAAAGGGAAAATACACATGACTAAAAGACACAAAAAACCTAAAAATATCCTTATAAAATTATCTTTATAAAAATTAATGCTCTTACCCATGTACTCTCCCAGCTTAAAATCGACAGGCTGTACAGTATAATTATGCTTCATAAAAAACGTTTTTAGCTGTCCAGGTTATATTGTTTTATCTTTCTGTAAAGAGTCCTTTGTGAAATACCGAGCTCATCTGCTGCTTTATTTCTTCTGCCATTGTGCTTTTCCAAAGCCTTTAGGATAAGCTCCCTCTCGTTATTCTGTAAGGATAAAGATTCCTGTGAAGTTTCTTCTATCTCTACTATGTCTTCTGTAGGGTGAGGGTCTTCCCCTGTAGCTCTCGTGATGAGAGCGGGAGAATCCTGCAGGTCTTGAGAATAGGAATCAAAAAACAAGAAAGAGCCCGCTGCAGCACTTCCCTTACTTTCTGAACTGTAGATTCTGTCGATAAGGTTTTTCTCTTGAGAATTAAGCTCCTGAGAATTTCTGTTTTTTATAAGCTCGGAAGTGAGTGCTTTGAGATCATTGAGATCGTTTCTCATATCAAAAAGAATCTTGTACATAATTTCCCTCTCGGATCCAAAATCACTCTGAGAAGACCCTGACCCTACTCTATTCACTACCGCAGGAAGCTGTACATGCATAGGGATATACTCGGAAAGTTTTTGAGTGCCAATCTCTCTTTCGTGCTCTACCACGGTCATTTGCTCTACCAAATTTCTTAGCTGACGCACGTTTCCGGGAAAAGAATACCTCTCTAGATACTCCACCGCCTCCGGCATGAGTTTCAGCTCCGGCATTCTGTATTTTTCTGCAAAATCAATCGCAAACTTCCTAAAGAGCAAATGGATATCTCCCTTCCTCTCTCTTAGAGGCGGAATATCTATCTGCACTGTATTGAGCCTGTAATAAAGATCTTCCCGAAATTTTCCTTCTTCTATCGCTTTCATCATATTTACGTTAGTCGCTGCTACTATCCGCACGTCTGTTTTTTGTACCTGAGAAGACCCGACTTTCATAAACTCTCCGCTTTCCAACACCCTGAGAAGTCTCACTTGCGTCGGCAAGGGAAGTTCCCCCACTTCATCCAAAAAAATAGTTCCTCTGTCGGCCACCTCAAAATATCCCTTTCTAGTGGAAGTCGCCCCCGTAAAAGCTCCTTTTTCGTGTCCGAAAAGCTCTGAGTCGATCGTTCCCTCCGGTATAGCTCCACAGTTTACCACAATATAAGGTTGATGTTTTCTCCTTGATTCCGCATGGATGATCTTTGGGATAAATTCTTTTCCTACCCCGCTCTCCCCCACTACCAAAACAGAAATATCCGTAGGTGCCACCTGCATCGCTTTCTCCAGTCCCCTGTTAAGCATGGGATGGTTCCCTATAATTCCAAACCTGTTTTTTATAGAAAGTAACTCCGCCATAATAAGGTTCTTAACTTCTTTTTGAGAACTATTTTTAAGATTTTATTTCTATTATTTTACCCACAAGCGTACCTCTGGTACTGCGCTCTACAAAAACCTGAACAAAGTCGCCCAGCTTAGTATCATACTCTTTGTCAAAAACAACCACCGCATTCTGAGAAATCCGACCTTTCCACTGGTCTTTGTCCTTTTTGCTCTCTCCATCTATAAGCACCTCATGTACCCTGCCTACATAAGACTTCATGCGCTGTGCAGAAAGTTCCCCCTGCAGATCAATCACCTCCCGGAGTCTTCTTTTCTTCACCTCTTCCGGTACGTCATCTGTCATCTTTTTGTGTGCCGGCGTACCAGATCTCTCGGAGTAGGCAAACATATAACCGTAATCATACCCTACCTCCTTCATAAGAGACAAGGTGTCCCGATGATCCGCTTCTGTTTCTCCACAAAAACCCACAATCATATCCTGAGAAAAAGCAAGATCGGGCACCATATTTCTCGCTTTGCGTATCAGAGAAAGATACTCTTCTCTGGTATGCTGGCGATTCATAGACCGAAGAATTTTGTCGCTCCCACTTTGCACAGGAAGGTGCACATACCTGCATATATTGGGATATTGTATCATTTTGCTAAATACCTCCAGACTCATATCCTGTGGGTTGGAAGTGGCAAACCTAATTCTCATCCCGGGTATCTCTTCTGCCACCATACCTAAAAGCTGGGCAAAACGTATGGCGGTGACTTTCTGCATTTCGGAGGCTTTAGAAAAGTCTTTTTTTGCTCCCCCGCCATACCAAAGATAACTGTCTACATTTTGACCTAAAAGGATAATTTCTTTATATCCACTATTCCACAAGTCTTTACATTCTTTTAGGATGGAAAAAGGATCTCTGCTTCTTTCTCTTCCTCTGGTAAAAGGTACCACACAAAAAGTGCACATATTATCACAGCCCCTTGTGATAGTTACAAAAGCTGACACTCCATTTCCTCCTAATCTTACAGGATTTATATCCGCATAGGTTTCTTCTTTTGAGAGAATCACGTTGATCGCATCTTTGCCATTCTCAATTTCTTTGAGCAGATGAGGCAAATCCCTATACGAATCAGGCCCTACCACCAAGTCCACCAACTGCTCTTCCTCCAGAAATTGAGCTTTCAGACGCTCTGCCATGCAACCCAACACCCCTACCGTAAGATTCGGGTTTGTACGCTTGAGCTCTTTAAAATGACTCAGTCTCGTGCGTACAGTCTGTTCTGCTTTTTCTCTGATGGAGCAGGTATTGAGAAGTATAAGATCGGCTTCCTTTACATTATCAGTGGTATTAAACCCCTCATCATTAAGAATAGATACCACAATCTCCGAGTCAGAAAAATTCATCTGACACCCGTAACTCTCCAAAAAAAGTTTCTTCGTATTTCTTGTGCATCCTCCGCCCTTATGCACCGCACCCTGCTTGGTCTCATCTATATATTTCTCAATCAGCATTTTTTTTCGATTGTTTACCGGCATAGGAAAATCACTATATCTCCTTACCAACAAAAAGCAAATATAGTGATTTATGCCAATATGGCAGTTTTGTACGACTGATTTCGAAAAAAATAAAAATGAATTTAGTAGCTTATCGGCTTCGAAAGCTCATTATTTATCTTTCTCTTGACCTTTAGGTTTTTTCCTTTGGAAAAATTATACCCCACCCCGAAAACCAACATGGACCTGTTATTATATATCCTTGTACTGCTGGTGTATTTAACCGGACTCCTCGGGTAGGTTTTGATTAAATATTTTGAAGGTCTCCCTATCCATAACATGCCCAAATTAAAGTTCCAGTCCTTGAGCCTGTAAGAAACCATGAAATTATTCTTGTTTTCATTGGTGCTCAGAAGGCCTCCATTCAGGGCGTAAACAGGGATATTGAACTGATACTGAAAGGCAAACGATTTGTATTCTGAGGTGAGAATAAAATTATTTTTTATCACCTTATTCTGTAAGACTTCGCCCGACTTAAGTCTTAAAGTTTCTATCATGGGGGCTATGAGAATTTTAAGAGCCAGAATTTCTGTACCTAAAGGCTTTACAGAACCTGTAAAGTTTATCCCTTTTTCCTCCAATGATTGTCCGTTTTGGTACGTGAGCGCATAGCCGTCTAGCTTCTCTTCATACAAATAAAACCGACTGATTGGCTGAGCGACATAGTCATAAAAGACGGAGGTTCTGAAATCAAAAAATTTGTTATTGTACGTGTACATCAAGCTATTTTGCCATTTTTTTTCGGATTTCAGGTTGGGATTTCCCTTGGTGAAAATGTTAGGAAGAATTTGCACCAAATTCGGGCTTAACTGGTCACTTGCAGGGCTCGTGGGAACATAGCTGCTTGAGAGTCTCAGCATGCGGTGTTTTGATATTTTATACCCCATGACTATTCTGGGAGTAAAAACCCACAGATTTTCCTTTGTTACCGCAGTTTTATTATTAATATTTGTAAGTCCCGCCCCAAATCGGTACGTCATCTTTTTACGGTTGATAATCGACTCAGAATACATGTACTGCTCCACATAATTTACGGTAAAGTTGGAGAGACCGTTTAGATTGACCAAACTGTTCTTTGATCCATTGGCAGATATTCTGTAACCGGCATTTAGCCTCACCTTATCAAAAGTATGAGCATATGCCACCTCCCCCACCACGCTGCTCTGTTTGGCCACCAAATTCATTTTGCTCCCAAACACCTCTTTACCGGTGGACAAGACCCACTCCCTGTTATCCTGATAAGAAGTATTTGTAAAATAAGATCCTACCAGATTAAAGATCAATTCGTCTTTTTTTGACAAACTCTTGGAATAATAGAGATCCAAAGCAGGTCTCACATAATGAAATCCCGAATTCTGAATCATCCCGTCAAGTTGCAAAATATTATCCCTTATAAAAATGTTTTTCCCCGCTCCATCAGAAAAATTATTATAAGACTCCAAGGTAAACTTGGACTGAAAAACATATCTATCTACATCTACATTGCTGTATCTCAGATTTGTATTGTGATGGGTATACCCAAACTTGTCTTTTCTTAAGTAATTTGACCTGTACTTACTGCCATCCAAAGAATAATTATAATTTTTTTCAGATTGTCTGTTGTTATAATTTCTGTATCCCAGATAATACTCTACGGCAAAATTGCTTTTGCCGTGGGTATAATTTCCGTTTACCAAAGTATTGACAAAACCCATAGTGGGAGAAACAAAATTATCGATCCCAAACCCATAACCTATCTGTGAATTATGGGTAATGATGTTCACTACCCTGTCTGCCCTATTGATCCATCTGGTAGGAGGGATATCATAGTACTCCACCTTTTTCACGTTCTGCGGTTGTATGCCTCTCAGCTGCATTTCTGTCGCCTCAATTCCGTTGACCAAGACCAAAAGCTTGTCTCCTGTAGCGCTGGTAATTTTGTTGGATTGCAGGTCATAAGCCAACTCCGGGAGTGTTTTGAGCAAATCGCTAGAATAACGCGCCCTTTTTACTACTTCCGGATCGAACGTGTACACCGATTTGTCTACAAACTGTTTTTTTCTCTGCCCTTTTATGATGATCTCTTCTATTTCTTTCGGGAGAAGAAGTGTATCTCTTATGTCTCCCGATTTATTCTCTTGAGCATATACGAACAGAGAGACTGTCGTAAATATGAACAATTTAAACTTTATCATCGCCCACACATTCTTTTAATTTTTTAGCCATTATGCTGTGCATAGAACGATATTCCCCTCTTCCAAGTCCAACAAAAAACGTTGGGATTTTTTTTACCCCATCCAACCTACAAGTCTTTTCTATAATCGTATCATTAAAAGCCCCCGTAATCCAAGTATTTACATCCTTGCTTGTCGCCACAAGCTGTAATGTCTGAGAGAAATGTCCTGCTTCCAAAAAAATAACCCTATAATTCCGTGGAGTTTTATATTTCCAAGCTAATATTTCCAAATTTGCCACCAGAAAAATCCCCACCGAACAATTGTTGGCAAAAAACTGCCCTGCCAAGCACTCTCTAAGATTAAAATATAAAAAATCACTATTGACAAGACATAACTTATGACTATAGCTATCATAGTAATAAAACTCCGTTTTCCATACTCTCTACATTAAAAACACATACGTAAGGCTCCACTATTTGTAAACATCCCCCGGAGGGGCTACTTCTTCTTATGAACGGCAAATACTCTTTTTCCTCTCCATGTATATGCCCAAAAGACTGATACAGTATATCGCTCAATTTCTGTTGAGGCATTTTAAAATCATAAAATTCTCTTATGGTTTTTCTTTTTTTCAAGCAATCGGTCAAGCTTACATTATAAGTCTCCACATCTGGATTTGGTAAGTCTACCACATACGCAAAATCTTTATGAGAATCCTTAACAGGGATTGGAGCCGAATCCATTGTCAGTTTACACACTTCCAGATATTGTCTAGCCCACTCTTCTTCGGAATCGAGTGTTGTTAGGGAAGAATCCTTGGATATTTTATGAAAAATATTCGAAAAATAATGCAGGTACACAAAAGGTTTATCAATATCTTCTTTAATCATTCCATTCTCTTTCAGAACCTCCAAAATTTCAGAATCTGAAGAATTTTCCGTATCCGTTTCTTCTGTATAATTATTTAAGACTCTCAGATAATTCTTATTTATTTCAAATTCTTCTTTTGTTTCATAATTATATAAATAAGCTACGTTATCTATATAATAAATGATAAAGTTATGGGATATATTCACGGTATATAATTTTTTAAATATTAAAGAGCCACATTAACTGTGGCTCTTATCCTGTGAAAAAACCAAATCAAATAGATTGGCATCTGATATTCACGTCAAAAAAGTCAAGCGACGGCGGCAATGTTTTCTGTACCTTTTTCATGATAAACAAATTTTATTGGTTTAGGCTAATTTATGAAATAAAAAAATCAAATTTTATTTGACCAAAAATAATTATTTCGCACTTTTTAGCTGTTTTAAAGCAACTACGACCCCTCATGTCTTTGCCAGTCACCGTAGATTTTTTTTAATCTCATTTTCAACCAACTTGAAAAAATATTACGGCTAGCTGTAAAACAAATTTCTTTTCCCTGCAAAAAGAAAAAATCCCGCACTCGGCGGGGATTCTTTATCCGATAAATACTATGCTTAAGACGAGTTTTATAACACTTCAATCTGGTTTTTTAGGAGATCCTCTAACACCTCCCTCCTCCTTATAAGGTGAGCCTTCCCTTCCAAAAATAAAACCTCCGCAGGCTTAAGCCTGGAATTAAAATTAGAGCTCATCTCAAAACCGTAGGCACCCGCATTTCTGAAAACGAGAATATCTCCTTCTTTCACTTCCGGTATTTTTCTGTCCCAAGCAAACGTGTCCGTCTCGCATATATTCCCCACCACGGTATAGATTCTTTCTGTCTTTTCAGGATGTGAGAGATTTTCTATTTTGTGATAAGCCTCATAAAACATAGGGCGTATGAGATGATTAAATCCGGAATTGACCCCCACGAAAACGGTGGCTGTCGTCTGCTTTATTACATTGGCTTTTACCAAAAAATGTCCGCTCTGGCTTACCAAAAACTTTCCTGGCTCAAACCACAATTCATAATTTTTCTTACTCTTCTTACTGAAACTTGCCAACGCTTTCTCTACCCTTTTTCCTAATAAAGGCACGTCAGTCTCTAGGTCTCCTTCTTGATAAGGCACCTTAAAGCCACTTCCCATATCGATATACTTGAGGTCCGGAAACTTTTCGGAAATTTCCAACATAATCTCCAGCCCCTGTACAAATACTTCCGGATCCTTTATATCACTTCCCGTATGCATATGTAAACCTTCTACATGCAGCCCTGTGGTGTTCATAATGCGCTCTATATGCCTGAGCTGATAAATGGAAATCCCAAACTTGGAATCTATGTGTCCGGTAGAAATTTTGTAGTTGCCCCCTGCAAAAATATGCGGATTAACCCGCACAAAAATGGGACAAATTCCCCCATATTTTGTACCCAGCTGCTCCAGTATAGAAATATTGTCGACATTGAGATGTACTTTAAGTTTTATGGCCTCCTCGTACTCTGAGAAGTCCACGCAGTTGGGCGTGAAAAGTATTCGGTCTGCCGTAAAGCCTGCCTTGAAGCCCAGCTCTACCTCATGAATAGAAACACAGTCAAGGTTTGCACCCAGAGACCGGATATACTTTAGAATATTGATATTGGTAAGAGCCTTGGCCGCATAAAAAAACTTTGTATTCTCGGAAAAAGAAGAATTTAATTTTTCGTACTGTTTTTTTATACTACTGGCATCATATACGTAGGTGGGAGTGCCAAATTTTTGAGCAATATCCAGCAAATCTTTTTGAGTCATGACACAATATATTATCAAATACGGATCTAAAAAAATAAAAGACGATATCCACGCTCAACAATTCTGCACTATATATACAAAGCCCCAGAAAATGTACGGCTTTTTTGCCCTTACCCCTCGGGGAGAGGAAATATTTCTACTGCGCCCCTCAACAGAGAAAGTCTAAGATCGTTTTCTATCTCCGGCTCAGGGTTTTGTATGGGGATCTTTAGTTGATCCACACTTCTTTTGGAAGAAATTTGAGAATACAACTCATAAAAGCCATATGCTTTCACTTTCCCCTTTTGTAAGATCAAAAACACTTTTTCTCCCAGAGTTCTTCCTGCAAGACTCCAAATACCCGTTTGGCTTTTTATATCCAAGAACTGCTTTAAATCAGAGGGGTTTTTCCAGTCTGGAAGAGACCCGATGAAGTTCAATACCTTTCTTGCTTGAGAAAGGGACACAAAACGCAAAATAGGAAGATCGTTTTTTTGTAGATTCACCCTCCTTAGGACATAAGAATCCTCTACTTGATAAAGCCCAAAAGGGAGTCTTTCCGGCTTATACATTCCTTTGGTATGCAAAATCAATTGGGCGACCAACGTGCTTCCCACTTTCTCATAATTAATCTGAGCACATTCTTTTTGTAATGTCGTCCATTTTTTGGATTCATAAGAGAGCACTTTTTTTGCAACCCTGTTCATATTTTCTGCGTAACATGTGTGGAGCAGTTGTCCGTTTTCTTTTTGGAAATACAAAATACCTATCTCGGAAGGAAGGTCTTGGGTAAGTTCCTTTACTTTATTAGGATAGGATTTCGCATTTGATTTCGCATATTGCCGTTGAATAATTTCGCTGCTCTTATCCTTACGCATTAGGAACCTAAAGAGTTCCAGCGTGGCTCTGGCATCGTCTTCCGCCCGATGCACTTTTACGTGAGGAATTCTCAAAGATTTTACCAAATTTCCGAGAGAATAACTTTCTGCCTCCGGGATTAGTTTTTTCGCAAGTGGAAGTGTATCCAAAACGGGAATTTGGTATTCAAACCCCAATCTCTTAAAAGACTGACGAAGCATTCTGTAATCGTACTCCACGTTATGACCCACAAGGGTGGTTCCATGGGTAATTTCCATGATGAACTTGGCAATCTCATAAAACTTGGGCGCCTGCTTTACCATCCCGGGAGTAATCCCCGTAAGCCTTTGTACATAGGGCGTAATAGGCTCTTCCGGGTTGACCAGAGAAATAAATTGATTGGTAATCTTATGTCCGTCAAACCGAAATAACGCTATCTCTATAATGCATTCCTGCCCATAGCCTCCTCCATTCCCTTCTATATCTACAAGACTATACACGTTTTCGGAACAAATTAGTGCTGTATCTCAGATTAAAAAACCCAACTTTTCTCTACTTTTGCCCTTTTTTGATAAAAGAAGCCACAAGCTTCTCCGCCAACCTTCTCACTACAGTATTTATGAAAATTTTCCCCGCACTACTGGCAAGCACCTGTTCCAATACACCTTTTTCTTGCTTTCCACCGGCTGTAGAGTCAGGCAAAGCATCATTCAACGGAGCAGCAGCGCGTCTTTGATCAATTATATCACCGGTAAAATTTATTTTTACAGGATTTTCATACTTGGCTACCAAAGAAGACTGAGCAACAAGGCTTTTTATTTCTCTGTCAGAAAGCACATCCATTCTTGATTCCGGAGAAATCAGGTAAGTATGTACGAGCGGCGTAGGCACTCCTTTCTCATCGAGAGCGGTTATAAAAGCCTCTCCTATGCCTAAATTTTGGATCAGATTTGATGCATTATAATACTCGGTCACAGGATAGTTTTCTATCGCTTTGGTAATTTTTTTTCGGTCTTTTGCCGTAAAACCTCTTAAAGCATGCTGTATTTTTAGCCCCAACTGGGAGAGCACGGCCCCCGGTATATCCTCCGGAATCTGCGTAATAAAATAAATGCCCACTCCCTTCGAGCGGATGAGCTTTACCATCGTCTCTATCTGAGATTGCAGGGTTTTCGAGGCCTCACGGAAAATAAGGTGCGCCTCATCTATAAATAAAACAAACTTGGGCTTTACAGCATCTCCCTCTTCCGGAAAAAGAGAATAAATTTGCGAAAACAAGAAGAGCATAAAGGTGGAAAAAAGCTGAGGCTTACTCTGGATATCGTCTACCCTTAGGATATTCACCACTCCTTTTCCCTCCCTGTTTTTCAGCAAGTCCCAAACGTCAAAACTCGGCTCCCCAAAAAATAAGGCACCTCCCTGCTGCTCCAAAGATACAACGGCTCTGAAAATTGCCCTTAAAGACGCAGAAGAAACAGCCCCGTAACCGGTAGAAATTTCTGCCCTGCCCTGCGGGGTATCGTTCACATATTGCAGTACTTTTTTCAGGTCTCCAAGACTGACTAAAGACAGATTTTGATCTTCACAGTACTTGAAAATTATAGATATGATGCTGCTTTGCGTATCATTGAGCCCCAGTATTTTACTCAAAAGAACAGGTCCGAATTTCTCTACAGTAGCTCGTAATTTTACTCCCGCGGCTCCTGATATGGTCATTAGCTCTACAGGAAAAGCCTGAGGAGAATACAAAAGCCGTGTCTTCTTATAACGCTCCTCTATTGTCTCTTTTTTTTCTCCAGGTTCGGCAATTCCAGAAAAATCCCCTTTTATATCCAGAACTAAAGACGGTACGCCCACACGAGACAACTGCTCTGCAAACACCTGTAAAGTTTTTGTTTTTCCCGTTCCGGTGGCTCCGGCAATAAGTCCATGTCTGTTAATGGTCTTAAGAGGAAGTGCTACATCTACCTCCAAAACTATCTCCCCTCCAAGCATAGCTTTCCCCAGCATAATCTGGTCTCCCTTTGTACTGTACCTGCCCGTAAGCTCTTCTATAAATTTTGCTTTGTCCTGCATTAATTCTTAAATTCTTGTGGATTATGCAATTCGTCACCCCAGCCGCAATTTAGTAAAATATTTCCCTTCCTTGAAGTGACAATAAAAAACAGACAAACATAATTTTCCAGCTTTTGCGGATCGGCAAGAATGTATAAATTTGTGTGAAAGTTTATTCAATTTATTCAGCAACTTATGACCGAAGCAGAGCTATGGCGGGAAGTGGAATTTTTTTTTCAAAAGAAATTTGCGGTAGAAAAGAATGCTCCACTCGAAATGTATCTTTTTTTGATCGGAGTTCAGGAACTGGGGAGCGGAAAACAAAAATATACAAAAGACGACAAACTAAATATCCTTCATATTGCCGTGTGCAACCTCCTGGAACCGTTAGGGTATTACAAATTTTCTCACTATGATAAAGACGGATATCCACATTTCGATGTTTTAGCACCACTGCCAGAACTTAAACCCAATGAGCAAACATTGCTAATGAAAAAAGCCATCATTCAGTATTTTATAAAAGAAAATCTTTTTTCGGAAGAAGTTATACTCGCCCTCGGCAATAGATATAGACTTTTACCCTAAACAAAACATAAATCATGCATGAGTTTAAATTTATCTTAAAAAGATCTTTTTTAAGATAAAAAACCTATAAAATAATCTGTTTTATTGTCGTAAAACAATATATCTCATACCTTTGTCGCACCGGGGGAGGTTAAGGTAGAGTATCCCGTCCTAAAGAATGAACAAGCGATTTATTCCTATTATTTCTTTTCTTATGTCTGTTTCTCTGATCATCTTTGTGATGCTCCAGATTAATTGGCTGAAAGAATATTACGGTGCAATAGATCATGAATTTTCTACAAAAGTAAAAGCCGCAATAGAAAGCACCATCCACAGAGTTCAAGAAAACGAAATAAACAATTACCTCAATAAAGATTTTCGTAACCTCCGAAACACCGTAAAAGAGAATAACTACAAACCTTCCCTCACTACTATCCAGCAAACAGAAGACTCTGCAAGCAAAAAAATAATTACCTACTCCAAAAACATTATACAAAAAGAAAATATCCCGGTTTCTAAACAAGGAGACTCTCTGCTCAAGACAAAAATGTTTACCGAGGAGGGAATCATAAGAATCCGAAGAGAAAGAACCATTCCAGAAATCCTCACCACCGAGGTAAGCAAATCTATAGACAATGGAGACTTTATTATGCGAGAATTTGTCCGTCTTAACGCTACCAATCTGCCTATAGAGAAAAGAGTAAGCAAAAAAAATTTAAATAAAATACTCTCAGAGGAATTAGAAAAAAAAGGAATACTCCTAAGATTCAGTTTCTGTATCCTCAATAAAAATATGGAAAAAACTTCTGTAGGTACAGAATCTTTCAAAGAACATGAAGAACATCAAAAGTACAACTATCCCCTCTTTAAGGATTCTAGAGGAAACACCCTGTATACACTTTCCGTAATTTTCCCCAGAAAAAACTATTCTTTATTCAAAGATAATTTTATCATGCTTTCGGGCACCATACTTACACTTTTTGTTATACTGGGTATCTATATCATCTCCATAAATTACATGATGAGACAGAAAAAAATTGCAGAGATAAAAACAGATTTTATAAATAATATGTCCCATGAACTCAAAACTCCCATTGCCACTATTTCTGTGGCTACAGATGCTCTGGTGAACGAAAAAATAAGCTCCGATAAAGAAAAAGTCCACTATTATTCTCAGGTTATAAAGCAGGAAAACTTGCGGATGAAAAAACAGGTAGAAAACATCCTGAACATGTCCAAACTGGAGAGAAACAAGATTACTCTTTTTTTAAAAGAAATCAATGTGGAGGAAATGATAAAAAAAATCACCGAATCCTTTTCCCTGATCATCAAAAAAAGAAACGGCACACTGGAGTTTGTATCAGAAGCAAAAAGAAAAAGCTTCGGAGTAGATGAGTTTCATCTCTCAAACACAATGGTCAATCTATTGGATAACGCAAACAAATACTCTCCGGAAAAACCTCACATAAGGATAATCACAAAAAATGAAGGGGACTGGTTTATTGTAGAAATTTCTGACCAAGGGATAGGCATTAGTACCGAAAATAAAAATAAAGTGTTTGAGAAGTTTTTCCGAGAAGAATCCGGCAATATCCACAATGTAAAGGGGCAAGGTTTGGGGCTCACGTACGTAAAGGAAATCACCCGTCTCCATGGCGGAAAAATCCTCGTAGAATCCGAAAAAAAAACCGGAACCACATTCATCCTAAAATTACCCATGGTATGAATTAAGTATTAAATAATAAAATACAATGACATGAACAGCAGAATTTTATTAGTAGAAGATGATCAAAGTTTAGGCATAGTCTTAAAAGATTATCTAACCATAAACAACTTTGAGGTAACCCTTGCTCCCGATGGAGAAAAGGGGCTGGAAGAGTTTACAGAAAGAGAGTTTGACATCTGTATTCTAGATGTTATGATGCCCAAAAAGGACGGTTTTTCGCTGGCAGAAGACATAAAAAAAATCAATAGAAACATGCCTATTATATTCCTTACCGCAAGAAATATGAGAGAGGATGTGTTGAAAGGTTATCAGCTAGGGGCAGATGATTACATCAGTAAGCCTTTTGATACCGAACTTCTATTGTACAAAATACGGGCGATTATCCAAAGAAGTTCAAATCTGGAAAATGAAGACCAAGAACAGTTTGAGATGAGCAATATTTCTTTTGATTCTGTGCTACGTCAACTGAAAATAGGAGACAAAACGTACAAACTTTCACCCAAAGAAAACGAGCTTCTCAAGCTTTTATGCATACATCAGAATGACTTTATGGCCAGAGGTCTTGCCTTGAGAAAAATCTGGAAAAAAGAAAACTACTTTACTGCGAGAAGCATGGATGTATACATTGCCAAATTACGAAAGATTCTAAAAGAAGATCCAGGATTGGAAATAATCAACGTACACGGAGAAGGTTTCAGACTCCTAGTAAAGAATTAAGTCCTACCCGTAGTGTAAATAGCGTACATACCCTTACGCTACAGTTCTTTAACCTTTTGGAAGATTAGAGAATCACCAGAAAATAACCTAAACACTGCTATGGAAATAGCATAGGGGTTATAAAATCCCTGGAGGTATCTCCCCTGGCGGGGGAATATTCTCTGCCGTAGAAAATCATCTGTAAGTGAAGTTTGTTCCAGGAATTTTTCGGAAAAATTTTTTTTGCATCCTTTTCGGTTTGCACTACATTTTTTCCTTCCGTGAGCTTCCATTGCTTCATCAATCTATGAATATGGGTATCTACCGGAAAGGCAGGATGACCAAAAGCCTGACTCATAACCACCGAAGCGGTCTTATGACCTACCCCGGGCAGTGCCTCCAGCAGCTCAAAAGACTCTGGAACTTCCCCTTCATGTCTCTCCAAAAGGAGTTCTGACATTTTTTTTAGATTCTTTGCTTTTTGATTGGAAAGTCCTATTTCTTTTATTAATTCTTTTATCTCGCTTACTTCCAACGCTGCCATTTTTTTCGGAGTATCCGCAATTTTAAAGAGTCCGGGAGTCACTTCGTTTACTTTTTTGTCCGTTGTCTGAGCAGAGAGGACCACAGCCACCAACAGAGTAAAAGCATCTTTGTAGTTCAGAGGAACAGGAACGCTAGGATACAGTTTCTCTAGTTCGTCCCGTACAATAAGTGCCCTTTGCTTTTTGGTCATTTTTGGAGTATTTTCGTACAAAAATACAGATTATGCTACAGGTGGGAGACGAGTTGCCTCGTTTTGAGGGTCCTAATCAGGAGGAAAAGATCATAAAGTCCGAAGATTTTAGAGGACGTCGGCTTGTGATATTTTTCTATCCAAAGGCCGGTACGCCCGGATGTACCGCAGAGGCTTGCAACTTAAACGAAAATTTTGATGCCTTAAAAAAGGCCGGTTACCAGATTCTGGGTATCAGTGTAGATCCCGTAAAAAACCAAAAAAAATTCCATGAGAAATATAGTTTCAAATTTGATCTGATTTCGGACGAAAATAAGGATATTGTGGAGAAATTTGGGGTGTGGCAAATGAAAAAATTCATGGGAAAAGAATATATGGGGATTGTACGCACTACTTTTTTGTTTGACGAAAATGCTCTTTGCACCCGGGTAATAGAAAAAGTAAACACCAAAGCGCATGCCCAACAAATAATTGACGTTTCTGTCTGCAAATAAAACGAGAGAGATTTTTTTTTCATGAAAGAAAGTCAGGGTGTCCTTTGCCAAAACGAGGAATAATTGCCCGCCACGTGGAAAACAAATACCTGCTATCTTTCGTGGTATGCGAGATTGAGAGTTTAACTCAGCGGGGCTATCTCACTGTAGGGAACTGGTAGGATATATGCATTATCATCCGCTCCAAGCCGTGTTCTTTCCCCTTCTAAAACATCTGCTTTTTCCCTTTGAACAGGAAGTTTCAATCTCTTAAGATCAAAGTATCGGTGTCCTTCATAACAAAGCTCCATAAACCTTTCCCTTAAAATTGTATGGATATCCACAGTACCCAATGGCTCAACTCCGCTGATTCTGTTTCTTCTTAATTGGTTGATATCCCCGAGACTTTGGGCAATATTTCCCAGATTTAGGTTTGCCTCGGCACGAATAAGATACATTTCTGATACCCTAAAATATTTTACGTCATTTATGTTTTTTCCAAGAGCATTGCCCGGATATTTGTTTATATTATACTCCCCCCCATCTATGACAAAAAAACTACTTGAACGAACATCTCCCGTGCCATACTGATGCACCAGTTTGCTTGAGGCATGAAAACGCTTTATACCACCCGACAAATCATTCCACAAAAAATTAGGTCTTATCTTATCCTGATTGTTTCTCTTTACCCTAAAAATAACTTCTGAAGAATAATGATCTCCCCAAATTTCTGAAAAATGATCGGCATCAGACAAAGGCACGGCGTTAATTACTTCTGTTGACTCCCAGACTGCCTTGGAATAATCTTTTTGATATAAAGCAACTCTCGCCGCCAAGGAATGTACGGCATTTTTACTCAATCTGAAATCCACCGCATTTTCGATGTTCAATGATTTATCCAAATCCTGCCACAACATTTTGTAAAAATTGGCTAAAGTTATCTTATTTGGCATCTTATCGACATGAGTGTCTACTGTGTAAGGAATGGTCAATCCGGTGTCTTGATCATCTGCATCCGAGTTTCCAAAATTTCTGTGAAGTTCAAAGTGGACCAACGCCCTAAGGGCATAAAGTTCGGATACCAAGGAATTCAATTTTGATTTCTGTTGATTACTCGCTACCGGTACCTTGTCCACATTTTCCAAAAGACTGTTTATACTGAAAATCGTATAATAATATTTTTTCCAAGTTTGCAAAAGTATATCATCTGCAGAGGTATATTCCCACTTATTTATTAAATCACCATAGGCATCTATCCCCCTATTCTGCGAACTAAGCTTACACTCATCAGCCATTATGGAACCTATGAGAATGCTGTTTTCAGGAGTAAAACTTCCGTAAATGCCTAACACCCCCTTTTCGAAATTATCCAAGGATGAATATACAAAACGTGAATCTATATCATCTACAGGAGAAACATCCAATAACTTATCACAACCTGTTACACTCACCAAAAAGCCCATAAAGAGCAGCATTTTAATTATAATATTTTTTTTCATTTTTTTCATTTTTAAAATAGAATACTAAACCCAAAACTTATCGTACGCGGCAAGGGATATTCATATTCATAATTGTTATTGTCATCTTCGGGATCCAGCCCGTTAAACTTTGTCCAAGTAAATAAATTTTGTGCCTGTGCAAAAATATTAATCTCCTTAACCACACTGGTTATAGCTCCTAAGTTTCTGAGTTTATAGTTAAGACTAATGTTTCTCAACTTCATGTAATCCGCTTTCTGAATTTGTCTGTCTGTAAGATACTGAGGATACTGATTTCCGGGATTAACGGAAGTGTCCCCCGGCTTTCTCCATGTGTCAAGCATATTAACAGATTGGTTATATCCCCTGTATTTTGGACTACCTGCATTTCTGTAAAACTCTGCAGTATTCAGCCTGTACATCCCATTGATAAAAGTAAAAAGAATATTAAGACTAAAATTTTTATAGGTAAATGTGGTGTTTAACCCCCCTTTTAGGGGTGGATCGTATGAACCTTTCACGGGAACGGCATTATTCTGATCAAATTCACCGGTTACATTTCCATTTTTATCATAGTATAATGGAGCCCCCGTTTCTTGATCTACTCCCGCCCAACGCACCATATAAAATTGTCCAATAGGAAAACCTACTTTATGTATGGAATTCTCGTCCGTAATAATTTCATTCTGTCCCCCAAGATCTAGTATCTTATTTTTATTGTAGGCTAAATTAAGCCCCATTCCCCATGTGAAATTCTCATTTTTAATCACACTTCCAGAAAGATAAAGCTCCAGACCTCTGTTTCTTATCTTCCCAAGATTATCTACCATGGTAGAAAAACCTGACGTCATAGATAGTTTTCTATCTAAAAAAAGCCGACGGGTTACTCTGTTGTAAATTCCTAATTCTCCAACGATTCTATTATTAAACAACCCAAACTCTAACCCCAAGTCAGAAATTTCATTTAGTTCCCAATCATAATTTCTATTCCCCGGCGCACTAGGTGTAAGAGTTGATAAACCATTATACTGTCCTGCCATGTAAAGTTGTCTGTGAGCAAAATCACCCGAAAACCCTAACTCATTACCTGTAGTACCATGACTTATTCTTAATCTGAGAAGATTCAATTTTTCCATGTCCTTAAAAAAATTTTCTCTCTTCACATTCCATAAACCACCCAAAGAATAGAAATACCTATAATGATTATGCGCAGGCACTTTTGAAGAGCCATCCCGCCTGATACTTCCTGAAAAAGTAAATCTGTTATCGTAAGTATACCTCGTCAAACCTAACTGGGACAACAATACGTTTTCAGTATTTTTCCCCCTGATTTGAGGAATTAAATTGGGTCCTATGGTAATTCCTGAAGGAGAGGTTATTCCGGGGACAAGCCCGTAACCAGTAAATTCATCTTGGGTTAATCGGTATTTATTAAACTCCCCCAACAATAAACCCTCTACCTCATGAAGATTCCATTTTTTCTTGTAGTTGACTCCTATGTTTGCGATATAAGAGCCCAGTTGGGCATTTCTGGTTTGAATTGAGCCCATATTTCCCGTCTCGACAAGAGATCCGAAATATGTACCGGGTTTCACCATGCGGGTATATTTGCTCTGATTATAAGTGGTGCCTAACCTGCCTGTTATTTTGAGTTTCTTAGTAATATCAAATGCAAGATTGGCAGAAACAATACCCTGAAATTGTTTATTTATTCTACTCACATCATTGTACATAGAGAGGGCATTGGATCCGTATCTGTTGGGTCCGGTGACAAGCTCTCCATTTTCTCCGTATGGTCTTTCATAAGGAAGTGCAAAATACAGGGAGGCCACAGGATTAGTCTGATTAATGTTAAAATTAGACTCGGATAAATTGGCATTTCCCATCAGTAAATTCAGATTAAGTCCGATAGAAAATTTACCCGATTTATGATTCATATTACTATTTAGGATATATCTCTCAAGCCCAGAATTTGGAATTACTCCTTCTTGGGCAAGATAGGACAGAGAAGTGTGGTAATTATTCTTTTTATTCCCCCCGCCCATACTTAGATAATGAGAGTTTGTCACCGCAGTTCTGAAGAGAAGTTTTCTCCAATCTGTATTGACGGATCGAAGTCTATCCAGTATTTTATCGCCTCGAAGATAATCATCCTCTGTCTTCTCTACCTGTTGTCCGTTAACTGTTTTGTACGGATTGTTTCTGGAATATTGCCATCCAGGAAACTGAGGATCTCTCAAATTTTCCTCAAATTGCAATCTCTGAGCACTATTCATCATATCCCACTTATTAAAATTGACCTTAGATACCCCCAATTGTGTTTGGTAAAAGAAAGTCGATTTTCTCTCCGAATTGTTTTTTCCTTTTTTTGACACGATCTGTATTACCCCATTGGCTCCCCGAGAACCATACTGAGCAGTGGAGGTAGCATCCTTTAAAACTACGATCTCCTCAAAATCAAGAGGGTTAAGGGCAGAAAAAAGTTCCGGAGAAATAGGAACCCCGTCTAAAATATACAGAGGATTTGTCTGATTATCCCGTATAGAACCTATCCCCCGTATAGTGACTCTACCCAGTGATCCTGGCTGCCCAGAAGGTGAAGCAACATATAACCCCGGAACCTGGCCTTGCAACGCCTGATCTATAGATGCAACGGGCATTTTTGCTATAATGTTTGTTTTAACAGAGGTAACGGCTCCGGTTACTTTAGCCTTAGATTGTTTCGTGTATCCCGTTAGTACAACCTCCTCCAAACTTACAGCACTTAAAACAGGAGAAAGAAAGATATATTTTAAAGACCTACCCTCATCTACGTTTATTTTTTTATCTAAATACCCTTCCAACGAAACTATAAAATCGTGTGATTTGCCATCCGAGTCCAAAACGGCCTTGCCTTCACTATTGGTGAAAACCTCTTTTTCGGTAATTAAATCTTTAATTTTCGCGTTAAATAAAGGTTCTTGTGTCTTTTCATTCTGAACTATAATTTCGATAGGTACAGCCACTATGGATTCATCGGATTTTTTACCTCCTGACATTCCATCTTCAAAAATTGCTTTCCCTAACACGGATTTATCCAGTTTATTCTCATCTGTTACAGAATCAATACTCGTGTTTTTTCTTTGTTCTATAACTTCACCAGTGTTTTTTTCTTGTGCGACAACAAAACCATTAAAAACCATAAGAAAAAAAAGCCCAATTGATAAAATTTTTCTTTTTTTTATCATCATTACCATTTTTGCGCAAAACTAACCATAATCCTATTAAATTATGTCCGGATAAGATTAGAAAACGATTAAAATTTAAAGAAAACTCTGACACTGGCATCAGCTTTTACTATCGAACAGTATGTCCATGCAGTTATTCAACCAAACAAATAATTTAATATTCATACCATCATGTATTTAAATTATGCTTACCTCTCAAGCCATTTATATTTTGATTGAAAAAATATTCTTTATCGATGATCGAATAATGGTCAGCACCATATTTAATAAGTATTATAGTTTCAAATCTTTTAAAAATGTTGAGCAAACCGACCAGACATGCCTCGTGGCCTAATTCCCGAGTTGAACGTTACTTGTAATCGATACCATATGTTGATTTTTTAGCCGTTTGGATAACTTTTTATGTAATATGCAAGGAATTAATGTTCATTACTTACTATAAAAACATTAAGTCCAGGTGTATTCTTCTGAAGAGTAAAAAAATTTTACCTTTGAGAAAATTGACATACGGAATAATATAACCGATATTTTTGCCTATTGTGGGATTTATTATTACCCCTATGAGCTTTACCCGTAAAATTATCGACACAAATAATGCTAGAGCAAAAAGGGCGCATATACGAGAAAACGGTACTGGTGGGGCTTATTACCTACGAACAAAATGAGGAAAAACTCACCGAATATATGGATGAGCTGGAGTTCTTGGCACATACAGCAGGGGCGAGCGCGGAGAGAAGATTCGTTCAGAAACTTTCCAAGCCCGATCCCAAAACCTTTGTAGGAAAAGGAAAAACGGAAGAAATAAGAGAATTTATAAAAAACAATAGAATAGACACCGTTATTTTTGATGACGAACTTTCTCCCTCACAGCTCAAAAATTTAGAAAGAGAGTTAGAAGCAAAAATAGTAGACCGCACCCGCCTCATACTGGATATCTTTGCACAACGGGCACAAACCTCTTATGCGCGCGCGCAGGTAGAACTGGCGCAGTATGAATATCTCTTGCCCAGACTTACGCGTATGTGGACCCATCTGGAAAGACAACGAGGGGGAATAGGCATGCGAGGACCAGGGGAAACCGAAATAGAAACCGACCGGAGAATCGTACGGGATCGCATCTCTTTACTTAAAGGGAAATTAAAAACTATAGACAGACAAATGACCACCCAACGGAACAACCGTGGAAAAATGGTGCGGGTAGCCCTAATAGGCTATACCAATGTGGGAAAATCTACTCTCATGAATGCGCTGTCAAAATCGGAAGTTTTTGTAGAAAACAAGCTCTTCGCTACACTGGACACCACCGTAAGAAAAGTAGTGATAGGGAATCTCCCCTTTTTACTCACCGATACAGTAGGGTTCATAAGAAAACTTCCTACGCAGTTGGTAGAGAGCTTTAAGTCTACCCTAGACGAGGTTCGGGAAGCAGACCTTCTGATTCATGTGGCAGACATATCTCACGAAAGTTTTGAGGATCACATTGCATCAGTCAACCAAATACTGCAGGAGATAGGGGCCAATAAAAAGCCCACTCTCATGGTCTTCAACAAAATTGATGATTTCTCTTACGAAAAAAAAAACGAGGATGACCTTACTCCCATGAGCAGAAAGAACATCTCTCTGGCCGGATGGAAAAAAACATGGATGTCTAAATCTCAAAATCATACGGTATTTATCTCTGCACTTAAAAAAGAAAATTTTTCTGAGTGTAAGAAACTACTCTACGAACAGGTACACAAAATTCATATTTCCAGATTTCCGTATAATGACTTTCTCTTCGAGTATTACGAAGAGGAGAAGGGGACAAACCTTTAAAAAATTCTTAATTTTGTTCGGAGGTAGGGCAAATCGTAATAACCGACCCTAAAATCAAAAAACGGATCTTCCGCTGCCTACAAAAACAGGGGGACAGTTTTTTTCTTAAAAACAATCATCTCCAGTGCTGTAACTGCGGCCTCCACCCCTTTGTTACCATGCTTCCCTCCGCTTCTAGAAAGAGACTGCTCTTCATGATCATCTGTCAATACACAAAAAACAGTAGGGGTATCGGTAAGAGTGTTACAGTCTTTTATTCCTTGAGAGACCGCCTGACACACATAATCGAAGTGAGAAGTCTCTCCTCGTATTATGCAACCTATGGCAATTACCGCATCAAACTTTTGGGTTTTACACAACTGCATCGCCGCATAACTCAATTCAAAAGCACCCGGCACCTTGTAAACGAGGACATTCTCATTCTTAACCCCTTCTTTCCCTAAAGTCTCTTTACAACCCCGCAAGAGATTTTCGGTAATCCTGGAATTCCACCGAGAGACCACAATTCCTACAGAAAAATCATCGGTGTTTTCTATACCAAGCGTGCCGTATTCGGACAGATTTACCGTAGCCATATATGCAAAAAAATACTAATAATAACGAGTCATCTCTATATAAGAATCCGAACTTCCTTCATCATATTCATCATATTCTCTTGCAATCTTGGCAAAATACTCTTTAGCCTCTTTTCTCTTCCCCAAAGCAAGAGAAAGAACCCCTGCCTTTTTCACAAAATAATAAGAAGTATAGGGATCCTCCGAAATAGAAGAGGCCTTATCAAGTAAAGAGAGAGCTTCTTCATTTTTATTGAGATTGGACTGACAATCTGCCATAGCACCATACTTCAACGCAAGCAGTATTTTGTTCTTGGAAGAAAAATGATCCAGAAGATCATAAGCCTCCTGATATTTTCCCTCTCTAAACTTGATAAGACCTGCGTTATAAGCAGAAAGTTTACCTATCGGGGTGTCGGAAAATTCTTTGTAGGTTCCCAAAAAACCAAGATTAGGTGCCTTACCTCCCAGAGCTTCCTTGTATTTTCCTTCAATGAGATCTTTTTCTGCAACGAAAAAACTCTGGGTAGCTTCCTCGTTTTTTGGCATTGCTATAAACTGATCATAAGCAAAATACCCTAACACCCCAAAAACTAACACCCCAAAAACAACGGTGAGCACCCGGGCATTTTTTTCTATAAACTTCTCCGTTTTTAGCGCTTCTTTATCTAAATCCTTAAAAAACTCCACCGTTCCTTTTCCCTCTTCCCGCTTACTCTTATCTGCACCCATAACTAAAAATATCCGCAAATATAATGGTTTTGAAATTAGGACTAAAACTAATATTTCAGTATTTTAAAAACTTCTGCCCCAAAGGGCTGCAATTTCTTCTCACCTTGCAAAAATTCTAACTCAATTAAGAAACTGAATTGGGTCACTCTAGATCCCTGTTTCTCCACCAAACGAGCGGCAGCCTCTGTAGTACCTCCCGTGGCCAAAAGATCATCGTGGATAAGTACTCGTAAATCTTTTTTTAGTTGATCTTTTTTCATTTCTATCTCAGAAAAGCCATATTCCAGCTCATACTGTTCGCTCAGTATAGGAGGAGGTAGCTTTCCTTTTTTACGGATCAGGATAAAAGGAACACCCAAAGCCTGCGCAATAGAAATGCCAAAAAGGTACCCCCTGCTTTCTATTCCACAAACTACATCCACATGTCCCCGACTGAATCTCACAAATGCATCTACAATCTCCTTGTAAAGTTTAGGATAAAGAAATATTGGAGAAATATCCCGGAAGAGTACCCCTTTTTTGGGAAAATCGGGTACGGATACTATGGTTTCATTCAACCGGGAATATAAATCCTCTGATACCATGATTGGACTTTCTTATTTTACCGTGTAACTTATTACTTTCCACTCATCATTCACATTCTTTAGACCAAAATCCGCGTGCAAAGAGGTGGTCTTTCCGTCTTTTCTTCCCATGTCGAAGGTAACCGATACTTTGGCAGAACTGTCTGATATTAAAAATTCGGACATATTTTTTATTTCTATTTGTTCTATCCCTCCAAAACCTGATATGGGATCCACAAACTTCTCATAAGTATCCCATTGGGGGTTAGCTACCTTTTCATATGCTTCCTTAAACCTTTTTTTACTCACCTGTGCCAAAAATCCCTCCACTAACTTTTTGAGACTACCAGAATGTATGGAAAGTGTTTCCTGGTTGTCCTGTTCTGGAGCAAAAGATCCCCCAGACTCTTCAGACACTTTCATAAGCACTTTGGGATTTACCCGTACTCCCTTTCTTGTCGTTATAAAATCTTTATTCGCAGTTTTTATTCTTACCCGAATATCAATCTTATTGTCCCTTATTTTATCCTCCGGAAAGGCATCCGTTCTGATAACAAAACCCTTAAAATCATTGTTGTGTATCAAACTTTTTGAGGCATATATCTTCCCCTCATACCCCATCACTTCAAGGATAGTTTCCAGACTCGCTTGTGAGAATTCAACGGGCTTAGAATCTTCATCTACCAAACGGGGAACCACCAGAAGAGCCTTCGCACCCATAACAGAATCTTTCATGCTTTCCCTTATGTCTATAACCAATGCATGGGCTTCTATATCATTGGGATCATGCTCTATGACATCAGGCGCCGATTCAAAGATATTCATATTGCCCAAAGAAGGAGGTCCTTTGCTACTCCATTCTACACGATTATCCTGAGCCACCCGATCTGCAAACTGTAAAATTTGTTCT
Source organism: Bergeyella sp. (assembly GCA_030263285.1). Lineage (GTDB taxonomy): Bacteria > Bacteroidota > Bacteroidia > Flavobacteriales > Weeksellaceae > SZYB01. Next base: position 133,702 of record SZYB01000002.1, read on the forward strand.
ACACTTTTCCTATTAAGAATGCTGGCTAGTTTCTTCAAGGACTCAAAATCGCTTTCGTCTTTTGCCTCGTAGGTCTTAATAATGTACAACGCCTCACGGAATTTTACCTGCTGCAAAGTACTGAGTTGCGTCGCCATACCGTTAATACTTCTCTGAAAATTCTTTAAGGAACTTGCGTCCACGGTACTTTTTTTGCAAGCAGCAAAAAAGAACACCACGGCGAAAACGCCAAAGAAAGAGAAACGCTTCATATTTTTTTTCTACAAAAATAGAAAAAAGCCCAATAATTCTTGGGCTTATAAACCAATATGATAAAATATTTGTCCCACTAAAATGGATATTCATATATTTTGGATTCATGCAAAAAAGGATTTCCCTCCGGAATCAACTTAAGTTTTGACAGTGCGGTGAGCACGGTAAACATAAAAAGACCCGTGACAGACAGAAGTGCACCAATTTCCAAAAAACCTATGCTCCAAAATGGTCCCACGGTTCCGGGCATCACCATGTTAAAATAATCTATCCAGTGACCCAAAAGAACAATACCTGCCATGAGAGACACCACTTTATAATTTCTCTTGATACCTGAACTTACCATTACCAAAAGAGGCAACAAGAAATTAACAATCAACATAGGAAGAAAAGTGGGAGCATAATAGGCAAATCTACCGAAGAAATAATTTACCTCTTCCGGGATATTGGCATACCAGTAGAGCATAAACTGCGCAAACCAAGTATACGTCCAGAGCATAGAAGTGGCAAATAAAAACTTACCCAAATCGTGCAAATGATTATCGTTAAACTGAGGTAATACTCCTATTTTTTTAAGGTAAACACTTACCAGTATAATTACAGCAACCGCACCGGATAAACAGCTTACCATAGCATACCACACATACATGGTAGAATACCAATGAGGATCTATGGACATCAACCAATCCCATGCCCAGGCAGCAGAGCAAAAACCAAAAAACACAATATAACCCACACTCCAATTATATAAATTTTTATAATCTTTTATTTCTTTAGTTTTGTCTAGTTTTCTAGATAAACTCTTCAATTTCCACACGAAAAAAGAAGTTCCGAATACATAAATGAGGTTTCTCACCACATAAAAAGGAATGTTAAGAAACTTCTTCTTCTCAAAAAGTATTACGTCAAAATTAGGATTATTTGGATCGGTAAGACTGCTATCCATCCAATGAAATAAATGCCCTACATGCGTAACATTAAGAAACATGATAATAAGTAATATTACTCCACCCACAGGAAGATAGGATGCTATAGCCTCCATCACGCGGGTGATAATGATAGACCATCCTGCATGAGCAACATGCTGTATAGAGTAAAAAAACAAGGCACACGCACTTATTCCAAATAAGAAAACAGCTATGGTGTGTACTGCAGCAAGAGGTTTATTATGAATTTGACGCTTCGCTGTCTCAAAATGTGCATTTTCGTCCTGAGGACCTACAAGCTCACTGGAATGAGTGGGAACATTGATGCCGCTTTTTTGAGATGCCTTCATCATCTGCATAATTTTTTCATTGCCTATGCTATGATTAATGAAATACCCTATTCCGAAAAGAACCATGCCTCCAAACAACAGGAAGAGAGATAACGATCTTAATTTAGGAGAAAACGTATACATTTTGTCTTTTTGTAAGTTTAGATTAAGGGTTAGCGGAAGAATTATCGGCTCCTGCTGCTACAGCGGGAGTTTTCTTAAACTCATTCATCACATACATCGCTACTCTCCACCGATCACCGGGGGTGAGCTGCCCCGCATAAGAGCCCATCATGTTTCTACCGTAGGTAAGCACATAATGTACAGACCCTACCGTGATCTCTCTGTCTGCATAATTAGGTACTCCCAGATAAGACCCAGATTGCACTATAGATCCCTGACCATCCCCTGCTTTTCCGTGACAGGCAGCACAAGTCTTTTCGTACAAAATTTTGCCCTTTTTTAGGTCTTTGTCTTCATTTACGGGGTTGAGAGGAGAGACCGTAATTTTTTTTGAGTTTTCATAACCCGCATTATAATCATCTGCCGAAAGAGAAACCCCTCCATTTTCCTCCACCAACGCCTCAGAGTTCTGAGGAACCGTTCCAGCTACAGGAACAAGAGCCGTGGCTCCCTCATTTTTCACAAAGGCAGGAATATCATTATCGTGCTTGGAATAAGGATCCTGCGCCTTCATAAGAGGATCATAAGCAACAGGATAATACATATCCGGAAAATACACCAGCGGGGGATTTTCTTTAGGTTTACAAGAACCCAAAAGAAGTAAAAAACCCAAAAACGCACCTGGGACAAAAGTGCCTTTCATCAGAATAATTTTTTGAGTTACAAAATACGTCTTAGATATCATCATAATTTTCTTGATTCTGTATCCTTTACAGAGATTTCTTCTGCTCCGGTTTCTATCAATACGCGCTTAATGGTCTCCACGTCATCACTGACCAACTCCATCATAAACTTGTCATCCGTTGTGCGAGGGTCTGGGTTCTGAGCCGGAGCCCCCGGGTACATCTTATTCCTTATAAGATAAGTGAGAGACATCATGTGTGCGGCACAAAAAACCATCAATTCAAACATAGGTACCACAAAAGCGGGCATATTATGAGCCCAATCAAAAGCAGGCTTCCCCCCGATGTTTTGGGGCCAATCATGATTCATTATATAATAGGTGGTAAGCCCGCCGATACACACCCCATACACCGCATAAATAAAAGCCGCATCGGATATACGGGTCTTTTTCAGCCCCAAAGCCTTATCTAAACCATGTACGGGAAAAGGGCTGTACACTTCGTTTATTTTTATTCCCTTATCAACAAACGCACGCACACCGTTCATCAAATCATCTTCGTCTGCGTACACTCCGTATATAATTTTAGTGGTGCTCATCTCCCTCTTTTGCTTTATAAGTTTCGCCTGATATTTTCAAAATAGATTTTAACTCTGCCTGAGCGATCACCGGGAAAGTTCTGGCATATAACAAGAATAAAACAGAGAAAAAACCCAAAGTGCCCAAATATACCCCCACATCAATAACCGTAGGCTTAAACATGGTCCAAGATCCGGGCAGATAATCTCTGGAAAGGTTGATTACAATGATGTCAAATCGCTCAAACCACATCCCAATGTTGATCACCAAGGCAATTAAAAAAGTAGCCAGTATATTGGTCCGTACTTTCTTAAACCAAAAAAGTGCAGGAATAACCAAATTACAGATAATAAGCGCCCAAAACGCCCACCAATAAGGACCGGTAGCCGCACCTGGAGACAGATAGGTAAAATCTTCAAACCTAGACCCGGAATACCACGCGATAAAATATTCTACCGCATATGCCACGGTAACCATACCCCCTGTGACGATGATGACAATATTCATAATCTCTATATGATACATCGTGATATAATCCTCCAAATGGCACACTTTTCTCGCCACCAAAAGAAGCGTCTGTACCATAGCGAAACCGGAAAATATAGCTCCGGCCACAAAATAAGGAGGATAAATGGTGGAATGCCAACCCTTTATTACCGAAGTAGAAAAGTCAAAAGATACCGTAGTATGCACGGAAAACACAAGCGGTGTGGCAAGTCCGGCAAGTACTAAAGAAAGCTCTTCAAACCTCTGCCAATGCTTGGCTTTCCCCCCCCAACCAAAAGCCAAAAACGTATACATTTTTTTTGTGAAAGGAGTTTTGGCTCTATCCCGAATCATGGCAAAATCCGGAATCAGCCCCATAAACCAAAACACGGTGGATACGGAAAAATAAGTGGAAATCGCAAAAACATCCCAAAGGAGAGGAGAGTTAAAATTAGGCCAAAGAGAGCCAAACTGATTAGGCAAAGGAAACACCCAGTATCCCACCCAAACTCTACCCATATGTATTACAGGAAAGATGGCAGCCTGCACTACCGCAAAAATAGTCATGGCTTCTGCCGACCGATTCACCGACATCCTCCACCTTTGTCTAAATAATAATAAAACTGCAGAGATTAGGGTGCCCGCGTGGCCTATCCCTACCCACCATACAAAATTGGTGATATCCCACCCCCAATTGATCGTCCTGTTAAGTCCCCATGCTCCTATTCCCGTGCCTATGGTATAAGCGATACAACCAAATCCATAAATAAAGAACACCAAAGCAGCATACATGGAAACCCACCACAAACGCCCGGCTCTCTCCTCTATAGGTCGGGCAATATCTTCTGTAATGTCATGATAAGACTTGTGGCCGATAATCAGCGGCTCCCTGATAGGGGCTTCGTAATGTGACATTTTTCTACCTTTTTATTTATATTTTTTCCTCTTCTCTATTTCTCACTTTAGTATGATAAAATACATTGGGCTTTGTTCCTATCTCCTCAAGAAGGAAATACCTTCTGTTACTGCCAAATAATTTCCTTACCTCTGAAGCAGAATCATTCATATCTCCAAACTTCATAGCTCCCGTGGGACAAGCTCTCGCACATGCACAAGAATCTTGGAACTCTTGATCGGTTACTCTTCTTCCCTCTTTCTTTGCCGTAAGGATAGTCGCCTGAGTTTCCTGAATGCAAAGCGAACACTTCTCCATCACTCCACGCGTTCTCACCACTACATCCGGATTAAGCACCATCCTCCCCAAATCGTTATTCATCTGATAGTCAAACTTATCATTGAGCGCATAGTTAAACCAATTAAATCGGCGTACTTTATAAGGACAGTTATTCGCACAATAACGCGTACCAATACAACGGTTGTAAGCCATATGATTCTGCCCCTGTTTTCCGTGAGAAGTAGCCGCCACAGGACAAACCGTTTCGCAAGGAGCATGATTACAATGCTGGCACATTACAGGCTGAAAGATCACATCCGGATTTTCTGCAGGATGATTGAGTACCCCCCCCTCTTTATCAAATGCATTCCCATAAAGTTCCGGAACATTAAGTCCCTGTTTTATGCCTTCATAAACCTCCAATTTCTCTTTTGAAGAATAATAACGATCTATCCTTAACCAATACATATCCCGCGACATTCTTATCTCTTCTTTACCTACTACCGGTACATTATTCTCCGCCTGGCAAGCGACAACACAAGCCCCGCATCCCGTACATGTATTGAGATCCACAGAGAGGTTAAAATGGGGACCATCTGCATCATCAAAAGCATCCCAAAGATCAATTTTCCTTCCCGGCAGGGTTCCGTTTATGGTGTGGTACTCAAGAGGCTTATTCCAACCTTTCTGTGGGTCATCAAACGGAATATTAACAAACTCTTCCAGTGTCACCTCTTTGGCAATCTCATAACGACCCATAAGGGTATTCTGCAACTGCATCCCCGCAAACTTATGCGTGGATCCCGTCTTTTCTATTTTCACATTTCCGACAGATAAATTCGTCCCGTCAAAAAGCGGATAGGCGTTCACTCCTACTTCGGCTACCTTTCCGGAATTCTTTTTGCCATACCCCAAAGCAAGCCCCAAAGAGCCCTTGGCCTGCCCCGGCTGTACAAACACAGGCACCTCTCGTAAAGTGATTCCCCCTGCGGTAACATTTACCTTATCTCCATCCAACTGCATTCTTCCGTTAAGATCATTTTTGAGACCAAACTCCTTTGCATCTTCCGGAGAAATAGTGAGATAGTTGTCCCAAGACATCCTGGTAATGGGATCCGGAAGTTCCTGCAACCAAGGATTGTTGGCCTGCGTCCCGTCTCCCACAGCGGTACTTGTATAAAAAGTAAGCTCAAGACCGGAAGAAGGCTGGGTTAATCTTTCTATAGCCCTCTCTGCATTTCCTCCCAAGTACGAAAGCATGTATCCACCAGAAATTTCATTAATCCCGTTATAAAGCGCCTTGTTAAAGGATACTCCGCCGAGCAGAGAAGACGCATTGGATTTCAAATAACTGTAATAATCACCGGCATCGCTGTTTTTTCCGTTGATCCACACCAATAAAGACTCTTCTAATTGTCTAGGCTTGAATATTTTTTGTATCGTGGGCTGCGTAAGAACATACACCCCTGTCTGAGGCATAAAATCACCCCAAGACTCAAGCCAGTTAGCCACGGGAATTACCGCTTTTGATGCCTCATAAATTTCATTTTTCTTATCCAAAAAAGAAATCACATTAGGCACCTTAGACAAAAGCTTCCGAAAATCGCTCCCTTTAGAAGAGGAATAAATAGGATTTACATTATAAATGATAAGAGTATCCACAGACCCCTGTGCTACCCAAGATAAAAATTCTTTATATCTCTCAGCATCAAATTCTTTAAGAAAATTAGCCTTACCTGTAAAGGCTTTTGATCCTATCTTTTGATTGATGAGATGCGAAAGCACCACAGCCTCTTTGGAGCCATCTGCAAGTACTAACGCCCGAGATCCCTTTGCCCGTATCTCCTTTACAATTCTTAGGGCAATTTTATCGCTTGTACCCCCAGAGAGACCTTTATACACCTCTACTAAAAGCTTATTAATCTCACTGGGTTTTAGTCTGATTCTCGTATCTGCATTGGCTCCGGTAAGAGATAAATTAGACTCTACCTGAATATGCCTTAACATGTTTTCCCCAGGCTTTCTTGCGGTTGCATAAGAAGTCTCTAGACTCTGAGCATTGAAATCTCCTAAAAAATCTGCTCCAAAAGAAACTACTAATCGTGTATCTGAAAGATCATAGACGGGAAGTGCTCGTTTCCCAAAGACCTCCGCCGCTGCATCCAGATTTGCAGCATACGGGAATGCATCATAAACTACAAGTTCTGCCGTGGGATACTTCGTCTTAAATTCCGAAAAAAGTTTTTTGAAACTTGGAGACGGAAAAGAATGAGTGAGAATCACAATCTTCTTCCCAGAGCTTGCTGCCCCCGACAAAGACGCCAACACATAACTGTCTACCTTATCAAAGGTAGTGTCTTTTTTATCCAGCTTAGGTTGCTTTATTTTCTCATTATCATAAAGAGACAGCACACTAGCCTGCGTTCTTGCATTCGTCTTTCCCAAATCCTTCGCAGCAGGATTAGGCTCTATCTTTATAGGTCTCCCCTCTCTTGTTTTCACTAGCACGCTTGCAAAATCAAACCCATCAAAAAATGCAGAAGCATAATAGTTAGGAATGCCAGGGATGATATTTTTAGGTTTTACCACATAGGGTATGGTCTTGATAACGGGTGCTTCACACGCAGCCATGGTAACAGCAGCCGTAGAAAAACCCAAGAGTTTAAGAAAATCCCTACGAGAGGTGGGGTTAGTTTTAGTATTCTCCTCTTCTAAAAATTTCTCTACGGGGATCTCATTCGCAAACTCTCTCTGAGCCAACCTGTTATTTAGGCCGGAATCGTTCAACTCATGAATACTTCTAAACTGTATTTTATTTGAAGCCATTGGTACTTCTTTATTTTTTTTTGTTTAATAGTGACATTTACCACACTCCATCCCTCCTATCGCATCTACCGTTATTTTCCCTTCTGATAACGGATACTGTTTTTTGAGCTTCTCATGCAAACCCTGGAAATACTCTTTATTGTATCCATTGTTCATATCCACCTCCGTGGTTCTGTGACACTCTATACACCAACCCATCGTAAAGTCATTGGCCATCTGTACCACATTCATGGTATCCACCTTTCCGTGACAAGCCTTACACACTACATCTACCGGCGCGTCTGGATTCTTTTTATTATACGAGGATATAATGGCCTGCTCCCCTACAATAACGTGCTGTGAGTGATTAAAATACACAAAATCCTGCATATTATGTATTCTGACCCATTCCACAGGCTTTGTCTTTCCGGTATATTTCTGAGTCTCCGAATCCCAACCTGCGTGTTCATAAATCTTTTTAATCTCTCCATCATAAAATTCTTTACTTTTCCCGGGCTCTATATACTTGCCTTTATATTCGGAAATATTTCTATGACAATTCATACACACATTGAGTGAAGGAATTTCAGAAACCTTGCCATATTTTGCTCCGGAGTGACAAAACTGGCAATCTATTTTGTTTTCTCCTGCATGAATTTTATGAGAAAAATAAATCGGTTGTTCTGGTTTATACCCCTTGTATACCCCAATCCACATAAGAGAATTCCATACTCCATACAACGCAAATAAAACAAGAATACCAAGGAGTGCCTTACCCGCATAATGATAACGGGCATACAGTTCTCCAAAAGAACGAACCTGTGTAGAATTCAAAGAACCGAGTTCCTCTGATTGCTGAAGTTTTACCAGTTGTCTTAGTTTGGCTAAAAGCCAGACCAACAAACCTATCACAGTAAACAAAGCCCCTATCATCACTTTTGAGTTCAGACTGGCCTGATCCGATCCGTCACCGGAGGCTACAGTACCGGTTGTGCTTTCCTCCACTTTGGGCTCCTCCTTTGGGGGATTAGACGTGTAGGCCAAAATATTGCTTATGTCCTGATTGGTGAGATTAGGAAAGACCTGCATCTCGGACTTGTTAAACTTTGCAAACACTTCATTTGCATACTTATTCCCGGAGGCCCTAAGACTCTTATTGTCTTTTATCCACTTATAAAGCCAGTCTAAACCGATGTTTTCGTCTTTTTTAAGCCTTTCCACTACACCGCCCAACGCGGGACCTATCAGTTGCTTATCCAGCGCATGACATGCCGCACAATTGGTCTCAAAAAGTTTCTTTCCAGCCACCGGATCTCCCTCCTGCGCATGCGTTACAGCAGCCACTAAAAGAAACAGACCAAGAGTCAACAGACGGCTTTTACAATGGTTTATCCAACGAATCATTTATTTGTTAAATAGGGTTATCCTTGCACTAGACTTAAACAAATTCAGTCCCGCAAAAGTAAAACATTTAGTATGAAATTGATAAAGTCATCCAAGTGCATTTTATCATTGATATACAATTTATACTGGTTCTAAATAATGGTTTTGGTATATTCTTGGTTTGTCTTACTTTTGCTGAAAATAAACTCTGGATGAAGGCTAGAATTTTTATTTTTCTGCTGTTTTTTTCTCCGCTTCCCTATATTTTTCTGGCTCAGCAAATCCTAAAAAAAGACAGCATAGGGGGGACGGCATACTCTCTGTCCATGGAGAAAGAAATATCCGATCTCATGAAAAGTATGGAAGGAAAATGCCCAGGAATTCTGGAAACAGACCCAACCAAAGGAAACAGACCTACAAATACCCTCGGTTCTGACAAATCTCTTACCAATGCAGAAATATGCAGAAAAAACCCCAGGATCTTAGGTTTCAAAATTCTTTTGACCACTGTAAAATCAAATCAAGAAGCAAACCAGGTAAAAGCTAATTTCAGAAGAATATTCCCGCTTATAAAGGCGAATACCGATGCCTCACTCAGACCTAATTATAAGGTTTTGGCGGGGAGCTATTTTTCTAAGAACAGCGCCGCTCAAGACCTCAAAGAGGTAAAAAGATACTTTGGTGGTGCTACGCTTGTGCGGTACAACATATTTTGTGATGAGGCGAAGTAGAGTCATTGCCACTAAAACCCAGCAGTAAAATTACTGGTTAAAATCAATGTCCGAGTCTTTTCTCAGATTTTCGTTTATTTCCCCTTCTCCACCCTCTGCTGCTTTATTTCCCGACAAGGAAGTTTTGGATCCACTTTTTATCTGATCAATAGTTTGAAGAGTTCCCAAATCTCCGTAACCTGACTCAATCCCCCGCAGAGCTTCACACTCCCCCGTCCAGCCAGAAGGTTTTACAAATTTATCATTGGGGGAAATACCCAGACTTTTATCTGCCCATACTTTCTTCATATAGATTGCCCATATGGGGAGCGCAATCCTAGCTCCCTGCCCCTCGCCTGTGCTCCAAAAGTGAGTGGAACGATCCTCCCACCCCACCCATACACCGGTAGCTAACTTGGGGACAATACCCATGAACCACCCATCCGAATTATTTTGCGTAGTCCCTGTTTTTGCAGCAATTTCTATCTCCTTATTCACCCCTCTTCTACCTAGCTCCCCGGCTCCCGTACCAAACTGTGCCACCCCCTTCATAAGATCCAGCATAGTATATGCATAGAATTCATTCATCACTTCTTTCTGTTCCTGCCTTACTTCTTTTATCACCCTCCCATTGGCATCTTCTACTCTCCATAGCATTTCGGGTTTTATATAATTTCCAAAATTTGCAAAGGAACTGTACGCTCCTAACATCTCATATATCGTGATGTCTGAAGAGCCCAAAGCAATCGTAAGATTATTGGGAATATCTTCTGTTACACCCAAATCCCTGGCCAACCGAATGACATTTTCCACACCTGTCATCTCTATGAGACGTATCGCCACTGGGTTCACAGAATAAGCTAGTGCACTGCGTAAAGTGGGGGTACCTCCTTTCCCCTTTACAGACCAGTTCCCCTTCGTGTAGGTCGCTGCCGAAATTGTGGAACAAGGCGTAAGATTATGTTTCATAATCGCAGCGGCATATACAAAAGGCTTAAAGGTAGAACCTACCTGCCTCTTGCCCTGTTTTATATGATCAAACTGAAAATGCTGCCAGTTAATACCACCTACCCATGCTCTTATTTCTCCGGTGGAAGGTACCATAGACATCAAACCTGCCTGTGCAATTTGCTTGTGATAACGAATGGAATCATAAGGTGATAACTCTACTTCTTTTTCTCCTTCCCATGTGAAAATAGTAGTTTTCACAGGCTTATGAAATTCTATGAGTATGGAATCCTGAGGAATCCCTGCATTGAGAAGCCTTCTGTACCTCCCGGTACGTTTTATGGCCTGAAGCATGATCTGATCTACCTGCTTCTGGCTTAGTTTGTAAAAGGGTTTTTTTGGATTTCTTTTCTGTTCGTTATCAAAGTTTCTCTGTAAAACGGTGAGATGTTGCTTTATTGATTCCTCAGCATATTTCTGCATTTTAGAATCTAACGTGACATAAATCTTAAGACCATCTTTGTAGATATTGAGTTTTTTGCCTGTATTTCGCTCATATTCATCGAGATACCTATTGATTTCTTTTCTCAAGAAAAACTTATAGTACGAAGAATATCCGTCTTCTATGGTTTTTACAGGATGGTAGTCCAATTTTATAGGGGTGACTACCGCCTTATCGTAAGTAGACTGATCTATATAGTTAGTCTTCAACATCTGAAAAAGAACAACATTTCTCCTTGCGAATGCCTGATCCATATTACGCATCGGATTATTCCGAACAGGATTCTCCAACATCGCAACAAAAAGAGCCGCTTCCGGAAGGGTGAGTTTGCTCGTGGTTTTGTTAAAATAAATGCGAGAAGCCATTTCTATACCTGTCGCATTATAGAGAAAATCAAACTTGTTAAAGTAAAGAGCAACTATTTCTTCCTTGGTATAGCGTTTTTCCAGACTTACCGCAACTACCCATTCCTTGAGTTTCTGAGAAACCCTCCTGAGTTTGTTAGAAGCTCTATCACTGGTAAACAAAAGTTTGGCCAATTGCTGTGTAATAGTGGAGCCCCCTCCCCTCGACCCACCAAAAAAAACAGCCCGGGCAACAGAAGGAAAATCCACTCCGGCATGTTCCTTAAACCTTTCGTCTTCCTTCGCCTGCAAAGCATAAACCAAATGAGGGGGCAGATCTTTATAAAGTACCGGCTGGGTTTTCTCTTTTTCAAACTTTCCTATCCTCACACCATCCGAAGAATAAATTTCAGAGGCCACATATATATCCGGATTTTCTAGTTCACTTACCTCCGGCATAGAGCCAAAAAGTCCCTCGGAGATAGCAAAAAACAGCAATATAACACCTAAAACAGAAACAAAAAAAACCACCCAAAGAGACAATATTAACCTGAGTTCTTTACTTTTTTCAGACTTCTTGAGAGGAACGGGAAACGAAGACTTTTTCTTGGTTACTTTTTTCGTCATGAATCATGAATATTGCATTTCATCTAATCAGTTTCTTGTATCACTATCCCGAGGTCTTCTATGCCTACAAGACACTTCTCCCTCATCGCCTGGGTGACATATATCTTATAAGTACCTCTTTGGAGAAACTTAAAATTCTCCTTGTACAGAAATCTAGTCTCCTTAGTATCCCCAAAACCACTTCCTCTCCATCTCCCATCCGGATCTGCTAAAACATAGTTTAGCGTATCCACCCCTCCAAAGCGCTTTCCCTCATTGTACATACTCACGAAGAGCCTAAGGTTACTGTAGGGATAATCGTTATTATTTCTCACCACAAAAATAATATTCTTGGGCTTTGTTTCCTGACTGATATCAAAACTAAAGACAACGGGATTCCTGCTCCACTCCCCCTCCATATCCTTCATCTGTATATCCTCATGAGCACAAGAAAAAAATAAGAAAAGAAAAAAATAATAATTACCGAATCGAGTCATTGCATCTATAAATAAGGTTTTTTAGCATTTTTTTCGTTCCCCTTTCATTTTTGTATTTCTCTCTCCCTCTTTAGCAGGCTGGACGTGGTATTTTTTACCCTTATCACTGGAATGCACAATCCGCCTATTCTTATGCTTATTCCTAAAGTGCTTTTTCTCAAATCTGTCGATACTGTTCTCCTCTATAAGGTCTACCTTTTTCTGTACAAGCCCTCCCGATTTATCCACAAGCTCTTCCAGAGGAAGAGTTTTTCTTCCCTTTTTATTTTTAGAAATTTCTTCCCAAACCCTTTTTACCTCTATATCATACCAAACCATAGGTTTCCCTACATAAGCAAACCACATTTTATTTTTAAAAACGTCAATTTTTATACAAGAGGCCCTTCCATTTTCAGTATCCAATACCGTATTGGAAGAAGGAAAATTTTCCAGTGCATCAAGATAGCTGTCCAATTCAAAATTAAGACAGCATTTTAACTTTCCACACTGTCCCGCAAGTTTTTGAGGGTTTATGCTCAGCTGCTGATAACGTGCCACATTGGTGTTCACCGACCTAAAATCGGTGAGCCAGGTAGAACAGCACAGCTCTCTACCGCATGAGCCCAAGCCTCCTATCTTTGCAGATTCTTGCCTAAAACCAATCTGTTTCATATCAATCTTTGTACGGAAGAGCTGTGCATAATCTTTGATAAGTTGCCTGAAATCTACTCTTCCATCCGCTATGTAATAAAAAGTGATCTTGGTGCCATCCCCTTGATACTCTATATCCGATATCTTCATGGAAAGACCCATATTTTTTGCAATAATCCTCGCTTGTTTTTTTACAGATTCTTCTTTTTTTCTGATGCGCTCCCACTGTTCAATATCCTTCCCGGTAGCCAGTCTGTATATTTTAGGCACAAACTCTGTAGATAGCTTTTTCTTTCGAATCTGGATTCTCACCAGCTCTCCAGTTAGACTGACCACACCTACATCATACCCCGGGCTGGATTCCACCACCACAATGCTCCCTATATGCAAAGAAAGATGATTTACATTCTTATAAATAAGTTTTCTGTCATTCTTAAAACGTACCTCCACCAATCCCCCATCAGAGGATTTTACGGGACTCTCTATGTTAGAAAGCCAATCAAAAACACTAAGCTTATAACTGTTCCCACAAATATCTACACTGGGACATCCCTGGGAAGACTTTCCACCACATTTATGAGCAGAATCCTCGACTATTTTGCATCCACAACTCATATTTCTAGTTATCTATAAACAAAGTCCAAACTAAAAAATTAACTTCTGCGAATTTACGACAAATAAAAATAGGAATTCACCTATTACCTCCTCTACTGCTTAAACAAAATAAATAAAAACACTGATAATCAATACATCAAAATCGTTAAGCCGGATGTAAAATCTTAGTTTTACCAAAACTCATCGGAGTTGTAGGAATCTAAGCCTGTACGCATGATGATGATCTACGTAATGAATAATTGAAATCCGAAAAAAAAAATTTCTTTTTACGAGGAAAACAGATTATATTTGAGAGTGATATAATTTATTTAATCGTGGAGAAAATTCTGTTGACCTTGTGTATACTTTCAAGCCTCGCTGCAGAGGCGGGAGGGTTTAGGGTGGCTCTACAGGGAGCAAAACAGCTTGCGATGGCGCATACCAGTGCACACGCAGAAGATGCGAGCGTGGCGTTTTTCAATCCTGCCGGGATTTCTTTTATTCCCGAGAAACTGAGTATCGTAGCAGGGGGATTTGCCGTGAATTCTTCAATAGCCTACCAAAATCCAAGCACTCGGGAGTCTTATAAGACCAATAGCCCTTTAGGCACACCGTTTTATACTGCAATTACGTACAAGGCCACCGAAGATTTGTCTCTGGGGTTTAGTGTCACCACACCCTATGGAAGCACAGTGCAGTGGCCAGAAAATTGGGCAGGGAAAGAACTCGTACAAAAAATGCAACTGAAAAGTTTTTACTTTCAGCCCGTGATTTCTGTAAAACTGGCATCCTGGATGTCTGTGGGGGTGAGCTATATCTATGCGAGAGGAAGTGTAAGCTGGGACAGATCTGTCACGCTTCTTAACGGAAATCTCAACATAAAGGAATCCAGCGCGAAAGGAAGCGGTTTTGGACTGGGGTTTTACTTCGTTCCCAACGAAAAGTTAAATGTAAGCGTTACCTATCGGTCTCCTGTGGACATGGAAGCCAATAAAGGTACTGCCACCTTTACTGTTTCTCCTTCATTGTTTCCTGTTTTGGGACTGAGTGCCTCGGGAAGAGATGCCTTTAGAGCAACTTTGCCTCTCGCTGAAGAATATACCATAGGATTCGCCTATAAGGTGTCCTCAAAATTGAAAATAGCCGCAGATTTTAATTATACCGGTTGGGAGAGATATAGTAAGTTAGATTTATATTTTAAAAATGCACCTATCGGAAACCAGACAGACCCAAGGATATTGTCTGTACCCAAAAATTTCCGAAACACAAAAACCTTTCGGGTGGGTGGAGAATACAGATTCAGCCCACTAATCTCCGGCAGACTAGGCTGGTACTGGGATGAATCTCCGTACAACGATGATAATTTCACTCCGGAGACACCTTCTTTCAACACCCATGTGATCACAGCAGGTATGGGGCTAAATTTTCGCTTGTTTGGGATAGATTTGGCTACGGCCCAGGCATTTCCTAATGGGAGATCCTTCTACAACAAGAACAATGGTTTTAGTGGTAAAGCTAAGGCAAATGCCTTTTATTTCGGCTTGGGTATCAGATACAACCTTAAAAGAAAAAATGAAAAAATTACGGACTAATACGCTTGATATTCTCTTGGTATCTGCTCTGCTTTTGGCTGGGGGTTGCAGCGCAGACTTTAAGGAAGCTACCGGCACTGAAGTAGTCTCCAGTGGCTCTGCAAATTTTGGCACTTATGTGGCTCTGGGCAATTCTCTTACCTCGGGATACAGAGACGGGGCCTTATACAGAGACGGGCAAAAAGAATCTTTCCCTTCAATACTCTCTGCCCAAATGAAAAAGGCAGGAGGGGGAGAATTTAGGCAACCGATGTCTACTGATAATACGGGGGGATTTAAAAATCTGTACAATCCCAAGACAGGAGATTTTGCGGGAAAACTGGTATTGAAAGTAAACAAAAACGGAAAATTAGCTCCTATCCCCATGTTGCCAGAATCATCACTGGACAATATAGCTTCTCAAGGTCCTTACCAGAACTTGGGCATTCCGGGAGCCAAATCATTTCATCTAGGAATACCTAAATATGGAGATCTGAATCCATATTATTCGAGATTTTCTACTGGAAAAAGCATAATAGAAGCGGCGATAAGTCAAAGTCCCACATTTTTCTCCCTTTGGATAGGAAATAATGACGTACTAAGTTATGCTGCAAGTGGAGGAATTGGAAAAGATCAGACCGGGAACTACAACCCTTCTTCTTATGGAGAAAATGATATTACAGACCCGACCGTCTTTAAAAAGGTGGTAAACCAATACCTCAAGGCCCTTACTGCCAGCGGAGCAAAAGGGGTAATTGCCAATATTCCTTCCGTTCTCCATATTCCCTTCTTTGCGACAGTTCCTTACAACGCAATAGAACTTAACGAAAATGTGGCCAATGTACTAAACCAGTCCTTGTATGCTCCCGTAAAAAAAATACTAGCAGTTTTGGGTCAGGGGGATCGAATCTCCTGGGCGCAAAAAGGGAAAAACCCGATCCTAATATTTGATAAAGACCTGACAAACCTACAGCCCCAGATTACTTCGGCCCTCTCTTCTTCCGGGGTACCTGCCAGTCAAGCCCGTATGATAGGTGAATTTTTTGCTCAGGCCCGACATGCGAAAAAAACTGATCTTATCCTTCTTAAAGCTTCTCAAATTTTAGGAAAGAACCCTGGTCAATATCCCGCTCCCTTTGATAAAGTGGGAGTCACCACTCCTCTTGCAGATCGGTATGCACTCACGAGTGCAGAAACAAAAAAAGTAGAAGCCGCTACCAGGGCTTATAACGAAACCATAACTGCTTTAGCCAATGCTTACGGACTTGCGCTGGTAGATACAAAAAGCAAAATGTCCGAACTCATAACAAACTCCGGAATTCAATGGGACGGAGTGAAATATTCCTCCAAATACCTTACAGGAGGAGCCTTCTCTCTGGACGGAATCCATCTCACAGGTAGAGGAAATGCTATAGTAGCCAACGAGTTCATACAATCTATAAACAGGAAGTACGGAGCAAGACTCCCTCTCGTAAATGTCAATAGATATTCAGGAATCAAATTTCCCTAATATTTTACTGCCTGTCCAAATCCAAAAAAGTACCCCCCCCCGCAAAAAAACATAGGTGAAAATAAAAAAAAGAGATTGTTTTCTCCGGGTAGGCTAAGTGTGGGCATGGGAAGAAAGATTTCAGGGATATTTTTATATTTTTGAGTTCAAAAAGTGTATAAATTTTATCTAACTTTGTCGAATCCTAACAAAAAGTTAAAATGGCACACCAAGCGACCTACCTTTTCTCCACCAGAACGAGTAAGGAATTGGCAGAAAAAATTTCAAAACATTATGGTCAAGACCTGGGAAAAATCAATTTTCAGGAATTTAGTGATGGGGAATTTGAGCCCGTTCTGGATCAGTCTGTAAGAGGCGGGAGGGTTTTTCTTATTGCCTCCACTTTTCCTCCCGCAGACAACCTTCTGGAACTATTGCTCATGATTGACGCAGCAAAAAGGGCTTCGGCCAAGAGTATTACAGTGGTAATCCCCTACTATGGTCTGGCCAGACAAGACAGAAAAGACAAACCCAGGGCTCCTATAGGAGCAAAACTGGTGGCCAACCTCATTACCGCTGCGGGCGCTACCAGACTTATGACTATGGATTTACATGCAGATCAGATTCAAGGGTTTTTTGAGATTCCTGTAGATCATCTCTATGCATCCTCCATCTTCATTGACTATATAAAATCTTTAAAACTAGAAAATCTAACTATCGCCTCCCCTGATATGGGCGGAGCAAAAAGGGCAAAAAATTATGCCGGACACTTGGGAGCTGAGGTGGTCATCTCTTATAAAGAACGCAAGAAAGCAAATGAGGTAGAAGAAATGTTTCTGATAGGAAATGTAAAAGACCAAAATGTAATTTTAATTGACGACATGATAGATACCGCGGGTACGCTGTGCAAAGCTGCCGATATCCTTATGAAAAACGGAGCAAAAAGTGTACGAGCCATTGCTACTCACGGAGTTCTGTCCGGAAAAGCCTATGAAAATATAGAAAAGTCCTCCTTATTGGAGGTAATTGTAACCGATACCATCCCGATAGAAAAATATAAATCCTCAAAAATAAGGATTCTTTCTTGTGCTCCACTCTTTGCGGATGTCATGAAAATGGTCCACGAACATCAATCAATAAGCAAAAAATTTATCATCTGAGAGACTAGAAAAAACCTCATTTTTAGTCTTTAATTTAGATGCATTGGAAAAAATAAATTACCTTCGCAAACCAAAATTATATCACATACTAATATAGTAACCCAAAAAACAATGAAATCAATTACAATCCAAGGTACAAAAAGAGAAAGTGTGGGCAAAAAATCTACCAAAGCCTTACGCGATGCTGAGCTAGTCCCTTGTGTTGTTTATGGAGGCAAAGAACCTTTAAACTTTTCTACGGAAGAAAAATCTTTTAAAGAGCTGGTTTATACTCCGGAGGCGCACACAGTAGAGCTGGTGTTGGATGGAAAAAATATCCCTGCAGTTTTACAGGACATTCAGTTCCACCCTATCACGGACAGAATTCTTCATGCAGACTTCTATCAGTTGTCAAAAGACAAGCCTGTGATTATGGATGTTCCTGTATCCCTTACCGGAAGAGCTAAAGGAGTACTGGCTGGAGGAAATTTGATACAATCTTTCAGAAAGCTCAAAATCAAGGCTTTGCCGTCTGATCTTCCGGATGAAATCGTGATAGATGTCACCCCTCTTAAGATCGGGAACAAGATCTATGTGGGCGATATAAAAACAGAAAAATACACCTTTTTACATCCGGACAATGCAGTAGTGGTAGCTATCAAGATGTCCAGAAATGCAATGAAAGGCGAGTCCGTAGAAGAGGAAGAAACTCCTGAAAACGAATGAGAAGAAGATTAAATTTTATAAAAAACTCTCCTAAAAATAGAAGAGTTTTTTTTATGCCTATACCTTTCAGGACATTATTCTCTCACTCTCCAATCCGGAAACCGACGGACACATCCAGTTTCTCCGTAAGAAGTTTTGAGACTTTGAGTTTTAGAGGTACTATGTCTATATTCTTCAGTGCATCATTTGCAAAAGCATACAACAAAAGCGCCTGAGCTTCTTTTTTTGAAATTCCCCTTGCCCTGAGATAAAAAAGAGCATCTTTATCAAGCTGGCCCACCGTACACCCATGAGAGCATTTTACATCATCCGCAAAAATCTCCAATTGAGGTTTGGTATCTATAACGGCACCCTCGCTTAACAAAATATTGTTATTCTGCTGATAGGCATTCGTCTTTTGGGCTGCTTTGTTCACAAAAACTTTTCCGTTAAAGATACCATGAGAAAAATCCTTATATATTCCCTTATAGTTCTGATAAGATTCACAATCCGGAAAATTATGATGCACTGCCGTGTGATGATCCACCAACTGTTCCCCTCCTATGAGTGTAACCCCATTCATGTAAGAGTGAACATGTTCTCCTTCGTGTATAAAATCCAGATTATTACGTACTATTTTGCTTCCAAATGAGAAGGTATTTACGGTAGAAGCACTCCCACTCTCCTGACTTACAAAAGTATGATCTACAAGGTACGAAGCAGAATTATCATTTTGTAGCTTATGCCACTGACTTTTCGCATTTTTTTCCGCAAATATCTCCGTTACACTATTGGTGAAAGTATAAGATGTATCAAGATTATAATGGGTCTCTATAATTTTTACATTTGCTCCCTCTTCCACAATAAGCAAATTGCGGGTATTATAAAAAGTATTCTTCTCTTGTCCGGTAGAAATATAAAAAATATGAATGGGACGGTCTATAACTGCATTTTTAGGAATTTTAAGAAAAATCCCTGCCGAGAAAAAAGCCAAATTCAGATCAGTGAACGCATAAGTCCCATGGGATAGTCTTGCGAAAAATTTCTGGAAGTGTCGTCTGTATTTTCCCTCAAAATCGGTGTCACCTATAGGCAAATATTTTATGTTCTCTTTGGGCAAAAAAGAAAATTCTTCACAAAAAGTTCCATTAACAATTACAAGTTTGTAGAAATCTCCCGTCCCCAGAGACAATTTGTTTATTTCTTGGTCAAGGTCTGATTCTACACTCTTAGGATAAAAATTATAGTCTTTTTCTATAATTTCTCTAAGTGAAGTATATTTATATTCCTCCTCTTTTTTGTTGGGGAAACCTGCGGATTCAAACCTCCGAAAAGCCGATTTTCTTTCCTCATCAAAAAGGGTATTTCTTTTGTTTTCTGCAAAGGCTTGGTATTCTCGGGTTATTTTTTCTCTTAATAACATGATGTAGCTGTGAAAAGATCAAATTTTATTTTTTTATACCCTCGTTTGTTCGACAGATAACAAACCTAAATTCTCGACGGAGAAAGAATCTCAATTGGTAAGCCAGTCGTACCCCTTTTCCTCCAACTCCAAAGCAAGAGATTTATCTCCCGTCCTGATGATTTTTCCCCCGGCCAAAACATGTACAAAATCCGGCTGAACATAATTGAGTAACCTCTGATAATGTGTGATAAGCAAAACCGCATTATTTTTATTCTTAAAACGATTGACACCATCTGCAACAATCCTTAGAGCATCAATATCGAGTCCGGAGTCGGTTTCGTCTAAAATTGCCAGTTTCGGATCCAGCATCATCATCTGAAAAATCTCATTCCTTTTCTTTTCACCCCCAGAAAATCCCTCATTAAGCGATCGGGATAAGAAATCTTTTTTTATCCCTAATTTCTCCGAATTTTCTCTTATAAGTGCCAGCATTTCCTTAGCTCCCATTTTTTGCTGTCCTTTTGCTTTTCTGGTTTCGTTTACGGCAGCTTTTATAAAATTGGTTACAGAAACTCCGGGAATCTCGACAGGATACTGAAAAGATAAAAATATCCCCTGATGCGCTCTTTCCTCGGGAGCCTGTTCACGGATGTCTTTCCCCTCAAATAGCATTTCTCCGGAAGTAATCTCATAATCTTCCTTACCTGCGATCAAAGAAGAAAGCGTAGATTTTCCTGCACCATTGGGTCCCATAATGGCGTGAACCTCCCCGGGTTTTATTTCCAAATTTATACCTTTTAATATCTCTGCACCTTCCTCAATTTTGGCACGTAGGTTTTTTATTTGTAACATAAGGCTCTAGGCTACTATTATTTATTATCATAAAATATCAATTCCATGACCTGGCTTTGACACAATTACCCCACACTTCCCTCAAGAGATATTTCTAATAATTTTTGTGCCTCTACGGCAAATTCCATGGGTAACTTGTTGAGCACCTCCTTACTAAATCCGTTTACAATAAGCGCGATGGCTCTTTCTGTGCCTATACCCCTCTGATTACAGTAAAAGATCTGATCTTCTCCTATTTTTGAGGTCGTAGCTTCATGCTCCAACCGAGCGGAGGGATCCTTTATCTCTATATACGGAAAAGTGTGAGCTCCACATTCATTACCTATAAGCAAAGAATCACATTGAGAAAAATTCCTCGCGCCTTTGGCGCCGGGCATCACCTTTACAAGACCTCTGTAAGAATTATTTGACTTTCCTGCAGAAATCCCCTTAGATATTATGGTAGAACGGGTGTCCTTTCCTATATGGATCATCTTGGTTCCCGTATCTGCATACTGATGATTATTGGTTACCGCAATAGAGTAAAATTCACCAATAGAATGATCTCCCTTTAGAATACAAGAAGGATACTTCCATGTCACGGCAGAGCCTGTCTCTACCTGCGTCCACGAGATTTTTGCATTTTTTTCGCAGAGTCCTCGTTTCGTAACAAAATTATAGACTCCTCCCTTTCCGTTTTCATCGCCGGGATACCAGTTTTGCACGGTAGAATATTTTATTTCTGCTCCCTCCATCGCTATAAGTTCTACTACTGCAGCGTGAAGCTGGTTTTCGTCCCTTGAGGGAGCGGTGCACCCTTCCAAATAAGATACATAGCTCCCTTCGTCCGCAATGACCAATGTCCTTTCAAACTGCCCTGTACCGGCCTGATTAATACGAAAATACGTAGAAAGTTCCATAGGGCATTTAACCCCCTTGGGGATATAACAAAAACTTCCATCCGAAAAAACGGCAGAGTTAAGTGCAGCGTAAAAGTTATCTCCTCTGGGCACCACTTTTCCCAAATATTTTTTTACAAGCTCCGGATAATCCTTTAATGCCTCCGAAATAGAACAAAAAATAATACCCTTCTCAGATAAAGTCTCCCGAAAAGTGGTTTTTACCGATACCGAATCCATTACCACATCTACCGCCACACCAGAAAGCCTCTTTTGCTCGTCAAGAGAAATGCCCAGTTTTTCGAAAGTCTTCAAAAGCTCAGGATCTACCTCATCTAGACTTTTCAACTTGGGTTTTTGCTTTGGAGCCGCATAGTATTTTATAGCTTGAAAATTTGGTCTTTCATACTTTATGTTTGCCCAGCTGCGTTCCTCCATTTTCTGCCAAATTCTGTAAGATTCCAGCCTCCAATCTGTCATCCAGCCAGGCTCCCCCTTCCTAAACGAAATCGCCCTTACGATGTCTTCATTCAGCCCTACCGGAAAATCTTCGTATTCTATATCGGTCTCCCAACCAAATTTGTATTTTTTGTTTTCCAGATCTTGTCTTAGATCTTCTTCTGTATATTTTGGCATTTAGGATATAGAGTCTATAAATTTTAAAGGCTAAAACTTTCACCACACCCACACGTTCTCGAAGCATTCGGATTATCAAAAACAAAACCTCTCCCGTTGAGCCCCCCAGAGTACTCTAAAGTGGTACCCGCCAAGTAAAGAATGGACTTTTTGTCTACAATGATTCTTATATCGTTGTTCTCAAATACCCGATCGGTATCTGTTTTCTCCTTATCAAACTTCAATATATATTCCAGCCCAGAACACCCCCCACTCTTCACCCCCACACGCACAAAATCTGCACGGAAATCGTACCCTTCCTCTTTCATAAGCTGGGTGAGTTTTTCTTTGGCTCCATCGGACACTTGGATCATACGTATCTTCCCTTTATTTATGAATTAGAGCGCTAAGTTACAAACTATTATATGCATTGTCAAGTTTATTTATTTATTTTGGCCATGATCACCATAGGTGTTGCAATAAGAATATACTTTTCGAGAGTTTCGTTATTGTACAGGGGCCTTAATTCCCATTTTTTAAAAATTTGAAAAGTGAAAAACTCTCTCTTATAAAAATAAGGGCATTCAATTGCAAAAAGAAAACGATAGAAATACTCAATAGAAACCCAACCATGGATATCTCCTTGTCACCAGAAGTCGCAGAAATTAGGGAAGTATCCCCCAAAAACATGACTGATTACCAAAAGAGGCGACACTATATCCCGTATAAAGACAGGATATCTATCATCATGGATGGAAAAGACCTCATGGAAGGTGCCTACGGTGTGATTAATAAATCATCGTCTCTGAATGCATTAAGCAAAATGGAGGTGATGGAAAACCACCAGACCATAAAAGCCCCGCAAAACAAAATGCTTGGCGAGCAGTTTGCAATAAACATCAAACTAAAAAAATTGGTAACTCTTTTACAGGAAAGTAGAGATATGGAAATAGACAGCACTCCCCTACCTTTAAGAATACAAAATTCACTCCCCGTAATCTTCGGTAAGAAGTGGAAGGGTATAGTGAGCGACAAAATAAATAACACGGGAGACGCTGTGGAAAACGAAGGAAATATTCTTTTTTTGGGGGAGCATTTGAGGAAAGCAGAAAAATATTCCCCAAAATACCCCTGGCTGGATAAGTAAAAAACGGGAGTTTAAGGCCAACGCCAGTTGTACCAATAACGCGGTGGAGAGAGAATCGTTATCCCTCGTACAATATCTGCCCGGCATAAATAACGGAACACAAGTTACCAACAAAATAAAAATGATCTTTTATACCAACAAAAGAAAAATTTTTTTTAAAATATTACTGCGTTCACAAAGTTTTAAAGCTCTGACAGGGCCTACCAACGCTAGAAAAATTTCTCAGAATAATAGCACCGCAAAAGGACCAGGCAAAAGAAATACTACAAGGCCTACATTCAATTTCCAGAAGTCCCTGAGTACCCTGAATTAATATCCGATCTTTCATAATATATACACAGCGACAATCATGTGCTGGAAGTGGACCCATAACAGACTGGAAGCAGGATGACGAAGACACAACAAGCTGTCAGCCCGTTATCACTTGATCTGAAATGGCAAAAATAGTAAGACAAGATCTCAAACTGGAAAAGATGGAAACTGAGAATTTATAAACACAAATTTTTCCCACAAAAATGGACCCTTATCCCTGAAGGAGAAATAAAATCCGCACAGGACCTACTCAATATATTGCTTACCGGAAGAAGAACAAACAATTTTTCGGGAACGTGCAGAAATCAATACTGCCAATAACTCACGTGACTCTATTTTCAAGCCCTCTGTAAAAGGAAGAATACATGACAGAAGTGAAAAATTAAAAATGATGCTCAGCATGCCTGTATACTATAACTCCATCCATCAACAGATATGTCCAGAGCAATCATAGAACACAAAAAACCCGCTTGATAATCTGTTTTTAGACATGCGTGCAAGGTAAGGTTACAAGTAATTCTGCAAATCCGACAATAAGAAGCATAGATTACTTGGGAGTGAATTTACCCGTTTTTGGAAAAGGATAACGAAACCAATACTGAAATACAAAACCTGAAAATTAGGCAAGTATCTCTTCGGTCTAAAAAGCAAACGTTTCTCTATAATTTTTTCCAATAAAAATAACAGCTCGTGGAACCTAACAAGTTATGCTGCAAAACACCAAGCGGTAAGTCTGAAGCTGGGGTCAGACCAACTATATAGAGGGGAGGGGGGGGGGAATTCTTTAATCTTCTCTATTCTTTATATAGATATCGCTATCGGTACACTTGGGAGAAGAGAAAAATAGATTTTGAACATCAAATAGCTTAGCCTTGCCAATACCAAAGTCTACGGACAAACAAATATCGGAAGCACAAATATCGGGGTAAAAAACATCAGCAGAATGTACATGCGTCCCTCACAACGCGTGTTGACTACAAAATTTAATTTTAAGAGATAATAAAAACTCGGAAATTTTATTTTTGTGCTAAAAAAATGCAGAACATTATCCCCTTTCACCATCCCGACCCAACTGTATGAGAATTATTTCCTAACTTGCGCGCCCCAATAAAAATATTGCAGCGCTATGGGCTTTTCGAACATTCTAATCATTGTAACCAACGTCGGGAGATATAGCAAGGAAGATCTAAAGACAGGGCTGTGGTTAGGTGAGTTAACGCACATTTATCACGCGGCAACGGAAAAAGGCTGCGGGATCACTATTGCAAGTCCCAACGGAGGCAAAACCCCTTTAGACCCCGAAAGCCTAAAGTTCTTCACTTTGGACAAAATTCCTAAAAAATATTTTAATGACCCTGTGTTTCGGGAGTTGCTCGGGCAGACCAAAAACTTAAAAGAAGTAACCTCCGATTCATTCGATTTGGTATATCTCGCGGGTGGACACGGCACTATGTATGATTTTCCCAACGATGAAATGATACAGACCATTGTAAAAAATCAATACGAAAACTCCGGAATGGTCGCTGCCATCTGCCATGGTGTGGGAGGGCTACTGAACGTCAAATTATCAAACGACGAATACCTGATTAGAGGAAAAACAATCACGGGATTTAGCTGGATTGAAGAAATTCTTGCCAATAGACAGAGAAGGGTACCCTTTAACCTGGAAGCAGCTCTAAAGGCAAGAGGAGCAAATTATAAAAAGGCGCTGATTCCTATGACTTCCAATGTGGTAGCGGACAAGAATCTTATTACGGGGCAAAATCCCTTTAGTTCAAGGGAAACAGCAAAAGTGATCTTGCAGGAATTAGAAAAACAAAAACCAAAAAGGTAATATGCAAGTAATATTGGGTGCCAACGGACAGATAGGAGAAGAGCTGGGAAGAGAGCTGAAAAGAAACTATACTTCTGACATCAGAATTGTCGGTAGGAAAGCAAAAAAAATAAACGATACCGATGAGGTTTTCTCTGCAGATTTATCTATAAAAAAGCAAGCCGTAGCCGCTGTCCAGGAAAGTGAAACGGCCTATTTTACGCTAGGTCTTCCCATCAGTTCAGATTTATGGGAACGTCAATTCCCAATTATTCTGAAAAATGTTGTTGATGCCTGCAAAATCCATGATACGAAATTGGTATTCTTTGATAATACCTATATGTATCCACAGGATGGGAGAGCACTTACAGAAAACACCCCCTTTAAACCTGTAGGAAGAAAGGGAAAGGTGAGAAAAAAAATGGCGGAGATGATTTTGGAGGAAGTACGACTGGGCAAATTAAAAGCCGTAATATGCCGTGCTCCTGAATTTTACGGTCCGGGGAAAACACAAAGCATTACCAATACTTTGATATTTGATAACATCAGGGAGAATAAAAAACTGAAGATCCCCTTGAGGGATAACAAAAAAAGAAGCTTAATATGGACTCCCGATGCAAGCAGGGCTACCGCCCTAATAGGAAATACCCCCGATGCATTTGGTCAAACCTGGCACCTGCCTGTTGACCCTGCCTTTCCCACATACGGAGAACTTGTCGCATTGATTTCAGGGATCTACGATAAAGAATTAAAATACGCTGTGGTACCGAAGTTTGCTTTTAAAATAGGTTCACTTTTTAACAAAAGGATAAAAGAGCTGCTAGAGTTACTTCCAAGATATGAACATGACAACATCTTTGATGCGTCCAAATTCAAAAAACGCTTTCCCGAATTTCGAGTCACAACCTATCGGGAGGGTATAGAGTCTATCAAGAATGAGCAGCTCTCCTCATAAAAAAAATGCCCACACTCTCTTAAAATACTATTTCTGGCTCCCCTTGAGCCAGAGCTAAATTTCTGGCGCGCTATTTTAATTTTAGGATAGTTTCTATCTGCTCCGCAAGAGATAGGGCTATTCTGCCTTGCGCCTCAAGTGTTGCGGCTCCTGTATGAGGCGTGAGAGAGATTTTTTTGTGTCTCAATACATCCGCTGAAGGGGTAGGCTCTCCCACAAAAACATCTAATCCTGCAAAAGATAATTTTCCAGTGTCCAAACTCTCTAAAAGCGCTTTCTCGTCTATAACCCCCCCCCTGGAACAGTTGATAATAGAGGCATCGGACTTCATCATTTCCAGTTCTTTTTTTCCTATTATGTGACCCTCTTTTTGGGCAGGCACGTGAAGTGTTACAAAGTCCGCCGCTTTCAGCACTTTTTCCAGTGGCTCTGTCTTGATCTCAAAATCTACGGTTCGGCCATCAAAAAATGTGAGTTTTATATGCACCTTATCCACAGACGGATCTGTTGCTATTACCTTCATTCCAAGACCCAATGCCATTTTAGCCACCTCTTGCCCGATGCGTCCCATCCCTACAATCCCTAGGATCTTACCGCCAAGTTCTCTACCTTTGGTGTAAGCTTTTTTTAGTTTAGCAAATTCCGTAGCACCTTCCTGCGGCATTCTCCTATTGGAATCCTGCAAAAATCTCAATCCGGACAATAAATGGGCAAAAACTAATTCGGCCACAGAAACCGAGGAAGCTGCAGGCGTATTAATAACATGAAGCCCCTTTTCTCGCGCATAGTCTACCGCTATATTGTCCATACCCACCCCTCCCCTGCCGATAATTTTTAGACCGGGGCACTGATCTATAACATCTTTGCGAACTTTGGTCGCGCTTCTTACCAAAATAACCTCCACCTCATTCTTATTGATATAATCTATCAACTCTTCCTGCGCCACTTTTTCCGTTATTACCTCATAACCTTTGTTCCGCAACTCCTCTATTCCGGAAGACTCAAGACCATCGTTTGCCAATATCTTCATACTAAAAACTTTTTCTACTTAATCCTCAAAAACCTCTATCGTTACCTGCCTCTCTACAAGATCAGTGAATTTTCCTTTATAACGTGTGGCCCTTACCAAATGATTGTCTATCCAGTGATAATTTCCTCCTCTGGGTTTTCCGAAAAGTACAGAATGGTAATTAAATCCGTGCTTATCCAACCAATCTACCGTGAGCTGCTTCAGATCTTCTGTTCTGGAGGTAAAGAAACAAATTTGGTGTCCCTCTGCATACCATCTGTTAATGGTTTCTAACGCATCTGGAAAAGGCTCACAAGCAGACATCCTTTCCGGTTCTTCATTCGGCACGTCCTCCGTGATAGTACCATCTATATCTATCAGATAGTTTTTTACCCCATCCTTAAGAATAGGACTGAGATGGTCTGGATACTCTAATTCCATAAAAACTTCTGTTTTTGAATGTGCTAATTTACAAATATAAATTCCATCAACAGTCGGGCTAAATAAATAATTTGGGGACATGGGTTGTGTTTTTTTATCAACAAACTTTCTTAAACCCAAAAAACGGTTCTAAAAAATGTTTTGGATATTTGTGGGTCATGCTTTTTTAATGCTTAACCAGTATACAATAAAAAATATGCAATTCAGGATAGGAAATTTAGAGGATTGGGAGACCGCTTCCAAAAATATTTTGCCCGTACTTAATCATTCCATCTTGCTCTTGAAAGGGGATTTGGGTGCGGGTAAAACAACATTTACCAAAAGCCTGTTAAAAAAGCTGGGCAGCAAAGATACCATCACTTCGCCCACCTATTCTATAGTAAACGAATACGAGTGCCCAAAAGGAAAAATATTTCACCTTGATCTTTATCGTCTCAAGAGTCTGGATGAGGCTCAAGAAATAGGGATAGAAGAGTACCTAGATCAGGCTTTTCTCATCATTATAGAATGGCCAGAGATATACATGGATGCCTTACAGGACATGCCTTGCCATGAACTCATCATTAACAAAAAAAATACCCACGAAAGAGAAGTCTTCTTTCTGTAGGTTATTATTATATTTGTAGCGGGGATTGTTTTCCTTTTTTTCTGTGTTGAAAAAGATAAAACGTAATAAACCGGATAGGTACATAAGCCGAAATACATGAGTAATGACACTCTATTGAGCCCATCAAAAGAAGGAGTCTTCCTCCCGAGGGAAGAGAAACTTGAGGTAGTAAAAAAAGGGAAACGATTCAGTATAGGCATTCCGAGAGAAACCTGTCTGAACGAGAGAAGAACCTGCATAACTCCGGATGCTGTGCAGGTCTTGGTGCAATGTGGTCACACGGTGGTAATAGAAGAAAATGCGGGCGAGGGGTCCTCCTATGCAGATTTGCTGTTTTCTGAAGCCGGCGCCATCATTACCAAAGACCCGAAAGAAGCCTTTCAGCAGGATCTTATTTTAAAAATAAACCCTCCCACCATCATAGAGATTGACTACCTAAAACCGCAGTCTTATCTGGTTTCTGCTTTGCAGATAAACTTGCTGGATTCAGAATACTTTAATAAACTTTCCGATAAAAAAGTCAACGCCATTGCTTTCGAGTTCATTCAGGATCATTATGGGCAGCATGCCCTCGTAAGACTCATAGGAGAGATTGCAGGCACCTATTCTGTACTTTATGCCTCGGAACTTCTTTCACTCTCTAGTGGTCTTTTGCTGGGGGGTATTACGGGTGTCCGGCCCACCGAAGTTGTTATTATTGGTGCAGGCATTGTGGGAGAATTTGCAACCAAGTCTGCCATGGGACTTGGAGCCAGCATACGGGTGTTTGACAATTCCCTTTCTAAGTTAAGAAGACTTCACACCGTGGTAGACAGCAGAATACCCACCTCCATTATAGATCCCAAAGAACTTTCCAAAGCACTGAGAAGAGCCGATGTGGTCATAGGCGCCTTGCCCAGACTGGATCTGCCGCCTGTAGTGACAGAAGATATGGTTGTTAATATGAAAAAAGGAAGTGTGATTATAGATATTACCATAGACCACGGAAAAGTCTTTGAGACTTCCCAAATTACTACTATAGAAGATCCCTTTTACATAAAGCACGGGGTTATTCACTGTGCGCTTCCTAATCTCACTTCACGGGTTCCGAGATCCACCACCAAAGCAATTTCTAATTTTTTTCTAAGCTATGTTCTTTACTATGACGAAGAAGGAGGATTTGAGAATACACTCCTAAAGAATAACGAGATGAAACAATCCCTCTACATGTACAAAGGTAGACATACGAAAAAAGCGATTTGTGATCATTTTGGGCTCCCCTATCATGACATCAACCTCCTTATTTTTTGAATTTTTATCTTAAATAACCTCATGATTCGTGTATGAGAAAGCTGAAGTTTTACTTTCTGGGGTTTGTTCCCGGTTTACTTATTGTTTTTTTCATCCTCAACAAAAAAGGAGCACGATGTAGTGGCTACCTGCCCAATAACCGGGTAATTGCAGAATCTCTGAGCAAAGAGTTCAATTACTCCTCCACATTTTCTCAAGAAATGAAATTACTCTCTATAAATGAAAAATTCTTAAGAGACCATATTTTTGCCAAAGGCAGAATAGACTTTAACAGAAGTAATGCCCAGAAAAAAAAATATCCGTTTTATATTCTTACTTCTCCCAAAAAAAAACCTGAATATGAGGTGCATTTTGAAAAATGTGACCAAACCTTATTTCTGAAATATTTAAAAAAATTGTAGTTTTTTATGAGTCGGGCTCTCGCCTGCCCAATTGGGTAAATGGTCTCAATCCGGGCATAAGGGTATCCGGGGTTTACGCCATCTAGGAGAATTTCGGAATCCGCCATCGGTCAGTCATAGTGGATTTTGCTACATTTTTTTAAAGTAAACCAATAGAATTACGTAATAGACGAGGTTCGCCAATTTTTTTTCGTACAAAACAAAAAACCGTTCCTGAACACACTTACGACAGATTTTTAATATTGATTACATTTGTTGCATTGAGTAAAAACATACTGGAATGACGATCGGTATTATAGGAGTAGGTCTTATAGGAGGATCTATCGCCCTAAAGATTAAGGAAAAAAAAACGGCAAAAAAAGTAATTGGGGTAGACCACAATCCTTCTCACCTAAAGGAAGCATTATCGCTGGGGATCATTGACGAATCTGCTCCTCTGGAAAAGGCTATACAAAAAACAGACCTCATCATCATTGCCGTCCCTGTAGATTCTGCAAGAGAGTTACTTCCCACCATTTTGGATACCCTAGGCAACACCCAGACTGTAATGGATGTGGGCTCTACCAAAGCAGGAATAGTATATTCCGTAAAAAACCACCCTAACCGCAGCAGATATGTTGCATTTCATCCTATGTGGGGAACAGAAAATTCGGGACCCTGTGCTGCCCGCCTGAATAGTTTCTCAGGAAAAGCTGCGGTTATATGCAATGCTGAAGATTCTGCACCCGATGCGCTGAAGAGAGTAAAAAAAATAGCAAAAGATCTGGATATGTATCTCATCTTTATGAATGCCGAAGAACACGACATGCACACCGCTTATATTTCCCATATTTCTCATATTACCTCTTATGCACTGGCCAATACAGTGCTGGAAAAAGAGCGAGAGGAAAATACTATTTTTCAGCTGGCGAGCTCCGGTTTTTCCAGCACCGTCCGCCTGGCAAAGTCCCATCCCGAAATGTGGGTTCCCATATTTAAACAAAACAGAGAAAACGTACTCGATGTCCTCAGCGAGCACATTTCTCAACTCAGAAAATTTAAGTCTGCATTAGAAAAAGAAAACTACGACTATCTTGAAGAACTTATCACCAATGCAAACCGAATCAGGAAAATTTTGGATTAGAATTCTGCCTGCCAAAAATCTGCAAACCCAAATTCGGGTATGGATAAACAAACATAATACTATCTGAAGCCAAGATATAGGAGTTTGTCGATGATATAACCTTTGGGCAAATGATTTTTTTTCCGGAATTTCGCAACACTTTACTTGAATGCCCATTAATAATTTTTAATTATCTTTAGAAGACCAAAGCCTGTCCCATGAGTCACTCATTTTCTTTCTCTTTACATTTCCCCTCAAAACATTCTGTTCCTCAAGAGGACAAGAGTGTCTTGGCGGTAGATATCAGACCCCACAGAGTTACATTTGGAAAGTACTTGTCCGGCAGGAGACTCAAGAAAGAATACGAAGAAAGCCTTTCTGGAGAGGGACGTAAGTTGTTAGAAGAGGTTCTCGGGGAGTTCCTTTCTAAGAGAAAAAATGAAATCTTTCATGTGCTTTCGATAGCAGTGCCGGGACCTGTAATACACCAGACCTGTGAGACAAAAAATCTCCCGTGGACAATAGATGCCAAGAAATTAAAACAGTCTACCGGGATAGAGAAGGTGTGTCTCTTGAATGACTCCGAGGCCTATGCCTACAGTCTGGAAGACACCGATCTCAATTTGCAAGTTCTAAACGCTTCGCAAGACATTCCCTCTGGTAAGATCTCCGGTAACATGGCCGTTCTTGCACCTGGAGATGGCTTAGGAGAGGCGGGTCTTTTTTGGGATGGAAATAATTTAAGACCTTTTGCAACAGAAGGAGGTCACTGCGAGTTTTCTCCTAGAACAGATGTCGAGGTAGAGTTTTATCATTTTCTAAACAAAATAAACGGAATTGTAACGTGGGAAAATGTCCTTTCCAAAGAGGGTATTTATAACATTTATAGATTTTTACGAGACGTAGGCAGGCACGAAGAGGAATCTTGGCTTAAAGAAAAAGCAGCTAAGGAAGATTTTTTGGAGGTATTGTCGGAGGTAGGAAAAAGTAAAAAATCCAGACTTGTAAATCTCACCATAGAGTTCTACGCAAAATTCCTTTCCAGAGAAGCGAATAGCCTTGCCTTAAAACTCAAAGCCACGGGCGGGTTAATAATTACCGGAGAAATCACGGAGAAGTTATATGGACTTTGGGATAAAGAAAAGTTTTATAAAGATTTTATCATCTCCGAGAAAATGAATCATCTTCTAAAAAACATACCGCTTTGCTTGTTGAAAAATGCCGATCAAATACTAAAAGGTGCGGCTTACTATGGTTTATATGCATAAATGAGGTTTTCTCTTTCATTTCTTCTTTGGACTCTTCTCAAAACTACCCAGTTGCCCCGCTTGCGTTTTTGGGTTTTGCAATAAAACGAAAAACCACTATTCTCTTATTTTCAAAATATGAAAGTCTATGTAATCAGTGGTCTGGGTGCAGATCAGAAGGTTTTGGAAAAACTAAAATTCAATCCTGGGCTGGAGGTGGTGTTTCTTGACTGGCTTATCCCTGAAAAAAGGGAGTCTTTTGCCCATTATGTAGAGAGAATGGCTGTTGCCGTGGACCAGACAAAACCCTTTTATTTACTGGGTTATTCTTTTGGAGGCATCATCGTACAAGAAATACACAAGATAAAAAAAGCAAAAAAAATTGTGATTCTGGCAAGCATAACTTCTCATAAAGAAAAACCTAGACTTATCCACTGGCTGGGAAAACTGAAGATCACCTACCTTATGCCTGATGCTTTTTTTGGAAGGAAAACTATACTTCTCTATGCTTACATCAGAAAAAAGTTAGAACCCAACCGACTGGACATAATACAATATTTTCGGGTGGCCAACCCCCATTATCTCAGATGGTCTATCAATAAAATCATAGAGTGGAAAAAAGAAAAAGATCCGGATGTAATACAAATAATGGGAGATAAAGACATCGTATTTCCAATAAAAAACACCCAACCCCATTATACAATTCGAGGAGGCACCCACCTTTTCCCCTTGCTCAAAAGTAAAGAGGTTTCTGCCATCCTAAATACTTTATTTGTGTAACAAATTTATCCAATCCCAAAATGAAATCTATATCTGTTTTTGAAATCATAAAAATAGGGATAGGACCGTCCAGTTCCCATACTATGGGACCTTGGAATGCCGCCCAACTCTTCCTTAACAGTCTTGAACAAAAAAAATTACTAAAAGAGGTAAAGGAAATCTCTATGGAGTTCTTTGGCTCTCTGTCCAAAACAGGAATAGGTCACGGAACCGATATTGCTGCAATGCTCGGCATGTCCGGAGAAAATTACAGAACAATAAAAACCCATACCATAAAGGAAAAGATAGAGAGAATAAAAAATTCTAAAATTCTTTGGCTGGGAGGGTATTTTCCTGTCCCGTTTGATTATGATGTTCATCTAAAAATGAATAAAAAAAAATCTTTGGACTTTCATCCTAACGGAATGATCTTCAAGGCAATTCTGAAAAACGATAAGGAAATCTCTCAGGATTATTACTCCATAGGGGGAGGCTTTGTCTCCATCCGGGAAGAAATCTCTGTAAAGAACCTTTGTGTACGTACACTATACCCTTGTCATTCGGGTAAAGACATCCTCCATTATTGCTCTAGGCTAAGACTTGATAGAGTATCAGATCTGGTGTTATTAAATGAGAAAAGCTGGAGAAATAGGGAAGAAATAGACCGAGAAGCAAACACTATCTGGAAGCAAATTCTAGAATGTGTATACCAGGGAGTAAATTCTAGAGGAGTGCTGCCCGGAGGGCTGAAAGTGAACAAAAGAGCACACCTCCTCAACGAAAAATTACTACGGGGCAAACTTTATAATTCTATAGAAGAATGGCAGGCACATGTGGCAAACTCCGAAAGAGATTTTTCTTCGATCAACAAATGGGTGAGCTGTTTTGCTCTTGCCGTAAATGAAGAAAACGCAAGTTTTGGGAGGATAATTACTGCTCCTACCAACGGAGCCAGTGGAGTAATACCTGCTGTGCTCCTCTATTCCCAATTCTTTACAGAATTTTCCGGTAAAGCTGCTATCCTGCGTTTTCTTTTGGTAGCAGGAGAAATAGGTACCCTTTTTAAGAAAAATGCAACGATATCGGCTGCTATGGGAGGCTGCCAGGCCGAAATAGGAGTTTCCTCTGCCATGGCTGCAGCAGGACTCACAGAAATTATGGGAGGCTCACCCGAGCAAGTGCTCATGGCAGCAGAAATAGCCATGGAACATCATCTGGGGCTTACTTGTGATCCTATAGCCGGACTTGTGCAAATCCCATGTATAGAGAGAAACTCTATGGGTGCCATAAAAGCTATTACGGCCGCACATATGGCCATAGAAGGGGATCCATCAAAAGCGAGAGTGTCTCTGGACGAAGTAATATTGTCCATGTGGGAAACGGCGCAAAACATGAACGAACGATATAAGGAAACCTCTGAAGGCGGACTGGCAATCTCCGTAAATGTAGCAGAGTGTTAGTGAAAATAAACTGATCCTATTTTTTTACAGCAAAAACTCCAAAAAAACTGGCGATTGGCTCTCCTATCCACCGATGGATATATTTTTTCCAAAATATATTAGAACCGCAGATTCCGTATTGATAGAGAATTTACCTTCTTATACACCATAATTTCATTATAGATATTTAGATCTCCTTCCAGGAATAGGCCTTTTCAAAATCTCACCCAAATTTTTTGCTACACTGGGAATTTATTTTCGTATCAGTCTGAAAAACAAAAAAATCCTTAGAAAATAACCCTAAGGACAAGACAAATTTATCCATCATAACCCAAGCTCAAGAAAAATTCTTTATACCAGAACTATCCCAAAGGACTTTCTTTGTCTTTAAATGTTGGAGACTGCAATTTCTGATCTGGTTTTGGAGGTCTCGGAAACAAAACTTTTCTGGAAAGTTTCATTTTTTTACGATTGTCATATCCCATAAATTTTACCTCCAGCTCATCTCCCTCACTGTACGGAACTTTATCTGTTCTTCTCCAGTCTATCTCGGAAATGTGAAGTAATCCTTCTGTGCCCTTTGCAATAGCAACAAATGCACCAAAATCTACTACTTTCACCACTTTACCCTTGTAAACCTCTCCTACTACGGGAACAAAAGTTATTTCGTTGATTTTAGCAACCGCCTCATTAATCTTTTCTCTATTGGTGCCCGAAATCTCTATATGACCTATCTCTCCTTTCTCTTCTATGGCGATGACCGTATCGGTGTCCTTCTGTAACTGCTGAATAATTTTTCCTCCCGGTCCTATTACTGCTCCTATAAAATCTTTTGGGATTTCCATAAGTACCATCTTTGGTGCATGAGGCTTTACATCTTCTCTGGGCTGAGCAATGGCCTCTATCATTTTATTCAGGATGTGTAACCTTCCCTCTCTTGCTTGCATAAGTGCCTTCTTCATAATATCCACAGAGAGTCCCTGTATCTTGATGTCCATTTGACATGCAGTAATCCCCTCGGAGGTACCGGTTACTTTAAAATCCATATCCCCTAAGTGGTCCTCATCTCCTAAAATATCAGACAGAACGGTCCATTTTCCAGTCTTTTTATCCGTAATAAGTCCCATGGCAATACCCGAAACAGGCTTATTTATTTTTACTCCAGCATCCATAAGTGCCAATGTTCCGGCGCATACCGTAGCCATGGAGGACGATCCATTTGACTCCAATATATCGGAAACTATCCTTATGGTATAAGGATTGTCCTCCGGAATCACAGCCGACAAGGCTCTCTGAGCCAAATTTCCATGACCTACCTCCCTCCTGGAAGTACCTCTCAAAGGTCTGGCTTCTCCAGTAGAAAAAGGAGGAAAATTGTAATGCAGGAAAAACCTCTCATCACGCTGCGTAATTACGCTATCCAGCATATTCGCGTCCTTTATAGAGCCCAGAGTAACCGCCGCAAGAGATTGTGTTTCTCCCCTCGTAAAAATTGCAGACCCGTGAGCTCCCGGGAGAAAATCTACCTGTGACCAAATAGGACGAATGGTCTCCGGATCTCTCCCATCCAAACGTACTCTTTCTTCCAGAATCATCTGACGCATCGCCTCCTTCTCTACATCATGATAGTATACTTTTGCAAAAGGAGTTACCCTTTCCAGCTCTTCTTCGTTGTTCTCATACTGCGCAAGAAATTCTGCAAGTACTGCCTTAAATTTTTCTCCTCTCTCCTCTTTGCTAGAAGGGGTTTTTGCCATCTCATACACTTTGTCATAACATTCCTTCCATACTTTCTCCCTAATCTTCTCATCGTGAATCTCATGACTGTACTCTCTTTTCGGGAAAGATTTTCCTACCTTCTCCGCCAGTCTTTCCTGTGCTGCAATCTGAATTTTTATCTCTTCGTGAGCAAACTGTATTGCCTCTAACATCTCCTGCTCGGAGATCTCTTTCATCTCTCCCTCTACCATCACGATAGAATCCTTAGTTGCACCCACCATAATATCTATGTCTGCCCTAAGCAAATCCTCATAACTAGGATTCACAGATAATTTTCCGTCGATCCTTACGACCCGTACCTCGGACATAGGTCCATTAAAAGGAATATCGGTAATAGCAATTGCCGCAGAAGCTGCGAGACCAGCCAAGGCTTCCGGCATTACTTCTTTATCATAAGAGATAAGCGAAATCATCACCTGAACTTCTGCATGAAAATCCCCTGGAAACAACGGGCGTAATACCCTATCTACCAATCTCATAGTGAGTATTTCATCATCTGAAGGTCTAGCTTCTCTCCTAAAAAAATTGCCCGGAATTCTGCCCCCAGCGTAAAATTTCTCTCTATAATCCACAGTGAGAGGAAGAAAATCCACACCTGGACTCGCCTCCCTAGCCGCTACTACAGTGGCCAAAAGCATCGTATCCCCCATCCTAAGCACTACCGATCCATCTGCCTGCCTGGCGAGCTTCCCTGTTTCGATAGTAATTTCCCTACCATCGTTTAACGTAATAGTTTCAGAAATAGCTTGTGGTACATTCATAATAAAAAAATCTTCTCATTTTGCACTCCGTAGTATTGAGTACGTTATTCTTAAATTCAGTATAATTTCTTTCCAAATCTCAGGGGACAAAGGTAAGTATTTTTCCTTACAGCAGGACCATAAAAGAAAAGAACAGCCCTTACAGTTCTAAAGCAAAGGCTGTTCTTTTTATCTCTTTCTTCAGAAAAAAACTATTTTCTTAGGCCCAACTCTGCAATGATTGCCCTGTATCTCTCAATATCTTTGCTTTTCAGGTAATCCAGCAACCTCTTTCTCTTCCCAACCAACTTTACCAAAGATCTCTCTGTTGCATAATCTTTATGATTTTTTTTTAGATGTTGAGAGAGGTGATTAATCCTAAAGGTGAAAAGCGCTACCTGCCCTTCTGCACTTCCCGTGTCTCTTTCGGACTTTCCATGTTTTGCAAAAATTTCCTGCTTCTTTTCTGGGGTTAAATACATGCCAATATTATTTAATAATTCTTATGTAACGAGGTGCAAATGTACATTTTTTTTGGTTTTCGCAAAAACTTAATTCCCTCGTCAATTTCTGTTTTTTGTTATTTTGGCTTACCTTCGCATTGATTTTTTAGAAATGCCCTTTGTGGAAAACTCTGCGAAAATAATGTTCAACCCAGCAGATATTGCCGAAACCCTAAGCGGGCTCCGTGCAGACGAGCGATTGATTGCCTTTCTAAAAATTCCCAAAGAATACAAAGCCGAAGTATTTTCTCACCTTGATCCAAAATTTCAGGAAGAAACGATAAGAGGAATCGGGAGTCAAGAAGTTGCAGAGATCTTAAACAACATGACTCCAGACGATAGAACTGCGTTGTTTGAAGATTTTCCCGATGAACTTATCAAATATTCTATGAACCTGCTCAATCCCCAGGAAAGAAGAGTCGCCTTGAAACTTTTGGGCTATGATTCTGACTCCATTGCAAGACTCATGACCCCTTATTATATACAGATAAGAAAAGAGTGGAGCGTAAAAAAATGCTTGCAGCAGATAAAAAAAGTAGGCAAAAAGGTGGAAACCATGAACCACCTCTATGTAGTGGATGAAAAAAACCGGCTCATTGACGATATCGCTCTAGGAAGCTTACTTCTCGCCGACGAAGATACTCTTATATCAGAAATAACAGACAACCACTTTGTGGCCATATCCACCTCCACTTCCAAAGAAGATGCTGTATCCTACTTTGAAAAGTACGACCGCACTGCTCTACCTATCGTTACGGAGGGAGGAGTTCTTGTAGGCATAGTAACCATAGACGACATTCTGGATCAAATAGAGCAACAAAATACCGAAGACATACAAAAATTTGGAGGTCTCGAAGCACTGGATCTTCCCTATACACAGACGGGGCTTGCAGAAATGGTAAAAAAAAGAGGACTGTGGCTTGTCATATTGTTTATTTCTGAAATGCTTACCGCCTCTGCCATGGGATATTTTGAGACGGAAATTGAAAAAGCCGTGGTTCTGGCCCTATTCGTCCCTCTTATTATCTCCAGTGGAGGTAACTCCGGTTCGCAAGCCGCCACCCTGATCATTCGGGCAATGGCACTCCAAGAAATCACACTGAAGGACTGGTGGTACGTAATGAAAAAAGAAATTATTACGGGGTTACTTTTGGGTAGCGTGCTGGGGGTTATCGGATTTGCAAGAATCTTTCTATGGCACAAATTACACCTTTTCAATTACGGGGAATACTGGGTATTTGTAGCTCTAAGCGTGAGCGTTTCTCTCGTACTTATCGTGCTCTGGGGTACCATTTCGGGATCCATGGTGCCTTTTGTTCTTAAAAAACTAAACCTGGATCCCGCAGCATCTTCGGCCCCTTTTGTTGCCACTCTGGTGGACGTTACGGGACTGATTATCTACTTCACTATCGCAGGACTATTTCTTACGGATAGACTTTTGTAGAAAATCCCTCTCTGTAGGTTGTCGCAAATCATCCAGAGAAACAAGACAGCAAGTATCCACGGCATTTTCTCTATCGTGGACGATAATAGATCACTTACTCTTTATTTCTTCCAGACTGAGTTCGTCCTTGTAGCCAAACATTCTCCTCTCCTTAATCATTTCTGCAACTCCGCTGGGAAGTTGATCCTCCCAACCACACTCTGCATTGATAATTTTTTTCAAAATATCTCTTGAGTAAATTTCAGAATAAGCGGGGTTGTAATTTTTTATATCTACAATCCTGTTATTATGTTTAAAATATTTATACAATTCCTTCAGATTATCTTCTACCTTCAGGTTATCGGACGTCCATACCTCCTGCGTAATGGGATCTTTGTACGGATAGAGATAAACGGTCATATCTTTCCTGAAAAATTTCCCAAACGCTTCAAGTATCCCCCCCGAAAGATTGCAGTAATAACTCTCATCAAAAACGCCCAATAAGTTATTTACCCCCATGGCAACTCCTATCTTTTGGTTGCTGTATCCAGCAAAATAATCAATCAACCTGTAGTACTCAGAATAATTTGAGATGATCACATTATAACCTAATTTTCCCAAAACGTCTACCCTGTCCAAAAAATCCCTTTCATCTATAAACCCCGAAGCAGTAAGATTGGAAAGGGTAATCTCAAAGAGAACTTCCAAACATTCTTCCTCGCATCCCGTATCCTTTAAAAACATATCCAATCCTTTCAGGAACATATCCAGATTTACGAGCGTTACAGGTCTAAAACTTCCTCTTACCGCGAAAATATTTTTTTTATACAGCAAATCTGCCGGAAGCATATTGGTACCTTCCGGAGTGAATATTACCGCCTCGGTCATTCCGGATTTTACGAGCTGTAAAGACATAAGCCTGTTATCTACATATACAAAATCCCTTCCCGAAAAATCTATCATATCTATTTCCAGTGTATCCAGGCCGATATCGTCATACAAAGAGCCAATGAGCCTTCTCGGGTTGTCTGCATAGTTAAATGCCCCATAGATAAGATTTACACCCAACTTTCCCAAGGTTTCCTGCTGCAAGGTAGCATCGTTTTCCTTAAAACGAACATGGAGCACGATCTCGCTATATTCTGCTTTTGCCTCGCTCTGAAAACGAATCCCCACCCACCCATGACCCTTCATGGTTTTATTAAAATTTATAGTAGTCACCGTATTTGCATAGGAAAAAAAACATCCCTCGGGATTTTTTTTCCTAGAAATTCTCTCCTCTATGAGAGAAACTTCATATCGAAGCATATTTCTCAGACGGTTCTGCGTAACGTACCTGTTATTGGACTCTCTTCCATAGATTGCATCACTAAAATCTTTGTCGTATGCGGACATCGCTTTTGCAATCGTTTGTGAAGCTCCTCCCACCCGGAAAAAATGACGAACCGTTTCCTGACCCGCCCCAATCTCTGCAAACGTTCCGTAAATATTGGGATTCAAATTTATTGTCAATGCTTTCTGCTTTGGGGTGAGAAACTGAGCTACCAGAGACATTTTGTTTTTTTATAAATTTACCAAATATAACAAGATTTCAAGTAAGGATGAAACTATTTTTTTTAGGTACGGGAACCTCACAGGGGATCCCCGTGATAGGGTCCTCGCATCCTGTTTGTTTATCCAAAAATTTTAAAGACAAACGCCTAAGGAGTTCTGTTATTATCACTACAAAAAACGGAACCCACATATTGATAGACTGTGGCCCTGATTTCCGACAACAAATGATTGGCAACCAAAAGGATAACATAGATGTAGTACTCCTCACTC
Organism: Bergeyella sp.; assembly: GCA_030263285.1. GTDB lineage: Bacteria > Bacteroidota > Bacteroidia > Flavobacteriales > Weeksellaceae > SZYB01. The sequence continues at coordinate 174,717 of SZYB01000002.1, forward strand.
ATGAACACAACGACCACATTATAGGGCTGGATGACCTAAGACCCATTATTCACAAGAACAATAAAGATATGCCACTCTACTGTCACCCCAGAGTGGCAAAAGAAATAAAAAAACGATTTCCTTATGCTTTTTCGGTAAAAAAATACCCGGGTGCCCCTTCTTTTGACGTTTATACTTTAGAAAAAGAAAATCCGTTTTTCATTTCCGATACAAAAATTACCCCTATTTCTGTTTATCACGGGAAGCTCCCCATCTATGGCTACCAAATAGACAATATGGCGTACATAACAGACACAAATTTTATAGACGCCAAAGAAAAAGAAAAACTATATAATCTGGATCTCCTTGTCATCAACTGCCTTAGAAAAAAGCCTGCACATCACTCTCATTTTATTCTTTCCGAAGTATTAGAATTAGTGAAGGAAATACAACCCCAAAAAACCTATCTTACCCACATCAGCCATCATTTAGGCTTTCACGATGAGGTAGAGAATGAACTCCCGGAAAATACACATCTGGCATACGATGGACTCGAAATTAATTTTTAGGAACCAATTTTTTCCTATATTTGCGGACTGGTTGCTCTCTGCACGCCCAGATGGCGGAATTGGTAGACGCGTTGGTCTCAAACACCAATGCCGTGAGGCGTGCCGGTTCGATCCCGGCTCTGGGTACCAAAATCGCTGTTAGTCTTCTCGATTTTCAGCGGTTTTTTTGTTTTAAGCACGACGTATGAACGACCCTTATTTTGAAAATTGCTGTGCTATAAAAAATAGTTAAGTTAATAGTTGTGGTACTGTTGCTTTTATTTTTGGATCAAAATCAAGATCAATATCGGCTCGGATTGACGGTACCCCCCTCCCATACATATGGAAAAAGAAGCATTCTCTCTTTTTTTCGCAACCTTTTCAATATTATTCTGACCTCAGAATAAGCTTTGTGCAAACCAAAATATGGTTTTTTATCTTCTTTTGCTCCCGTTTCCATGGGAATCTCTCCAGCAATAATCCATAAGAATTGCCTGTCTTTCTGACTTTTATTTTCGCTGAACCGAATTACAAAAACTAATAACATCGTTCAAGTCAATACTATTTTTAAAATATTTCACAAATATTATCTTGTAAATACAAATTATCAATTGGTTATGTCCAAAAATAACCTAACCTTTCAATCTAAGTACAAAAAACTATTTTTTTGTTTTCTGGATTCTCAATGTTTTTTTGCACAAACAGGTAATGAAGGTATTAATACCGCTCCCACCACCAATATGTCTCGAATATCAATGGAGACCTTCGGGCGCAGAAAACAGGTTCGTTGAAGAGCGAGCCCGCCTTTGTTTTGTCTCCCGATGAGAAGGGGGTGATTTATAAGTTTCCAACCCGTGATCTGTTTTCGGGGCATTTTATCCCAAGTGTGGTGAGTATATTAAAAACGAAACAGCGACTAAACATATAAAACTCTCAATAGCATCTATAATTACTACCCTAACTTTGGAGGAAACGGTTTTGGTCAACAGTTAGTTTTAAAAATATAATTCGGATGGCTCTTTTGATGTTTTGGCAGGAGAGATATATCAAATTACTTTCCAAATAGGATTAGATAATTTTTCCAGTGTTAGTGATCTTGTTATCGGGATCAATGGGAGTAAAAAATGGATTAGAAAGGCAACACAGAATAAGTAGTGGCAGAGGTTTTATCACTACGTGCCACAACACCATCCTCAAAACCGGGGACAAGATTTACCTAGATGTTGTGATCACAGAACTCTGATCACAACAGATTGTACAAGGAGTTCAAACAGGTACAGGCGATGGAAATGTAACCAACGTAAACATCACAAAATACAAATAGTCAATATTTTCCTTACGACTCATTGATTACGATACAGAATTAAAAAACATTGCAGGCCGCAATGTTTTTATGGTTTACAGAAAAATTAACACTTCTGAAAATGTTTCCCAATACAATAGAGCTTCGAGAGTTGGTTGCGAGGTAATGAAACTGAATCCAATACTCATTGTTTTGATCTGACAAAGGGACTCAAAGCTCTGCATTGAGAATCTGGACACACTCCTCAGGTTTTTCCCAATGCCCCATATGCCCACAATTGAGAGTATAAATCTTTATGTTTTTCTTTTTTGGAAGGGAAGAGAGAAAATCCTTTGTATTTACTGCCGTGTCTCTGTTCCCCACTATAATGATAATTTTTCCCGAAAAATTGTCCAAAACAGAAGTCCTATCTTTTCTCTTCATCATTGCACTTTGTGCGGCGACCATTCCATGTACCCCCTGAGACGAGGCAATTTTTTTCGCTTTTTCTATTTGGAATTCCAGATCTCTATTTTCTGTCTCGGCAAAAAGTGTAGGAATACTCATATTCACAAATAGAGAAAAATTTTTCCTTATAATGCCCAAGCTTTTTTGTCTATTTATTTTTCTATCTTCTGTGTCCGCAAGTGACGTAGAAAAAAATAAAACAAGTGACACCGTCCTGTCGGGGTATTTTTCTGCAAAAGCCAGAGAAACATATCCTCCCATAGAATGCCCCAAAAGATGAATTTTATTCATTCCCAAATGCTCTGTAACTTTTTTTACCTCTACGGCCATCTCTTCTATGGAATCCGATAAAACCACGCCGGATCTCCCATGTCCCGGCATATCTATTTTTAGAATAAGAAAGCGCCTAGAAAATACCGCCTCCATCTCCTCCCAAATAGAAATGTCCTCCATAAAACCATGAAGTAAAACTAACACCTCCGCTCCCTTCGGGTTGCCCGATTTTATATAGTGCAGCATGAGAAAAAAATTGGTATCGCTACTTTTTTGGGGAGATTATCAAAAATTTTCCGGTTCAATTTTTTCTTTAAAATACCGGATTGTATCCTGCAAGTTTTTCCTACTTCTTCCACCTGCCGCATTGATATGCCCGCCTCCATTAAAAAATTTTCTGGAAAAGGTATTGACATCCAGCCCGCCTTTACTTCTAAAAGAAATTTTAATGAAATCTTCGTACAGATCTTCCATAAAGAAAACTGACATTTTTACCCCCAGAATACTCAAACCATAGTTTACAAAGCCGTCTGTATCCCCCTTCTCGAAATGAATTTCTTCAAGATCTTTTCTTGTAAGATAAAGCAAAGCTACTTTATTTTCTTTGGTGAGCTCTATTCTTCCCAATACCCTAGACAAAAGGCTTATCTTCGAAAGGCTGTTTGTATCCCAAGTATTCTCCGCAATACGGGCAGGATCTGCACCTCTATCTATAAGCTCTGCTACTACCCTGTGGGTTTCGGCACTTGTAGAACGAAACCTAAACCCTCCCGTATCTGTCATTATACCCGTGTACAAACACTCTACTGCAAGCGCATCCAAAGCATCTGCCTCCCCCATAGCCTCTACAAAATGGTACACCATCTGGCAAGTGGCCGGAATGGAAATATCCGAATAGACATAATCAAAATCCTCAGGCTGCTGGTGATGATCTATAAGTATTTTTATGGATCTGGAAGATTCTATCCATGTTTTCATGAGATTTCCGCTCCTGTGTGTGGCATTGTAATCTACAATTATCAAAACATCTGCCTCATTGATGTAGTCCCTCGCTTGTTTTTTTTTGTATTCCGCTATTATCATGTCTCTTGTACCCGGCATCCATTTTAGAAACTTTGGGAAATCGTTTGGCACTACAACATTTGCCTCTATACCTATGTTTTTTAGGTAATGGTACATCCCCAAAGAACTCCCTATGGCATCCCCATCTGGGTTATAATGACTCGTGATCACTATTCTTTTTTCTTTTGTGAGAAGACGACGAATCTCCTGGAGTTCCGGGGGGGTAAACATAGTTTCTGTAAGAAATATAGCACTGTTGTAAAGAGACCAAATATATGCATATATATTTTATTAGCAATTATTTACTCTTGCACAGGTAAAATAAACCCTACAAGTATGTAAATACTTATTACTTATAAATACCCATTAATTTGCTCATTAGACGATTCCACAAGTTTCGTTGTGGTTTGTTTTTGAGCACAACGGATTATTTAAAACTACTCTTGTATTACTGTTTCACTCTCATTAACCAAATGACTCTTACGTACATATCGAACACATAAGACCTACCTGAGATGAAAAAGTACAAGTAAAACAGCCTGAAAATACCGCTGGGGGCACCACTTCTTGTGGTTACAAAACTCACTTATTCGATAATTTTTAAAATAAAAAATAAAAAATCCGGAGATTTTGTATACATTTGCGCACTGAAAATCTCCGTTAAGATTTTATTTTTTTGAAGCAACTTTATACAGAAAATAAAGATCATGAAAAGAACATTCCAGCCCTCAGAGAGAAAAAGGAGGAACAAGCACGGTTTTAGAGAAAGGATGTCTACCCCCAACGGCAGGAGAGTTTTGGCTGCCAGAAGGGCAAAAGGAAGGAAAAGACTCTCCGTGAGTATGGCACGCGCCAAACGGTAAATGTTTCTAATAAAAAAACGGTCATAGTAAAAATTACTTAGGAAACAAAATCCTAAGTAATTTTTTTGGTCTTTTATCTGTTTATTATAGTTTTTAGAGTAAATTTGTCGCCGGATTGAGTAGATTATGAACTACGATAAAATGGCTACGATAAGTAAAAACAGTGATGAAGACACGGTCATCTGCTTTACTCATGCAAAGATTGCACAAGGAAATTTCATTGTACTTAACGACGTAAATCTGAATATAAGAAAAGGAAATTTCTGTTATATTATCGGAAAAACAGGTTCGGGAAAAAGTTCTCTCCTAAAAACCGTCTATGGACAGATACCACTTACCGGTGGCAAAGGAAATGTAGTGGGGTATGATCTTGCAAGTCTTAAAATATCCGATATCCCTAACCTAAGAAGAAAGCTGGGAATCGTATTTCAGGATTTTCAGCTGCTCCCGGATCGGTCAATAGAAAAAAACCTAAGCTTTGTGCTCAAAGCTACAGGATGGAAAGAGCACAAAAAGATATCGGCCCGCATTGATGAAACCCTGGACAGTGTGAGCATGAAAAGTAAGAAGTACAAAATGCCCCACGAATTGTCCGGAGGAGAACAGCAGCGCATTGCTATTGCAAGAGCATTACTTAACCACCCAAAACTTATACTGGCAGACGAGCCCACGGGAAATTTAGACCCCGAAACTTCAAGCGAGATTATGTCTCTTCTAAAAGATGTCGCCAAAAAAAACAGAGCTACTGTACTGATGGCTACTCACGACTACCACATGATACAAAATTATCCCGGAGAGGCAATACGCTGCGAAAATGGGAAAGTGAGTGTCCTGAGTTCTGCCGAACTTTTTGTTTAACCTTCATGGATCTGTACAGAATTTTGCTATTTCTTATGAAACACATGAAATTCTTTTGTAAGCTCAAGGTAATCCCGAGAATATTTTTGAAGGATTTTTCAATAAATATGCTCTGCACTTTTGTGCTTTCCGGGCTCTCTTTTGAAAACTCCATTATACAGCGTCTCAATTTCCCTCCCTTACTTCCATAAATACTGATTCTCTTCTCAGGGAAAAACCCATTTCCCAATCCTATCCTCGCTACCCCTTCCACACAGCTCCTACCGGAACGATTACAGAAAAAACACCCAAAGGAGCAAGCAATACAGAAGATTTCTCTATGAGCTGAAAAATAGTTAAATCGCTTTCTGTTACCTGGCATACACATATTTTTGAGAAGAATTTTCTGGGAAAACGGAGGATTAGAGATAAATTAAATCAAACTTTTTTCTATCACATATTCGTTGAAATCCCAGCAACAGACCTTGAACCTGTCTTTGTAAAGGCTTCTCTCAAAATTGCGTTTTGACAAACCTGCCGCATGGGGTTCTATGTCAATTGCGGTAATATAAACCCAACCATTCCTTTGAGCCAACATGAGAGAGAGTATCGCAGTTCCACTTCCTATTTCCAGTACTTTTTTTCGCCTTCTCCACGCTCGCCATTGCTTCCAATACAACGCTATCCGTACCCACCCCCGAAAAACCTCTTTAGATTACTCTATAGAAAATTGCTTGAACTCAAAAGCGTCCATTTTCTTTTAAATATTAGAAGGCAAAAAAATAGTAAAGCAGGTCCCCACATTTTCCTCGGATTGCACCGTGATATCCCCTCCATAATCCTCTATCATTTTCCTGACCATAGAGAGCCCGAGCCCCATCCCCGAGTTTTTTGAAGTAAAATTGGGTTCAAAAATTCTTTTTATCATGTTTTTGGGAATCCCTTTCCCATTATCCTCCACAGATATTTTTATTCTTTTACTTATCTTCTCTATGTCCACAACAATCATAAGCTCTCTGTCCTGACTGGCAGCTTGTTTTGCATTGGTAACGAGGTTTACGATAATACGGTTGAGAAAAATCTTATCCATATGGATCATGATTTTATTCATATTTCCGCGAACAGCTATTTTTTCTCCCGCAAAAATTTGTACAATACTTTCTATTTCTTCTCCTAAATCAAAAGTTTCATTGTTTTTTTGGGGTAACTGAGCAAATTGGGAGAAAGCATTGGCAACAGAAGCGATCAGGTTGATCTGATCAATTACCGTAGCACTCATCTTTTTCACCTTATCGTAGATCTCAGGATCCCGTGCATCAAACTTTCTCTCAAAATTTTGAATCGTGAGTTTCATAGGAGTCAGTGGATTTTTCACTTCATGTGCCACTTGTTTTGCCATCTCTCTCCATGCGTCCTCTTTCTCTATAAATCTCAATCTTTCCTTTTGGTCTTGTATCTGTAAAATCATCTTGTTATAAGACTTTACCAGCGGACTCAATTCATCGTTTTGGTAATATCTTATGGGCTTGAGATCTTTATCAAAAAGCGTAATCTTGTTAACCATTTGAGAAAACCTGGAGACCACTTTTGAAAGGTGATTTGAGATTATCCAGCTGATTAACACACTGAGAAGTACAATAAGTAAATTGATGACAAGAATATATTTTACATATCTGTTAAGTACGGCAAAATAGGTAGAATCAGTATGGAAATAAGGCAGATACACCACTCCGATAGGCTCCCATATATTATTGGTAAGCAGCATATAAGAAGAAGTTTTATTCGCATCTATACTCTTGTCATAAGAATCTACGTCCACCCTTTTCACTCCATCAAGAACCAACTTTAGAATCGGGCTCTTCACTTTTTTCTGAGCAACAAGATTTGGAGCTTTATTTGAGGTAAGATAATTCCCTTCAAGATCATATATAATCAGATCACTCTTGCTTACATCTGCGATCTCGTATATCTTATTTTCCAGTACTTTGGGCAAATCTTCTGTGGTAATTCTGGTGCTGCTCAATGCGTAATCCAGTGCAGACATGATGGAGGCTACTTTATTCTGCTGCTCTATTTTACTCTGCATAAGCGTATTATTTCTCAAAATGAGATACGACAAAATTGTGGAACAGAAGATGCTCAGAATACAGATAAAAAGAAAACTCCAGAATATTTTATATCTCAGATTTATGGACTCTAAACTAAATAATGCCATCTCGATTCTTGATTAGAACAGAAAGGTATTTACCAATGATATCAAACTCTAAGTTTACCCGGTCCCCTTTCCTAATGTATTGCATGTTGGTATGCTCCCACGTATAGGGAATAATCGCTACAGAAAAGTCTCGACTCCCACTTTTTGCCACCGTGAGGCTGATCCCATTCACCGTGATAGAACCTTGTGGAACTGTAAGTCTGTCATCTCCTTTCTCATATGAAACAGAAACGAGGTAACTCCCGTTTTTATTTTCTATCTCCTCTACCTTCCCTACGGTATCCACATGCCCCTGCACCATGTGACCATCAAGGCGTGCGCCCAACACCATACATCTTTCAATATTTATCTTACTTCCCGGACTCCAATCTCCTAGCTGAGTTTTTGCGAGTGTTTCCCCGATAGCCGTTACCTTGTAAAGCGCCCCCTCTATCTCCTCTATCGTGAGACAACAACCGTTGTGTGCTACACTCTGATCTACTTTCAGCTCATGTGTGATGGTGCTTCTAATAAAAAAAGAAATATTGGACCCCGCAGACTCTATAAGTTCTACCGTTCCTAACGTCTCGATAATTCCTGTAAACATCCTTTATCCTTGTTGTCTCTTATATTATCTGAACTGATTAACTATCTTTGTTGCTTTCCAATTCTCAAAGATAAATAAAATGAATTCAAGGCAACCACCGATAAAAGTAGGCATTTCTGTAGGAGACTTTAATGGGATAGGACCCGAAGTTATTATGAAAACTTTACTGGACAAGAACATTACCGATTTTTTTACCCCTGTTATTTTTGGTTCGGGGAATCTGTTTAATTATCAAAAAAGCATATTTAAGCTGAATGTTAATTTTCATTGTATAGAGAAGATTTCTCAAATTCAACATAAAAAAATTAACGTAATAAATCTGTGGAAAGATCCTGTGGAGGTCCGGCTGGGTTTCGCCACAGAAATCTCCGCCAAAATGGCACTGGAATCTCTGGAAGCTGCCACCGGTGCTCTTCTCAATAAAGAAACAGATATACTCGTCACAGCCCCTATACAGAAGGACGAAATGATGAAACTCGGTTTTCCCTTCATCGGACATACAGAATATCTGGAAGATAAATTTCAAAAAAAAGGACTTATGCTGTTGGTTTCGGAAGATTTAAAAACAGCGGTAGCTACCCATCATATTCCCGTATCTGAAATCTCCGGTAAACTCTCAAAAGCATCAATTATATCCCAAGTAAAAATTTTGCAGGAAAGCCTTATACAAGATTTTTGTATTCAGAAACCTAAACTCGCTGTTCTGGGGCTTAACCCCCATGCCGGAGATAATGGTCGTATAGGTAAAGAAGAACAGGACACAATCATTCCCGCAATAGAAGAACTACAGAAAGAGGGAATTTTGGCTTTTGGCCCGTATCCTGCAGACAGCTTTTTTCAGCCCAATAAATACTCTTCTTTTGACGCTGTCTTGGCCATGTATCATGATCAGGGGCTGATACCGTTCAAAACTCTGGCTTATGAAGAAGGAGTCAACTTTACCGCCGGACTTCCTTTTGTACGCACTTCTCCAGATCATGGAGTGGCTTACGATATTGCCGGAAAGAACATTGCCGACCCTCGGAGCTTTATGGAAGCTATTTTTACAGGCATAAGGATATACAAAAACAGGGAAGAATACAATGCCCTTAAAAAAACTCAACTCAAAAAAACTTCTGAGGATCAGGGGATGGATGAGGATCTACTATAGGAAGCTTAAAAAAGCTCCTTTTTGACTTGAATTTGCCCCCCGAGTAATAATGCAGTATTTGGTGTTTAAAAAAAATTAAATATCTTTGCCCTCTCATTTTATGGACAGTTTCAGAAACTACGATGTACATTTTGCAGGTCTTAAAAATGGAAAACACGAGTTTGATTTTGAGATCACTCGGGCGTTCTTTGATCTTTTTGAAGCCGAACAAGAGTTTGAAAATCCGGAATGTTTATCCAAAGTGAGTTTGGATAAACATTCCGGATTTATGAATGCTAACATACACTCACAGGGAAAGGTGATCCTAAACTGTGATATTACCGGAAATTCTTATGTTTTTTCCGTAGAAAACAGTCTGAAAATTCTTGTGAAAATAGGGGAAAAATTTGATGATTCCCACGAGGAAATCATAAGTCTGGCGCCCCAAGACTCTTCGTTTAATGTGGCCCAGCTCATATACGAAAGTATCGCGCTGGCCATTCCTATGAAGAAGATAGCTCCGGAAATTTCTGAAAAGGAGCTCAAGATTTTGGAAAAGTATATCACAAACGATCCGGCAGCAGATGATAAGGAAAGAACAAGCCACCCTGATCCCAGATGGGAAGCGTTAAAAAAACTCAAGAACTGATTTTTTTGAAAGGAACATCAGATTCGGAAAAAGGACAAAAATATTTAAATCAGATAGAATAGAAATTAAAAAGATATAGATAATGGCACATCCCAAAAGAAGACAGTCATCCACGAGAAGGGATAAGAGAAGAACTCACTATAAAGCGACAATACCTCAGCTGGCTAAAGATGCTACCACCGGAGAATATCATCTCTATCACAGAGCGCATTGGCACGAAGGTAAACTCTACTACAGAGGAAAGGTGGTTTTAGAGAAAGAGACAAAACCAACCGAAGAAGATTAATACTTAAAACTCTGGTAAATCCACTTCAATATAATAGGCCACTCTGTTGTACCTAGCGTGCTTTTAAGTGGTTTGTTATTTTTTTTTACCTTTGGCATACCTAAAAACCCACACCCACGATGGACATCAAAGACATCCAAAATCTCGTTAGGTTCGTATCCAAATCTGAGGTCTCCGAAGTCAAGTATAAAACTAAAGATTTTGAGATCACCATAAAAACAAAAATTCCCTTGTCGGGAAGTGATTTCAGTAATTTTCTGCAGCAGCCCCTGTCTGCTTCTTCACAACAGCCCATGCCCATAACGACACCTCTCACGCCTGCGGCATCACAAAACCCTTCTGCTCCTACCGGAGAAATCATGGCCGATGAAAGAAAATACGTCACTATAAAAGCACCTATGATAGGAACTTTTTATAGAAAACCTTCTCCGGAAAAGGATCCTTACGTAAGTGTGGGTGACGAAGTGAGTGAAGGGAAGGTTGTGTGCATAATAGAGGCTATGAAACTATTTAATCAGGTAGAATCTGAAGTAAAAGGAAAGATCGTGAAAATTTTGGTGGACGACGCAACTCCTGTGGAGTACGATCAGCCGTTGTTTTTGGTAGATCCTCATTAAAATTTAGTATCATACTATGTTCAAGAAAATCTTAATTGCCAACCGGGGGGAGATTGCCATGAGGATACTGAGAACTTGCAAGGAGATGGGAATAAAAACCGTCGCGGTTTATTCCACCGCAGATGCTGACAGTCTCCATGTTCGGTTTGCCGATGAGGCAGTATGTGTGGGACCACCCTCCAGTAAAGATTCTTACCTTAAGGTTTCCAATATAATCTCCGCAGCGGAAATTACAAACTCCGATGCCATACACCCGGGCTATGGATTTTTATCCGAAAATGCTAATTTTTCTAGAATTTGCAAGAAAAATGGGATAAAATTCATAGGAGCCAGTGCAGAGCAAATAGAAAAGATGGGGGACAAAGCCAATGCTAAGGCAACAATGAAAGCTGCAGGTGTCCCGTGTGTGCCCGGTTCGAATGGGCTTATAGGGTCTTATGAAGAAGCAAAAAAAATTGCAAAAAAAATAGGATATCCCGTCATGCTGAAGGCTACGGCCGGAGGGGGAGGGAAAGGAATGCGAGCAATAGGTAAGGAGGAAGACTTAAAAGACAACTGGGATCAAGCCATACAGGAGGCGGTTGCGTCTTTTGGCAATGGGGGAATGTATATGGAAAAACTGATAGAAGAACCCCGGCATATAGAAATACAGATCGCAGGAGATCAGAATGGGAGAGCTTGTCACCTCTCGGAGAGAGATTGCTCCATACAGAGGAGAAACCAAAAACTGATAGAAGAAACTCCGTCTCCATTTATGACAAAGGAATTGAGGGAAACAATGGGGGCAGCAGCAGTAAAGGCTGCAGAGTTCATTGGGTACGAAGGAGTAGGCACCATAGAGTTCTTGGTAGACAAGAATAAAGATTTTTATTTCATGGAAATGAATACCCGGATTCAGGTAGAACACCCCATTACCGAACAGGTAATTGATTATGATCTGGTTTGTGAACAGATTAAACTCGCTGCCGGGGAGTCCATATCGGGAAATAATCATTACCCTAAGTTACACTCTATAGAATGCAGAATAAATACGGAAGATCCTTACCATAACTTTCAGCCTTCCCCTGGTAAAATCACAGGACTTAACATCCCTGGAGGCCATGGAATACGAGTGGATACGCATGTATATTCTGGCTATACTATTTCACCGTATTATGATTCCATGATTGCCAAAGTGATAAGTACCGCCAGAACGAGACCCGAAGCCATCGCCAAAATGAAGCGCGCACTAGACGAATTCTACATAGACGGAGTAAAAACTACCATTCCTTTTCACAGGCAGCTCATGGAAAACCCAGACTTCCTGGAAGGGGACTATACCACCAAGTTCATGGAAACCTTCGTCATGGATCCTTCTTATGAAAATCAAACATGAAAAGCTCCCTCGTTGGGGCGGTATTTTTCCATTTTTGGTATATTTAGGCCCAAAAAAGGATATGCTATCAGATAAAAGTAAGACAACCTCCTATTTCGTGGGTCTTGAAGAGAGTTACGGTGCGCACAATTATCACCCTCTCCCGGTAGTGCTGGATAGAGGAAAGGGAGTTTACGTATGGGATGTAGAAAGAAAAAGGTATTTTGATTTTTTGTCCGCTTATTCTGCGGTGAACCAGGGACATTCTCACCCCAAAATAATACGGGCACTTACTCATCAGGCACGTCAGATTTCCCTCACGTCTAGGGCTTTTTATAATTCTGTACTGGGAGAATACGAAAAGAAAATTACCGCTCTCTTTGGGTATGACAGGGTTTTACCCATGAACTCGGGGACAGAAGCGGTAGAAACCGCACTAAAGCTCGCCAGAAAATGGAGCTACACTGTAAAAAACATCCCCAGAAATGAAGCGAAAATTGTTGTATGCGAAAATAACTTCCACGGAAGAACTACCACCATCATATCATTTTCCAGCGATCCAGACGCTTACGAAAATTATGGTCCTTTTACTCCCGGATTTATACGAATACCCTATAATGATGTCCACGCTTTAAAACAAATTTTGGAAAAAGAAGCCCAAAATATTGCTGCCTTTTTAGTAGAACCTATTCAGGGAGAAGCAGGGGTTTTCGTTCCCGATGAAGGGTACCTCTCCCATTCCTTCACCCTTTGTAAAAAACATGGGGTTTTATTTGTAGCCGATGAAGTGCAGACGGGAATCGCACGAACGGGAAAAATGCTCGCCTGCGACCATGAAAATATAAAACCTGATATCCTCATTCTGGGGAAAGCCCTTTCCGGGGGGATGTATCCGGTTTCTGCAGTGCTTGCCGATGACGAAATCATGAAGGTTATACAGCCCGGACAACACGGATCCACGTTTGGGGGTAACCCTCTTGCCTCTTCTGTGGCCATTGCTGCCCTAGATGTGGTGACAGAGGAAAATCTTGCACCAAAAGCACAAAGACTCGGAGAGATATTTCGAAACGAAGTACAAAAAATTATCCCTAAAACTTCTCTCATAAAAAGTGTACGGGGAAAGGGATTGCTCAATGCCATACTAATAAATGATACTCCGAAGAGTTCCACGGCATGGGATCTCTGCATGGCACTCAAAAAAAACGGACTCCTTGCCAAACCCACCCACGGTAACATCATACGCCTAGCTCCTCCGCTTGTAATCACAGAACCCCAACTTCTGGAATGCGTAAGAATAATAGAGAAAACTTTTTTGGAATTTGATAAATGAAATGGTTCGTTTGTTATAACCCCCCAACGGAGCATACACACTGGAAAAAAACCTCCACAGAATATGCGAGATTATTGCTGTGGGTTCTTTTTTCTATTATACGATGGGGAAAGAGTATGCAAAAAATTCCCGAAAGCCTCCGGAGAGTAAATTCTATTTTAAATGCCGATAAAACCCCAGATACAGCCAACATAAATTCCATAAACAATATCTCGGGAAATTCCAATCCTCCCCTTAAAGTATATAAAATTCATTTCAATAATGTACTGCCGAACAACGTGTCAGATATGGCGGTTCGGGAAATGTCTGGAGGTAGCGTTTGCTTAGAAAAAAACAGAGAATACTCTCGGGATTTGGTTCACGAAAGTTTTATGACTCATGGGAACGGGAATGCTGAGAAGGAATATCAATCGCTGTACATATAAAAATATCGTTCATCATATAGAAAAAACTAATCGCTATACTGAACTCGCCGCAAAACAAAGTAAACTAAAAAACAAAAAAGCACCTATCATAAAAATTCTCACACCTCCTTTCATGATTTTGTGAAAGTTTATTTTTTAGCTCCGGTCTTTGGGCAGAATAACAGGTGTTTAGGTCAAAATTGATCTGTGCGGCCATGCCCACAAAAACTATGCTCGGACCTTTTCGAAAGGCACCGACCTCCACTTGCGGGGTCTTTACCAAAGATAAAAAAAGAAAAAAAGCTTTTCAAGATTTTAGAAAACCAGACATAGAGTGCGGATTGAAGTCAGGAAACAGCCTGATCCGTTCTCCATAGAGAAACAGATTTGGAGTCAAAAGAATTGCTATAACCTCTTACCCCTTAAATGGAATTAAGGCTGAAGAAAATAAAATTTTAACGCTCGAAACAAAATATCTCCCGGATCAAAACAAAACCACGCAAATTAGCTTAGATCGACAAGATTTTATCATATATCTCCAAATAACTCTTCGCCATCATTTTTTCATCGAACCGAAGTGCCCATTTTTTATAGAGAATTTTTAGTTCCGATCTTCTTTTAAAATCTTCTAACCCCTTTTCGACTGTTGCAGCCATCTCTTCCGGATCAAAGTTTTTAAAATAATACGCTAGACTTCCCCCTATCTCCGGAAAGCTGGTAAAGGAAGATAAAAATATGGGCTTTCCAAAATACATAGCCTCTATAACCGGCAAACCAAAACCCTCTGCAAGAGAAGGAAGACATACTCCCGACGAGGACTGAATAAGTGCATATTTCACCTCGTTTGTTATATTTTTAAGAATATGCACTTTACCCTGCAACTTATGTAACTTTATTAGCTCAACTATTTCATCCTCATAATCCACCCTGCCTCCGGAAGCTACCAACACGAGGTCTATCTCCCTGTTTAGAGCCAAAATCATAGGAATTAATGTTTCTTGATTTTTCTTAGAAACGAGCTCTCCTATATTGAGTAAAAAAGACCGCTCCCTCAAAAAAGGAGGCAAATAACCTCTATAATCTGATTCTTTGGGAAAAGTCAACCCATTATATGCCACAAAAACCTCTTTTAGTTTGGGAAGTTTAAAAAGATGGCGATGAACCTCAAAATCTTTCTTTACGAAATGAGAAATACAGACTATGTAATCCGCATACCTCAAGCTTCTTTGCACCCTCTTCATCACTTTTCTCTTTTTTTTTCCGGATAATTTTTCGTGCAAAAAATTAAAATCATGAAGTGTTACCAATTTCTTTGTATTTCTGTAATTCCCGGAAAAATATGGAGAAAGCTGATGACTCACATGGACAATATTGTAAGAATTACTAAAATACTCGAAAAATTTATGCCATTTTTTCCAAAGAATAACATTCGGCTTGAAATGGGAAATTTCTTCATTTTCTGGAGCAAAAAAATCAATCTTTAAATGTTTTGGAGAGTAAAAAACAAAACCCCTGGCAAGGCTTTTGAAAACCTGTGCAATTCCGGAATAAGGATACTTGAGACGTTCTAAATCCAAGAGAACTTTATACTTCATATCAAGCGCGAATATATTAATTTTTTGTGCGTTTCTTTGGATTTTAAAATTATAGCAAAATTACCGCTTGACTAAATATATTTCTGCATACACCCCACGATAGCACTTTAGAAAGACCTAAACAAAGTATTTCGGCCCGCCTACACAAGATTTACGAAACATGGAAAAATTAGACTCTGGAAACATCGGAGGACACCAAATTAAGAGAAAGCAAATGAAAAAAATTAATAAATACAGTTCTAAAATTTATTTCAAAAGAAAGAGCTGCTGTGATAGGGAAGATTTGCCTAGCGGGCTCCGAATTCCAAGGGCACAAGACAAACATATTGTGGAAATATCATAAAAAAAAGAAGTCTGAACTCATCCCAATTCTTATGGTAAGGATAGCGTGCAGATATGTTACGAATAGTTATTTTTGGGTGAAAATTCTCAAAAAAAATTTGAAGGGATCAATTTCCTAATATTGTAAACTCAAAGTAAATATCCTGACATCAAAAATTTAGCATACTTAAATTATTAAAAATTAATCCATGAAGTTTGTTCGTTTGGATTCTTTTACAGATAAAAAATCAAAACAAATCTATCGCGCCTATACTCGTACCTTTCCAGAAGAGGAGAGGAGAGATCATGCCCGGTTTTTGGGCTTATATCGCCAGCCTGAAGTCTTTATCTTTGGGATTTTGGAGGATATTTACTTTGTGGGGTATATAATTCTGTGGAAATTGAAAGACTTTGTTTTTGTAGAACATTTCGAGATTTTTAGTACACTTAGGGGAAAGAACTACGGATCCAGGGTGATGCAGGCTTTACAAAAAAAATACGATAAAATCACTTTAGAAATAGAACCCCCTTACCTGGGATCCATAGCGGCAAAAAGACTTCGATTTTATGAGAAAAATGGCTTTAAAGTTCTATCCGAATGCTATACACAACCCTCTTATATAAAGGAAAAACCTTCCGTAGAGCTGTATTTGTTGTCTAATACAAATTTTAAAAATCCGGAGGTTATCATTAAAGAAATTCACTCCACCGTATACAGGTTTTAGGTATCTTTGCATTTCTTGAAAATTTCAACAAAACTCTGTATGGAAAAAATACGTGTTAGGTTTGCTCCCAGCCCCACCGGAGCTCTTCACATAGGAGGGATAAGAACTGCTCTCTACGACTATCTTTTCGCTAAAAAAAATGGGGGAGATTTTGTTCTTCGTATTGAAGATACAGATACCTCCAGATATGTAGAGGGCGCGGAAGACTATATCCTGAACGCACTGGAATGGTGCGGAATAATCCCAGACGAGAGTCCCATAAAGGGAGGTCCCTATGGTCCCTACAGGCAATCTGAAAGAAGACAGATCTATGATAAATATACTCAGCAGATCCTTGATTCCGGAAACGCCTATGTGGCATTTGACACTCCGGAAGAACTTGAAACCTTGAGAAAAAACCATGAAAACAAAGGGGAAGTATTTTCGTACAATTACAGAACGAGAAAGCACCTTCGCAATAGTCTGTCTCTGCCAGAAAAGGAAGTAAAATCATTGATTGAAAAAAAAACACCTTATGTTATTCGTTTCAAGGTGCCTGTCGATCAAACAATTCATATCAGAGATTGGGTCCGGGAGGATTTTTCTGTCAACACGAGTATGCTGGATGACAAAGTGCTGGTGAAGAATGATGGAATGCCCACCTATCATTTTGCTCACGTAGTAGACGATCACGAGATGAAGATTTCTCACGTGATCCGTGGAGAAGAATGGCTTCCCTCCCTGGGGCTTCATCTTTTACTCTACGAGGCTATGGGGTGGAATCCTCCCGAATTTGCTCACCTTCCCCTTATTTTAAAACCTGAAGGAAAGGGAAAACTCAGCAAACGCGACGGAGATAGATTGGGGTTCCCTGTCTTTCCGCTCACTTTTACAGATCCTACAACCGGAAGCGTTTCCGAAGGGTATAGAGAGAAAGGATACTATCCCGAAGCTTTTACCAACTTTCTGGTTGTTCTTGGCTGGACCCCCGAAGGAAAAGAAATACTCAGCAGACAAGAAATGATTGAGGAATTTGATCTGAGAAAAGTACATAAGTCGGGGGCGAGGTTCAGTAAAAAAAAGGCACTGTGGTATAATCAGGAATATTTGCAGCAAAAAAAGGATGAAGAACTGCTTGTAGAGTTCAAAAAAATTCCTGAGGTGGAGTCGGGCGGATATTCGGATGTCTCCCTTTTGCGTATCATTTCCCTAATGAAACCCAGAGCCGTTTTTGTAAAAGACCTCTATGTTCAAGGATCTTTTTTCTTTAGAGCTCCTGACCGATACGACGAAAAATCCGCAAAAAAAGCATGGGGAGAAAACTCTTCCGATCTCCTAAAAGATCTCTTGTCCCTGCTACCACAAACTTCTCCCCTGTGCCCGGAAAAAATAAAAACGCTCCTTCATTCTGTGGTAGAAAGACACAAAACGGAACCGGGGAAAATAATGATGCCTCTGCGTCTTGCCCTAGTTGGAGAGCTCAAGGGACCTGATGTTCCTGATATTATAACAATTATAGGTCTAGAAAGAACGCTGGAAAGAATTCGGCATGCCCTGGAGAGAATAAGAGTTCATTAGTAATAATTTAGTAATTTTGGGGTGAGAATTTTCACAACACCATTCCATGGAATATTTAGATTTTGAGTTACCCATAAAAGAGCTGGAGGAGAAATACCAGACTTGCTCTATGGTAGGCCAAGATGCAGAAATCAATATGAAGTTGGCCTGTAGCCAGATAAAAGACAAAATAGCCAAGAAAAAAAAGGAAATATACGGTAATCTCACCCCCTGGCAAACTGTCCAGCTTTCCAGGCATCCGGACAGACCCTACACACTTGACTATATAGAAGGAATCGCAGATCCCGACAGTTTTATAGAACTACATGGAGACCGGAGTTTTGCCGATGACCCAGCCATGGTAGGCGGCCTTGCAAAAATTGACGGACATCGGGTAATGATTGTCGGAACACAAAAGGGAAGAAATACCAAAGAGCGACAAAAGAGGCGCTTTGGTATGTCCAATCCGGAGGGCTATCGAAAGGCTTTACGCCTCATGAGATTGGCAGAAAAATTTTCTATTCCCGTTGTCACTTTTGTGGATACTCCCGGTGCCTTTCCCGGAATAGATGCCGAGGAACGGGGGCAAGGCGAAGCGATCGCCCGTAATATTTTTGAGATGATGCTCATGAAGACACCTATATTCTCCTATGTCATAGGAGAAGGTGCGAGCGGAGGAGCATTGGGAATAGGGGCAGGAAATAAGGTATATATGCTACAGTATACATGGTACTCTGTAATCTCTCCAGAAAGTTGCTCCTCTATTTTGTGGCGAAGTTGGGAATACAAGGAAGCCGCTGCCTCTGCTCTGAAACTTACTCCAAAAGATATGCTCAAAAACAAACTCATCGACGGAATTATAGAAGAGCCATTAGGGGGAGCACACTACAATCCCAAAGTAGTCTTTGAAAATGTAAAAGACTCCATACTACAAAACATAAAAGCATTTAAAAAGTTCTCCGAAGGAGAGATAATACAACAACGTCAAGAAAAGTTTGTTGCCATGGGAAAATTTAAGGGATAGCCCATCATTTTCATTTATTTCACCCTCTGTTTTTCTTCTTCATTGCCTGTGACTCTTTTTTATTCCCGAGTTTATAGGACAATGGAACTCTTACTCATTGAGTATCATAGTATTGGTAAAACGATTGAGCTACCCCCTTGGGTAATATTTGAGAGTTTTATTCTGTCAGGCCTTAACATATATTCCCATACACCGTCGCCTGCGTTTTTTTATCCAGCAACAAAAACCTCAAACTAATATTCAAATTAGCAGATAAACCCACCTTGGTATTCGTTTTGTAAAGAAGAAAATATACCTATAAAGCGCTGAGCAGAAATAGTTTTACCCTGGTTTAGAGCGAAATCATCGGTAGCCGAAAAAATAGAGTATTTCTATACTCTACTCTCAGCGTATGTATAAAATATCCTGTTCGTTCAAAACCAAAATAAGTGCAGACGGCGGTATTGTGCCGGTAAATATGTAAATATCGGTCGTATTCTTACTTACCTTCCTCCATAAGTAATATTTGCCCATCTATTCAGATAAGAAGATTATACATATTTTCCGCGTACAAGGGGATTACTCTTGTTCTCTTTGTAGGGCGGATAGTCTATGTCTTACCGTAAACTTCTTGCCCAGCGTATCCAAATCTATGGGAGAAATTTAAGTTGAAAGAGTGCTTTTCTTATGTTTCTCAAAAAACTTATCCGGTCCCCTTAGGCACATCCCGCTTTTTCCAATCATAAGAGGGTTCATCATTTTTTACTCTGGGAGCAATTCTCAAGGTGTCCAGCGCACTCCCCCAGTTGATACCATAGACTTCTCCACATTAAAAATTAAACACAAACCTCTTTTTTTCCCTCAAAGGATCACCTTCCGTATTTTGTGCTCCAAAGACCCGCCTACAGTGTTCCTCTTTATACCTCCTGTAAAAAGAAGGCGGAAGATAGAAACAACGTAAACAATACCGGTAATTTTTTTCACGGGGAGGGGGTATTATTTCCGTCTCAGTATAAAATCACCTCTTTGTTTGTATATATAATCGGATTCCCAAATTGTTTAAAAAGCTTCCCACTTTTATATATCGTTATGATACTATTTGTTTTTTTGCTTTTACCCTTATTTTCCTCTGTTTCGTTTTTATACTGTAAGACCACTTAAAGACAAACGGAAATGTGTCGTTTTCCGTCTGCCTCAAAGCGGATAATCTTCTCGGCATCATTTTCTAACGGCACAACACTACTGAACGAAAACCAGCATTCTACCGTATTGTCTCATATTCCAACGTTCTAACCTCCGTAACAAAAGTAAGAAAGCGACGACAAACACAAAAAAACAAAACACTCCCGCAGGGATTACCCTCACCAGCTTAATTTTTCTTAAGCTATAAAATAGCTTATAATTATCAAATATTTAACTTTTTTGTTCAGACATCTTCCATGCAAAGAGAAAAATTTTGTATACCGTAAGATTTTGACAAAAAAAGAAGTGCGAACGGACATTTGGGTTTTGCGAGATATTCAAAAGCTGAATGCTTTATAAAACTCCCACATAACAATACCTCCACACACAGAAACGTTGAGAGAATGTTTAGTACCGCTTTGTGCGATCTCTATGCATCCATCACAAAACTCCAGAGCATTCTCTGAGATGCCCTCTACCTCATTTCCAAAAACCAAAGCATATTTTTGGTCTGCACTAATCACATATTTCTGCAGGAATACAGAACGGGTCGCTTGTTCTATCCCGAGTATTTTATAATTTTCCCTTTTCAGACATTCCAAAGCGCTTACAATATTTTCAGAATAGCTCCATTCCACACTTTCCGTAGCCCCAAGAGCAGCCTTATGGATCTCTCTGTGGGGAGGCCTGGGCGTAATACCCGTAAGTAAAATTTTTTCCACAAGAAAGGCATCAGCAGTTCTGAAAAACGCCCCCACATTATGCATACTCCTGATATTATCCAACACTAGAGTTATAGGATTTTTTTTGAGTAATCTAAAAGTTTCCAAATCTACCCTGTTCAGGGCTTCCAGCTTAAGTTTTTTTGTCAAAGAAAAAAGTTTCTATTTTAAGTGTTGAAAATCGTTTCTATACTCTGCGATATATCCTGCGCAATTTTCTCTGTGGGAATGTCATTTTCATCATTATTAAAAGGATCTTCTATCTCTTCGGCAATAATCTCCAGACTCATAAGCACATAAAAAACAAAACAGGTAATAAAGACCATAATCCACCCTATGTTTATTGCATACGCAACAGGAAGGGTAAGAGAATAGGTCATGATAAATTTCTTTACAAAAGAAGAATAAGAAATAGGAATAGGGGTATTTTTTATTCTTTCGCATCCCCCGCAAACATCCAAAAACCCGGAAACCTGCCTGTCCAAAAAGAAAAGCTCTTCCCCAGAAATTATTCCTTTTTTATGTATTTCTGTAAGCCGTCTCACCATGTTCTTTATAATTTCTACGGGAGGCACATAATCTTTCACCGATTCTTTTCTTTTTCCGGAAAAATGTTCATCAAGCCTCATCCTCGTAGATTTTTCAGACAAATGTTTACTTAAGGAAAAAGGAAAAGAGGACAGGCTTTCCCAAAAAAAAGCCCTATCCTGCCGCTGCCCGTCCTGTTCTACTGCCAACAGTGCGTTGAGTTTTACGGCAAGATTCCTGGAATCATTTGCCAACTGTCCCCACAACTTCCTTCCCTCCCACCATCTTTCATAGGCAGTATTGGTTCTGAAAACAAGCAATAGAGAGAGTACAAAGCCTATAAGAGAATGAACCAGACTTACATTGACCACCGAAGAGTTTTTTGAGAGTTTAAGGTAGACTACCTCAAGATAATATATCCCAAAAGAATACACAGCCATCCCCATGATGGAGGGAAACAAAATCTTAAGTGTATCGCTCTTCTTCAGGCTGAGAACCAGCTTAAAAAAATTCCGATTATTGTACTGATGCATGGGGCTGTTTTTGCAAAAATAACAGATTTATTATAGAACCTTATTTATTGGATCAGATAATTTTTACACATCTCACACAATCGCCTATTTTTGACAGAAACATTTACAGTTCTCAATTTATGATATTCTTTACCCATTCCCGCCTCAGTCCCATAAGAAATTCCCCAACCCCTATTTTTTATTTTTTCGATTTTGAGGTTTTAACGTAAGAAAAGAAAGAGAAAACAGAGAAAGTTTTTTTGGGAAACAGAAACAAATCAAAAACCAAGCTCAACACTCTGGTGTAGACAATGACTCCGTGGCAGGTAGATCTGAGCACCGTTCCTATGGTCTCAATTATAAAGAATCGAAATACACGGTAAGATGGTGCAGCAGCACAATACAGCTCGGATGCCAACCCATAGCAGGAGTCATCAATACCATTCTAAAGAAAAAACAAAGAGCTGCCGCATTCATCAACTATGATCAACCGAGGAGAAACAATGGAGAAAACTCTCCGGCAAGGACAATTGATTGGGACAAGACTGAAAAAAAAGAAAAGCTATTTTAAATCTTGGTTTACGGTTTGGATTTAGAGTAAAAACGATAAGAACACAGAACCATAATTTGGATATTTTTCGATAAAAATTTTGCCGATAACACTGCTGATGATCCCTTAAACACAAGGGTGAGCAATAAAAAATACCCTCAGAAGGACCTGAAAGAAATGATTTTAATTTCCAGGTCGGGGATGCACAAACACGACAAGGGCAAGTATTTTTCAATTCAGAATATCCTTTATCATAAAAAGTAAGTCTATTATGGCTTTGGGGAGGCTAGAGTAAAGAAGAAAAGGATTTGGATTTCGGATATTTATGATCTTTCTTATTAATTGTGTTAGGTACCAGATTTTAGGCTGTAGTGGCTGGAATGTGGACGTGAACAATACGCTAGGGAGCAACGTTTTTCGTTATAACGTAGAGAATGTCATAAATTCCTCGCTCGGAAATATTAGGTGCAGGAGGAGAACAGTCTTTCCTTAGCTCTTCGCCGGAAAACACCTTGGTAAAATGCCAAAATTCTCAAGGTCTTTACACGATTCTATCTACAATACAAATAAACACCTGCACTGGAAATCGCCAGACGGTACGAAAATTATTCGGACTTTGGAGATACCCTGACGAAAAAATAGCCTTGCAATACGCTGGGAAAAGCTTTTCTGTTTGGGGACCATTTGGATACATATTTAGAGTGTTTTCTTTGCTGCGACAGTATTTTAATAACTCTTGGGCAGATATATCTGACTCAAGAGAAGGAATCGTAAAAATGGAATTTTTGTCAGTACCCGTGAGGTTGCCAAAGCACTGGGATTTCAACCACCAAAAAACTGGAAAAAAAGACCTCTGCCAAAACAATGTTATGATTTTTTGCCCAATAAAGGGCATTCCGAGGTTTGGTTAATATTCTGTATCTTTGCCAGCACAAAATCCAATAGGATGTCAAAGTCTTTACTGCCCAAGCTGAAAGCAATAAAACAACGTTTTGAGGAAGTGGCGGATCTTATTGTTCAGCCCGATGTTATTTCGAATCAAAAAAAGTACTCTCAACTCAATAAAGAATACAGTGATCTGGGCAAAATAGTGAAGGTGTATGATGAATATTCGTCTGCTCTCTCCACTATCTCCGAGTCCGACGAAATCATCTCCGACGGATCGGATAAAGATTTTGTGGCACTCGCCAGGAAAGAAAAGGCACAGGCTCAGGAAAAACTTCCTCTCCTGGAAGAAAAACTTAAATTACTTCTGATTCCCAAAGATCCCACAGACAGCAAAAATGTAATCGTAGAGTTAAGGGCGGGTACCGGAGGAGATGAAGCGGCTATTTTTGTAGAGGACGTCTACCGTATGTATTCCATGTTTTTTAAAAATAAAGGCTGGAAACATGAAATTACGGATGCAAACGAAGCCTCCAAAGGTTACAAAGAACTCGTGATGAAAGTGGAAGGAGATGGCGTATATGGTATTATGAAATTTGAATCCGGAGTGCACAGAGTACAAAGAATTCCAGAGACGGAATCCCAAGGGAGAGTGCACACTTCCGCCATTACCGTGGCAGTACTTCCCGAAGCCGAAGAGGTAGACGTAGAGATAAATCCCGCAGACATAGAGATGCAAACCTCCCGATCCGGAGGTGCCGGAGGACAAAATGTGAATAAGGTAGAAACCAAAGTGCAACTCACCCACAAACCTTCCGGCCTGGTAGTGGTATGCCAACAGGCTCGCTCCCAGCTGGCCAACCGTGAACTTGCCATGGAAATGCTAAGAGCCAGGCTCTATGACCTAAAATTACAGGAAGTACAGGGGGATGTTGCAGCCCAAAGAAAAACGATGGTCTCCACGGGAGACCGTTCGGCCAAGATAAAAACCTATAATTACCCTCAGGGAAGAGTAACCGATCACAGAATAAATAAATCCATCTATAATCTGGATGCTTACATGAATGGAGAAATACAAGAAATGATAGATGCCGTAATTATGGCAGAAAATGCCGAAAAACTCAAAGGACAAGAGGAAGAGTTTTAGGACTAAACACAATAAAAACTGAAAAAACATGAACCTGCCTTATATCTATCACTTTTTACTTGCCTTGATTTTTTCTCTTATCACGTCCCCATGTATTGGGCACTGGGAGGAAAATAGAAAAAAGTCCGCCCTCCCCTCCGCCAGAGAAGGAGCAGCCCCATTTGTCCCAAGCTTCTTTGTCGGCTTCATAAAGAATATAGTATGATGATTAATTCCGGCAGCCTATATTCTTTTATTATAAAAAACACACAGTCTCGCTATGGCAAGAATTTTTCCCATAAGCAATGGGATACTCAAGTAAGCGGGTCTTTTTCAAGTATAAAAGAAACACCGTTTGCACAAAATTGGAGAGAAAACTCTAAATCCCCTTTATGTCCCATAATTTTCTTGTCTATAGTGATCAAAACAGTGATGATACTCCAAATAACCCACCACACTTAAAAATTTTGGATCACTGTTTTTGCCATCTTTATCACCTCTCAAGAGACTTAAGTTCAATAATTTACTGTTGTCTTTTTGCCCAAGCCTCCATTTTTTTATCAAGAACACTCAGCGGTAGGCTTCCATCATTCAATAATTCATCATGAAAACGGGCAAGGTTAAATTTCCTTCCCAGCTGCATTTCGTATCTTGCTCTGAGTTCAGAAAATTTTAACTGACCTATTTTATAACTCAATGCCTGTGCCGGAAATGCCATATACCGTTCTATCGCAGAAACAACATCCGGGAGATCTTCTGGTCTATTTTTCATATAATACGCTATCGCCTCCTCTCTGGTAAATTTTCCTGTATGCAGTCCTACATCTACCACCAGCCTTACCGCACGGAGCATCTGATCATTGAGCGCACCCATTTTCTGGTACGGGTCTTTATATAAACCCAGTTCGTCCCCTAAAAACTCACAATAATGCGCCCAGCCTTCCACAAAAGCACCAAACTCACTAAAACGCATAAACTTTGGGAGTGAAGTGTTCTCCTGACTTAGAGAAATCTGATAGTGATGTCCAGGGATGGCTTCATGCAAAAACAAAGACTCCATCCCTGTGCTGATGTTAAACTTTGAAGGATTAGGAAGCGGGATATAGAAGATCCCGGGTCTTTTTCCGTCAGGCGTTCCAGGCATGTATTCTGCACTTGCAGAAGCTTCTCTGTATTTTTCTGTTCTTCTGATCTCAAAAGGAGTCACCGGTTTTTTTGTAAAGAGGTATTTAAGGCGAGGCTCAATTTTATTTTGTATCCTCCTAAAAGCCTCCAAAACTTCCTTTTCCGAAGCATACGGCATAGCCTTGGGATCTTCTTTTAGGGAGACGAAGAACTCTTCCAGAGCACCCGTAAACCCCACCGTTTTTTTTATCTCTTCCATCTCCGCTCTTATTCTCTCCACCTCACTTACCCCTATCCTGTATACCTCCTCGACGTCCATATCGGTAGTGGTCCAGTTTTTTACATAGAACTTATAAATCTTTTCCCCGTCTGGCAATGCATTAATACCGTCGGTTTTCCTTGCTTTCGGATAATATTCCCTCTCCAAAAATTCTCCCATTTTCTTGTAAGAAGGGATAATCTTTTTGTTAATTGCCTCTTCAAAACGTTTCCTATAAATTTCCTTTTTTTCCTGAGAAAAACTTTTGGGGAAATCCCTGACAGGACCATAGAAAATATTCTCCTCAAAATTGGGCGTCAAAATCTGTTCTGCTCTCATCTGCGGAATCATTTTTATGACAAGCTTTCTTGGCAAAACGTAACCTCTTTTTATCCCCTCTCCGAAATTATTAATGGCCGCCCCCATCCACAACGGAAATTGGTCTACTCTTTTCAGCCAGTTATCATAATCAGCCTCTGTCCTGAACGGCTGCGCTCCCTTTCCGCTTCCCATAATAGGGAAAAACAGAGGAAGACCCCTAAACTGATCAAAAGGAATATACTCCGTCTCAAAGCCTAGTTCTGTGATCCTATTTTTTACCTGAAACGACAAAACATCGTACACCCTCTTTTTTTCGTCACTTAGGTCACTATAATTCACCTGTTCCAATTGACCTTCTATTTTTTTATAAAAACTGAGTTCTCCTTTTATAAAATTTTTATCTATATCTATGGGCAATTGATCGTTATATCTGTTATCCCCTATCTGTGTAGCTTGTAAAGGATAAAGTTTAAGATACTCCTCAAAGTAAAGAACGGCAATACTGTCAATATCCGTCGGTTGCTTTTTAGGCATAGGCCTATCATTTTTTTTACAAGAGAGAACCCATAAAACGACAAAAACAAGGGCAACAAGAGACCTCAACTGCATTATAGCTTGGTTTTTAGGTAGAACTTCAAATACTCCGCCAAGATATAAAATTTTTGGGGTAAAAATTGCCAAAACTATACATTGTGCAGAACATAATTTGGCGGAATAATCCAAAAAAAAAATACCGTTTAGATCATGAAAATCACTTTCCACAATATCATATCCACTTCTATCAAATTGTTTCAAAGATTCCAGACCAAGCAAAAGTTAATCTGCAGGAGGCATGATCATTTTGGGCATAAAGAAGCCAAAGATCAAAAAGAAAAAAACAGAGAAGGTTTACTCCCATTTTTTTGGCTAAAAACTTGTTTTGAGTCTCTTACTATGTTTACCTTCGTTTCCCGAAATTATCACCATAGTAAAAAGTGTTGAGAGTAATAAAAAATACAAACTATGTTTTTTGTAAATGTGCAACCGGTCTTTTTGCAAACCGCCACAGAGCCTTTGGTGAAGACCATTACCCACGAATTTTCTTTTTGGGATATTATGTTTCATGGTAATCTTCTGGCAAATATTGTGATGATCACCGTTTTGTCTCTTGGAGCATTTTCTTTGTTTCTGTTTTTGGAAAGATGGTTTTACATAAAGACCCTCAATAAAAAAATGGATAAAAATTTTCTGAATAACATAGAAGATCTTCTGAAGGAAGAGCGAATAGATGCTGCTCTGGAATATTGCATGCAAACAGATACTCCAGAAGGTAGAATCTTAGAAAAAGGGGTTTCCAGAATCGGGCGACCCGTCTCCGATATCATGAGCGCTATGGAAAATCAAGCACAGAACGAACTAAATAAAGCAGAAAAAAATCTGAATCTTTTGGCAGTAGTGCCTAGTATTGCGCCTATGCTCGGTCTTTTAGGAACCGTGATAGGGATGATTTTGGCTTTTTTTTCATTATCTAACAGCACCGGGGGATTCTCTCCAAAAACCCTCTCGGAAGGAATTTATACAGCGCTGGGGCAAACGGCAGTAGGTCTTGCCGTGGCCATTCCTGCCAATTTTTTCTATAATCTTCTCTTGACCAGAATAGACCGGTTTGTTCTGAAGGTGCAGAACCTTACCTCCAGGTTTCTGGATATCATAAACAAGCCCATTTAAAGACAAACGCCCATGAAGCTACAAAGAAGGAACAAAGCCCATCCAGATTTTAGTTTAGCTGCAATGACCGACGTAATTTTGTTACTGCTCATTTTCTTTATGATCACCTCTTCTGCTGCAAATCAAAGTGTTCTGGAGGTAAAATTACCCAAAACAAATACAGACGCGGCAGATGTTTCTGATCCTCTGTGGGTAAGTATTACGGAAAATGGCCTTTATTACATAGACGACGTTCCGATAGAGAAAAACCTCCTAGAGAACGAGATACGAGAGAGGCTCAAGACTTCTCAAAGACCTGCTTTTACGATAAGAGCAGACAAAAACAGCCTACATAAAGATGTGGTTTTTTTAATGGAAATCGCAGAAAAAAATAAATATCACCTTGCCATTGCGACCGTCAAAGAAGACTAAACTCTATGGATCACCGGTCTGGAGATAATACGAGAACCAAAGACTACATGATAAGTGCCCTTCTTACCCTCACCGTGTGGGCAGGGTTGCTTGTGTGGCTGTATCTATACCGATTTCGTACAACCGAAATCCAAGAGAGAAAGCTTACTACCACCATGCTTATCAGCTTTGGAGATAAAACCGGTAGAGTCAACACAGAAGAGCCCAAAGAGGAAGACGGCTCACTCTCTACCGAGCTAAGTCTATCTTCCCCCCTGCCAGAACCACCAGAGGAAAACAAAGCCAACGACTCCAAAGAAGAAAAAAGACGAGAATTTAAGTCTTCTATTTCTGGACTGCATAGGGAGAGAACTCTCCGCAGAAAAAAAAATGAGATAAAAAGGGAATCTACAAAAAAGACCTCAAAAAAGTCCCCGTCAAATACAAAAAAGAAAACAGAGTCCGCCAATAAAAATAATCGTACAGCCCAAAGAGACGGAAAAGGAAGGGAAGCCATCGGAAATCTCATAAAGGGAAAAGGTAACAAATCTGGCTCCCAGGGAAATGGGAAAAATATAGGTAACAGCGGCGACCCCCTAGGCGGAAACTCTACGGGAAACAGTAAGATAGGAACAGATAGGAATCTCGTTGCCTTTATTCCCGGCACCATGAACAGAGGGGGAAAACAACCATCTCATCACTGTAAAGGTTCCGGAACTATCGTGATTGTCTATACCGTGGACAAAACAGGAAAAGTAACCCATGCGACAAGAAAAAGCGGGATTGCAGATCCTTGCATTGTAAAAACTTCTATAGAATGGGTAAAAAAATATGTAAAGGCCGAAAAATCTACTACATCCTCCACAGGGACCTATAAAATAAGTTTTTAATTCTTTTAGAAAAAGAATAATCATGACAGAAAACTATCCAAAAGCCTTGGAATGGCTTTTTTCTCAAGTGCCCAACTACCAAAAAGAAGGCAAAAAAGCATACAAACCGGGACTGGGAAATATTAAAAAACTCTGTGCATTTTTTGGAAATCCACAAAATTCACTAAAAACCATACACATAGGCGGAACCAACGGAAAAGGCTCTACCTCTCACATGCTTTCTTCCATTCTTCAGGAAGCAGGATACAACACAGGACTATACAGCTCTCCTCATCTTGTAAAATTTACGGAACGTATTAAAGTCAACGGAAAAAATTGTGATTCTACTTTTGTTTATCGGTTCATTTCCGAACTTAAGGAACCTATGCCGCAGATCAATCCCTCTTTTTTTGAATTTACCACTCTTATGGCTTTTGAGTATTTTAAACAAAAAAAGACGGATATTGCCGTTATAGAGGTAGGACTGGGGGGGAGACTAGACGCTACAAATATGCTCTCTCCCATAGTTTCTGCCATTACCAACGTCGATTGGGATCACACCGATTTACTAGGAAATACCTTGAAGGACATCACCCGGGAAAAGGCAGGAATCATAAAGGAAAAAACCCCTGTCATTTCGGGAGAAGAACGCAAAGAACTCAAAGATATCCTCAAAAAAATTGCCTGCGAAAAAAAAGCTCCCTTTGTGGACGCCTCAGAAATAATCTCCCCAAAAATAAAGCTGGATTTAGAAGGAAATTATCAAGAAAAAAATGTAAAAGTGGTCTTGGCAATAGTAAAAGCCTTGCAAAAAAAAGGATTTATGATTACCCCATACAACGTAGAAAAAGGTCTGGAGAATACGGTAAAAAACACGGGATTTTTGGGGAGATGGCAGATATTCTCAACAGCACCTTTGGTAATAGGTGATACCGCACATAATGTGGCCGGATTCCGATCGGTATGTAATCAGCTTAATACCTATGAAAAAGAAAAACATCTTGTTTTGGGGTTTGTGAAAGAAAAAGATCTTGTTGGAATACTGAAGATATTACCAAAAACAGCACAATACTACTTCGTACGACCCAACATAGAGAGAGGCAGAAAGCCCGAAACATACGAAGAGGAAATAAAATCATTAGGAATCCCACACTATCATCTTTACGAATCCTTGGCAGAAGGATATAATGAGGCAAAAAGAAAGGCAGGAAAGACTGGCCTTATTTTTATCGGAGGGAGTAGCTTCGTGGTAGGAGAATTTCTAGAAAAAAATTTGTCTAAATAAAAATTCATTGTATATTTGCCCCGTGAGAAAGGGTTCTTAGCTCAGCTGGTTCAGAGCATCTGGTTTACACCCAGAGGGTCGGGGGTTCGAATCCCTCAGAACCCACAAAATCTCAGACTTTTCTGAGATTTTTTTGTTTAACTAGTCGCTGTTAACCCTTTCAATCATTCAAAAACAATTACGTCGTACAATAAAAGTGCGTCCTTTGATACTATGAAAGCTACCATTCTTCCCTTATAAATATACGGAATATACGGTAGTCTAACGCTTGCTTTTTATAAATCAAGAAACAAAGAGACCCTCGTTAGGGACCGAGACCAGCAGAGGAGGATTAGCCCTGTCCAATTCTCTTTCCAATACAGCAAGGTTAATAAAAAATATAAAACCGATAATCTCTGCACTTCATCCAGAAAAAAAACGAGAAAAACTCACCGTTCGGAAGATGGGGATTTTATCCTGTCGAGAATCCTCTGAATTGTAAATTCATAAAGACAAGCCCAATCACCACGGTAGCAGTCCCTACCCCCAAAAACAGAACAAGGTCTGCAACTCAATTCCTCTACTTGTACAACATCCTCTGTACTCTGACCATAACCCAAAAAGCCCGAATAATGATGCGTCTGCCCCCAGACAGAAATACAACGGGTTCCTACCAGACTAGCCAAATGCATATTGGCCGAGTCCATAGAAATCATAAGCTCCAAGGAGGCAATCTTCTCCAATTCTTGTCCCAAACTGAGCTTACCTGCAAGACAAACGGTGTTAGCAAAGTGCCCAGCCCAACCTTCAAGCACCTTCGCTTCCTCTCCTTTCCCTCCAAAAAGAAAAATTTTATACTCTTGAGATAAGATCTTTACAAGCTCATAAGATTTTTCCAAAGATAAAATCTTGCCCTTATGCTTGGCAAAAGGGGCAAAACCTATTCCTTCTTTCTCCCCTTGATTGGGCTCTCTCCTATGTGACAGAACAACAAAAAGCCCAATTTTCCTGAAAACATCTGCATACCTTTCTGTAGTAGTCTTTAGAGGCGTTTTAGGAAAGAACCTTATGTTCACGAGCCTTTCTTTCTCACGTCTTCCCTTGTGCAGAATATACACCTTTTCTCCTTTCAGCCTAAAACAAAAGCAGAGCACTTTTGTGCGAATTACGTCATGCAAATCCACAACGGCATCGGGAGAATACAAACGCTGAAGATCGGTGGAAAGTCTCCAGAGGGATAAAAAATCTTTATAACGATCCAGCTCTAAGGCATGAAACCTTAATCTTGGAATATGATCAAACAACTCTTTATAGACATGGTGCGATACCATGACAATTGTCCAATCCGTGTTCTGAGCCAGGATCTCCTTGAGTACAGGGACAGTCATAGCCACATCCCCAAAAGCAGAAAAACGATAAGCGAGTATTGTTTTCAAGATTTCAACCGGTAGGCCAGAGCATAAAACTTGATCTGTTTTGTCATGGCAATAAGACCATTCACCCTGGAGGGAGACAAAAACTCTTTTAAACCTATTTCCTGGATAAAATCGAAATCTGAGGACAGAATTTCCTCGGGCGTGTGCCCACTGAAAATTTCTATAAGAAGAGAAACAACACCCCTAGGCAATATCCCATCCGAGTCCGCCTCAAAAAAAATCTTGTGATCCCTGTAATAAGCGTCAATCCATACCCGGGACTGACATCCTTTTATGAGATTTTTTTCTATTTTTTTATCCTCTGGCATTGCCTTGAGCTTCTTCCCAAGGTGGATGATATGTTCATACTTCTCCTCCCAGGAATCAAAATACTCAAAATCTTCTATCACCTTTTTTTGTTTTTCCAGAATGGTCATTACCGCAAAGAATTAAATAATTTTGGAAAAAATCAAGGACAAATGTACGTATTAATCTCCAACAGGGTAAACATCTCCTATCCTCCTTGAGTTCAATCGGCCCAGAAAGAGATTACCAAAAGACATGCGGACACCCACATGAGAGGATTATCTATTAAGATCCTTACGAAGGATATGGTATAACTGTACAAAACAAAGAATTGCATTGGGTATAATCACTGGCCAAAGATATCCATTGAAGACACCATAAAGAACAAAAAAGACACAACCGATAAGATTGATAACCCGGATCTTATTTACATCCCTTACCAAAAAACTTAAAATGATAAAAACAGAAGCTGCGTAGCCAAAAGAATTGATGATGCGCTGATCCATAACCTGACCAAATGAAAACTGCCATAAACCTAATCAAATAAAACGAAAAATAAAAATTGTTCTCTGCCATAAAGTCCCCTTTTCCCTTTGGTAAACAATTTGTATATTTGGTAGGGCGCTCATGGCATTGTGCCTTATTTCGTGAGCGGTGACATTATGGACTATAAATTTTCAGACGGCTTGAGCAAAGTATTTAAACAAAGCAAAAGCGACGCAAAAAGACTAAAAAGTGAATTTCTCAATACCGAACATTTACTTCTGGGCATCATAAAAACCGAAAATTCTGCAAAAGAAATTCTGCAAAAGCTTCAGGCAGATCTTACGCAAATAAAAAGAAAGATAGAGACATTAAGTACGACCAATGTTTCCCTCGGCACCGAGCAGAACATCACTAAGATTTCTTTTACAAAAATGGCGGATCAGGCCGTAAAGAGGTCTGAGTTGGAATGCAGACTCTACAAAAGTAATGAGATAAACTCTGTACATCTTTTACTTGGCATATTGTACAAAAGGGAGGATCCTACCTCCGTCATACTGGAAGCTTACGATATAGATTATGACAAAGTATCAGGAGAATATCGAACACTTCTGAAAAATTCCGGGCTCTCCGTCCCAAAAATGAACGCCTATGAAGACGAAGAAAAAGGAGGCTCTGAACCTACGAGAAGACCTGCGGTAAGTATTTCTTCAGGAAAATCAAAAACCCCTACACTGGATAACTTTGGTAGGGATCTTACTTCTCTGGCAAAAGACGGAAAATTAGACCCCGTTATAGGCAGGGAAAAAGAAATAGAACGAGTGTCTCAAATTCTCTCGAGGAGAAAAAAGAACAACCCTCTTTTGGTAGGAGAACCCGGGGTGGGAAAGTCTGCCATTGCGGAAGGTCTTGCTCTTAGAATTCATCAGAAAAAAGTATCAAGAATATTGTATAATAAGAGGGTCATCAACCTAGATCTTGCCAGTCTGGTAGCAGGCACCAAATACAGGGGACAGTTTGAGGAGCGCATGAAGGCTATAATGACCGAACTGGAAAAAAACAGAGAAGTCATCCTTTTTATAGATGAGCTCCATACCATAGTGGGTGCAGGGAGTTCTACAGGGAGTCTAGACGCTTCCAATATGTTCAAACCTGCTTTGGCAAGAGGAGAGATACAGTGCATTGGTGCCACCACTCTGGACGAGTACAGGCAATATATAGAGAAAGACGGAGCACTGGAAAGGAGATTTCAAAAAGTAATGGTTGAGCCTACTTCTGTAGAAGAGTCTATACAAATACTAAACCAAATAAAAGACAAGTACGAGGATCATCATAATGTGGAATATACTCCGGAGGCGATTATAGCATGTGTGAATCTCACCTCTCGTTATATCACGGATCGGTTTCTCCCGGACAAAGCGATAGATGCTCTGGATGAGGCGGGTTCCAGAGTGTATATAAAAAACATGAAAATCCCCACAGAGATCATTCGTTTTGAGAAGAAAATTGAGGAAATAAAAGAGCTGAAACAAAAGGCTGTACGGGCACAGGACTATCTGGAAGCAAGAAAATTGAAAGACGAAGAAGAGAGAATGCAAAGAGAGCTCTTGGTGTTACAGGAAGAATGGGACAAGGAAGTAAAGGGAAAAAAAGAAGTGGTTACAGAGGAAAATGTTGCCGAAGTAGTCTCCATGATGAGCGGTGTTCCCATCACAAAGGTAGGGAAAAACGAACTGGAAAAGCTGGCACAGATGGACACCAACCTAAACGGAAAAGTCGTTGGTCAGCAAGAGGCAGTAAAAAAAGTGGTAAAAGCCATCCAGAGAAACAGGGTGGGACTGAAAGACCCCAATAGACCCATAGGTACCTTTATATTTCTGGGGACTACCGGAGTAGGAAAAACAGAACTCGCCAAAGTAATGGCCAGAGAGCTTTTTGACTCAGAGGAAGCACTTATACGGATAGACATGAGCGAATATATGGAAAAGTTTGCGCTTTCCCGTCTGGTGGGTGCTCCCCCGGGATACATAGGCTACGAAGAAGGTGGACAACTCACAGAAGCGGTGAGGAAGAAACCCTATGCCGTGGTGCTGCTGGACGAAATAGAAAAGGCACACCCTGATGTGTTCAATATTTTGCTTCAGATTTTAGACGAAGGACATGTGACTGATTCTTTAGGCAGGAAAATAGACTTCAGGAATACCATTATTATCCTCACTTCAAATGTGGGTACCAGAGATATAAAAGATTTTGGAGACGGGGTAGGCTTTGGAACTACTGCAAAAAAGTCAAGCACAGATACCAGAGCCAGAAGTACAATAGAAAATGCGCTAAAAAAAACCTTTTCTCCAGAGTTTCTTAACCGGATTGATGATATTATTATTTTTAACTCTCTGGGACCGGAAGACATCAAAAAAATAGTGGATTTGGAAGTTTCTAAACTTTACAAAAGGCTTGAAAAAATGGGATACAAAATAGAACTTTCCGATGAGGCCCTCAACTTCATATCCGAAAGAGGATGGGACAAAAATTATGGCGCCAGACCACTAAAAAGAGCCATCCAGAAGTATGTGGAGGATCTTCTTGCAGAAATGTTCATCAACAAACAGTTTAGCGAAGGAGATACCATTGTTCTAAGTTTAGACAAGAATAAAGAGAGGCTTACCGGACACACGCAGCACATTGTCGAAGAAGTGAGTTAAATAATTTATTAAAATTTCATTAGAAAAATTTTTAAAAGCAGGAGTCTTACTAGTTAGTAAGGCTCCTGCTTGTTCTTCAGTATGGTAAACTATTTTTATTTAGATCTATTTTAAATTATTTACCTTTGCGAGAGAAAAGTTGAATCGTTGAAAAATATCAATTCAGACAGAATGTGTTGTTTCCAACCTGGAAAGCTAGGGAGGATCATTGACTACGATGAGAGAGAGATGCATTTACCTATCAAAATCCTGGAAATGGGACTCCTCCCGAACACAGAATTTAAAATCCTATATCAGGCTCCTTTTAACGGTCCGCTGTATGTAGAGTTTGGGAAAGAAAAAAGTAGAATTGCACTCAGACAAGAAGAGGCGGCCTGCATTATTGTAGAGTAAGGAAAGATAAAATATGCCGGAAACACAGTATACAAAATATCTTTTGGTGGGGAACCCAAATGTGGGAAAGTCCAGTCTTTTTAATGCCCTTTGTAACACCAAACAGAAAACTGGAAACTATGCGGGAGTCACAGTTTCTAGTAGTAAAGGGATTTGTAAATATCAGGGAAAAGAATTCGAAATTGTCGATCTTCCCGGTGTCTATAGTCTCTACCCCAGCTCGGCGGATGAACGCATCAGTTCAGATTATATTTTAGAAAAAAACTACCATGGGGTCATCTATGTATTAGAGGTCCTCAACCTGAAAAGGGGACTTTTATTATTACAACAAATTCAAGATTTGGAAATTCCGGTCTTGATTGTCATCAATCAGATAGATCTTGTAGAAAGAAAAGGAATCAAAATTGATTTCTCAAAACTCTCTTCTGTTTTGTCTTGCAAAGTAGTCTCTACAAATGCAAAAAAAAACTTGGGAATTACGGAATTGAAAGAAGCCATTTTCAGGGAAGAATTTTCTTCTTGTTTTACAAAAAATTTTGAAATCCCCTCCCAATATAAAACAGCAATAGAGGCTCTGATTTTCCCCGATAAGTACAAAAATACCTACGAAAAATGGTTTTTAGTTGCTTCGGGGAAGGCCAAGTATTTTGCGGGATCTACAAAAAAAAATCCAGAAGATTTTTGCGACAGACTTCAAACAGAAAAAAGACTTCAAACCCAGGAAACCATACGGAGGTACAAAAAAATAGACAACCTCCTAGCCGATATCATCTCAGAAAAAAACAAACAAAAAAACCATATTACAGAAAAAATAGATCAGATTTTGGTTCACAAAATATGGGGATATACTATTTTTTTACTGGTGCTGCTTACGGTCTTTCAATTGGTATTTTTTATATCATCCTTCCCTAAGGAGGCCATAGAAGATCTTTTTTTTTATCTTTCCTCATTCACGGAAAAACATCTACCTCCCGGTCCTGTAAACTCTCTTATAAGCAAAGGAATCATACCCGGAATAGGCGGCATCATGGCATTTGCCCCTCAAATTGGGATCCTGCTTTATGCCCTCTATCTATTAGAGGACTCTGGCTATATGGCAAGAATAGTATTTTTGACGGACCGTTTTCTAAGACCCTTTGGGCTTAACGGAAAAAGCATCATCCCTCTCGTATCCGCTACGGCTTGTGCCATTCCCGCTATCTTATCCACCAGAAACATAGAAAGCCACAAAGAACGCCTCATCACTATATTGGTAACACCATTTATGACGTGCTCTGCAAGACTGCCTATTTACAGCGTTATAATAACGCTCATTATCCCAGATCAATATTTCATGGGCTGGATCAGTTATGGAGCCACGGTACTACTTTTTATGTACTTCTTGGGGTTTTTTTCTGCTTTGTTTTTTTCTGTTTTGTTACATAGGACGATAAAGCCGAGGGAAAATTCTTATCTGGTAATGGATATGCCCACCTATAAAAAACCCATGTTTAAGAAAAATTTAGGACTTGCATGGGGCAAAGTTTTGAGTTTTATCGGTGGGGCAGGCAGGATTATATTTTTTGTAAGTATCATCATTTGGGCTTTTAGTTATTTTGGTCCGGCACAAGAAAACCAGTCTCTTCCTTCAAAAGATGTAAGCCTGGAAAATTCTTATCTGGCCAGAGCCGGAAAATACATTGAACCCGCCATACGTCCTTTGGGATATGACTGGAAAATAGGCGTAGGCATTCTTACAAGTTTTGCGGCAAGAGAGGTTTTTGTAGGAACCATGTCTACACTCTATCGGCTAGAAAATGGCGATAAAGAAGAAAGAATGATAGAAAAAATGCAGAGAGAAACAAAACCCAATGGGGAAAAGCTCTATAGTTTTGCTACAGGTATTTCTATACTCCTGTTTTACGCTTTTGCTATGCAGTGTGCTTCCACCATAATCGTGGTTTACAAGGAGACCCTTTCCTTAAAATGGACGGTCATACAGGGGGTCGGTATGTCTACTTTAGCCTATATAATATCGTTTTTGGCTTTCCAAATATTCAGATAATGGAACTTTATCTTCAGTACTTCATTATAGCTTTTGCTTTTTTAGCTGCTTGTATTTATTTTTTTAGATTCTTTAAAAAAAAATTCGCGTCCGGATCAGGCAAAAAAAAATCGTCTTGTGGCAAAAACTGCAGGTGTTCCTAAACATATTTCTGCCAACAATAATATCTATG
The DNA here is from genome assembly GCA_030263285.1 of Bergeyella sp. Taxonomy (GTDB): domain Bacteria; phylum Bacteroidota; class Bacteroidia; order Flavobacteriales; family Weeksellaceae; genus SZYB01. The sequence continues at coordinate 212,734 of SZYB01000002.1, forward strand.
TGACATACCCTTTCCACAAAATCTTTGTAATTTTGTAGGAATACAAAAATCACAAACCCCTTATAAACTTACCTAAGCATGACACTCATAAAAAGCATTTCAGGTATCCGAGGTACCATCGGAGGCAAAGTGGGGGATAATCTTACGCCTCTTGATGTGGTAAGATTTGCCTCGGGATATGGATTCTGGCTTCAGAACATAAGGGATAGGAAAGAGCTTAAGGTTGTGCTGGGAAGAGATGCCAGAATCTCCGGTCATATGGTATCCCAACTCATCTCTTCTTCCTTACAAGGCTTAGGTATTCATGTGATAGACCTGGGACTCTCTACCACCCCCACCGTAGAGGTTATGGTGCCGGAGCTAAAGGCGGACGGAGGCATTATAATCACAGCTTCCCATAATCCAAAAGAATGGAATGCACTTAAACTCCTTAACGAAAAAGGAGAATTCATTAGCGAAAAAGAAGGAAAGGAAATTTTACAGATTGCAGATAAAGAATCTTTTTTTTACGCTAAAGTAGACAAACTAGGAAGCTATGAGGAGAGAAAGAATGCCATTGCAATACATATTGAGAAAATACTGAATTTGCCTAGGGTCTCTGTAGAAAAAGTAAAACATAAAAAATTTAAGGTCGTTATAGATGCAGTAAATTCTACCGGTGGAATTGCTGTTCCCGCTTTATTGAAGAAGTTACATTGTGAGTTCATCCCGCTATACTGTTCTCCCACGGGCGATTTTCCTCATAATCCCGAGCCACTCAAGGAACATCTTACTGATATTTGCGGGAAGGTGAAAGAAGAAAAGGCAGATTTTGGGATTGTGGTAGATCCAGACGTGGACAGACTATCCATAATAGACGAAAACGGAGAAATATGGGGGGAAGAGTATACGTTGGTCGCCATTTCAGATTATCTTCTAAGAAAGGAAAAAGGAGTTGTCGTGTCCAACCTTTCCTCCAGCAGGGCTTTACGGGAGGTAGCCATTCGATTGGGATCAGAATATTTTGCCAGTGCCGTGGGTGAGGCAAATGTGGTAACATTAATGAAAGAAAAAAAAGCACTGATAGGAGGCGAAGGAAATGGCGGTATCATCTACCCCGCACTTCATTATGGTCGGGATGCTTTGGTAGGAATTGCGCTTTTCTTAACATTTTTAGCCGAAGAAGGAAAGACTGCATCACAGTTAAAGAACTCCTATCCAAAATACTTTATGGGAAAAAAGAAGGTAGAGCTTACCCCAAATATCAATGCAGACCTTATTCTTGAAAGGCTTGAAAGAGAATACCAAAATGAAAACCTCACCACAACAGATGGGCTGAAAGTTGATTATTCTGATCACTGGATTCATCTTAGAAAATCCAATACAGAGCCTATTATAAGGATCTACACGGAGGCAGGCTCACAAGAAGAGGCAGACAATATTGCCCACAAGATGATAGAGAAAATAAAAGGTTTGGCACGGTCTTAGAACAGGATTAATACCGGCATAAACCTTTTCAGGTAGGTGGTGTACTGTCCTTTTACGTTGGATTATATCGGAATAAAAAAATAAAATTTGGAAGATTTTTTTGAAAATGAACTCATCAGGCGATTTGAAGAAATGATTGAAAATCATGAGGAATTCTATTTTGAAACAGAATCCCTGGAAGCCATCACAATTCATTATCTGGAGATAGGAGACATTGCTTATGCAGAACTCGCGGTGAACTATGGTCAGAAACTCCACCCGGGGTCTTTGGAGATAAAGACCAAAAAGCTTGAGGTTCTTCTGGAGTTGGAGCAGTACAGTGAAGCCAAATCTATTATAGAGGAGCTGCACCTCTCTTCTTTGGAGGATACCGATTTCCTGATCTGTTGTGCAAGATATTATTCAAATCTCGGACATTCGAAAAGGGCGATTGGGTATTGCAAAAAGGCACTGGATCTGGGAGAAGAAAAGAATTTTTTGCACAATTTTATCGCAGATGAATATCTGAACCTTGAAGATCCTTTTTCTGCAATTAAACATTATAAAGAAGCCTTGAAAGTGGATCCCAATGACGAATATGCAATAGAGAAAATCGTATCTTGCTATAGTCTGACAAAAAAGAAGAAAAAGGCAATAGAATTTCTTAATTCTTATCTGGATCAGTTTCCTTTTTCGGAGACGGCCTGGTTTGAGTACGGACAATTTTTTTTCAATCAAAAGGATTACAGAGAGGCCATCAAAGGATTTGATTACCTTTTGGCAATAAATGACTCAGCAACCGGAGCGTATTCTAACAAAGCTTTTGCCTACGAAGCTTTAAAAGACTGGAAAAAAGCAATAGAAACGTATAAGGCAATGCTACCCCTAGAACAAACTAAAGCCTTTACCTTCTATAAAATAGGGCTTTGCTACAAAGAACTCGGTGACTCTGCCAATGCCATCTCCGGTTTTCAGAAATCCCTGCGGGAGGATCCTCAGTTTTATCTCTCCATGATGGAGCTTTCTCGTATTTATGAATCTGTAGGAAACACGAAAGAAGCTTTGTGCTATGCCAAAGAAGCGACGGAACTCAATATCGGCAGCCTAGAATACCATAAGCGTCTTGTTTATTTGTATGTAGAAAGTGGTAGTTATGAAGAAAGTCTCCCATACCTCGAAAAACTGGTGAGGGACGAGTCAGAAAGATTTTACAACTGGTATGTCTATGCAGAGGTACTCATTATTTTGGGAAAGTTTCATAAGGCCATAGAAGTCTTGACAGAAGCAATAAAGACCCACAACAGAGCCGAACTGTTTTATCAACTGAGCAATTCTTATTTCAGCATGAAAAATGAAGAGGACGGAAGCCGGGCGTTAGAAATTGCTCTTAAGCTTGATCCGAAGATTTTGGAAGATATGCAGGAAAAATATCCTTTTATAAAAGAAAAAAAACAGAAAAAGGAAAGATAATGCGCCGGACAGAAATTTTCCGGTCAAATGTTGATAAATCAGGTTTTGTTATAGGAACAGCCATCCCTGCGTTCAGTCGTCCAAAATGCAGAAAAGGGAATTTAAACCTGAAGGATTTTGAAGTGAAAATGCCGCTCTGCACTAGCTTCTCGTTTTGTATACAAAAACAACATTACAGTAACAATATTACACAGGCTAAATGAAAATTCCATGATCGAGCACATTCCCATAGAAAGAGTTCTCTTCCTGGACATAGAAACGGTCGCACAGAAAGAATGTTGGGAAAACCTGTCTCCCAAAGAGCAGGCGCTTTGGGACAAAAAAACGTTCAGACAAAGGGGAGAAGACACAGAGGCAAAAGATTTTTATCTGGAACGTGGTGGGATTATGGCAGAGTTTGGTAAAATTATCTGCATCTCTGTGGGGAAAACGGTTAATAATAATTCGCTTAGAATCAAAACTTTTTATCACGAAAATGAAGAAGTTCTTCTCAGAGAGTTTGGAGAGATATTCAATAAGCCCTGTTTAAAGAATGTTATTTTATGTGCACACAACGGAAAGGAGTTTGATTTTCCCTGGATCAGCAGACGGTTTCTAATCAATGGAATGAGACCTCCACAACCGTTTCAATTATATGGAAAAAAGCCCTGGGAAGTTCCCCACTTGGATACGATGGAGCTATGGAAATTTGGGGATTATAAAAGTTTTGTCTCTCTGGATCTACTGGCTTACATTTTAGGAGTCCCCTCTCCAAAAGAAGATATAGACGGCTCTCTCGTATCCTCCGTCTACTACAAAGAACGGGATTTGGAAAAAATCGTGAAATATTGTGAAAAAGATGTCCTGACTTTGGCCAACGTTTTTAGAAGGTTAAGACAAGAAGAGTTTCTGAATCCGTTGTACAAATGAGATCAAAAATAAATTTTAATTAATTTTGCGGGGGATGGTGACATACACAGACAGCCAAATAGTAGAACTGGGGGATAAAATTATACAAACGCTCAAAACGATATACGATCCGGAAATTCCTGTGGACATCTACGAGCTGGGGCTGGTTTACGACGTGCAAATATCTGACGAAGGGAGCGTAAAAGTTACCATGACCCTCACCTCTCCCAACTGTCCTGTAGCGGAATCACTTCCTGCAGAGGTTAAAGAAAAAATATCCGGACTGGACCAGGTAAAAGAAGTAGAGCTAGAACTTACTTTTGAACCCAGCTGGAGCAAAGATATGATGAGCGAGGAAGCAAAATTTGAACTTGGGATGCTTTAAACTACTCTGTTTTTCTAAAAATCTTCTTCACAATCCTCTTCTCCGTACGAAGAAAACTCGTCGAATCCTTGGTCTATACCCAAATCTCCCTCATAAAGTAAAGGACCTTGTTCCCCGAAAAAACCAGGGTTTTTTGTTGGCGGATCGCTAGGCAATTCTCCAAACCGAAAGACCGTTGTCGGAAGCAAGACATCCTCGTGCTCTTCTTTAGCGGATATATATTCACAAAAAAACTCCCACAGCTCTATAAAACCATACTGAAACTGAGCTTTGTCTCCTTCCAGATTAAAAAACTCCTCTATATATACCTTCTCAAACGTCTCTCCTCCTCCATGATCACTCAAGTCTTCCAAGCTGACGGATCTGGAAATTTCTCCCTCTGGAGTCAAGAGATGAAAGGCAGAAAGTTCTTCTCCCTGTAAACCAAAAGAGTCTTTAATCTCTGTGTGAAGGTCATACAACGTTTGTCTGGAGTGAATAGCAATATCCCGAAAAACATCTTCCTGGGCGTCTAAAACCACTCGAATTTTAAAAATCATGTTCCAAAAAAGTATAATAAACCAATGAACAGCCCAATAAAAATCTTACTTGGAATATTGTTTAATATAACGTTCCACCGCCATGGTCATAGAGGGTACTTCCTTGCTGGGTGCTACAATATCTACCCTAAGGCCCGCCTCTTCTGCCGCCTTCTGAGTTGTGTTGCCAAATACAGCAATCCTGACATCTCCCTGATTAAAATTTTCAAAATTTTGCCTCAGGGACTTTATGCCGTGAGGGCTGAAAAATACAAGCATGTCATAGTCTTTGACCTTGATATCAGAAAGATCGGAATACACGGTCTTGTACATGATTGCTCTTGTCCAGTCCACCTGAGCCTCATCCAAGATCTTCGTCACTTGTGGACTTAAAACATCCGAGGAAGGGAGCAAAAACTTTTCGTTAGGAAGTTTCTTGAAAATAGGAACAAGATTGGAGAATGTTTTTTCTCCAAAACTGATTTTTCTTTTTCTGTACACAATATGCTTTTGCAAATAATTTGCAATCGCCTCTGACTGACATACGTATCTCATTGTATCTGGAACACTGTACCTCATCTCTTCGCAAAGGCGGAAATAATGGTCTACAGCATTTTTGCTGGTAAATATAATGCCCGTGAACCGAGCTAGGTCTATCTTTTGCGCCCGTAAATCTTTGACATCTAATCCCTCTACATGTATGAACGGGCGAAAGTCTATCTTTATTTTTTCTTTTTTTGCTATCTCCATATAAGGAGAAGATTCTCTAGGTGCTGGCTGAGACACCAAAATAGACTTTATTTTCATACTAAATAATGATTAAAAAACTCCACTTAGCGTATGCAGTGCTGATTTGGAAGGTGCAAATGTACAAAATTTTACAATACCACTTTTCCGGAAGCACCCGCTCTTTAGAATAAAAATAAATGAGGAGTTTTATGATAAAGCCCGAAAATTCTACCAGGAAAAAAATATTTTTTAGGATTGTCTGATCAAAAGAGGTATAATAATTCATAAAAACAATAACCAAAAGTACATGGGTAAGGACAAAATAAATTTTTGTGGACAAAAACAAGAGCCTTAGAAAAGATTCTTTTTCCCCTATGCAAACGTAGAAGAAATAACTTAGTAAAAATCTTAATACAGAAAAACCGGAGAAAGCAATAAAAACAGGAAAAAATTTATTTTGAAAGGAATACCCATACTGCTCGAGCAAGAAAAGAAACCGGGAAGCGTAAGCAGATAGAAGCAACGAAAACTGAATGGAAAAAGCCAGGAAAATATAAAAATTAGAAGAAAAAATACACACTGAACTTTCGTACTCTTGCTGTAGAAATTCTCTTGGGCTTCGCTGTCTTTTTACATATCGCAATGTCATTACAAGAAAGAACACGCTAGTCAGCATACCAAGAGTAATTCCATCATTATTCTGTACCTCCCTAACCAAAAGCAAGCGTTTTCTGCAAAAGTAAAACAAACTTCTGAAAAGAAACGCCATGACGAGAAATAGATTATCTTTGGCATTCGGTAAAGAACATGGAGAAACTAGTGATCATCCCCACCTACAACGAAAAAGAAAATGTCGTACAGATTATAGAGACCGTGTTTTCCTTGGAGCAGGGATATCATATTCTTATCGTGGACGATTCTTCCCCCGACGGAACGGCTATTCTCGTAAATAAATTACAGGAGAAATTTTTTGGACAACTCTTTTTACTTGTAAGGCCGTCAAAGGAAGGGCTGGGGAAGGCCTACTTGGACGGTTTTCGTTGGGCGATGGAGAGAAACTACGATTATGTTTTTGAAATGGACGCCGATTTTTCTCATTCGCCGAGCGACCTGAATCTACTCTTTGAACATTGTAAAAATGCAGATATGAGTGTGGGCTCCAGGTACGTAAACGGGGTAAATGTAGTAAACTGGCCCATGGGGAGGGTACTCCTTTCTTTTTTGGCCTCAAAATATGTACAACTCGTATTAGGGCTCTCTGTTCACGATGCCACGGCAGGTTTTGTATGTTTCAAAAAAGAAACACTTCGGCAACTTGACCTGGAAAAGGTAAAACTGAAAGGCTATGGATTTCAGGTAGAAATAAAGTACAGAGCCTATAAAAAAGGGCTAAGAATAGTAGAAGTCCCTATTATCTTCACCAACAGAGAAAGAGGAGAGAGTAAAATGAGTGGAAAAATAATAGGAGAAGCCGTTTTGGGTATTCTACAACTGCGCTGGAAATCTTTGGTCAAAACCCTGTAACCCCACAAGCTAAAACAGAGCGTAAACGTGATTATCAAAACGCCGAAAAACGTGAAAAATTTATGTTTTTGTTTGATCTTGGGCTTGTGTACTGCCTTTTCTTGCTCCAAGCCTCCTTTGGAGAAGCCTCGGCATTTGATTCCGGAAGACAAAATGGCGTCTATGATAGCAGATTTTGCGATTAATGACCAGTTAGGCATTATAAACGCAGAAGGAGATCTGGAAGTAGGCTCAAAATATATTTTGAAAATACACAACGTAAGCGGTAAAAACTTTTTGGAGAGCTATGCCTATTATACTTCCCAACCCGACTTGCTGGAAAAGATATTTAATACCGCACAGGAAAATATAAAAAAACAGGATCCGAATGCTTCAAATTACATAGAGACAGAACAAAAGAAACACTCCCCTTTTTTACAGGAGAGTTCTGAAAATTAAAATATATATCGCCCGATGAAGGCTAGAAATACATTTTTCGAAATCAAAACGCCCTCTGCCGGAAAAGCCAGAGCAGGACAACTCTTTACAGACCATGGGGAGATAGAAACACCTATTTTTATGCCGGTGGGCACAGTAGCGTCCGTAAAAACGATCCAGCAAAGAGAGCTTAGAGAGGATATCAAAGCACAGATAATTTTAGGCAACACCTATCATCTCTATCTGAGACCGAAAATGGACGTAATACAAGAAGCTGGAGGGTTGCATAAATTTATGAACTGGGATCGTCCCATCCTTACAGATTCTGGAGGATATCAGGTTTTTTCTTTGTCCGAAAGCAGAAAATTAGCCGAAGAGGGGGTACAATTTAAGTCTCACCTGGATGGGGGGTTACATTTTATTTCTCCCGAAAAATCTATGGAAATACAACGACAAATAGGGGGAGATATTTTTATGTCCTTTGACGAATGCACCCCCTTCCCTTGCCCCTATAAAAAAGCCAAGGAATCCATGGAAATGACCCACAGATGGCTAAAAAGGTGTATAAAATGGTGCGAAGATAACCCGGAAATATATGGACATAAACAGATATTTTTCCCAATAGTTCAGGGATCTACCTACTCGGAGTTGAGAAGAGAATCCGCCCTTTTCATTTCCGAACAAAATGCAGAAGGAAATGCCATAGGGGGTCTTTCCGTAGGGGAACCCGAAGAAGAAATGTACCGCATTACCCATGAAGTTACGGACATTCTTCCCTTTCACAAACCAAGATATCTTATGGGCGTGGGTACTCCCTGGAATATCCTGGAGAGCATAAGTCTGGGTGTAGACATGATGGACTGTGTGATGCCCACCCGAAATGCGAGAAATGGGATGCTCTTCACCTGGAACGGAGTGATAAACATAAAAAACGAAAAATGGAAAAAAGACTTTTCTGCACTGGACGAGTTTGGGACAAGCTATGTAGATCAAGAATATTCAAAAGCCTACGTCAGGCATCTTTTTTCTGCAAGAGAATACCTGGGGAAACAAATTGCTTCTCTCCATAATCTGGCTTTTTATCTGGATCTTGTACAAACTGCAAGAAAACATATCCTGCAGGGGAATTTTTATGCATGGAAAAACTCGGTAATACCCAACTTAAAAAAGAGACTATGAAATGAAGATTATAGACCGATATATTCTTGGAAAACTGTTTGCTACACTGGGCTTCATGCTGGTATTTCTTTCTGTTGTGGTAGTTATCGTAGACGTACAACAAAAATCTCCCAGAATAGAGAGCAACGGATTCAAGATAAGCTATTTCCTCCTAAATTACTATCCGTATTGGGCACTGTACCTGATCATGACTTTTATGTCTATTTTGGTCTTTATTTCCGTTATCCTTTTTACCTCAAAAATGGCCAACAACACAGAAATTGTCTCCATCGTAAGTAGTGGAGTGAGTTTTCATCGTTTTGCAAAGCCCTATTTTCTCGCGGCAATTATTATTGCATCGTTCGCTTTGGGGCTCAATCACTTTATACTTCCATGGGCCAATAGGCAAAAGTTAAAATTAGAGCCCTACACCATGAATAGCACCGATAGAGAAAAAATTTTAGGCGATGTAAAAATCGCTACCAACCTCTCCAAAAACGAATATATCTTCGTCAATAACTACAATAGAAAGAAAAATGAAGGCAATGATTTGGTCTACCAAAAATTTGACGAGTCAAGAAAACTGAAAAAACAAATTATCGCTAACGAAATACGGTGGGACGAGAAAAAAAAACTCTTTGTTCTGTGTTTTTATCTAGAAAAAAACATCTTACCAAACGGAACAGAAAAACTCTCTAACGGAGATACCTTGAAAATCAACTTCGGTTCCCCCCCCCAAGAAATATTTCCCAGCGAGGTTTTGGGACAGAGCAATAACACAATAGAACTACTATCATTTATCAAACAACAAAAAATAAAAGGAAACGGCAACCTTAATGCTTTTTACAACGAGTTGTATCAAAGAACGTCCATGCCTATATCCATTATTATACTTACCGCTTTGGCTCTTTCTCTTTCCTCAGAAAAAAAGCGAGGAGGCATCGGGACTAATATTGCCATAGGCATTGCCCTTGCTTTTGTATTTGTTTTTTCTTTTGAAGCCCTAAAAGTAGTGTCGGAAAATCATGTCCTATCCCCCTTTATCTGCATGTGGCTGCCCAACTTTATTTTTGCACCCATTGCCTTATATCTGTACTACAAAAGGGCTGTTCAGTAGGTCATTTCTATTTCTTTATGAAAAAACTTATATTTCTTTCCGTCCTCCATCTCAATCCACAAAAAGCCTTCAGTATCAACTTTTTTTATGATCCCATTGCAAGGTTGTCCCTGCCACAAAAAAACAGAAACTTGATCTTTTTTATAAAGAAACCGGTGATAGAGATCTAACAACTCCCCGACGGAAGGTATTTTTGTTATGTAAGAAGACAAGAACCCATGAAGTTTTTTTGAGAAATCATGAAGATCAAATTTTTTTCCACACTCAACAGACAAAGAACTGGCTTTACTAAGGCTTCCAAATGTTTTTTGTAAAACGTTGACCCCAACACCCAGTACATAAAATTTTCCAAAATCGGTCTTCGCTTGTTCTATGAGAATTCCTGCTATTTTTTTATTGTTGAGAATAATATCATTAGGCCATTTTATCCAGACCCGCCTTTCAGCCATTTTGGCTATAAATTTTCTGATAAGTATTGCGGTATAAAAATTGAACGAGGACAAGTGGGAAGCATCAATAAGGGATTCCTCAAGTGCCAAGCTATAGGCGATATTTTCGTTTTTAGGAGTATACCAAACGTTTCCATATTGCCCTCGTGCACGAGTTTGACAGAAACAGTACAGTGCCGCACTGGGGTTGCGGGGTTCTAGAAATCCTAAAACATCGTCGTTGGTGGACTCACATTCTGAGACATAATGAAGGGGAATCACTTTAATAAAATAAGAGGTAGCTAATTAAATTCAATACACTACGGGAAAATTAAAACTTGTGACGAAAAATCTATTGACCACAAAGTAAATGAAAAACAATAAATTTGCAAAAACAGAGCATTTTATATTTTGTAAGTGAACAAAGATACAAATAAAGAGAGGCTGGTGGACAAGATTGTCGAGGCCATACGAGACATCAAAGGCGAAGACATAAAGATTTTAGATCTGTCAGAGATAGAAAATGCAGTAGCAAGTACCTTTATCATATGTAGCGGAAACTCAAACACTCAGGTTTCTGCCATCGCCGGGAGTATAGAGGAAAGGGTGCGGGCGGATCTCAATGATCGCCCGTGGCATGTAGAAGGGGCTGAGAATGCGCTTTGGATAGTGGTTGACTATGTGACGGTAGTGGTACATATCTTTCAAAAAGAAATCAGAGAGTACTATGAAATAGAAGAACTCTGGGGGGATGCAAAAGTCACATGTATAGGAGGCTAGAATATAAATATATAAATATAAAAAAAGCAAAGCTTAGCTAGCTTTAGAAGAAAGATTACAAAAAAATGAACAACAAAGGATTTAATTGGTTTTTTCCCGTCGCTATCATCGCATTATTATTTTTTTTCGTACAGCCTTTTTTTGGCTCTTCAGACTCCAAAATTATAGGAGAGGGAGATTTTTATGAACTGGTAAGGAAAGGGAAAGTAAGAGAAGTTTTGGTATACAAAGACATTGATAAAGCAGAGGTATTTTTAACCCCAGAAGCCAAAAGAGAAATAAAAGGAGCGAAATCTGCCAAAAACCCTCTGGCAGAATTTAACGTAAAACCTTCTCCTGATTATACCTTTACCTATGGGGATCTGAAGTATTTCCAAGAAAGATTTAATCAGCTTAAGACCCAAAATCCCAACATTCGGGCCAAAATGGATTTTACTTTAGGGAAAAATCCATTTTCCGAAATGCTCGTTTCTGCCCTGATATGGGTAGTGGTTTTGGGGTTGTTTTATTTTTTTCTCTTCAGAAAAATGGGAGGTCCGGGGGGTCAGATTTTTTCCATCGGAAAATCAAGGGCAAAGCTATTTGATGAGAAAGACAAAGTTCCTGTAACGTTCAAAGATGTGGCGGGTCTGGAAGGAGCTAAAGAGGAGGTACAGGAAGTAGTAGATTTTCTTAAAAATTCAGAGAAATATACCAAGCTGGGCGGAAAGATACCCAAAGGCGTTCTTTTGGTAGGACCTCCGGGAACGGGAAAAACCCTACTCGCCAAAGCGGTGGCCGGAGAGGCAAAGGTTCCTTTTTTCTCTTTGTCCGGCTCGGATTTTGTTGAGATGTTTGTAGGGGTAGGGGCTTCCCGGGTGAGGGATTTATTCGCGCAAGCAAAAGCAAAATCCCCTGCAATTATCTTCATTGATGAGATCGATGCAATAGGGAGAGCGAGGGGAGGAAAAAATATTACTGGAGGGAATGATGAAAGAGAAAACACTCTAAATCAACTACTTACAGAGATGGATGGCTTCGGTACAGATACCAATGTCATTGTAATGGCGGCCACCAACAGAGCGGACATTTTGGACAAAGCACTTTTAAGAGCGGGGAGGTTTGATCGTTCTGTTCATGTAGACCTCCCCGAACTTCATGAAAGAAAGGAAATCTTTGAGGTACATCTAAAAAAAATAAAACTGGATATATCGGTAGACAAGGACTTTCTGGCTAAACAAACCCCCGGATTCAGCGGTGCAGATATTGCCAATGTTTGTAACGAAGCTGCACTTATTGCCGCCAGAAATAACCACGACGCGGTTTCAAAACAAGATTTTCTGGATGCCGTAGACAGGATTATCGGGGGACTGGAGAAAAAAAACAGAGCGATAAAGCCATCCGAGAGAAAAAGAGTTGCCTTTCATGAAGCGGGACATGCCACCGTATCCTGGCTAGTGGAGCATGCAGCGCCTTTGCTTAAGGTGACCATTGTACCCAGAGGCTCCTCCTTAGGAGCTGCCTGGTATGTGCCTGAAGAAAGAACCTTAACCACTACCGAGCAAATGCTGGATGAAATCTGTGCCACTTTAGGAGGGCGAGCAGCAGAAGAGGTCGTCTTTGGAACCATCTCCACGGGGGCGCTTTCTGACTTGGAAAAGGTAACCAAAAAAGTACAGGCAATGGTTACCATCTACGGTCTGAGCGAAAATGTGGGAAATATTTCCTACTACGACAGTACCGGACAATCTGAATACAACTTCAGCAAACCTTATTCTGAGGAAACGGCAAAAAAAATAGACCAGGAAATTAGCGCTATCATAGAAAAAGAATATAGACGAGCGGTTTCCATCTTAAGAGAGAACAGGGATAAGCTTGATACTCTGGCTAATGTTTTACTGGAAAAAGAAGTAATCTTCAGAGAATCATTAGAAGAGATTTTTGGCAAGAGAGCTTGGGATCCGGAGCTTACGGAGCAACCTTTTAAGAACACTTTGGCTGAAAGAGAGAAAAATGAAGCTGAAAGAGAAGCCGAAGAAAAAGAAGAAAAAATGCCGGAGTAAGAATAAAATTACAATAATTAACGCTCTATTCCCTGAAAACATTTCTTTTCAGGGATTTTTTTATGCCTTCTCCTCAATAGCATACTATTTTTTTTTACTTTTGTCATTCCGTCGATGGTAGATATTTTATCTTGGGCTTTATAAGGAAAATAGTAAACAGGTTTTTAAACCAACAAGAACAGAGCATGGGGATTCTGGAGCTCGGGGAGCAACTCAGGCATGCCGATCTTGACTACAAGTTTGCGAAGCTTTTTACCCATTCTGGGGGATTTTTCAACTATTGCTCAGATGAATCCGAAGCTCTGCAGATACTCCGGAAGATCGTAGAAATAGAGCAAGTAAACTCTGTTTTTTGTTTTGACGAAGACCTTAAGAATTTTTTGTCTGTCCTCAATGTTTCTCAATCAGAAATACTAGACTCCTCAAAGGATACCGCATTCATAAGTTGTGAATACCTTATTGCATATGACGGCAGAATCATGCTTTCTCATAATAACATCTTACAATACCATGTCTCAAAGCTTCCGCCGAGAGTAATTATTATGGCTCATGTATCTCAGATTGTCTCTAACCTCAACAGCGCCATGTCTAAAGTAAAAAATAAAGGATCTCTCAAAAACATCACCTCTATAGGGGGCGAAAGAGAAAAAATAGAGAACATAAAAAAAGACCATACAAAACTTTTTTTACTACTTATAGAAGATTAACAATAAATACCTTGAAAAATCATCTTGTACAAAGACTTATTTTCGGTCTTCTCTATGCAGCGGTAATCGTTTTTGCAACACATCCTGCAGGCAGCCTGCTCTTGAAAAGTATCGGGCTGGATATTTCTCAATATTATCTCTATTACTTACTCATTATAAGCCTCTCTCTTCTGAGTATCAAAGAGTGTATTTCCATTATGAAGTTTGGTAACGGATGGGCAAAATATCTCGTTTTTATAATGGCGGGCGCAGTGCTGTATCGCTATTCTGTGAAATATTTTAACCATGGTTTTTCTTTCAGAATCAATCTCTCAGAAATATTGGGCTTATCACTTGTCCTTATTGCCATTATCACACTTTTTAAGTTTAGAACCGAGCTCTATACAGAAAACGGAAAACTCATATTTACCGTAATCTATGCATCCCTCACTTATGGTTTTGCCTTGGGTATTCCCTCTTTTAGCTATAGCCAAGCTTTCTCGTTAGAAGCCTTTTTTCTCTTTGTCCTGATATGGAGCAGTGATACATTCGCCTTCGTCTTTGGCCGCCTTTTCGGGAAACACAAAATTGCGCCAAAAATATCTCCCAAAAAAACATGGGAAGGTTTTTTAGGCAGCTTTTTTTCAACACTTCTATTATCCTATTTTATAAATAAAAATTTCCCTGAACTTAAAGGAAATTGGATAATAGTCGGCATACTTGTAACTATTTTTGGGCCATTGGGGGACTTGGTTGAGAGTCAACTCAAAAGAAATTTTGGAGTAAAAGACAGCGGAAGTCTTATTCCGGGTCACGGTGGGGTATTAGATCGTCTGGACAGCTTTATCATCTGCAGTCCGGTGATATACCTGTATTTTATGCTGGACAGATTATCATAAATTTTAATCTTACGAATTATGAAACTACACAGAGAAGGGAAATCCACGCTCATCATAGCGGGTCTTACGTTGATCTCTATTAGTATTCTTGCTTTCTTTTTACTTAAAGGCTGGGCTTTTCTTGTCGTGTTGCCCCTGGTTATTGTCTACGGGTTCATTCTCTGGTTCTTTAGGGTACCCGTAAGAAAGATAGGTTCCTATACCAAAGAGGTAATTGCGCCGGTAGATGGAAAAGTGGTCATGATAAAAGAGGTGGAAGAAACTGAGTTTCTCAATAAAAAAGTGATACAAATTTCAATTTTTATGTCTCCACTTAATGTACATATCTGCCGGTATCCCGTTACAGGAAAAGTAATCTATGAAAAATATCATCCGGGAAAATACCTGGTCGCCTGGCATGAAAAGTCCTCTACAGAAAACGAAAGATCTACCCTGGCTGTAGAGACTCAGGACAGGCACAAAGTAGTTTTCAGGCAGATTGCAGGGTATATCGCAAGACGAATTGTGTACTACAGCAAAAGGGGGGATGAGGCGAAAGCGGGACACGAGATGGGTTTTATAAAATTTGGATCTCGGATGGACGTCTTCTTACCTCTTGGCACCCAGGTAACCTGTAAAATAGGAGAATTAACAAAAGGAGGGATAAACATCATTGCAAAACTTCAATAAGTTTTTTACATATCAAAATTTTGTAAATCTATAAGTTTTCTGTACGTCCCATTTTTTTTGTACAACTCGTCGTGAGAGCCCTCTTCTACAATTCTCCCTTTTTCCATCACCACTATGTGATCTGCTTTTTTAATGGTAGACAGCCGGTGTGCAATAATCAGTGAAGTCCTGTTCTTCATCATATTTTCCAGCGCCTCCTGTACCATTTTTTCGGATTCAGAGTCCAAAGCGGAAGTCGCTTCGTCCAAAATCATGATCGGAGGGTTTTTTAAAATCGCTCTTGCGATGGAAATTCTTTGTTTTTGCCCCCCGGAAAGTTTATTCCCCTCATCCCCTATTTCCGTATTAAACCCCTCGCTGGAAAGCTCTATAAACCCCCTGGCATTGGCCATTTCTGACGCCTGTATTACCATTTCTTCGGTCGCCTCAGGATTCCCCATTAAAATATTCTGGTAGATGGTGTCGTTAAAAAGAACAGACTCCTGTGTTACCATGCCCAAAAGCGCTCTGTAGTCTCTAAGTTTTAAATCACGTATATCCGTTCCATCTATCAATATTTCTCCTTTTGTAACATCATAAAACCTGGCCAAAAGATTAGCTATGGTAGACTTTCCACTTCCGGATTGCCCCACAAGAGCAACTGTTTTTCCCTTAGGAAGTCTAAGGCTGAAATCTTTGAGGATTTCCCGCCCTTTTTCGTAAAAAAAACCCACATTCTTGAACTCTACTCCTTCCTCTAAACTCTTTATGGATTTTGGACTTTCTGTCTCGGTAACTTTGAGATCGTAATCCAGAATTTCTGTTACACGACCCAGATTTGCCATCCCTCCCTGAATTGAAGAAAACGCATTAGAGAGTTTTTTTGCGGGATCTAAAATTTGATAAAAAAGTGCAATGAAAACCAGAAAAGTCTCGGGTTGCATAGACTGGTGTTCCAAAATCTGTATCCCCGCATACCACGTAATGGAAAGCAATGTTACAGACCCCAAAAACTCGCTGATGGGAGAGGCGAGCTCTTTTCTTTTGGCCATAGATATACTGTGCTTCTGCCATTTGTCTGTGGTATACAAAAATTTCTCCCTAAGAATTTTATCCGCATTAAAGATTTTGATAATCTTGGAAGACCGAAGCGTTTCGTCTACCAAAGAGAACAAACTTCCCAGTTCTTCTTGCGCTTTTACCACTTGTCTTTTGAGATTTTTCCCTATCCAGCTTATAAACCAACCCATAACAGGAAAAACAATCAGAGAAAAAAAAGTAAGACCCGGAGAGAGAATAAACAAAGTAACCAAAGAACTGATAATCATGAAAGGAGCATTTATGATATCCACCAGACTTCCCATGATTCCTGACTCTACCCCTCCTATATCGTTTGATATTCTGGACATCATATCTCCTTTTCTCTGTTCGGAGAAAAACGAAACCGGAAGTGCCAAAAATTTATCGTACACTGCCGTTCTAAGATCTCTTGTAATACCTATTCTGTAATTGACGAGTAAAAGTGCGCCCATATACCGAAAAATATTTCTCAAAAAAAAAGCAAACGCAGTGACAATACATAAAATAGCAAGTACTTTTGAAGCACCTTCATTCTCCATACTCAATTGAATATTGTAATAGACCGTATCTCTTATATAAGTGGGATAGGTCTCCAGATGCCCATTCCAAGAAGGAGATTCAGAGAGATCCATTTTTTTAACCGTCCCGAATAAAACACCCAGTAACGGCAACAGCGTCCCTATAGAAAAAATATTCAAAACAGAATACAAAAGATTGAAAAACATACTTCCCCAGAGATATTTCTGGTGCGGTTTTGCAAAATAAAAAATGCGCTCTATGGGATTCATAAATGAATTTTAATACCCAAAAATAAATATTTCTATGCGAAAGAAACCATTAAGAAAAGGAGAGTATGCGCTTCACAACCGAACCCAAAAAAGCCCCTAAAAAACTAAAGGGCTGTCTCACTCAAAAAAACATTACATCCTCACCGAAACCGGTCTACAGATTTTACAAGCCTTTCATCCTTCCGTATAAACCGATTAGCAATAAAAATAAAGATAATCGCCACTGCCGGAAATAAAGGCTCAATACCCTTCTCGGGAAAATTCGCTCCTCCGGGTAAATTTTGTAATCCGTAAACCAGTAATGCAATCAATAAAGCATCCAGAGCTATACACCCCCCATTGAGCAAAAGCTGAACCGATCTCCTTTTAAAGAAAAAAATACTAAAGGTACCCAACAACCCCGAAACAACACTCAATACCCTGACAGCAAAAGGAATCCACCCCACACCTAGACTATCACCTCCCGGCATGCGAACCAACGGAACCATAAGCAACACAGCAAACAATATGAAAACAGTCTGTACTCTTTGTAACATCTCCAGCCCAAAGCTAAAACAAATTTTGGAAATTATCAAAAATAGTGTAGTTTTGTGGCCGCAGTCTACGCGAAACCATTGCAACGGTAAGATCACCTGACCTTATTCCTTATAGAACTTAAGTCTTTAGAAAAAGTAAAAAAATCAACATCAATCTATGTTTAACATTGAAACATTAAGGTCAAAGTCTGAATCAGAATTGACAAAAATCTCTCGTGATCTAGGACTCAAGATCACAAAAAACAGTTCAGAGAATGATAAAATTTTCGCGATTCTGGATTTTCAGGCCTCAAATCCACAGATCGCCAAAGAATATTATCAAACGGAAGAAAAAACCAAAAAAGTAGAAGAGGCGTTACAACCCTCACCAGTCGCCCTTAGCTCTACAGAAGAAAAAAAGAAAACAACAAGGAGAAAAGCGACAAAAAGTGACAACGGTTCCGCGATATCGGAAATTAATTTTCAGCAGAACGCCTCCACGAAAAATGAGGTTTACTCAATCAAAAAAAACGATAAACCCAAAAGAAAAAGGCTCGGCGAGAAACCTCTTTCGGATATTCCAAAAATCAATGAAATAACAAATGAAAACATTTCCCCAAAAAAAGAGTACGAGAAGCTAGGTAAAAAAGAAGAGGAGGAAACAAAAAAATCAAACGAAAACTCTTTTAAAGAGAAAAAGGCAAAACAGCAAAAGAATATGCCACAACCGCTATCCCATACAGAGACATCCGCCAAACAAATACCTGTAAGTGAGGAAAATACAAAAGAATTCTGTTTTGATGGGCTTGTAAGTATCGAAGGGGTTCTGGAGATACTTCCAGACAATTACGGTTTCCTGCGTTCATCGGATTTCTCCTACATTTCATCTCCGGATGACGTATATGTTTCCTCCTCCCAGATAAGAAATTATGGTTTGAAAACAGGAGATACCGTAAAAGGGATTGTACGACTTCCAAAGGAGGGAGAAAAATATTTTTCTTTACAAAAACCTACGGAAGTAAATGGAAGAGATTTATCTTTCATAAAAGATCGAGTGTCATTTGAATACCTTACTCCGCTGTTTCCCCAAGAAAAATTTAACCTAATCGGGAAAGAAACTACACTTTCTACAAGAATAGTAGATCTTTTTGCTCCTATCGGAAAAGGACAAAGGGCCATGATTGTAGCCCAGCCGAAAACGGGTAAAACCATGCTTTTAAAAGACATTGCCAATGCTATTTCTTCTAACCATCCGGAGGCCTACATGATGGTGCTTCTCATAGACGAGAGACCCGAAGAAGTAACCGATATGGAACGCAGCGTAAATGCCGAAGTAATTGCTTCCACATTTGATGAATCTGCTGAAAAACACGTAAAAGTAGCAAATCTTGTTCTTGCCAAGGCTCAAAGAATGGTGGAATGCGGACACGATGTAGTGATTCTTCTAGATTCTATTACCCGTTTGGCCAGAGCATATAATACCGTGACTCCAGCTTCTGGAAAGATTCTTTCCGGAGGTGTAGATGCCAACGCACTTCATAAGCCCAAACGGTTTTTTGGAGCGGCAAGAAAAATAGAAGGTGGAGGATCTCTCACAATTATTGCGACAGCACTCATAGATACGGGATCTAAAATGGACGAGGTGATTTTTGAAGAATTCAAGGGAACCGGGAATATGGAGCTACAGCTGGACAGGAAAATAGCGAACAAAAGAATATATCCGGCCATAGATCTTGTTGCTTCTAGCACAAGAAGAGATGATTTGTTGCATGATGAACTCACCCAACAAAGAATGTGGATTTTGAGAAAATACCTAGCCGACATGAACCCCGCAGAGGCGATGGAATTTGTGGAAAGAAGCATGAGAAACACACTGAACAACGAAGAGTTTTTAATGTCCATGAACAAATAATTTTGTACATTTACGCTTGTATTCTCAAATATCTTAAAAATATAAATCATGTTGTTTAGTTTACCAAAGCTCAGCTATTCTTACGAAGCCCTAGAACCAATCATTGATGCAAGAACGATGGAAATACATCATACAAAGCACCACCAGGCCTATATAGACAATCTTAATAAAGCCATAGAGGGGACAGAGTTAGAGAACAAAAGCATAGAAGAGCTGTGCCGGACGGCCGTAAACAATATTCCTGTGAGGAATAACGGAGGAGGGCACTACAATCACTCCTTGTTTTGGAAAGTTCTCACTCCTAACGGAAATAAGCTGCCTGTAGGAAATTTAAAATCTGCCCTTGAGGCTTACGGTGGTTTCGAAAAATTTAGGCATGACTTCTCAGATGCTGCCAAAACTAGGTTTGGTTCCGGGTGGGCTTGGCTCATTAAAAATATAGACGGATCCCTTAGTGTGACGTCCACTCCTAATCAGGATAACCCTCTTATGCCGGTTGCAGAAAAACAGGGCGTCCCTGTATTAGGTCTGGATGTGTGGGAGCATGCCTATTACTTAAACTATCAGAACAGGAGACCGGACTATGTTTCTGCATTTTTTGATGTAATAAACTGGGATAAGGTAGAAGAGCTTTACAATGCCTAGACCTTAATACACATTGTTACATAGGTACAAAACCGTTACAAAATGATCGTGTAGCGGTTTTCTATTTTTGGGTTTTCAAAAAATAAAATTTATGGCAAAAAAAGAAACTCCCCTAATGAAACAATATAATGGCATAAAAGCCAAATATCCCGACGCGCTTTTGCTCTTTAGGGTGGGGGATTTCTATGAAGCTTTCGGAAAAGACGCCATAAGAGTTTCTCAAATCTTAGGAATTGTCCTTACAAAGAGAGGGATAGGAGAAGAGAATACCGAGTTGGCAGGATTTCCACACCATTCTTTAGACTCTTACCTTCCGAAACTTGTGAGATCGGGGATTCGTGTTGCAATTTGTGATCAGCTGGAAAATCCAAAAATAGTAAAGGGAATTGTGAAAAGAGGAGTTACAGAAATTGTTACCCCCGGTGTTACTTTTAATGATCAGGTACTCCAGTCTAAGAAAAACAACTTTTTATTATCTGTACACAAAGAAAAAGAGAAGTATGGTGCCGCACTTTTGGATATTTCTACAGGAGAGTTTTTGATAAGCGAAGGAAACATAGAGAAGATGCAGCATATCGTAAGCACTTTTGACCCCAGTGAAATCTTATATCTCAGAACCTCGGATATCCCGGAGTTTTTAAGTAATAGAAATGTTTTCCAGCTGGAAGACTGGGCTTTTCAGCACACCTATGCACTGGAAAGACTTACGCAGCAGTTTGGTACCCATTCGCTCAAAGGCTTTGGGATAGAGTCTATGCAAACTGCCATCACAGCAGCAGGAGCTATTTTTGCCTATCTTATAGAAGACACGCATCACCATCTTCTCTCGCATATTACGCGGATATCGACACTCCCACAGGAGGATTTTTTAACGATAGATTCCTTTACACTTAAAAACCTTGAGATCACGCATTCTTTTTCTCCTCAGGGAAAAAGCCTTCTGGATGTTATTGATAAAACACGCACTCCTATGGGAGGCAGGCTTTTAAGAAGAAGACTCCTTATGCCTCTAAAATCTGTCGAAGAAATTGAGAGAAGGCTGCATCTGGTTTCTTTCTTTAACAGAGAAGAAAATCTAAAATATAAAATTGTAGAGTTTCTTTCTTCTCTCTCTGATCTTGATAGGCTCATGGGAAAGCTTGCGGCAGAAAAAATTTCTCCAAGAGAATTAGGTCATCTCAGGCAAAGTTTTATCAGTATAAAAAATATAAAAGAACTTCTACATACAAGAGACGAAATACTTGCATGGATAGAGCCTTTACATCGTCTGGATTTACTGATAGATCAATTAAAAAAGACATTAAATGAAGACTTGCCTGTTACACTGGCAAAGGGAAATGTCATAAGAGAATGGGTAGATCCGGAATTGGACAGATTAAGAGAGCTTCAATCCAAGGGGAAAAACTATCTCGAAGAGATGTGCCAAAGGGAGATAGAAAAAACAGGGATATCCAGCCTAAAAATAAGTTACAATAATGTTTTTGGGTACTACATAGAGGTAAGAAATACCCATAAGGAAAAAGTTCCGGAGGATTGGATCAGGAAACAAACACTGGTAAATGCAGAAAGATACATCACGGAAGAACTCAAAGATTATGAATCCCAAATCTTAGGAGCAGAAGAAAAAATAGGTCACCTGGAAAATGCCCTTTACAGGGAGATCTGTAGGGAAACCCTGAAATATATAGATCTTATACAGGACAATACTGCCATTATAGCACAAATAGACGTAGCCATAGGGTTTTCAGACCTCGCCATTTCAGGAAATTATACCCGCCCTGTGATAAATCAGGGGCATACCCTGGAGCTAAAAGAAGCAAGACATCCTGTTATAGAAAACACTTTGCCATTAGGGGAAAAATACATCCCAAATGACGTATTCCTGGACAGAGAATCTCAACAAATACTCATGATTACCGGGCCCAATATGGCGGGGAAATCTGCTCTTTTGAGACAAACAGCCCTCCTCGCTCTTATGGCTCAAATGGGAAGTTTTGTTCCTGCAAAACATGCGAAGATAGGGGTACTGGATAAAATTTTCACCCGTGTGGGAGCTACAGATAATATCTCTGCGGGAGAATCTACTTTTATGGTAGAGATGAATGAAGCGGCAAGCATTCTGAATAATGTCTCGAAGAGAAGCCTTATTCTACTGGACGAAGTAGGGAGAGGAACCTCTACTTATGATGGCGTTTCCATTGCATGGGCGATCGCCGAGTACCTTCATGAACACCCGACTAAGCCCAAAACTCTTTTTGCTACGCATTATCACGAACTTAATGACATGTCTCATCATTTTGAGAGAATAAAAAACTTCCATGTATCTATAGAGGAAAATAAAGGCAACATTATTTTTCTGAGAAAACTCATTCCCGGAGGGAGTGAACACAGCTTTGGTATCCATGTGGCAAAACTGGCGGGCATACCCAATCGGGTCATCACAAGAGCAACGGAAATCCTCAGTGATCTGGAGTCCAAAAGACCACAAAAAAAATCATTGAAATCCGATGACAAGAAAGAAAAAGAAGAATTACAACTTTCTTTTTTTCAGCTTGATGATCCCGTGCTGGAAAATATAAGGGAAGAACTTACCAAAATAGAAATAGACTCTCTTACCCCCATAGAGGCATTAATTAAACTCAATACCATAAAAAAAATGATAGGATCCTAGAGGTTTATCTGTTGACAGTTATCCTGTTTTCATCAAATTAAGATCCTGCGCAATAAGCCATGCCTCACTCCAGCAGGCTTGAAAATTGAATCCTCCCGTGAGAGCATCTATATCCAGAACCTCTCCGGCAAAGTAAAAACGGGGCAAGACTCTTGAAGACATATTTCTGAAATTAATTTCTTTCAACAAAACGCCGCCTGCCGTTACAAATTCTTCTTTGAAGGGAGACTTACCAGAAATGCAAAACTCCATGGAACAGAGCCCCTCAATTATTCTACTCATTTCTTTTGAAGAAATATTCCCAAGCATTTTATGAGCCTCTATATTGAGAAAAGAAAGTACCCGCTCCCAAAATCTATGGGTAACAGAAAATACCTTGGCACTTCCCAGTCTGGTTTTAGGATTTGAATTTTTATAATGAGTCAACAGATCCAGGGCATGAGATTTAGGAAGACCCAAGAAATTGATACGGACGGAAAAAACATAATTCTTTTCTGCAAGTAATCTGGCTTCTCTCGCAGACATCTTAAGTATGGCAGGACCCGAAAAACCCCAATGGGTAATCAGTAGAGCTCCTTCTTCTTTCGCCTTGTAAGACTCTAAATTCACAATTGCATGAGCAAAAACCGTCCCCGAAAGATCCTGTAAAAGGGGATGATCACAACAAAAAGTAAAAAGGGAAGGAACTAACGGTACTATGCTATGTCCCAAACTCTCCAATATATTAAATGATTTGGGTACACTGCCGGTAGTAAAGACAATAAAATCTGCCGGATAGCTCTTCTGTGCACAATGCACGATATACCCTTTTGTTGCTTTTTCTATTCTGTAAACCACTGAGAGAGTATTCACAAAAAACTTCTTCTCTTCGCATATTTTTTTTAACAATTCTGTAATTGTAGCCGAAGTATCAGACAGGGGAAACATTCTGCCATCCTTTTCTGTTTTGAGTTTTACTCCCCGCGCCTCAAACCAGGCCACAGTATCTCTGGGCTGAAATCTGGAAAACACACTCAGAAGTTCCTTTTCTCCCCTAGGGTAATAAGAGACAAGCACTCCCGGATCAAAGCATGCATGTGTTACATTGCACCTCCCCCCACCAGAAATTTTTACTTTTTGCAATACTTCATGCGCCTGCTCCAGAATAAAAACATCATATAGCCTTTCGTCTATATTCGCCGCACAAAAAAAACCTGCAGCTCCCCCGCCTATGATAACTACCCTTGGTTTCAAAAAATATTTTTTGGTTTATTTGAAAACTCCTCTCTGTAAGAAGGGCAAAAATATAAAAACTCTAAACTACTAAACTAATTATCTGTACTTTTGTCATCTATATTTTTTTGCACCTAATTAGTACAAGTAGTTCATCTAAATAAACCTAAAATAAATTATGTCTGCCATATATTATCATAAATTCGAGGTAAGATGGAGCGACATAGATGCCAACAGGCATCTGGCCAATTCTTCTTATTTGGAATACTGTTCACAGACCAGAATGGCGTTCTTGAGAAAACAAAAAATCGGACTGAAAGAACTACACCGCTGGGGAATAGGTCCGGTAATCCTGCATGAGCGGTTTTCTTTTTTCAAAGAAATCTACGATACGCAGGAAGTTATCGTAAGTTTATCCCTCAATGGTTTTGCCGAAGATGGGAGCATTTATCAATTTGGGCATAAATTTTATTTACCCGACGGCACACATTGTGCAACAGCAGAGGCTACAGGCGTGTGGATAGACACGATGTTAAGAAAAGCCACCTCCCCGCCGGAGGATATTCTGCAATCCCTTCTTCCATACAAAGGGGAGCAGCATAAAATTCTTTCCAAGGAAGATATAAAGTCCTTACCGTTCAGACCAGAAAATATAGATCCCAAAGTGTTTTCATAAAAAACAGACTTTCATGCTAGAAGATAAGCAGCCTGCACTTACCCCCCTAGAAAAACTTGGAGAATTCGGGCTTATAAAACATCTTACAAAAAATTTTCCTCTGGAAAACCCCTCTTCCGTTTTAGGCGTGGGAGATGACGCCGCCGTTGTAGATTTTGCTGAGGAAAAAACAGTGATTTCTACCGATCTCTTGGCAGAAGGAGTGCATTTCAATTTGGGTTATGTACCTCTTAAACACCTGGGATACAAGGCAGTGATCATCAATCTGAGTGATCTCGCCGCAATGAATGCAACACCCACCCAGATACTTGTCTCCATGGCATTATCCAACAGATTTCCTGTAGAGGCGGTAGAAGGAATCTATACCGGGATTTCTTTGGCATGTAAAAAATATGCGGTGGATCTTGTGGGCGGAGACACCACGAGTTCTCAATCGGGTCTTATTTTAAGCATTACCGCGATAGGAAAAGCCCGAGAAGAAGACCTGGTGAGGAGAAGTGGAGCCCGAGAAAATGATCTTCTTGTCGTTACGGGGGATCTGGGAGCTGCCTATATGGGACTACGGATTTTGGAAAGAGAACACGCTCTTTACCTCACCAATCCTAAAATACAGCCCGAAATGGAAGGCTATGATTACATTTTGGAAAGGCAACTAAAACCCGAAGCCAGAAAAGACATCAAGAAAAAACTCAAAGATCTCGGGGTACACCCTACTTCCATGATAGATATTTCGGACGGGCTTTCCTCAGAAATTTTACACCTCTCCGACAATAGCAGGATAGGCTTTAGGCTTTATGAAGAAAAAATACCCATGGACGAACTTACCCTGCTCACCGCAGAAGAGTTCTGCCTCAACCCTACCCTAGCGGCACTTTCGGGCGGAGAAGACTATGAACTCCTGTTTACGATCCCGCCAAAAGATTATGACAAAATAAAAAACCATCCCGATTTTACCGTGATAGGCCACGCTGTCTCAAAAAGTATGGGAAACAAAATGATTGCAAGGGGCTGCCATGAAGAAATCAATCTCACGGCACAGGGCTGGGATGCTTTCCTAAGAAGATGGCCCGGAACATAATCGAAAAAACCCTTGTCTGATATCTGTTCTTGCATATATTTATTATGCGTGTCCTTTGTATAAATTAGGTGCTAGCTGTGCGATATTGATGATTACCTCTACGGCTTTCTCCATACTCTCAAGTGCCACATACTCATAAGGTCCGTGAAAGTTGACTCCCCCTGCAAAAATATTAGGGCAGGGAAGTCCCATATAAGAAAGCCGAGCCCCATCAGTTCCTCCTCTTATCGCCTTTATATTAGGAATTATACCTGCTTCTTCCAGCGCTCTTTTTGCAATTTCTACGATGTACATTTTATCCGAAAATTGCTGCTTCATATTACGATACTGATCTTTTATATCTACAGAAAAGAACTCCTCTCCGTATTTTTCGTTGAGTTCAAGTACCTGAGTTTCCAAAAAAATTTTTCTTTGTTCAAATTTCTCTTCATCATGATCTCTTATAATATACTTCAGCCTCGCCTCGGAGATATTTGCCTTTATGTCCATGAGATGGAAAAAACCTTCATATCCTTTGGTTGTTGACGGAGTCTCATTTTTGGGAAGTAAATTGATAAACTCGGCAGCAAGAAGTGCCGCATTTACCATTTTTCCGTAAGCATATCCCGGATGCACGCTCAGACCCTTTATCTTTATCTGCGCAGAAGCTGCATTAAAGTTTTCATACTCCAACTCTCCCACCTCTCCACCGTCCATGGTATATGCCCAATCGGCACCCAGTTTTTCTACATCAAAGAAATCCGCGCCCCTGCCTATCTCTTCATCGGGAGTAAAGGCAATGGCTATCTTCCCATGCGGGATTTCCGGATGAACCAGGAGATATTCCATCGCTGTTACAATCTCCGCTATACCTGCCTTATCATCTGCTCCCAAAAGGCTGCTCCCATCTGTTGTAATGAGGGTCTTCCCTTTGTATTTTTTAAGACTTTCGAATTTTTTGGGAGATAAAGTAAAACCTGTATCTTTATTAAGTAGGAGATCCTCTCCGTTATAATCCTCCCATATCTGTGGATGTACATGCTCTCCATTAAAATCCGGAGAGGTATCATAATGCGAGATAAAACCAATAACAGGGGGATGAGAAAAGTCTATGTTAGAAGGCAAATATGCATAGATATAGCCTTTCTTGTCGAGGGATACCCCAGAGAAACCCAGGGAAAGAAGTTCATCGAAAAGATACCGTGCGATACTCCATTGCCTCTCTGTAGAAGGGGTTGCCACACTTTCGGGATCACTTGTGGAATATATTTTTGTGTAACGCAGGAATCTTTGCAAAAGTTTATCTCTCCAATAAGGATCAAATTCTATTTTAAGCATGGTCTATAGTTTGTCTTTTGGGGTAGAAACGCAAATTTAATTTATTTCTCGGAGTTTTTTTATATTTAGGGAAATAATATGCCATGTTTCTTACAGAGTGTGCCAGAGATGCTATGCAGGGCTGGCGTAGATGGATTCCCACAGAAAAAAAAATAGATTATCTCAATTACCTTATGCCTGTGGGGTTTGACGTATTAGACTGCGGCAGTTTTGTATCCCCCAAAATTGTCCCACAGATGAAAGACACCGCCGAGGTGCTAGACAATATAGACAAGTCCCTTTCTTCCACAAAAATTTCTGTAATTATCGCTGGTATCCCGGGAGCGGAAAAAGCACTTGGGCATGACGCTGTAGATATCTTAGGATTTCCCTTTTCTCTTTCGGAGACTTTTCAGTATAGAAATACGAACAAATCACAGGAAGAAGCCTTTTTACAAATTCAAGAAATAAATACCCTTACCCAAAAAGAAAAAAAATCTTTTACTCTTTATTTTTCTATGGCCTTTGGAAACCCCTACGGCGATCCTTGGGACATAAAAGATTGTATTTTCTGGGCGAAGAGATTCTATGATATAGGCATAAGAAATATTCTTTTGTCAGACACGTCCGGAGTAGCTACTCCGGACCAAATAAAAAGCCTTTTTGATATTCTGCCCAATCGGTTTTCTGCTGTTGATTTTGGAGCCCATCTGCATACCAGATACAAAGACGCTACCCCGAAAATTACCGCTGCATACCAAAGCGGATGCAGAAGGTTTGATTCTGCCATTTTAGGAATGGGAGGCTGCCCAACGGCAAAGGAAGATATGGTAGGAAACATGCCTACCGAAAAAATATTGAGTTTTATGCATGCGGAAAATCTAGATATAGAAAAAGATCTGCATCATTTTGATTTGGCTATGGAAAAAGCAAAAGATATTTTCGGACTGTAAAATGTTTTGTAAGAAAATAGTCACCTCACAGAAGATGTGGAAAATATACATCCTCAGATCATCTGTTGAATTTTACCCGGTTGTTCTTTAGGTATTCGTTGGTTATGGATATCCAATTGAGGATCTCCACCCCTCCCTCTTTTTTTGCCGCAGAAGTCCTATATATTTTAGGAAGTTCAGCCCAGTCTTTTGAAAGCTCTTGCTTATAAAAGTCTAACTTTTCCTGCAAATCCCGAGGATTTATTTTATCTATTTTAGTGAAAACCAAAGAGAAAGGCACAGCTTCCTCTCCACACCATTCTATAAATTCCATATCTATCTTTTGTGGAACATGTCTGCTGTCAACGAGAACAAAAAGATTGACCAGGTTTTTTCTGTTCAGGATGTACTGAGTGATAAGCTTCTCAAATCTTTTACGCTCTACCTTGGAGACTCTGGCATACCCATATCCGGGTAGATCCGTAAGATACCAGGAGTCTTCTACCAAAAAATGATTGATAAGCTGTGTTTTCCCAGGGGTCTGAGAAGTTTTTGCCAGGTTTTTTCTGTTAAACAATGCATTGATAAGCGATGATTTCCCTACGTTAGACCTCCCGATAAAAGAATATTCGGGGAGGGAGGGAGATGGACAGTCCTGCCACCTCAGACTACTCTTTACAAACTCAACAGAAATCATACCTATCCGTATTTTTCTCCCTCACAAAAAAATGAAAAAAACTATTTTTTTTGTTCAAGCCAGTGATATAAAATTTCATTAAACTGCTCCGGTTTTTCCATCATTGCAGCATGCCCACACTCATCTATCCAGAAAAGCTCCGAATTGGGAATGTACCTGTGCATTTCCTCCGCCACATCCGGCGGAGTGACATTATCCTGTTTTCCCCATATAATACACGTAGGGCAATGAATATTGGGTAGATCTTTTTGCATATTATGTTTTATGGCACTTCTGGCCAGCATAACGGTTTTTATGCCTTTCATCCTGTCATTTACTACAGAAAAAACCTCATCCACAAGGGCATCCGTGGCTACAGCAGGATCGTAAAAAACATCTTGGGTTTTCTTTTTGATGTACTCTTTGTCACTCTTCCTTGGGAAACTGTCCCCAAAGGTCTTTTCATAAAGCCCAGAACTTCCCGTAAGCACCAGGTTTTTTACCAAAACGGGACGAGATACGGCAATAATAAGACCTATATGCCCCCCCATAGAGTTTCCTACTACCGTGACCGGTTTCTTTATGTGCCCCTCTATGAAATCGGTGACATATTTTGCAATGGAGCTCAAATTTGTATTGAGAACAGGCAAATCATATATAGGTAGCATAGGTACGATCACTCTGTATCCTCTCCCGGAAAAAAAAGAAACCATCTGGTCAAAATTGCTCAGCCCCCCCATAAGCCCATGCAACAAAAGCAAAACTTCTCCCTCGCCTTCTTCCAAAAACTGTAATTTTTTCTTCTTTCTTATTTTGAACAGCATAAAAACCGGATAGATCGCAAAAGTACAAAATATGTCTTGTTTATAGAATAACCTCTTGACGATAAGATCTCCATTTTTCATGACAAATTTATCCACATTGAGGGGAAAAGTGGGGAAAAGTGGGAAACACTTAGTTTTTTTATATAATTTTGTGCCTGATGGACTGTTTTTACGAGACGTACGACTGTAAAATAGACGACAAAGGGAGAGTGAAATTCCCTCTGTCACTGGTGAGGCATTTAGGTTCTTTTATACAAAAAAAAATGGTGGTTAAGCGCTCGGTATTTCAGAAGTGTCTTGAGATCTATCCTATGGAGCCATGGGAGAGATTAATGTCCGAAATTAATGGACTTAACCGATTTGTAAAAAAAAATGCAGATTTTATAAGGATGTTTACCGCAGGCGCCAAGACCATAGAAATAGACAATGCAGAACGTATTTTGGTCCCCAAAGACCTCAAGGTTTTTGCCTGCTTGGAAAAAGAAATTGTAATTTCCGGGGTGGGAGTTTTTTTTGAGCTTTGGGACAAAGACCTCTATGAGAAGAGCATAAAAATAAATTCCGAAGATTTTGCTCATCTTTCTGAAGAAATAATGGGAGATATGAAATCTGGTGAAGAAAGCAGTAAATGGGGGAGGCGGTAGATAGTAAGGTTTATAATTTTTTTAACAAAACGGCCATGTACCACAGTCCGGTACTTCTAAAGAAAAGTGTAAAGGATTTGGTCACAAATCCTGATGGAGTGTATGTAGACTGTACTTTTGGAGGAGGGGGACATTCTGAAGAGATTTTAAAAAGACTTTCAGAAAAAGGCAAGCTATTTTCTTTTGACCAAGATCAGGACGCTCTTAAAAACACCCTGGAAGATCCAAGATTTACTCTATTCAATCAAAATTTCAGATTTCTGGAAAACACGTTACTCCTGTATGGTACAACAGAATTAGACGGAGTTTTGGGGGATCTGGGGGTCTCATCCCATCAGCTAGATAATGCCGACAGAGGGTTTTCTACCCGGAACCCTGGGAACCTAGACATGAGAATGAACACTCGGCAAAACCTGTCAGCAAAGCAGGTGATTAACGAGTACAACGAAGAGGACTTGGCCAATATATTTTATCGATATGGGGAGTTACGGGAATCCAGAAGACTGGCAAGAGAAATTTTTCATCACAGAAAAAATAAGCCTATAGAGACTACTCAGGAGCTCAAGGAAGTGTTTAGCTATATTCCTGTTCATAGGCAAAATAAATTCTTTGCCCAGCTATTTCAAGCCATACGCATAGAGGTGAATCAGGAATTGGAGGCTCTGAAGGAAATGCTGCTCCAGTCCCATAAACTCTTAAAAAAAGGAGGACGACTGGTAATAATCTCTTACCATTCTCTGGAAGATCGGTTGGTGAAAAAGTTTCTAAAAACCGGAAAATTTGAGGGAGAACCAGAAAGAGACCTCTTTGGGAATTATCATAAGAATTTTTTGCTTTTAAAAAATAAGGCAGAAATACCCGACGGGGAGGAGATAGAGAAAAACTCCAGAGCGAGAAGTGCAAAAATGAGAGTAGGTATTAAAAATTAGAGATCACATTTTGGCTAGAAAGAAGAGAGAAAAACCTAAGCAACAGCTTACATTTTTGGATGTTGTGAAAGGTAATTTTTTAAACAGGGAAGAGATAATGGTCCACTACAAGTATTATCTGCTTCTGTTCGTGCTAATGATGATGATTATTTACAGTAATCATCTTGTAAGCGAAAAAATAAAAAAAGTGAATAGGCTAAAGGAGGAAACAGAAGAATATAAATCCCGGTATGCTCTCTCACAGAGCAAACTGATAAAAATAAAAATGGAGTCCGAAATAGGGAAAGAAGTAAAAAAGGATTCCCTTCTTCCTCTGGAGAGTCATCCACGCAAACTGTTAATAAAAAAAGAGGACGGTATTCATGGCAAAACAAAATGAATATGATACAAAACGTAAAAAAACGCTGAAATGGGGCTACCTGTTTTCCGTGGTTGCGTTTTTAGTATTTATTGTTTTTTTTGGCAGAATAGTACTCTTGCAAAACACCAACGTAGAAGAGATAAAGAATGACTATATCAACAAAAACTACAGAGAGTCTACACTAAAGGCAGCAAGGGGAAATTTATATGCAGCCGACGGCTCCATTCTGGCGACCACCGTAATGCGCTACGATGTGTATATAGATTTCAAAATCATAAGAGACTCCGTATACAAAAAGAATATCAATGCTCTTACCGACTCCCTGAGCAGGATGTTTGGCAAGCCCAAAAGATATTTTAAGAATCGTTTTGATTTACAGAGAAGAAAAAAAAACCAGTACTATACCCTAGTAAAAGGGTTAGATTTTGATCAGTACGAACGGATAAGAAATTTTCCCATTTTCAGAAAAGGGAGGAATAAGGGGGGCTTTATTATAGACCGGAATTATCAAAGAGAAATTGCTACTACAGACATCGGAGTAGGCACCGTAGGGATAGATGATGGTGTATTTAAATCCGGGCTGGAAGCGGCATTCTCAAAATACCTTACGGGAAAAGACGGGAAAAGACTTGAGCAGAGAGTAAACTCTACCCAGTGGAAGCCCATTGATTACTGGAATATAGAAGAACCCGTAGATGGGCTGGACGTCTATACCACACTGGATATAAGAATACAGGACATTGCTACCTCTGCCTTAAGAAAACAGCTTATAGACTACGACGCACGTCACGGCAGTGTCATTGTGATAGAAACAAAAACAGGGAAGGTTCGGGCAATGGTAAATCTAAAAAAAACAGCACCGGGTACCTACGCAGACCTCTATAACTTTGCATTAAAAGATGGGGTGGAACAGGGATCTACCTTTAAGGTCGTATCTCTTCTCGCAGCAATGGACGATGGTTACATAGATGAAAAAACAACGGTAAATGTGGGCAACGGAGTTTGGGAATACAACGGGCAAAGAATAACCGATGATCACGGGGGAGGCACTTACGATATAAGCGATGTACTTGCCAAATCGAGCAATATAGGCACGGCAAAACTGATCACGGAGCATTATGAAAAAAAACCGGAGATTTTTATAGATCACCTGAGACGTTGGAAAATGTTTGAAAAATGGAAAATAGAACTCTCCGGAATGGCAAAACCCATCATAATGACACCCAAAAACAAAAAATGGAACAAAGCAACTTTGGCCTCTATTTCTTACGGGTATTCTACCAACTTTAGCCTTTTGCAACTTTCCACTTTTTATAACGGGATTGCCAACGGTGGAGAAATGCTTAAACCTCTTTTCATCGACAAAATAATGCGAGAGAAAAAAGTAATATATGAAGCAAAGTCCGAAATTCTGGTGGAGAATATGGCTTCAAAAAAAGCCATAAGAATGATGACAGAAGCCCTTGCCAAGGCAGTAGAAAGAGGAACTGCAAGAAGTATATTTACTCCTAATCTAAAAATGGCAGGCAAGACGGGTACCACAAAAGTAGAATACTGGCTCCCCGGAGCCACAAAATACAGAGCCTCATTCGGTGGTTTCTTCCCTGCAAACGACCCAAAATACACTTGTTTTGTTTCTGTGGAGCAACCCAACATACACAAAGGGTATTATGGAGGAGGAGTTGCCGCACCGGTATTTAAGGAAATCGCGGGAAAAATCTTCTTAAAAACACCCCAAAATATAGAAAAAGATCTGCTAACAGCTAAAAATACAAACCCTGAAAAAGTAACCCGTGTCAACACAATCAAGGAAATAAAGAATAATAAAATGCCCGATATCACAGACCAAATAGGTAAGGAGATTATACCCAATCTAGAAAATTTGGGATATAGGGTAAGATATAAAGGGGTGGGAAGAGTAAAAGAACAATTTCCTCTAGAGGGAACTTTGCTAAAAAAAAACCAGAGGATATACCTTTCATTACAGGAATAAAAAAATGCAACTGGAAAGTATACTAAATAGAGTACCTTTCATAGAGATTAGAGGTAGAAAAGACCGTGATATTTCACAGGTGGTCACAGACAGCAGGAAGGTGATCCCTCACTCCATTTATGTGGCGATTAAAGGAAATATGTCGGATGGTCATCACCATATAGATGAAGCTATAAAAAACGGGGCAGGGGTTATTTTTTGCGAGAAAACACCCCCAAAAGAACATGCAGAGGTTACATACGTTTTAGTAAAGGACACTCCTACTGCTGTGGGACTGCTGGCCAAAAATTTCTACAAAAACCCTTCGGAAAAGCTTACTCTGGTAGGCATCACCGGTACTAACGGAAAAACCTCCACGGTCACTTTGTTATACAAACTTTTTACTGCGCTTGGATATAAGTCCGCACTCATCTCTACCGTAGAAAACAAAATAGGAGAAAAAACTTATAGTACCGCATTTACCACCCCGGATATCCTCACGCTGAACAACCTCTTGGCAGAAGCGGTAGAAGAAGGTTGCCGATATGCCTTTATGGAGGTAAGTTCTCATGGAATAGAGCAAAAAAGAATCTCCGGTCTGTATTTCTCTATCGGTGGATTTACTAATATTACGCACGACCATCTTGACTATCATAAAACCTTTGATGCCTATCTAAAGGTGAAAAAATCATTTTTTGATGTTCTTTCAAAAAAAAGCATTGCCGTCACCAATCTGGATGACAAAAACGGAAAGGTAATTATTCAGAACACCGAAGCCAAAAAGAAAAGTTATGCACAAAAAACACTTGCAGACTATCACGGAAAGATTATAGAACAGGACCTTGCAGGGATGCATTTAAGATTTAACAACAAGGAATTCTGGACCTCTCTCACAGGACGTTTCAATGCTTCAAACCTTCTCCTCGTTTATGCAATAAGCCATGAACTGGGCATAGAAGATAAGACCGTCTTACGAGCGCTGTCACAAATAGGATGTATAAAAGGACGGTTTGAAGTACTAAAATCAGATTCGGGTATATATTTTGTACTGGACTATGCTCACACGCCGGATGCGATGGAGAATCTCCTGGACAGCCTCAACGAAATAAGGACAAAAAATGAGCGCCTTATCACAGTATTCGGCTGTGGAGGAGATAGAGACCGAGAAAAAAGACCCAAAATGGGAAGAATAGTAACAAAAAAATCCACTCTTGCCATTATCACCACCGACAATCCGAGAAACGAAAAACCCGAAAGTATAATCAAAAACATAGAAGAGGGGGTAGAAGCAGAAAATTTTGGCAAATATGTCTCCATAGTAGACAGAAGAGAAGCCATAAAAACTGCCATAAAATATGCCGAACCCAAAGACATTATTCTGGTTGCGGGAAAAGGGCATGAAACCTACCAAGAAATAGCAGGAGTAAAACATCCCTTTGACGATAAAGAGGTCCTACGGGAGCTCACAAAACAAATGAACAAATAGATCCACAAAATCAAAATTATGTTATACTACTTGTATGAGTATATTCATGGCAGAGCAATTACGATTCCCGGCATAAACCTTTTCAAATATATTTCCTTCAGGGCAGGCATATCTGTGCTTCTTTCTGTTTTTATCGCCCTGATATACGGAAAGAAGATCATCGGATATCTCAGAAAAAAACAGATGGGAGAAACAGTAAGAGATCTAGGTCTGGAAGGACAAAAACAAAAAGAAGGTACCCCCACCATGGGGGGGATCATCATTATCATCGCCACACTTGTACCCGTACTTTTATTTACAAAATTTACTAATGTCTACATTATACTCCTCATTCTTTCTATGCTTTGGATGGGAGGGATTGGTTTTATAGACGATTATCTAAAGAAAATACGAAAGAACAAGGACGGATTAAGCGGAAAATTTAAGGTATTGGGGCAGATCGGCCTGGGCTGTATCGTAGGAATAACGATGTACCAAAACCCAAACATTACGGTAAAGAGAGAATACTCGGCAAGAACAGCCGTTACGAGGGATCATCCAGAAAAAAAATTCAAACCCTCGGAAAAATCAATCACCACCACTGTACCTTTCATGAAGAACAACGAGTTTAATTACGGTAAAATTCTTTTTTGGATGGAAGAAGAAAAAGCAAAAGAATGGTCGTGGATTGTATTTATTCCTGTGGTTATTTTTATCGTAACTGCTGTCTCCAACGGCGCCAACATTACCGACGGGATCGATGGTCTGGCGGCGGGGATCAGCGCCGTTATACTCCTCACTCTCGCTCTGTTTGCCTATCTGTCCGGAAATATCATTTTTGCAGACTATCTCAATATCATGTTTCTTCCCAATACGGGAGAGATCACCATATTTGCAATTGCAATGGCAGGAGCCGTAATTGGCTTTTTTTGGTACAATACTTACCCTGCTCAGGTGTTTATGGGAGATACCGGTAGTCTTATGCTAGGAGGAACCATCGCCGTGCTTGCCATCATCATTAGAAAAGAGCTTCTCATTCCTGTTCTATGTGGTATTTTTTTAGTAGAAAACCTTTCGGTAATACTACAGGTGATTGTCTTTAAATACCGAAAAAAGAGATATGGGCTGGAATATGCTCAAAACAACAGATTGTTAAAGATGTCTCCCCTACACCATCATTATCAGAAAGAGGGTTTCCATGAAAGCAAAATTGTAAATAGAATGATTATCATAGGCGTAACATTGGCAGTAATATGCCTTATCACACTAAAAACTAGATAAAAATTATGAAGATTGTTGTATTAGGTGGTGGAGAAAGTGGCTTTGGGGCAGCCTATCTCGCTAAAAAAAAAGGGATGAAAGTGTGGCTGTCTGACAGGGGAAAAATTAAAGACCATTACAAGAAACTCCTTGCGGAGCATAATATTCCCTTTGAAGAAAATGGACACGATGAAGAGAGAGTTATGGACGCAGACTGGGTCATAAAATCTCCGGGCATACCCAAAAAAAGCCCCATAATAGAAAAAATAAAACAGAAAGGCATTCGTCTTTCTTCGGAGATAGAGTTTGGGTTCGAGTTTACACAGGCAAAAATAATTGCCGTTACAGGGAGCAACGGAAAAACCACAACCGCGTCGCTTATCTATCACATACTGAAAGAAGACGGAAAGCACGTAGCACTGGCGGGAAATATCGGGAAAAGCTTTGCAAGGCAACTTGCCGATGAGGGTTTTGATTATTATGTGCTGGAAGTAAGCTCTTTCCAGCTGGATGATATCCAAAACTTCAGACCCTATATTTCGCTTTTGCTCAATCTGTCTCCGGATCATCTGGATCAGTATAACTACAACTACGAAGAATATGCCCTAGCGAAATTCAGAATTACCGAAAATCAAGAAAACGACAATTATTTCATTTACAACAAAGACGATAAAATGAGTAGGACGCTTTTGGAAAAAATAGAAATAAAAGCGAAAAAAATACCTTTTTCATTGAACAAAACGTTAGAAAACGGAGGGTATGTTCAAGGGAAAAAAATGAAGATACGCGAGAAAAATATAAACTTTTCCATGAATGTAGAGGACTTGAACCTGGTAGGCAGACACAACATTGCCAACAGCCTTGCCGCTTCTGTTGCAGGAAAAATACTAAACATAAACAATGAAAGTATCCGTAATTCTCTTATGACGTTTCAAGCTGTCCCGCACAGATTGGAGCCCATAGCCGAGCTGGATAACGTTCTTTATATCAACGATAGTAAAGCCACTAACGTAAATGCCGCATATTATGCCTTGGAGAGTATGTCCAGACCTACGATCTGGATTACGGGAGGAACAGATAAGGGGAATGATTATTCCGAGATAGAAACTTTGGTAAAGAAAAAAGTAAAAGCTATCGTATGTCTGGGATTGGACAATGATAAAATCGTAAATTTTTTCAGAGACAAAAAAAAATTTATTTACAGTACCTCAAATATGAAAGATTGTGTAGAAATTTGCAAATCTGTAGCCCAAAGCGGAGATACCGTCCTGTTATCCCCTGCATGTGCAAGTTTTGATTTATTTGAAAATTATCAGGATAGAGGAGAGCAGTTTAGACAAGCCGTAATAGGGTAAAAAAGAAAAAATATGACTCAGGAATTAAAGAAAAACACGCCCGAAAATTTCGAGTTTCTAAAAGGCGACAAGGTGCTCTGGATGTGTATTATTGTAATTTCGGTCTTTTCTGTTTTTCCTGTCTATTCGGCAAGTTCTAATCTGGTGTATATCGTAAATAACGGGACCACCACGGGACACGTGATAAAACACATGATTTTTGTGATTTTAGGACTTGGAATAATGAGAGCTGTAGAAGCAATAAAATACGAGTATATAGGAAAACTTAGCAGCATTATGCTGAGTATTACCATAGTCTTACTTGTGATTACTCTGTTCTCTGGTCAAACCATAGAGGGGGCAAGCGCCTCCAGATGGCTGAAAATACCGGGAACGCCCATATCTTTCCAACCCTCCACCTTTGCTTATCTTACCCTGATTATTTACTTGTGCAGATACCTTACAAAAAAAATACAGAGGGAACGACTGCCCATAGAGAATATCATTTATATTTTCGGTCCCATATTAATCGTGTTTTTTTTGGTAGCAAAGGATAACGGATCTACGGCTCTTATGCTTATTATGGTTTCGATATGCATTTTAATTGTTGGTCAACTGAACTGGAAATACATCGTGGGGTTCATTTCCACAGCCTTCGTAGCAAGTGGTTTGTTTGTTTTCATGATTCTTGGTACAAATCTAAAGACCGGCAACAGGGTACATACATGGCTGAGCAGGATAGAAACCTTCACCAGCACCAAAATAACAAGACATGTAGAAGATGAGTCCCTTAAGACAAAAAATTACCAAACTTCACAGGCAAAAGCAGCCATCGTAAACGGCGGGATCACAGGCAAAGGACCTGGAAAAAGCGCTCTAAAACAGATGCTACCACAGTCAGCCTCAGACTTTATTTTTGCCATTATTGTAGAAGAGTATGGTCTGGTAGGGGCTTTTTTTCTCCTCTTAATGTATTTTATCATGGTAATAAGAATTGTCATTATCGCCAGTAAAATGCCTGCATTTTTTGGTTCTTTACTTGTTCTAGCAATCGGGATTATGATTTTTGTACAGTTATCAGTAAACATTGCGGTTGCCACAAATCTCATTCCTGTCACGGGACAACCTTTGCCTCTTATCAGTTATGGAGGCACCTCTATGCTTGTAACCTACTTACAGCTAGGGATTATCCTAAACGTAAGCTCAAGAATACAGACATATAACGAAGAAGGATTGAGAAAAAAACAGAATGTGAATACAGAAGAAGTAAATGACATTGCATAGGGAGTATCATGAGTAAAGGATACAAAATACTGATAAGCGGTGGAGGAACGGGAGGACATATTTTCCCGGCTCTGGCTATAGCAGAGGAAATAAAAAAAAGATTTCCCGACGCCGAATTTTTATTTATAGGAGCAAAAGGAAGAATGGAGATGGAAAAAGTCCCACAGGAGGGGTACAAAATAGAAGGACTGAATATTGCCGGGTTAAATAGGAAAAACAAGCTAAAAAATCTTTCCTTATCTCTAAAGCTTATCTCTAGTTTACTAAAAGCAAGACAAATCATTACCAAATTCAATCCTGACTTTGCGATAGGTACGGGCGGTTTTGCCAGTGGTCCGGCGCTCTTTATGGCGAGAATTCTTAATATCCCTATCTACATTCAGGAGCAAAATTCGGTACCAGGAAAAACCAATCTTTTTAATGGAAGAAAAGCGCGTGCCGTGTTTACCGCCTACCCCGACATGGATCATTTTTTCCCTTCTTCCCAGACCTTTTATCTTGGAAATCCTGTAAGGAAAAGTATTCTCTCCAGGCAAATAAGTCCCTACGAGGCCAGAAAAAGACTGGGGCTGAAAAAAGACGAACTCACCATTCTCTCGGTAGGAGGCTCTCAAGGATCTAGGGCAATAAACAACGCTTGGAAAGCACACTTGAGGGATTTAGAAAAAAATAATATACAGCTCGTCTGGCAGGTAGGTGCATTAGATTACAAAGAGATTTCCGCATTTGTAAATAGTGAAAACTTATCTCAAAAAAACTTGATTATCATAGAGTTCATAAAAGATATGGCAACGGCCTATTCTGCAGCAGACATTATTGTTTCCAGAGCCGGAGCTATTGCTATTTCAGAACTCTGCCTGGTAGGAAAACCTGTTATTTTGCTCCCTTTACCTACTGCTGCAAAGGACCATCAGACAAAAAACGCACAGGTGCTTGTAGAAAAAAATGCGGCAAAAATGGTAAGAGATGAGGAAATAAAAGAAAAATTTTGGGAAGAAGTGATGTCTCTTTGCAAAAACAAAACACTGAGAGAAGAATTGGCAAACAACCTGAAACGATTCGCAAAACCGGAAGCCACAGAAAACATAGTAACACAAATACTAAAAACAATCCAATAAAAATAAGCGATAGCTTTCTAAAATGTCATTAGCCAAAACATATAAAACTTTTTATCTTGCAGGAATAGGAGGCATAGGAATGAGTGCACTTGCAAGGTATTTCCATACGCAGAAAAAAAATGTGCTGGGCTATGACAAAACGATGACAAAACTTACCAAAACACTTGCTTCAGAGGGGATAAAAATAAATTATGCCGATGAGATAAGTCCGGAAATACGCTCACTTAAAAAGAAAGAAACTTTGGTGGTTTTTACCCCAGCCATTAAAGATCTGGAAATTCTTAACCACTTTAAAGAACAAGGGTTTTGCGTAGAAAAAAGAGCCAAAGTACTGGGAGATCTTTCTTCCCAAAGTACATGCTTTGCTGTGGCGGGCACTCACGGAAAAACCACCGCATCGAGTATTCTTTCTCATCTTTGCAAAGAAGCTGGTCTTCCTTTTTCTTGCTTTTTAGGGGGAATTTCAGAGAATTTGGGATCCAATTTTTTCTCTCAGGGAGACGAAATAATGGTAGTGGAGGCAGACGAATACGACCGAAGTTTTTTACATCTACATCCTTCTTGGGGCATTATTACCTCTACAGATGCAGACCATCTGGATATTTATGGATCGAAGGGAGAAATAGAAAAAGGTTTTGAAGAATTTGCTTCGCTTGTAAAAAATACCTCTCAGCTCTTCATAAAAAAAGGATTAAAAATAAACCGAAGGGCAAAAACCTATGCGGTAAATGAGGAAGCCGATTTTTTTTCAAAAGACATAGTCCTGAAAGGTAGTGGTGTAAGTTTTAATTTTTACGACAACAAAGAAAAAACAACGTTTCACTGGGATATTCCCGGAGTGCATAATGTAGAAAATGCTACGGCGGTCATTGCGTTGCTCCGCTCATACGGAATAGAATACGGTATACTACAAAGGGGTCTGGAAAAGTTTAAGGGAATAAAAAGGAGATATACAAAGCATACCTTTGAGAACGGAAAAATCTATATAGACGACTATGCACACCACCCCACGGAATTGAATGCCGTGATAGATTCCATAAAAACTTTTTATCCCCAAAAAAAACTTTTGGTGGTGTTTCAACCTCATCTCTTCAGCAGAACTAGAGATTTTGCAGAAAAATTTGCGCAAAGCCTGAGCAAGGCAAACATTCTGATTCTTCTGGAGATTTATGCGGCAAGAGAACTGCAAAAAGATTATGAAGGAATCACCTCCTCATGGCTACTGGAAAAAATTCCCATAAGAGACAAGAAAAAAACAAATCTTACAAGGGCTATAGAGGAAATAAAAAAATATGATTTTGACATTCTCCTTACGGCAGGAGCCGGAGATATAGATACTCTTTCAGACCCCATAACAGAATGGCTGAAGGATGGTAAGGCATAAAAAACGGACAAAAAGATAAATAAGGGAGCTACATAATGAGAAACAAATACAGAATACTCAAAATACTTTTCACCGTAATGCTACTAGGGGTGCTTTTGAGTTTTTCTCTGGATAGATTCAGCTCAAAAATACTCACGGAAAAAGATATAAAAGTGCATTTCTTGGAAAATGAAGGTAAAAAAGTTTATTTCCTAAAAGAGGGTAAAATACGGGAAATGGTATATTCTTCCAATCCGGACAAAAAAATAGGAACCCTTAATGTTTCCGCCATTGAAAAAAAACTCGAATCTTATCCTGAAGTAGATTCTGCTAATGTTTTTCTTAACCTTAAAGGGGAGCTGTTTCTGGAGATTGCACAAAAAATTCCTGTTTTCAGACTAAAGCACGGTAACCATGAGGTGTATGTAGACACCCACGGGAAAGAATTCCCTCTCTCCAAAAATTATTCGTGTCCGTGCATGTTAGTCTCGGGGAAAATTCCCACCACAGAATACGAGAATCTGGTACATCTGGTGGACAAAATAAACCGGGATGCTTTTTATAGGAGCTATTTCATAGGCATCATAAAAAAAAATAAAGACTATTTTCTTATTGCAAGCAAAAATCCTTACAAAATAGAATTTGGGGATCTTGAAAATATAGACACGAAGCTAAGAGGGTTCAAAACTTTTGTAGAGAGATATTTGGCTTTTCAGAATCCCAAGAAGTATAAAAAAATATCTGTAAAATACAGAAACCAAATTGTGGCAACACAAAACCCGAATTTTGTAAAGTAAAAAACAACAAATAGAGGTATAATAAAATGAAAAATCAAGAATATTCAGTTGGGCTAGACATCGGAACCACAAAAATCGTTGCTATTGTAGGAAGGAGAAATGTCCACGGAAAAATTGAGGTTTTAGGAGTAGGGAAAGCCAAGAGCCTGGGGGTACACAAGGGCATTGTAAACAATATCTCTCAAACCATTAATTCCATTAAAAAAGCAATAGAAGAAGCCGAGAAAAGCGCGGGGGTTTCCATAAAAAAAGTAACGGTGGGAATTGCGGGGAAACACATCAGATCTCTACAGCATTCGGACTACATCATGCGTGAAAATCCCGAAACTTTCATTATAGAGGAGGACATAGAAAAACTTAAAGATCAGGTAAAAAAACTGGTAATGCTGCCGGGAGAAGAAATCATACATGTCCTCCCACAAGAGTACAAGGTGGATAGTGAAGGAGAAATTCACGAGCCCATAGGGATGCACGGCAAAAGGCTTGAAGCCAATTTTCACGTAGTGGTGGGACAAATGGGAAGCATCAGAAATATTGTCAGATGTGTAGGTGAGGCAGGACTTGAGATGGAAGCACTCACCCTTGAGCCATTGGCCTCATCAGAGGCCGTTCTTACCAAAGAAGAAAAAGAAGCCGGAGTCGCCATTGTAGATATTGGAGGAGGTACTACAGACATCGCAATATTCAAGGATAATATTATTCGGCATACCAGTGTTATTCCTTACGGAGGAGGAATAATTACGGAAGATATAAAGGAAGGATGCTCCATCATAGAAAAGCATGCCGAGCAGCTAAAAGTAAAGTTTGGCTCTGCGCTTCCCGAGATGGAAAAGGAGAGCACCTTTGTGACTATACCGGGTTTGCACGATAGACCCGACAAAGAAATATCCCTTAAGACCCTTTCCCAGATTATTAATGCGAGGGTTGAGGAAATTTTGGATATGGTCAATACAGAACTAAAAGCCTATGGAGCCCATGAGCAGAAAAAAAAACTCATTGCAGGGATTGTGCTTAGCGGAGGAGGCTCAAATCTCAAACATATTCGTCAGCTTACTAATTTCGTCACAGGTTTTGACAGCAGACTCGGCTATGCAAACGAATATATTGCGAATGATAAAAACCAATACTTAAAAGGTCCGGAATTTGCCACCTCTATAGGACTTCTTATGGAAAGTTTAAAAATACGAGACAAAAAAAATATCCCTGCCAAAGACCCCGTAGAATGGAAAGAAAACCCTCAAAATTCAAAAGAAGCGGAGCAAAATACGGAGCAAGCAGGCGAATATTCCGAAGAAAAAGAAAGACGAAAATCGCGGCTCACTTTTGGACAAACACTTATGGAAAAAGTGAAAAAATTTTTTGAAGAAGTAGAATAATACCTTACTTTTGGGTAACTGAAAATATCAGCATATGGACGAACTTAACAACCAAGGGTTTTCGTTTGATTTGCCCAAGGGGAACTCTTCTATAATAAAGGTGATAGGAGTGGGGGGAGGCGGAAACAATGCCCTAAAGCACATGTATGAAAAAGGCATACACGGGGTGGATTTCGTGGTTTGCAATACGGACTCCCAAACTTTAGAAAACAACCCGGTTACCAACAAAGTCCAGCTAGGGATTACCATAACCGAAGGGCTGGGAGCAGGCGCAGATCCGGAAGTGGG
This sequence comes from Bergeyella sp., assembly GCA_030263285.1. Lineage (GTDB taxonomy): Bacteria > Bacteroidota > Bacteroidia > Flavobacteriales > Weeksellaceae > SZYB01. The sequence goes on from SZYB01000002.1 coordinate 256,365, forward strand.
AGAGAAAGCAGCAATAGAAAGTATGGATGATATAAAGGCGGCTTTGGGGCAGAACACGAAAATGGCATTCATTACTGCTGGAATGGGTGGTGGTACGGGTACAGGAGCTGCTCCCATCATCGCAAAGATAGCGAAAGAGATGGGAATCCTGACCATTGGGATTGTTACGGTTCCGTTTAGCTTTGAGGGAAGAAGAAGGCTAGAGCAGGCAGAAATGGGGCTGGAGAAGATGCGTAATAGTGTAGACTCCCTCATTGTTGTGAATAACGACAAGCTGAGACAGCAATTTGGAAACCTGGGGTTCAAACAAGGTTTTTCAAAAGCCGATGAGGTACTTACCAACGCAGCTAAAGGTATGGCTGAAGTAATTACCGGTTATTTTGATGTAAACATTGACTTTAGAGATGCAAAATCTGTACTTGAAAACTCTGGAACGGCTCTTATGTCCAGTGGCATTGCCTCCGGAGAAAACAAGGCAGAAGAAGCGGTGAGAAAAGCACTGGATTCCCCTTTGCTCAACGATAACAAAATCATGGGGGCCAAAAACGTCCTGCTGCTCATAAGAAGTGGTAGTGAAGAGGCTACAATGGACGAAATAGGTCTCATAAATGATTACATCCAGAAAGAGGCAGGAAACACAGCCGATATCATCTTTGGGGTGGGTACAGATGAGGATTTGGGAGAGTCAATAAGTGTTTTGGTAATTGCAACAGGTTTTGCAAAAGACGAGGTAAAGTACTCGGGGGTAACAGAAAAAATAAAGTATCGCTTACAAGATGAACCTAGCGAAACCAGGGACGAATCATTTCCTTTCCAAACCAAAGAAGAAAAACAGTCTGTAGAAAAAAAAAGTTTCTCTATATCAGAAGAGAAAAACAGACTTGATTCCGGTATGTTGTTTAGCCTCAATACAGAAGAGAGAGACAGTTCAGAGGGGAAAGATTTTGTATCCGAAACTTCAGGGAAAATGGTTCTATTTTCGGACGAAAAGGAAGAATATCTCCCATCGGAGGGGATGAGTTTTGATTTTTCCGGAAAGGAATTTTCTCCGGAAAAAAGAGAAATCAAAGACGAATCGTCCCCCATAGAGGTGAGTTTCGTGATCAGTACCTCGGAAGAAAATGAAACTGGTTTCACGCTAAAAAATGTCCCTAAAGAAGTTCGTATCCCCCCAAAAAAAACAAAGGAGAACATCCCTCAAAACTTAAAGAGGAAGAGTCAAGCGAAAAACGAAGATATATATGGAGAGGATGCTGAAACACAGGAAAGTTTTACTTTCATACAAAAAAGTACAATCGCTCACGAAGAGAAAGTAGTCGAACGAAGAAATAAACTTAAAGAATTCAACTCCAGGTACCTGGCCACTGAAGTGGAAAATGAGTTTGAGAGTGTGCCTGCTTTTAGAAGGAAAAATATACCGCTAGAGCTGAATAACTCCAAAAAAAAAATTCAGAATTTCTTATCAGAAGATCCCACGGGAAACCTCCACATTAAGGAAAACCAATTTCTAAACAAAGATGTAGACTAATTTTTTCTAACCTTATTTTCTTCTTTCTAATCACATTATGAGTCTGGAAAATCAAATCAACGAGTCAATAAAAATAGCAATAAGAGAAAAAGACAGAACCGCTCTGGATGCACTTAGGGCAATAAAGTCTCAGATTCTCCTGCTCAAAACCAATGGGAAAACCTCCGAAATCTCTAAAGAACAAGAAATGGGAATCTTACAAAGAATGATAAAGCAAAGGAAAGATTCTCACGACCAGTTTTCAGCTCAAGGAAGAAGTGACTTGGCAGAAATAGAAAAGAGACAGTCTGAAGTCATAGAGCGCTTTCTTCCTAATCAATTAAGCGAAGAAGAGCTAGAAAAAGAAATAAAAAGTATAATTGCAGAGGTACGTGCCGAAGACATAAAGGACCTAGGAAAAGTGATGAAACTAGCCTCAAAAGCGCTTGCGGGGCAGTCTGACGGCAAAAGTATCTCGGAGATATCTAAAAAGCTTTTATCCTAACATCTGTCTTTTTTAGCTTTGCGACAAACACAATAAAAAATCCGTAGACATGTATCCGAAAGACCTAGTAGAACCTTTGAAGGCAGAACTCACAAACAAAGGCTTTATAGACCTGGACACAGAAGATAAAGTAAAAAAAGCACTGGACAAAAAGGGGACGACTCTTTTGGTGATCAACTCTGTGTGTGGTTGTGCAGCAGGCGCTGCGAGACCTGGTGTACTATATTCCCTTACTGGAGAAAAAAAACCGGAGCACCTAGTTACGGTATTTGCCGGCTATGATAAAGAGGCCGTTGCAGAAGCTAGAAAACATCTGGCTCCGTTTCCTCCCAGTTCTCCTGCCATTGCGTTATTTAAAGATGGAGAATTGGTACACATGCTGGAAAGGCACCACATAGAGGGAAGCCCGGCTGGAACCATTGCTTCCAACCTACAGGCAGCCTATGATGAATTTTGTTAGATTTTTTTTGACCTGCTGATTTTGTGAAAATCAAGATAAAAAAATTACACTACCCCAAAGGCATCTTCTATGTGTTGAATGGTGTATTCTGAATGTTTCTTTAGCACAGTAATAATATCGAACCGGACTTCCTCTTGTCTGTTATAGGATAAGACAAAATCGTGAGCTGCAGACAAGATCCGTTGTCTTTTTTTATAATCTACCGCCTCCTGTGGTTGTTGAAAAACATCTTGGGATCTTGCTTTGACCTCAACAATAACCAGTACAGCCGCGTAGAGAGCTATAATGTCCAGCTCGGCATTTTTTGATCGGTAATTAGTTTTAAGAATAAAATAGCCTTTTTTTACCAAAAATTCGACCGCAATTTTCTCTGCAATCTTCCCGAACTCGTAAGATTCTGTCATCGTAAACTAAAAAAATAGAGAAAATTTTTTAAAACTTAACCACAACTTTTTCCCCTACGCTTAAACTTACCTTAACTCCGATCAATAAAGGAAAATTTCTATAAATATGTCCATTCGGGAAACCAAAAGCGACGGGAAAAACATATTTTCCTACACGTTCTTTTACTATATCATATGCCAAAGGATCAAAACTATCAGCATAATTAGGATTATCTTTTTTGCTTCCCATGAGAGTCATTCCACCTACAATCATCCCTTTTATCTTTCTAAATACACCCGCCAAATCCAGCGAAATAAGCATCCTATCCAATGCATAATAGTTTTCTCCTATATCCTCTATAAATAGAATTTTCTTATGAAAGTCAAAAGAATAACGAGTACCCAGCAAAGCATAAATAAGCGACAAATTGCCCCCTACCAGAATGCCTTTTGCCTTACCTCCGCGATTGAACAAATTAGATTGTATCTCATAGGTTAGACTTGGTTTTTCCATTAAAGAAAATATTTTTTCGTACCCACCAGGATCTACACCAAAAGAAGAGGTTTTGAGCGTCTGTCCATAGACAGAAACAAATCCGTTTTTTAGTAAAAAACTCTGTATTACGGTATTGTCAGAATACCCTATATACCACTTGGGTAATTTCCTAAATCTTGAAAGCCTGAGGTGTCTCAAAAGTTGCTGAGAACCATAACCTCCGCGTGTGGCCCAGATTGCAGAAATAGAGGCATCATTAAAAGCCCAGTTGAGATCTGATATTCTTTCTTTTTCTGTCCCTGCATACGTATAACCATGTGTATATTTTCCCAATGCATATTCCCCTAAAACAGGCACATATCCTTTTTCCCTCAAAAGCGAAAGACCCTTCTCAATATCCTTTGACTCAACAGCTCCAGCAGGAGAAACAATAGCAATACGGGCATTTTTTTTAAGAGGCTTAGGATAAACACTTCTAGACATATTGGTTACTTTTTTTTGTAGATGATATGTTTATTTTCTGCTTCTTTAAGTTGTCGGTCTAGCCGATTGAACTTTTTAAAACTCTGCAGAAAAATAAAAAAACTGAACAAAACCAAAACCCCTCCCACGCATCGCCTTATTTTTTTGGCAATGACAGGGGTAAGCAAATCACGAAATTTTTTGGAGAGCAAAATCTTAAAAAAATCCACAAACAAATAAGTAAGCATTACTATTCCCAGATAAAGAATAAAACTATCAAAATCAGGATATTGCTTGCGCACGGAAATCACAGTTATCAACCAAAATAAAACTACCCCTATATTCAATAGATTAAGTAGAAATCCATTGAAATAAGTTTTTAGATAATTTTTTGTCATCAGCTGAGACTCTCCCCTGAAATGCATTTTTGACTTGAAAAAAACAAGAAAAAGACCATATATGAGAATAATAAAAGCGGTAATCTTATAAATCGCCGGATATCCATTAATGAGCTCTATGATCTCCTTACTAGCATAACAGGCCCCCACAATACAAAGAATGTCGGCCGATACCACTCCCAAATCCAAAACAAGTGCATGCCGGGCACCCTGAGAAAAACTCGTCTCTATAAGAAGAAAAAAAATAGGTCCAATAAAAAAAATACTCAACATAATGCCCATACCCACCGCAGAAAGAATTAAATAAAGCATTCGGTAAAGTTAATAATTTAGAGACAAGAACAAGGCTCTGCATAAAAAGGCTTGTAAAAGGCTTTACACAACTAATCTGCTAAACAAAAATCAAGCTGACGTTGTAAAAGATTTGCTTTCAAAACTTTTATCCTTACAGAACTCCCTAACTGAAAAGTCTTTCCTTTTTTTGTTCCGCATATCCTGTGCTTACTCGCATCATAAACGTAAGAATCATCAATCAAATCTCTCAATTTGATCAGTCCCTCTGCCCCATTTTCCAGAATTTCTACCCAAAAACCAAATTCTGCCACACCGGAAATAATCCCCTCAAACGTATCTCCCACATATTTTTCCATGTATTTTACCTGCATATATTTTATGGAGTCTCGCTCAGCTTCCATTGCCGTCCTTTCTTTGGAAGAGAAATGTTTACACCGAGTTTCGTAAAGTTCTTTGTCTACAGATTCTCCTTTGTCCAGATAGTGCTGTAACAAGCGGTGTGCTACCAGATCCGGATACCTCCTGATAGGAGAGGTAAAGTGGGAATAATAGTCAAAACCCAAACCATAATGCCCTACATTTTCCACCGAATATACAGCCTTACTCATGCACCGCATTGCCAAGGTCTCTATCATTTTTTCTTCTGCTTTTCCTTTGACATCCAGTAAAAGTTTGTTGAGACTTTCTGCAAAAGCCTGAGAAGTACCAACATCCAGCGTATAGCCAAAACTAGAAACAAAATCTCTGAGCTCCCGTATTTTTGTCGGATCCGGAGTATCATGAATTCTGTAGATAAAAGTTTTTCCAGAAGGTATTTTCTTGGAAGTTAAAGAGATAAACTCAGAAACTTTTTTATTTGCCAGCAGCATAAACTCTTCAATGAGGTGATTGGAGTCTTTACTTACCTTAAAATATACCCCTATAGGCTCACTTTTCTCATTAAGAGAAAATCTCACTTCACTTCTGTCAAAAGCTATTGCCCCATTTTCCAGCCTCCGTTTTCTCATTATTTTTGCCAAACAGTCAAGACTAAGAATTTCCTCTGCAAAATCTCCTTTCCCCGTCTCTATACGTTCTTGTGCTTCTTCATAAGTAAACCTCCTGTCGGAATAGATCACTGTACGCCCAAACCACTGTTTAATAATCTCAGCCTTTTCATTGAGCTCAAACACAGCAGAAAAAGTATATTTTTCTTCTTTGGGACGAAGAGAACATAAATCATTACTTAAGGCTTCAGGAAGCATAGGAATTACCCTATCTACAAGATATACGGAAGTAGATCTTTTATAGGCCTCTTCATCTATTACAGAATTAGGAGCAACATAATGGGAAACATCTGCAATATGAACCCCTACCTCCCAGTTTCCGTTTTTTAATTTTTGGACAGAAAGTGCATCATCAAAATCTTTGGCATCTTTTGGATCAATGGTAAAAGTAGTTACTCCCCTCATATCTCTTCTCCTGGATATTTCTTCTGGTAAAATACTTCTGTCGATTTTTTCTGCTTCACGCTCTATCTCCTCAGGAAAACTACACGGAAGATTATACTCTGCAAGTATCGCATGCATTTCTGTTTCATGCTCCCCTGGAGAACCCAAAACTTCTATTATTTCTCCCTCCGGATTTTTCTCTCCCTTTCTCCAGCCCCGCATTCTCACCACCACTTTGTCTCCATCTTTGGCGCCATTCATTTTAGCATTGGGCACAAAGATGTCGGTGTTCACAGATTTTTTGTTTCCTATGACAAAGCCAAAATCCCGAGATTTTATGTATTCAAATATACCTACAAATTCTAATCTTGACCGCTCGAGTACTTCAAGCACAGACCCCTCCAACCTCCTACCTTTATAATGGTACGTAACTACAAGTACCTTGTCTCCTTGCAATGCATCTTTTACATTCTTGGAATGGATGAAAATATCGTCTTCTATTCCCTCAATTTTCACATAAGCATTTCCCGCTTGGTTAAAGTCTATAACGCCTGTAACTGTCCCCTCTATTTTTAGATTAAGCGCATATTTACCTTTCTCTACTTCTTTTACTTTCTCTTTTATCCGAAGTACGTGAAGCGCCTGTACCACTTCTTCTCTTTGTCTCGGGTTATACATCTGTATCCCTTCCGAAATATGCCGGTAGCTATAGATTTTGGATGAATTCTGATTCATAAACGCCAGAATACGCTTACCCAGCTCTTTGAGCCTGGCGTCTTTTTTCTGACTAAAATATTTTTGTTTTTTCATTTCTTTCGATTTAAAACCTCCGTAGAAGGTATGGCATTGCCATATTTTAAAGACTTAAGACCGGAACAAATGTATACATTTGTTCCGGTCTTAAGTCATATAAACCAGAAATTCCTGAAAGGATAAATAAAAAAACTGAAAATATAGCATTTTCTACATGAAAAAAGTCTATCCGTCTTATTCTCTATCCCTAAACCGTTGCTCCTTGGATTTCCTTTTCCTTAGGTAAAACAAAATAACCAGCAAGAGAGTCTTCATGGTCAATCAACACTTTACTGAAAGTTATACACTATATCAACATGATGTGTTAAACTAGACGTAATGAACAGTTTAAGTAAAAATATTTTTTTAAGTTTTACAATTTCAGCATGTTTTAATGATCATTTATCGTAAAACGATTTAATTTCAACATAGAAAACCCACTCCGCTTGTCATTCTTTTTTGAATACCCGTAAATAAGGCAGAAGGAGATTATCAGAATCACTTCAAATACCAACAGAGCAGTTAGAAGTTTTGAGTTCCATCCTTTCCTCTTAGAATCGGATGTGCAAGCACATTTTTAATAAATTACACCCAGGAAAGGAAATACCTGACAATTAGCTTTAAAGTCCTATAAAATCTGTCAGGCATTGTACGAAAAAACCATACCGAGGACAGACTTAACATTTACCGTTTATTTGCTATCAAAATAAATAATCGGGAGAACAGTGAATTCCCTCCGCCGGGTGAAAAGTGTCCGTGTACTCTGGCACACCTAAGATTAATTGATTAATAATACAATAGATTGATTATGCATATATAGACAGATTTGCTAACAAAGAGAAATTTTATCCACTCTTTTTTTGTGCCTTCCCCCCTGAAAAGAAGTTTCTAAGAATCTGTCTACAATTTCCAGTGCCAGCTCTTTTGCAATAAAACGGGAAGCCAGTGCCAGCATATTGGCATCATTATGCTCTCTTGCCAAAACGGCTATGTCGGGCATCCAGCAAAGGGCACAGCGAATCCCGATGTGTTTGTTGGCGGTGATGGCTACTCCCTGCCCGCTCCCACAAACAAGAATTCCCAACCCGCATTCCTTATTTTCCACAGCCGCCGCCGCCGGATGCACAAAATCCGGATAATCTACACTCTCCGGAGAATACGTGCCAAAATCTTTTATCTTAAATCTGTTCTCCAACTGTCCTTTTATATGTTCTTTAAGCCCAAAACCGGCATGATCTGAAGCCAATGCAATTTTTATCATAGTATGCTTTTGTATTTCATGTCCAGACATTTTTACGAAATCACCCCACTCCCCAAAAGCTCTTCTTCCAGATACCACGCCGCAAACTGCCCCTTTGCCACAGCAGACTGAGGAGCATCAAACTCTATAAAAAGTCCCTCCTCGTACTGATAAAGCGTGGCATCTTCTAATTTTTGCCTGTACCTTATTCTCACTTTCAGCGCCTGAGACTCATTATTTTTCAGCGCCAAATCGGGTCTTATCCAGTGAATATCCCGGGGCGCTATTTTCAATGCCTTCCTGTAGAGACCCGGAAACGTATGCCCTTCCCCTACATACACTACATTTTGCTCTACATCTCTGTACAATACAAAACAAGACTCTTTATGCCCTCCTATCCCCAGTCCTCTACTCTGACCCACCGTATAGTAATGGGCTCCCTGATGTTCCCCAATTTTTTTCCCCTCGTGCGGTTGGTATTTATATTCTGCCGAAAGGTACCGAAGTTCTTCTAGCTTTGAAGAAAAAGAAGTGGGTTTTTCTTTGGAAAATCCCGGAAAATCCCGGAAAATCTCTATAATATCCCCTTTTTTTGGTGCAAGTTGTTGTTTTAGAAATTTGGGAAGGCTTACCTTACCAATAAAACAAAGCCCCTGAGAATCTTTTTTCTCAGCCGTCGGCAGTCCCACCCCTTTTGCCAGCATCCTTACCTCGGGTTTGGTAAGTGATCCTACGGGAAACAGAGCTTTAGAAAGCTGGTACTGATTGAGCTGACATAAAAAATACGACTGATCTTTGTCTGCATCAACGCCTTCTAATAAGCGGAATATACTCCCTTTGGTTATTTTTTTCTCCTCCACCCGAGCATAGTGCCCCGTGGCCACCTTGTCCACCCCCAAAGAGAGTGCCGTATCCAGAAATTGCTTGAATTTCACCTCTCTGTTACAAAGAACATCCGGGTTGGGAGTTCTCCCTTTGCGATATTCGGAAAACATGTAGTCTACAATGGTCTCCTTATAATGCTCACTCATATCCACTACCTGAAAGGGAATACCGAGCTTTTTGGCAACCAAAAGAGCATCGTGGCTGTCCTCTACCCACGGACACTCCTCCCCCAGAGTAACGGAAGCATCATTCCAGTTTCGCATAAAGACACCGATTACGTCATGCCCCTGTTGTTTCAGCAGGTAAGCAACCACACTGGAATCTACTCCGCCAGAAAGCCCTACGGCAATCTTCATTTTGTGTTTTTTAGGAGATAGTTATTGGGCATACAGATAGCTTAAATCCTGATCTTCATCCTCCGGATAGACTCTTGTCAACTCTTCATGGTCTTGCTCTAAGAGGAGAGACTGTTTTCTCTTTTTCCTGATTGTCAAAAAACCCGCTAAAACAATGAGCGTAAAACCCACAACAAAAATTATTCTTTTCTCTGCTTTTCTCATAACACCCAAGTGTAAATTTAAAATACAATGCCTACGAAGGGACAAAGATTATTCCAAACATGATAAAAAAAATACTAAACAACGTATTTTAAGTCATGTTTAAGAATTTTAAACAAAAATTTCCACCACATATCCTTCGTGGGCACGAACATTAAAAAACCCCACCTCATCTAAGTACAAGTACTGCCCCTTTATGCCCTTTAAAATCCCCTCAAAAGAAGAAACCTTCTCTAGCGACAGACTTACTATTTTCTCGGGAGGAGTGTAAGGATACTCAAAGTTCTCTACATTAAACTCTTCGTTGTAAAAACTTCTAAACTCTTTCGGAAAATATTCCCTTACGGTACCGCGAAGATCTTCCAGATCGGGAACGGATTTTCCGAAACTCTCTAGTAACATTTTTTTATAGTGGGTCTTATCTGAAAAATGCTTTTTAAGTGCCACTTCTATTCTACCTGCCTCATAACGATTTTGGGTTCTGGCTATAGGAAGAGCTGCAACAGCACCCTGATCTATCCAGCGAGCCGGGAGTTGTGAGAGTCTTGTAACTCCTACTTTTACATCTCCTGTATAAGCCAAATACACCACATGAGGCTGCAGCTGAATTTCTTCTTCCACCGCAAGATCTCTTTCTTCAATTCCCAGGTGAGCTTTGGACAACTCCGGTCGGATGATCGTATCACTGGCATAAGGACTTTCAAAAAAACACTTTTTACAGAATCCCATCCGGAAAATTTTTTTGTCACTTCCACACCCTACGCATTGGTACCCAATATGTTTTACAGAAAAAATTTTGCCTATAAGAGAATTGAGGAACAGGATATCCCGACCGAGTCTCAAGTAATAAACTACAGGAGTATCTCTGCAAACCAACATCTTACGCACCTGTCCTCTAAAAATCATACAGAATATACCATATATTGTTCGGGGTAAAAGTAATAAATTTGCTCCACAATCTTTTCTCTTATGAATTTCCTAGTAACAGGGGGCAGCGGGTTTATCGGTTCTCATCTGATCGGTCGGCTTTTGGTAGAGGGTCATTATGTCATAAATATTGACAATTTTGATGATTTTTATCCCTATCCAATCAAGATTAATAATACCTTAGAAAGTCTGGGTAAAGAAAAAAAAAAGCTTTTCAATAATAAGGAAAAAGACCTTGCCTGCTTAAAAGATGAAACAAGGTCTCCTCAATATAAGCTCTACACAGAAGATGTAAGGAATGCTGAAGAACTAAACAAAATTTTCTCCAGTCACAAAATAGATTTTGTCGTCCATCTTGCCTCTCTGGCAGGAGTGAGACCGTCCATGGAAAAGCCTTTGGAATATGAAGAGGTAAACATACGAGGAAGCATGAATATATGGGAAATGTGCAAAGCACACTACATAAAAAAGTGCATTGTTGCCTCCTCTTCCAGCGTATATGGAAATAACAAAAAAATACCTTTCTCTGAATCCGATACCGTAGACTTTCCCATTTCTCCTTATGCCGCCACAAAAAGATGCATAGAAATCATGGGACATGTGTACCATCATCTCTATGAGATTGATATGATTTTTTTGAGATTCTTTACCGTTTATGGACCCAGACAAAGACCTGATCTTGCCATACATAAATTCTCGAACCTCATAGCAGGAGAAAAAGAAATTCCATTTTTTGGAAACGGAAACACCTCCAGAGACTATACCTATATAGACGACATTATAGAGGGCGTGATGAAGTCTATAGACTACCTGAAAAAAAATCAAAATGTGTTTGAAAATATTAACCTCGGAGAAAACGAAAGAATAAGCCTTAACAAAATGGTGTCTGCACTGGAAAGTACACTGAAAAAAAAAGCCATAAAAAAACATTTTCCCGTACACAAGGGAGATGTAAAGAAGACCAACGCAGACCTTACCAAAGCAAAAAAAATGCTGGGTTACCAACCCAAAACAAAATTCCAAAACGGTATCAAAAAATTCGTCGCATGGTTTCTTGCCAAAGATTCAGTAGTTTAAAAAACATTGGGACTTAACTCTTTTCCCTTAATTATCTCAATCGCTCTGGCTTTTCCATCTGCTGAAAAAACCATTATGAGGAAGGCAGTTCTGGTAACAAAATTAAGTTCTCGGGTTGGCACTTGTGGTTTCCCTGAGAGTTTTGGTTTCAATTTTGTTCTTGTTCCGGGATCGGGTTCACTTAAAACTTTAACACGCCAAAAAGACCCTATTTTTAGTTTTAGGATAGGTAAGGAATAATTTTTGGCCCGTAAAAGGGAGATTAAGAGAAAAACAATGATCTTAATCGTCTATATTTTATACTTTTGCAAAAATTTCATCAATAATTATTATGTACTGGACATTAGAATTGGCATCTTATTTAAGTGACGCTCCTTGGCCTATGACAAAAGTAGAACTTATAGATTATGCAATACGCACAGGAGCTCCGATGGAGGTGGTAGAAAACCTGCAAGCGATAGAAGACGAAGGCGAGGTATATGAATCTATAGAAGAGGTATGGAGTGATTACCCCACAGATGAGGACTTTCTTTGGAACGAGGACGAATACTGAGAAGAAATACAAAAAAACGATCTAACCCTTAGAGTGCCTTATTTTAAGGCCTTTTGGTAAGGTTTTCGAGTTTTATTAATACCCAAAAACAAATACATGAGTTTTTTAAACAGCATACTCAGAAGGTTTCTCGGTGATAAAAATGCCAAGGATTTAAAAGAAGTAAAAAAAATAGTTGCCAGAATAAAAGCTGCAGAACCCGATATACAAAAACTTTCGGACGATGGTCTTAGAGAAAAGACCCAAGAGTTCAAAAGAAAACTAAAAGAACAGACCAACATCATTCAATCTGAAATAGAAAAGATACAGGAACAGATAGAAAACTCTGCCAATATAGATGAAAAAGAAAATCTTTTTTCAAAAATAGAGGTTCTAAAAAAAGAAGCTTACGAAAAAGAAGAAAAGGTACTTCACCAAATATTACCCGAAGCTTTTGCCCTGATAAGGGAAACCGCCAGAAGACTGGCAGAAAACGGCAAACTGGAAGTAACTGCTACGGAAATGGATAGGTATCTCTCCACAAATGAAGATTTCGTATCTATAACTGGAGAAAAAGCGCTGTGGAAAAACAGATGGAATGCAGCAGGTACCGAAATTGTGTGGGATATGGTACACTATGACACACAATATGTTGGGGGAGTGGTATTGCACTCGGGAAAAATTGCGGAAATGGCAACCGGAGAAGGAAAAACACTTGTGGGGACACTCCCCATATACCTTAATGCCCTTTCGGGAAGAGGGGTACACGTAGTAACCGTAAATGACTATCTTGCAAAGAGAGACTCTGCATGGATGGGACCTTTATACCAATTTCACGGGCTTACCATAGACTGTATAGACCTACATCAGCCCAACTCTGATGAAAGGAGAAAAGCCTACAATGCAGATATCACCTATGGAACAAACAATGAGTTTGGGTTTGATTACCTGAGAGATAACATGGTTTCCTCTCCGGAAGAACTGGTGCAAAGGGAGCTTAATTTCGCTATTGTGGATGAGGTAGACTCTGTGCTTATAGACGATGCCAGAACGCCTTTGATCATTTCCGGTCCCGTACCCCAGGGAGATCGTCAGGAGTTTGATGTCCTAAAGCCTTCTGTAGAACGTGTGGTAAACACACAAAAGAAGACAGTATCTCAGATATTTGGAGAAGCAAAAAAACTCATCGCTTCAGGAAACACCAAAGAGGGGGGATTCAAGCTCTTGCAAGCCTACAGAGGGCTCCCTAAAAACAGACAACTTATAAAATTTTTATCCGAGAATGGGAATAAAGCGCTTTTACAGAAGGTAGAAGCACAATATATGCAGGACAACAATCGTGAGATGCCCAAAGTAGACAAGGATTTGTATTTCGTCATTGACGAAAAAAACAATCAGGTAGACCTTACCGACAAGGGGGTAGAATACATGTCACACGGAAATTCTGATCCCCATTTTTTTGTTTTGCAGGACATAGGGACAGAAATAGCAGAGCTAGAAGCAAAAAATCTTTCTAAGGACGAAGAGTTTGCCGCCAAAGAAAAGTTATTTTCTGAATTTGCCGTGAAGTCTGAACGTGTACATACCCTTAATCAGCTTCTTAAAGCCTATACTCTTTTTGAGAAAGATGATCAGTACGTCGTGATTGATGGAGAGGTAAAAATTGTGGACGAACAAACGGGACGCATCATGGAAGGGAGAAGATATTCAGACGGTTTGCACCAGGCAATCGAAGCCAAAGAAAACGTAAAGATAGAGGCTGCTACACAGACTTTTGCCACCATTACGCTCCAAAACTATTTCCGGATGTATAACAAACTTGCAGGAATGACCGGTACTGCCGAAACCGAAGCCGGAGAATTTTGGCAAATCTACAAGCTGGACGTAGTGGTTATCCCTACAAACAAACCTGTACAAAGATTAGACAAACAAGACCTTGTATACAAGACCAACAGAGAAAAATACAATGCGGTAATAGAGGAGGTAGAGTCTCTCACCTCAAAAGGGCGTCCGGTACTTGTAGGGACCACTTCCGTGGAGACCTCTCAACTTCTTTCCAAGGCTTTGCAGCTGAGAAAAATACCTCATCAGGTACTCAATGCAAAAATGCACAAAAGAGAAGCAGAAATAGTGGCAGAAGCGGGAAGGGCAGGTGTAGTAACCATCGCAACCAATATGGCGGGGAGAGGAACCGACATCAAAATAAAGGATGAAGTGAAAAAAGCGGGAGGGCTGGCAATCATTGGGACGGAAAGACATGATTCCAGAAGGGTAGATCGCCAGCTGAGAGGGAGATCGGGAAGGCAAGGAGATCCCGGAAGTTCTCAGTTTTATGTCTCTCTGGAAGATCATTTGATGCGTCTTTTTGGCTCGGAAAGAATTGCTAAATGGATGGACAGAATGGGACATAAGGAAGGCGAAGTAATCCAGCATTCTATGATCTCAAAATCCATAGAAAGAGCACAAAAAAAGGTAGAAGAAAATAATTTTGGAATTAGGAAAAGACTTCTGGAATACGATGATGTCATGAACAAACAAAGAGATGTGATCTATAAAAAAAGAAAAAATGCTCTTTTTGGGGATCACCTCAAGTACGATATTGCCAATATGATTTTTGATGTGGCTCATTCTATCGCTAATACGGGAAAATCAGAGGGGAATTATAAAGACTTTGAATTTGACATTATAAAAAATTTTGCGATGGAATCTCCCATAAATGAGGCAGAGTTTAAGGATGCTACCGTAAAAGACCTGACAGAAAAGTTATATAAAGCGGCAAAAGAAGACTATGAGGAAAAACTAAAGCTCATGAAGGAAAAGTCTTTTCCCGTAATAGAAAGCGTGTATAAAAAAGAAGGCAAAAAATTCAAGATGATACAGGTGCCGTTTACAGATGGCAGTAAAACCTTAACTGTTTTGGCAAACCTAGAAAAAGCACGCGAAACCCGGTGCGAAAGTCTGATAAATGATTATGAAAAAAATATTATCCTGGCCATAATAGACGAAAACTGGAAACAGCATCTAAGAGAAATGGATGACCTAAGGAGATCTTCGCAGGGAGCCGTATATGAACAAAAAGACCCGTTGGTAATTTACAAGCAGGAGTCTTTTTATTTGTTTACAGAAATGATAGAAAGAATGAATAAAGAAATTATTTCGTTCTTATTCAAGGGAGAGATTCCTGCATAAAAATCATAAACAGAAAAAAGAGGAAAGAATAACTTTTTTCCTTTTTTCTTATTTAAGAAAAAAATGTTCTCGTTTTTAGTGTATGAAAAGATCCACTTCCAAAATCAGTGTTCAACTTCTTTCACAGGTGGCAAAAGAATTTAGAATCGCAGATATCGTCATCTCACCCGGATCCCGTAATGCTCCGCTAAGCATCCATTTTGTAGAGTCTGGAGAGTTTTCTTCTTATAGCGTAATAGATGAAAGAAGTGCGGGCTTTGTTGCACTAGGTATGGCAAAAAAAACTCAGTTACCCGTTATGCTCAGCTGTACCAGCGGATCTGCCACAGCAAACTACTACCCTGCCATAACGGAAGCTTTTTATCACAATATTCCACTCCTTATTCTCACGGCTGATCGCCCCGTGACATTTGTAGATATTTTCGACGGACAGACCATAAGGCAAAAAGATATTTTTAAGAACCATGTGTACGGCGGTTTTGAGCTTTTAGAAGATTCCCAAGAGCTGGCACAAGAAAAAAACCTAGAAATATTAAAAAAAACCTTTTCCCTTTGTATAAAAAAGCAAGGACCTGTACACCTAAATATCCCGCTAAGCGAACCTCTCTACCAGTATGCAACCCTCACGCTTCCAAAACCAAGAATTTCTAAACAAAAAGACCATTTTTCTTATTTGATCGCTCCAAAAGATTTGGAAGAATGGAAAAAGGCGAAGAGAATCCTCATTCTGGTAGGAAGTCAAAAACCCAGTAAAAATTTAAATAAATACTTAAGGAATTTATCGATAAAACATAAGGTTGTAGTACTTTCGGAAAACATTTCCAATGTGTATGATCGTTCTTTTTTTTCGCACATCGACCGCTATATTTTTGGGTTTAGAGAGGAGGATTACCTCTTTTATACTCCGGACTTACTCATCACGATCGGGCAGAATATAATCTCAAAAAAAGTAAAAGATTTTCTCAGAAAATCTAATCCCAAAAACCACTGGCATCTGGATCCTTACTGGCAGCCCAACACCTATTTTTGTCTTACAAAAAAAATAGAGACCAAAGCCGAAGACTTTTTATCTCCCTTCCTGAAAAAAATAGAATCCTTACCCGAAAAACCCAAAGCTTACTACAGCCTCTGGGAAAAGCTAAAAAAAATAAAAGACGAGAAACACGAGAAATATACCCAACAAGTCCCGTTCTCAGACTTTATGGTTTTTGATATACTTTCCGGGAATATCCCCAGCCATTATACTATACATTTTTCTAATTCTTCTTCTATCCGGTATGCCCAGCTTTTTGATTTTAATAAAAATGAAGTCTACTGCAACAGGGGTACCAGCGGCATAGAAGGGTGTACCTCCACCGCTGTGGGGTTTGCGATAAAAAGCAAAAATCCCGTAGTACTCGTTACAGGAGATATCAGTTTTTTTTATGACCTCAATGGGCTTTGGAACCCCTATATTCCCTCTTCTTTTAGGCTTATTCTCATCAACAATCAAGAAGGCAGCATCTTTAGAATAATTCCCGGTCCAGACAAAACCGAGCCTAAAACATTAGAAAATTTTATCGCCACCCGACACGAAAAAACAGCACAACACATTGCCAAACATTTCGATTTCGACTATTGTATCGTAAAAGAGAAAAAATCCTTGGAAAAGTATCTTAAACATTTCTTTACTCCCCACCAAAAACCAAAAATTTTAGAAATCTCCACAGGGCACCTTCCTAACGCTAAAGTGCTAAAAGACTATTTTTCTTTCCTGGGATAATATCCAAAAAAACTACATCGTTTTTTTTAAATCATCACTGCCGGCTGTAAATTCATTTTTGTACACCTGTATCAACAAAAGAGTGATAGAGGTAATGATAGGTCCGAAAACAAGTCCCATAAACCCAAACAACTTAAGTCCCATGATAATCCCAAACACACTGTTAAGGGGGTGGATATTTTCTAGTTTTCTCAGCACCGTAAAACGCAGGATATTATCGGTCATGCCCACCAATACAAAACAATAAATGAGCATCATTATACCGCCATTTACACTCCCTTCAGCAATCATGTAGATTGATACAGGGATGTATACAATTGCAGAGCCCACGATGGGAATCATGGAGGTGATGGTGGTAAGACAAAAAAGCAAAAGAAGATTAGGCGCCCCAAAGATGGTATAACCGACCAACGCCACGAAACCCTGCCCCGCAGCAACAATAGGAATCCCTACTGCATTTGCATAAATAAGCCTTCGAAATTTTTCTCCTATGAGATTTACGTTTGTTTTTTTTAGAGGAAGAGAGTGAGCAAGAGCCCTTTCAAACATCCTAGACCTGACCAGCATAAAGTAGAGCACAAAAAACATACAGGAGACCAAAGTAATAATGTTAAGAGTGCTGCTGAGCACAGATGAAGAATAGGTAGCTACATAGGATTGTAGTTTATCTATGTTACCTCTACTTAAAAGATCAATATTGAATTTTTCTTGTACAAAGTGCTGGATTTTCATCAAAAAGCGGTGAAAGCCGGTCAGATACTCGGAAGGATTGCCCAGTTTACTAATTAAAAGATTCACCATAAAAAAAATAGGCAGAATAAGAACCAGTAGACAAATAATGATGATAAACAAAGAGGCCAAAGTAGGAGGCCATTTTCTTTCCTCCTGCAAATAAAAATTAGGCTTTCTGCATACGACGTAAAGAGTAAAGGCACCCAAAAAAGAGGACAAAAAACCGGAAAGGCTCCAGCATATAAGCCCCAAAAGACTCAGGATAATCCCTATGAGAAAAACCTGTTTTATGACATTTGTGCTAATTTGTGACTCTTTATTATTATTTATCATGGATTTAAAATTTCATTTGGCTCGGTCAAAAGAACCTATGTTTGACTTTCCGGATAAGAGGTCTCCTCAAAAATTTTTTTATACAGCACATAAATGGTCGTAATGATCACAGGATAAGTAAAAAGCCCGAAAACAAAGAGCAAAAACCCTGCATATCTGAAAAACAAAGACAAAATAAACGCTAAAAAAAGAAGAAAAATATGGCGAATGGTCGCTTTAAAACTTAGCGATATTGCTCTAAAGGAGCTAAGGTTTTTAAAAAACATGAGGGGTGTAGCGAGTAAAGTAAATAAAATCCACAAAAAGGCGAGAGGAAAAAACAAAAAGGAAAGATCCATCATAAACTTCCATAGAATGAAATAACTCACAAAAATAAAAAAATTGACCCCGGAATATCCGGAAAACAGATCCGAAGGACCAATTGTTTCTTTCAGATCGGTTTTTTTATAAATCTTGAATAAACCCACATGGAGGGGGAAAAGAAAAGCCTGAAGTGCAAAAACAATGAGAGAAAAGGTCTTAATGTTCTCCTGTGTACCGAGAAGGGCGACCCGCTCTATAAGTACAGAAATGGGTTCTATATTTTTCATCAGCGACGAGATCTCTTCGATCACACCATATCGGTAAGCGAAATAAAATGTTACAGAAAAA
The DNA here is from genome assembly GCA_030263285.1 of Bergeyella sp. Classification (GTDB taxonomy): domain Bacteria; phylum Bacteroidota; class Bacteroidia; order Flavobacteriales; family Weeksellaceae; genus SZYB01. The sequence continues at coordinate 274,977 of SZYB01000002.1, forward strand.
TAAACCGAAAGATAAATAAGACTAAAGAAAACATGAAAAGCCCAATTTTTTTTTGCATAAAAAAAAGTCTCGTCCAGAACTTCAAAAATCGTTATTCTTTTCTTAGAGAAAGAGAGAGTACCCATACCTATTTTTATGCAAAAATAATCAGAAAAAATCTTATCCTGCAGAAATATTCTAAAATTAAAAACAATACTCATATTTTTGTGAAGTGACGACTCAGGAGCAAAATTTTCATAAGATGGACTTGTGGTCCTCAAAAGGGCTACCCTTTCTTTTTATCATCGACTTTTTAGCAGAAAAAATAGAGTTCTACTCCCAAAAACAGATAGTAGAAAAAGGCATCCTGGTCAATTTTGAACATCTAAAAACATACCCTCCCCGAAAAAACATACACAAAACCATGGATTGGGAAACATTTCCAGAACAAATAGAAGCCTATTCCAAAGGTTTTAATGTGATACAGAATCATCTGAAAAAAGGGAATTCTTATCTGGTTAACTACACCCAAAAGACCGAAATAAAAACGAATCTAAACCTTGAAGAGATTTTCTACAGTTCTTATGCAAAATATAAAATATTATACCCTGAAAGATGGGTCTGTTTTTCTCCGGAAACATTCATAAAAATAAGGGATTCGGAAATTTCTGCCTTTCCCATGAAGGGAACAATAGAGGCCAGTATAAAGAATGCCAAAAATCTTCTTGTGGAAAATCCTAAAGAAAAAGCGGAGCATTATACCGTAGTGGATCTTCTGAGAAATGACTTGAGCAGGGTAGCCCGCAAGGTAAGAGTAAAAAAATTCCAGAACATAGACCTTATAAAAACTTCTCAAAAAAATCTGTACGCTATGAGTTCCGAGATTACAGGAACGCTAAGAAGTAACTATCGAGGTAAAATAGGAAGTACCCTGAGAGAAATGCTCCCCGCCGGTTCTATTCTAGGAGCACCAAAAGAAAAGACACTCGAAATAGTCAAAGAAGCAGAAGAAGAACCCAGAGGTTTCTACACAGGAGTCGCAGGTTGGTACGATGGAAAAAATCTTGATTCTTGCGTTTTGATTCGTTTTTTGGAAAAAGAAAGAAACAAGATTTTTTTCAGAAGTGGGGGAGGCATAACACACCAAAGCCTTCTGAAGGACGAGTATGAAGAAATGAAAAATAAAATCTATGTACCTATTGCTGGAGAGCATTAAGATCATGGGCGGAGAACCCCAATTGATAGATCTACATCAAGAACGGGTAAATAAAACACTCCGCTATTTTAATAAGAATAATACTTTGGATTTATACGCCTTGATCTCCCAAGTAAAATTGCCCGAAAAAGGGCTTTACAAATGTCGCATTTTGTATAATCTCAATTTAAGCTTTACCCATGAATTGACAGCATATGAAAGAACGAATACTCTTGATTTTAGTATAGTTAAATCAAATGATATACATTACCAATTTAAGTTTATCAACCGGGAAATTTTTCTCAATCTAAAATCTAAATCAAATAATCATGAGATAATCATTGTAAAAAATAACAAAATAACAGACACCTCCTTTTCTAATCTTATTTTTCTAAAAGGATACAAATGGTATACCCCTTCCTCTTACCTGCTAAATGGCGTGATGAGACAATTTCTTATCAGAACAAAAAAAATAGAAGAAACTGAAATAACTTTAGACAACATAACAGAATTTTCACATTTTAAAATAATTAATGCGATGAATTCCATAGAGGATGGTGTAGCCTATCCCCTCAAAAAAATCAAAAATATCAACCCAAGCTTTTGACCTTTCTGTTCTGTTAAAAATGTTTAATGCATAAAAATTACAGGCTTTCCCTGATTGTCAAAATTTCGTCCCGGATTTGTGCGGCTTTTATAAAATCAAGATTTTTCGCTGCCTCTTCCATCTCTTTCTGTTTTTTGGCAATCATTTCGTCCGCGTCCTCTGCATTATAGTTTTTAGTTGCGGACTCTTTATTAGACTTTAGCACTTTTTGCAAATACTTTTCATCCGGAAAATCTTTTACTCTACCCACCAGTGCAGTGGATATTTTTTTATTAAGTTGCCTTGGGGCCAGGTTATTTTTCTTGTTGTAGTCTTCTTGTTTCTTTCTTCTATATTCGGTTTCGTCTATTGCGACCTGCATAGATTTTGTAACCTTATCCGCATACATAATCGCCATGCCATGCAGATTTCTGGCCGCTCTGCCTACCGTCTGTATCAAAGATCTTCTGGAACGCAGCATCCCTTCTTTATCTGCGTCCAGTATGGCAACAAGAGAAACCTCTGGAAGATCCAACCCTTCTCTCAGCAAATTCACCCCCACTAAAACATCAAAAAGCCCCACACGCAAATCCTGCATAATCTGTATCCGCTCCAACGTGTCGACATCCGAATGAATATAACGTGAACGAATTCCAAATTTCACAAAATACTGTGTGAGTTCTTCAGCCATTTTCTTGGTCAGTGTGGTAACCAAAACCCGTTCGTCTTCCTCCACCCGTTTCTGTATTTCCTCTATGAGGTCGTCTATCTGATTTTCCGTAGGACGCACTTCTATCACCGGATCCAAAAGCCCTGTAGGTCGTATGATCTGCTCGACATAAACGCCTCCCGTCTTTTCCAGTTCATAATCTGCGGGTGTTGCAGAGACGTATATCACCTGATTCTGAATAGCTTCAAATTCATCAAACCTCAAGGGTCTGTTATCTAATGCTGCGGGAAGACGAAACCCATGCTCTACCAAAGATTCTTTTCTTGATCTATCCCCTCCATACATTGCATGCACCTGAGGAATCGTAACATGGCTCTCGTCAATGACCATGAGATAATCCTTGGGAAAATAATCTAAAAGACAAAAAGGCCGGGTTCCCGCCGCACGCCTGTCAAAATAGCGAGAATAATTCTCTATACCAGAGCAGTAGCCCAATTCTTTTATCATCTCCAGATCCAGCTCTGTGCGTTCTTGAAGACGTTTGGCTTCCAGCGGTCTGTCGGTTTCGGTAAAAAAAGACACCTGAGAGACCAAATCATCCTGTATTTCGTTAACCGCAAAACGAATGGTCTCTTTTGTGGTGACAAACAAATTCGCCGGATAAATTTGAATTTCATCAAAGCTGGAAATTTTATTTCCAGAAACAGGATCAAAAGAATATATATTTTCTACAGTATTTCCCATAAACTGAACCCGTACGGCGTGATCTGCATAAGCCGGGAAAACATCTATAACGTCTCCCTTTACACGAAAAGTCCCCCTACGAAAATCATTTAAAGCTCTAGAATAGAGTGCATTTACTAAAGAATGCAAAAAAGCAGTTCTTGAAATATTATCATGTACTCCTATAGAGATGAGAGACTTATGAAATTCTGTGGGATTACCCACTCCATAAATGCATGATACGGACGCCACAATAAGCACATCTCTCCTTCCGGACAATAAACTCGCAATGGCCGAAAGCCTAAGTTTTTCCACCTCTTCATTTATACTAAGATCCTTTTCTATATAGGTACCCGTGGACGCTATATAAGCCTCGGGCTGGTAATAATCATAGTAAGAAACAAAATACTCCACCGCATTATCCGGCAAAAACTCTTTGAATTCCATAAAAAGCTGGGCCGCAAGGGTTTTATTATGAGCCAAAACCAAAGTAGGCTTCTGTACCTGCTCCACCACATTTACGATGGTAAAAGTTTTTCCAGATCCTGTAACTCCCAACAAAGTCTGGTACTTTTCCTTATTATTTATCCCTTTCACCAGGCTTTTTATTGCTTCGGGCTGATCTCCGGTAGGATAATAATCTGACGTGATTCTAAAATTCATAACCTGGCTTTACTCGCCTAATATTGACTGATTGTTCAACAAAAATAAGAAACTTTCATGCTCCTGAATGATACCGGAATATCCTTTTTCTTAATCTTGAGGACAATAAAACAGCTTTTTGATTTAAAAAAAAATCAAAACCTTGTCTCTGTATAATTCAAAATATAGTTTTTTCGAATAATCAATCCCATCACATTTCAGTTAATTCGCTTAACAATACTGGACTCACCTAAACCCGAAACAGACAAATACCTTCCCAAGTTTGAAGAAAACAAAACCAACAACGGCTAATCGGATCCTTTCTTCCCCTGAAAATCTTTTAGATAAAAGGGATCAAAAGAAGTAATGTTTTCAAAATTATTTTTGTTATAAAGAAATACAGCAGACTCTACCATGTACTTTGCAGAAGGAAATACGTTGGGCTTATACACTGCGCTACTTAGCTCCAGAACCTCCCGAGCCTTGGTCGCACCATCACCTACGATAAGTATTTTCTTCTCCTTGTAGTCAAGAAAAGAATCTCTCTCCAAAATTTTATTCTCTGTTTCCCTAACCATTTCTCCACTGATCCCGTCAAACAGGGCGGTATATACTTCCATTCTTCTGGCATCAACCATGGGAAGGATAAAATCAAAACCATCCTTCAAAAAAGGAAATACCATAGAACGAAGAGAATTCACCGTGATTAATGGAACGCCGAGCCCGAAGCAAAAACCCTTGGCTGCGGCAGCCCCTATCCTAAGACCGGTATAAGAACCCGGCCCTTTACCCAGACATACCGCATCTATAGCCTGCAGGGGAATTTCCGCTCCTTCCAGAGCCCATTCTACAAAGACATGAAGACTCTCGGATTGTTTGTACTCCCGAGACACCTCTTCACAAAGACACAAAAGCTCCTCCCCCGAGGAAACAGCTACAGAGCAGTTTTTGGACGATGTCTCAAGGTATAAAATTTTCATACGTCTTCCCTTTTAAAACCCTAATAAATTGGAGAGCTTACTTACAAAAAGCGTCCGGTTCCTCCTCTTCAAAATCAAAGAAATATTATCTTTCAGCGTTTGATTTTCTGTAAACTTAAGTCGGATAAAACATAAACAGCTTCCTGCAAAATAAGGTCTCTCTTCAAATTTCTTACCCAGTTTTCCGTTTTCTTTTTAAAAGCCTCTTCCTTTTTCTCTCGTTCCATTTCCTTAGGAAAAACGGAAAAGCGAAGACCATTTTCATATTTTTCTAGTATTTTGAATTTCTTAATCTGATCTTTTCTCTTCTTTATGAGTTGAAAAAACCTTTCGTAATTCAAGGGTATTGATTCCTCTTTACTAAGAGATTCTCTCCATTTTACAGACTCCAAAAGAAGCCGATAATTTTTATTTGCTGCAATTCTCTTCTCGCTTGCTTTTTTAAGCGGCGGTAGATTTACCTCATTGGTTCGGGTATATTCCACAGGATCTATTTTGTCCCAAGGAAGTGCGTACTCATCATATTTTTCCCCTATTTCAGCAAAAGAAAAAATGTTTTTCATCTCAACATCCGCATTTACTCCTTCTTTTTGAGTAGATTCTCCCGTCACTCTATAAAACTTTTGAATCGTAAGTTTTAGAGAACCAAAATCATCATTTGAACTCAAAAATCGTTTTAAATCCACAAAGGTCTGCACAGTACCCTTACCATAAGAATGTGGAGAACCCACAATTACCGCCCTGCCATAATCCTGCATTTGTCCCGCCAAAATTTCCGAAGCAGAGGCAGAAAGTTCATTTTGTAATATAACCAAAGGACCGATCCATATAGGCTCGTTATTTTTATTTTTGAGCGTTTGCGTTTTTCCATTTCTGCTTTTTACCTGTACATAAGGACCGCTTTTCATAAAAAGTCCCATAATGTCTCCCACTTCGGTAAGAGAACCCCCTCCGTTGCCTCTAAGATCCAGCAGAATTCCTTCCACATTTTGTTCTTTGAGCTTTATAAGTTCTGCCTTTACATCATCTGAGGCATTCCTGCCCTTTTCATCGTCAAAATCTGTGTTAAAACTAGGCAAATTGATAAGTCCGTATTTCTTCCCTCTCTCATCGCTGATTACAATACTTCTGGCAAAAGTGTCCTCTATAGAAACCTCCTCGCGTATCATCTTTACCTCTATTACAGATTTGTCTTTTTTCTCTACCACTAAAGTCACTTCAGAGCCTAAAGAGCCTCGGATAAGTCTTACAGCCTCATCCACGAGCATCCCTGTAATTTTTACAAAATCATCTTTCGGCGTGGGGCGCACTTTCAGTATTTTGTCTCCCTCGGTAAGTCTTTTTGATTTCCACGCAGGCGCTCCTATGGTAAGGGGGCCGAGAAAAAGATTTCCTCTCTTTTCTTGTATTACAGCCCCTATCCCTATGACTTTTCCTTTAAATCTTATATCGAATTCTTCTTTATTAACGGGAGAAAAATAATTGGTGTGAGGATCAAATACTTCAGTATAAGCATTCATGTACACTCCGAACCAGTTCATCTTCTTTCTTTTCTTAAATCGGGCAAAATATTCTTGCAAAGTATTTTTTATTTCCTCTGTGGCTTTTTGTTTTTTCTGAGAAAAACTAAGCTTTTCTACTTTTATTGTATCCGTAAGGCGATAAGCTACGACAGAGTCCTTCTTTTTTTGCTGACTTTCTTCTTTGGCATTCAGGCTCTCTATCTCCTGTAAAATACTATACTTTATATACTTTTTCCATTCCCGTACGAGTTCCTCTCTATCTTTGGGATTGACTTTTTTCTTAGGCTCTATAATGAAAATCTCATTTTCTTCTAGATTTATCGGTTTTCCTAAGATCTCCTGGGTGATTTGATCTATATGCTCTATCCTTTCATAAAGACGAGAAATGGTAAAATTATAAAAACTAAGATCACCCTGTTTCAGATAATCACTCAACTTATTCTTATGTATACTAAACTCTTTCATGTCGCTTTCCAAAAAAAATCTTTTTGCAGGATCTATCATTTCGAAATACTTACTATAGACATTTTTTGAGTATTCATCATCCATAGATTTTGGGCTATAGTGCAAATATTCTAAGGTATTTTTTACGCTTATCATAATGGTCTGCATCTTCTCCTCGTCATTCTTGGGAGAATTAAAGCAAAAGACCAACGATAAAAGAGGGAGAAAGAGCAAAAGGGAATTGAGTCTTATGTTTTTTTTCATGCTTTCTATAAATTTACATCTATTAAAGAAGTGTCTCTAACAAAACAGCGGAGGCAAATTTAGACAAAAATATACCCCAACCTATAGAGCTCATTTATTTTTTGATACATTTACCCAAAAAGAACCTATGCAAAAACCCTTGATTTTGGTAACTAATGACGACGGAATTTCTGCTCCAGGAATAAGAAATCTGGTTCATTTTATGAATGAATTGGGCGAGGTGGTGGTGGTGGCTCCGGATTCTCCACAGAGTGGGAAGGGGCATGCCATTACCATTAACTCTACTCTTACTTACGAAGAAATAAGTATGAAAGGGCCACAGAAGGATTATGCCGTGAGCGGAACACCTGCTGACTGCGTAAAGTTTGCACTGGACAAAATCATGACCCGAAAACCCGATATTGTGGTGTCCGGAATCAATCATGGATCCAACTCATCTATCAATGTTATTTATTCTGGCACCATGTCTGCAGCTGTGGAGGCAGGTGTAGAAGGTTTGTCCAGCATCGGTTTTTCTCTTTTGGACTTTGGCTGGGACGCAAATTTTATGGAAGGAAAACCCTACATACAGTCCATTGTGGAAAAAGTCCTGAAAAACCCTCTCCCGGAGGGTGTGGTTTTGAACGTAAATATCCCCAATCTAAAAAAAGAAGAAATAAAGGGAATAAAAATCTGCAAACAGGCAAGAGCCAAATGGGAAGAAAATTTTGATGAGAGAGTCAGCCCTCACGGAAAAAAATACTACTGGCTCACGGGATATTTCAACAACATGGACGATTCGGAAAATGCAGACGAAACCGCTTTAGCCGACGGATACATTTCCGTGGTTCCCATAAAATTTGATCTTACAGCCTACGAATACATGGAAAGACTGGAAAAAATGATAAACAACAGATAGTATACGGATATTTAGCATACAGATGTTCTCAGGTGAGCATCCCTCCGTCTACATTGAGTACCTGCCCCGTAACATAACCGGAAAGATCACTCGCCAAAAAAACACAGGCATTAGCAACATCACGAGGGGTACCCCCACGTTTCAGCGGGATACCTTGTCTCCATTCTTCTATGGTTTTTTCCTCCAACGCCGCGGTCATCTCAGTCTCTATAAAACCGGGCGCGACAGCATTGCATCTTATGTTACGCGAGCCCAGCTCCAAAGCCAAAGATTTTGTAAAACCTATTGCTCCTGCTTTTGAGGCAGCATAGTTGACCTGGCCGGCATTCCCCTTCACTCCCACTACGGAGGTCATGGTGATGATAGATCCTTTTCTTACCTTCATCATAGGTTTTATAACGGCTTTGGAAAGATTAAAAACAGAATCCAAATTTACTTTTATGACGGTATCCCAGTCTTCCTTTGACATCCGAAAAAGTAGATTGTCTCTGGTAATTCCCGCATTATTTACCAAAATATCTATCCCTCCAAACTCTTGAACTACCTCATCTACAAGCCTCTTTGAGGCTTCAAAGTCCGATGCATCAGATTGAAAACCTTTAATCTGTGTAAGAGAAGACAGACTCTCTTCCAGAACCTTCGCCCTTTCTACAGAGCCCACATACGTAAACGCAATCCTCGCACCCTGCACAGCAAAAACCTCTGCTATCCCTTTCCCTATACCCCGGGTGGCCCCCGTAATAAGAGCAACTTTACCCTCTAATAATTTCATATTTCTTTCCTTTTTCTACAAAAATAAAGTTTTTATTGATTTCGGATGATAAGTACCATTTCCCCCTTTAAAGCTTTACTTCTGGAAAATAAAATAAGCTCATTGATATTCCCTCTTTTGGTCTCTTCAAATTTTTTTGAAATTTCTCTGCTCAAGCTCACTTGTGTTTCCTCTCCAAAATAGACTTTTATTTCCTCAAGTGTAGAAACTATTTTGTGGGGACTTTCATAGAGTACAAGGGTTTTTTTTTCTTCGGCAAGCGCCTTAAGCTTTGCTTGCCTCCCCTTTTTGGGAGGGAGAAAACCAACAAAATAAAACTCATTGCAGGGAATTCCAGACACTACGAGAGCGGGTACAAAGGCAGTTGCGCCAGGCAAACATACGGTTTCTATGTTATGCTCTGCACATGCCTTACTAAGCAAAAAACCCGGATCCGAAATAGCCGGTGTGCCCGCATCAGAAACCAACGCAATATCTTTTCCCTGCTTTAGATCCTGTATTATTTTCTCCGTTTCATAGTGCTCATTATACAAATGATAAGACCTCAGCGGCCTGGAAATATCAAAATGTTTGAACAGAACACCAGAGGTTCGGGTATCCTCACACAAAATATACGAGACCTCTTTCAATACGCGAATCGCACGAAAAGTAATATCCTCAAGATTACCTATAGGCGTGGGTACAAAATATAAAGTTCCAGACATATTTACTTTTTTAGGAGCCCACCGATTCTAGTCTTTTTACCACAGAATTACTTTTTAAAAGTGTCCCCGGCGAAGGCAACTGCATTTGCTCCAATAATTAATCTTTGTATCATCGCCTAGCAATGCCCCAAATTTAATATTATCTTGATCTCCTTTTTCTTTTATATGCTAAAATAATCCTTTTATATCCTCTCTCATTATAATGATTTGCAATAACAGCATCTTCTTCCGTATTTACATTTCTTCCCGAAATACTGTCTTCTACAAAATGAAAATGAGCAAGAGATGTACGATCAAAATGACGGATGTTTTGACCTCACACGAGGGGCTCACCAAAACCTCAAGAAAACACCCCCTCTCAGGTAAGCATAGGAAACAACAAGGCCGTTTTGGCTTATAATGACCGGTGCCTTTAGCTCTCTTTTCTATTCTGGCGGTTTTATACACAGCAATTCTTTTATCAACAATAAACTCCGATCCCAGAGTTTTTATTTTCTGTACAACTCGGTGACAAACCGGAAATTTTCCAAAAGGACATCACTTCTGGAAAATCCCTCCTATAATTTTTAATAAAAGAATCGACGGAACCCCTGGACTTCTTTAGTTAATTGCTCCGGACTATAATCAAAAAATATTAAAGCCAAAATTATTGTGTTTTGATAAAATATTGTGTTTTAATAAAGAAACATTATTGATTATGATAGGTTACAATCTGTCATACATTCCCTGAGAGAATTCTTCCAGACCAGGATCTCTCGCTCCCATGAGAAGCAGTACCGAACCTTTGGAAAGGGAAGGGCGGATATGTTTGAGCACCTCCTCCCTGTTTTCTACAAAAAAAGCCTTTTTCCCAAGGGCAGAAATACCGTCCGTAAGATCTTTAGCAGAAATATCCTTGATCACAGAACCTCCTGCATAAAAGATCTCACTCATCCATATCTCATCCTCTTCCCGAAGAGCCGAGGCTATTTCTAAGACAAATTCTTTGCGCAAAAAACGAGTGGGCCTGTACCCATGTGGCTGAAACCATGCCACAACCTTGTTAGTCAACGGCTGACAAGACCGAATACTCGCCGCACATTTCGCAGGGTTATGAGCATAGTCATCAATTACCCAGACACCTGATTTATACCCCAGTATCTGGCTTCTTCTATAAATCCCCTCATAATTTGACAAGCTCTCTGCACATACATGCGGAGAGATTCCTAACTGCAAAGCCACTGCTATGGCGGCAGTGGCATTTTCTACATTATGTTTTCCCAGTGCAGGCATCTCAAACCTTTGATTCTCTATACTAAAAAAAACTCGGAAGCCTTTTTGAGAAAAATTGTGTGCAGAAAAACCTGCTTCCACCTCAACACCAAAATCCTGATCCCTGCTAACAGACAGTTTTCTCGCAAAAACATTCCCCTGATTGACTACAAAAAGCCCTCGGGTGTTTTTCCTAAAAATACCAAACAGTTCTTCCAAGGCTTCTGGTTCCTGATGATCCTTATCTATGTTGAGCAAAAGCCCCACCTCCGGAGTATAATTTACGATAGAACCATCACTCTCGTCTGCTTCTATAATAAGCCAATCTCCACTTCCTACCGCTGCATTTCCCAGTTTATTTTCTCTTATAAGCTGGATCAGACCTGCTCCCGCAATGATGCTGGGTTCCAAATCTGCATGACGTAAAATTTGGTAGAGCATTGCTGCGGTAGAAGATTTACCCGAGGTACCCGCTACGGCAATTGTTTTTTTACTCTTCGCAATCATCGAGAGCAGTTCTCCTCTCTTGATAACAGGAATATTGAGTTTTCGGGCCTTTACCATCTCCCCCACAGTCTCTTCTATGGCTGTGGAAATCACCACAAGATCTGTCTTATGAGAAATACCAATCCCATCTTGAGGATAACAGGCAATCCCTTCCGCCTCCAATAATTTTTTTGTTTTGTTTTCGCCTGGTGAAGAAAAATAACGATCACTGCCCGAGACTTTTTTTCCTATACCTTTTAAATACTGGGCAATAGCACTCATACCAGCCCCCGCAATTCCTATAAAAAAAACATTCTTAAAATCTGAAATCTTTCGGACCATTGGATAATTTCAAGGAAAAACGACGAAACTTTATAGATCAGTAAAATTTATTCTCCACCAAAGTCCACAAACGTTGCGCATAATCGTCTGCCTTTTCCCATCTTTTTTCGTGGTAAAGCACACTGAAAAAAACTTTAGCCTCTTCTGCTGAATGGAAAGCGTTTATTTTCTCTATTACTTCATCAAATTCTTCCTGATCTCCAGAAAAGAGAATTCTGCAGAAAGAAATTTTGTCATTTAAATCCAGTTTAATCCCGGAAATTTTGACAGAAGAGAGCAATGGAACTTTTTTAACTTCGAAAGCTTTATTCATGGAAACTTCCTTTATTTTCTCTGCTCCGGAGAATTGTTTTCCCTTTTTCGTATGCACTCCCTTGATTGGGGAAAGCCTTATTTTTTTTATTGTGTTGTGAGGAGTCATACGCTTTTGCTGAGTGTAACCTACAACAGAGGTCATTTCTCTAGAATTGGTTTTTATCTCCGCAATAGACTTTTTTATTTTCTCTCTTTCCTGTGCTTTTATTCGTCCCTGATCTGATATCCCCTTTTCTCCAGGATCAGTGACTGCCTGTATTTCCTTTATTCCTTCTCCAAAAAAATTTTTGTTCTTTTCCAAATACTTAAGAACCGTGATTTTTTCGCTCAAGTCCTTTAGAAATTGCTCCTTTTCCAAGAGTAATTCCGGGTGGGCAGACACAGACAAATCCCTCAGAATCTCCAGAGAATCCGAAAAAAGTTTGTCCCGCAAATCTTGTAGGCTATGCATGTAAATGAGTATTTTTGAGAAAGAAAAACAAGAGCTAAGTTAAAAAATGTTTTCAGATTTGCAATTACAAACGTCGAACAATTGGGAAGATGGGGGTCTGCGGTTCTGTGTTTTCTGGTAAGACAGAAGAGTTTATTTCGCGGTTGACGGAGGCAAAAGAGGAGTGATATCAAGAATAGATGAGGCACAATTTTTGGATCCGGATATTGGCCCGTTCATAAATGAACTCGAAGACCAAGGCAAAAGGGTGATTATAAAAAGACTGGATGTAGACTTTATAAGGCTACTCCTTGGGTCTGTGCTCTTTATTGCTTGCTGTGGCCGAATCTGTTACAAAACTTCATACAAAACACAAAATTTCTATAGAACTAGGAACAGATAAGTTTTATGAAGGGGGGAGCAGGAGAATATTTATCCAAAGAAAAAAACCATGAAAAATTAATGGATTATACCGCAAAACAAATCTCGGAAATTACAGGAGCAAAATTGCTGGGCAATGCGGAGACGAAAATTCGGCATATCATTTATGATACAAGGATCGTCTACTCTACGGAAGATATGGCCTTTATCGCAATTGATACGGAAAAAAACAAGGGAACTCAATACCTGTCTGAAGCGGTAGAGAAAGGCATAAAATCGGTCATATCCACAAAAAAAATGGAAAACACAAAATCGGGAGTCACGCAAATTCTCATAGAGGATAGCATGGAATTTTTAAGAAAACTCGCCAAATATCACCTAGATCATTCTAAAAATTTCAGCACGGTAGGAATAACGGGAAGTAATGGTAAAACTATAATTAAAGAGTGGTTATATCAATCTTTACATGAAGACTATAACCTAGTGAAAAGCCCAAAAAGTTTTAACTCACAACTGGGGTTACCCCTGTCCCTTTTACAAATAGAAAAGGAAAATAATCTGGGAATTTTTGAGGTGGGAATTTCAAAACCAAAAGAAATGGAGACTCAGGAAAAAATTTTCTCTCCACAATTTGGAATACTACCCCATATAGGGACCGCCCATTTGAGTAATTTTCGCGATGAAGAAGAGCTTATAGACGAAAAACTTAAACTATTTAGCAACTCAGAAACCATACTTTTCAATGGAGATCATGATAAAGTATACGATAGACTACACGAGCTGTATCCAGATAAAATTTTGTTGTCCTACGGTTTTAAAGAAAGAAATTCTCTTAGGGTTATGGGAAAAAAGGGGGAAAAATGCGAAAAATTACAGCTGAATTTTCTGGGAAGAAAAGAAGAGTTTATTTTTAAATATAAAGACGAAGCAACGTTATATAATACATTGTGTATCATCACTTTTTTGTTATACAAAAATTATCCCGCAAACAAGATACAAGAAAAGGTTAATGCTTTACGTTCTGTAGAAATGCGACTGGAAAGCGTAAAGGGAAATAAGGGAAATATAATCATCAATGACTCTTACAATCTGGATATCGATTCCCTCATTATTGCTTTTCAATACATAAAAGAGTATAAAAGAAAAAAAAAAATACTGGTACTAACCGATTTTTCTGAACACAAAGATGCAAAAGCGCTTTACGAAAAAGTGGCGAAAATAATAAATGAGCAAGCGTTTGAAAAGGTATTTCTTTTGGGAGAAGAAATCACAAACTACATAGATAAACTCACTTGTGGGACAGAAGCCTTTAAAAACAGAGAAGATCTCCTATCTAGTAAAAGTTTTAACGCTATAGAAAATTCGCTTATACTCTTGAAAGGTGCAAGAAAATTTGAAATAGAAAGAGTAAAAAATTATCTGGAACTCCAAAAACACGACACAGTTATGGAGATTAATCTCAACGCTATTCTGCATAACATCAATGTATTCAGATCTTTTATAAAACCAGGGACAAAGATCATGGCTATGGTGAAAGCATTTTCTTACGGATTGGGCGATTATGAAATTGCGGAGTTTTTGCAACATCATCATGTTGATTACCTGGGAGTAGCCTATACAGATGAGGGAAGGAATCTGAGAAAAAAAGGAATTACTTTGCCCATTATGGTAATGAATCCTGAGCCTTACAGCTTTGGGAGTATTATAGAGTATTCTTTAGAACCGGAAATATATAGCTTTAGATTATTTGATATTTTTTGCAGAGAGCTTATAGATAAGGGGTATAGCGGAAAATATCCTGTGCATATTAAGGTGGAAACGGGAATGCATCGATTGGGATTTAAAGACAAAGACGTGCAGGAATTATTGAAAAAAATAAAAAATTCTCCTGTAAAAGTCGTTTCTATTTTTAGTCATTTGTCCAGTGCAGATGCTGTTGGGGAAGAAGAATATACATTAAGTCAAATAGAACTTTTTTCAAATATTACCCGTGCTCTCTGTAAGGGATTAGGCTACCGCCCAATGCTTCATATCCTTAATTCTTCAGGAATCCTTAATTTTCATAATTACCAACATGATATGGTAAGAATAGGAATAGGAATGATAGGAGAAATTTCAGATCCGGGAGTAAAACAAAAATTAATAGGGGCCGTAAAATTTAAAACTATAATCTCTCAAATTTCGGAACTTGAGAAGGGAGAAACTGTGGGATACGGCAGAAAATATAAAACAAAGAAAAAAACTAAAATAGCTACCGTATCGGTGGGATATGCGGACGGAATTCCCAGATCCATAGGAAATGGGAGGGGAAAAATGGGTATCAATGATAAGAAAGTGCCTATTGTAGGAAATATTTGTATGGATATGGCAATGTTGGATATAGGAGATATGAATGTACAGGAAGGTGACGAGGTCACCATTTTCAACCCAAACCCTTCATTACAAGAATTTTCTAAATATTGCAAAACCATACCTTACGAGGTGCTCACCTCTGTTTCCAGACGAGTGAAACGCATTTATATCAAAAGCTGATGAAAAAAATTATACCGGTTATTTTTTTATTCTTTTTTCTCTTCGTAGAAGGACAGAAGAAATTTTCTGCAGATAAAAAACCCAGTCCCAAAATAGGACTTTCCCTGTCGGGAGGCGGGGCAAAGGGTTTTGCTCACGTGGGAGTATTAAAAGTATTGGATTCTATGGGAATAAAAATAGATTACATATCTGGAACAAGCATGGGAGCAGTAATAGGAGGACTTTACGCAACAGGATATACCGGAAAAGAAATAGAGAAATTTATCCTAAGAACAGATTTCTATGACGTATTACTAGAAGAAAAAGACAGAAGGGAGAACTCTTTCTTCAACAAAAAAAACGATAAATATATACTCAATTTCCCCGTAATTGACGGAAAGATAAGCCTACTACCGAAAGCCATCTCTAAAGGACAGGGAACGTTTAATTTACTGAAAGAATTATTGAACGATTACTCAAATATTAATGATTTTTCAAAACTTCCTATTCCTTTCCTCTGTACAGCAACTAACCTGGAAAATGGTAAATTGAAGATATTAGAAAAGGGAGACCTTGTCGCCTCTATACTAGCAAGTTCTGCATATCCCACACTTATTGATCCTGTAAAACTAAACGACAGTCTCTATATAGATGGAGCTATTACCAACAACTTTCCCTCTGAACCCTTAAAGGAAAGAGGAATAGACATCGTAATAGGTGTAGATCTAAGCCAACCTTTGTCAAGTAGAGAAGAAATTAATTCTGCTCTGGAGATACTCAATCAGGTACTGGATTTCAAGGTTAAGGAAGAAACCGAAAAGCAATACAAGTATACTGACATAAAAATTCATCCTGATTTAAAAAATTATAAGGCAACGAGTTTTAAAGAAAAAGAAAAAATATTGAAACTAGGATACACAGAAGCAAGAAAATACGTAAATGTTTTAAGTAAGCTCCCTAAAAGAAAAAGTGAGGAATTACAGAATATTAGAATTGCAAATTATAACTATATATTCAAAATAGATAGTATGAAAATCTCTGGTAATAATATATTTAATAAGTCTTACGTAAAAGGAAAAATGAAATTTAAGAATAATACATTGCAAACATACCACTCCATCAATCGGATGATAGAAAATCTGTATTCTACAAACAATTATAAACTAATTAATTATAAAATTATCCAAAAAAACAGACAGAATATACTTAAACTAACTGTTACAGAAGACGATACCAGACTTAATCTCAAATTGGGTTTGCACTATGATCGGGTGATGAAAACAGGAATATTGGTCAACCTTACCTATAAGAGATTTCTTTTTAATAATTCGACACTTTCTATGGATGCAGTCTTAGGAGACTCCCCGAGATATTATTTTAATTACTTTATAGATAATGGATATATCCCCGGCTTTGGCATTTATAGCACAGCGATGGAAGTAAACATGACAGACGATTACAACAAAGAAACACTCCATTCATACAAATGGATGAGAAATGAAACCTACGTACAATCTACTTGGAGGGATAAATACGCAATAGGCGGGGGAATTAGTCATGATTACTTTAATAATATTATCTATAATCAAATCAGAATTAACGAAAATGTTAATTATATAAATCCATATGCTTTTATAAAATGCGACACACGAGATGATATAGACTTTGCCACCCGAGGAATTTTTATAGAAACAGAGGCTAAAATCATAAATCCTGTAAAAAAAAATAGCAATTCAGAAAAAATATTACAAATAAAAAGCAGCCTGGAATTTAATTTTCCACTCGTTTATTGGCTTTCTTTCAGGGCAACCACCGCATTAGGACTTTCCTTCGGAAATTCTTTACCGAAGAATTATGCCTATCGTTTTGGAGGAGTATTTAAGCAAAATATTAACAATACATACCCTGTCTATGGTCTAGAATTCGGTTCTGTAAAAGAAAACAATTTTAATGCCTCATCTCTTTTTCTTCAGTTTAAAATGCTAAAAAAATACTTTCTCAGTGGGCATGTTTCTTCTCTCTATCTTATAGAACACACAAAAACAGATACGTTTGTATTCAATACATTAAAGACTACAGGGATTACTGTCGGATACAAATCTCCGTTCGGCAATATTTCTCTTGATTACAGCAAAGTAATAAAAACTAATATTCCTTTAGCTACCCATAAAAACGGAATATTTAACATCGTATTAGGACATTGGTTTTAAAATGATTAACATACATTTTGAGAATACAGAAGAATTTATCCTCAACAAAGACTATTTTGTTTGGTTTGAGTTCATCGTGAAAAATGAAAATAAAAAAATGGGGAGCATTAATTACATTTTTTGTGATGATGAGTACCTATTGGAAATCAATAGAACCTACTTAAACCATAATTATTATACAGATATCATCACTTTTGATTATGTAAAGGGAAATAGTATAAACGGTGATATATACATATCTTTGCCCAGAGTTCATGAAAATGCAAAAATTCATAAAACATCAAATAGAGAAGAACTGGACAGAGTTTTGTCACACGGGCTACTGCATCTTTGTGGATATAAAGACCATGAGGAAGAAGAAAAAAAAATTATGAGAAATAAGGAAAATTACTATATACTCCTATTTAAAAATTCAATGTTTCACGTGCAACATTTTCTGGATAATAAACAATGAATACAGAAATATACGATGTAATAGTGGTAGGAGCCGGACATGCAGGCTGTGAAGCAGCTGCCGCCGCGGCAAATATGGGATCAAAGACTTTACTTATTACAATGAACATGCAAACCATAGGACAAATGAGCTGCAATCCGGCGATGGGAGGTATAGCAAAAGGACAAATAGTAAGGGAAATAGATGCTCTGGGAGGGTACTCCGGTATAGTATCGGATGATTCTGCCATACAGTTTAAAATGCTGAATATATCAAAAGGGCCAGCAATGTGGTCTCCCAGAAGTCAAAATGATAGAATGAATTTTTCTTTAGAATGGAGGTATAGACTGGAAAAAATAGAAAATCTAGATTTTTTCCAGGATATGGTTTCTTCCCTTATTTTAAAAAAAACTAAAGTAGCAGGTGTTATCACTTCACTGGGTATAAAAATAAAGTCTAAATCAGTAATACTCACTAACGGAACCTTTTTAAACGGGCTTATTCATGTGGGAGAAAAACAGGTGAGAGGAGGAAGAATGGGAGAACCCGGAACACGAGGAATAACAGAACAGCTTATTTCTCTAGGATTTATAGTAGGAAGAATGAAAACAGGAACTCCGCCAAGAATAGATGGAAGAAGCCTTGATTATACAAAAATGGAAGAACAGAAAGGAGATGAAAATCCAGGAACATTCAGTTATATGGCCTCCAAAACTTTGAAAAAACAAAAAAGTTGTTTTATTACCTATACCAATGAAGAAGTTCACGAAACGCTTAGATCTTCGTTTGATAAGAGTCCAATGTTTAACGGAACTATAAAAAGTCTGGGACCAAGATATTGTCCCAGCATAGAAGACAAAGTATACCGTTTTGCAGAAAGAACTCGGCATCAACTCTTTGTAGAACCCGAAGGATGGAATACTGTAGAGGTATACTTAAATGGATTTAGTTCTTCTTTACCGGAAGACATCCAAATAAAAGCACTTAAAAAAATACAGGGATTTAAAAATGTAAAGGTTTTCAGACCAGGATATGCTATAGAATATGACTATTTTCCTCCCACTCAACTCAGCTCTACCCTAGAAACAAAAATAATAGAAAATCTATTTTTTGCAGGACAAATTAACGGAACTACGGGCTATGAAGAAGCAGCAGGACAAGGGATTATCGCCGGCATCAATGCACACCAAAAAATACACGGAAAAGAAAAATTCATATTAGGCAGAGATGAAGCCTATATAGGAGTCCTTATAGACGATCTTATTACAAAGGGCACGGAAGAGCCCTACCGAATGTTTACCTCAAGAGCAGAATACAGACTACTGTTGAGGCAAGACAATGCAGACATACGACTTACAGAAAAATCAAACAGAATAGGTTTGGCTAGCGACAAAAGACTAAAAAAAGTAGAAGAAAAAGTAAAAAAAAGCGATGAACTGATAGATTTTCTAAAAAACTATTCTATAAAACCCAAAGTAATCAATCCTATACTAAGCAAAAATAAAAGTAATCTTGTGGATCAATCGTATAAAGCCAGTCAATTCATAACAAGACCCAATATAAAAATTGAAACACTAGTAGAAATACCCGAGATAAGAGAAAAAATAAAAAAATATACCACAGAGATAAGAGAACAAGCAGAAATCAATATAAAATATAAAGGCTATATAGAAAAAGAGAAAGAAAATATTAATAGATTAAAGAAAACAGAAAAAATAAAAATACCAAAAGATTTCAATTATTCTAAAATTAATTCCCTTTCCACAGAAGCAAAGGAAAAATTAGAAAATTTAAGGCCCGAAACTTTGGCACAAGCAAGCAGAATAAGTGGAGTAAACCCTGCAGATATAAGCATACTGAGAATATACATAGCAAAACAATGAAGTTTCACGTGAAACTTATTAAAGAATATGAAAATAAAAGATCACTTTCTTACAAAAGAAATTTTCGAGATAAAGGATACAGAAATACCGGGAATAAAAAAAACATTTCCTGTTCCTGAAGATTTGAAAAAATATTATAAAACAGAAAAATACATTTCTCACTATCAAGAAAAAAAAAGTATAAAAAATATACTGTACAAAGGAATACAAAGAATAAACAATAATTTTAAATCAAAAATTATTTCCGAAATTTTACCGAAAAAATCAAAAATTTTAGATTATGGTTCCGGTTCTGGCAATTTTATAAAACACATAGAAGAAAAATATCATGCCTATGCTTATGAACCTAACGAAAAAGCGAAAAAAACAGGGATAAACAAAGCAAAAAATACCAGATACATTAAAAACATAGAAGAAATACCAAACGAACACCTAGATTGTATTACCCTTTGGCATGTACTAGAGCACATAGAAAAGAAGGAAGAAATACTAAAAGTATTCTACACAAAATTAAGAAAAGAAGGATACCTCATCATCGCTTTACCCAACTATTCTTCTTACGATGCAAAGAAATACAAAGAATATTGGGCGGCTTACGATGTACCCAGACATATATGGCATATATCAAGAGAGGGCATGAAAAATATGATAGAGAAAAAAAGATGGAGGATAAAGAATATAAAACCTCTAATTTTTGATGCGTATTATATTTCTATAATAAGCGAAAAATATAAAAAAAACAGTCTTTTTTGGCTTAAAGGAGTTATTCAAGGAACAATTTCCAATTTTAAAGCACTAAAATCAGGAAATTATTCCAGCTTAATATATATTATCCAAAAAAAATGATAGATCTATTTTTTACCCTATATAAAAGGCCTAATTTTTCAGCTAAAACTAAATTTAGTTTTAGCTGAAAAGAATTAAATCACTGAGCAGAAAGGAAAATACAATTAAAAAACAGAATCAAAATAAATTTAGCTAGCGGATGATTGCAGAGACACCCGGAAGCTCTATTCCTTCCAGAGACTCAAGCATCGCCCCACCTCCTGTAGAAACGTAAGAAACTTTATTTTCAAAGCCATTTTGTTTTACAAAAGCAACTGAATCTCCTCCTCCCACAAGAGAATATGCTCCATTTTCTGTAGCTCTAGCAATACTCTCACCCAGAGCAAAAGTACCTTTGGAAAATGCGGACATTTCAAATACTCCCACAGGACCATTCCATAGTATAGTCTTAGAATCCATAATTACTTTATCAAACAATTGTCTAGACCGCATCCCCACATCTAATCCCTGCCATCCCAAAGGAATTTTATCTACCGCTACTTCCTCCGTATTTGCCTTATTATCAAAAGAATCTGCTGCGATAACATCCAAAGGCAGAAAAACCTTTACACCAGTTGACTTCGCGTTATTTAAAACAGAAAGCGCAAGATCCAACTTATCATTTTCCACGACAGAATCTCCTACATTTCCTCCTTTTGCTTTAACAAAAGTAAAAGCCATACCGCCCCCGATAATCAAATTATCTACTTTGGACAAAATATTTTTTATAATTGTAATTTTCGTAGAAACTTTGGAACCGCCCAAAACGGCGGTCACAGGTTTTTCCCCGGATAATAAAACTTTATCTATCGCTTTAAGCTCTTTCTCCATAAGAAAACCAAAAAACTTAGAGTTAGGGAAAAACCGAGCAATAACAGAGGTAGAAGCATGTGCTCTGTGTGCAGTACCAAAAGCATCATTCACATAAGAATCCCCTAAAGAAGCTAATTTTCTTGCAAAATCTACATTACCTTCTTCCTCACCCTTATAGAAGCGTAAATTTTCGAGCAATAAAATTTCTCCGGGCTTTAATCGGGAAGATTGGTCTACTGCAGCATTTCCAACGGCATCCCTTACAAAAAGCATTTTTTTCTCTAAAATATTCTCTATCTGAGAAAAAATATTGGTAAAAGAAAAACTAGGATCAACAGAGCCTTTAGGTCTGCCCAAATGAGACATCAGAATTACAGAACCTCCATCACGAAGTATCTTATTAAGGGTGGGGATAACCGCCTCTATTCTAGTAGAATCAGTAATGTTAAAATCTTTATCTACCGGCACATTAAAATCGACACGTACCAATACTTTTTTACCGCTAAAATTATACTCGCCGATACTTTTCATCATAAAAATTTTATCTCCGCAAAGATACTATTTTAAATAGGAGATATTTCTTAAAAAGGAAACTAAAATTTCCCACATACAAAATCAACCAATAACATAAACTACAATTAAGATTGATATTAAAAAGTAAAAAGATATATTTGTGTATGTAGTAATATTGTTAGATTGTGTATAACTAATTCTAATAATTTAATAACATGTACTTGTTACATTTTATCACAACATATCAACTTATATAAAACTAGTATGTTACATAATAAATACACAAAAAATAGAGATTGAATAAAAAGATTTAGTGTTTAAAAGATACTGTGTAGAGTTGTTGTATAAAAATTTCATAACATAAAAAATAGATTTTACTCAGGTAAGAAATGTTTTTTATATGCAAAAAAAACTAAGTTGGGCCAATTTATTTTTGCTTGTTTTTTTAATCGCTGACTGACATTTTTTTCACAATTTTATAACGGTATATTTTTAACCTAAAAAAGTTTGTTATTATGAAAAATTCATGGATAATTTTATGTGCAATGTTTATACTAACTGCCTGCAACTCTGTTAAAAAAGTGAGTAGAGAAAAAGTGACAGAAAGGGTATATCCCATACAATCCAAAAGTGGATCTGAAGTGGAAGGAAAAATAATTTTAACTCAAGAAAAAGAAAAAGTAAGACTTAATGTAAGTGTTCGGGGTTTGCCTTTAGGGATTCACGCTATGCATCTCCATGAGAAGGCAGATTGTTCTTCTCCGGACGGAAATTCTGCCGGTGGACATTGGAATCCCACAACAGAGAATCACGGAAAATGGGGACACGGAGAGTTTCATAAAGGAGATATAAGCAATATGATGGTGGACGGGAATGGAAAAGCCGAGCTTAGTTTTGCCACTACGGCTTGGTGTATAGGATGCAAAGATGATCGTCGTGATATACTGGGAAAAGCTCTTGTGATCCATGAGAAGGCGGATGATTTCAAAACTCAACCCACGGGCAATGCAGGCAAGAGGGTAGGATGTGCAGAGATCAAATAAATAATTACGGGGAGGTATGTTATCCGAAGAAGGAGTAAGCAAGCAAAACAGAGGTGATAATGCCTACCAAATCTGCGATCAGCATTGCAGTGACAGTGTATCGGGTGTTTTTAATTGATACAGATCCAAAATAGATGGCGATGATATAAAAAGTGGTATCGGAGCTCCCCTGCAAAATAGCCGACAGTTTTCCTTGGAAGCTGTCGGCTCCGTATAAAGACAGGGTATCTATCATCATGCCGCGCGCTCCGGAACCCGACAAAGGTTTTATAAGGGCGGTGGGAAGTCCGTCTACAAATCTGGGATCCAGTGAAAGTTTTTCTGCAGAAAATTTCATTCCATCAATCAAAAATTCGAATACGCCCGAAGTTCTGAGAAGGGAGATGGATACCAAAATACCCACCAGATAGGGAATAATTTTGATGCAAGTGCCAAATCCTTCCTTGGCACCCTCTATAAAAGAGTCAAAAACATCAATTTTTTTATAGATCCCTCCCATAATAATGGCTGTAAATATAAAGAGAATAAGCCCGTTACTTAAGAGCTTACTCACTTCGCCAAGTTCTTCTCTGCTCAGACGGACAAGGAAAAAGGAGAGACTTCCAACAATAGAAGAAATACCCAAAATGTACAGAAGGAGAACAGGTTGTAAGATGTTTATTCTCTGATAGAGACAAACAATAACCATTGCCGCCATAGTAGCACAAAAAGTAGAAAGAATACAGGGTAAAAAAATATCTGTAGGAAATTGAGATCCCATAGAGGAGCGTATTGCAATGATAGAAACGGGAATAAGAGTCATACCTCCGGCGTGGAGACACAGAAACATAATCTGAGAATTACTTGCCGTGTCTTTTTTTGTATTTATACTCTGCAAACTCTCCATTGCTTTGAGACCAAAGGGGGTAGCAGCATTATCAAGACCCAGAAGATTCGCGCTAAAATTCATAAACATATGTCCAAAGGAAGGATGCCCTTTTGGGATTTCCGGGAACAGTTTAGAGAAAAAAGGCTGTATAAGTCTTGAGAGAAATCTCACTCCTCCTGCTTTTTCCGCAATAGACATAAAGCCCATAAACAAAGCCATAACAGCAATAAGATTCAGACATATTTTTACGGAAAACTCGGCTGTTTTTATTATCCCGTCAGCCTTTTGTATCTCATATATCGTAATTTCCTTTTTGCGCAGATCGGTCTTGTATTCTATTTTTTTACCTTGATAGAATTTTTTATCCTGATGAAATTCTTTTTTTTTTATGTTATTAGGAGAAGAAAGGGGGAGTTTCTTCAAGGTAATTGTATCCCCTCTTTTACCTATTACCATGTCACTAAAGATACTGTTATATCTTTCAGAACCAAGATATTTTACGCAAGCCACAAAAACGGAAATAATAATAAAGCCCGACCAAATCCTACTGAGAATCATAGAAAAAATTTTAGCGCAAAATTACGCAAAAACAGAAAGAAGAAATTCTCTTATATCTATCATTTATACCTGATCAAAAATCCGGACCGGTGAATCTCTGGTCTTCAGTTTCACCGGGGTTTTTTATGGGTTTTATTTTTGACAGTTTATCTTCTAAGGGTTTAATAAAAAACCCGGACTCGAAAAATTGACGATGTATCCCCCCCAACATTTCAAAAAAAAGAGCCTCCCCCAGACTTGCGTTGTGACAAAATGTTGCCGCTTTTGTTTCTGTTTTGAAAAAGATCTGTGAGTACAGAAAAATAAAATTTTCAAGCCATATTTCTGTTTTTTTAGGAGAAGAAAATTTACTTCCATACATTAGTGTAATACAGGAAAAGAGACTTTGTTCTAAGACGGTTACTTGTTTCCTCGGATAGTTATTAAAGTGTTTTTTGGAAAGGTTGAGAGTCTTGAAGCAAGAATAAAGACCACAGATGCTAAATAACGGGTGCTTTATAAGGTGTATAAAAAGAGAAAAAAGAGACCGTATACGCAAAAATGGAAACACTAGCTAAATACTGTAGAGAAAAATGGGCCCAAAAAACTAATTTTTTGTATGCAGAAGATCTACCATTTTAGATAAAGTCGATTTTATTTCTGTTCTTTTTACCATAAAATCTATAAATCCTTTTTCCAACAAAAATTCGGCGGTCTGGAATCCCTCTGGAAGATCTTTTCCTATGACTTCTTTGATGACTCTGGGACCGGCAAATCCTATAAGTGCATTAGGTTCGGCTACTATAATATCGGCAGTCATGGCAAAGGAAGCTGTCACTCCACCAAAAGTAGGATCACACAAATACGCAATATAAGGAAGCCTTGCTTCCGAAAGCTGGGCCAGTTTTGCCTGTACTTTTGCCATCTGCATAAGGGAGAAAGCCGCCTCCTGCATTCTTGCCCCACCCGATTGGCAAATAATCATGTAAGGAAGCCTGTTTTTTATGGAATAATCTACCGCTCTGGCTATTTTCTCTCCCATTACCGAGCCCAAAGACCCCCCTATAAAGGAGAAATCCATGCAAGAAACCACCATTTCTTTTTCGTTTACTTTCCCAGTGGCAGTTCGGATAGAGTCTTTTAGTTGGGTTTTTGTTTTTACTTCCTCTAGCCTGTCTTCATAGGATTTGGTATCCTTAAATTTTAGCATATCAATGCTTTCCACTTTAGAGTCCAGTTCTTTGTATTTTTCGTCATCAAACAAAATAGAGAAAAATTCCCTACTCCCTATCCTTACATGAAAACCATCTTCCGGAGAAACATAACTATTGGCTTTCAGTTCATCGTACTCAATAATCTTTCCCGTGGGAGTTTTGTGCCATATTCCCCTTGGGAGGTCTTTTTTTTCCTCTGTAGAAGTGGTAATATTTTTTGCCTTTCTTTTAAACCAATCAAATGCCATAGTGTTTCCAAAATTTGTAAGAAATTATCCTAAAGTGTTTACATTATTAAGATTTTCAAAAGCACTGGATAATCTTTTTATGAAAGTTTCTTCTCCTTTTCTCAGCCATATTCTAGGGTCATAGAACTTTTTATTGGGGAGATCTGCCCCCTCCGGGTTCCCTATCTGGGAGAGCAAATACTCAGATTTCTGTAATACATAGTCTCTTACCCCTTCGGTGTACGCATATTGCAGATCTGTATCAATATTCATTTTTATTACCCCATATCCTATAGCTTCGCGTATTTCTTCCGGGCTGGATCCGGATCCCCCGTGAAATACGAAGTTTACGGGTTTTGGTGCAGTAGAAAATTTTTCCTGAATATATTTTTGAGAAGTATCCAAAATATTGGGTGTCAGAACTACATTACCCGGTTTATACACTCCATGTACATTACCAAAGGCAGCGGCAATAGTAAACTTATCCGATATTGTCCTGAGTCTTTTGTAAGTATAGGCCACATCCTCTGGTTGAGAATAAAGTTTTGAGTTGTCTACATCACTGTTGTCTACCCCATCTTCTTCCCCTCCGGTTACCCCAATCTCTACTTCCAGCGTAAGTCCTACCTTTGCCATTCTCTCAAAGTACCGGCAAGAAAGATCCAGGTTTTCTTCTAAAGGCTCTTCGGAGAGGTCAAGCATATGAGAAGAATAGAGCGTCTTCCCATATTTCCTATAGTGTTCTTCATTGGCCTCCAAAAGTCCGTCTATCCACGGGAGGAGTTTTTTTGCACAATGGTCTGTATGTAGTATTACGGTAGTACCATAGTCTTGAGCCAAAGTGTGGATGTGCTTGGCTCCGGCAACAGCTCCTAAAATTGCGGCTTTTTGATTTTCATTCGACAATCCCTTTCCTGCATTAAAATGGGCACCACCATTGGAAAACTGAATGATAACAGGGGCATTGAGCTTTGCGGCAGTTTCCATGGTAGCATTTATGCTACTGGACCCTATTACATTTACTGCAGGAAGAGCAAACGAATGCTCTTTTGCATACTGAAAAATTTCTGTAACCAAATTTCCTGTGGCGACTCCTGCTGGAAAAATTCTACTCATAGTTTTAAAGATTGTTTTGTGATAACACTGGGTTTATTCTTTACAGAAGTAAGAATTGGCGGTAAAGGTAACAATTTCCTTTGGAATTAGTTTCTTTGGTCTTGTCCCCAAAGGAGTTTTTTGCGAAGGGTCTGAAAAAAACTTAAACTCTTGGGTTGTACAAGAGATAAATCGAAACCGGCATTTTTCAGAACAATTTCTACCTGGGTATCCAGATGTATCAGTCGAGAATCCAGAGAAAGAGTATACTGTGGTACTCTGCTGTGTATTTTGAGACGTATTTCTACGCTGTTATCCAGTACGAGAGGACGCACATTGAGGTTATGTGGAGCAATGGGGGTGATCACAAAATTTTTGCTGGAGGGCGAAATAATAGGTCCTCCACAACTCATAGAATAGGCGGTAGATCCCGTAGGAGAAGAAATGATAAGCCCATCACCCCAAAATACATTTAAAAATTCTCCATCTATGTAAGACTCCACAGAGATCATGGAGGTCGTTTCCTTTCTTGAGATTGTGATATCATTAAGGGCATAAGGAAAAAACAGCCCACCGGGGGATATTACCTCTATAACGTTCCTCTTACATATCCTAGGGGATTCTGTTAGGAGATCGTCTATTTTTGTCAAAATTTCTTCTTTGGTAAAACTGGCCAAAAAGCCGAGTCTTCCCATATTTACCCCTACCACCGGAATGCCGGTATCCTGTACAAACAAAAGCGAGTTGACCAGCGTTCCGTCTCCGCCGAAAGTAAAAAAATAGGCCACCTTATGTTTTTTTAAATCTTCTTTGTTAGAAAATGTCGTGCAGTTTTTTTTTGTGCCCATAAGATTTTCACAACCGGAAAAGAGCAGAATTTCTACCGACTTTTCATTGAGAAGAGTAAAAAAACGTTCCAGGTATTTTTGAGTACCCGAATCACTCTTTTGAGTATAGACAGCAACTACCATAAATTTTAGGAATGAATATTTCTTACGCAAAAAAAGTGATCACAGGACAAATTTAAAAAAATAAAAGGGGAGAATATCGGGAAGCTTTCTTTTAAAGAAAAAATCTCTACCTTTGTTCGGAATAGAGAAACAAAAAAACCATCAGGTTAAAGAATATAATATTCTTTATGGAGTTATGTTATTCCTTTTCTATACTTTATTTATAGTACTGGCTACATTGTTTGAGTACATCAATTACCGTCTCCTAGAGCTTCCCAGTACCATTGATCAGGGTAATTTCTTGGTGCTTATAGTATTTGGGGAGCAGCTTTTTCCCAAAACTGCAACCGAGCTGGAGAAGCTGCTAAAAAATTTCGATTTTACAGATATGCTTATGGGAGGCATGCTCAACTTTTTATTGTTTGCCGGTGCCATTCATTTGAATATCAAAGATTTAAAAGAGCGGTTTGTCCCTGTATATGTTGTTTGCTACGGTAGGGTGGTGATTTCTGCTTTTGTTGTGGGTATTGGGGTGTATTATATTTTGCCTTTGGTGGGGTTTAAAATTCCTTTTATTTATTGTATGGTTTTTGGAACGCTTATTTCTCCCACAGATCCGGTGGCGGTACTGGGCATACTGAAAAAAGTAAAGGTGTCCAAATCATTAGAAACCAAAGTGACAGGGGAATCACTTTTTAATGATGGCGTTTCGGTAGTGGTTTTTGCCGTGATTCTACAGCTTGCTGTGGGAGAAAAAGTAAATATTATACTCTTTTGGGAAAAGAAGCAGGGAGAGGTTTGTTCCTTGGGTGTGTGCTCGGGTTTGTCGGGTCACGTGCCATGACAAAAATCATGGATAACTATATTATTTCCGTGCTTATTACCCTTTCGGTAGTTATGGGGGGATATTTGTTAGCGAGAGAGATGCATTTTTCCGGTCCTCTTACGATGGTGGCAGCAGGTCTTTTTATGGGGAATTTTAATCCCAATTTTATAAAAGAAACAGAAACGAAAGATTATTTGGTAAAATTTTGGGAGTTGATGGATGAGGTTCTGAATGCAGTTTTATTTCTGTTTATTGGTTTTGAGTTGCTGCTCATAAAAAATATGAACGACTTTTTGGTGGCAGGGCTTATCTGTATTGTGGTGGTTTTTTTGTCTAGGGTTCTTTCTATTACAATACCGAGTAGGCTTATTGCAATGAAATACAGATTTACCCCCCCAGGCTATTAAAATTTTGGTTTGGGGAGGCATTCGTGGGGGCGTATCCATTGCCCTTGCACTTTCTATTCCCAAAAACGAATATAGAGATATTATCATCAGCATTACCTATTGTGTGGTGGTATTTTCTATTGTGGTACAAGGATTTACGATAGGAAAACTGGCCAATGAAAAAATAGAGCAGAAAATACTTGAATGATTTTTCTGAAAGGAAAAAAGATGAATTGTTCTAAAAAACAGAAAAACCTGCATTTTCTGTATCATGGTGCGATAAAACACAGAAGGCTTTGGCATTCCAAAAACATGAAGAACACAAAAAACTTTTGGAAAGTCTAAAGAAAAAAATATCAAAAATCTCAATTGTACTGTGGAGTAGGTGTATGAAAAGGTATTTTCCAGAATAGACTGTCTTCATTTTGCCCATTGTTCTAGAACGATCAATCCGCTTTTCGCAGAGAAGCGGTATTACAAAGAATCTCCAGTTTTTTTGAATACAGCCTTTTGAGTTTGAAAGAAATATCTGAAGACGGATGAGGATCATGATAAAATCTTAAATCAACTGCCGTGTATTGTTCCGGCTGGGGATAATTATTGCGTTATCTATAAAGTAAGACCTAAAGCCTGTTGCGAGTATCCCCATACCAACCGGAAAAGAAATCTACCAGATTGATAAAAACTTACCTCACAGAACACAAAAATTTGTCCTGCAGCTTATATTTTTGTGGAAGAGTTAAAATTAGAAGAGCTAAAATTAAAAGAAAAGGCTTGAGCAGAAATACTAAGGAAAGAAAATCTATTTTTTAGGCAAAAAAATTTCAGCCAGCATGCATCTGGCGCTCCCTCCTCCCAGAGTTTCTATGGTGGAGAGATCGGGAGATAAAATGGTATTGTATCTTTCTAATTTTTTTATCTGATCCTCTGTGAGAGCAGCATAAGCTGCTTGGCTCATGACAAGAAACTTTTTTCCTTTCTTATTCTTTAGCTGCAGCATGTTCCCTGCAAAATTTTGCATTTGTTTTTCGGTAATTTCTATAATTTCTTTTTGGGTAGAAAGGATAGCATCCATTACTAATTTTTTCTCTTTTATATCCTCTATAGCCTCTAGGCAGATTACAACATATTGGCTTGCCACACACATCATTACGTTGGTATGATAGACGGGCAGTCTCCGATCTCCCACAGATTGATAAGATCTAAAAATGATAGGTTTATATTGGGTTTTGTTACAAAAGTAAAGAAAAGCCTCCGGATCCATCCTTTTGGAGACCGAAGCGTAGGCAATTTTGTACTCATGGTCAAAAATTATGCTTCCCGTTCCTTCCAGGTATTTTTCCTTATTCTCGTAGAAGGTATAATCCTGTATGTTTTTCACAAAAAATCCCAAAGATTTTAGATGTTCTATAATATCCATTCTCCTTTCCTCCCGTCTGTTTTGGGCATACATAGGGTAGAGAACTACGTCGCCTTCATGTCCGAAACTTACCCAATTGTTCGGGAATATGGAGTCCGGGGTATGAGGTTTTAAGGTATCTTTTATCACAACAACCTCAATTCCGTTTTTGGACAAAAGTTCTGCAAAATTTCTGAACTCAGCCAGCGCTTGGCTTTGAATATTCTGGAGTTTGACGTTTTTTTGAAAAAAATTATTTTCAGCCGTCTGATCGTTAAAGCCAAAAGCAACGGGCTCTATCATGAGAACGGTATCTGCGTTTTGCATCGCTATAGCTATATAATATATGTGTATTTGTCAAATTAATCACGTACCAGTGGAAGGGTAGAGCAGCGCAAAAGCCCGCCCATTTTGGCAATTTCTCCATACGGAACCAACTCCACGGTCAGTCCCCATTTCTCTTTCAAAAAAAAATTCAGCCGTGTAAAGGAGGTATTTGATACCACAACTTCCGGTGAGATAGAAAAAACGTTGGGAAACATTTCAAAAGCCTCTTCTCCGGAAATAATAAAGCAGTTTTTCTCTCCATAAATATCCAAAATCTTTTTATAATCTTCTTTGTGTACAAATCCCTCCGGATATACGAGGCACCTGTTTTTACCCACAAGATTGAAAGCACAGTCCAGATGTAATATACCCTGTAAAGGATCGGTATCGTGCTTTTTCAGATCAAAAGCGAGTACTTCTTTTTTAGGAAAATATTCTTTCAGAAACTCTATAGCCAGCGCATTGGTTCTTGCGGTCTTATATTCTTTATAATTTTTGTTGCAACACACTCCCACAAAAAGATGATCCTCTGTTACCAGCACATCGCCGCCTTCTATGTGGACCTCCTCGGGCAGATGTACAATGCATTCGGGAGACAAAGAAGCAAAAATTTCCTGATAGGCGTCTTTTTCTCTTGCCCGATCAGGAATAATGTTTGAAAAAATAATTTTGTCTTCAATGACAAAGGCAATATCTCTTGAAAAAACCTGATTACAATCTTCAATATTCCTGGGTCTGAGGACTTCTATTTGGTATTTTCTCAGCACTCTCTCAAAGGCATTCATTTCATTTATAATGGAATCCTCCGTAGGATAAGTATTTGTATAGACAGAATGATAGGATTTGGCATCAAAGGCCTCTTCCAGAGAGGGAGGGTCTCCCGGTGAGTAAGGAAGTCCCAAAACCACCGTTTTCAGCTTTCCTGTTTCATTTTGAATATTAAGCCTCATAAATTTAAGTATTGTCTTAGTCCGTATCTCCCTGTCAGTCAAGGAAGTAAGGTATACTTCCTCAGAAAGAACGAATTAACCTCTAGAAGTTTCGGCTATTTATCTCTGATCTATCGGAACGAAGTTTCTTTTTTTTGCTCCTGTGTAGACTTGTCTTGGTCTTCCTATGGGATCTCCGTTGAGTCGCATTTCTTTCCACTGAGCAATCCATCCGGGGAGTCTGCCCAGAGCAAACATTACCGTAAACATTTCTGTGGGGAATCCCAATGCCTTATAAATAATGCCTGAATAGAAGTCTACGTTAGGATAAAGTTTTCTCTCTATAAAGTAATCATCCTCCAATGCTATTTTTTCTAGTTGTAGCGCAATGTCCAGTGCTTTGTCTTTGATTCCCATTTTAGATAAGATCACATCTGAGGCTTTTTTTATGATTTTTGCTCTCGGATCAAAATTTTTATATACCCTGTGCCCAAAGCCCATAAGTCTAAAATTGTCATTTTTGTCTTTTGCTTTGGCTATATATTTTGCTACGTCTCCCCCATCTGATTTTATGCGCTCCAGCATCTCTATTACCGCTTGGTTTGCACCCCCGTGTAATGGTCCCCACAATGCAGAAACCCCCGAGGAAATAGAGGCAAAAAGTCCCGTGTGCGCAGAGCCTACGAGCCTTACCGTGGAGGTAGAGCAATTTTGCTCATGATCGGCATGTAAGATAAGGAGTTTATCTAGGGCATCTACAATATAGGTATCCAGCTCAAACTCTTCATTTGGTAATCTAAAGACCATTTTATAAAAATTTTCCACATAATTGAGACTATTGTCCCCATGGTTTAGGGGGAGCCCCTGTGTCTTTCTATAAGTCCATGCACACAGATGAGCAAACTTCGCGATCATGAGTTCTGCTGCATGATTAAGATCTTCTACAGACTGTGCGTCCACAGCTTTTGGATTAAAGGCAGTAAGCGCAGAGGTGAGGGTGGATAAAACCCCCATAGGATGAGCATATCTGGGAAATGCATCTATGATCTTTTTCATTTCCTCCGCTACGTAATTATGGACTTTTATATTAGCCTCAAAAGTGTCATAATCCTTCTTGCCGGGCAACTCTCCATTGAGAAGAAGGTACATTACTTCTGTAAAGTTGGATTTTTCCGCAAGCTCCTCTATGGGGTAGCCCCTATATAAGAGCTCCCCCTTATCTCCATCTAAAAAAGTAATCCCGCTGCTGGTGGATCCCGTATTTTTAAACCCGTAATCCAGAGTGATAAGACCGGTTTGGCTTCTGAGCTGAGAAATGTCTATCCCCCTGTCCCCTATAGTACCTTCCACGACAGGATATTCGTAGGAGTTCCCTCCATAATGCAATACAACTTTGTTTTCTGGCATATTATATTTTTTGTTAATAAATACAGATAAATAAACAAAACTATACGATCCCCTGGGCCAGCATGGCTTCGGCTACTTTTACAAAGCCAGCAATGTTTGCTCCTTTCACATAGTTCACATATCCATCCTCTTCTTTTCCATAATCTCTGCACACTCTATGTATCCCGATCATGATTTCCTTTAGTCGGGCATCTACTTCCTCTGAGGTCCAGTTGAGGCGGATAGAGTTCTGGGTCATTTCTAGTCCGGAAGTAGCGACGCCTCCGGCGTTAGACGCCTTACCGGGGGAAAACAGGACTTTATTGTCCAGCAGATAATTAATAGCCTCCAGAGTAGAAGGCATGTTGGCGGCTTCGCATACACACATTACTCCATTGGAGACAAGGGCTTTGGCGTCTTCCAAATCCAGTTCGTTTTGGGTGGCACAAGGGAAGGCTATGTCACATTTTACTTCCCAAGGGCGTTTGCCTGCATGAAATTCTGCATTGGGATATTTCTTTGTGTAGTCTTCCGCCCGGTTGTTACCAGAGGCTCTTAGCTCCAGAAGGAAATCTACTTTCTCCCCAGAGATTCCTTCTTTATCGTAGACATAGCCATCGGGACCGGAAATAGTGACTACTTTTGCTCCGAGCTGATCAAGTTTTTTTATCACGCCCCATGCTACATTTCCGAAACCGGAAACAGCCGCTATCTTCCCGTCAATTTTCCTGCCAATGGTCTTGAGCATTTGCTCTGCAAAATAAACGACCCCATATCCGGTAGCTTCGGGTCTTATAAGCGATCCCCCGTAGGCGAGTCCTTTTCCCGTGAGAACACCAGAGAATTCATTTCTTATTTTTTTGTATTGCCCGAAAAGATATCCTATTTCCCTTGACCCTACGCCAATATCTCCTGCAGGTACATCGGTTTCGGGGCCAATATGTTTGCAAAGCTCGGTCATGAATGCCTGACAAAAGCGCATTACTTCCATATCTGATTTCCCCGATGGATCAAAATCGGCACCTCCTTTTCCTCCTCCCATAGGAAGAGTGGTGAGAGAGTTTTTAAACACTTGTTCAAAGGCCAGAAACTTGAGCACGGATAGGTTCACAGAGGGATGAAATCTTATTCCCCCTTTGTAAGGACCGATAGCAGAATTCATCTGGATTCTAAACCCACGATTTACCTGAATTTCTCCGGAGTCATCTACCCAGGGAACACGAAAGATAATTATCCTTTCAGGCTCGGCCATTCTTTCCAGAAGCTTTTTGCCTTGGTATTCTTTTTTGGAAGAAATAAAGGGAATAACGCTCACTGCGACTTCTTTTACCGCCTGAAGAAACTCCGGTTCGTTCGGGTTCTTGGCCTCAATTATGGCTAAAAAGTCTTGAATTTTTTGTTCAACAGAGTAGTGTTCCATAGATTAACTTGTAGATATAGGGGATATAGAGCTAAATTATTCCTCACAAATTTAATTTTTTTTATTTCCCACGAAGCTTTTTTTATCAAAAAAACAATAAAGATTAAAAAAAAATCTGGACAGAACTCTATAGAGTTGAGAACAGTTTTCCTGGAAAGGACTGAATGTATTGACGAATTTCCAATTCCAAAAGTATGGGAAGTAGGACAAATGAGGAAAGACCAGAGAGTAAAGCAATCTCATCCAGAGAAATTTTGGGGTGAGATTTTATAAGGTGATACACCTTTTTTTGTTCTTCGGATAAATGCTCCATACTTTGGGGGGATGGATGATCATAAAACAATTCGCTTTGCCCCATACCCAGATCCTCCAGAAAAGTATCGACAGATTCCAGGGCAATTGCTTTATTTTGATAAATAAGCCAATTACAGCCTTGGCTATAGGGATCGGTAATTTTTCCGGGAAGGGCAAATACTTCTCTTTCATATCCCAGGGCAAAATTTACTGTGCTTAGAGATCCTCCTTTTTTTGCAGTTTCCACTACTACTAAGTGTCGGGATATTCCGGCTACTATACGATTTCTGCGGATAAAATTTTCTTTTTCCGGTTTTTGATGAGAAGAAAATTCTGTGACAAGCGCTCCTCCATTTTCTAAAATACTTTTTGCGAGGGAAATATTTTTTGAAGGATAGAGCGTGCGAAATCCGTGAGCAAGTACCCCGATAGTGGGTATCTTTTTTTCTATAGATCCTCTATGCACAGCGGTATCTACCCCGTAGGCAAGCCCACTTACCGTTGTATAGGGAGATCTCGAAAGCTTCTCCAAGAGACGAGTGATGAATGCTTTCCCATAAGGAGTTATGTTTCTCGTTCCCACAATACTCAAGGGATGAAGATTTTGGGGCAGAGTTCCCTTTATAAAAAGGACGCTGGGAGCATCTGCGCAATCTTCAAGAAAATAAGGGGGTCCCTCAAGGTGATGCAGGTTAATTTTTATGTTGTTCCTGTGGCAGAACTCGAGTTCTTTTTCTGCTTCAGAAATAAAATCTCCCCGACCTATCTCCGAAAGAGACTTCAGAGACATACCCGCTATTTTTTTTAGGTGTTTTTTATTCTCTTTCCAGACACTCTCTGCGCTTCCATAAGCTGTAACAAGCTTCCTGAAGTTTACATCTCCGATAAGATGGCACCTTCTCAGCGCGATGGAGTAAAGATGTTCATCGGAAAACGCCATCAGAAAACGATTGAGAACTAAAGGTATTAAAATTTTTTCAGTCTTTTTTCCGAATCTTTCCCGAAATGTTCCCACGGATTTTCTTTTGGTAAATAAGATACCTCCCCCCTAGGGGTCGGCAAGGTATTTTTCCAAATTTTATCGTCTTTTTCACCTGTTTTCTTGCAACAGAGAAGTAGTGGATCTCTCGGACATTCCACTAGAAAACCCTGAGATATGAGGAGGAATTGAAGAAGAAGAAATACGGCTTTTATCATGCAATAGCGAATAATGGGGGATAACAAACAGAGAAGATTTGTCCCGTATTTAAAGTAAAAACGCCGAAGAAATAAACTTCTCGCAAAACAGAGGCTACTTTATTTTTTTTACTTTTGTGGGAACATTAAATAAAAAAATGAGAAACACTTTCCTGATTTTCCTATCAAATGCAGCAATTGTTTTTTGCAGTGCACAAAAAACGGTGGGTGTATTGAAACCAAAACTAACCACCAAAGACTCTATCGCCCAGCTTGCAGATTCGTTGCCAAAAAAGGAGAGACATTGGTCTATTTCAGGGCAAAACTCCCTTACACTCAATCAAGCCACCTTTTCTAACTGGATAAATGGGGGGGCAAACAATATTGCATGGATCTCCAGAGTGAATTATAATTTTACTTACCAAAAAGACAAAAATCTGTGGGATAATAATATAATTTTGGCCTACGGACAGAATTCTACACAAGATATCGGGAAAAGAAAATCTCAGGATATGATAAATATTACGACCAATTATGGGAAGCAAATATCTCGGCATTGGTTTATTTCCACGGGAGCCGGTCTAAGTACTCAGTTTGCTCCGGGTTATGAAGACGCTAACAACCCAAAGGCAAAAAAACTCTCAAATTTTATGGCACCCGGTTATCTTAATTTGGGGATAGGTTTTACTCACATGCGGAATAAGGACCTCGTCATAATTATGAATCCGGCCAACGCCAGGCTTACAATGGTTTTAGATAAAGAACTGCAGGTGGCCAATAGTTATGGTCTCCTAAATAACGGGGAGAGTCTGTTGCTACAATTTGGTTTTTACGGCTCCGTTGCATATAACCTCAAAATTATGGAGAGCATTACTATGGTCAACAAGGGGACGGTTTTCTCAAATTACCTTAAAAATCCCGAAAGATTGGTTTTGAGTTACAGTGCGATAATTAACCTTAAAGTAAACAAATATATTTCTTCTGTAGTTACGTTGGATTTATTTTACGATCACAACCAAATACAAAAAACACAGTTAAAACAGACTTTGGGTGTAGGGCTTTCTTATAATTTTTCTAATGGGGTAGAGAGGAAGGTTAATGAATATCTGGGTTCTTGGCTAAAGAAACAATAGAAAATAAGAGTATAGGGTGGAATATCTGGGCTTTTCGTTTGCAGTCATTATAGGTCTTGTGATGGGGCTTATAGGAGGGGGGGGGAGCATTTTGAGCGTTCCTGTTTTTGTGTACTTATTCCATTATGATGCAATTACAGCCACTAGTTACTCTCTTTTTGTGGTAGGGGTGACGAGTGCTTTCGGTGTACTGGGGCATATAAAAGAAAGGAAAATAAGATTAAGATATAGCGTGGCGTTTTTGTTCGGATTGCCCTCCATTTTGGGTGTGGTTTTTTCGAGAAGAATTATTGTCCCCAATCTTCCTCACTATATTGTCAGCAGGTGGGGAGTTGTGGTTACGAACGAAACTTTTGTTTTGCTTTTATTTTCTATGCTCATGTTGGTCTCTTCTTACCAAATGATAAAAAATACACCTCAGAGGGTGGGAGCAGCCTTTCGGCTCAATCATACTCTCTTGGTCTCGCAGGGGCTTCTGGTGGGGATCGTTACGGGTTTTGTAGGCGCTGGAGGAGGCTTTCTCATTGTCCCCGCTCTTGTGATGTTAGTAAAGCTAAACATTAGGGAAGCCATTGCCACTTCTCTTTTTATAATTGCTATTAATGCGAATATTGGCTTCCTCTCCTCTCTGGATGGAGTGCTGGTGGACTGGGGGTTTTTGTTCACTTTTTCTTCACTCTCTATATTGGGGATAGTAATTGGACTTTCTCTTTCAAAAAAAATAGAAGGAAAAAGACTAAAGCCTATATTTGGCTGGTTTGTTTTGTGTATGGGAGTCTACGTAATTCTAAAAGAAACGATTTTTCAGGGTTGAAAAACGAATTTATAATTTTTAATTTTTTCTAAACATGAAGATAGAACAAATCTATACAGGATGTCTGGCGCAGGGAGCCTATTATATCGTTTCTGAAGACCAGGCGGCTATAATTGATCCGCTGAGAGAAGTACAGCCCTATCTGGATAGGCTGGAGAGAGAAGGTGCCCGGCTCAAATACATATTTGAGACACATTTTCATGCAGATTTTGTTTCCGGGCATCTTGATTTGAGTAAAAAAACAGGAGCTCCTATCGTGTATGGTCCCACTGCGCAACCTAGTTTTCCGGCAATTATAGCAAAGGATGAAGAGATATTTACCATTGGTAATGTCCAGGTAAAAGTACTACATACCCCGGGTCATACACTGGAGAGTGTCGTTTATCTCCTATATGATGAAACGAGAGTTCCCGCAGCGATATTTTCCGGAGACACTTTGTTTCTAGGGGATGTGGGTAGACCAGATTTGGCTCAAAAATCTTCATCCCTTACCAAGGAACACCTGGCAGGAATGTTGTACGACAGCCTGTACAAAAAAATCATGCCTCTTCCAGATGAGGTGATGGTGTATCCCGCTCATGGGGCAGGGTCTGCGTGCGGAAAAAAAATGCAAAAAGAAACTTTTGATACTCTTGGGAACCAAAAAAAAATAAATTATGCGCTTAATCAGTCGGATAAAGAATCTTTTATAAAAAAGGTCTTGGAGGGACTTTGTCCACCGCCTTCTTACTTTGGTCAAAATGTGGAGATGAACAAAGGAGGCTACCCGGATTTTGAAGAAGTGAAGAGAAAAGCGCTGAAGGGACTTACACCAAGAGAGTTTAGAGAGTACGCACAGGATCTGGCACTGGTTCTACTGGATACGCGTAGGACGAATGCTTTTTGTAGAGGCTTTGTACCCAATTCTATCAACATTGGTCTTGAAGGAAATTTTGCGCCTTGGGTTGGGGCTTTGATAGCGGATGTAAAACAACCGATATTGCTTGTTACAGAGGAAGGGAAGGAAGAGGAAGCGGTTACGAGACTCTCCAGAGTAGGATTTGATAATGTGGTGGGATACCTTAAGGGGGGGATAGATTCCTGGGTGGCTGTTGGGTACGAAACAGATCGTATAAACAGGATATCGGCAGAAGAATTTTCTAACCTTTATGAGAAAAACACGATGGTTCTGGATTTAAGAACAGAGGAAGAGTACGCAGAGGAGCACCTTTTAGGAGCGGAAAACAGACCTTTGATTGATATTGCCGGTTGGTCAGAAGAGTTGCAGGAGGAAAAGGAGGTATTTATACATTGTGCAGGAGGGTATAGAAGTATGATTGCGGCTAGTATTTTATGTTCTAAAGGAATCAGAAAATTCAAGGAGATAGAAGGGGGGATCAGTGCCCTAAAAAAACAAGAGAGTAAAAATTTAATATTTGTACCTTGAAGGAGAGGGTTGGGACGTTTTTGACGTTTTTTTCAAAATTAAAATAGCGGTCAAAAGGCTTGAACATGTTGGGACGAGACGGAAAATTTTTTAGACTTTCGTGATTACCTGCTGTGAGAGTAGGACGGGAAGTAATTCCAGAGTGTAACGCTGATGGAGTGTACGGTAGGGCAGTAGTCTAAAAAAATAAGTTTTTTTTCGGTTTGCCCCATTTTTTCTGTTGGTTTTAGTAAAAACTTAGAGATTAGGGGGCCGAGAGTATCGTTAAAAAATAACAAAAACTGGAATTTTTTATTAAATAATGTTAACTAAACTCTTTTTTTGTGTGAAATGGCATCTGTCTTTTTTGTGCTCTCCGTACCTTAGCACCCCGAAACTGAGTTCAAGCCATTTCGAGGTGTTTTCTGCCCGTGAGGTTTTGCTTCAGAAATTACTATAACTAGTAAAATGAGAAGAGTTTATATTTTTCCTACCATTGTTCTGTTGTTGTTTTTTGTGTTTCAGTCTTGCTCCTCGGTCAATAAAGTTGCCCTTAATAAAAGGCAAATCTCCTATCAAATAGTAAAAGAAGGAAAAATAAAGATAAAAAACCCCAGGTTTGCCGTTGAAGATTCGTATAACGTTGAGCAGGTAATAAAAAATGTAGGGGAAACGTATGAAGAGTTGGAAAATGTGGAAAAATTGGAGGAAGAACTTAAAATAAAATCCGTTCTGGAAGAAGCCAAGACCTATTTGGGCACCCCTTACAGATACGGAGGGATTACCAGGAAGGGCATAGATTGTTCGGGTTTTGTGCTGTCGGTATTTAGTCCGATACTGGGGTTACGGCTTCCCCGTGTTGCATCTGCACAGGCACAGGAGGGGGACAGGGTAGATTTGTCCGAAATAAGAGAGGGAGACTTAGTATTTTTCGCGAAACGAAGCAGAATATCTCACGTAGGGATTGTTTATAGTGTTTCCGAAGAGAGAGAAGTGAGTTTTATACACGCTTCAACTTCTCGTGGAGTGATGGTTTCCTCTCTCAACAGTAAGTATTGGGCACCAAAATTTAAATTTGCCAAAAGAGTGATCAAGACGGATGAATCCAATTGTCTTATGTAATTTCAATAATAAAAGATCTTACACTTGTAGAGTTTGTACAGATTATGAAAATTTTTGGAAGGGTAGTATTGTCTGTTTTTTTGTGCTGGGGAGTGCTTGTGCCCGGTAGGGTATCTGCTCACCTGTGGGGAGGGTCAAAGGCACAGTGTTGTCCGGTACAAGAAACACAAATCCTGAAAAAATATTGTAAAAAAAAGGGACTTTCTGGCGTTCATATGGTGAACGCAGGAGGTAAGTCTCATTCGGAAAAAACGTCATGTAAAGACGATTCTTGTACTTCGTCTTTTCTTTGTGGATCAAATTCATGCCTGTTGTTCTACGTTCTTCCCGGAAGACCAGAGATACAGAATCTTGTTTTTTTTGTAGAAAAAAAAATATCCTCTCACAGACAAAATCCGTTTTTGTCTTCTCTTTCTTTTTCCATTTGGCAGCCGCCTAAAATAGATTAGTTAAAAAAAAATCACGATTTCTGCTTAGAACGTTCTGAGTGGAAGGGGTTTGTTTAACGGAATTTTTTACTGCAAGAATTAATCTATTACTACTTATGAAAACCAATATCGTATCCAGGGTACTGCTTGGATCCCTATTCTTTATATCTCTGTTTCATTATGGTCAAACCTCCCAGAAAACCTATGAATATACTGTACTGGGTGTATGTGAAAAGTGTAAAAAACGTATAGAAGATGCAGCTAAAGTTTCTGGTGCGGATAGGGCAGAATGGAGCCCAGAGACGAAGAGAGTAAAACTCTGGTTGAATCCGGGAAAAACCTCAATAGATAAAATATTGAAACATGTTGCTGAGGTGGGACACGAAAATGAGCGATATCCTGCCAATCAGAAGGCCTATGATCATCTTCCCGAATGCTGTAAATACAAACAATCACAAAGTCTGGACAGCAAAGAGGATACAAAAAAAGAAGGAAAAGAACAAGGGTCCGCTTCGGATCCGGGAAAAGAAATTAGCGGAGTTACAATTACCAAAACAAAACCCACAGCCGTATGGGACAAAAAAGAAGCAGGTCTCGTTCTGAATATAGATAAAAAAGAACTTCTGAAAGCTGCTTGTTGTAACCTATCGGAGAGTTTTGAAACCAATAGCACTGTAGATGTTTCTTACAGCAATGCGGTAACAGGAGCTAAACAGATCAAAATTTTGGGGCTGGACCAAAAATACACGTACATCACACAAGAACTCATGCCGGAGATCGGAGGGTTATCTTCCGCCTATGGTTTGGGCTTTATTCCTGGAAAATGGATCAGCGGAATACAACTCACAAAGGGAGGCGGTTCGGTGGTCAACGGATACAAAAGCATTACAGGGCAGATTAATACAGAACTCCTCAAATACAAGGATAAGAATGAAACGGGAATCAATTTTTATGTAGATAATAATGCCCGACTGGAGACCAATGTTACGCATGTTTCTGCTCTTTCAAAAAGCTGGAGTCAAAGTATTTTGTTGCACGGAAACGGAACATTAAAAAAAATGGACTACAATAAAGATGGTTTTATGGACAGACCTGTGGGAAAGCAGGCAAATCTGGCCTACATCTTAAAGTACGATGACCTGGAAAAAAGTGGATGGGGGAGTTTTTTCGGAATAAACATTATGAACGACAACAGAAATTCCGGGCAGATGGGCTTTGACGAAAGTCGGTTGCCACAAGATCAAAAATCGTATGGAGTAGGTATTGATATCCGTAAGTTTCAGGTATGGAATAAGACGGGATATATCTTCAAAAACAAACCTTACAAAAGTATAGGCTGGATGAATAAATATTCCTATTACAACCAGAACAGTTTTTACGGGCTTAGAAATTACAGGGGAGACCAGAGCGCCTTCTATTCAAATTTGGTCTATGAGGATATTATGGGTAACACCAATCACAAATACAAGTTGGGTGTGAGTTTTCTATACGACGGATACAATGAATATTACCAAGCCCAAAATTATAAGAGGGAAGAGAGGGTTCCGGGTATTTTTTACGAATATACTCTTTCCGGGGTAGAATATACTTTAGTCGCAGGAGCGAGAGCGGATTTTCATAATTTGGCGGGGACACAGCTGTCTCCAAGACTTAATTTTAAGTACACAATATTTCCAAAAACGACACTAAGGTTTTCTTTGGGGAGGGGTTTTCGTACAGCCAATATTTTTGCGGAAAACCAGCAGTTTTTTGTCTCAAACAGAGACTTGGTTATCAATGATTCTCAAGGTAAAATTTATGGGCTAAAACCTGAAATTGCATGGAACTTTGGGGGAAGCCTTCAGAAAGAATTTAATTTTCTGGGGAGGAAATCCAGCGTAATGTTTGATGCGTTCAGGACAAACTTCAAAGATCAGGTGCTGGTAGATCTGGATGATTCTCCACAAAAAATGGTTTTTTACAATCTGGAAGGGCGTTCTTTTGCCAATTCTATTCAGGTAGAGTGGGAGCTTATGCCCGCAAAAAATCTTGAGCTTCGTCTTGCCTACAAGTATTATGATGTGCGTGCAACATACGAGGACGGAATAAGGGAAGTGCCATTCGTGGCTAAAAACAGAGGCTTTGCCCACCTTTCTTATATGACATCAAAAAACACAAAAGGCAAATTTTGGAGTTTTAATTCAACACTTAATTTGGTGGGAAGCCAAAGGGTCCCAAATACGTATAAAAACCCAACAGAAT
This sequence comes from Bergeyella sp., assembly GCA_030263285.1. Classification (GTDB taxonomy): domain Bacteria; phylum Bacteroidota; class Bacteroidia; order Flavobacteriales; family Weeksellaceae; genus SZYB01. The sequence continues at coordinate 317,970 of SZYB01000002.1, forward strand.
TTCAGATGATCTCGTATTCTGCACCGTATTATACAGTTAATGTACAAGTGTCCAGAACATTTAGCTCGAGATTCAGAGGCTATTTGGGGATAGAAAACCTCACATCTACCACTCAAAAAAATCCGATAATAGACGCAAAAAATCCCTTTGGAAACTACTTTGACGGAGGGATGGTGTATGCTCCCATTATGCCGGCAAATTTCTATTTGGGTATAGACATAAATATGTAGAAATTACATCTCCCGCATAAATAGAAAGTTTATAAAAAAAAGGTAAAAACTATGTTTTACAAATCATGGTTTAAGTAAAATTGTAAGATTAGTATTAATTTTTTTTCATATCTGTTTTTAATGTTTTTTATATTCGTGGCTTATAAAAAACGTTAATGTGAAAAAATATTTAGTGTTTACACTATTACAGTTCGGGGTGTCTGCCATGGCACAAACGGGAGAAAATATCGAAAAAACAATGAGCCCCCACCAACTTTCATGGCATGGATATGTAAGAACGGGTATTGGGGGTTCAAATTCGGGTCAGATGGTCAATTTCTTAACTCCCGGTAATGTACATAAATACAGACTGGGTAATGAGGCCAATAGCTATAGCGAACTCACCCTGAACTACAAATACAAAGAGCAAGATAAAAAAGAGTCTTTTCAAGTATATTACACCGTAGCAAAATTTAATCCCTATGGAGAAAGATTTGAGGAGCAGAAACCTTACACGGCACAACTTTATGTAGAAATGAGCGATTTGTTTAAAGACCAAAGTAAGTTATGGGCGGGAAGGAAGTATTATGACCGTCAGTATGCGGATATGATTGATTATTTCTGGCTCAATACGGGGCAAACTGCAAATTATGGAGTGGGCATAAAGGATATTTTGTGGAAGAAAAATAAGCTGAATTTTGCATTTTTTCAGTTTAAATACCGAGATAAAACAAATCCCGGTGTAAAGGATTTGAACTCGTATACATTTGATGTCAGACTGAAAGAAATGTTTATTAGCCTAAATGTGAACCTCAATTTTGTAGGGTTATTTTCTTACAGAACGGAAGATGTACTCCATACCCTTGCAGCAAAAAAAGGCTTTGGAATGGGAGGTTGGCTCAATTATAAGAAAGGATTTATTACCCATGTTACCTCCGTAATATATAGAAAAGGGCCACAGATGACTCAAAATGGCTATACCGGACAAGGACTCTATGAGTTTCAGGACAAGGGAGGTAAGGCGGTAAGAGAGTATGATCTGGATAAATCTTACAGTTTTATAATGGGAAATTTTTTTCAGTATGAACAAAAGAAGAATTATACTTTGCACGCAATTTTAACCTACGTAAACAAGAGCTACGGAATAGGAAATGTAGACGAAAACAAGCAATCAACAGATAACAGAAAAACCCTCAATATCCTGAACTTGGGAGGAAGATACATTAAGTATATTTCCAAGCATTTTAACATCGCTGTCGAAGCAGGGAACGAATATGTAAAAGACTCCCGAAGAGGAGTAGAGGGAAGCATGCAGAAAATTTCTTTGGTACCACAAATCAGCTGGGACTACGGATATTATTCTCGTCCAGTTCTTAGGTTTTTTGTCACCTATGCACACTGGTCAGATTCTTTTAAGGGAATGACAGGGATAGACAACAATAATTTGTACTTTAAAGACAAAACGAACGGGCTTACCTATGGCGTGCAAATAGAGTATTGGTGGTAAAAAGTCGCAATACTTTTACTCAAGATCCGCACTAGGCTCAAAATCCAAACTAACAGAGTTCATACAAAATCGGACACCTGTGGGTGGGGGACCGTCATGGAAAACATGCCCCAAATGAGATTGACAACGTCCGCACAATACTTCTGTTCTTTCCCTTCCGTGTGATAAGTCTCTTTTATAGAGAACGCTTCCTTTTTCTTCCCTAAAAAAGCTGGGCCACCCGCAGGAAGAAAAAAACTTGGAATCACTCCTAAACAGTGCATTTCCACAAACAGCACAAAAGTACATTCCCAAAGAATCAAAGTCGTTATACTTTCCCGAAAACGGGCTTTCCGTAGCCGCCTCTCGCGCAACCGCGTACAGGGAAGGAGATAATATTTTTTTCCATTCTTCGTCGGGAACATTCAGTTTTTGTTTGTCCGTCTTGGAGTAATAGGGATTCGGGTTTATAAATTTGTTTTTTTCCATAAAAAAGTCTTTATCGCGCGTCTTGGGGGGATCAGAATCTTCCCAGCAAAGAGTAGAGGTTTCTTCGGTCTTTTTTTGTGGGACGTCCTTCTCCTTTGTTTCTGTAATAGTCTTGTTGTATTTTCTTTAGTTCCAGCATCTCATATTGGCTTGGGTCTGTTTTGTCTTCGATATAGTCTGGAATAAGCTTTGCCCCTATCCTGCTTTTGGGAATTTGCAAAACTTTTATTTTAAGTTCGATATTCTTTTTGCGTATAGAGATCAGGTCGTCTTCCTTTACATCTTTAGCATTTTTTGCCACTTTATCATAAACGGAAACCCGGTTTTTTTTAATCTCTTCTGCGGCAATAGACCGGGTTTTGTAGATTCTTACACTCCATAAAAATTTATCTATTCTCATAATTTTTAATAGATTTGCACCGATAAAAGTATTATTTCTTGATGAAAAAATCGCTGTTTATCCTGCTTTTTGCATTTTTTTTCGTTTTCTCGTGCAGAAAAAGCGACTCATATGGTACTCTTACCGGTGCTAGGACGGTTGCCGAGCAAAATTCCAATGACGATGCGGCGATAAAAAAATACATGGAGGAACATTACTTCAACGGACAGGGGTTGGTAAAGTCGTATTCCGGCACAGGGGCTTTGCCAGCAGATTTTCCGCGACTGTCGGAGCACAAGTCTACAAAGCTGCCTAGCGGGGTTATCATTGTCATGAGGGAAGGTGCTCAACCAGCAGAAGGTAAAGGCAAAACAATAGGAGATACAGATATCATCAGACTTATGTCAAAAACAAGTGTTTTCACTTCTGGCAAAGGTAAAGAAGGAAAGATAACTTACAATATGAAAGCCGATTTTGAAAACACAATAGAAGGTAGCGGAGTTCCAAAGGTAGATCCTTATTACTATTATGTGAAGAAAGATATCCTAGAGAAGAACAAGAGGACACGGGCATATTATGAGATAAAGGGGTTTCAGGAGGGGGTAAGATACTTTAAAAGTTGCGAGATAGGAGATGAGGAAAATTATAATCTACAGGGGGTTATCATGGTGCCTTCCAGAGCTGCTTATGGGAGAAATGACCATTTTACACAACAATATACGGATGCTTCTTTTGTCTTCAATTTTCAGGTGTACAAGACCACGCCCAGACCGGAGGATCAGGAATGAGTCAAAAAAGTTCATACCTGAGCGAGAAATGCCTCAAAAGGTTTGTACACTAAGACGTTTCCATCGGAGTCCAGAGAATCCAGCCGTACCTTTTCTATTATATTTACGGAGTTCGGGTCATATATTTTTTTAACACGTACGTAGTTCTCTGTAAACCCATATATCATTCCATTTTTATTTTCTTCTTCCCACAGCACAGAAAGTGTTCTGCCCAATTGTTGCTCATAAAACACCCTTTTCTTTTTCTCGGATAGTATCCTCAGCATTTTATTTCTTTTTTTTCTCTCTTGGGGAGGGACTACGTCTGTCATTTTTGCCGCTTCGGTGTTGTCTCTTTCAGAATATGTAAATACATGCAAATAAGAAACGGGAAGATGGCTTAGGTAGTGATAGGTTTCCAGAAAAATTTCTTCAGTCTCCCCAGGAAATCCCACAATAACATCCACACCTATCGCACAATGAGGCATTTTTTCTTTGATCTGAGTAACTCTGTCGGTGTAGAGTGCAGAGAGATATCTTCTTTTCATTTTTTTTAGGATGAAGTCACTTCCACTCTGTAGGGGAATATGAAAATGGGGTACAAAATGTCTGCTTTTTGCTACCAAATCTATGACTTGGTCGTTTAATAAATTGGGTTCTATGGAAGAGATTCTCACTCTTTCTATTCCCTCTACAGAATCCAGAGCGTAGATAAGGTCCAGAAAAGTATGCTCATGTTTTTTATTTCCCAATTCCCCTTTGCCATAATCCCCGATATTTACCCCCGTAAGCACAATTTCTTTTATTCCTTTTTTGGAAATGAGTTTGGCATTGCTGAGCACATTTTCTATCGTATCAGATCTGGAGAATCCCCTTGCCATAGGAATGGTACAGTAAGTGCATCTATAGTCACAGCCGTCTTGAACTTTGAGAAAAGCACGGGTACGATCTCCAAAAGAGTAGCTTTCCATAAAGGTCTCTGTATCCTCTATTTCGCAGGCGTGCACAACATCCGCTTCGGATTTGGAAGCCTCCTCCAAGTAGCTTAAAACATTAAACTTTTCTTTTGCACCCAGAACCAAATCTACGCCCTCTATAGAAGCCACATCTTTGGGCTTTAGCTGTGCATAACAACCTAATACCACGATGAGTCCTTCAGGGTTGGCTTTTCGGGCTCTCTTTACGTGGATTTTGCATTCTCTGTCTGCATTTTCTGTTACAGAGCAGGTGTTGAGGATGTATACAGAAGCCTTTTTGTCAAACTCTACTTTACGATAGCCGTACTCTGTAAGCTGTCGGGCAATGGTGGAGGTTTCAGTAAAGTTGAGTTTACAACCGAGGGTGTGAAAAGCAGCCGTTTTAGTCGTGCACATAGCCATAATTTAAGATTTCTGTAAAGAGAAATGAGGGGCAAAATTATTGATTTTTTCTTGGGTCATTATTTTTAGGACAAAACCTCCATAATAATCTTCAATGAAACGGGGATCCTAAAATTGGGCAGATGCAGATGTCCATACTGCATAATGCTTTGGAGTAGCGTTTTTTTTCTTTTGGTCTGAAGCCTTTGAGAATAGGCGTTCTCCGAGGAAAGAATTTCTTTCCATAGTGCAGAAATTTCTCTGTCAAAAATATCTGCAGTTTGGACACCGGTAAAAATCCCTTCTTTAGGATCCAAAAACTCTCCCTCAGAGAGTAGAGGAGCGTGTCCTTGAATCTTTAAAAATTTGATCAAAAAAATTAAATAAGCAGAATAATTTGTTTCATACAAAGCCATTTTTAACGTTAGTATTTCTCCATAGATTTTTTCGTTCTTTCCCTCGTATCGTAATGAGCGGTGGAGAAATTCCGACAAGAAAAAAATAAGAGAAGAGAGCTTTACATCCTGGTGGCAATTCATCTCGTTTACAAGGTCTATTTGAGATATATTTCTAATGGAACTTTTGTTTTGATGGAAGGCAAGTCCAATTTCCAGTTCGTTAAAAGGAGAGAGATAAGCACTTTTTTTGTACCGCTTTCCGTACGCATTTTTTACAAAAAAAGATTCATATCCACTTTCATTTGTAAAAAGATGTAAGACAGCATCTCGATCTCTGTATTTTGTGGTAGAGAGCAAAAATCCTTTTTGGGTTTTCATTGGTGGACAATTGTTGATAAAATGACTGGAATATTTACCTCAAGGGGGATTCTTCCTGTTCCTCTCCGGTGCAGATGTGGGCATCCTGTCATTCTTCTTTTTAGTTCGGGCATTACCACCATGAGAGAGAAAAATTCGACCTTTTTTCCAGATAAAGCTTTTTGGCAAAAAAAAATGAAAAAGGAATAGGAGTAGCCCTCGAACGAATAAAAACCCATTATGCTATTATTTTATTGTCTATTTTTTTAGTGTCCCAAGCGATGTATTTTATTTTTTTTTCGGAATCAAAAAAAATATCAATCCTGCCCAAAAGCAACCCTGCCCAGCCTACCTGATTGATAATTACCTGTTTTCCCTTCCTGTTTTTGTGCTTTTGGGGCTCGGGAAGAAAGGTATGGGTGTGTCCTCCCAAAATAAAATCTATATTCTCGGTCTGTCTGGCCAGGTGAAGATCCGAGACTTTTTTTTTATCCATTTTGTAGTCATATCCCAAGTGAGAAAGGCAAATCACAAGGTCGCATTTTTTTTCTTTTTTTAGGAAAGAACCGAAATGTTGTGCTACGGAGATAGGATCCTCATATACTGTTTCTTTGTAATTTGATTTGCTCACTAGTCCGTCGAGTTCTATTCCTAAACCAAATACACCGATTTTGATTCCGTCCCTTCTGAAGGTTTTGTAGGGCCTTGTCTTCCCCTCCAGAACAGTATTTCTAAAATCATAATTGGAGGTGATAAAAGGAAATTTTGCCTCGGGGAGTACTTTAAGAAATCCCTCTAGACCATTATCATACTCGTGGTTTCCCAAAGTAGAAGCATCATAATGCATCAGACTCATGAGTTTCAGTTCAAGAGCCCCTCCAAAGAGATTAAAGTAGGGAGTACCCTGAAAAATATCTCCGGAATCCAGTAACAATACGTTAGGTTCTGTCTTTCTTATCTCTGAAATCAGTTTTGCTCTTCTGGCGAAGCCGCCTTGGTTAGGATTACGGATATAGCTTTTTTCGAAAGGCTCTATGCGACTATGTTGATCGTTGGTATGTAGCAGGGTAAGTTTTTTTTCTTTTCTCACTACCCTTTTTTCTTGTGTTAAGAGAAACTGAGGAAAAAGGGCACATCCCAGACCTCCAAGGCTTGTTTGCAAAAAATGTCTTCTGTCCATAGAATATCTTAATCCTCAAAAATTATTCTATCGTTGTTTACAGGAGGCTTTACTACAGGATTTTTTTTGAACACATCTATAAATACGTCTCGTAACCTAACCCCTGTATAAATAATGTTTCCTTTGAGGAAAAACTTCATATGGTCCCCTCCCAAAGCGAGATAGTCTGATGTAGCAACGTAATACTCCCGCAGAGGTTCTACCTCTGCATTGTTTACCAGTGCCTTTTCTAGTTGTCCCCCTACTATTTTGATATAGAGACGGGAGACCGGATCCTTTCGATGTTCTCTTGTGTAATACTCAAAAAGAGCCATAAGATCTTTTCCTATTATCTTTACAATAACCAGTTGGTTTTCAAAGGGTAAAATTTCATAAATATGCCGTAGAAGAATATCTCCTTTTCCGATGCTGCTGCGTATTCCTCCAGTGTTCAGCAGAACGGCGTCCAGGGGTAAGTTGTTTTTTTCTGCCCAGTCCTTTGTCCATTCGTATGTAAAATCCGCCAAAAGAATACCCAGTACGGCATCTTTACCGTCTTTTCTTAGTTCCTGATCCGTATAGGAAATTTTTAGGTTCATTTGTTTTTCCATAGTTCTTTTGTAGGGCAAAATAACCTTTTCTATGGCTTTATCTTCGGTAATATGGGAATCTACGGAAATATTTTTGTAGACTTTTATACCATGTATTCCATAAGAAATCTTGCAGGAACTCAAGAAAAATAAAGTGACAAAAAAAAGAATAGACCTCTTATGCATTGCTATTTGCCTATATTTTTGCAAATATACTTATCTCTCGGTAAGTACCTAATTTAAGAGAATTTTTTATTTGGATAAATATCATACATTTGGGTTTCTAACAAATGACTTACAGTGGGAAATTTAAGAGGTTTGGGCGTGGCTTTGGTTACCCCGTTTCATGAAGACCTGTCAATTGATTGGGAGTCACTCTCAAGGTTGATAGAGCATAACATAGAGAATGGCGCACATTACTTAGTGGTTTTGGGCACTACAGCTGAGGTGGCAACACTTTCTTTAGAGGAGAAAAAAAAAATAGTAGACTACATCGTCGGGGTAAACAATAATAGACTTCCTTTGGTATTGGGTATCGGAGGAAATCATACATTAGAGGTAAAAAAAAATATAGAGGAGGTTGATCTTTCACCTTTTGAGGCAGTACTTTCTGTGTCTCCTTATTACAATAGACCCAATCAGGAGGGGATTTATCAGCACTTTAAATCGCTTGCAGAAACGGGAAAAAAAATCATATTATATAATGTGCCTTCGCGTACGGGGCAAAATATGGAAGCTTCCACCACAGTACGCTTGGCAAAAGAGTTTCCGAATCTCTTTATGGTAAAAGAAGCGTCTTCTCGGCTCAGCCAATATTTTGATATTCTAAGGACAAAACCCAAAAACTTCAGTCTTGTCTCCGGAGATGATGAAAATACCCTTCCGGTAATTCTTGCTGGAGGAAACGGCGTGATCTCGGTATTGGGTCAGGCGTATGTAAAAGAATTTTCTACCTTGGTCAAACTCGCCTTTGAGAGGAAGGTAGACGAGGCATACCTGCTCCATAATAAACTGGTAAATATTACCCGTCTGATATACAAAGAAGGGAATCCTGCTGGAATAAAAACCGTACTCGCAGAAATGGGAATTATAAAAAATCATTTGAGGCTACCCCTAGTGAGGGCTACTGAAGGTTTACAAGAGAAAATTCGGGAAGAGATGAGAGCCTTCAGTCGTTAATTTCAAATTAAGTCATGAAAAAGGTTCTTTTCTGGATCAATTAGGGATATAGAGCAGCCCGTATCTTTGGCTATCTGGTAGGAGCTACCACTCCAAAGTTGTCAGCTGAGGCTTTTGATGCGGGCGATCTTGGATCGTTGGGCGTGGGAGTCTGTTCTCCTGCTGATGTAGAAAGACGCGTACAGGGTATAAAGCATCTAACGGAAAAGCCGGTTTTTCTCAATTTTCATTCTGTTAGGGCCCTTAGAAAAAACCAAAAAAGAAGAAAATAGGACAAAAATTGTTAGGCAGTAATAGCTCAAGGAATAGAGACTGGCGGACATTTTAGTGAATCTATAGAACCCGCCAAGTTGGACCTGGCAAGATTTATTTATGGACGCTCTTCTTTGCTGATATGCTGCTGGAGGAATTATGAATGGAAAATAAATAAAAGAGGCTTTACAGGCGGATGCCTGTGCCGTTCGATTGGGGACAGTTTTTATTTCGTAAAGCAGCTCAAATGCTTCTGCTGTTTATAAAAGGGCACTTTTTGAAAAAAAACTATGCAAATCATTTTGGTTGTATTGAGAAGACCTTCCTGGAGTCTTTTTAACGATTGGCGTCAAGAGATAAGTGATTCCAGGACAAGACCTCACACCAACCCTTATGTTTATGATCTGTCAACAAAAAAATAAAGAGGGCATCAGAAGAAAAATCTTTTGAGATTTTAATGCTTTTTGGACTAGGACCAACATTTCTCAAATAAGAAATTTAGAGGCTGCAGAATTCATAAAATCGTTGGCTGGGGAAGAATTTCTAAACATAGGAGTCAATAGGGGCACAAGTACAGACCAAATTTCTGTCTCCATAGGCCTCTTCTACTCGGGATACAGAAGCAAAAAATTTTTTCTTTCTCACCCAAGCAAGAGGATAGGCTGCCTTTTCTCTGGAATAGGGTTTGTCCCAGTTGTCCGATATAAGAACTTCTTCTGTATGCGGTGCGTTTTTCAGAACATTATTTTCGGGATCCGCAATGCCCTGGACAATTTCCTCTATTTCTTTTTTTATCTCGACAAGGGCTTGAGCAAATCGGTCTATTTCAGCTTTACTTTCAGATTCTGTAGGTTCTATCATAAGGGTGCCTGCCACAGGGAAACTCACGGTAGGCGCATGAAAACCATAATCAATAAGTCTTTTAGCCACGTCGCCCACTTCTATTCCGAAGGCTTTAAACGGACGGAAATCTATAATGCATTCATGAGCCACACGTCCTTTCTCATTGGTGTAGAGAATAGAATAATGTTTGGACAAAACATTTTTTAGATAGTTTGCATTTAGGATGGCATGGGCACTTGCTTTTTTAAGTCCTTCTGCACCCAGCATCTTTATATAGGCATAGGATACATTGAGTATAAGCCCGGATCCATAAGGAGCAGAAGAAACTGCTTCTACAGAAGAGGGGGTGCCAATTTTTATGTTGGGGTTGGAAGGCAGGAAGGGAGCAAGATGTTCTGCCACACATACGGGACCTACCCCCGGACCTCCTCCTCCGTGTGGAATGGCAAAAGTTTTATGTAAATTCAGGTGACATACATCTGCACCAATGGCTCCGGGGCTGGTATACCCTATCTGAGCATTCATATTGGCGCCATCCAGATAGACTTGTCCTCCGCGCCGATGGATCAGTTCTGTGATTTCTTTTATGTTGGAATCAAAAAAACCATAGGTGGAGGGATAAGTAATCATCATTGCTGCCAGCCGATCTTTGTACTGCTCAGCTTTGGACTTCAGATCCTTCAGGTCTATTTCTCCGTTTTCAAGATTTTTCACTATCACCACTTTCATTCCCGCAAGCACCGCAGAAGCAGGATTGGTTCCGTGGGCAGACTGTGGAATGAGCACTACCTCCCTGTTAAGGTCTCCCCTGGATCTGTGGTAGGCTCTTATTACCATCAGTCCTGCATACTCTCCCTGTGCTCCAGAATTGGGTTGCAGAGAAGTCCTGTTGAGCCCCGTAATTTCGGCCAAATTTTTCTCCAAAGCTGCAATCATTTTCTGATATCCTTTGGCCTGATCCACGGGAACAAAAGGATGTATACTCCCCCACTCCGGCCATGAAAGCGGAAGCATTTGTGTAGCGGCATTGAGTTTCATGGTGCAGGATCCCAAAGAAATCATAGAATGAGTCAGAGAAAGATCTTTCCTTTCCAGACTTTTAATATATCTCATCAACTCGGTCTCTGTATGGTAGAGGTGGAAAACTTGTTCCTCCAATATTTTGTCTGTACGGAGTAAAGATTTTGGAATCGAATACTTTTCTTTAATGACGGGTCGGAATGCTTGTTTTTTGCGAAAGCCCGCAAAAGAGTCAAGCAAAACTTGAATTTTATCAAGAGAAGAAGTCTCGTCTAAAGAAATACTTACAATATCCTCGGAATAATAGTTTAAATTTATTTTGTGCCCCTTCATGTACTGTTTAAGTGCCGTTTTTTCGGTTTCAGGCAATCTTATTTTTACGGTATCAAATACGGGATCTTCCACCGCGTCGTATCCTATTATTTTCAGGGCATCATGTAGGGCATTGGTTTTATAATGGATTTCGTCGGCAATAGCCGTAAGGCCTTCAGGACCGTGATATACGGCATACATGCCAGCCATAACAGCCAGAAGTACTTGGGCTGTACAGATGTTAGAGGTGGCTTTTTCCCGTTTAATATGCTGTTCACGAGTCTGGAGAGCCATTCTGAGTGCCTGCTTTCCATAGGCATCTTTGGAAACCCCTATGATTCGTCCGGGGATGTTCCTCTTATAATTTTCTTTGCACGCAAAGTAAGCGGCATGAGGACCTCCGTATCCCATAGGGATGCCCAATCGCTGCGTGGTGCCGATAGCACAATCAGCCCCCATGGAGGCAGGTGATTTCAATTTTACCAGAGCGAGCGGGTCACAAGCCAAAACGACCTGAATGCTCTTTTTTTTGAGAAAGGCAATTACATCGCTGTAGTCTACTACCACGCCATTTTTTCCGGGGAACTGATACAACGCCCCAAAAAAGTCTTCACCTAGGAAATTATCTTTGTGGGAGCCCGCTACAATCTCTATGCCCAGCCCCCCTGCCTTGGTTTTGAGAACTGCAAGGGTCTGTGGAAAAACAAGATCAGAGACAAAAAATTTAGAAATGTTGTTTTTTTTCTGTTCCCGAGTTCTACTTTCAAAGAACATATGCATGGCTTCTGCCGCTGCCGTTCCTTCATCAAGGAGGGATGCGTTGGCTAGCGGAAATCCTGTCAGGCTGGAGACAAGAGTCTGAAAATTGAGAAGGGCCTCCAGTCTTCCCTGTGCTATTTCTGCCTGATAGGGAGTGTAAGCGGTATACCAGCTCGGGTTTTCCAGAATATTTCTTTGTATGGGAGAGGGCAGGATGGTACCATAATACCCAAACCCAATGTAATTATCGAACAATGCATTTTCCCCAGCCAGTTCTCTAGAATGACCAAGCATCTCAAACTCTGAAAGAGGCGGGGAAAGCCTAAGGTCTTTTTTTAGTCGGATGCTCTTTGGGATGGTTTCAGAAATTAAACTCTCCAAATCAGAAACCCCGATGCTCTTCAGCATTTCCCGGGTATCATTTTCGTTCAAAGGAATATGTCTTCTGAGAAAGGACGAGGCATCCATAAAAATTTCAGCTATTTATTATTATTTTAAGATTTGTATAAATGCAAGAGGTCACTCATAGCAGTCAATACGCAATTTATGCTTTTTATGCTAAATTTCCAAAAAAAGATACTATGCAAGGTTGAAAATCAGTAAAACTTAGCCCAGTAATAAGATGAGAAATACAAGAGACAGGACTACAAAAACCAAGAGACAGGCGATCCATATAGAGATAGGAGTCTTTTGAATTTTAGAAATTTGATGATTATCGGTAGGATAAACGTTTTTGGGGACGTCAGAAGCTGAACTTTCTGTGATGAACAACCTTTTAACTACAGTTTTTTGTACGAAAGTATTGGAGGCATGAAGAACAAATTGTGGGTCTTCCTTAGAAAAGTCAACAAGGGAAATTTTCCTTTCTCCATAAGATTTTACAAGCCCCAGAGGCAGTATTTTTATTACATCGGCATGAGCCGTCTCCCACTTGATAACATACTCGTGATCCGAGGTTTTTGTATAATAAAAATGCTTTATAACAGGGGAGCTTAAGCTCTTTTTTTCTTTTATCTTTGGGTAAAAATAACGGTCATAATACCTTCTTTTTTCGGTATCATTGAGCGTTTCGTAGGCTTCTTTCATTTCTCGGAATCTCTCATGAAAAAAATCATCATTATCATTTTTGTCCGGATGATATTTTACGGAAAGCTTTCTATAAGCTCTCTTTATTTCCTCTGCACTAGAATCAGGAGAGATTCCCAAAAAGTAATAATAATCTTTCACGAAGAAAAACATAAAAAACGACAGTTCAAGTTGTCATTTTTTAATTTATTGTTGAGGTCTTACTTTATGCCAAATTTCTGCTCTGTAATCTTTTATTTCAGCGTTTTTCTGGAGGCTCATCATGAGTTTTTGCCCAAAGATTTGAGCCACTTGTTTACTGATAAGCTCGGCAGTCTGGGCAAGATTTTCTTTGGATTTTTGTTGAGATTCGGATTTCTTTACAATCAGGTAGACTCCGGATACTCCCTCTATAGGTTTGGAAATTTTTCCTTTGTCTATGCCAAAAGCAGCTCCGGAAACTTTAGGCTCGGCAGAGCCACCTATGCTAGGATCAAAGAAACTCACCTGTGTATTCTCCACAGAAGACCCCAAAGCAGCAGCTATTTTGTCCAGGCTTGTTGCCTTCCCAGACTGTAGCTTTGCAATTATTTTTTTAGCCGCTATTTGATTTTTTACCAAGGGCTCTATTTGTTCCCTCACACTTTCGGGATTGGCCAGTTTCTCTTCGTATATACCATTGAGATACACCACTATCTTGTCTCCGGTGGACTCGGAGGTAAAGAGTTCTGTGTCTCCTTTCTTTCTCTTTTTGTCAAAAGCCCATGCTAAAATGTCGGTATCTTTGTCCGTACCCAGTCCTTGAATTCTTCCGTCAAACCGTTTTACAGATTTCGGGTTTGAAAAATTATAGGCATTCTTCTTTGCAAGATTAGAATACTCGTTAAATGTTTTGCCCTGTATTTGTTGTATGAATCTTATGGCTTGGGTGTCAATTTTTTCTTCGGTCTCTTCGGAAGGTTTGATTTCTTTAACAAGGCTGGCCACTTTGTAGACCATAGGTCCGTTTTTCTTGTCCAGAATATTAATGATATGAAATCCGAACTGGGTTTCTACCACTCCGGTGCTACCTTTGGCAGAGGTATCTACGAATTTTTGGAATTCTGGGACAAATTGTGGGTGAGACGAAACGGTCCACCCCACGGCGCCTCTGTTCTGGGTAGAACCTTTATCGGCAGAGTATTTAAGAAATTCGGAGAATCGTCCTGGGTCTGTTTTTATTATATCGCCTATTGAATCAGCAAGTTTTTTAGCCTGTTCCTTGGTTCTCTTTTCCTCGCCTCCTACACTATTTTCTTTGTAAGAGATAAGGATATGTCTTGCCAGAGTGGAGTCCGAAGGTTTTTTATCCAAAAGTTTAGACACCACAAAATATTTTTGGTTTTTGTAAGGACCAAAAATCTGTCCTGCATGGGCAGAGGAGATTTGACTTTGGATTTCCTGTGGAAGTTGTTCTTTGGTAAAATAATTCGGAGCTACCGGAACATCAGAATTAAGCGATGCATACAGAGAGTCATGCTGGGTGTTTCTGAAATTTTCTCCCTCGGCACTCATGTCACTTCCCTCGTTGAGCAGTTTTTCTATTTCGGACTTTACTTTTTCTTCATCACGGCTGCTAGGTAAAGCGGGAAAATAAACGATTCCGATACTTCTGGAAGGCTCGGACCTGAAGTTTAATGGACGGTTCCTTATGTAATCTGCCAAATCTTTTGTAGAGACAGTTATAGGATTTTTTTCCAGAAAGTTGTCGTAATCAATTTTGACATAATCTATGTTTGCTATGCGGTTTTTTAACTTGAGTAAAATTTCGGACTCTTTCTTACCTGTGGTAATTCCGTTTGATACATTAGACAAAAATAACCTCGCCATCATCCCGTATTCTATAGATTTCCGGAGAGATAACCAATAGTTGTAGCCTTCAGTATTGCCGCTTTTTTGCCAGTCACTTACCATTTGCTTGATACTTTGCACCTTGAAATTCCCTTTACTGTCAAAAAAGCTAGGGTTTTGAGAAAACATTGGCTCATACCGTAACTGACTCCAAAACAGATCGTCGGAAATCTTTAATCCCATTTTGCTGAATTGCTGCTCTATAATTTTATACTGCACAAGGGTTTGCCAAGTTTGTTCTTCGAGTCCCGTGGTAGGTTGCCCCTGATGCTCTGCTTGTTGTCTGAGAAGTTGATACTGGCTATCAAAATCTTCACGGGTGATTTCTTCCCCATTTACCTTCCCTAGAATATCAGGATTTTTGGAAAATACTTTGTTCAGGGTATCTGGGTTTATCAAAAAAGCCAAAAGAGCCAGCGCAATAATTCCCATTAACAAAAAAGGTCGTCTTCTTATTTCACTTAAAATTGCCATCTTGATGTAGTTAGTTTTTTAGTCTAAAAGTTATTTTCCGCCGGTGCGCGAAGTTACGCATTTTTTTTCGTGATATAAATAATATCTCTATTCCTGTGGCTAAGTTATCATGGGTTTTTATCGGAGTTTTTTGTAAAAAAGAAATTTTGGCTTTCCTGGTGGCTTGGCACAGGATTGGGGATAGACCTCCTCGTGTCTCTACACAAAGGAGCTATTGCCTTGGTTTAGAGAGAATGTAAGAGATAAACAACAAAAAAGCTGACAACTTGTCATATATTATGAAGGATTTTAAAGATTTTGGACTAGGAGATATGTTGGAAGAAAGTTTCAATATTGTTACAGAGGGGGTAGATTTTTCTGAAAAAGATACGCAAGAAAAACGCCAAAAGCAGACGGTATTTCCTATTTTGCCGGTAAGAAACATGGTAATGTTTCCCAAGATTGTCATTCCCATTACAGCGGGGAGAGAAAAAAGTAAAATGTTGCTGGAAGAAACTTATCAAACGGGAGATTTGGTAGGTATCCTCAGCCAGAAGCGTTCGGACATAGAAAATCCTTTGGAAAAGGATTTATATACGGTGGGAACTTTGGTAAAAGTTATTAGGATCATTAAGTTACCCGACGGAAACACTACGGCTATTGCCAGGGGAGTTTCCCGGTTTAGGGTAGAGAAGTTTCTTACAAAAAAACCGTACTTCAGAGCCGAGATCAAAAAGCTCGCTGACGTAAGTCCGCAAGATAAGGATCAGCACGAAGCACTTCTAGAAAATATAAAAGATATAGCGCTTAAGATCATTCAGTTGGATCCTAATATTCCCAATGCGGCGAACTTTGCCCTAAACAATACGAACCAGGGAGAGGATTTGCTCAATTTCATATGTGGGAATGCAAATTTTCGTATAGAGGAGAAACAAAAACTATTAGAGGAAAAAAGTTTGCAAAAAAGAGCGAACAGGTGTTATGAACTCATTTTGGAAGACTATAAAAAGCTGGAACTTAGAAATCAAATCCACCAAAAGACAAACAAAGAGTTGGATAAAAACCAGAGGGAGTATTACCTCAATCAACAAATACGGACCATACAAGAGGAGTTGGGAGGGGGGACGGAGTCCGATATTGACGAACTGCAAGCCAAAGCAAATAAAATTAATTGGTCTTCTGAGGTAGAGGACTATTTTCAGAAAGAAATAAAAAGACTGCAGAGACAAAACTCCAGCTCCATGGACTACAATGTCCAAAGAAATTATCTCGATTTTTTCACCGATTTGCCATGGGAAAGTTACAGTAAGGACAATTTCGATATTCACAGAGCGCAGAGAATTTTGGACAAGGCTCATTTCGGATTGGAGGATATAAAGAAAAGAGTGCTAGAACATATTGCAGTTCTCAAGCTCAAGAAAGACATGAAATCTCCTATTTTGTGCTTGGTGGGTCCTCCCGGGGTGGGTAAAACCTCTTTGGGCAAGTCTATAGCAGATGCTTTGGGAAGAAAATATATCCGAGTTTCTTTGGGTGGGCTTCATGACGAAAGCGAAATAAGAGGGCATCGTAAAACATACATAGGAGCCATGGCGGGAAGAATACTCCAAAGTATAAAAAAGGCGGGTACGTCAAATCCTGTCATTGTACTAGACGAAATAGACAAGATAGGACAGGGTGTACATGGGGATCCTTCTTCGGCACTTTTGGAGGTTTTGGATCCCGAGCAGAACAGCAGTTTCTATGATAATTATCTGGAGCTGGGTTATGATCTCTCAAAAGTCATGTTCGTCGCTACGGCAAATACGCTCTCTACCATACAGAGACCGCTGTTGGACAGGATGGAAATTATTTCTGTGTCTGGGTATACGCTGGAGGAGAAAATAGAAATTGCCAAAAAATACCTGATAAAAAAACAACAACGGGAAAAAGGTTTGTCTACTTCTTCTTTTCGTTTGGGAGTAGCAGAACTCAGACATATCATAGAGGCTCACACTTCAGAGAGTGGGGTGAGAAATCTAGAAAAAAAAATTGCTGCGATTGCTCGTTGGACAGCGCTCCAAATAGCAATGGACAGAGAATATTCACCCAAGCTTTCGTTGGGAAAGATAGACGAAATATTAGGGGTTCCCAGACCCAAGAACGTTTCCGAAATCACTTCTGTGCCGGGTGTGGTGACAGGCCTTGCTTGGACCAGTGTGGGAGGAGAAATACTCTTTATAGAGAGTACGATAAGCATGGGAAAAGGAGGCTTGAGTCTTACGGGTAATTTGGGTACGGTCATGAAAGAGTCGGCGACTATTGCGTTAGAATACATAAAGTCCAAGCATAAAGAGTTGGGCATAGAGTCGGATATTTTTGAAAAAAGAAACGTACATGTTCACGTTCCGGAGGGAGCCACACCCAAAGATGGTCCCTCGGCGGGGATCGCCATGCTCACCTCCATGGTTTCTTCTTTTACCAATAAACAGGTAAAACCACATCTGGCCATGACGGGAGAGATTACCCTTCGAGGAAAAGTACTCCCCGTAGGAGGTATAAAGGAGAAGCTGTTGGCGGCCACCCGGGCAGGGATAAAAGAGGTTATTCTTTGTGAAGCAAACAGAAAGGATGTAGAAGAAATAAAGAAAGAATACCTTAGAGATCTAAAAATATCTTATGTAGACAGAATGGGAGAAGTCATAAGCAAGGCACTTGTATCATGATCAGTTAGTGAATTTTTAATTTTAAACTTATGCTCCCGAAAATAAATCCTACGCATACCGGAAGCTGGAAGCTTTTAGAAAAGCATTTTGAAGAAAACGATTTTAACCTTAGAGACTTGTTTCATGGGGATGGCGATCGTTTCGGCCACTTTTCTGTGAAGAGAAAAGGCTATATTTTTGATTACTCAAAAAATCTGATAACTCGGGAGACACTCCGCCTCTTGATTGCTTTGGCGGAGGAGACTCAACTGAAAAAAGCCATTGAAGAAATGTTTTCTGGTGCTGCGATAAACGAGGCAGAGAACAGAGCTGTTTTGCACACCGCACTAAGGGATTTTTCTCCAGGAGAAATTAGGTTGAACAACCAAGATATAAAGCCGGTGATCCAAAGGGTTTTTCGGAAGATGAGAAACTTTTCTCAAGCAGTCATTTCGGGGATTTATTTGGGTTTTACGGGTAAAAAAATTACCGATGTGGTAAATATTGGAATAGGGGGCTCAGATCTCGGACCCCTGATGGTGTGCTCCGCATTGAGAGCGTACAAAACCAGGCTGCAGGTACATTTTGTTTCAAATGTAGACGGAAATCACTTGGTGGAAACCCTTAAAATGCTTGATCCAGAGACAACCCTTTTTATTATCGCCTCCAAAACCTTCACCACGCAGGAAACTATGACCAATGCAGCATCAGCAAGAGATTGGTTTCTAAAGAAAGGCAGTGAAGGAGGGGTGGCAAAACACTTTGTAGCAGTTTCCACAAATACCGAAGAGGTCAAACGATTTGGTATAGATTCTGAGAATATATTTGAATTTTGGGATTGGATAGGAGGGAGATATTCTCTGTGGAGCGCGATAGGTTTGAGCATCATGTTGGGTATAGGTCCCGAAAATTTTGAGGAGTTGCTCAAGGGGGGGCACGACTCAGATTTGCATTTTCGTGAGGCCCCGTTAGAAGAGAATATTCCTGTTCTTATGGGTCTTTTGGGTATTTGGTACAGAAATTTTTTTGGAGCTGCTACTTACGCCATACTTCCCTATTCCCAGTATCTGGATCGTTTTACAGCCTATCTGCAGCAAGCGGATATGGAAAGCAACGGAAAATGTGTAGATAGAAACGGTGACTTTGTAGACTACGATACGGGACCTGTAGTTTGGGGAGAGCCGGGGACCAATGGTCAGCATGCTTTTTACCAGTTGATTCATCAGGGTACCGAGCTTATCCCGGCAGATTTCATTGCTTATGTGAACAGTCCCCACAAATTAGCGGATCACCAGGAAAAACTTTTAGCCAATTTTTTCGCACAGACCGAGGCTTTGGCTTTCGGAAAAACTGAAGAAGAGGTAAGGGAAGAACTTGAACGAACGATTTCCGACAAGAAGCAGATAAAAAAACTCGTGAATTACAAAACATTTTTGGGTAATTCTCCTACGAATTCTTTGCTTTTTGATGAACTGAGTCCGTACTCTTTGGGGCAACTTATTGCCCTGTACGAACATAAAATTTTTGTGCAAGGGGTGGTTTGGAATATTTTTAGCTTTGATCAGTTTGGCGTGGAGCTCGGTAAAGCATTGGCGGGGGATATTCTGCCTGAGTTGGAAAATGATCTAGAAATCAAATCCCACGATAGTTCCACCAACGGTCTTATAAACTACTATAAAAAACAGCGTTAACTGCATAAAGTCCAGAAAAAATCTTATGGCCCAGATACTTGATGGTTTAGCCTTGTCCAGACAAATCAAAAAGGAAATAAAAGAGGAAGTAAGAAAGATCTTGGCAAAAAAAAGACGGGCACCTCATTTGGCAGCGATTCTGGTGGGGAATAACGGAGCGAGCCAAACCTATGTAAACAGTAAGGTAAAGGACTGTGAAGAGGTGGGATTTCGGTCTTCATTATTCAAGTTTCCCAGTACGGTTTCGGAATCAGAGTTATTAGAAAAAATAAGAGAGCTCAATGCATCCAAGTCTGTGGACGGTTTTATTGTTCAGTTGCCTTTACCTCCACAGATAGATCAAGAGAAGATCATCCTTGCCATAGATCCCAGAAAAGACGTAGACGGGTTTCACCCCGAAAATTTTGGTAAAATGGCTTTGGAGATGGATACTTTCTTGCCTGCAACTCCTTTCGGGATTCTCACGTTACTGGAGCGGTATTCCATTGAAACAAAAGGAAAGCACTGTGTGATAATAGGAAGAAGCAGAATAGTAGGTAGGCCAATGAGCATCCTTATGGGGAGGAAAGACTTTCCGGGTAATGCAACAGTAAGCCTTACTCATTCCTACACAGAACATGTGGAGAGGTTTACAAAAAATGCAGATATAGTTATTACGGCGCTTGGGGATCCTGGTTTTCTGAAAGGGGATATGATAAAAGGGGGCGCCATAATTATAGATGTAGGAATTACCCGTGTAGAAGATTCATCGGAGAAGGGGCATCGCCTTTCGGGGGATGTGGATTTTGAGAGTTGCTTTCCAAAGGCGAGCTGGATTACTCCAGTGCCGGGAGGTGTGGGGCCCATGACCCGAACGATGCTAATGAAAAACACTCTTTTGGCTTACAAAACATCGGTCTATGATGACTAAAGAAAAAGATATTTTCATGAAAACGGGAGAAAAACTCCCCGTGATGGAGCATTTTTATACGATACAGGGCGAGGGTTTTCATAGTGGCAAAGCGGCTTATTTTATTCGTATCGCGGGGTGTGATGTGGGTTGTCATTGGTGTGACGTAAAGGAAAGTTGGGAGATTTCTCAGTATCCTTTGATAGAAGCCGACACACTCGCTAGACAGGCGGCAGAGTTTTGCAAAACGGTCATCATTACTGGAGGAGAACCCTTAATGTGGAATTTGGATATTCTGACAGGATATCTTAAGGCGTTGGGATGCATGATACATGTAGAAACCTCTGGGGCCTACCCGCTTAGTGGGATCATAGACTGGATAACTTTATCCCCCAAGAAAACGGGATTACCCCGTGAAGAAATCTATCTTAAGGCGCACGAACTGAAGGTGATCATATTTAATACGCACGATTTTGTTTTTGCCCATCAGCAGGCAGAGAAAGTGAGTGAAGACTGTCTGCTTTATGTGCAGTCGGAGTGGGGAAAAAGAGAAAAAAATTATCCAAAAATTGCTCAATATATACTGGAAAATCCGCAATGGAGGGCTTCTATACAGACACATAAATACCTAAATATTCCCTGAGTTTTTTCAATAAAGTCGTTTTAGAAGTATGAATTTACAGTCTGTGGAGAGGGTTCAAGGGGATGGAAAATTACAAAAGATACGTCTGACAAAAATAAATATTTGTGGGAATAGAAAATTCTTTGTTACTTTGCGGACTTGGGTTGAGTAAAACAAGTTCTCATAGGTAGAAGAAACAAAGCACGCCGAGATATGTCGAAAATTTGTCAAATAACGGGAAAGCAGGCCATGGTCGGGAATCATGTGTCGCACGCGAACAACAAAACGAAGAGACGTTTTGAGATTAATTTGCTGGAAAAAAAATTTTTCCTGCCAGAGCAGGGTAAGCATATTACATTGAAAGTTTCTGCTCATGGGCTGAGAGTGATCAATAAGCTGGGGATAGAGGAAGCCGTGGAGAGGGCAGCTAGGAAAGGGTTTATAAAATAAAGTTGAGCAAAAATGGCGAAAAAAGGAAACAGAGTTCAGGTGATACTGGAATGCACGGAGCACAAAGAAAGTGGTGAGGCGGGAATGAGCAGATATATCACCACAAAGAATAAAAAGAATACGACGGAGAGACTTGAATTAAGGAAGTATAATCCGGTACTCAAAAAGTATACTCTGCATAAAGAAATCAAGTAATTTAGTAAATATAATTTTACGATGGCAAAAAAGGTTGTTGCATCTTTGCAAACAGGTCAGTCAAAAAAAATGACCAAAGTGGTAAAAATGGTAAAGTCTCCGAAGTCTGAAGCTTATGTTTTTGAGGAAAAGGTAATGAATGCCGATGAGGTAGACGCTTATCTGAAAGGATAAGGATACTTCCTTTACTTAATTACTTAATCGTAACGATGAAACTGTCCTAAGTGTTATGGGATAGTTTTTTATTTTTGGAATATGATACCTTCTTAAGAATTTTTTTATTACCAAATTTTGAGATGAGCTGGATAAAGAAAATATTTAGTACTGAGGACAAAAAAAAACTACAAAAAGGTCTGGAGAAATCAAGAACAGGTTTTTTTGAGAAAATGACCAAAGTGCTTGTAGGAAAAGGAAAAGTAGATGAAGAAACTCTCGACGGTCTGGAGGAGGTTCTGATATCTTCTGATGTGGGAGTTTCCACGACTCTTAAGATCATAAAAAGGATTGAGCAACGTGTTGCCAGAGACAGATATATAGGGATTGAAGCACTGGATGCAATTTTAAGGGAAGAAATATCGGGTCTATTATCAGAAAACATAAAAGGGAAAAATCATGAAGAAAAGAAGCCCTATGTAATTATGGTAGTGGGGGTAAATGGGGCGGGAAAAACCACTACCATCGGAAAGCTAGCCTATCGATTCAAAAATCAAGGAAAAAAAGTCGTATTGGGTGCGGCGGATACTTTTAGGGCGGCGGCAGTGGAGCAATTGACCATCTGGAGCAACCGCACAGATGTACCCATTGTGAAGCAAAAAACGGGAAGTGATCCTGCTTCTGTTGCCTATGATACATTGCAAAGTGCAATTTCTCGGGAGGCAGATATAGTGCTTATTGATACGGCAGGTAGATTACACAACAAAGTACACCTGATGAATGAGCTTGCCAAAATCAAACGAGTCATGCAAAAGCTTATGCCTGACGCTCCTCACGAGGTGTTATTGGTACTGGATGGTTCTACAGGACAAAACGCCTTTGAACAGGCAAAACAATTTACCGCTACCACAGAAGTAAGTGCGCTTGCCATTACCAAGCTTGACGGGACTGCGAGGGGGGGAGTGGTTATTGGGATTTCAGATCAATTTCAGATTCCTGTAAAGTACATAGGTGTAGGAGAAAAAATGGAAGACTTACAAACGTTTGACAGCGAGACTTTTGTAAATTCCTTTTTTAGCAAAGAAAAGAAGGGAATTGAATAAAGATTTGTTTACTTTTGCCAAGAGTGAATTTATTAATAAAAAGAACATATTATGGGCGTTGTATCTTGGATTGTTTTCGGTCTTATAGCAGGGGCTGTTGCGAGGGCTATTATGCCAGCGCCTAGGGGTACGGGTGTTTTGATGACCATTATTTTAGGAATCATAGGGGCCTTTGTAGGTGGTGCTATTGGTAGTGCTTTGTTAGGATGGGATTCCGTCGCGGGCTTTGATATCAGAAGTTTTATTATGGCAATAGGAGGCTCGGTATTGGTGCTTTGGCTTCACGGAAAACTGGGAACAAGAAAGTAACTTTCCCTGTTTCTGTGAGACTAAAAATCCTTTATATACTATAATATAGCGGATTTCGGGGGGTTATCTGGTGTTAAGGGAAAAAGGAAGTTCCATTTTGAGATCGTTGGGTACGTTTTTTCGGGATTTTATAAGCATGTCTATTGTTCTATATTCCTTTCCCATTTTCAGCTTCAGTATTTGGGTTGTGAGATGTTCCTGGTTGATATTACCAAACAGTTGCTCTACGGCAGAGCGCTTTTTAGGGAAGGTTGCGATCTCATAGTTTGCTACTTTTCCCTTTTTTGCTGCATGGACTACAGCATCCTGTAAAGATCCCAAGCTATCTACGAGTCCTACTTTTAGGGCTCTAGAGCCGGACCAGACCTTTCCCCGGGCTAATTTATCTATCTCTTCAAAAGTTTTGCCTCTGTTTTTTGATACAAAGTAGACAAATCTTTTATAGGTCCGTTCTACGCTTTTCTTTATTCTTTCTTCGGCGCCTACAGAAAGCCCTTCCATAGGAGAGTATATTTGGGAATTAGCATGAGTCGAAATAATTTCACTACTAATGCCGTTTTTATTAGCGAGCGCTTTAAAATTGGGGAAAACAGAAAATACCCCTATGGATCCTGTAATGGTGTTGGGTTCAGAATAGATTTTGTCTGCAGCCGTAGCTATATAATAGCCCCCAGAGGCAGCATAGTCTCCAAAAGAAACAACTAGGGGCTTTTCTTGTCGGAGTTGAGATAACTCAAAGAGGATTTCGTCTGCCGCATTGGCACTTCCCCCAGGAGAGTTTATGCGAAGTACTACAGCTTTTATGGTTTTGTCTTCTTTTATTTTTTTTATTTCTTTGACCATGTCATAAGAGAAAATGCCCTCATATCCTTCCCCACTCATAATGTTTCCAGAAGCGTACAGAATAGCGACTTTATCTTTTGCCGCATTAGGCAAAAAAGACTGCATATACCGACCGAATGAGATTTTATTGAGTTTTTCAGAAGTTTCTAACCCCAGTTTTTCTTTTAGGAGCAGGTCATACTGAGATTTTTGTAATAATTGATCAGCCAGGCGGTGTTCAAGGGTATGCTCCGGAATTATGCCATAAAGGCTGTCTACAATAGTTTTAAGGGTTGAAGAGTCAATAGATCTGGAAGAAGAGATATCTTTTGCCATAGGAACCCACAAGTCTTGTATCAGTGTTGATATTTGCGCTTTATTTTCTTCGGAAAGCGCGTTTCGTAGAAACGGTTCTACAGCAGCCTTGTAGCGTCCTTGTCGGATGACGTTGATTCCTATCCCATACTTTGTAAAAAAATTTTTGTAAAAATTGACTTCAGCAGAATTTCCTTTAAGTTCAATTCCCCCGGCAGGATTAAGAATGTATTTCTCTGCGACTGATCCCAAATAGTAGGTGGGTTGAGAAACTACATTTCCGTAGGCATAAACTAGTTTTCCAGAACTTTTAAAATCTTTTAGTGCAGCTCTGATGTCTGTGATATGAGTGAGATCCGCAACAAGATCATCGGTTTCTATACTAATCCCCGAAATGTTTTCATCAAATTTTGCCCGACGTATTGCCTGCAGAATGTCCCACAGAAGGATTTGTTTTTTGGTAGGGATTATAGAGCTTATTCCCTCGGCAGGGCTTTCGATGATCTCTGTTTTGGGGTCCAGAGTAAGTATCGTTTTCTTTGTTATTTCGGGACGCGTGTCGGCGCCATTTTTTAAACCGAATGTCAACAGGCCAATGAACAAAAAGAAAGCGAGAGTGAAGACGAGAAGTATGGCTACAATATTCGCTAAAACGGATCTTAAAAAAATTTTCATTTAACTTGCGGGGTTATGAACAAAGGACAAGATCATCTTGCAGTTCTGTTATTGGGCAGCAATTTAGGAAAATCTGAGGAAAATCTATTAAAAGCTATTTCCATTCTTGAGAAAAAAGTGGGCAGAATAGAGAGAAAATCTGGTGTTTTATTCTCTGAACCTGTAGATTTTGCAAGTGATTATATTTTCTGTAACATTGCTGTTAATATTCGTACAGAGTCTTCGCCTATTGCGCTTTTGAATAGAATTAAAGAAATTGAGAGGAGTATGGGCAGGTTAAGGGATAGTGCGTTTTACAATGAACACAGGGATAGGATAATAGATATTGATATCGTTTTCTTTGATGGCATTATTTTTGAGAGTAAAAAACTTAATTTACCGCACAGCAAGCATCTGGAGAGAGGATTTTCCAGGAGACTTTTGATGAATATCGGGGTGTTGTGATTTTCTAATTTTTTATTTTTTTATAACATAAATCGAATATTTTAAAATATTTACGATATATTTGCGGTACATTTGTGTAAAATTTGTGTGCATATGAAAATAAATTTGACTCGTGCAGTAGTGTTAGTTTTTCTATTGCCTGCGGTAGCTTTCGCTCAAACTTCGCTTAATGTATCCAACAGACAATCCAGGGGTGATACGTTGGTGGTTGCCGAGGTTAGACAAACAACAGGAGATAAAAAAGCGGCTAAGACAAGGAAGTTTAATCAGAAATCTAAAAAGTTCAACGATTGGTCTTTTTCTGTGGGGGCGGGTACCCCGCTCGTGCAAAATTCCGACTACACTTCCATAAGAAATGGAAATGGGAAGTGGCTTTTTGGCTATTCCACTTATTTGAGTATTGATAAGGCGGTTAGCCATGTTTTTGGGTTTAAGTTTCAGTACGATAGAGGAGAGACAAGACAAGGGTGGTTCAATATCAAGGATCCTATGCCCGGAAGGGCGGAAGCAGGAAGAACGCAATACGATGCGCTTTCTTTGTTAGGAGATGTTAATATCTCCAATATTTTCAGAAGAATAGACAATAAATCTCCTTTCAGATGGGCTTTACACGGGTATCTGGGCGTAGGGACGATCGCTTATAGAGCTTACCAGAAAAGTCCACGTACAGAGGGTGTGCAGAAGTTGATAACGGAGGAGAAACCGTTTCGGTTGGGCTCTGTTTTTTCTCAATTGGGAACGGGGCTGAAGTATAGGGTTGCGAGATCATTGGACATAGAGGGAAGGATGATGTACATGATAACGGGTGATGATACTTTTGATGGGAGAAGAGAGCCGGGGAACAGAGACACAGACAACAGAAGAAAAAGTAATAATGTGGTAAATACGACTTTAGGCATTACCTATAACATAGGCGAGCATAAAGACCATTTGTTTTGGTATGATCCGTTGCAAGGAATATATGACAAGTTGGATGAATTAGGAGAATTCCGGGTTTGCAAGTCGGGAGATAAGGACAATGATGGGGTTTGTGACGACTGGGACAGACAACTTGATACTCCTTCTGGAGCGAGAGTTGACGGAGCGGGAGTCGCTTTGGATACAGATATGGATGGCGTGATTGATTTGTATGACAAGTGTGTCACGGTGCCTGGTCCGGTAGAAAATGAAGGATGTCCTGTTACGGAAGTACCTGTGCCGGCGCCTGATATTTTGTCAGAGGACGTAGTGGTAAAAGAAGAAGAAAGAACCCTTGAGGGTATAGAGTTTGATTTTGATTCAGACAGGATACTTCCTTCCAATACACCGATACTGAATAACGCTGCAGAATATATCATCTCTTCCAGAGGAAGTTTTAATATAATAGGGGCTACGGATGCCAAAGGTACCGATGAGTACAACCAGAAACTTTCCGAGAGGAGGGCGAACAGCGTAAAAGACTATTTGGTTCAGAATGGGGTGCCGGGCTACAAACTCAATGCAATAGGCAGAGGAAAAAGAGACCTCAAATACCCACAATGTGACCCGGCGGATAATTGTCCGGAATGGAAAAACAGAGCCAACAGAAGGGTGTATTTTGAAGCGAGATAAGATACTTCCGATACTTTGATTAAAAAGAAAAACCGCGACGTCCTCGCGGTTTTTCTTTTTAGAATTATTAATTTTAGGATCTATGCAGGATTATGGAAGACTTAAATTTCAGGTTCTGAGGGAATTTTGGGGTCACTCGGGATTTAGGGAGTTTCAGGAGGAAATAATAGACAGTGTCATAGGGGGGAAAGATACTTTAGCCCTGCTTCCCACCGGCGGAGGTAAGTCTTTGTGCTACCAGCTTCCCGCTCTTTTATTAGAGGGGGTTTGTTTAGTAATATCGCCTCTTTTGGCTCTTATGAAGCAACAGGTCAAATCGTTAAGATCAAAGGGGATAGAGGCGGCTTACCTCTCGTCAGAGCTCAGTGATCTGGAGGAGGATATGGTGTATTCGCAGGTCAAAGAAGGGCTATTAAAGCTTCTTTATATTTCCCCCGAGAGATTGGCCAACTCCAAGTTTATACTGAATACACCCGAATTGAAATTTTCTTTTTTGGCAGTTGATGAGGCGCATTGTATTTCGGAGTGGGGGCAGGATTTTCGTCCAAGCTACAGAAATATAAAAGTCTTTAGGGAGCAATTTTTTGCCTTACCCATTCTGGCCGTTACGGGTACGGCCACAGCAAAGGTTGTTCATGACATTACCGAAAAACTGGGGCTTAGATCCGCCCATACTTTTAGAAAAAGCTTTGCTAGAGAAAATATACAGATACAGGTCCTCAATATATCCGATAAATACGAAAGAATTTTACATTTCCTCAGACTCAATATTTCTTCCGGATTGGTATATACTCAAACGAGAAAAGAAGCAGAAGGCCTTTCTTATTTTTTAAAATCCAAAGGGCTACATCAGGTAGACTGTTTCCATGCGGGGCTCTCCCTGCAGGAGAAGAATAGCAGACAAGCATCCTGGACAGAAAGCAAAAGCAAAACACTCATCACCACCAATGCATTTGGGATGGGAATCGATAAAGCAGAAGTTGATTTTGTAATCCATCTCTCGCCTCCCTTTTCTTTGGAAAATTATTATCAGGAGATAGGAAGGGGGGGAAGAGGAGGAGGTAAAAGTCTGGCGGTTTTGCTTTGGGATGAACAGGATCTTTACCGGAGAGATGAGGTGCTGAAGAATCAAAGCCTTACGAAGAAGGTTTATGAAAAGATCTACACCAGCCTTTATTCTATGTTTCAGATAGCCGATGGAGAAATAATCCATCAGGATTTTTCTTTCGATATACTGAAACTGCAAAAAAGAACAGGAGTAACTCGGGCAAAACTTATGATACTGCTCAATTTTTTTCATGCCCAAGAGCTTATATTTCTTAATAAAAATTCACGAAAATCTTCTCTTCAACTTCTTTTTTCCTACGATGTTATAGAAGAACTCCCTAAAAAAGAATCGTACTTTCTGGAGCTTCTTCAGAGAAATATTGTGGGTTTTGCCTCTCAGAGTCCGGTATACATTAATGAGGCATACCTTTCGGAAAAACTACAAATTTCTCCGGGTTTACTTAAACAGCAACTTATAGAGATTCATGAAAAAAAATATGTCAGATATGTGGACGGATCCTTTTCAAGCATAAAGTTTCTCAAGCCTAGAAATGATAAAATACTTAGCCGTAAGTATTGGAAATTACTTGCCCTGATTCAGGGTAATATTCTCAGAAAGTGGGAAGAGTTTAAATTCTATATAAGGGATACAGAGTATTGCAAGATGAAACTCATTCTGCATTATTTTGGTGAGAAAAATGTAAAAGACTGTAAAAAATGTTCCGTTTGTATGAGAAAAATTTACACCGGTCTTTCGTCTGACATTCATTTGGACATTCTTTCTGTCCTCAAAAAGCGTCCCTGCTCTCTGGAAGAAATTTGTATTTTTATGCAAAATCCTCATAAGGAGATTGTCCTGGAAAATCTCACAGAGCTTCTGAATTCGGAAAAAATACGAATGCTCGATTACAAGACTTACACGATAGTATAATATTTACAGTACAGTATTTTATGAAAGGCCCTTTACGTATCGTTTTTTTTGGCACTCCAGATTTTGCGACGACCTCCCTGGAGGCGATTTACCATTCTTCTCACGAAATCGTAGGGGTTGTTACCGCTACAGATAAGGCCGGTGGTCGAGGTCAAAGGCTAAAGGAATCTTCGGTGAAAATATTTGCAAAAAATCATGGATTGCCTGTTTTTCAGCCGGAGAACTTAAAAGAGGAGC
Organism: Bergeyella sp.; assembly: GCA_030263285.1. GTDB lineage: Bacteria > Bacteroidota > Bacteroidia > Flavobacteriales > Weeksellaceae > SZYB01. Next base: position 347,092 of record SZYB01000002.1, read on the forward strand.
ACTTTATCCATCAGATAACAGCGCTTAAAGCAGATGTTTTTGTGGTGGTAGCCTTTAGGATGATGCCCAAAATTTTGTTTGAAATTCCTCCTTTGGGAACCTTTAATCTTCATGGTTCTTTGCTTCCAGATTACAGAGGAGCAGCTCCCATCAACTTTGCCATTATTAATGGAGAAAAAGAAACAGGCGTAACGACATTCTTTATCAATGAAAAAATGGATGAGGGGAATATACTTTTGCAAGAAAAATTGGAGATCTTTTCGGACGAAGATGCGGGAAGTCTTCATGACAGGATGATGGTTTTGGGTGCCCAGACAATCCTAAAAACCTTGGAGGGGCTGAGAAATAACAGCTTGAAAGAAAAACCGCAACCCAAAGTTTCTAACGTAAAAAAAGCATTTAAGATATACAGGGAAGATACGAGAATAAACTGGGACCGACCTTCCGATGCGGTTTACAATTTTGTAAGAGGGCTGAGTCCTTTTCCGGTGTCTTTTACTACGCTCTCAATAGAGGGCGAAGAGAAAGATCTAAAAATTTATAGTGGAAAACCGGAAAAAGTTTTTCATAAAGTAAAACCCGGAACTCTCGAATTCACAAAAAAAATGTGCAAAATATATACGCAGGACGGAGTTTTTTATCCGGAAGAACTCCAGCTGGAAGGAAAGAAAAGGGTTGGAGTCCGGGATTTTATAAATGGTTTACAAAGTTTTGAGAATATTTTTATTGTTTAGCTTTTTTGGGGGGTATCACTCTAATTTTACCAGTTCCACTACTTCTACATCATAGCCGGAGATCAGAGGTTTTGTTTTAGGATTCTGACTGATAATTCTAAATCGATTAGCTCCCAGTTTTTTCAAAATTTGGGTACCGATTCCGTACTCCATATAATTGACTGTAGAGCTGGGTTTTGTAATCTTTCCGTCCTGATATTCATTAAATATATGGAGCTTCCTGAGGGTATTTTCTGCATTGGAGACATTGTTGATGAAAATCACGATTCCCCTGCCTTCCCTGTTTATCATATCAAAAACCTTTTTTAGTAAGGGTTTTTCACCGTTGATGAGCCGGGATAAAACGTCAAAATAAGTGTTTGAACTTTGTACCCTTACTAGAATGGGCTCTTCTGCTCCCCAGCTCCCTTTGGTTATGGCAAAATGAATCTGGTCTGTGTGTTCTTCCTGAAAGGCATGAAAATCAAATTCTCCATAAAAAGTATTCACTTTTCGTTCTTTTACCTTATGTACGAGATCTCCCTGTTTGAGACGGTAGTGGATGAGGTCTTCTATAGAAATTATTTTTAGGTTGTATTTTTTTGCCATTCTTTGCAGATCGGGTAACCTGGCCATAGAACCATCCTCATTCATTATCTCACAGATAACCCCCCCCTCTTTCAGGCCTGCGAGCTTTGTGAGATCAATGGCGGCTTCGGTATGTCCGGCTCTTTTGAGCACACCGCCCGATTTTGCCCTTAGCGGAAATATATGCCCAGGTTTCATAAAATCTGTGGCTTTTGTGTTCTCATTCATGAGAGCCAAAATCGTTTTGGCTCTGTCAGAAGCCGATATTCCTGTGGAAACCCCGTTCCCCAAAAGATCTACGGAGACAGTGAAGGCGGTTTCTTTAGGGTCCGTGCTTCTTGATACCATTACTTCCAAACCCAATTCATCACACCTTTTTTCTGGAAGCGGGGTACAGATAAGCCCCCTGCCATGCGTGGACATAAAGTTGATGACCTCCGGGGTAACCAATTCTGCCGCAGACAAAAGATCTCCCTCATTTTCTCGATTTTCATCATCTACTACGATGATAATTTTACCCTTTTTAAGCTCCTCTATGGCTTCGGGTATGGTATTGAGTTGTATTTCGGACATTTTTTTACTCTTTATAGCAAACAAAGATAGCAATAAACCTCCTAGAGTTTCAGGAGTTATTATTTTTCACTAAATTTGTGCCCAGCATTTTGGTACTTTGGCCGAGTGGTTAGGCAGTGGTCTGCAACACCATCTACAGCGGTTCGAATCCGCTAGGTACCTCACTCAAGGGGGCGTTGCGCGGTGATAACGGTCTCTGTTTTGGGCATTGCCTTCGATCTTTTGTTTTTGTTGGGGATCCTTGTGTAAGATTTTTTTTGGTTATGTCTGGGGAGAGGCTAACCTAATTACTAAGTCGTTACTAAATCAGAAATCATAATGTCACAAATTACATTCAAAGGAAATAAAATAAATACGATAGGAACACTTCCTCCCCTGGGGAGTATGGTCAAAGACTTTACCCTTGTGGATGCCGACCTTAACGAAAAAACACTCTCTGACTTTATGGGAAGAAAAAAGATTTTTAACGTCTTTCCCAGTATAGATACGGGGGTGTGTGCTGCTTCTGCCCGAAAATTTAATGAGGAGGCGGTAAAACTCAGCAATGTAGTCGTCATCAACGTGTCTAAAGATTTGCCTTTTGCCTTAGGGCGGTTTTGCGCAGCAGAGGGATTAGATAACGTAGAGATGCTTTCGGATTTTAGGGGAAATTTTGGACATGACAACGGACTCACGCTAACAGATTCTCCCCTCAAGGGGCTATTGAGTCGGGCAATAATCATAACCGACGAATCGGGTAAAATATTATACACAGAGCAAGTCTCTGAAATCACTTCGGAACCTAATTATAATGCAGCACTGGAGGCCATTTGTTAGATAAATGGATTTCGGAAGAATTGCAAAGGGGCGAATTTTTATTACATTTATTACATCAGATATTATTATATAAGACGGTAATGATTATACCTGTTATGGTTGATTTATATTCTCTTCTCTTGCATCGTTGTCCTGCCGGATCTTTCGGGTATTGGCTATGCCTCGCAAAATAGTTTCTGTCCGGAATATGAGAGGGGGGCTCTCCTGTGGGGTTTAACTGTGTTTTGTTCTTATTTCAGAGGGATGAGTTCGTTACTTTATTCATAGGTTGGGTATTTATTTGTTATGAGAGATTTCATAAATCAACCTTTCTTATATTCTTTATGAGGAGTTTTTCTCTCTATGTTATTGACCACTTTGGGTATTATATCTCCACTATCCAGTGAATAAAGCAACAGGGTTGGGTAAAGGAAATTTCAAACCTTGATCTTCTTTTGGGACAGAAGTCTCTCTGGCACGCTTTTCAGGCGGTTTTTTCACCTCTCAGATATTCTATTTCAGAATGAATGTAGTGCTGAGAGCGTATCTTAATTTATGTAATAGAGAAAAATATTTGGCAACATTTTATTATTTTTTCTGTTTTATTTCTATTTCATCAATCTCCCGGTAGTCCATAACTTTGTCTTCGCTGTTTGTGTTGTCCGTTTGAGTTTTTCCCATAAAATCTATCTTTATTATTTGGTTTTCGTTTCCGATGTTTTTTTACAGTATTTTTTTCTTTAAAAAATTTATGGACTTTCGTTATTCGGTATTCTCTGGTGCTTTTGTAGACCATGACCTTCCTTGGAAATCCTGAAAAACGGATTTTTCTCAAGAGGGATGAAATCTGTTTTATCTATCGCGTTTTTATTTTCCACGGTATTTTTGATTGTTTTCAGTGCAATCAAAAAGGACAACTTCTTTACTTACCAGTCCTATCTCTTGTTACCAAAGAGCTTTATGGTTCTTTTTTTTCTGCGCAGTATTGTTTCTTTATTGATGTTATATTGATCAAGGTATTTATTTGGGTCAATATTTTTTTCTCTGGGGTGGGAGTGTCTTTGGGTTTTCTTCAGTTGGCATAAAAAAATATCTCTAGCTTTTTTCCCGGAAGTATATGCAGGGTGGAGAATATCACAAATAATGTTTCCGTCTTCTTTTGCTCTGGAGGGACATCCTTCTCACCGAAGGATCTTATCTTTTTTAACGTAGTACTCAGAGATTATCTCTTTATTTTTGATATGCCTCTGCCCACTATTTCTCCCCTTTTTATTTAAAAACAGTATTTATATTAAAAGAAGGAATCTTTCCCCAGAAGAATTCGGAGAACATGAAAGAAGGAAGGTTTTCACTGGAAAAAAAATGACAGAAAAATAAAAACAAGAGGTGAATAAAATACTTTTTACCCCAGAGCAAAAACGGAAAGTAGGCTCTGTTTCTTTTTTTCAGAATGATTACATTTGCGGGATGATAAATGTTTTAGGAAATTTTCTCACCCTTACTACTTTTGGGGAAAGCCATGGGGAGGCTTATGGAGGAATAATCCACAACTTCCCTGCAGGTCTTGAGGTAAATTCAAAAAAAATACAGCGGGAGCTGGACAGAAGAAGACCGGGACAGTCTGCTATAGTAACCCAGAGGAAAGAAAAGGACAAGATACGGTTTCTTTCGGGTATTTTTGAGGGAAAAACAACCGGCACTCCCATTGGTTTTTTGGTAGAAAACGAAAACCAAAGGAGCAAAGATTATGATCATATTGCAGATGTCTATAGGCCGGGCCATGCAGATTACACTTACGATCAAAAATTTGGGATCAGAGACCATAGAGGGGGAGGGAAATCTTCGGCTAGAGAAACGCTAAATTGGGTGGTTGCGGGAAGTATGGCAAAACAGTTGATTTCTGAAATTTCTGTTCAGGCTTATGTTTCTTCAGTGGGGGATATCGTATGTGAAAAACCCTATCGGCAATTAGATCTAAACATGACAGAATCTAACATCGTAAGATGTCCGGACAAGGAGGTCTCTGAGCAAATGATTGAAAAAATCAAGGAAATAAAGAAAGAGGGAAATACCATAGGAGGCACCATTACGTGTGTAATAAAAAATGTACCTGCAGGTTTTGGAGAGCCCGTTTTTTCAAAACTTCAGGCAGAACTTGCCAAAGCGATGCTCAACATTAATGCGGCTAAAGGTTTTGAATATGGTAGTGGTTTTCAGGGATCAAAAATGACAGGAAGAGAGCATAATGATCTTTTTGCAGAAGACTTTTCTACACGTTCAAATTTTTCTGGAGGGATACAGGGGGGGATTTCGAACGGAATGGATATTTATTTTCGGGTAGCTTTTAAACCTGTCGCTACTCTTTTGCGTCCTCAGGAGAGTTTTAATAAAAAGGGAGAAAAGGTGGTACTGGAGGGGAAAGGGAGACATGATCCCTGTGTGCTGCCCAGAGCAGTTCCTGTAGTAGAGGCTCTGGCGGCTTTTGTCTTGGCAGATATGTATCTTATACAGAAAATGCGAAGGATATAAAAAGTTTCGTTGAGAGCAGAGCAGAATTAAAAAACACAAAAGAGAAGGTTAATGAGAGGTTTTTTTAGGAAAAAAGCACTTTTTTTCATAATTCTTGTTGGTATTATTGGGGTTTTAGTCTTTTCCTCAAAGGCTGGAGTAGTTTTAAAAAAATACTTCAGTCCTTCGGCTATGGTTTTGCAAAGAAAACATCTTACAAAAGAAGATTATGAACTGGAGCTAAAAGGGATAAATACTGCAGACATAAACCTAAAAAGCATCTATGGTAAAGCTGTTTTCCTGAACTTTTGGGCTACTTGGTGTCCGCCATGCACAGAAGAATGGCCTTCCATACAAGCGCTTTATAATTCGCAGAATGAAAATATTGTGTTTGTTCTTATTGCGATGAAGGATGAGGAGGATGCAGTAAAAAAATTCTTAGAGAGGAACAAATATACTGTTCCGGTATACATCGCTCAAAGTCCTATTCCTGAGACACTTTTGCCCAGGGTTTTTCCTACGACTTATCTTCTAGATAATAAGGGATTTATAAAAATAAAAGAAACGGGTCTAAAAAATTGGAATACTCTGGAAATACAAAATATGATAAAGAATCTTTCGGAATAATTTGGTGCAGACGATGTACTTTCGGTGTGTGGTATAGGGAATATGAAAATAGGCAAAACTTGAGATTGTGTGGTTACCCAGGACAGACGGTAATTTTTATTTTGTATGTAGTTCTTTATTCACTCCCTTGTACATATATATTATGGCTTGCTATATTAAAATATCTCCTTGCCTATTTTGAGCAAATTATCACTCTTTCCCATAGAATAAAAATGGAGGACAGGGACACCGAATTTTAGAAGTTCTTTGCTCTGATCTATGCTCCACCGAGTTCCTATTTCTCTTGCCTCCGCATTACTCTTACTCTTCAGCACTTCGTTTACCAAGGTCTCAGGAAGGTCTATCTTGAAAATTTGCGGTAATATTTTCAAGTGATTTTTTGTGGCTATGGGTTTGAGACCAGGGAGGATAGGAATGGCTATTCCTGCCTTTCTGGCTTCGTCTACAAATTCAAAAAATTTTTGGTTGTCAAAAAACATCTGGGTGACAATATAGTCTGCCCCTGCCTTCACTTTTTTCTTGAGCATTTCTATATCATACTTTATAGACGGCGCTTCTATGTGTTTTTCTGGATAACCCGCTACTCCTATACAAAAACTGTTTTTCTCTCCACTCAAAATCTCTCCGTGCAGGTATTTTCCTGTCCCCAGATCATAAATTTGTTTTACCAAGTCCGATGCATAATGATGGCCTCCCGCTTTGGGCTCAAAATATTTTTCTCCTTTCATGGCATCTCCCCGAAGTGCCATAATGTTATGGATTCCCAAATACATACAATCTACCAGCAGATATTCTGTCTCTTCTCGGGTAAATCCTCCGCAAAGTACGTGGGGGACGGTATCTACATTATATTTGTGCTGAATGGCAGCACAGATACCCAGTGTTCCGGGTCTCATTTTAGTAATTTTTCTTTCCATAAGCCCTCCCCCTCTTTCTATGAAAACATATTCTTCTCTGGAAGAAGTTACGTCTATGAATGAGGGCTTGAGTTCCATTAGAGGATCTATACTTTTGTATAAATCGGATATTCCTACTCCTTTTTGTGGAGGGATAATCTCAAAAGAAAAAAGTGTTTTCCCTTTTGATTTTTTTATATGATCTGTTATTTTCATACCATGATTGCATAATTAATAATTTTAATGAAAAAAACATTCCTTTACTTTTTGTTCAGAGCGCCTGATGGAGATCCGAAATAATATCCTCCACATTTTCCAACCCTACCGAGCAGCGTACAAGCCCCGGAGTGATACCTACTTCCAGCCGGTCTTCTTCCGAAAGTTTCGAATGCGTGGTGGAGGCGGGATGCGTGAGAATGGTACGGGTGTCTCCCAGGTTTGCGCACAGACTGCATAGTTTTATTTTATCCAGAAATTCTCTTCCTGTTTTTAGTCCCCCCTTAAGCTCAAAGGCAACAATATTACCGCCTAACTTCATCTGTTTCTTTGCTATCGAATGTTGAGGATGAGAGAGCAAAAACGGATATTTCACACTTTTTATACATGGATGTGATTCTAAAAATAGGGCTACTTTCAGGGCGTTTTCAGCATGTTTCTCTACTCGAACAGCCAGCGTTTCAAGGCTTTTACTCAATATCCACGCATTAAAAGGGGACAGTGACGGTCCCGTATTTCTTGCAAATAAATAGATTTCTTGTATGAGGTCTTTTCTTCCTACAGCGATTCCTCCCAAAACTCTGCCCTGCCCATCCATCAGCTTTGTAGCGGAATGGACGACTATATCTGCCCCGTATTTTATGGGGTTCTGGAGATAAGGTGTAGCAAAACAGTTGTCTACCACAAAAATAAGCCCATGTTTTTTTGCTATTCTACCAAAATACTCCAGATCCAGAACGTCCACTGCAGGATTAGTGGGGGTCTCTAAGTACAAAATCTTGGTATTGGGTTTAATATACTTTTCTACAGAAAGAGTTTCTTTCGGCTTAAAATAGTCGGTTTCTATCTTCCACTTGGGAAAATACTTTGTAAATAGAGTGTGTGTAGAGCCAAAAACCGAGCGACAACTCACCACATGATCGCCCGACTCCAGCAGGGCGGAAAAAGTGGAAAAAATAGCGGCCATTCCTGTGGCAAAAGCATATCCGGATTCCGCACCCTCCATTTGTGATACTTTATCTATCAACTCGGTGAGATTGGGGTTTGAAAACCTGCTGTACAGATTTTTGGGCTTTTCCTCCGCAAAACTTGCGCGCATGTCCTCTGCATCTTCGAAGACAAAACTGGAGGTAAGATACAAGGGCGAGGAATGCTCATCAAAACCCGACCTTTCTATTTGGGATCTGATAGCTGCCGTCTCAAAGTTTTTCATGTTTTTTCTTTTTTTAGTTTATGCTGTTTTGGCCCTACTTATCCTTAATATATCCCCCAATACTCCTCTTGCTGTTACTTTTGCCCCTGCCCCCGCACCGATAATCACGATAGGTCTGTCGCCATAACTCTCCGTAAAGATCTCAAAAATAGAATCGGATTCGGAAAGTTGTCCCATGGCAGAGCTTTCTTCCACAGAAAGAAGTTTTACCTTCAGGATCCCCTTTTCTTTTTGGAGATCTCCATACAAATGCCCCACGTATCTTAATACATGGTGTGGCTTTTGCTTTTCTTTTATCTCTTGGAAATGAGCGTTTAACTCTTCCAGGCGGGAAATGAACGACTCTTTATCTGTGTTTTGCAGTTCTTTGGGGATGAGATTCTCTATTTTTATGTCTGTAAACTCATTGATAAGATCTAATTCCCGCGCTAAAATGAGCAGTTTTCTTCCTACATCATTTCCCGAAAGATCCTCTCTGGGGTCAGATTCTGTAAAACCTTTTTCCATCGCTTCTTTCACAACGACAGAAAAGGGGGCTTGCCTCATTGAAAACCGATTGAATATATAGCTGAGTGACCCCGAAAAAACACCTTTTATCTCAGTAATATTCTCTCCCGAAAGATGCAGGAGTTTTATTGTATCAATGAGCGGAAGACCTGCCCCTACATTCGTCTCATAGAGGTAATTTTTTTTGTTTTTCCGAAGAAGCCGCCTAAAGCTCTTGTAGGAAGAGATCGACAGGGTATTGAAAATTTTGTTGGAAGACACCACATCGAATCCATTTTTTACAAACAGGGAGTAATTTTTTGTAATCGATTCACTTGCCGTATTGTCCACCACAATAAGGTTTTCCAGATGATTTTCCTTTGCATACAGAATTAAGTGGTCTATTCTTGTCTCCGTCTCCGAATTTTTTATTTTCTCTCTCCAGTTTTCTTTTATTCCTGATTTGTCCAGAAGCGTTTTTTTTGAATTTGCAATCGCTACGATCCTTAGGTCTATATTTTTTCTTCTAAGAATTTCTGCATGCGACTTTATGATCTGATCTATCAGCGTTCCTCCCACATTTCCGTGACCCAAGAGAACCAAATGAACACCTCTTGCTTTATCTAAAATTTCGGTCTCTACAATAGATTTTGTAATCTCGGATTGATTTTCCGTAATGATCAGGTTGATTCTTCCTGAAGAGGATACTTGATTGAGAAACAACGGAAAAATTTTGTTTTTATGAAGTTCACTCAAAATTTTATTGAACTCTCCAGAAATAAAACCTACCACCGCCAAATTTTTAATGCTGTAAATTGCACCAACCGTTCCGTTATTTTTTTCTTCAAGAAATTCTTCCTCCAGTATAAGAACGGCTTTATCAGACTTATTTTCTTCTACAAGGACGGAAACACCGTTTTCTATAGTCTGCTGAGAGATAACCCCCACACTTATCCCTCCTTTTTTAAGAGCGCCGAATATGCGGGGGGCTATGTCGATCTGCCCTTGAAAATTCTTTCCCTCAAATTTGATCAGGGCTTTTTGGGGGTAAATGTTGATATTGGCATTTTTCATGAGCAATTTTTTGTATTGTGTTGAATATTTTTTTTAATTGGCCGTATTCTATTAAGAAAGCATCATGTCCGTGAGGAGAATAAACTTCATGATAATAGGTATGTTTTTTTGTTTCTTTTAAAAATTCGTACGTTTTTTTTATTTCAAAAGCGGGATAAAAGAGATCGGTATCTATCCCTACGAGATGGATATCCGCACTAATATCCCTGAGCTTTTCCTTATCTCCCGTAATATTCATAAGCAAATGATTTACGTATTGGTAGGCGTTAAGCGAAAATCTTTCGCTTAACGCCCTTCCGTGATAATCCAGCCAAGAATGGCTTCGAAGAATTCCAGATTCCGTATCCACCCCTCTGTTAAACCTCTCATTGATGGATTTCGGAGTCCTATAAAAAAGCATGGCGTGTTTTCTCGCTTTTTCCAGCGGTTCATCTGTGCTTTCCAGCAAATATTTCTGGATGAGACACTGAGCATAGATCCAATCGGTGGTTTTATAGTCAGTGGCTATCGGAACAAAAACACGGGCCAAGTTATTTTTTTGTTGCAGCATTTCCCAACCTATAGATCCCCCTATAGATCCCCCTGTAAGCAGGTATATTTCCTCTATATTTAGTTTTTTGAGACCTAGAAGAAAAAGGGACGCAATATCTCTTAGCCTAAAATGGCAGAAGTCTTCCAGAAAGAAGCCATCAAACCCGTTACCCGGGATATTAAAAGAAAGGATGGTATACCTTTCTGTATCTATTGCCTTACCTTTTCCTACCATGGGACTCCACCACCCCGATTTTCCCGCTACATGAGAATTCCCGGTGAGTGCATGATTGACCATAACAACAGGGGCAGAGTGAAGTGTCCTTCCAAAAAACTCATAGCTTATTGGAAGGATATCATAATGCTTTCCGCTGCTGGTAGTAAAATCGAAAAGTTCAAGAATCGTCAGCATCCTAAAATTAAAATACAAGTTTATTTTATGTAAAACCTTGTCTGAAAATGCCAACTAAAAAAGGGGAGGGGGAGGAATTATTATATAATGGGTTATTTTTCTTGTCTATATTTAGAATAAAAAACAAGTAGAACGTAGCACCTTCTCTGCTTTTGTAGCGAGGGTTGCCAAGGCTTCACAGAGTCCAATCTCTCCACCTTTCTTAATAACATTTTCGTCAAGTAAATGATCGTTGAACGGAATGCCAAATATAGAAGATATTTTTTTGGAAAACAAAATTGCTACGAGTAAATTATCAATAAAATAATAATTACTTCCACTTTATATTGCATCCTAAACTGGGAAACTGCTCACTTTCTTGAGGTTCCCCTGCCAAAAGGTTTTCAAAAGCGACCACAAGGTCATCCCCCGTAACCTCTTTATCATTGCCGGGTCTGGAACTGTCCATCTGTCCCCTGTAGATGAGATCCAGTTTGCTGTCAAAAAAATAAAAGTCCGGTGTACATGCTGCATCATAAGCCTTTGCTAATGACTGACTTTCGTCAAAAAGATAAGGAAACGTAAATCCTTTTTCTTTTTGAAACTCTACCATTTTTTTAGGGGAATCTTCGGGATATTGGCTTATATCGTTTGAGTTAATGGCAATAAACTCTATCCCCTTTTGGGAATAATCTTCATAGAGTTCCGTGAGTTTGTCTATGACGTGTAATACGAAGGGACAGTGATTACACATGAAAATGATAAGCGTACCTTCTTTCCCTTTAAGAGCCTCCAGAGATTGGACACCCCCCGATGATAAAGGGTTGGGCAATTCAAAAAAAGGAGCCTTTGTCCCTAGTGCGAGCATATTTGATGGAGTGCGTGCCATATTATTCTTTTATGTTTTTATAGCAGCGAATGTAATAAAAATAAACTTTCTCCGAAAGCCTCATCATAAGAAACCCAATGGATATCCGTCTCTTTTCTGTACCATGTGAGTTGTCTTTTTGCAAACCTTCGGGTATTTTTTTTTATTTCCGAAATGGCAAAATCCAAAGAATACCTCCCGTTAAAATATCCAAAAATTTCCGAATAACCCACAGTTTTTAGCGGCACTTCGTTTTCGTAATGCTTAAGATTTTTTACTTCCTCTACTAAACCCATTTCCAGCATCTTGTTTACTCTTTTATCTATTCTACTATAAATAATTTCTCTGGGGGCCTCTATGCCGATGCGTATTGTCCTAAAGTTTCTGGGTTTTTGGAGCTTAGAAATGAGCACAGAATATTTTTGGTTGGTTTGCCAAATCACATCAATTGCCCTCAATAATCTTCTAGGATTATTGAGATCTACTACCTGTGCATACTCCGGATCCAGCTTTTGTAATAACTTTTGTAATCCTATAATCCCCTCTTTCCTCCAGATTTTATGAAGTGTTTCTTGGTTTTCTGCCATGGCTTCGGGAAGATCGTTCAGTCCGGTTATCAGCGCCTTTTCATACATCATGCTTCCGCCCACAAGGATCAGTACTTCGTGTTTCTGAAAAAGTTTTTCCGTCTTTTTCATCGCATCGGTTTCGTATTGTCCGATAGAATACCTGTCCGCAACCGTAAGATTTCCTATGAAATGATGGGGGACCACCAGAAGTTCTGAACGGGTAGGAGCAGAGGTACCTATAGGCATTTCTTGAAAAAACTGACGGGAATCACAGGATATGATTTCCGTAGCAAGATATTGGGCGAGTTTTATAGCCAAATCGGTTTTCCCAGTACTTGTGGCGCCTACTATGGAAATGACGGTCTTCACTCTCCAAAGATAAAAACTCCGGGAAAATAAACGTGTAATGAAGACCATATCGTTTCAGTGTCCATGATGTTGTGTCCCCATTTTTTTCCTAATATGGCAAAACAAAGTCCACTATACCTTTTTTCAAAGTTTTTTCGACGAAAGTATTGGTAGAGGGTCGAGCACCCGTAACATGCTGCTCTATTCCGTCTCACCTACAGGAGGGGGGGGAGAAAGAAAAAGAAAGAAATTATCCGCCGGGGCAGTCTTCTACCTTGATGTCCCGCAGGGTTACTTCGTTGTCTTTATACGTGATTTTTACCTCGGGAAAGCTCCCCTCCGTGCAACCCCAAACGGAATCCTGAAAAGTTCCGTCTTCTGCAAGAACAGAAAGACCCTGCCCGGAAAGTTCGTAGGTATTTTCGGTAAACAGCATTCGATCAAGAACGAACTCTTTTCCGTCTATTTTTATTTTTCCGGTATTGGAAGCGTGGTCAAAACTAATAATAGTTTCTCCCTTTTTAGAAAAGATTGTCTTTTCTTGGGTGGGAGATGTATCAATCACACCGACACTAAAAGACTGAGGATGTTCTAAAGCACTTATAGAAAGCGAGTCCTGTCCTTTTTTGTTTGCTAAACCGGCATCCTTAGGGTCTTTTTTACAGGAACTAAAGACAAGAAAAAAAACGAATAAAAAATAAAATATCTTTTTCATAAACACAGGTTTAACTGTCCGAAACTACTGCTCTTTTTCCTAACTTATCAAAATTCCTGGTTAATCTGGTTATGACATCTATGCCTCATCTTGGTATGCTTTATTGGGTGGAGGTATAGTTCCTCCCTAAAGGCAGGTAAATATAGTATATATTTATTTGTGATTCACATTCTAACACTGTGTTGGTGAGACCACTATTCCCTTTTGCTTCGTATTTAGCCTTCCAGAGTTAGAAAAAAGGACAGAATAAGATTATTTTTTAAAGCCCCCGAGGGTTGATTCTGAAGGGATTCTGGATGTGTTTTGTTTCAGCGTCCAGTTTCCCGAGTTGCCCCCTCTTTTTATGTACATTATGTACAGTTTTTTAAAGTCTAAAGAGGGGAGGGCAGAGCTCGATTTTGTATAATTTTTGCGGCCCATACTTTCTGGGGATTATTTTTTACTTTTGAGGGAGATTCAGAGAGAATAAATTATGACCTTATCTATGACGGGCTTCGGGAGAAGCGAAGGAGTACTGGAGGAAAAAAAAATAAGTGTTGAGGTAAAATCGCTTAACAGTAAATCTTTGGACATGAGTATTCGCGTACCTCCGCACTTTAGGGAAAAAGAGATGGAAATCAGGAAGTTCTTAAATGACAGGCTCATCAGAGGAAAGATAGACTGTTATATAAGTTGTGAGATGCTAGGGGGACAAAGGGGGGTAAAAATTGACAAGGATATTGTTCGTTCCTATATTGAGGATCTTAGAGATTGTGCGGGGGATGGACCTGATATAGAGTACCTGAAGATGGCGGTGCGTTTACCGGAAGCTCTTTCTTCTAAGCCCGGAGAACTCGAACGAATAGATGAGGAATCCTGGGATTTTCTAAAAGATCTCATGGATGAGGCGTGCCGGAAGCTGGAAGACTTTAGAAAAAAAGAAGGAGAAGTGCTTAGAAATGATGTATTGGGAGCAGTAGAGAAAATATCAACTTATTTGGGAGAGGTTTTGCCATATGAAGAGCAGAGAATCGCGGGAATCAGAGAGCGGTATGAGAAATACCTCAAGGAATTCGAAAATATAGACGAAGGTAGATACTATCAGGAGTTAATGTACTACACAGAAAAACTGGATATTTCGGAAGAGAAAGTGCGTCTGGAGCAGCATTTGTTCTATTTTCGGGAGGTGCTTGATCGGGAGGAATGCAATGGGAAAAAACTGGGATTCATAGCGCAGGAAATAGGGAGAGAAATTAACACCCTTGGATCTAAGGCAAATCATGTGGAAATACAAAAACTGGTGGTGAAAATGAAGGACGAACTGGAGAAAATAAAAGAACAATCTCTAAATATTTTGTAATCTCAAAAAACTTAAACAATCAAAAAACTTAAACAATCAAAAAACAAGATTTCTTAAAGGGTAAAGTAATAATTTTTGCGGCGCCCTCGGGAAGTGGAAAAACTACACTCGTAAGGCATGTTCTTGAGGTGATCCCCGAGCTATGTTTTTCTGTTTCTTGTACTACAAGAGCACCCAGGAGAGAGGAAAAACACGGGCGGGACTACTATTTTCTCTCGCCGGAAGTCTTTAGAGAAAAAATATCTGCGGATGCTTTTGTAGAGTATGAAGAGGTATATCCGGATCAGTTTTATGGAACGCTTTGGTCTGAGGTAGAAAACATATGGGAACAGGATAAAATAGTCATCTTTGATGTGGATGTGAAAGGCGCCATTTCGCTCAAAAATATTTTTGGTAGCAGAGCGCTTTCACTTTTTATATCTCCTCCCTCGGTAGAGGAGCTGAAACGAAGGCTGATCAATAGAAATACGGATAGTGCAAAGAGTATAGAGATCCGGGCAAGAAAGGCAGCAAAAGAGATGAAGTACAAAAATTCTTTTGATGCGGTAATTATCAATGAAAACTTAGACAGAGCAAAGGCAGAGGCAGAAAAAAAAATCCGAGAATTTTTAGACCGATAAAAAGATTTTTTATTTTCATTTTTCCTTGGCAAGTTTTTTCTCTACCCAGAGCGTGGCAAAAGGAAAAAAGGCAGCAAGAATGGCAAATACAAAATCTTCATCGTCCCAGGAAAAAAAAATTCTGCACGGGATACACAGTAACAGGTATAAGACAAACAACAAACCGTGAATATAGCCTACCATGACAATAAAAAGTGTAGAGGCAATACCCTCGGGGTCATATCGTTTCCAGATCATGGCCACTCCATACAACAAAAAACAGGAGACCGCTTCGGCTTTGCAAGTAATCCTGAAATATCGAATGATTTTTTCTCTGGGATACCGATTAAAAAAAAAGTCTATTTTTTTCACTTGGGTTTTTTACTGGCTTTTGTATAAAGGCGACCCTTCCAGATAAGCATACACTTCAGGGGGAAGCAGGGGTCTTATGTTTTTCCCCAGTTTGATCATTTCCCGTATGTGGGTGGAAGAAATTTCTATTTTCGGAGCTTGTATTTTGGTCACATTTTCGTGTTCCAAAAAATAAATATTCATTTCTCTGTCCTCATGAGTGTATTTTCTTGGGTAGACCAGTATACGGTACTTCTCTATGAGTTTTTCTGCGTTTTTCCATCTGTGTATTCCACAGAGGTTGTCCTCCCCTACAATTATAGAAAAAAGATATCCCGGGTATTTTTCTTCCAGATAGGCGAGGGTATTTATCGTATAGTTGGGCTTGGGGAGGGAAAACTCAATATCAGATGCTCGCATTTTTGGGTAATGGGTAAGGGCCCGTGCCACCATGTCCAGGCGATGACGCTCACCGAGTAGATTTTCTTTTTTCTTAAACGGGTTTTGCGGACTTACAACAAACCATAGTTCTGCCAAATCAGAATTTTCCACAATGGCGTTGGCCAGAATGAGATGACCAATGTGTACGGGATTGAAAGAACCAAAAAAAAGCCCTATACTCTTCATAACGGCTGATTTAGAAACATTATGGAAGAAATTTCACGTCTTTGAGGTTTAAAAAGTAAGTGACATTTCCCTTCCAGTGGTTTTCTTCGACAGTAAAGGCCATATCAAAATTTTTATTTTTGAAGTCTTCCAAAAATTTTCCGAGCTTAAAACCCAGGCACTCGATATTTTTTCCCGTGTTTTCTTGTCGTATGTAAAATTTCAGGTGATTGTTCTCTTTGCCCATTGTTTTGACAGTTCCGGATACTTTTTGGTTTTTAAGAACCAAAATAGGTTTCATGTTTTCGGGTCCGAAAGGGGCAAGCTTCCTGTGAAAGTTAAAAAAATCACGGGTGAGATTTTCCAAGTGCATTTCAGAGTCGATATATAGGGAGGGAGTTTTTTGATGTTCATTAATTTTTTGTGAAACCACCTCTTCAAATTTTTTCTTGAAGAGTTCAAATTTTTCTTTTCTCATGGAAAGCCCCGCAGCGGCTCTGTGTCCGCCAAATTTTATGAAAAAATCAGAACACATTTCCAGAGCATCATGTACATCAAAATCAGAAACAGAACGGGCCGAAGCCACTATTTCTCCGTTATTTCCATCAGTAAAAACCAAAGTGGGTTTATAATACATTTCGGTCAGCCTAGAGGCTACTATCCCTATTACCCCCTTGTTCCAATGAGCATTATACACCACGGTAGAGTAATTATTTTCTTGTCCTGTGGCAGCGATTTGTTTGATGGCTTCTTGCGTTGAGCTGAGGTCAAGCGCTCTCCGTTCATGATTAAGACTCATAATCTCTCCCACGATCTGCTCGGCGTGTTTCAGATTGTCAGATATCATGAGTTCCACGGCAGATTTTCCGTGTGATATTCTGCCTGCAGCATTTATTTTGGGTGCAATTTCAAAGACGATATTGGAGACCTCAAAAGTGGAGAGTTTATCAGAAGACACCAAAAGCCTCAGTCCTAATTTTCTGGTCCTTCTAAGTGTCTTGAGTCCCATTTTAGCAAACACCCTGTTTTCGCCGGTCATTGTGACAATATCTGCAGCAATAGAAATGGCCAGGAGATCGGTGAGTTCATAGAGTTCGGATTCGGGTATTTTGTATAAGGTGTTCAGCCCCTGGCAGAGTTTGAATCCTACTCCGCAACCCGAAAGTTCTTTGTAGGGGTATCTACAGTCGGATCTTTTTGGGTCAAGTACGGCGTAGGCTTTTGGGAGGCTTTCTCCGGGTAAATGATGATCACAAATGATAAAGTCTACGTTTAGAGAGTTGGCATAGTCTATCTTGTCCAGTGCCTTTATCCCGCAATCTAGGCAAATAATTAGAGAGAAGCCATTCTCTTTGGCAAAATCAATTCCTTCTTTAGAGATACCATACCCCTCTACATTTCTGTCCGGAATATAAAAATCTAGGAACTTTTTGTCTACTATTTTACTCAGATAGAGGTACATAAGTGCCACAGCAGTGGTTCCGTCTACATCATAATCCCCATACACCAATATTTTTTCTCCATTTTCTATGGCAGTTGCAATGCGTTCTACTGCCTTTTGCATGTCGGCCATGAGAAAAGGATGATGAATATCTTCCAGTTTGGGTTTAAAAAATTCTCTTGCTTTTTGATAATTATCTATACCCCTGAGCACCAAGATTTTAGATTCAAATGTTCCGAATCCCAGAGAGGTGCTCAATCCCTCTACTATTTTCTCTTCTGGTTCCGGTTTGTAAACCCACTTAAGACTCATGGCAAGCAAAAGTAACGATTTTTAACTAGATACAGATAGCACTATACCAAAGGAATTTTTATGAAAAACAAGTAATTTCAAGAATACATTTTTTGTCTGAGTTCTTTTATTTTAGGGTCTTCCAGGTATTCATCATAGGACATTTCTCTGTCTATGATCCCTTTTGGGGTGAGTTCTACCACCCGGTTGCAAACCGTTTGTAACAGCTCGTGGTCATGAGAACTGACAAGCACGTTTCCCTTAAAGTTCATAAGGGAATTATTCAGAGCAGTGATGCTTTCCAGATCTAGATGATTGGTTGGTTCATCCAGCAAGAGCACATTGGCTTTTTTCAGCATCATCCTACTGAACATACAACGCATTTTTTCCCCTCCGGACAGAACAGCAGAAGACTTCAGCGCTTCGTCCCCGGAAAAAAGCATTCTTCCCAAAAAGCCCCGTATAAATTCTTCATGACGCTCCTCGTCATTTTTCGTGTACTGTCTTAGCCAGTCTACCAGATTTAGAGTTTTATCCCGAAAAAATGCTGTGTTATCCAGTGGCATATAGCTCTGGTGAGTGGTAATGCCCCATTTGTATTCCCCTTTATCTGCGGTTTCTGCTCCGGTGATGACCTGAAAGAACTCGGTGACGGCCAGAGAATTTCCGGATAAAACGGCTACTTTGTCTCCTTTTTTTAGATTGAGGTCTATTTTTGAAAAAAGAAATTCCCCTTCTTTAGATTTTTCCAGGTTTTTAATTTCAAGAATCTGGTCTCCCACTTCTCTCTCCATATCAAAGATAATAGCAGGATACCTCCTGGAGGAGGGCTTTATTTCTTCGATACTGAGTTTGTCTATCATTTTTTTTCTGGCAGTAGCCTGTTTGGCTTTGGCTACATTAGAGCTAAAACGAGCAATAAAATCCTGAAGTTCTTTCTTTTTTTCTTCTGCTTTTTTATTGGCTTGTGCTCTCTGTTTTGCTGCAAGCTGAGAGGCCTGATACCAGTAAGAATAATTTCCGGTGTACAAGTTAAGTTTAGAAAAGTCCAGGTCTCCTATATGGGTGCATACGGCATCCAGAAAGTGTCTGTCATGCGATACCACGATCACTGTATTTTCATAATCTGCTAAAAAATTTTCCAGCCATGTGATGGTATCTATATCAAGGTCATTGGTGGGCTCGTCCAAGATAAGAACATCGGGATTACCAAATAGTGCCTGAGCAAGGAGTACTCGTACCTTGTCTTTGTTCTCCAGCTCACTCATAAGCTGCCCGTGTTTGTCTTCTTTTATTCCCACGTTAGACAACATGGCTTGGGCATCTGTTTCTGCATTCCAGCCTCCCATTTCATCGTAAATCACCCCCAACTCTCCCGCTTTTATGCCATCTTCATCAGAAAAATCAGGCTTGGCATAAAGTGAATCCATCTCTTCTTTTACCTCAAACATCTTTTTGTCTCCTCTCAGCACCGTTTCCAATACGGTGTATTTGTCATAGGCAAAGTGATCTTGCTCTAGGACGGACATTCTCTTACCGCTTTCCAGGGAAACACTTCCGGAAGTAGGATCTTGCTTGCCACTTAAAATCTTTAGAAAAGTAGATTTTCCGGCGCCATTTGCCCCGATAATCCCGTAACAATTCCCTTTAGTAAATTTTATATTTACCTCATCAAAAAGCACCCTCTTCCCAAATTGTAAGGACAGATTAGATATAGTCAGCATGATTATTATGGTGTGTAGATTTTTGCGAAAGTACGGCAAAATTATGGGTTTGCAAAGGAATTAGCCCCCATCAAAGTTCTTGTGATAAACAAACTAGGATGAATATGGGCACACTATCTATTTTTTCGCTTATATCTGGATTGTATGTCGTAGAGCGTTTTCATATTTTTTTCAAAATTAACTATCTCCAAAGAGGGGAGGATTGTTTTTTTGTATTACCTTTGTCCTAAGGTATGAGGGTTGAGAGAAGTGTGACAGTGCTAAACAGGAAGGCGAGGTACGAGTACGAGATTCTGGAGGAGTTGGAGGTTGGGATGGTGCTTACGGGTACAGAGATAAAGGCTGTAAGAACTTCAAAGGTCTCGTTGGCGGAGTCTTTTTGTCAGTTTGTAGGCGGGGAGTTGTTTGCTGTCAATATTGATATAGCAGAATACAGGCTGGGATCCCACTTCAACCATAAGTCGAAAAGAGATAGGAAGTTGTTGCTACATAGGAGAGAGTTGAGCAGGTGGGAGAAGAAAACGAAAGATGTGGGGATAACAATAGTGCCCTTGAAATTGTACATAAATGAGAGAGGGATAGCAAAAATGGTAATTGCTCTGGCGAGGGGGAAGAGGTTGTATGACAAAAGACAGTCTATCAGGGAAAAGGAAAATAGAAGAACCTTGGACAGGGTCATAAAAAAACGTTAAAAAAAAGGCTGTAAGCCTTGTGTGTGAAGAATTTTTATTTTTATTTTGCAAAATCAATTATTTAATTATTTAATTCTATGAAAAATCTAAAATTAGGAATTACGGCTTTGGGTCTCGCGATCTCATCAGCTGTTTTTGCCCAAACTACTACCAATCCATGGTTGATTGGGGTAGGAGCTCAGGCGGCAAATTATCCAGCTGCTACGGGAGTGAAAGATCTTTCCAAGGAGACAGTAAAAAGGTTATACAGAGTTAGAAACTGGTCGGTAGCTCCTCCCTTGTCAAAGCTTACTGTGGCCAGAAATTTGGGAAAACTTTTTGTTGTAGACTGGCAGACCTCTGTGGGGAACATTAGTAACAAGAGGATACAGACTCCACAGAACTTCTTTTTGATGACAGGATTAGGTCTGCAGTTTAAGTTTAACGGTTTGTGGAATGAAAACCACTGGTTTGATCCGTATGTTAGAGTGGGAGGGAACTATTTAAGAAGTTCTTATCCGGAAAACATAGGTTTTCCTCTGGTGGATAAAAATGGACATACCGTAACAGCTTTTAACAAAGACGGAGATGTAGCCGCCAAGAAAAACTTTTTCACTGTAAATGCAGGAGCGGGCCTTAATGTTTGGTTTACAGAAAAATTTGGTTTAGGAGCCCAGTTAGACTATGTAAACACTTTTGCAAAGACTTCTGTTGTTAATGATTTTTTTCAGGGTTCAGCCTCTTTGCTTTTCAGATTGGGTAACAATGACAGGGATAAGGACGGTGTACCGGATAAGGAAGATAGATGTCCGGATACTCCAGGTTTAGCTGAGTTTAAAGGATGTCCAGACACCGATGGTGATGGGGTTCCTGATATTGACGATGCGTGCCCTGATGTTGCTGGACCGGTAGAAAATAAAGGTTGTCCTTGGCCGGATACAGATGGTGATGGAGTATTAGATAAGGATGATGCATGCGTTGATGTTCCTGGACCTGTCGAGAATAATGGTTGTCCTTGGCCGGATACAGACGGTGATGGTATACTAGATAAGGATGATGAGTGTCCTACAGTTCCTGGTAAGCCAGAGTACAAAGGATGTCCAGGTCCAAACGGACTTACCGTTTCTACGGGAGAGGCTTCTACTACTACCCTTAAAGATATTCTGTTCGATTTTGATAAAGCCACCATCAACCCTAGGTCTAATGAAAAATTAGATAAAGCGGCTGAGCTTATCAAAGCAACGGTGAATGAGAACTTTATTGTAGTGGGTATGACGGATAAAAAAGGAAATCCAGCCTATAACCTTAATCTTTCTAAGAGAAGAGCTGCAGCTGTAGTGAAAGCTCTTGAAGCAAGAGGGGTTCCGGAAGACAAACTTAAGTCTATAGGAATAGGATCTCAAGAGGCTACAGTCCCTGCTAGTGCTTCTAATGAAGAAAGACAAGTGGACAGAAAAGTGGTAGTGAGAGCGATTTCCGGTGATGAATGGCTGACATACAAAAAGTCTGACCTTCCTCCAACTCCTGTTCATAAAAAAGCGACTCACAGAAAAGGAGCAGGCAAAAAGAGAGTAGTTAAAAAGAAATAATAAGTATTTTAGTGCTCTAGTAATAATGTCCCCCAGTTTAACTGGGGGACATTATTTTTATTTGAAAATTTTATTTTTACCTTTGTTCTCCAAGAAGGCATCATTTTATGGGTAGAGCTTTTGAATACAGGAAAGCGTCCAAAATGGCCAGATGGGATAAAATGGCCAAAACTTTTTCCAGAATCGGCAAGGATATCGCTATAGCCGTTAAATTTGGAGGATCAGATCCAGAAACTAATCCTGCGCTAAGAAGATGTATACAAAACGCAAAGGGGGCTAACATGCCAAAAGAAAATGTAGAAAGAGCCATAAAGAAAGCTTCTGGTAATGGGGCTCAGCAATACGACGAAATTACTTATGAAGGATATGGGCAGGGGGGGGTCTCGTTTTTTATAGAGTGTACGACAGATAATCCTACAAGAACGGTAGCCAATATAAGGGCTATTTTCAATAAATTTGGGGGAAATTTAGGCAAAAACGGGGAGTTAGATTTTATTTTTGATCGAAAAGGAATATTTACTTTAGATAAAGTCTCGATTTCTTTAGATTGGGAGGAGTTTGAGATGAACATGATAGAGGGAGGAGCGGAGGAGATTGATTTTGACGATACAGAGGTAGTGATTACTACAGCTTTTGAGGATTTTGGGTTGTTGTCCCAGAGGTTGGACAAGCTAAAAATTGAAGCCAAGAATGCAGGGTTACAAAGAATTCCCAATTCTGTAATAAAAACGTTGACACTGGATCATCTGAGACAAAACGTAAAAATGCTTGAGAAGTTTGAGGAAGATAATGATGTACAAAATGTTTATCATAACATGGAGATCAGGGAGGAGATGCTCGCAAAAATGAGATCCTAGTTTTTTGTTTTTTTACGGGTTTGTGAGGATTGTTGATGTCGGGAAGACGGTTAATGTCTTGTTTTATCCGTACTTTCGTGGGAAACATGTTGTATGAAATTCGGGCAAGTGGAAGATCTCTCAAAAGCTGATTTTAGTTTCCCAGAGGATTCTTTGTATACCGCCGAGGTTCTGAAAAAAAATAAGAAAGGTTTGCAGGGGGTCTACGTGGGTTGTGCAAAATGGAATAAAACCGACCTTAAGGGCTTTTATCCGAGAGGTACTAGAGACGAGCTTTCTTATTATGCTTCCCAGTTTAATAGTATAGAACTGAATGCTACTTTTTATAGAATACCCTCTTCTGCCCAGGTAGAAGCCTGGAAGAACAAAACCCCGGATAAGTTTAAATTTTTTCCCAAAATCTCTAATTCTATCTCTCACTATAGAAGGCTTATCAACATAACGGATCTTGTTACGGAATATATTGCTTCCATCGTTCATTTTGAAGAAAAATTGGGGAGGTGTTTTTTACAACTCCACGATAATTTCAGACCAAAAGACATGCAGAGGCTGGAGGGTTTTATTCAGATGTGGCCGAAGGAAATTCCCCTGGGAGTAGAGCTGAGGAATGAAGAATGGTACAGCAATGAAGAGATATGGAATAATGTTTGTACCCTTTTTGAGCACTATTCTGTATGTAAAATTATAGTAGATACGGCGGGTAGAAGGGATATTTTAGATATGAGGCTAACTTCTCCGGATGTTTTTGTCCGTTTCGTGGGAGCAAATGTGGTTGGTGATTATAAAAGGCTTGACGATTGGATAGAGAGGGTATCCGCATGGAAGGATATGGGACTTAGAAACCTCTATTTTTTTGTCCACCAAAATGTTGAAACAAATTGTCCTTTGCTTTCTTCTTATTTTATTAAAAAAATTAACGAACAATGGAATACCCAATTAAGAATTCCTAAAACAGGGAATTTAAAAGATAAACTTTAAGAGAAAACAAGCAGAAAATGCATAAATTTGTACGATTGCAAAGGATATAGCTGAAGAAATAAAATATAAAATGAAAATGGCATTGGATATTGTTTTTGATTTGATAGAAAAGGAGAGAAAAAGACAGGCTCGGGGAATTGAGCTTATAGCTTCTGAGAATTTTGTTTCCAATGAGGTAATGAGGGCAATGGGGAGTGTTCTTACCAACAAGTATGCGGAAGGTTATCCTGGGCATCGGTATTACGGAGGTTGTGAGGTGGTGGATGAGATAGAGTCGTTGGCTATAGAGAGAGCAAAAAAGCTTTTTGGGGTGGCGTACGTAAACGTACAACCTCATTCGGGATCACAAGCAAACGCTGCGGTATATTTGGCTTGTTTGAAGCCCGGAGATACCGTATTAGGTTTGGATCTTTCTATGGGGGGACATCTCACGCATGGTGCCTCTGTAAATTTTTCCGGAATTCAGTATAGCGCTCATTTTTATGGGTTGGAAAGAAATACAGGAAGAATAGACTATGAGGGATTGAGACAAAAAGCGTTGGAGACAAAACCAAAGATGATTATCGCGGGTTTTTCCGCCTATTCCAGAGATTTAGACTACGAAAAATTTCGCAAAGTGGCGGATGAGGTGGGCGCTACGCTTTGGGCAGATATAGCGCATCCGGCAGGACTCATCGCAAAGGGGCTTCTCAACTCTCCGTTCAAATATTGCCATATAGTGACCACCACCACCCACAAAACCTTAAGGGGACCGAGAGGAGGGATGTTAATGTTGGGAAAAGATTATGAAAACCCTTACGGACATAAAACGCCAAGAGGGGATACAAAAATGATGAGTCAGGTAATAGATGGTATGGTCTTTCCTGGGATACAGGGAGGACCGTTAGAACATATAATTGGTGCAAAGGCGATCGCTTTTCAGGAGGCTCTGAGTGACCATTTTGGGGCATATGCTCAGCAGGTGATAAAAAATGCACAAGCTCTTTCTGATGCGTTAAGTAAAAGAGGCTATGAAATTGTAAGTGGAGGAACCGACAACCACCTCATGCTTATAGACCTTAGAAATAAAGGGCTAAACGGGAAACAATCTGAAAAAGCACTGGTAAAAGCAGACATTACCTGTAATAAAAATATGGTGCCTTTTGATGACAAATCGGCATTTGTTACCTCGGGAATACGCTTGGGCACGGCGGCAGTTACTACAAGAGGTCTTAAGGAAAAAGAGATGGAGATCATAGCAGGATATATTTCTGAGGTGTTAGAGAATGCAGAGAATGATAAGAAAATAAACGAAATAAAGAAGGAAGTTAATCAACTCATGGAGGGGAGAGCCTTGTTTGTAAATTCTTGATACGATTCCAAACCAGAATAAATGTCGTTGGGAAGATCTCGGAGGTCGTTCGCTTTTGATGATATTAAGAAGAAACTGGAAAGATTTTGTATCTATCAAGAGAGGTGTCATGTGGAGGTAGAAAACAAGATGAAGGAGTTTCTGCTGATTCCGGAAGCAAGAGACAGGCTTTATCTCCATCTTATACAGGAAGGTTATCTGAATGAAGAGAGGTTTACGCGGAATTATGTGAGGGGTAAATTTCGTCAGAAGAAATGGGGAAGAATAAAAATAATTCAGTCGCTTAAGCAAAAAAAAATTGCAGAAAACCTTATAAGAAAAGGATTGGAAGAAATAGATGAAGAAGACTACAGAGAGACTCTTTTTAATCTATATGAGTCTTGTGAAGAAAAGATAAAGGAACCCGATAAGGGGAAAAAAATAAATAAAATCACAAGATATCTTTTGTCTAAGGGGTATGAGTACGAGGTAATATGTAAGGTGGGAGAAACTCTGAGAAAGAAGGTTTGAAAACAAAAAATATAAAATAGGGGTTCTTTAGGGGGATATTTTAATCTCAAAAATTAAGAGAGAACGATTGGTAATCCATATGAGTTTTTTACGAGACGCCAAGAATAAAATATACAGCGGGGATAATATTGTAAGCCTTTCGGACATTCGATATTTACCGAGGTGGGTTATTCTGATTATTGATTTGGTTATTGTTTTTTTTGCTGCTGTTTTTTCTAACCTCATTACGAAAAGAATAGGACATCAGACGGTTTTTTATGATAATTTTCTGGTATTCACCTTGATTCTCTCTGTGAGTCTTTTTTTCATGTTTGTTTTTAAGACTTATTCGGGGATTATTCGCCATTCTACTTTTATTGACTTATTTAAACTGATCATTTCTACCTTTTGTTCTGTCATTGCTCTTGGGGTTTTTCAAGGGATTTTTTACAGTATACTAGACGTAGAAATTATTTTCACTCCTTTTGCATTTTTGTCTATTTATGGGGCACTTGCTATCATTTTTTTGTTTCTCTTTCGTCTCACGGTCAAAGAGTTTTTTTATTTTGCCAGAGAGTTCAGGAGAAGCGGACTGAAGAAAAGAGTTTTGGTACTGGGGATCGGAGAGCAGTCTATTGCCATTGCAAGAGCGATTATAGATAACCCCGCCATGCCCTATTCTGTAGAAGGGTTTATCACGCAGCGTAAAGATTATAATAGAGCGAAAATACTGGGCAGGAAGATTTATTTTAAAAAGAATATAGAAAAAAAATCGAAAGAAAATTTAGGGGTAGAGGGAGTAATTATTATTAAAGAAACGGTATCTCGGGATGAAATGATTCACTGGGTCAATTTATTTCTTGAGAAAGGCATCCAGGTTTTCAAGGCGCCTTCTGTACAAAAATTAAGAGATCATGAGGTTGCTAACTCAATCAGGAATTTACAAATAGAAGATTTACTCAACAGAAAACCCATAATAATAAACAATACAGAGGTAAGCAAAACTCATTTTAACAAGAACATTTTGGTAACTGGAGGAGCGGGATCTATCGGATCGGAAATCGTGAGGCAAGTCGCCAAATTTAAGCCTGCTCTTATTGTGGTACTGGATCAGGCGGAGACGCCTTTGCACGACATAGAGAGGGAGCTTAAGAGCACGCTCCCTCATGTCAGGATGCGGTTTGTATTAGCTGATATTACGAATGCGAAACGAATGGAAAGTCTTTTTAAGAAAATGCATTTTTCCATGGTATATCACGCCGCTGCATATAAACACGTACCTACGGTGGAAGACAATCCTCATGAAGGGGTTTTTGTAAATGTTTGTGGGACCAAAAACCTAGCCACACTCGCCAGCAGGTATAAGGTAGACCGGTTTGTTATGATTTCTACGGATAAGGCTGTAAATCCTTCTAATGTAATGGGCGCCTCTAAGAGGGTGGCAGAACTTTTTGTTCAGGCTCTGCAGAAAGAGGAGGGAAATCACACGAAATTTATCACTACCCGATTTGGAAATGTTCTGGGGTCCAATGGTTCTGTGATTCCGTACTTTAAAAAGCAAATAGACGGAGGGGGTCCCGTGACCATAACGCATCCGGAAATCGTTCGTTATTTCATGATAATTCCTGAAGCTTGTGAACTGGTATTGGAAGCGGGCACTATGGGAAAGGGTGGGGAAATTTATGTTTTTGACATGGGGGAGCCGGTCAAAATTATAGATTTGGCAAAACGAATGATTCGTCTTTCCGGCTTTGAACCAGAAGTAGACATAAAGATTGTGTATACGGGGCTTAGACCGGGAGAAAAGCTTTACGAAGAACTTTTGAGTGACAATTCGAAGACGGTGCCTACACACAATGACAAAATATTGATATCCAGAGATCAGGCTATGGAATACAAAAAGATAAAACGTTATGTTGATTTTCTTACGAGGGCAGTGCTGGAAGAAGAGTGCAATGAAGTGGTTAAAATTCTTAAAATGATAGTTCCGGAGTACAAAAGCAGGAATTCGTCTTTTGAAATGCTGGACCGAGAAATAGATTGAGAAGTCGTATATTTGGAAAATTTTCAAAAGAGGAGAATGAGGTTTAAATTAGCGTCGTTTATACGATTATTTGTTTTGTTATACATCATCGCTTCTTGTCACTCGGTAGAGGTTACTTATTTGCAAGATATTGACGAGGTAAATAATTTGTCTGACACAAAAAAAATTCAAAAAAATACCACGAAGATTAAGACCGGAGACGAATTGGTGATAATGGTATCGGCGGAAGATAGGGATGTTGTTAAGCCGTTTAATCAGAATTATTCTTCTGGTGAGATCATTAGAAATACCGTAAACTCCGGTAACGTACAACCCACTGTGGATAGTACGCCGGCGCCTACTTATATAGTGGATAGCAACGGGAATATTGATTTCCCTACTTTAGGGAATATAAAGGCGAGCGGGTTGACCACAGAGGGGCTGAAAGACAATCTGCACAAAATTCTTTCTCGGTACATTAGGGAGCCTTTGGTAAGCGTAAGGCTGAGAAATTTTAAAGTTTCTGTTTTGGGTGAGGTAAAACAACCCGGAGAGTATACACTTTATGAGGGAAATGGGACAGTATTAAGAGCAATTGCTTTGGCAGGAGATCTTACTATGTATGGAAAAAGAGAAGATGTACTTCTTTTAAGAAAAGAAGGGAATGGAGACTTAAGAAAAACTCGCTTGGATTTAACCAAGTCAGATTTTTTATTTTCACCTTACTACAATTTACAACAGGGGGATATCATTTACATTTCACCAAACAAAGTGCAGCAGAAAAACGCAAAAAGAGACCCAAATTTGGGAATTTATGTTTCTCTGGCGACGGTTTTAATTTCTGTATTGACTTTATTAAGAATAAAATAGTATTCTATTGAGTGATTTTACAATGGAGCAAAGCGAAAAAAATAGCGATATAGAAGAGCTGGATTTACACGAGATTATTCAGCCCTATAAGAGAAATTGGATATGGTTTATTTTAGTTCCTATGCTCGTGTTGGTCTTTACTCTTTTTGTTCTCAGGTTTATTGTTCCGAAGTATGAGATAAAGTCTTCGGTTCTTATAAAGGAAGCGAAGAATTCCCCTGGGATAGCGGGTGAAGGACTCAGTTTGCTCCAGGGGCTTTCCGGTCTTGGAGGAATGCAGACGAACAGCATCCAGAACGAGATAGAGATTTTTAAGTCCAGAAAGTTGATGGGGGAGGTGATTAAGAAGAATAATTTGCAAGCGACCGTTACAATAAAGGAGGGATTTCGGGATAAAGAGCTCTACAAAGATACCTCGCCTGTAGAAGTTGTCATTTTAAGAGAAAAGTTTCCCAAATACCTCTCCAATAGGCCTTTTTATATCAAAATTAGTGGCGAAAATATAGAGGTGAGCTCGGAGGTTCTCAACAAAACGATTCTCTCTGGGTGGGGTAGGACGATAAATACGCCTTTGGCAGATTTTATTTTGGTCAAGAATTCTAGATTCAACGGATCGGGCTTAAAGGAAGGCGAAAGGCTGAAAGTTTTTCTGTCTCCTTTCCAGAAAAAAATAAGCGAGTATCAAAAGTTAGTGCATGTTGAGCTGACAGATAAAAGCTCAACGGTACTAGACTTTTCTTTGAAATATCCCGAAATCTCCAAAGCGGAAGATCTGATTAACTCTTTGGTACAGGCTTATAACAATGACGCGGTTGCGGATAAAAACTCTCAGTCCAAAAAAACATTAGAGTTTATTGAAGGAAGGATAAAGGGTATTATGAAGGAACTAGACGATGTGGAAAGGAGAAAAGAAAGTTTCAAGCTAAAAAATAAGCTTTCGGATATGGAGTCTCAGATCAAGATAGACCTGCAGAGTGCTGCTGGCATTGGAGTTAAACAATTGGAGACGGCTTCTCAACTCCAGATCACAAATGCATTGTTGCAATACCTGAAAAGACAGGGGAAGTACGTGATTTTACCTGCGAATGTAGGGCTAGAGAACCCTATTGCCACCACTGAAATATCGACATTCAATCAGCTCATTTTACAGCGAAACAGATTATTACAGTCTGCTACAGAAGAAAATCCGGCAGTGGTAGATGTAACAAACCAAATTGAGGGGTTAAGGTCTTCTATATATGAGAGTTTGGAAAAAAACAGAAAGGCCCTGGAGTTAATCGAGTCAGAATTTGTCTCCGAGCAGAACAAAATAAGCAATAAGACCTCCAAAATACCTTCTATTGAGAAAGACTATAGAGAAATAGAACGACAGCAGACAATTAAAGAAAAGCTCTTTCTTCTCCTTCTGGAGAAAAGAGAGGAAACGGCCATTTCGTTGTCTATCAATGCACCCAAAGCGAGAGTAATAGATAAAGCCTACAGTTCATTAGACCCGGTTTCTCCCAAGAAAATGATAATAATATTAGGAGCACTGGTGGTAGGTCTTTTGATTCCTTTTGCTGTAATTTATCTAAAAGAACTTTTTAATAACAAGGTGAGAACGAAGCATGATATAGAAAAATTAACCGGCAAGACCGTTCTGGCGGAGCTTCCCAATATAGGGAAGAACGATCCGGATATTATTAATGTCGGAGATGTTTCCCCTATGGCAGAAGCGTTTAGGATTCTGGTGACCAATATGAATTTTATGCTTCCCAAAAAGGAAAAGGGGAAGATTATTTATGTTACCTCTACAGTTAAAGGCGAAGGAAAAACCTTTGTTTCTATGAACCTTTCGCTCACGTTGGCTACCTCCAATAAAAAGGTAGTTATTATTGGATCAGATATAAGAAATCCGCAATTGCAGAGGTATAACCCCTTTGGAAAAAAAGTAAAAGGACTTACAGAATTTTTATATTCGGAGGATACAAGTGTTCGAGAACTGGTGCACAAAAGCACGTTCAATCCCAATTGTGATATTGTATATTCCGGAGAGATTCCTCCTAACCCTACCGAACTTTTGGGGAACGGAAGATTTAAAGTTCTTTTGGAGAGTCTAAATGAGAGTTATGATTATATAGTGGTAGATACAGCACCGCTGCTTTTGGTTACCGATACACTTATGATTGCACACGAAGCGGATATTACGGTGTATGTGACAAGATCAGGATATACAGAAAATGCCTTATTGGATTTTGCCAATAAAAATATTGAAGAGAAAAAGATAAAAAATGTGGGTTTTGTAATTAACGCAGTAAAACAAAACTATTTGGGTTACGGAAACAAATACGGTTACGGCTATCAAGCGAAAGAAAAAACCTGGTTGGAAAAATTCAAAGACAGATTCCGGAGAAGTTAATACAATATGGTAATGATTGAGAATCTGAAGAATAAAAAGATTCTTGTAACGGGAGGGGCAGGTTTTATAGGCTCTAATCTCATTGAGGAGCTTTTAAGTATCGGAGCGGCGGTAGTTTGTTTGGATAATTTTTCCACAGGTAAAAGGGAAAATATTAATTTTTTTGTTTCAAATCCGAATTTTCGTCTAGTAGAGGGCGATATAAGAGATTTTGAAACCTGCAGACAGGCTTGTGAGGGACAAAATTATGTGCTACATCAGGCCGCTTTGGGTTCTGTTCCGCGTTCTGTAGATGATCCCATTACTAGCAATGAGGTGAATGTTGGAGGGTTTTTAAACATGTTGGTTGCAGCCAGGAATGCCAAAATAAAAAGATTTGTCTATGCCGCTTCTTCTTCTACTTATGGGGATTCTGCGATTTTACCGAAAGTTGAAGAGGATATAGGTCGTCCCCTTTCTCCTTATGCGATTACAAAATATGTAAATGAGCTCTATGCGGATATTTTTAAGAAAACATATGATTTTGACACGATAGGTTTAAGATATTTTAACGTATTTGGGAGAAGGCAGGATCCCGATGGTCCTTACGCAGCGGTAATACCGAAATTTGTTCGGCTGTTATTAAAACACGAGTCTCCTATTATCAATGGAAAGGGAGAATATTCCAGAGATTTTACCTATATAGATAATGTGGTACAAGTCAATCTGTTGGCTTTAACCACCAAAAATGAAAAGGCACTCAATCAGGTATATAACGTGGCGTGTGGAGAACAAACGAGTCTCAACGAACTCTGCATATATCTAAAGGAATTTCTCTCCGAATATGATGGAGAGATAGAAGAAATCCAACCCAGATACGGTCCGTACAGGAGAGGAGATGTATCCCATTCGTTAGCTTCCATAGAAAAAGCAAAAAAAATGCTGGGCTATCAACCAAAATTTTCTTTAAGGGCAGGGCTCGAAGAAGCGGTGAAATGGTATTGGAAAAACTTAAAGTAAGTATGGGGAGTTTTAAGATTTCAATCATTGGTCTGGGGTACGTGGGACTTCCCTTAGCGAGAATTTTCGCTACTCGGTATCCGGTGGTAGGTTTTGATATTAGTATTCAAAGAGTGGAGGCCCTAAGAGAGGGAAGAGATGTTACTTTAGAGGTAGAAGAAAATGCTTTGCTTTCGGTTCTTGTTAAAAAAAACCCCAGTTATGGAGAGAAAGGACTTTTTTGCTCCTACGATATGGAGGATTTAGGAGACTCCAATATATATATCATTACGGTTCCTACCCCTGTAGATAAAAATAATCGTCCGGATCTTACCCCGCTTTTCAAGGCTAGCGAAACGGTAGGTAAAGTGATTAGGAAAGGGGATATTGTCATCTATGAATCCACGGTTTATCCTGGAGCAACAGAAGAAGATTGCGTTCCGATTATTGAAAGCAGATCAGGTTTAAAATTTAATGTCGATTTTTTTGCGGGGTATTCTCCTGAAAGGATTAATCCCGGAGATAGGGAGCATACGGTAGAAAAAATTTTAAAAGTGACTTCCGGGTCTACTCCTGATATAGGCAAAATAGTGGATAGATTATATGGCTCGGTAATCCTTGCAGGAACACATTTGGCTCCTTCCATAAGGGTGGCAGAGGCAGCAAAAGTGATAGAAAATTCTCAGAGAGATATCAATATTGCTTTTGTGAATGAGCTGGCAAAGATTTTCAGCCTCATGGAAATTGATACAAATGCGGTATTAGAGGCGGCGGGTACCAAGTGGAATTTTTTATCCTTTAGACCCGGTTTGGTAGGAGGGCATTGCATCGGGGTAGATCCTTATTATCTGGCACAAAAAGCACAGGAGTACGGTTATCATCCCGAGATTATTTTGGCAGGAAGGAGGCTTAATGATTCTATGGGTAGTTATTTTGCACAGCAAATTATAAAGGCTATGATTAAAAAGGATATCAGGGTGAACGGTGCCGAGGCTCTAATGCTGGGCATTACGTTTAAGGAAAACTGCCCTGATATAAGAAATACAAAAATTATAGATGTAATTAAGGCTTTAGAGGAGTACGATATAAAAATTACCGTTTATGATCCCTTGGCAGATCTCGGAGAAGTAGAGAAGGAGTATTCCGTAACATGCACGGAACGACTCCCTGATCAAAGATATGACACCATTATTCTGGGGGTTGCTCACAAAGAATTTTTAAGTCTTAACTTTGAGGCTCTTAAAAAAGAAAATGCCGTAGTGTATGATGTGAAAGGAGTTTTGGGGAATGTAAATTTTTGATCTATAGCAAGACAGAAGTAGGTCTTGCTACAAAATAATCCGGCAGAAAAGGAAAAAAAAGATAAGAGGAGTGAATTATGACAGAGCCCACCATTATAAATCTCCCCAAAATATTAGACAGGCGTGGTAATCTATCTTTTTTTGAGTACCCCGGTCAGTTGCCTTTTGAGATTGCCAGGACGTATTGGATTTACGATGTTCCCGGGGGAGAAATAAGAGGAAGTCATGCTTTTAAGGAGCAGCAGGAGTTTATAATTGCGCTTTCCGGAAGTTTTGATGTTGTACTGCATGACGGCAAAAAAGGGGAAAGATTTTCTTTGAATAGATCCTACCACGGGCTTTATATCCCCAGGATGTACTGGAGAAGTATGGAAAATTTTTCAACCAACTCCCTTGCGCTCATAATTTCTGATAAACAGTACGATGAGAACGATTATATAAGAAATTTTGAAGAGTTTAAAAAACAGAAAAACAATGTTTAACGTAGAGGATTGTGACATTGTAGAATTACCGATTGTTCATAGTGAAAAGGGCAATATCACCGTATTGGAAAACGGGGCAGGCATCCCTTTTGACATACGCAGAATATATTATTTATACGATATTCCCACGGGTGCTGGGCGCGGAGGGCATTCTCATTATAGATTACAACAATTTGTGGTTGCCGTGGGTGGCTCTTTTACGTTTTTGCTGGATGACGGAACGCGTGAAAAGGAAGTTTTTCTAAACCGTCCGGATAAAGCATTGTTGATTAAACCAGGGATATGGAGAGAAATAAAAGATTTTTCCGGCGGCAGTATATGTCTGGTATTGGCTTCGCTGAAATATTCCGAAGATGATTACATAAGAGATTATGGAGATTTTCTAGACTTCAGAAGAAATGGCTAAAATACACCCGTCATCAGACGTTCAGAGTGACAAGATTGGGGAGAACACAGTGATTTGGCAGTATTGTGTGGTGTTAAAAGATGCCGTTATCGGTGATAACTGCAATATAAATTGTCAGGTTTTAATTGAGAACGATGTAAGGATAGGAAATAACGTCACAATTAAGCCGGGAGTTCAGATTTGGAATGGTGTCACACTGGAGGATAATGTTTTTATAGGTCCCAACGTCACGTTCACCAATGATTTGATTCCCCGATCCAAAAAATATCCGGAAGTATTTCGTAAAACAAGAGTAAAAAGAGGAGCGTCCATAGGAGCCAACTCGACGATAATCGCAGGGAATACAATTGGAGAACATGCCTTGATAGGAGCCGGGAGCGTGGTCACCAGGGATGTTCCGGCGAACACCGTCTGGTTTGGAAATCCGGCAAAACAAAGGGGAATAATTGATGATCAAGGTGTTATTACTCCTCAAGACTGAGAGAGAATGATAAAATTTCTAGATTTACAAAAGATTAATCTTGTTCATCAGCAAGAAATAGAAGAGAAAATTCTGCACACCTTTCGTTCGGGGTGGTATTTGTTGGGAGAAGAAGGAAAAAACTTCGAAGACAATCTGTCGGCATACACGGGCGCGAAATATGCCGTGGGGGTAGCCAGCGGTCTGGATGCGCTACGCCTTATTATCCGTGCTTATATGGAGTTGGGAATTATGCAAAAAGGAGACGAAGTTATTGTTCCCGCTAACACTTATATTGCTTCTGTTCTGGCCATTTCGGATAACGGATTGGTTCCGGTGTTGGTTGAACCCGACCTGGACAATTACAATATCGATGTTTCAAAAATCGAAGAAAAAATTACCCGTAAAACCAAAGCTGTTATGGTGGTGCACTTGTACGGCAGAATAGTTTTTTCGGAAGAACTGAGCAATATAGCCCAAAAATACGGGCTCAAAATTATCGAAGACAATGCTCAGGCAACTGGTGCAGAATATGACGGGGTAAAATCCGGAAATCTGGGAGATGCCGCAGGATGGAGTTTTTATCCCGGCAAAAATCTGGGTGCACTAGGGGATGCGGGTGCAGTGACAACGAGTGATAAAGACCTGGCAAAAACGATCAGGGTTTTGGCAAACTATGGATCCGATCAGAAGTACATCAATGTTTATAAAGGTTTGAATTCCAGATTAGACGAAATTCAGGCAAGTGTCTTAAACGTGAAACTGAAATACATTGACGAAGAGAATGATAAAAGGAGAAAGATCGCCGAAAAATACGCTACACAGCTACAGAATCCCAAGATAATTCTTCCGGAATTACCAAAAAATGAAAAGGAACATGTTTGGCATCTTTTTGTAATCAGGACAAAAGAAAGGCGTTCACTTCAGAATTATCTTACGGATAAGGGAATTCAGACCTTGATTCATTATCCCGTTCCGCCGCATAAACAGAAAGCCTATAAGGAGCTGAACGGGTTAAGTTTTCCGGTCGCGGAGAAAATTCACGATGAAGTTTTGAGCCTGCCCATAAGCCCGGTAATGAATGAGGATGAGGTAACTAAAGTAATTGGATTTTTGAATGGGTTTTAATAATTCGGACATGAGAAAAAAAATCAAAAAAAAACATTTTTTTGATTTGAAGGGATTTTCGGCTGTTTATCCGAGTATTTTTTCCGCCGTTGGGCTTGAAAAGAAAAATACGTTTTATCAGAATTGTAAAGAAGATGAGTCTTTCTGATCCTTTAGTTTCCGTCATCGTGCTAACTTATAATTCGCAAGATTATGTGATAGAGACTTTAGAAAGCATTAAAAGTCAAACGTACAACAATGTTGAGTTAATCATCTCCGATGATGGTTCCGGAGATAAAACAGTTTCGGTATGCCGGGATTGGCTTTGCGAGAACAAACACAGATTTGCTGATTACAAAGTAATCACCGTAGAGAACAATTCGGGAATACCGGCGAATTGTAACAGAGGGATAGAGGTGGCAAATGGAACATGGATAAAAATAATAGCGGGGGATGATTTGCTCACGCCCGATTGTATTTACCGGAACCTGAAATATTCGACTTCCGATATGACCCGGAAGATCGTAATATCAGAAATGTATGCTTTTCAAGACGGTACAAAACCCATGAGGATTGTAGCACATAGAAAACCGTCGGGAGATGTGTTCTCGACTCATAACACCCCCGATGATCAGAATAAATATTTGGTGAAGACTATGTATTTTGGTAATAGTCCTTCCTTATTTTACAGTAAAGAGGTATTTGATAAGGTAAAATTTGACGAATCTATACCGTTGATGGAAGATTACCCCTTTGCGGTATTATCTACTGCAGCAGGATTTAAGTTTAATTATTTGCCTGCAGTGACGGTCTTTTACAGAGTTCGCGAAGGTTCTGGTTATTTTAAAAATGACAATCAGATTTTTGGAAATTTTTATAAAACAAAGTTTCAGTTTGATAAAAAATACCGTCATTCGGATCTGGATTTCATTAGGCTGAATGACGAGATTTTTCGTTATAAGCTCAAGTTATTTTTTGATAAAAATGACTGGAACAAAAATAAACCGATCTACAGAATTGTTTTCAAAGCACTAAATGCGCTGAATCCTTTTCGTTATCTACATTACCTGAAAAGG
Organism: Bergeyella sp.; assembly: GCA_030263285.1. GTDB lineage: Bacteria > Bacteroidota > Bacteroidia > Flavobacteriales > Weeksellaceae > SZYB01. The sequence continues at coordinate 383,590 of SZYB01000002.1, forward strand.
AAAATGGCTCAATTACTAAAGAGATAACGTGTACCCAAAAACATAACGTGCCAAATGACAAGATAAACATACAGGCACGCGTTTTACTTGCTGTTCTCATAAACCATAGTGCCAATTTTTTTGTAGTTTTGTTACGTGTATAGGAGGACTACATTTTTTTTCTTACTGAAAATTATAAAATTTCCCTTATCTATTATTTACCTTTCATTAATTGTTAAAAATTTTGGTGTAGGACTTGATATGGATGCTTGGTTGGTTTCCTTATCGGTTACTACAATAATAGGATTAGCGGTTTGGGGATCAATGAATGAAGTATTTCGTTCTAGGTTTATAATTCTGAAAGAAAACACGGGAGCTGAAAAGGCCTTGCAGTATTCTCAATCTCTTATTTACTATGTCATTTTTTTTTCCTTTGTTCTGGTAATTCTTATAGAAATTTTTCCGTCATTCGTTGTTTCTGCTATGGCTCCAGATTTCAAGCCTAAAGATCAAGAATTTCTTGTTGGGATTCTCAGATTAGTTGCACCATGGCTAATATTCAATCAATTATCATTAATTCTCACCTCTATTCTGAATGCCTATGAGGTATTTTATGTTCCCGAATTTGCTTCGTTTTTCACTCAAGTTGTGAATATTATTATTATTTACTTTCTAGCAGGTAAATTTGGAATAAACTGCTTGGTTATTTCATTGTATGTTAGTGTTATTCTTCTTTCTTCACTTCTTTTGTATAGAATTAAAAAGCTAAAATTAAGACTATTTTCTCCCAAAGTACCTAGTTTCAAAGGATTTAAGTTTTTTTTTATTGCATCAATACCGTTTTTTATTCCTTATTTTATGGGACAGGCTAACGGATGGGCTGAAAAGAGTTTGGCAACGGGTTTGGGAATTGGTTCTGTTTCCATTTTAGATTTATCAAAAAAACTTCCTGACGTTTTCAATGGAATTTTGATATCTGTAACGTTGACAATTCTTACTCCAATTCTTACTAAGGCGTTTGCCAACAACGAAAAAAAAATTTACGAAACGGAGTTTACAAAGTCTTATCAGTTAAGTTTATTTTCTTTGACTGTTTTTATTGTTTTTTTTATTAATGCAAGTAATCCCTTACTTCATTTACTATACGGGAGAGGTCCGATATCTGAGAAAGATATGTTGGAGGTTATTCGGTTAAGTAAATTTTATTCTATCACTGTTTTCTCAATTTTTTCTTACATCATATTCGGTGTCTGTATGTTATCCATTAACATGGGGAAGTTATATGCTCTTTACGGTGCAAGTGCTCAAGTGATGTCATTATTAACAAATTATTTTTTTATAAAATTTTGGGGGCTATATGTTTTTCCGGTGTCTTGTTGTATTTCTCATTTAACCTTTGCGTTTTTTATGTTTTTAAAATATCCCTTTGGTAAAAAAAAGATTTTACTAGTTACTATTCAATATTATATTTTGGTTTTTCTATCTGTGGTGTTAGGAATTTTCTTGTTCAAATTATTTTCTTTTGAAGGTCAAAATGTGTTTTTGATGCACGTTATCAATATAATTATATCTTTTGTCATAAGTATTGTGTTAACTTCTTTTCTTGGAAAAGTTTTTAAGATCCCTGAAGTTTCCATACTTTACAACTACGCAGTAAATAAAATTTTTGGATGAAAAAAATGATTTGCCTATTTCCAATAGGTGAGAATGTTCACTTGGTTAAAGACGTTGGGATGATACCGTATATGCTCCAGAAAGAGGGATATTATAAGTCTACCATTGCATTTTACGAAGACAAAGAAAAATTGCCCTACTTGAGTGATGAAGTTGCCGGTCTGTCTTACAAAAAAATATCTAAGATATTCAGATATGAAATTTTAAATGTTTTTGTCTTTCTTTTGAAAAACCTTAACTCTTATGATGTGGTTATGATGTTTCATCCTAGCGGGAAAAAAGTTATACTTGCCTATTTTATAAAACTCATAAGTTTTAATAAGGTTAAATTCTACTTTAAAATGGACGTTAATGATTCGGTGATTGAAATAATTAGGAGAAGCAACAGAAAAATTTTCAGTCCGTTTTCTAATAGATTAAAGAAGTGGTTTTTTGCTAAAGTGGATTTATTTACTGTAGAGTCCAGAGAGCTTAATGATTTTTTCAACAATGAATCCTATATAAAAACAAAATATTTGCCTAACGGGTTTTTAACAGAAAAAAGTGACAGACAGGACAATATTAAAAAAGAAAATATATTTTTGGTCGTGGGGAGACTAGGTGCATATCAAAAAAATCATGAACTTTTTTTATCTGTATTGTCTAAAATAGATCTGAAGGATTGGAGTGTTTCTTTTGTCGGACCCATTGAAGACGGTTTTCATTCAGAGATAGACCGTTTTTACAGAGATTGCCCAGATAAAAAAAACAAGGTCATTTTTACGGGAAATATTTCAGATAGAGATAGACTTAATCTAGAATATGCAAAATCAAAAGTTTTTGTACTCACTTCCAGATGGGAGGGCTTTTCTCTTTCTTTAGTTGAAGCGATTGGTAATGGATGTGCAATAGTGTCTACGGATATGTCTTCTTCAAGGGACATGACCAATTGTGGAGAGTTTGGCAGATTGTTTTCAAGCAATGACGGAGAACAGTTAGCTTCTATTTTGAATGGTATAATAAATGGGAGCATCATTTTTCCTGATGAGGAAGAAATTAAAAAATTTGCAAAAAAACACTTCGGTTGGAAGGGTATTGCAAAAAAACTGAATGGATATCTAAACTAACAATACCCTTCTTCTTCTTATGGACGTTTCTATAATTATAGTTAATTACAATACAAAGGAACTTACGGTTAATTGTATTAATAGCATTTATGAATATACCAAAAATATAGATTTTGAAGTCATTGTTGTAGATAACGCTTCATCAGATGGATCTAAAGAATGTTTTGGCGCTTTTCCGGGTATCGTGTATATATATTCACATGAGAACTTAGGATTTGGAAAAGCGAATAATTTAGGTGTTCAGGTTTCAAGAGGTAAATATTTGTTTTTTTTGAATTCCGATACGCTGCTCATAAGCAATACAGTAAAAATTTTGTGTGATACTTATAAGAGAATACCTAATGCTGGGTGTTTGGGTGTCAGGTTGATAGATGGGGATCAAAATTATATTCACTCCTCAGAGAGTTTTCCTCTTTTCAAAAGGCAGCTAATCGATTTATTTAAAATTTCAAAAAAGGACAGCTATCTCAGAAAGGAATTAAGTAGATACACAGGGGGTACAATAGAGGTAGATTACGTTACTGGAGCGGATTTGTTTGTTGATAAAAGTTTATTTATAGAATTTGGAATGTTTGATGGGGACTTCTTCATGTATTATGAGGATACCTACCTTAATTATATTTTTAAAAAAAAAGGACGTAAAAACTTCATTATTTGCTCGGAAAAGATAATACATCTGGAGGGAATGAGTAGCAAGAAAATGTCTTTAGATAAAAGAGAGATGATATTAACCAGTCGGTTAGTTTTTAATAAAAAAGTATTGGCAAACAGTAGATTTTTAGTGATATATATACTTTTATTATTGAAAGAAATATTCTACATCACTGTCAATGAAAGAAATCAAAGAGGTTTAAATTATTTAAAGAAAATATTTTTTAAGTGATACTTCATGAATGCAAAAAAAATTGTATACATAGACACTGTCTCTACTGATGCTTTTCATGAAATGTTTAATGCCACTTTCTTGTATGTATTGTTAAATAACACAGAAGGTCCGCTAATTTATATTGCAGATAAGACGGTAATTGAATCGCTAACAAAAACACTAGCCGATGATAAAAAATTTATCCAACTATTGGATCGTATTCGTTTTCAACATTTGAATTTATTGAAAGGAAACCGGTTTTATCATATTTTTCTCAGATTTTTTTTTGGGGCTGTCCTCAATATTTTTTATCTGGTAAAGCACCGCTCTAAAATTGTTTTTTTTTCCCAACTCAATCCCGTTTCTGCTTTTTTCATTCGCTCAATACTGTACATGCAAAAGACCAGAGTGTACATTGTCTGTCATGGAGAGTTAAGTTTTTGCGAGGTAAAATCAAACTGGAAACAACCTGTTTTTTGGTATGGGTTATTTTTAAAGCCGTTTTTAAATTCGTCACTGCCGGGTGGTTTAAAGCTAATAGTCCTTGGTGAATCCATCTTAAGAAATATAAAAATATCCTTTCCGAGAGTCCATAAACAATGCATTGTCATGAATCACCCTTTTATTTTCAGTAAAAAAACGAATACAAATATTCGGATAAATCATTCTGAAAAATTGAATTTCGGGTGGGTGGGTGTAGTTACTTTGTCAAAAGGATTTGACAGGTTTTGTGCTCTTTCTTCGTATTTTTCTGAAAAAGGTGAAGACAGGTTTGTCTCGGTGGTGGTCGGCAGACACGGACTGGATCCGGAGAATTATCCCAAGGTAAATTTTGTGGCAAAAAAAAATACTTATTTATCTAGAAAAGAATTCAATGAAGGGGTTGAAAAATTAGATTTTATATTATTTTTTTATGATAATGAACAGTACAGACTAACTGCAAGCGGTGCTATTTTTGATGCGATAGAGCACGAGAAAGTTATTATTGCTATTCGCAATGATTATTTTGAGGAGATTTTCCAAAAATGTGGAGACTTGGGGTTTTTATGTAAAGACGATACCGAAGTTTTTGAGATTGTAAACAAGATATTGGGGAATGAATTAGATTATTCACACGTATACGAGAATATTAGAAGAGCAAAAGAGATATACGACTATAGAAATCAAATAATTTTATTGTAGATGTATTTATATATTATATATTTCATCTTTTCTTTTCTTTCTTTTTTGGAGATAGGGGGAGGGAGGAAGATTACCAGAAAATTGTTCTTTTTGTCTCTATTTCTATTGTTTCTTTTATCCTGTTTACGCTGGGACAGAGGGACAGATTGGGAAGCATATCTGGATATTTTCAACGGAATTGAAAATGTCTTCTATTTAAAGACTTATGAACCCGGTTTTTATTTTCTCAACTATTTTGTAAGAGAATTTACAAACAACTACACGTGGATGCTTGCAGCGCAATCTGTCATTATTTACAGCCTCAGTTATTACATTATCAAAAAATACTCATGGTCCGGTTTTATTTCATTAACCGTCTGGTTTGGATTTTTAATAGGTTCTGTTTTTTTTGTAAGGTTTCATGTCGCTTTGACGTTTATCTTTTTTTCTATTATCTACATCAGAGATAGAAAATTTTGGAAATTTTTACTTTGTGTAGTACTGGCAAGTTTATTTCATAGGACATCAATTTTGTTTATACCAGCGTATTTTGTTTATAATAAAAATTTTTCAAGAAAATTTTTCATGATAGCAATCATTTTTTCATTTCTATTAGGTACAGTCTTTAAAAATGGTCTTATATACTTATCAGAGTTATCATTTGGCATGTTTTCAGAAAAGGCCATTGCATATTTAACAGGTGATGATAAAGAATTACTTGGAGACAGGTCTGCAGTGGGAATTATGATTGTAGGATTTTCTTATAGAATACTCTTGATGGGTTTAATTTTGGCATTTTACTATCAATTGTACAAAAATGATGTTTTTTTTAGAGGGTTAATTAATATTTATCTGATAGGTATTTGTTTGTTCATCATAGTGACACCGGTATCGGTTCCTATGGCAAGGATGTCCATTTTCTACGAGTATTTTCAGATATTGTTTGTCCCTTATCTGGTTTTGTGGAAAAAAATATCACGGTTAAAAGGGCTCATTCTATTTTTTGTAGTTCTGTTTTATTTTGCCAGACTGGTTAACAATATTGCAGCGTACGAAGATAGATTTATTCCATATAAATCCATTATAACATTATAGATGACGTATGAAAAAAAGATAAAGATTAATTAGCATTCACGATATGTAGATATATGGTTTGTGACTGTACTACATAAATTACTATATAACATATAATTACACGTGCGGCTCGGTGTGTGATCACAGTATGGGGAAGCACCGGATTTTTCCCCCAGTTTGGGATTTTGTCCTATCTTATACTTGTATTCTTTGCATATATTTAGATTTATTCTGGTAGTGTTTTTTCACATTGTTGCTGTATAAATATTACTACGGTTGGTTCAATCGTAACGATAATTTTTACAAAGACCAACTTTTTATCCCTGTCGGTTATGAGTTACCAGGTGTTCATGGTTCTGATTAGGTTGGCTTTTTCGCTTTTTGGGATCACTTTGATGCTATCCGTTTATCAAAAATACAAATCCCCGGGATTTTCATCTAAATATTTGATAGCATGAATTGTTGGCTTTAGAGATGGTCTCAATCTTTATCATCAAGCTTAGGGAGGGGGGATTGATGCTTTTTTGTATGAAATGCTGGGCAATTTAAAAAGAGTTTTTTAATATAAAAAAAGTATAATTTTATTAAAATCAATATCGGTTAAAGTTTGAATAATGAAAATTTCTGTCATAATTCCGATGTTCAACGCAGAAAATACCATTGTTGAGGCGTTAGACTCTGTTGTCAATCAATCGTTCGATGGATTTTATGATGTTTGGATCATTGATGATGGATCTTCGGACAATTCGGTAAGCGTTGTTCATGATTATATTTCAAAATTCAACGATCAAAATTTTAAGTTCACACTTCTGTCTCAAAAAAACCAAGGGGTGGCAAAAGCGAGAAATATGGCATTGATGAGGGCTACAGGTGATTGGGTTGCTTTTTTGGATGCAGACGATGCATGGCATCCGCGGAAAATAGAAATTATGTCTTCTTTTTTTTCGGATACATATTCGGTAATTGGTCACAGCAGTGCTTTGAAGAAAGCAGCCGTTATTATTCCGTCAGTAGATCAAATCAAAATCAAAGAGATCTCTTATGTCTCCGTTTTATTGAAAAATTGTTTTGTAACCCCCGGTGTGGTAATTAAAAATGAAAAAAAATTATTTAATGAAAAGATGCGTTTTACAGAAGATCACGAGTTTTGGTTAAGATTACTCCACAGAAAAAAGGGATTGTTTGTCAATGTGCCACTGGTGCATTTGAACCGTCCCGTTTTATCAAAAGGAGGGCTAAGTTCAAGTATATGGAAAATGAGAAAGGGAGAGATCTTTATGTACTCAAATATTTATAGATACAATAAAAAAGCTATTTTTTTTGTTCCATTTCTTGTCTTATTTTCACTGCTAAAGTGTGTCAAGTTATATTTTTTTAATCAAGCCAGGTAAGTAAGCTAGTTGTGGTTCTACATAATTACTTGGCTGGAAAATTGTAATTTCGGTGTCATAATTTATGTCATGGGCAATAAGGTTAAAGTTCTGCTAGCAGCGTATAATGGAGAAAGATTTATTAAAGACCAAATTAAGTCTATAATAAATCAAGAAGACGTGGAAGTAAGCGTTACATTATCTGATGATTCTAGTGACGATTCTACTTTAGAAATAGTGAAAAAATATTTTGAAAATGTTGATGTTGTAGTTAATTCCCCCAGGAAAGGTTCTGCTGCAAAAAACTTCTTGGCGCAAATTCTTTCTACTTGTGATTCGGATAGGTTTGATTATTTTTCTTTTTCAGATCAAGATGATATTTGGGAGTCAAAAAAGTTGCACAGGGCGATTGAGTGTATAAAAGAAAATAAAGCGGCATTGTATGCTTCTAATCTCACCCTTTGGAATATGGAAACAAATTCCTATTCGCTTCTCAAAAAAGATTATAAACAAAAGAAGTATGATTATCTTTTCGAGGGAGGGAGTGCGGGGTGTACCTATGTAATGACCTCAGATTTTTTTAACATTTTAAAAGAAAGGGTGGGTAGGCTGGATTTTTATAGTTGGAAGGACTTGTCTCATGATTGGCTCGTCTATTTTATTGCTAGAAGCATGGGATATAAAGTCTTTATTGATTCAAAATCATACATAAAGTACAGAATTCATGGGAGCAATGTTCATGGGCATCTCAACTCGTCTTCATGGAGAGCTTTTAAGGAAAAAACTCAACGGGTACTGGGCGGATACTATCAAGAGCATGCAAAAAATTACGTTAAGTTGTTAGAGAACAAATCTCCGGAAGCGAGGATTTACAAATCATTTTTGGGAAATTATTTTGAAAGAAATTTTACAATACTGAGATATAATACTCAGCTCATGCGGAGCAATAAAAAATTTCTAGTTTTTGCTTTGCTTAACCTTATTAAAGTAAGATGATTTGGCTTTTTTATCTTGATGTCACCCATATCTTTTATCTTTGTTTGGTTTTTTAAAGATGTTCACTAAATTCATGTTGGAAAGTGTACCTTTGTCCGAGATTTAAAAGAATAAACATATTTTCGGTTGGTGAAAAAAATTGCAATTGTTGGAGCGGGAGGACATGGGCAGGAGGTGTTTTGTTTGTGGAGAGAGAGGGTTGTTTCTGAGGAGGGGGATTTTGAGTTTATTGGTTTTTTCGATGATAACCCGGCAAAAAAGAGTAATAAATACGGAAACGTAGTAGGAAATATAGAGCGTTTGAATAGCATTGGTTATGCTGTAGGGGTGGCGATTGCTGTTGGGAATAAAGACTATGTAAAAAATATAAAGTCGAGAATTAAAAATCCCAACATTTTTTATCCCAATATTATCCACCCGAGTGTCGCTTTTTTGGACAGAAGCAATGTTGAAATAGGGATGGGAAATATTTTATCCGTAGACTGTATCGTAAGCTGCAATACAAAGATTGGGGATTTTAATCTTTTGAACAACCGTGTAGTTATTGGACACGATGTGAGTTTGGGTAATTTTAATATTCTTAACCCCAATGTGATGATTTCCGGATCAGTGACCATCCGGGACGAAAATTTTTTTGGGTTTAATTCGGCTGTTTTACAAGGCAGAAGAATAGGAAGTAATAATACTCTTTCTGCTGGAAGTATTTTGTTGCGACATATCGGAGACGGACAGACTTATTTTGGCGTTCCGGCCAAGAAAATGACTTTAGAAAAGTAGGTTATAATGGAGGAAAAACAATTTTTAGAAAATTTTTCATCAATTTTTGATGAAGTGGAAGCCAATCAATTGACTATGGAGACCAAATTTAAAAACATCGGCGAGTGGAGTTCGCTATCGGCGTTGGGTCTTCTGGCGGTGATGGATGAGGAATATGGTGTCGAGCTAAATTATAATGACATAAATAATTCGGAAACTGTTCGAGATATTTTTGATATTATAAAAAATAAATAAATGGCATTTGTTTGTATTCCCGATGTACACATTAGGGGGCTGGCGGCTTGTGTGCCAAAAAATGTAGTCAGGAATAGCTCTTTGACAGACGTGTTTCCTGTTGAAGAACTGGAGAAAGTCATAAGTTCTGTAGGCATAGAGGAGAGGCGTGTTGCAGATAGTGGTGTTTGTGCTTCAGATTTATGCTGTCACGCTGCCGAGAAGCTGTTTGCAGATTTAAATGTTGATCGTTCTTCTATTGACGTCTTGATTTTCATGTCTCAGACTGCAGACTACAAAATACCTGCAACTTCTACTATCTTACAGGACAAACTGGGCTTATCCCGGGAGACCATTTGTTTTGATGTATCCCTTGCATGCAGTGGGTATGTTTATGCTTTAACTACAGCCTTTTCATACCTGAATCTTCCTGATATTAATCAGGTATTGCTATTGGATGGCGAGACCTTTTCTAAGATAGTCAATCCGAAAGATAAAACAAATGCTTTGTTATACGGTGATGCAGGTACCGCTACACTCTTGGAAAAACATGACGGGACAGATTTTTTCTGTCAGTTAAATACCGATGGTTCGGGATGGGATGCTGTTAACATTCCCGGGGGGGGCGGCAGAAATCCATTCAACGAAAGCAGCCTTAAGGAAGAAATCCGGGAAGACGGCAGTTGTGGGAATAACGTACAGCTCTATATGAACGGGATTGACGTATTTAATTTTACCATGAAGGTTGTTCCCAAGAGCATTAGACAAACGCTTGAAAAAAGCAAGATGGATATGGGGATGATTGATAAGATTGTTTTTCATCAAGCAAATAAATTTATGACAGATTTTTTTATAAAAAAATTAAAATATCCTTGTGAAAATGTGCCTTACAGTCTGCACAAGTTTGGTAATACAAGTTCAGCAACCATTCCTTTAACGATTGTAAGCGAGTTGTCTGATTGGACTTCGGACAGAAAAAAGGTACTTTTGAGCGGTTTTGGTGCGGGGCTTTCATGGGCAACTGCAATAACAGATTTATCGGAAACTCACATAAGTAAAATAATTGAGGTATGATGAGGTTGCATCATTACGGGCTTGCCACAAAATCTGTGGACAGAAGTTTAAAAGAATTTGAAAAATTGGGCTATACCAGAGTTTCCAACAATATAGTTGATCCTGTTCAGGGGGTAGAATTGTTGTTTATTGATAACAATGCTGGTCATCTTATCGAATTGGTTTCCCCGGTGTCTGATAGGAGTCCGGTTAATAGGATATTGGAAAAGGTAGGGTTGTCAATTTATCATATTTGTTATGAAGTAGAAGATTTAGATAACGTAATTGCCGAATTCAAATCGAAGCGCTTTATTAAAGTGATGAAGCCTACTCCTGCCACAGCTTTTGGCAATAAAAGAATCTGTTTCTTATACAATGCGTTAACGGGTTTGATAGAACTATTGGAAAGATGAGGAACTATATATACAGGAACTATACCGTAGAGCACCTTTTTGATAAAAATTATGATTTTAGCGGATATGGAGATGTGTGTAATCCATCGGGAAAAGAGTATAAAGATTCTTTTATATTTTTTCAGGTTGACCCGTCTCTCCCCCCGAAAGAACAGATACAGGAAATAGATGAAATTGTATCGAAAGTCTCTTTCGTAATAGGAAATAATGATTATGGCAGACTTATAATATTCACGATTTTTGAAGACAGAAATAGGGACTGGCAAGTTAAAAATCCCGATTTATTTATTGCATTAAGAAACTATAATGACTTTATTCGTGACCAATCTGCCGTAAACTCAAAAATCAAGATTTTTGATGTCAATGGGTTGTATCAAGAAGAATTTAATGTCATTGATTGGAAATTTTTTTTCACTTCTCAAATGATTGTCAGCCCAAAGCTTTCAAAGAATTTTAAGCTGTGGTTTAATCGTCAACTTGATGCCTTGGATTTAAAAAGAAAGAAGTGTCTTATTTTGGATTGTGATAATACGCTCTGGGGAGGAGTGGTAGGAGAAGAAGGTACTCATGGCATAAAATTAGGGCAGGATTACCCGGGCATATGTTTTTCTAATTTTCAAAAACTTTTAAAATCCTTGTCTGAAACGGGAGTCATTCTCGCTGTATGTAGTAAAAATAACCTTTCAAATGTGCAAGATGTGTGGAGGAACAACCCCAACCAGATTATTACAGATAAAGTACTTTCTGCTTACAGAATCAACTGGCAGGATAAGGCATCAAACATAAAATCCATTGCTGAAGAATTGAATATTGGTCTTGATAGTTTAGTGTTCTTAGACGATAACCCTGCCGAGAGAGCACTTGTGAAAGAATTTTTACCTGAGGTCGAAGTACCCGAGTTTCCTAACAAACCCTACTTATTGATTGACTATTTTTGGGAAGTATATAATTTGTATTTCAATGTTTATGAATTATCCCATGAAGATATAAAGAAAACGGATCAATACAAGGAAAACTTTTTCAGAAATGAGAGTAAGAAGGTTTTTGAAAATATCGATGACTATCTTAGGAGTTTGGATATTAAAATTGATATTATGTCTGCAAATGAGAGTAATGTTTTGAGAATTGCTCAGATGACTCAAAAAACCAATCAGTTTAACTTAACGACAAAGAGATATAGCAAGGAGGAAATAGAGAAAATTATTAACAACGGAGGAAAGGTTTATTGTGCTGGTGTAAAAGACAAGTTTGGAGATAACGGAATAACAATTGCGGCGATTATTAAAGAAGAGCCGGATTATTTTGATATAGATTCTTATTTGCTGAGTTGCAGGATTTTAGGCAGAAATATAGAAAAGGCTGTTTTGTTAAGAATACTTGATCGTCTCATCAAAGAAGGGCAGAAACCAATAAGAGCCAAATTTATTCCCACGAGTAAAAATGCGGTGGCATCAACGTTTCTAGATGATGTTGGGTTTAAACTAATTAGAGAGGGGTTCGATGGGGTTAAATATTACGAATATTCGAAGGATAACAAAATAAAAAATAAAGATTATTATACGATAAGCTTTTCGTAAATCAACAACTTACAAGTAATAATGAGAGAAAAAATTATAGCAGCAATGTCCGTCGTTTTTGAGTTGGAAGCAGATCGGTTTCCGGAAGAAATCTATCAGGAAAACATTGAAAATTGGGATTCTTTAAGGCATCTTAATTTGATTGTTGAACTAGAAGATAGATTTGATGTGTCTTATGAACCTGAAGAAATATCCGAAATGACTTCTCTGGATAAAATAATGGAGGTCACTAAGTCGAAAATATGATGGAAGGGAAAAAAATTTTGCTGATTGGGGGATCTTCCGGAATAGGTAGTGCAACCGCTGTTCATCTATCTAAATGTGGAGCAAAGCTCGTTCTTATTTCAAGAAATGCCAATAAGCTAAAGGAGGTAGTCAGCAAATGTCATGGAACTGGTCACGAGATATTTTCCGCTGATGTTCAGGATGATAAGGAGATTGAACTTTTTTTGGAACAAAATGTAAAAGGTACGGCTCAGTGTATTGATGGTATGGTATACTGTGTGGGAAAAGAAGGAACAATACCGGTTAAGTTATTAAAAAAGCGGACTTTAGAAGATATTATCTCCGTAAACACAGTTCCGGCAGTTTTAATTTCAAAAATTTTGCTGAAGAATGGTATTTTGAATAAAAACGGGGGGGCATTTGTTTTTATCAGTTCTGTGATGGGGTCATTGGGACAGCCGGCTAAAGTTGCATATTGCATGTCAAAAGGGGCGTTAAATGCCGCAACAAAAGCATTGGCTTTGGAGTTAGCGCCAAAGAATATTAGAGTGAATAGCATTTCTCCTGGAATGGTAGTCACTGAGATGTCTCAGAAAATACTCAACTCTATTGACGAAGAGAGTATCAACAATATAAAGAAGATGCATCCTCTTGGTTTGGGTTCTGTAGATGATGTGGCAAACGGTGTAGAGTTTCTCTTGTCGGATAATTCTAAATGGATCACCGGCATAGATTTATTGATTGATGGTGGTTATAGTGCTCAATAGCTTAGCAAAATGATTTCAATAATGAGGGTACAGTGTTACAAAAAAAGATTTTATACATCTGTTTTCTGAAAAAAATTAATTATGTACAGACTCTTTTTTAAAAGGTTAATTGATGTACTGGTTTCTCTCTTCGCATTGGTGCTTTTAAGTCCTGTGTTTTTGGTTCTTACCATTTGTCTCTCTTTTGCAAATCGTGGAGGTCCTTTTTTTTTTCAGAAAAGACCAGGGAAAGAGGGAAAGATTTTCAGTATCGTAAAATTCAAAACGATGACGGACAAAACAGACGGTGAGGGTAATCTTTTGCCTGATGCAGTCCGACTCACCAAGCTTGGCCTTTTCGTGCGTAAGACTTCTTTGGACGAGATTCCTCAGCTTATCAATGTTTTAAAGGGAGATATGTCTTTAATTGGTCCCAGGCCTCTTTTGGTGTCTTATTTGCCGTTATATAATAGAACTCAGGCGAGAAGACATGACATAAAACCCGGTATTACGGGATGGGCACAAGTTAATGGACGTAATGCGATATCCTGGGAGCAGAAGTTTGAATATGATGTTTGGTATGTTGATCATGTATCTTTTTGTGTGGATTTGAAAATTGTTCTTTTTACCCTTAGGAAGGTAATAAAGAAGGAAGGTATATCGGGTGAGGGACATGTGACGATGGAAAAGTTTAAGGGGGGTCAAATATAATTTTAACTTGTATGCTATCTACTAGGTGAATCCAAAAATCTGGCTGTCTTCCCCCCATATGGGGGGAAGTGAAATGAAATACATCAACGAGGCCTTTGATAATAATTGGGTTGCTCCTTTGGGTTCCAATGTGGACGGTCTTGAAAAGGAGATCGAAAATTATCTTGGAGGTAACTTGCATACCGCTGCCCTTTCTTCCGGAACAGCGGCGCTTCATTTGGCTTTGCTGCAGTGTGGTGTGATGCGTGGAGATGAAGTGATTTGTCAGAGCATGACTTTTTCTGCCTCTGCAAACCCTATCGTCTACTGCGGTGCAGTACCTGTTTTTGTGGATTCAGAAAAAGATACCTGGAATATGTGTCCGGAAACTTTGCAGTTGGCGATAGAGGAGAGAATAAAAAAGGGGAAAAAACCTAAGGCTATTATTGTGGTGCACCTCTATGGCATGCCTGCCAAAATGGAGGAAATTCTCAAGGTTGCAAACGAATATGAAATTCCTGTAATAGAGGATGCAGCAGAAGCTTTGGGTTCCAGATACAAGAACCGGGCGTGCGGAACTTTTGGGCGCTTTGGTGTTTTAAGCTTTAATGGAAACAAAATCATTACCACTTCTGGCGGAGGGGCTTTGGTTTGTCATACCAAAGAGGATAAAGATAAAGCGGTGTTTTTATCGACACAGGCGCGAGATGATGCCCCTCATTACCAACATTCAGAAATCGGATACAATTACAGAATGAGCAATATTTGCGCGGGAATAGGGAGGGGACAGATGGAAGTTCTGGGTGACAGAGTCAAGACCCGTAGAAAGATACACGACTTTTATGCCGAGCTCTTCAGAACTGTTGACGGTGTAGAGGTTTTTTCGGCGCCTGCACGAGAATATTTTTCCAATCATTGGCTTTCGGCAATTACGATAGACCCTGATATAGCCCAAAAAACGAGAGAAGATTTGAGACTCGCACTTCTGGAAGATAATATAGAGTCCAGACCTTTGTGGAAACCGATGCATCTTCAGCCTGTTTTTGCAGATGCCCCCTATTATGGGGGCGAGATAGGACAGTCTGTCTTTAATAAGGGACTGTGTTTGCCTTCGGGCTCTAACCTTACAGAATACGATAAGCAGCGGATAGCAAAGAGCATCATTCAATTTTTTAAACACTAATTCTGCTTTTTTATGACATATGCAAAAAATGGCAAAGTAGTGTTTGATTATATTTTTTCATTTTTTCTTGTTCTGTTGTTCAGTCCCTTGTGCGCTGTTTTGTTGGTTCTTACCAGTATAGATACAAGGTCTTTGGGTATTTTCTATCAGAAAAGAATAGGACAATACGGGAAAAGTTTTACACTTTATAAGTTCAAAACGATTCATGATAAAACCCATAAAATTTCTCCATTGGGAAAGTTTTTAAGGCAATTCAAAGTGGATGAGCTTCCACAGTTGTTTAATATTTTGAAGGGAGAAATGAGCTTTGTGGGTCCCAGACCTGATATAGAGGGGTATTATGATAGACTTTCGGGAGAGATGCGTACGATTTTAGAGCTTAAGCCCGGGCTTACTTCTGAAGCGAGTATAAAATACAGACACGAAGAAGGAATACTCGCTACAAAAAAGAATCCATTAAAGTTCAATGACGAGGTGGTCTTTCCGGATAAGATAAAAATGAATCTGCATTATCTGCAAACTTTGTCCTTTAAGAAAGATATGGTTATTCTTATAAAAACGTTTTTCAAAATATTGGCATAAATTTGCGGGGGTGAACTAGAGTAATTGGTATATGAGAATAGCAGAAACTCCGCTTAGAGATTGTTATATTGTAGAGACAGATGTTTTTGAAGATGAGCGGGGGTATTTTTATGAAAAATATAATGAGGCAAAATTTACAGCACTTACGGGACTTGCTGGGCATTTTGTGCAAGACAATGTATCAAAGTCTACTTATGGAGTGGTGAGGGGGCTACACTTTCAGAAGGGTGACTGTGCGCAGGCGAAACTCGTCTCTTGTCTCGAGGGAAGGGTTTGGGATGTAGCGGTAGATTTGAGGAGGTATTCGCCCACTTTTGGAAAATGGTTTGGGGTGGAACTCACTCCGGAGAATAGAAGACAGCTTTATGTGCCTAGAGGTTTTGGTCACGGGTTTTCCGTTTTGAGCCATTCGGCTGTTTTTTTCTATAAATGCGATAATTTTTATAATAGAGCATCGGAGGGAGGAATTTTGTATAATGATTCTGCGTTGGATATAGACTGGAAGCTCCCGGAGGAGGATGTCGTCTTGTCCGAGAAAGATGGGGTACTTCCTTTGTTTGCAGAAGGAAATTTTTAAACTCATTTCGGTTTGAATTTTAAATCATGAAAAATATTATAATAACGGGGGGAGCTGGATTTATAGGTTCTCATGTGGTGAGGGAATTTGTGAAGAATAATCCCGACAAGAAAATCATTAATCTTGACGCTCTTACTTATGCGGGGAATTTGGAGAATCTCAAAGATATAGAAAATGCGCCCAATTATATTTTTGAAAAAGCAGATATCACCAAAGAAGAAGAGATAGAAAAGTTGTTTAGGAGGTACAAACCCGATTCTGTTGTGCATTTGGCGGCGGAATCTCATGTAGACAGAAGTATTGCTGATCCCAATGCCTTTATCAACACCAATGTGATTGGCACGGCGAATTTACTGAATATGTGCAGAAAATACTGGGCACTTTCTCCGGTAGAAAGTCGTGGAAACTCTGACGGTAAAAAGAGAATGCACCTGTTTTATCACGTGTCCACCGATGAGGTATATGGGGCATTAGGGGACACGGGTTTTTTTACTGAGCAAACGCCGTATGATCCCCAATCTCCGTATTCTGCAAGCAAAGCAGCATCAGACCATTTGGTAAGAGCCTACGGAAATACGTACGGTGTTCCTTTTATTTTATCCAATTGCTCCAATAATTACGGGCCCAATCATTTTCCGGAAAAACTTATTCCACTCTGTATTTCTAATATTTTGCAGGAAAAGCCGCTCCCTGTTTATGGAGACGGAAACTATACGAGAGACTGGCTTTTTGTGGTAGATCATGCCCGTGCCATTCATCAGATTTTCTTTGAGGCCAAAACGGGAGAAACGTACAATATAGGAGGCTTTAATGAATGGAAAAATATAGACCTTATAAAGGAACTCATAAAACAGATGGATGAGAAATTAGGCAGAGAAAAAGGGGCTTCGGAAAGACTCATTACTTACGTGAAGGATAGACCGGGTCATGATAAGCGCTATGCCATTGATGCTACAAAGCTGAACAAAGACCTGGGATGGAAGCCCAGTGTGAGTTTTCAGGAGGGGCTTGGTAGGACGATAGACTGGTATCTGGAAAATCAAGAGTGGCTGAAAAATGTAACCTCCGGAGCTTATCAAAATTATTATGCGCGTCAATATTCGTCCTGAGAAATACGTATTATGATATTATGAAAGGAATAATTCTTGCGGGAGGATCTGGTACCCGGCTTTATCCGCTCACCATTTCGGTAAGTAAACAGCTGATGCCTGTTTATGACAAACCTATGATTTATTATCCTTTGTCTACACTTCTTTTGGCAGGGGTTAGAGAGGTGCTTATCATTACCACGCCTCATGATCAAGAAGCCTTCATAAAATTGCTGGGAGACGGTTCTCAGTTGGGATGCCACTTCGAATACAAAGCACAGCCTAGTCCGGAGGGTTTGGCTCAGGCGTTTGTCCTGGGTAAAGATTTTATAGGGGGTGATTCTGTCGCTTTGGTGTTGGGAGATAATATTTTCTATGGCACAGGTCTTCACAATCTCTTGGCAAGTAAAACGAAGGTAAAGGGAGGATGTGTTTTTGCCTATCAGGTTTCTGATCCGGAGAGGTACGGTGTGGTAGAGTTTGATAAAGATTTTAAAGTACTCTCTATAGAGGAGAAGCCTCAAAATCCGAAATCCAATTATGCTGTGCCGGGACTCTACTTTTATGACAATTCTGTAGTGCAGTATGCAGAATCACTAGCCCCTTCCTCAAGAGGGGAGTTGGAGATCACGGACATCAACAAAATATATTTGGAGAAAGGAAGCTTGGAGGTGGGGGTAATGGGGAGAGGGACGGTCTGGCTGGATACAGGGACTTTTGATTCCCTGCATGAAGCCTCAGAGTTTGTAAAGGTTCTGGAAAAAAGACAGGGGTTTAAGATTTCCTGTATTGAGGAGATCGCTTATAAGAAAGGATACATAAACGAGGAAGAAGTTTTGCGTTCTGCAGAGAAATATGGAAAAAGCGGATATGGTGCCTACCTAAGAAAAATGGTATAAAAGTGCTTATGATTTTCTTTATCTAACTTACCTAAGGAGAGTAAGTTTATTTATTCCTAAATTTGCACTTTTCTATGGTAAACTATGCGCACAAAATCTACGGGCAAGAAGAAAATTAGTGTAATCACTTTGGGCTGTTCCAAGAATCTTTACGATTCGGAGGTGCTTATGGGACGGTTAAAGGCAGACGGAAAAGAGGTAGTACATGAAGAGCGTGGAGATGTGGTGGTGATTAACACCTGTGGTTTTATAGACAACGCAAAGGAGGAGTCTGTCAATACTATTTTAGCGTATGTAGAGGCAAAAAAAAGAGGGGAAGTAGAGCGGTTATTTGTTACCGGATGCCTTTCAGAGCGTTATAAGTCAGACCTTATCAAAGAGATTCCGGACGTAGATCGATATTTTGGTACGAGAGATTTGCCCGTACTCCTTAAACATCTGGGAGCAGATTACAAGCACGAGCTTATAGGGGAAAGACTTACCACCACTCCCAAACATTATGCTTACCTAAAAATTTCAGAAGGTTGTGACAGACCTTGCTCTTTTTGTGCGATTCCTTTAATGAGAGGTCGTCATATTTCCACGCCTGTGGAGCAGTTGGTGTCGGAAGCCGAAAAGCTCGCGAAAGGAGGGGTAAAAGAACTGATTCTCATTGCACAAGACCTCACGTATTATGGGCTGGATCTTTATAAAAAAAGATATTTGGGACTACTTCTGAAAAACTTGGTAAAGGTGAAAGGGATAGATTGGATTCGGCTTCACTATGCATTTCCTGCGGGATTTCCAGAGGAGGTTTTGGAGATTATGAGAGACGAGCCTAAAGTATGCAACTATATTGATATTCCTTTACAGCATATCAGTTCCGATATCCTGAGATCTATGAGAAGAGGAACTACGCAGGAAAAAACGAATAGGCTCTTGGAGAAGTTCAGGGAAAAAGTTCCCGATATGGCAATCAGGACCACTCTTATTGTGGGGTATCCGGGAGAGACGGAAGAGCATTTCCAGGAATTAAAGAACTGGGTGAAAGACCAGCGGTTTGATCGTTTGGGCTGTTTTGCTTATTCTCACGAAGAGAACACGCATGCCTATGGCTTGACAGACGATGTGACCCCAGAAATAAAAGAGAGAAGAGTGGGAGAAATCATGGCGCTCCAGTCTCAAATTTCATGGGAGAAGAATCAGGAAAAAGTAGGGAAGATCTACAGGTGTATTTTTGATAGAAAAGAAGGAAATTATTTTGTAGGGAGAACAGAGTCTGATTCTCCGGATGTAGACAATACGGTGCTGGTAGAGGCGGAAGGAAACTACATTTCCGTGGGGAGTTTTACAGACATAAAAATAACCTCTGCCGAAGATTTTGACCTGTGCGGGGTGCCGGTATAAAAATCTTACCTCTGTACTTTTCATCATGGGAAGTTATCATCTTCTGTTTGCTCGGTCCTGTTTTAAAAGAGAAATGACATCATAGCAAGGAGAGTCAGAAAACATACAAGACAGTATCATCGTGTCCAAAATTATTATGTTCAAGGTAATTTTACCAGATAATGAAAAAATTAAGAATACGGAATATCGGTTGGGCTATTTTGTTTATTCTTTCGACTATTTTTTTTACTTCTTTTGCAGAAAGAAAAAGCTTTGTTTTCGTCTCTTTTTACAGTGATAGATTTAACGGAAGAAAAACAGCGAGTGGGGAGATTTTTAGCAATAAAATGATCTCTGCGGCACATAAAAAACTCTCTTTTGGGACCCAGGTAAAAATTACCAATATAAAAAACGGAAAAAGCATCATCGTAAAAATTAACGACAGGGGACCTTATGTAAAAGGAAGAGCGTTTGATCTTTCCAAGGAAGCATTTAGGAAAATAGGGAGCCTAAAAAAAGGAGTTTTGAAGGTGAGATATGAAATACTGGGGCACAAAAAGAAGATTATTCTTCAAGCTCAACGAGTACGGGGCAATGATCCGAGTGCATTGCCTCTTTCAAAATGAGTGCTCTTGTAAGTTTTTTTTTCAGAGTTTGTGTTACAAAGTGGTAATCAATCCTCCATCCCTTGTTTTTTGCTCTTGCATTTTGTCTGTAACTCCACCAAGAATATTGATCTCTCTGGGAATTAAAAAACCGAAAGGTGTCTACAAGTTTGCATTTTTCTATAAATTGTGTCATCCACTCTCTTTCTACGGGCAGAAATCCGGAAACAGATTTCAGTCGTACGGGGTCATGAATGTCCGTTTCTTTGTGACAGATATTAAAATCTCCGCTGATGATCAGATTGGGAACTTTTTTTTGAAGTTCCAGAATATGATCTAACAGATCATCACAAAATTTTAGTTTGAAGTCCAGTCTTTCCATATTTGAAGCACTGGGGACGTAAGTAGACACAACGGAAAATTCATCGAAGTCTGCCCGAATGATTCTTCCTTCATTGTCATAATCCTCCATTCCACAACCGAAGGCAATCCGATTCGGTTTCTTTTTCGTTGCAATGCCTACGCCGCTATAGCCTTTTTTCACTGCTGAGTGCCAATAACTGTAATATCCGGCTTTCTCAAAACTATCTATATCTATCTGATCCTTTTGTGCTTTACTTTCTTGAAAGCAAATAATGTCGGGATTTGCAAAACTCAACCAGTCCATAAAATCTTTTTTTAGAGCAGCCCGAATTCCGTTGACATTGTAAGAAATAACTTTCATACACCGTAATTTATTTGGGTTCTAGAATGGAGATGGGAACGATGCATTCTTCTAAAGAAATTCCCCCATGTTGGTAAGTATCTTTGTAATATTGTACAAAATGGTTGTAGTTCTTAGGATAAACGAGGTAAGTATTGTTCTTTGCAAAAATATATTTTGAGCTAAGGTTTCCTTTGGGTAAAAATATTTTTTCTGGATTTGTACACGCCCAGACCTCTTTTTCGTCGTAGGTTATACTCTTTCCTGTTTTGTATCGTATGTTGGTGGAGGTTTCTTTGTCTCCAATCACCTGGCTGGGTTTTTTTACATAAATGGTGCCGTGATCCGTGGTGATCACAAGCCGGAACTTCTGTTCTGCTGCCAGCTTTATAATGCGGAGAAGAAAAGCGTTTTCAAACCAGTTAAAGGTAAGGGATCTAAAGGTTTTATCGTCTCTTATAAGCTGGTCCACAATGGTATTATCGGTTTTTGCGTGCGAGAGGATATCGATAAAGTTGTATACAACCACCATTACATCCAGATTCTTGTACTGATTGAAGTCATCGGCGATTTTCCTTTCAAAATCGGCATTTAGAATTTTAAAGTACCTCATGGATTTTTCAGAAAGACCCAGCCTTTTAAGCTGGTCTGCCAGAAAATCTTTTTCGAACTCGTTTTTATTTCCTTCTTCGTTATCGTTAAGCCATTTATCGGGAAATCTCCTCTGGATTTCCAGGGGCATAAGCCCTGCAAAAAAAGCATTTCTGGCATACTGTGTGGCCGTAGGAAGGATGCTGTAATACCCCTCTTCGCAGACTTCATCATAGTGCTTTGTAAAAAGAGGCTTTATCACTTTCCACTGATCATATCTCAGGTTGTCGATGACCAGAAGAAAAGTTTTTGTTTTTTCTATTTCGGGTTTTATCCTTTCCTTAAAAAGGGTATGGCTCATCAGTGGCTTATCTGCAGACTGCAACCATGAGGTATAATTCTTTTCGATAAATTTTGCAAACTGGATGTTGGCTTCTTCTTTCTGGGATTGCAAAAGTTGTACGAATTCATTATCGAAGACTTTATCAAACTTTAGTTCCCAGGTCATAATTTTTTTATAGTATTCTATCCATTCTTCGTAAGACTTTATGGAGGAAAGCTCCATAGACAGATTCCGAAATTCCTGCTGATATTGCAGGATGGTCTTTTGTTCTACTAAATTTTCCTCTTCCAGGTTTTTTTTTAAAGAAAGTAGGACCTGGTTGGGATTGATGGGTTTAAGAAGATAGTCGTCAATTTCAGATCCTATAGCTTCTTCCATGGTGCACTCTTCTTCGCTTTTGGTGACCATAACTATCTTTAGGGAAGAATCTTTTTCTTTTAGCAGAGGTATTGCCTCTATTCCAGAAATACCCGGCATATCTTCGTCTAGCAGAACCAGTTGGAATTTTTCTCGATTCAAGATCTCCATAGCTTCATTTGCGCTATTAGAAGTGGTGACGGAGTATCCTTTGTTTTCTAAAAAAAATTTATGAGGCGTTAGAAAATCTATTTCATCATCTATCCAGAGTATTTTTGGCATGTTCTATTGTTAAGCGGTCGGTTCAGACCACAAAAGTACAAACTAAACCCATAATATTCAGATAAGAAATAGGTAAAAATAGGTTAAATAAAAAAGCACATTTTTCCAAACGGAAATCGAAAAAACCAGACAAAAAATTAAGGTTATTTTAGCAGGCTAAGGAATTGGGTTTATGAAACACAACAAGCTAAAGATAATAAGTGATCCGGTCTATGGATTTATAAAGGTACCGTATGACATTTTGTTTGATGTTATGGAGCATCCTTATTTCCAGAGACTTAGAAGGATTTCACAGACAGGGCTTCTCCATCTGGTTTTTCCAGGTGCGACGCATTCCAGATTTCAGCATGCTTTGGGCGCCATGCATCTTATGTTTGTGACGCTGGAGAGTCTCAAGCATAAGGGGGTGAAAATTTCTTCTCAGGAAGAGGAGGCAGCATTGTTGGCTATATTAATGCATGATTTAGGACATGGACCTTTTTCTCATGCACTAGAGAATAAATTGGTAAAGGGTTGTCACCATGAAAAGCTTTCTCTTATTTTTATAGAGAAGCTCAATGAGTTTTTTGAGGGCAAATTGTCTACGGCTTTGGAAATGTTTATGGGGAAATACCACAGAAAATTTTTTAACCAGCTTATTTCTTCCCAACTGGATCTGGACAGACTGGATTATTTAAAAAGAGATAGTTTTTACTCAGGGGTTTCGGAAGGAAATATCAATACCATGAGAATCATCTCTATGTTCAACGTTTCTCATGATGAGCTGGTAGTGGATGCGAAAGGAATTTATTCAATAGAAAGTTTTTTGTCTGCGAGGATGTTTATGTATTGGCAGGTTTATTATCATAAGACAGCGATATTGGGAGAACACCTTTTGGTGAGCATTATCCAGAGAGCACAATTTTTGGCAAAAAAAGGGGAACCCCTTGACGCAGGAAAGAATTTGGCCTATTTTTTATGTGGAGAAAACTTTGATGTTTTTGAGAAAGAGACCTTAGAAGTTTTTACCAGGCTAGATGACACAGATATCCTTCAGGCGGTAAAAACATGGCAGACTCATCCTGATTTTATTTTATCCTATTTGTGTAGATCGGTTATAGAGAGAAAATTTTCTAAAACCGAAATGGCCTCTACCCCTTTTTCTAGAGAAATCATAGAGGAGAAAATAGCACTCACCAATCAATTGTTTTGTACAGAAGAGGGAGGGTTTTTGGTGGGAGAAGTATTCAGGAAATTTATTCCCTATCACAAAGATAGGGATCCTATTTTTTTGCTCACCAAAGAGGGAGAAAGGGTTTGTATAGATCACTCAAGCCAACAGGTTTTGGCGGGGTCCATCGGTTCTTGTACGGAAAAGTATATCTTGATTTATCCGAGAGAAATCTCATAATTCGTTTCAAAAAACTGGGGGAGTGTGTTTCTTGGGGATTTTTCTATATTTGCAGAAGTATGGAGTATAGTGCATCTCAGATAGCCGAATATATAGGTGGGGAGATAATAGGAAACCCGAATACGCTCATTACAGGGGTTTCTCCTATAGAGGAGGGGGAGAAGGGGTGTCTTTCTTTTATAGATCAAGACAGGTTTGAGCGTTTTTTAGAAGAGACGAAATGCTCTGTTGTCATTGTTTCAAAAAGATTTGTCAAAACGGGTAAATCCTACAATCCTACTCTTATCGTGGTGGAAGATGCTTACCCTTCTTTTCAGAGGCTTATGCACCTTTATCAGGCTTCTCAGGAGAGAAGAACCGGAATAGAGCAGGGCGCGTTTATTCATGAAAATGCTCAAATAGAAGAAGGGGTCTATGTTGGCGCTTTCGCTTATATTTCAGAAAAGACCAAAGTGGGTACGGGTACCTTGATTTATCCTCAGGTCTACATAGGTAAGGGGGTAAGAATAGGAAAGAATTGTAAGGTAGATTCTGGTGTAAAAATATATGATTATTGTAGGATAGGGGATAATTGTGTGATTCATTCTAATAGTGTTATTGGAGGTGATGGCTTTGGTTTTCAGCTTACCCCGGAGGGATTTAAGAAAATCCCGCAGTTGGGAAATGTGATTATAGAGGACGAGGTAGAGATCGGGTCAAACTGCTCTATCGACAGAGCTACCATAGGATCTACCGTGATAGGTAAGGGATCGAAGATTGATAATCTTATACAGATCGCACACAACGTAAAGATCGGGAAAAATAACGTTATTGCTGCACAGACGGGGATAGCAGGATCTTCTACCCTCGGGGATTGGAACCAAATTGGGGGTCAGGTGGGTATTGTAGGACACATAAAAATAGGAAATAAAGTAAAGATTCAGGCACAGAGTGGTGTGAATAATAATCTTGCCAATGGAGAGATTGTCTACGGTTCTCCTGCATTTGCTGCCAATGATTTTAGGAAAAATTATGTACACTTCAGAAATCTTACCCAGATAGTAAAGAGAGTAGACAGAATAGAAAAAAATAGTCTGAAAGCTCATGAGTGACAAACAGAAAACACTAAAAAAAGAGGCGAGATTATCGGGGATAGGTTTGCATACGGGCAAGGAGGTGACCCTCACGGTAAAGCCGGCCAAAGAGAACACGGGGTTTGTTTTTGTGCGCACAGATTTGGAGGGGCATCCACAGGTGGAGGCAGATGTGAACTACGTAAGTAACACCGAGCGTGGGACTACGCTGGAGAAGTTAGGGGTAAAGATACATACGTGCGAGCATGTTTTGGCAGCATTAGTGGGCTGTGATGTAGATAATGCCATATTGGAAATGAACAGTTCTGAGCCTCCCATATTGGACGGATCCTCACGGTTCTTCCTGGAAGCGATAGAGAAGGTGGGCGTAGTAGAACAAAATCAGGCTCGGGAGTATTTGGTCATAAAAGAAGTGTTGAGTTATTCAGACAGTACTACAGGCTCAGAGATTACCATTATTCCTTCGGATCGCTATGAGGTGACCACTATGGTGGATTTTGGGACAAAGGTTTTAGGCACTCAAAATGCTTATATCAAAGATATTTCTGAGTTTAAAACCGAGATTTCTAGTGCGAGAACTTTCAGCTTTTTACATGAGTTGGAAATGCTTTTGGATGCGGGTCTTATCAAGGGAGGGGACATATCCAATGCGATTGTTTACGTAGACAAAGAACTGACCCCCGAAATCTCCGAAAAACTAAAAAAAGCTTTTGGTAAAGAGGAGGTGTCTATTCGTCCGAATGGGATTTTAGATAATCTCACATTAAAATATCCCAATGAGGCAGCGAGACATAAACTCCTAGACGTGATAGGGGATCTTGCGTTGGTAGGGGTAAAAATCAAGGGAAAAGTGATCGCAAACAAGCCGGGACACTACATAAACACTCAATTTGCCAAAAAGCTTAACAGACAGTGGAAGCTCCAAAAAAAGAAAAATGTTCCGGAACTGGACTGGACCAGGGAACCTTTATACGATATCAACGGAATCATGAGGTTGCTTCCTCACAGACCTCCCTTTTTGCTTATTGATAAGATTTTTGAACTTTCGGATACGCATGTTGTAGGTCTTAAGAACATTTCCATGAATGAGCCTTTTTTTGTTGGTCATTTTCCTAAAGAACCCGTTTTTCCGGGTGTACTTCAGATTGAGGCGTTGGCACAGACGGGAGGTATATTGGTTTTGGCTAATGTGCCAGATCCGGAAAATTATTCTACCTATTTCGTAAAGATAGACAAGGTAAAATTCAAAAAAAAAGTGGTTCCAGGAGATACGTTGATATTCAAGATCGAGCTTATAGAACCCATTAGGAGAGGCATTGTTCATATGCAGGGGTACGGATACGTGGGGGAGGCAGTTGTAGTGGAGGCAGAGCTCATGGCACAAGTAGCAAAAAACAAGTAACAACGCGCATGATTCACCAGTTAGCGGTAGTAGACAAACGGGCGAAAATAGGAAAAAATGTTACAATAGAGCCCTTTTCTATGATTTCCGGAGATGTAGTGATAGAGGAAGGCACTTATATAGGTCCTAACGTAACGGTTATGGATGGGGCAAGAATAGGAAAGAATTGTCGGATATTCCCCGGAACGGTAATATCTGCTATTCCCCAGGATTTGAAATTTGATGGAGAAGATACGCGGGTCATTATTGGGGATCATTCTACGATTCGGGAATGTGTCACTATCAATAGGGGAACCAAAGCATTGGGGTATACAAAACTGGGAAAAAATTGCCTAATTATGGCCACTTCGCATATTGCACACGACTGTGTTTTGGGCGATCATGTAATTATTGTCAACGGATGCGGGATTGCGGGTCATGCCGAAATTGGAGATTATACCGTGATGGGGGGGTTAAGTGCCGTACACCAGTTTGGTAAGATCGGTAAACACGTAATGATTTCCGGCGGTACACTGGTAAGAAAAGATATTCCGCCCTACGTAAAGGTGGCCAGAGAACCAATGTGTTATGCGGGGATAAATTCAGTAGGGCTGAGAAGAAGGGGCTTCACCAACGAGAAAATTTTTGAAATTCAGAAGGTATACAGGTATTTGTTTCAGATGAAACTCAACGTTTCTCAGGCGCTAGAGTTAATAGAGAAAGAAATGCTCCCTACTTTGGAGAGAGATGAAATTCTGGAATTTATAAAAAATTCCCCAAGAGGAATCGTGAGAGGATACGGAACAGGAAAAGATTAACATAAAAGATAATGGCAACTACATCAGATATTAGAAAAGGTCTTTGCATCAAGTACGGCAATGACATTTACAAGGTAATAGAATTTTTACATGTAAAACCCGGTAAGGGTCCCGCCTTTGTTCGTACCAAACTAAAATCTGTTACCAGTGGGAAAGTGGTGGATAATACTTTTTCGGCAGGTCACAGAATAGACGAAGTGAAAGTAATCACAAGAAAATTTCAGTATTTGTACGATGATGAGCATGGATTTCACTTCATGAATAATGATGATTATTCGCAGATTTATATAGAAAAAGAAATGGTGGAAAATTCACAATTCATGAAAGAGGGAGAGGAGGTTACCATTATTCTTAAGGAGGAGGATGAGACGCCTTTGTCGGTAGAAATTCCTTCTGCGGTTTTTCTAGAAGTAACAGAAGCAGATCCAGGAGTAAAGGGTAATACCGCTACTAATGCACTCAAAAGCGCGATAGTGGAGACGGGTGCCAGGGTGATGGTTCCTCTTTTTATAGAACCCGGGGATAAAATAAAGGTAAGTACAGAGGACGGCTCTTATGTGGAACGGGTAAAATGATTTTCCGGTTCTACCTCGTGAGCAGTTTTCGGAGTATATACCCCTCTAGTGTTATGTTATTCTGTCCTAATGATTTTTAGTAAACCAGAGACCTTAAGCAGCATAGCGAAGCTCATTGATGCCCGGTATGTGGGAGATAAGGATTTTCCCGTGTTGGGTGCCAATGAAATTCACAGGGTAGAGCCAGGGGATATTGTTTTTGCAAATCATCCTAAGTATTATGACAAGGCTCTCTCTTCCAGGGCAAGTGTTATTTTGATAGATAAAGAGGTCGGCTGCCCGGAGGGTAAGGCTCTTATTATATCCAAAGACCCTTTTAAAGATTTTAACAAAATCAATTGGTTTTTCTATCAAAGACAGAACGTAGAATCGGCAAAAGATCCTGTGGTGGGGAGAGGCTCGCAGATTCATCCTACAGCAGTTTTGGAGAAAAATGTAAGAGTGGGAGAGAACTGTCGTGTTGGCTCAAATGTAGTGATAGGAGAAGGAACACTTATAGGAGATCATGTGGTTATACAGTCGGGGACCGTTCTGGGGGGCGATGCGTTCTATTATAGAAAAAAGAAGGAAAGTTTTGATAGGCTTTGCTCGGTGGGTAATGTGGTGGTTGAGGATTATGCAGAAATAGGAAATTTGTGTTCTATAGACAGAGGGGTAACCTCATCTACCATAATAGGCGAGGGGTCTGTTTTGGATAACCAGATACAAATAGGTCACGATACGGTTATTGGGAAAAGAGTACTTATTGCTTCCCAGGTGGGAATTGCAGGTTGTTGTGACATAGAAGACGAGGTAACCATATGGGGGCAGGTAGGCATTGCTTCAGGTACACGAATTGAAAAAGGGACGGTCCTCTTGGCAAAAACGGGGGTAATGAGTGATCTGAAGAAGGATACTTATCTTGGGACTGTTGCACAGAATTATAGAGACTATTTGAGGGGACAAATAAAAATTAAGAAACTCTAGTTTTGAGAAAAGTCATAATAGACAGAAATTTGGACCAAAAGTCGTACTTTTACGCCCGGATGTTTCTAGGGAAAAAGCTTAAACAAAATTAAAACCAAACAAAGAGAACTATGTCAATATTAGTAAATAAAGATTCTAAGGTAATTGTACAGGGATTTACGGGGAATGAAGGCACTTTCCATGCAGGTCAGATGATAGAGTATGGCACGCAGGTAATGGGCGGGGTGACTCCAGGCAAAGGCGGGAGCGAGCATCTTGGCAGGCCCGTATTTAATTCTGTTGCGGAGGCGGTTAAAGAGACAGGAGCAGACGTAAGTATTATATTTGTTCCCCCTGCCTTTGCCGCAGACGCCATTATGGAGGCAGCGGCGGCAGGAATTAAGGTGATTGTGGCGATCACGGAAGGCATCCCGGTAGCAGACATGGTGAAGGTGAAGTCCTACATTTCAGGTAAAGATTGCACTCTCATAGGACCAAACTGTCCGGGGATAATCACTTCAGACGAAGCAAAAATAGGTATTATGCCGGGTTTTGTTTTCAAAAAAGGGAAAATAGGTATTGTGTCAAAATCGGGTACACTTACCTACGAGGCAGCAGATCAGGTGGTACGTTCAGGTTTTGGGATATCTACCGCGGTAGGGATTGGTGGAGACCCTATTATTGGTACCACAACGAAGGAGGCATTGGAATTATTTATTGATGATCCGCAGACAGAAGCGGTAGTGATGATAGGGGAGATCGGTGGGAACCTGGAGGCGGAAGCTGCCCGTTGGTATAAAAAAAGCGGGTCAAAAAAACCCGTAATCGGTTTTATTGCGGGACAGACCGCTCCCAAGGGGAGAACGATGGGACACGCGGGTGCCATTGTGGGAGGGGCAGAGGATACGGCCCAAGCGAAGATGTCCATAATGAGAGAAAGTGGCATTCACGTGGTAGATTCGCCTGCAGACATAGGGGCTACAGTAAAAAAAGTAGTAGGGTAAACGGACAGAAGCCCTTTATAAGGAAGGACCCAATTGAAAACAAAAAAAGAATCTCGTAACAAGGTTCTTTTTTTGTTTTTTTTATTTTTTCATCCAGGAAAAAAGATTTTTTAGGGTAGTTTTGTGGCTGTACCTCAGAATGCCTGTTTTGTAGATTTTTCCTGCTATATAAACCATGATGAGAGTGGAGGAAAGAAGAAGGGAAAGAGAAAGCAAAAGCTCCCACGTAGGTACACCAAAAGGTATTCTGGCAACCATGCCCACAGGAGAAGTAAAAGGGATCATGGAGAGCCAAAAAGATACCGTGCCTTCCGGATTTTTGGCAATGGTAAGACTGCCATAAATTCCTATCATCAGAGGAAGTATGGCAAATATTGTAAATTGCTGTGTCTCGGTTTCGTTTTCTACCGCAGAGCCTATGGCGGCATAAAGAGAGCTGTAAAACAGGTAGCCCAGTAAAAAATATACCACAAACACAAAAATAATAAGTACTACATTTAGCTCAAGAAGTCCATGAGAAATCTCCATGATACCTTGCTGAATATTAGTAATATCAATTGATCTCTCTGCGGAATTCAGCGGAATATTTTTTTGTTCCAAGAATTTTATATTGAAGGCAAACACAGCAATCAGACTGATAAAAATCCAAACGAAAAATTGAGTGAGCGCCACACCTGTAACCCCCAATATCTTCCCTGTCATGAGATGAAAAGGTGGTACTGAGGAGACGATAATCTCTACCACCCGATTGTTTTTTTCCTCCAGTATGCTTCTCATAATTCTTACACCATAGATGACAATAAACATAAAAACTACATACATCAGTACCATGCCGAGTATACTTTTTATAAGAAAAGAAAGCTCTGAGTCTGTAGATTCTGTATTGTCAATGCTTTTTATCTCTACCGTAACATCTTTGTCTATATCTTTTATCTGATCTTCGGTGAGGTGTAAAGACTTTATTTTTTTCTGTTGCAGAATTTTTTTCAGATCACCGGAAATCTGTCTTTTGAGCTCTATATTGAGTTTTTTTCGTACCCAAATTTCAGTTTGCTTCTCAATATCTTCTGCCGTAGTCTTTTCTATATCAGGTAAAAAAAGAAAGGCGTTGGCACTGTCTTTTAAAAGAAGAGACTTAAAATTTTTTGTTTCATGGGGGGTAGCGGGAAAATAGATGACTTTTTCTTTAGAGAGTTTACCGTAAGGAAAACTATAGGAGGACTCTACTACTTTTACATGAGCAGTAGAATTGTTTGAGGAATATAAAAATGCAACAAGAACCCCGAAACCTATTACCATAAAAGGACCTAGCAGAGTAAGAATGATAAAAGATTTTCTGCGAACCTGTGTGAGAAATTCTCTTTTGGTTATCAGTAAAATGGTTCGAAGAGGTTGTGATTTCATGTCTGGGTTTTAGAGTTTATGGCCCGAATAAAAACTTCGTTCATACTGGGAATTTTCTCTTGAAAAGAAATAATACTCCC
Source organism: Bergeyella sp. (assembly GCA_030263285.1). Lineage (GTDB taxonomy): Bacteria > Bacteroidota > Bacteroidia > Flavobacteriales > Weeksellaceae > SZYB01. Next base: position 414,754 of record SZYB01000002.1, read on the forward strand.
TACTTTCAGCAGGTCACTTAAAATTTTGTTGGGATTGACGACTTCATGGATTTCAAAAGAACAGATGTCATTTTTAGCAGTTATGTGATGTGTTTTATATTTTAACATGAATTCTTTTAGCAGGAGAGGCTCTACAGAAGAGAGATGTATGCGGTATATATTTTGTCTGTACTGATCTTGAATCTCTCGCAATTTTCCGTCCAGAATTTTATGCGCATGGTGAACCAGAACAACAGAATCACAAAGTTCCTCTACGCTTTCCATTCGGTGGGTAGAAAGGATGATGGTACACCCCTGATCTCGGAGCTTGAGTATTTGGTCTCGGATAACATTTGCATTTAGGGGATCAAATCCAGAGAAAGGTTCGTCAAAAATAAGAAGTGTAGGGCGATGCAGTACCGTAACCACAAATTGTACTTTCTGTGCCATGCCCTTGGAGAGCTCGCCTACTTTTTTTTTCCACCAAAGTTCCATTTCTAGAAGATCAAACCATTTTTTTGCTTCTCTTTTTGCCTCCTGTTTATTCATCCCTTTTAGAGCACCAAAATAAACAAGCTGTTCTCCTATAGACATATTTTTGTACAGCCCTCTCTCTTCCGGCATATATCCTACCGTTTTTATATGTTTAGGGCTCAGGGGTTCTCCTTCTATAGTGATATGGCCAGAATCGGGAGACAAAATTTGATTTAGGATACGCAAAAAAGTAGTCTTTCCTGCCCCATTGGGGCCCAAAAGACCGCAGATGGAAGAAGCCGAAATCTCAAGAGAAAAATTCTCAAGTGCTGTTTTTTTTCCGGAGTCGTAAGTTTTACATATACAGTCTGCCTTTAGCATATTTTCCAGAGAGTTTAATCTTAGCAAAACATCTTCCTTTCTTGTATCCTAATTTCTTGGATGAGATCTTCCATTTCAGAAAAGGAGCACATTTCCAGAAATTTTTTTCTGTATTCTCTAAAATGTGGGATTCCCCTAAAATAATTGCCATAATGTTGTCTCATTTCTATAAGACCGAGATGCTCTCCCTTCCATTCCATACTCCATAGTGCATGGTTCTTTACAGCATTTAGTCTGTCCTCAATACTCGGTTTAGAAAGCGCATTTCCTGTTTTAAAAAAATGCTTAATCTCATTAAATATCCATGGATAGCCTATTGCAGCCCTCCCTATCATGATTCCGTCACATGCGTATTTTTGTCTGTAGACCGAAGCCTTTTCCGGAGAGTCTACATCTCCGTTTCCGAAAATGGGGATTTCTATGTTAGGGTTTTCTTTTACACGGCTTATATAGTTCCAGTCGGATTCGCCCTTATACATCTGTGCCCTTGTCCTTGCATGTATGGTTAGCGCCTGTATCCCTGCATCTTGTAGTCTCAGAGCCACTTCTTCTATATTGACAGACTCGGCGTCCCAACCCAACCGAGTCTTTACGGTAACCGGCAAATCAGTGGACCGCACTACCGCTCTGGTGAGTCTCACCATAAGCGAAACATCTTTTAACACCCCCGCACCCGCTCCTTTGCAGACGACTTTCTTTACGGGACAGCCAAAATTTATATCCACCAGATCTGGCTGTACAGCTTCCACAATCTTTGCAGAGAGCGACATGGCCTCCTCATCCCCCCCAAAGATCTGTATACCTATGGGCTTTTCGTAATCAAAAATATCAAGTTTCTTTTTGCTTTTTACGGCCTCCCGTATAAGCCCTTCAGAAGAAATAAATTCCGAATACATAAGATCTGCTCCGTGCATCTTGCATAATCTCCTGAAAGGAGGATCACTTACATCCTCCATAGGAGCTAGCAGCAAAGGAAACTCCGGAAGTGTTATAGAGCCTATTTTTACCACGGGGCAAAGATAGCCCTTTTCCTAATTTTTTGTAACCCTTCCCCTTCTCGTCCTTTTGGATCGTATTTTTTGGGGACTGATTTTTTTTGTTTTGCTATAAAAATGGGTATAAGCATATTCTGCTGCTTTTTTTAGATCTATAATGCCTCCGGATCTGGAGAGTTGACTAAAACTTAATTTTCCTTCTTTCTCGGCTGTTTTCACTCCTGGTTTATTTACGGTCATCACAAGCGATTCTATAATTTCTGCCGGGGTGAGCGTAGGCATATAGGCGAGTAATACAGTTGCAGCCCCTGCTACTATGGGAGAAGCCATAGAGGTGCCTTGCAGGTATTTGTACTGGTTTTTGGGAACGGTAGAATAGATTTCTTGTCCCGGGGCAAATACATCAACCTTTATGTCACTGTAGTTGGAAAATGAGGCTTTCAGAGAATCCGAAGTGTCAGTACTGGCTCCTACTATGATGACATTGCTGACAAACGGTTTTTTGTCTTCCAGAGAGAGGAAATTTATTGGGTAGTATGCATTTTTGTCCAAATTTTCATTTTCATTTCCCGCGGCTTTTACGAGGAGTACGTTATTTTTTTCGGCATACCGAAGAGCTTCCCAAACATGTTTTTTCCCAGGGGATACGGGTTTCCCAAAGCTCATATTGATTACTTTGGCTCCGTTGTCTACCGCATACCTTATGGCATTCGCTACATCTTTGTCTCTTTCGTCTCCATTGGGTACCGTTCTTACAGACATGATTTTGGCCACTTTATAAGCCACTCCGTACTGATCTTTTTCTTCTTTGTTAGGAACTCCCGCAATTATCCCTGCCACGTGAGTTCCGTGGAGAGCGTCGGGGCCTTCATAGTGATTGTTTCCGTAGATTTTTTCGCCATAGTCATTTTCGTTATCCCCCACCAACTCTTTTCGGGGATCAAAATCCAGGTTATATTGTTGGGTATACTGAGTTTTATAATGTCTGTAAGGTTCTTCTACCTCCTTTTCCAAGTACTTTTTTACCTCTTCCGGAGATTTCCCTTTCATTTCTTCGTTTTCCAAAACGCTCTGTAATAAATTGAGTGACACTGCATCTTTCACATTCCCTATTTTCACGGCAATTAAGGTTTCCGGAGTGAGATTTTTGTTTTGTAACAGGGAAACAGCTTTGGGGATTAAATTTTTGAGTCTAAAAAATGTTATGTAATTATTTTTGGCTTTCTGTTTTTTTTCATCAAATATTTCCTTTGATTTCTTGTACATTTCATACTCCTCTGGCATTTTTTCTCTTTGAATCTTATTTTGCAGAGAATCTGCACTTTCAAAAACAGACTGATATTTTTTTACCACTCGGGTCACCTCCATAGTATCCTCGTCGACATCCCCTTTATTGTTACCTAGAAAATTCCATCCGTGCACGTCATCTACATAGCCGTTTTTGTCATCGTCTATACCGTTATTCGGGATTTCTTTTGAATTGGTCCAGATATTTGGGGACAGCCCGGGATGATCTATTTGCACTCCACTGTCCAGCACCCCTACGGTTACCTTTTGTGGACTTAACCCTTTTGATTCTAGAAACTGATAGGCCTCTTGGGTTCCGATTCCGTATACCTTAGTCTTTTCATAACTCTTATGATACCAGGTTTTCTTGTCATTGTCCTGCTGAGATGTTATATTGTCTTGTGCCCATGTTCCGTAGGTGAGAAGACACATGAAGAGAGGAATAAAAAGTTTCGTTCTCATAAAATTTTTGATTTTTTTGAATCGTTATATTGTAAGAATCTATTAAAAACGACTTGATTTTCCACAAATGTAAAGAATAAAAATATGTTTTTCAGAGCCTGCCAAAAACTTGCTTTACTTTGTAAGTCAATTGTATGAAAGTTTTATTGCTACAGTTTTTTCTTTAAAATTAAATTTGGGTATAATGAGGGAAGTTTACTGTTTGTCCGAATTCCGATCACTTCATTGTATGATTTTTCCATTGGTCTACCGAAGTGCTTTCTGTTTCCTCCTATTACCCAGTTCGTTCGTCAATTGTGTAGATCCGTTAGGGTATAACGATAATGCCGGTATGTTTATGTCTTAAATGAATTTGGGTCTGTTTTTTTGTGGATGAATTAAAAAAAAGGTACTCTTAAAGTCTTAAAAGATGAGAAGTGGGATATTGTTTTATAGGTTCTTTCACTGAAAGAGAAGCAGATTAAATATTGTAGATATCGTGGTTTTATAAAAAACAATTTTCTTTTTTAACATGAAAGATGATATTCGTTTTATGAAAGAGGCTCTCCAAGAGGCGGAGTGTGCAAAGGGAAAAGAAGAAGTGCCTGTGGGGTGCATAGTGGTACGGGATAACAGGATTATTGCCAGAGCTCATAACCTTACAGAGATGCTCAATGATGTTACAGCACATGCCGAAATACAGGCGATAACTTCTGCATCAGAATTTTTAGGGGGGAAATATCTTACAGGATGTTCTCTGTATGTAACGTTGGAACCTTGTGTGATGTGCGCCGGAGCCTTGTATTGGTCTCAGATTTCGAGGGTAATAATAGGAGCCAGAGACAAAAAAAGAGGTTTTATGGAAAAGAGACTTTCTCTCCATCCAAAAACAAAGATAGAGGTGGGGATTTTAGAAACGGACAGTCTGAGATATTTACGAGATTTTTTCGAAGAAAAGAGAAAAAAAAAGAAATGGTAAATGGATTATATACTTTGTGTGTGGGGGGATGCCGTTGAAATATTAAAATTTGTATTAATATCCCCTGTTTTTTTGTGGTATATTGTATGAGTATATATATTTGCGCCATAACATCTCAAGAAGTATATGTCGTTATTAAGATTCAAAGTTTTATCTGAGCTTCCTTTTAGGAATTATAGAAGAGAAAATAAAGTAGAGATACCCAAAAAGTTATCGGAGTTGTTTTGTCAGAATGTATTTTCTGAAAACACTATGAGAGAATATCTCACGCAAGAGGCTTTTCACTCTATAAGAGATGCGATAAGAAAGGGCACAAAAATCCAAAGATATATTGCAGATCAGGTAGCGGTGGCCATGAAAGATTGGGCGTTATCCAAAGGGGTCACGCATTATACTCATTGGTTTCAGCCCCTTACGGGTTCTACTGCAGAAAAGCATGACACGTTTTTTACTCCTATAGGGGGAGGGGATGCCATAGAAAGGTTCAGCGGGAATATGCTCATACAGCAAGAACCGGATGCTTCTTCTTTTCCCAATGGTGGGATAAGAAATACTTTTGAAGCCAGAGGGTATACTGCATGGGATCCCACTTCTCCTGCTTTTATTATGGGCACTACACTCTGTATTCCTTCTATTTTTATCTCCTATACGGGCGAGACACTGGATTATAAAACTCCGCTTTTAAAGGCTATAAATGCTGTAGATGAGGCAGCTACGGATATATGTAGGTCTTTTTTTGATAAGAATGTGACAAAGGTAATCCCTACTCTGGGGTGGGAGCAAGAATATTTCCTCATTGATTTATCCCTTCAGCGTTCCCGACCTGATTTGGTGCTTACCGGGAAAACCCTTTTGGGGCACGCTCCGGCCAAGGGTCAGCAGCTGGATGATCACTATTTTGGCTCGATTCCTACACGCGCTATGAATTTTATGAAAGAATTAGAGGTAGAGTGTATGAAGCTGGGGATTCCTGTAACGACTAGACACAATGAGGTAGCGCCCAATCAGTTTGAGCTTGCACCTATGTTTGAGGAAGCTAATGTTGCAGTAGATCACAATTCGTTGCTTATGGATCTTTTGGGAAGGGTGGCGAGCAGACATCATTTTCAGGTTCTTCTTCATGAGAAACCTTTTGCAGGGGTAAACGGAAGCGGAAAACATAACAACTGGTCTTTAAGTACCGACACAGGGGAGAATCTTCTCAGTCCGGGTAAAAATCCCAAAAAGAATCTGCAGTTTCTCACATTTTTTGTAAATACCATAAAGGCGGTACACGATTATGCAGATCTTTTAAGGTCAAGTATAGCCTCTGCCAGTAATGATCATCGTTTGGGGGCGAACGAAGCGCCTCCGGCCATCATTTCTGCATTTATAGGAAGTCAGCTTTCCGAAGTTTTGGACGAGTTGGAAAAAGTGAGAGACGGAAAACTCTCGCCAGAGGAAAAGACAGAGCTAAAACTCAATGTGGTAGGCAAAATACCTGAGATTTTGCTGGATAACACAGACCGAAACAGGACATCTCCTTTCGCTTTTACGGGAAACAAATTTGAGATAAGGGCCGTAGGTTCACAGGCAAACTGTGCAGAGCCCATGACTGTTATGAATGCCATTGTGGCAAAGCAGCTGAAAATTTTTAAAAAAGAAGTAGACACGCTTATTGATAAAAGGGGACTGAAAAAAGACGAGGCTATTTTTAATATACTGAGAGAATATATCAGACAATCAAAAAACATAAGATTTGAGGGAGATGGTTATTCGGGAGAATGGGAAAAAGAAGCGAAAAAAAGGGGGTTGAGTAATCTAAAAACTACCCCGGAAGCGCTTAAAAGAGAAATGGATATTCAATTTGTTTCTCTTTATGAGGAATTGGGTATTTATTCTCGCAGAGAGATGGAAGCGAGAAACGAAATCAAGTTGGAAAAATATTCTACGGTAATAGATATAGAGGCTAGAGTTTTGGCGGATATTGCCAGAAACCACATAATACCCGCCACGCTCAGGTATCAGAATAGACTTATAGACAATGTAAAAGGATTGAAAGATATTTTTGGGGACAAAGAAGAGTATAGGTCTTTGGCAAAAGAACAAATAGAGATAATAGAAGAAATTTCAAAAAAAGTTTCTGTCATAAAACAGGGGGTGGATCAGCTTTTGATCGCCAAAGCAAAGGCAAAATCCGTTACTGATGCACAAAAACAAGCGGAGGTTTATTGTAATGAGGTAAAAGTTTTATTTGATGGAATAAGAGAAGCCGCAGACAATCTAGAAATGATGGTAGATGATGAGCTATGGCCACTTACCAAGTATAGAGAGATGCTGTTTACCAGATAAATAAAAATGAAAAAAACTAGATTATCTCAGGTCAAAGTAACAAAAACAAGGCAGGAGTAATTATTTTACCTCTTGCCTTGTTTATTAGTTTGGTAAAGAACGTACGCACACCACGGAGAGTTTCCTCACCGGTTTTTTATATCTGAGAAGTTCAATTCGTATAAAATTTTCATAAACTGCTTCTAAAATAAGCTATGGAAAATGGAATTATCCATGCTATACTTCATACCACGCGAAGCGGTAAAACGCACCATATTCCTCTTTTAGAAATATCCCCGTAGTAGTATTCGTATTCGTTTCCTCCCTCAGAAGAAGTTTTGTTCAGTAGCCGCAATTTATCATTAACGAATACTTTAAACCTTGCCGCACCTCCCTTTTGATCACTTGAATTTGTACTCAAATCAAGGAAGATGTAGAATAAATCTGATAAAAACCTTATACATTGACAGTAATTTTTAGAATTATCCTCATTCACGGAAATACTTGCCATTTTTGGTAGATATTTTAGAGAAATGTTGCGGTTTCTCTTCCACCTGTTCTAAATAAGATGTCTGGGTTTTCGAACTTCTGAATCTGCTGTCAAGCTTTGCCAAGGCATCCTGGTTAAATCATCCCATTTTGAGAGCAAGGCCTTTTCTTCCCGATGAGACGAGTATGTCCCCCTTTATTTCCTGCACTTTTGTCATCTCCACCCAAGTTCAGTTCGTCGGTAGTGGTACGGAGTTGGTTACATGGGGTTTTTTCTGTGTGGGTTGTCGTACTAATTCCTACACTCCCTATTTGGGCAAAGACAAACATCGATAAATTAGTTGTAAAAATAAAAGCTGTTTTTTCTTCCCTTCACAAAACAAAACTATTGATTTGCTGCACAAATATAACTATTTTATACAAGGTACCGTACGAAAGGAACCGCCGAATAAAATTAAAGAGCCCTGGTTTTTTTGAACCTAAAAGATAGTTTTTTGGATTATTGGTTTTTTTTGCGGACAGAAAAAAGAAAGATCAAAAGATCAATGGTTGTTTTTAGATGATTTATGGTTTAGTCATCAGTATTCCCAACAGAGAGGACGGCGTGGTATAGTGAGTCTGGCTTACGGTTCCTATTTGGGAACCGTAAGTTTTTCCCTGCTTAAAAACACCCCTTGACACAACGTCAAACGTATAGGTTTTGTTTTTTGTGACCTCTATTTGACCCACGATTACAGTGCAAGCAGGATTTTTCCCAGCGTAACTTTCCCATGGGGGTTGGATATCCCGTAAAATCGTTCTTTTCTATCAACTCTTATTATGCTTTGGGTGTTAGTAAAGCTTACGCTTAGAAATTTTCCTCTAATTCTGAATAAATAAAGCCTTGATGAGTATGTTCCGTCTGTAGCTGTAGATACAGTGTAGGCGTGTGACAGTCTAAATATGGGGTTGTTTTATGGAACCGTTGAGGTTCTCTCCCTGTGCTAAACAAATTAAAGGCAGGGATGCTTTGACCTCCTACCTGCTACAACGGGTTTCCATACGGATGCTGCATCTGGACCTCGCGAAATCAATGTTTCTTCTTTATTTCCGGCACTGCCTGTAGTTCTGTCGTCTCCTCCTACATTCAACTCACAGGTAAAGCTGTACGGACCATTGACACGGAGCGTTTTCTGCGGGGTTTTTGTACCAATACCTATATTGCTTTTATGCAAACGCCAACCCTGATAATCTAAAACAGACGCAATGTATACTCTGATAAACAATAACTTACATTCGGTATACGTGTATATTTATATTTAGGATGAATTATATACTACCTAAGGTGTCTTCATTCTATATTCTTACAACAGTTCTAACTTGCAGGACAGATGGTTAATGAGAAGAATAATCCCGTTGAGTTTACAGAAATTTTGCTATTGATTTAGTATTCTGTTATGATTGAAAGTGAACCATTTATTTTATTTGATGATCAGAGATTTGTTTTCTGTTCAATCAACAGTTGAATTCTTTTATTTAGTTTAGGATTAGAGATAGGAAATTCGGAATAGGAAAAATAGCAGTACCGATTCAGCAAATCTGATATTTCTGGAATACAATAGTGGGTAAAATCAGATCAGTTTGGGCGTCTCACAAATTCCATCATCAAACATTTTGAAAGCATATTTACTTTTATTTCCTTCCACAAATTAGCAATATAAAACGTTGCAATCAAAAAAAGATTTTACATTTCTGTAAAATCCTCCGCTCCTCCTGCTGGGCTCGAACCAGCGACCCTCTGATTAACAGTCAGATGCTCTAACCAACTGAGCTAAGGAGGAATCAGCCTTATTTAAGTGGTGCAAATATAACCGCTTTTTTCATTTTCTACAAAGAAATATCAAAAATGTTTTGCCATTATTTTAAATAAATCATTACCGAAGATAAGCAGCATGAGTCCCATCAAAAATAATACCCCGATCGTTTGTGCGTTTTCCAAAACTTTCTGAGGTACAGGTTTTCCCGTAACAATTTCCCAAAGGGTAAACATGACGTGTCCTCCATCCAGTCCCGGAATGGGCAAAAGGTTGAGGAATGCCAGCCAAACGGAGAACATGGCGGTAAATCCCCAGAAAAAAGCCCAGTCCACGGATAACTCTCCCTGATGGCCTTTTTTTACGGGCATAGCCCCTACTATGGCTATAGGTCCTCCCACGCTTTTATATCCCTGTAGTTTTGTATTAAAAATTATTTTAAACTGTTTCAGTTGCATGGTAAGGGCCCCTATGGTTCTCTCCAGCCCTCTGGGTATGGAAGCCGGTAATGAATATTTTTCCGTAGTGGTTACGTTCTCTAAACTTTTTTTATAGATATAGAAAATCCCTAGTCTACCCTCTTTATCCACCGGAGCAGCAACTGATATCTCGTCTTCCCCCCTCTTTATTCGTAACGGGATTCTCTTTCCGGAATTTTTTTTAAGAATGGGAAAAGCCTCATCCGAGAATTGTATTTTTACTCCGTCTATGGACACGATTCGGTCTCCTTTTTTTAACCCTGCCGCCTTTGCGCTCTCCGTTGTGGAGTCCACGATCAGGGGAAGTCTGGGAAAGAGGTACCTTTTGGCTTCGTTTTGTTTCATCACCGCCAGAATTCCCTCATCATCTATCTTGATTTTCTTTATTTCTCCTGTTCTCTCTACAGCTACTTCCTTGCCAAAAAATATATTGATCAGCGCTTTGTCTAGGCTTTTTACAGGCTTTCCGTCTATGGCTAAAATTTTATCTCCATTCCTAAAACCCATTTTTTTTGCCGCTTCTGTCGTAGAAATTCCATCAGTGAATTTTCTGAGGTCTATATAGCTTTCCCCCTGGAGATAAGATAATCCGGAATAAATCACCCACGCCAAAAAAAAATTCACGGTTACCCCTCCCATCATGATAATTAACCTTTGCCAAGCGGGTTTGGATCTGAATTCCCAAGGTTTGGCGGGTTTTTTCAGTTGTTCTAGATTCATGCTTTCATCCACCATGCCCGCAATTTTTACATAGCCCCCCAGTGGAAGCCAGCCTATACCGTATTTTGTGTTTTCAGGAGATTTTCTCCAGTCATCGTCCGGCAGGCTGTTCAGATCTATAGGCACTTCTGCTTCTTTTCCGTTTTCTATAACTTTTTTTGTGACAGGCTGATTTTTTGCGAAAAACTTGTATCTCCATTTTCCCTGTATTTTTTTTATGGCGAAGAGCGAAAACCAAGGATCGAAGAACAGGAAGAATTTTTCTATTCGGGTTTTAAAAATTCTTGCGGGGATGAAGTGCCCTAACTCATGCAAACCTACCAGAATGGAGATGCTTAAAATAAACTGAAATATCTTGAGTGTAATTTCCATGTTTTTTATTTAAAATAATGATGTTGTCAAATTTCTTAATTGCTGCAAAGCTATGCATATGTCAAAACGATGCCAAAAAAAGCTAAACAAAGCAGCCTAAAGCGATGCATATCCTCAGATTTCGGAGAGAGTTTCGCTTTTTCTGTAGTTGGCAGGAATGAAAAACGAGAGGTCAACTTATTCAATCTTAGAAAGCAGAGTGCGGAAATTGACTTTTTCGTCTATTATTTTTCTTAGGTTCTCGGTTTTTACACGTTCCTGTTTCATGGTATCCCGGTCTCTCAGAGTGACGGTATGATCCTTTAGTGAATTATGGTCTACGGTAATGCAGAGCGGAGTTCCTATAGCATCTTGTCTTCTGTAGCGTTTTCCTATAGCGTCTTTTTCCTCATAATACATGGGAAAATCGTATTTGAGCTCATTTACGATGCCTTCTGCATATTCCGGAAGTCCGTCTTTTTTTACAAGGGGCAGAATGGCTGCCTTGAAAGGGGCTAAAGCGGGAGGCAGGGAAAGAACCGTACGGACGGACTGGTCTTCCAGGGTTTCTTCTTTAAGGCAGTGAGAGAAAAGGGCGAGAAACATTCGATCCAACCCTATAGAGGTTTCCACAACGTAAGGCACATAGTTTTCGTTTCTTTCTGGATCAAAATACTGTAATTTTTTTCCGGAGAATTTTTCATGGGCACTTAAATCAAAATCGGTTCTGGAGTGGATGCCTTCCAGTTCTTTGAATCCAAAAGGAAATCTAAACTCTATATCTGTAGCAGCATTTGCATAATGGGCGAGTTTTTCGTGATCGTGAAATTTATAATTTTCTTTACCCAAGCCAAGTGCCAGATGCCACTTCATTCTTTTTTCTTTCCATTCTTCATAAAACATCAACTCTGTGCCCGGGGGTACAAAAAACTGCATTTCCATTTGTTCAAACTCCCTCATCCGAAAGATAAACTGGCGGGCTACTATTTCATTTCGAAAGGCTTTTCCTATCTGTGCAATCCCAAAAGGCAGTCTCTGTCTGGAGGTTTTTTGCACATTCGGGAAATTGACAAAAATCCCCTGTGCTGTTTCCGGACGTAGGTAGATCTCCGTAGCATTTTCCGTAGAGGCTCCCAGCTTCGTGCCAAACATCAAGTTAAACTGCCTCACCTCTGTCCAGTTTTTTGAGCCTGTGTCAGGATCTGCTATTCCCAGTTCTTCAATGAGTTTCTTTATATCCTCCAGGTTTTCTTTTTCCAGAGACTGAGCCATTCTGGAAAGGATAGACTGTTGTTTCCCTCTGTATTCCAAAACTTTTGGGTGGGTAGTCTCGAACCGTTTTTTATCAAACGCTTTTCCGAGCCTTTTTTTTGCTTTTCCTATTTCTTTTTGGGCTTTTTCCTCCAGTCTGGCACAGTATTCTTCTATCAGAACATCTGCACGAAATCTTTTTTTGGAATCTTTGTTATCTATAAGCGGATCGCTAAATGCCTTTACGTGTCCGGAAGCCTCCCATGTGGTGGGGTGCATGAGAATAGAGGCATCTATTCCCACGATGTTTCGGTGCAGTTGTACCATAGACATCCACCAGTATTTTTTTATGTTATTTTTCAGTTCGGTTCCGTTTTGTCCGTAGTCGTACACGGCGGAGAGTCCATCATAGATCTCACTGGAGGAGAAAATAAAGCCATATTCTTTTGCATGAGAAATTACTTTCTTAAAAACATCTTCTTGCTTTGCCATCTTTCCGTAGCGATTAAAAAGTTATGGGCAAAAGTAATGATTTTTGGTTAGCCAGATAATTTGGGTTTTGGGGCATTATTTGTTTTACTTATAGGTGAGGGGGATCCCGCTCGGGAAGAATACAGCCGGGTAAAGCAGGAATTTTACTATCTTTGCGATTCTATAGAGAATACAGTACAGGGAATTATTTAGATAATAAAGCGAAGGTGCAAGATAAGATGTACAAAAAAATTATCCGTCCTTTTCTTTTTTTGCTGGATGCAGAAAAAGCCCATGGATTTGCCATGTTTCTATTACGGCTTGTCAATCGTTTGCCCTTTTTGAGAAGACGGATATTTCCCCAATCTATAGAAGACAAAAGTCTTGAAAGGGAGGTTTTTGGACTTAAATTCAAGAATCCTGTGGGACTGGCTGCGGGTTTTGACAAAGATGCAAAATATTATCATGCCTTGTCACGTCTGGGCTTCGGATTTGTAGAAATAGGTACTCTTACCCCCAAGCCACAGGAGGGAAACCCTAAAAAAAGGCTTTTTAGGTTAATTGAGGATGGCGGAATTATCAATAGAATGGGGTTCAATAACGAGGGGGTGGAGGCAGCGGTAGAACGCCTAAAAAAAAAAGGAAATATACTGTTGGGGGGGAATATCGGAAAAAATAAAATTACCCCCAACGAGAAAGCTTTGGACGATTATATTGTCTGTTTTGAAAAACTTTTTCCCTATGTAGATTATTTTGCAATCAACGTAAGTTCTCCCAACACGCCTAACTTAAGGGATTTACAGGGAAAAGAACCGCTTACAAAGCTTCTTATTTCTTTACAGAATCATAATTGCAGGAAAAATTTTCCCAAGCCGATTCTCCTAAAAATCGCACCCGATTTATCAAACCCTCAGCTATTGGAGATTATAGAGATTGTGGAGAAAACCAAGATAGCGGGGGTGATTGCAACCAATACCACGCTGGAGAGAAAAGACTTGAGATCCCAAAATAAAACACAGAAAGGAGGGTTATCCGGAAAGCCATTAAAAAACAGAGCAACCGAGGTAATAAAGTTTTTGTCCGATAACAGTAAAAATTCCTTCCCGATTATAGGCGTTGGAGGCATACATTCTGCTAGAGATGCTATGGAAAAACTGGAAGCAGGAGCCTCCCTTGTGCAGTTGTATACAGGGTTTATTTATGAGGGTCCCCGCCTCGTCCGGGAGATCAATACATCCCTGTTGGCGCATCAGAAAAAAGATTTTTGACGGAATTATTTTTGTACGACGCATTTATAACAAAAAATTATTGTACATTTGCGCACTCGAAATGGGTAAGGTTTCATCAATAAAAATCAAGAACGATGTTCGCAATTGTAGAAATAGCAGGGCTTCAATACAAAGTTGAGCAAGACCAAAGGTTGTATGTGAATCGTTTGCAGGGAGAGAGGGGGGATAAAGTTTCTTTTGACAAAGTTCTCCTTACTGTGAACGAATCTATCACCGTGGGCGCCCCAGCTGTACAAGGAATCAGTGTGAGTGCTGAAATCCTGGATCACCTAAAGGCAGATAAGGTGATTGTCTTTAAGAAGAAAAGAAGAAAAGGCTACAAGGTGAAAAATGGTCACAGACAGCCTCTTACACAAATTCTGATCACAGGAATCACGGGGTTTGAAGGTGGGACAAAAAAAACTGTGAAAAAAGTGGAAAGAAAGCCTAAATCGGATGCTAAGTTTGCAACGCCTCCTAAGTCAGGTGAAAAGAAAGAAACTCCCAAAGCGAATCCAAATTCGGATCACAATACTCTAAAATAGCAATCCAAGCAGAATTTGAAAGACTTTTAAAAAAGAATTTAGACTGATGAAAAAAATAATAATCGAAGCTTTAACACAGATTGTGTTAAATTTTCTGAAGGGATTGTTAAAAAAAACAAAGTGAATTTCAGTGAAGATTATGAGTTAAATTATCATCTGAAAAAGCATAATCTCTCTCAGTCAAAAGAAAACAGAGCGGTTTTGGTCTCCTTGGGGAAAGGGTTTAGAGAGAAATATGGCAAGGATACCCTTACCCATGAAGAGGTAGACGTTCTGATCGCCAAAAATAGTAAGGAGTTTAAAATATTTAAGAAATAATATAAGGATAAGATATGGCACACAAGAAAGGAGTAGGCAGCTCCAAAAACGGCAGGGAATCTCACTCCAAAAGATTAGGGGTAAAGATTTTTGGAGGTCAGGAGGCCGTTGCAGGCAATATTATCGTAAGACAAAGAGGTACCCAGCATCATCCGGGAGAAAATGTAGGAATGGGGAGGGATCATACATTGTTTGCACTGGTAGATGGCAAAGTGGTGTTTAGAAAAAAAGCAAACAGCAGGTCTTTCGTATCTGTTGAGAACAACCCATAACTTATTTTGGTCAAACGGGTTGTGGGCTCAATTTCTTGGGAAGTTGGGCTTTTTTTGTAGCTTTGCACTTACGATAAGGCAATTGTAAAAAGGGTAAGAGTATGGATATAGTGGTATTGGGCGCCGGAAAAATGGGAACTTCTTTTTCCGCGTCGTTTTTCGGGTATGAGCAGTTATCTCCTCAATCTCTTCATTTTATCGTGAGGAAACCAGAAAAAAAAGAAAGAATATCAAAGCTTTTCCCCGGGTCCAAGGTTTCTGTTTTTTCTGAGGTAAAAGAACTGTACGCAGATATTGTAATTCTTTCCATAAAACCTCAAGATTTTTCCTACGTGTCAGAGCACCTTCCATTCAAAATTCCCAAAGAAGCCGTTTTGTTATCCATAATGGCAGGGATTTCCGTAGAGAAGATAAAAAAAGCATTTGATCATGAGCTCGTTGTTCGTGCCATGCCTAATGCCCCCACCCTTATAGGGATGGGGATTACGGGGTACACTGCAACGTCTTCTGTTTCTTTTCGGAGGCTCATTCAGATAGAGCGCTTGCTAGCTACCACAGGGAGATCGGTTTACCTGGAGGACGAAAAGCTTTTGGATAGTCTTGCTGCGATCTCGGGAAGTGGACCTGCTTACTTCTACTATATAATGGAAGCGATGATAAAAACGGGGATGGAAATGGGTTTCGAAGAAAATTTGTCAAAAATTTTGGTGAACCAAACCATGCTCGGAGCCTATCATCTTGTCAATAGTTCCGATAAATCTTTG
This sequence comes from Bergeyella sp., assembly GCA_030263285.1. Classification (GTDB taxonomy): domain Bacteria; phylum Bacteroidota; class Bacteroidia; order Flavobacteriales; family Weeksellaceae; genus SZYB01. The sequence continues at coordinate 430,321 of SZYB01000002.1, forward strand.
GCAGAACTCATTCAAGACGTTGCCTCCAAAGGGGGAATTACAGAGGCGGCGCTGAAATATTTTAAAGAAAATAAACTCTCCGAAATAATCGGAGGGGGTATACGTTCTGCCCAAGAGCGTGCAAAGGCACTCAACCGATAAAGATCACTCTTCATAGATCTTTGTGGGGGATTTTTGATATCAAAGCCTGTATGAAGTATATATTCCTCTCTCTTATTTCTGCTCTGTTATTGTCTGTATCTTGGCCTACGTACGGGGTCCCTTTTTTTGTATTTATTGCGTTGGTCCCTCTGCTTCTCATGGAGCACGAAATTTCTCAATTTTCGGGAATTAAGAAAAAAGGAAGGGTGATTTTTGCTTTGTCCTATTTATGTTTTTTAGTCTGGAATATTGTCACCACGGGATGGCTTTATGGCGCAAGAAATCCCGATGGAAATCATTCTTTGGAGGCTGTTTTGTTCCCCGTAATGGTCAATTCAGTGCTTTATTCAGTGGTGTTTCAGGCCTATTACGTGTATAAGAAAACGCAGGGTACCTACTGGGGCATGGTATTTTTTGTAGCTATATGGATGGCATTCGAAAAATTTCATCTGTCCTGGGAATTATCTTGGCCGTGGCTCAATTTAGGCAATGTGTTTTCCGAATATCCCAAAATGATACAGTGGTATGATACTTTAGGCGCTACAGGGGGGAGTTTCTGGATTTTGGTGGTGAATGTTTTGGTATTTTATACCTACAGAATATGGCAAGTGAACAGAAAAAAAATGACCCTGATAAAAAATAGTGGGTATGTTTTAGCACTCATTACATTCCCTTTATTTCTTTCTCTTTACAAATACTACACTTTTAGGGGAAGGTCTGCAGCAGGCGGCGAGGTACGTGTACTTCTTCTACAACCGGATTTGGATCCCTATACGGAGAAATACACAAAGGACAGTATGACTATCCTAAGAGATCTTTTAGGGTTGGCAAGGGGGCAAAACACAAAAGTCGATTTTTATATGGCGCCGGAAACGGCGCTTCCCGGGAGTGGTTCATTTTTGGAAAACAATTTTGATAAAAGCCTTTTGTTAGACAGTATAAGATCTTTTTTGGGCGAGCATGCAGGGGCCGTTTTCGATTTGGGCATTTCTTCTCATCGTATGTTTACGGACAAAGAAAAGATCCCGGGTACCGCCTACAAAACTCCGGACAAAAAATGGGTAACGCATTATAATTCGGTGATACAGATTGATCATCAAAATCCCGTGGAGGTCTACCACAAAGGCAAGTTGGTCCCAGGAGTAGAGCTGTTTCCGTACATGAAAGTCCTAAAACCGCTTTTGGGTGATGCCATGCTCAATTTAGGCGGTTCTGTTATTTCTTTGGGTAGAGACAAAGAGAGAAAGATATTTAAAAATCTTCATAACAAGGGAGTTGTAGCGCCGGTTATATGCTACGAGAGTATATACGGGGAATTTGTTACCGAATATGTTTCCATGGGTGCCAATTTTTTAGGTATCCTTACCAACGATTCCTGGTGGGGGAGAACTCAGGGGCACCGTCAGCTTTTGTCTTATGCGCGTCTCAGAGCAATAGAGAACAGAAGGGAAGTAGCAAGGACAGCGAATAGTGGCATATCTGCCCATATCAATGCACTGGGAGAGATAGAGGAAAGCACACTCTATGGAGACCGAACGAGCCTTTTTGTCAAGATAAAGCTGTACGAGGGCAAGACGTTCTATGTAAGATCGGGGGATCTACTTTCCCGAATTTGCCTCTTTGTCTTAGGTTTTCTTGTTGTTTTTGGGATATTTAGAACGTGGAGGTTCAAATAACTAATTTAAATGTTAATATTCTTTTTTTAATTAATAAGGAAACTTAAAATAGGCTGTAGCTCTTCAAGATATTTTATGAACTTTCTATTTTTTTAACCTTTTTTCATGGCTGTTATCTTAAAATCATCATTTAGTCTATTCGGTAGGACCCAAAAGGGCATCATATATAACAAGACTGGATAGGCATGGTATTTCGTACTATTTCACCTAGGAAAAATGTAAAGAAGCCAAGAAACGGCCAACAGCAATTATTAATTGTCCAGAATGACAAAACGATTGATAAGTATAGGTATTAGGATATTTTATTGTGGCGGATTTTATTTCTCCAGAGCTGTCTCCATCCAAGAAATAATAAGCAACTTTTATATCTTCCCAAGTAAATTTACCGTCTAATTTTCTTCCAATATGGTTTTCTCCAAATCTAAGTTGTGCTCTTTAGCCACACGGATACCCTTTCTCAAGGTAGTCTGGTTCTTTTGCTTTTATCCTGTTCTCTCGTCAAAAAATGTCGAAATTCTGCCGGATACTCCTGCAATGGCTTCGGGAAAATCCATAATTATTTTTTAAGATTAGTTTAAATATATGATCTAATTTGTTGTCATTTCGAGAGGACAGGTTGTTACAATAAAAAAAAAGTGATTAGGTTATATTGATTATTTTGTTGGGTTTCCATTCTCCTGAGAGTATTCAAGTACGGAATAGAAAGCAAAAAAAGTGGTTTTTTAAGAAAACATTATGCTTATTGCATAAAACAAAAACACTCACATACCACTGTAAGTGTTTTTTAATAGCAAATACGCAGTCCTGTATGGGCTATTTTGGTTATTCATCATAAAACTGAAGCGTGAATCCGTAAGAATCCCTAAGACCATAGGCGCGAGACATTTTGCAGGTTATAGGTTTTGCTCCTGCAGTATTTCCCACCGCCAGCCGGATAAAATCACCGGCGTTCACTTCTATTGTTCCACTAAAAGGTATACTAATTGCATATTCCTTCACAGAATTATATGGGGCACGCTGCGCAGCCTCATATCTCCAAGTTTCCCCTTTATTGGTAGACTTTTGTATTCCTATAATCCAGTTTGGGGGGTTTTCGACGGTTACATTGCCTGTGTTAGTGAAAAATCCAAACCCGACCACTGTAAGTTTCCCCTTTTTTTTCACAATAAAATTATAATTGTCGCCCTGCACTCTTTCAATAATCTGCGAGTTTAAGTTTTCTTTATTATCTGTAAAATTGAAAGGAAGGGGAGTGGGTCCACCACCACAATCTATAAAAGTCTCTCTGCCCACTACATAGATATAACCCGCCAGTTGAGGAACTTTAAGCACACCCAGATCTGTCTCAAACGGAGCCCAAGTCTTTCCGTCAAAGAAATAATATTTATTAGCCGATACGGCATCCGAACCTGCGCCGGAATTACTCGTATTGTAGACAAGCAAACCCGTGGCAGGTCGTGGGACGGTTTCCGTATCCGATTTGCCTTTGAGTGCCACCCTAGGGGGGAGGAGCCCCCTGTTTGTTGCGGTAATATCCAGGGCTGCAGAAGGATCCGGAGCAGAGGTGTTAATTCCCACATTTCCCGATTGGGCTTGGACACCCGCTGTGATACCAACAATTCCAACGAAAACAACGATTTTAAAAAAAACTTCCTCTATTATCATGATTTTTTATTATAGTTTGAGGCTAAATTACTAAATTTTTTCAAAAGAAACATTATTTAATAAATTAAATTCAGTATTATACTCTTCTCAGCATGTATATTCTAAAGTATAATTTTTTAGGCTTAAATATTACAATATTCTAACTCTGGGAGGGAACGTTTTTTTTTTTTTTGAATATCCCCATTTTCTTGTTTTACTCTCATCTGTCAGGGGAGCATGTAGTGGTCTGTTTTTTAAGAAGTTGTGAAGAATTAGGTAGGACTGATCCTACTTGGCTTGTTCCCTCCCGCAAGGGAGAGTTTTTTGTAACTGATAATTTGAACCATTGTTTTTGATTTTTGAGTTAAACTTTTATTATTAGGATTTGTACACACCTGTAACCTATTTTATACTACTATCACCTAAAGATAATACTGCTATAAGCTATCTACAAAGCCCAAACATACAGATGTCTGCGTGCAGTAATAAGTAGGGGTGTTTCGTGGGAGGGTAGGGTTAAAAAAATGCTAACCCTTAATAATACTATTCATAGTACTGTACTATAGAACTGAAGCAGCAGAGGGGACTTTAGTCCCCTCTGGAAGCCTATAAGACAGGGTCCATGCTAAGATTTAGCAAAACTTTCATATCATTCTGTACGCTTTGTTTAGGTGTCATTCCTATAAGGCTAGAGAATAAATCACATCCAAGACTAACTTATCATTTCTATTTGCCCGAAAAAAAATCTCTACAGTTGGGTGGGGAGTTGCGGATTTCTATACAAAGATGGGGGAGTTTTCTAGGGAGGATTGCACACACATAATTTCAGAGTTGTCTGAAATTTTTTATAATTTTTTTGTGAGTTTTAATTTTTATATTTGACAAATTTTGACAAGAAAATTAAATTCTAAAATGGAGTTGAAAGACATTTTAAAGAGTGCTAGAGAAAAAAAGACACTACTCATGAGAGAATTAGCTTCTTTGATAGGAGTTGATACAGCAATGATAAGTAAATTTGAAAAAGGAGATAGAAACCCTACAAGAAATCAAATAGGGAGGTTATCTGAAATGCTAGACATTGATGAAAAAATACTGTTAAAAATATGGCTTAGAGATAAACTCCTGAATGAGTTAGAAAATGAAGATTCAGCTTTAGAAGCACTGAGAATGGCAGAGAAAAAAATTAGAGAATTAAATAAAGAACGGCAAGTCTAGTGTATTATGACTCATGGAAAACTAAAAAACTGGTTACAATATTACAGAGCATCTTTAATAGATGCGTCTAGAGGTAATAGATGTGCATATTTAGGAGACCCACTGGTTAGAGATAGCTTTAACATTGAGGAATTATCTCAAGAAGAAACTAAGTTAATTTGGGATGAAAAAAATACGTACTCCTTTAAGGTTGAGGAATGTGTAGCAGATGTCAACCAATTAGAAGCTCTGTATAGTGAAGAAGATACAAGTTTTGAAATTATCAGTCTAGGTAAAGGAGGTAATGGTGTAAATTCTATTAAATTCAATAAGATAGAAATAGCTCCCATTTTTATTCAAAATTCAAAAGAACACACAGAATTTGAAGGCAATGCTGAAATCCATTATCCTTATTGGATTCCAGCATATTTAAGACAAGATGGAAAGCTATTTCCCCCAAAACAAGACGAAACACCTGCTTTTCTAAGAGAGTATTTAAGTCCAAATCCTAAAGATAGCCCTACTATAGCTGAAATGAGTAGGCTAGATTCTGAACTATCAGACTTTGAGTTTAATAAAAATACTTGGAAACAATATTGGAAAGATTGTGAGATATATTTTACCAAAGTAACGGATAAAAAGTATACAGACTATCAACAGCACATTGTCAAATTAAGAATATGTAAGTATGAGGATATTAATACTACTAAACATATTCTTACTCTTTACAATGACCTAATTTACAGGAATAAGGATTCTAAAGCAAGTTACAATGTATTGGAAATGCTGTTAGATACTAATATTTCTCAAAAAATAAATGGAAGTAAAGAAATTGAAGATATTCTTATTCCCAATCACTATGGACACATGGGAGAAGAATTTCCTTTGTCTAAATCACAAAGAGAAGCATTTGCAAAATCACAATATAAAAGTCGGTCAGATATTTTTGCTATTAATGGTCCTCCTGGTACGGGAAAAACAACCATACTACAAAGCTTTATTGCCAATAGCTTAGTTCATGCAGTGCTAAATGATGCACCCCCTCCATTAATTGTGGGTTGTTCTACCAATAATCAAGCTATTACCAATATTTTGGACAGCATGAGGCTTGAAAATAAATCAAATGATATATTGCAAGAAAGATGGTTGTTAGATGTAACTTCATTTGGATTGTACCTTACAGGAACTTCTAAAAGTGCTGAAGAATTAAAAAATTACCAATATACTACCAGTCCGTTTTTTAGTGATGGTTTTGTATATCAGCTAGATAAAAATTTAAATATCACAAAATATGAGGACTATATAATTAATAGATTTCTGGAATACGTAAAGCAACAAAAACTCAACTATGATTTCTCAAAAGAAACCACTATAGATAGGGTAAAAGCCTATTTGAAATACCTTATAGATGCTTGTAAAAAAGAAATAGATAATTATGTAAATGTAACTCTATTGGAATATACCATTCCAAGTTTTTTAAAAGCACATCATTTTGAAGATGAAAATGATGTATCTCAGGCAATTGAGCATACGCAACAAAATATTCAAAAAACAAAACTGCTCATTGGTTCTCTAGAAAGGGACAAGACACTTTTGGAAGAGAAGTATAAAGGTTTTCCTTTCCATATAAAATATTTTCCTTTTCCTAACTTCAAAAAGATTAAAGAAAATGCTTTCAAATTAGTGCTTAAAGAGCATTTGGATTTATATCCCACACAAACAAAATTTCATAATTATTTTGAAATTCAATCCGCTACAGACGAATTAATTTTAAACACACAAAAACAGCTAGATCAGCTAAAGGATAAACGCTCACAATTAGAAAAAATAATTGAGGAATGTAGAACAAGGCATCAAAACTATGCTCTTAAAATGCAATTGTGGGGTAAGGAATATCAACACAAATGGGACAATTTAATAGAAAAAACCCAAGAAGAATACCGGGAGCTAAATCGTATTGAAGATATGGCTGTAAAGCTTGATATTTCTTTAAGGCATAAATTATTTTGGTTGTGTGTTCATTATAGAGAGGCTGAATTTATAAGAGAACAATTTGATAAAAAAACTACTAGCAAATATGAAAGAGGTGCAGATCAATACAGAATAAGACTTGAAAGACTGGCGAAGATAACACCTCTTTTCATTTCCACCTTCCATACATTACCAAAATACTGCTCTTATTACTCCTACTCAGAAGGAAATGTTTTTTATAGCAATCTCTTTGATTTTATGATTGTAGATGAAGCAGGACAAGTTTCTCCAGAAGTAGCTGTTCCTTCCTTTGTGTTTACAAAAAAACTGCTTACGGTAGGAGACATACATCAAATAGAGCCCATTTGGGGCGTTTCAGAATCTGTAGATTATAAAAATGCTGAAAAATATGGCATAGTAGGTACGGAAGAACAGTTTAAATTTCTTGGAGATTGTGGTTATTTGGCTTCTAGTGGTAGTGTAATGAAGTTGGCGTTATATAAATCTCATTTCACCTATCAATCAAATAACGGAGAGGTTAAAGAGGGTGTATTGCTTAGAGAACATAGAAGATGTCTGGACCCCATCATCCATTATTCTAATAGGTATGTGTATCAAAACAGCCTAATTCTTAAAGGGGGGAAAAGCCATACAAAATCTCATAATCTTCCTAGTGTTGGGTATTTGCATATTAATGGATTTTGTGAAAAATACCATTCTAGCAATAGAAATATTGCAGAAGCTAATACCCTTGTGCAGTGGTTAAAAGACCAAAAAGGAACCCTAGAAAAAGCCTATGATAAGCCATTGCAGGATATAGTTGCTATGGTTACTCCATACTCTGCTCAAAAGGACTACATAAAAAATTTGGTTAAAATCAATTTTTCTCAAGAACTTTCGGAATCTATGATTGTAGGTACTGTGCATGCCTTACAAGGAGCAGAGAGACCCATTATTCTATTTTCTCCAACCAATTCAGACCCCAGAAAACCTTTGTTTATGAATTATGGAGGAAAGAGCAATATGTTAAATGTAGCTGTAACTAGAGCCAAGCATTCCTTTTTGGTGTTTGGTAATATGATTGTTTTCCAGCAAGGTCAAAATACCCCTTCATCTAATTTAGCAGAACTGTTATATACCTATGCAGATAATACTTTGGATGACACCTTTATTTATACAAAAAACACTTTATTTACTGATGATAGAGACAAAGTAAATCATTTAACTACATTGGAGGAGCATAGGAATGCCTTGAAAAAATGTTTCAAAATTGCCACTTCTGAGATTATTATTAGTTCTCCTTTTATTTCTATAAATGCTATAAATGATGATGGCATTTCAGAACTTATAAAAGAGGCTTCCGGTAGAGAAATTAAAGTTACTATACTTACAGATGAAAATCTAGACAAGGCGAATGGAGAATTAAAGTCTCATTCACGAAAAGGAAGAAAACTACTAGAAGGATCTGGAGCAAAATTAATTACTTATAAAGGAATCCATAATAAGACTATTTGCGTAGATGATAAACTGCTTATTGAAGGCTCATTCAATTGGCTTTCTGCTTCTAGAAATGAAGGTAGCGAGTTTGCGAGAAAAGAAATCTCTCTAGTCCTACAAGGAGCTAATGTTCCTTCTAAAGTAAATAAAATAAAAGAAATGTTTAATTTGTAAAGAAGACCCTTACATGAAAATAAAATTATTATTGGTTAATAATTATTATAGATTATTATATATATTAAGATGGCTTTTACATTAAAAGCAAAAAATCAGGAAAATTAAAAAATTATAGATTTATCTCCAATTCTGAAACCTGTTGTAATTACTAAATGAACTTTAATAAAAAGCATATTATACAAGCATAAAAAGTATAGTGTTGAATTAACTGAAAAGTATGGGTTTTTGAAAAAATGGTTTAATGAAGAAATCAGACTACTATATTATGCACGATAGGTATTGTTACAACTGAAAAGTATGTAAGTTTTGTGAAAGCAGAACTGTGCAACATCTTAAAATAAACTACAGTGGTTGCTCTAAGTTTAAAACATGAAAGGTGGGAAATATAATCCCACCTTTTTATCTAAGTTTTTTACTTAATTTTTGCATATGCTCACTCACTTTTTTTTCTGAACTTGTAGAAATAAAAAAGCCTGATTAAACAAAAAAATAATCAGGCTCGGTTGTGTATTGATAAAATTGTTGTCCTCATTGGGTGGAAATGCTTTTTGTTTTGGTGCATTCCAATTGTTAGGGTTTATATATAAGTCATCCTAAAGAAAATTCTTTTCTACTTTGTTGAGATGTAATCCTACATCTTTATAGGATATTTTCCTTGTTGATTTATTTTTACTTTTTGCAGTAAAAATAATATAGATAATTCATTGTATTATGTAGGTACACCTGAATAAAAATGGCACACCTTAAAGTAGCCTAGTTCTGATAAAGTAAAGATAAATTAGGAGATTATAATAAATGGAGATTATATAGAATTGGAATTTTAAGAGGTGTATTTGGAAAACTACACAAATAGCTGGTTTTTAGTCATAAAAAGCCCAAACGATCAAAAAGATTGTTTGGGCTTGGTGTTTAGTGGTCCCACCTGGGCTCGAACCAGGGACCACCTGATTATGAGTCAGGTGCTCTAACCAACTGAGCTATAGGACCTAAAATAGGCAACACCGGCCAAAGCATCGTAAGATGGCCTGCGAAGGTAAGCTTTTTTAGTTTATCTCAAAAACAAATCACGATTTTTTGTTGTACAAGAGTATAATTTTTGGTTTCGGAATATTGATTTTGCGTAAGTGTGGGCTTTATATCCTTAGGTATGCATATGAAATATTTTATAAAAAGACTAAATTTGCCCCATGAACGAGACCAATAGGCAGAGAAAGCTGGCACAAATTATTCAGGAAGACTTTGCTGAACTTCTCCGGAGACAGGCTTCCGAGAGCAAGCAACGGTTTCTTGTTACCGTATCCGGAGTATATGTTACTGCGGATTTGAGCATTGCTAGGATATATTTAAGTATTTTCCCCACAGAGTACAGGACGACTGTGCTGGGGGAGATAGAGACCAACAAGTCCTATTATCGATACTTTATAGGAAAAAATATAGGAAAACAAATACGGAGGGTTCCGGATTTAAAATTTTATTTGGATACTTCTTTGGATGCTGTAGAAAGATTAGAAAAAGAACTGGGAGGAAAAGGAGACAATCCTATTAGATAACATTTTATTTACTTTACAAAATACCTCATTTTGAGAAATATCTCACTCTATATTGCCCAGCGTTATCTCATCTCCAAAAAGGGAAATACAGCCGTTACTTTTATTACTTGGCTTGCCGTGTTTGCCATGACCACGGCGGTAGGGGCTATGTTTATTATCTTATCCGTATTCTCTGGTCTAGAAGATTTAAACAAAGAAATGATTGCCAATCTTCATGAAGATATCAGTATTTTACCGCGTAGAGGAAAAGTCTTACAGAACATAAAAAAAGTAGAAGCACTGCTAAAGAAAAATTCGGACATAAAATCTTTTTCTAGACTTATAGAGGAGAAGGTATATGTTAGTTATAATGACTCGGGAGAGATAGGTTACCTAAGGGGAGTAGACTCTGCGTACACAATAACTAATCCTATAGATCATAAGATTTTTTTTGGACAATATCCCAGTTTTATATATAAAAACGAGGCGGTATTGGGCAGTGGACTAGACAGTCGTTTGGCTATTCCTGTGGGTGAAAGTGCCCCTTCTTTCACACTTATGATGCCTAAGGTAGGAAGTGGGATAGTAAGAAAGCAGGAAGATATTTTCACAAAAAAAGAAGTTTATGCCACAGGGGTATTTATCTCAAACGATCAATTGGATAATTATATTATTGCTCCTCTGGAGTTGGCTCAGGAACTTTTGGAGCTTTCCTCAGATGAGGCTTACCAGATAGTGATAAAGCTGAAAAACGATCAAATGGCCCGAAAGGTAAAAAATATACTGAAGAAGTCTCTAAACGATGACTATATCCTAAAAACTAAAGAAGAACAAAATGCGGCATTCTGGAAAATGATCAATACCGAAAAGCTTATGATTTACCTCATATTTTCTTTGGTCATTTTCATTACTACCTTCAATCTTGCAGGGGCGATCATTATTTTGCAGTTAGACAAAAAAAAACAGGCAAAATCTCTTCTTTCTTTAGGACTTTCCCTAAGGGAGCTCAGGGGAGTTTATTTTTATACAGGGGTTCTTATTGTATCTTTGGGGGCAGTTTTAGGACTCTCTATAGGGACGTTTATATGCTATTTTCAGCTCACTACAGGTTTTTTTAAGGCAAATGCCGTTCTGCCCTTTCCGCTTAGGTTAAGCATATATAATTACCTTATTGTGAGTGCCGTTACTTTTTTGTTGGGTATTTTGGTTTCTGCAGTTTTTTCCAGGGTACATAAGGAGTATTTGTCGGATAAATAATCTTACGGAGGATGGCAAAAAGATTCGGGTTGGTAGGAAAAAATGTATCGTATTCATTTTCCAAGAGATATTTTACAGAAAAATTTAGGCAGTTGCTGTTAGAAGATCATTTTTATGATACCTATGATATTCTTTCCATAGAAAACTTCACGGAGATCATAAAAATTCCCAATCTGGCGGGGCTCAACATAACCATTCCTTATAAGACAGAGGTGCTTTCTTTTTTGGATAGTCTTAGCGAAGAGGCCAAGATAATAGGGGCTGTAAATACGGTTAAATTTTCCGAAAATAGATTAAAGGGATACAATACGGATGTTTTTGGATTCGAAAAAACGTTAATGTTACACAGAAAAAAGTCTCATGATTCTGCACTTATCTTGGGTGACGGAGGTGCAGCAAGGGCAGTAAAATATGTTTTGAGAAAACATGGAATACCTTTTTTGGTGGTAAAAAGAAATTCGGATATTGACTTTAATTCATTGACCTACAAAGAGATAAAAGAGAATAAAATTATTATACAGACTACGCCTGTAGGAACTTTCCCCAATGTGCAAGAATCGGTGCCCTTCCCGTTTGAGGGGTGCACAGAGAACCACTTGGTAATAGACCTTGTTTATAATCCTTCCAGCACTTGTTTCATGAAAAATGCGGGTAAATACGGTGCCCGATGTGTAAACGGATATTATATGCTGGAACAGCAGGCGGAGAAATCATGGGAAATTTGGAATGATGAAAAAAAATAACCGAATTTATTGGTCCTGAAACGAATACGGGTGAAGTTTTATTTTGAGGCAAAAAATAAGATGATCTCTGAAAACGAGATGAGAGACAATTATCTAATCTGTCCTTACAATTTGGGAAAAGGTGGGACAAGTAGTCAGAGCAGATTTTAGTATCTTGAGTGACAATTATTTTTATCATCTCAATCAGTTTTACGCCATTCTGGATATTGATAAAGAGTTTTTAGCGCAGGGATTAAGTACAATCTGGAAAGACGATCTCATGGGATAGAGAGGGCAAAAGAGCCGGTCATCCGGAAAAGCCTTAAATGGGCTTCAATACCTGCATAGGTTGTGGGAAGAAGCGGGGACAGTAGCGGAAGGTTACGGAGAGTCTACACTTTTTTTGAGAATTACAGGGTAAGAATAACACAGAACAAGATAATTGGAAGAGAACTATAGACTGAAAAAGGAGATTTTGGAAGAGCTGATGCGGGTGGAGGATCTGGACAAGAGAGTAGAGAAGGAAAAATATAGAGGAGATAAAATGTCGTGGGCGAGGTTCCGAAAGGTAAACTATGTATCAATTAATAAAGAGTTCGGCTAAACGTTAAGGTAGAAGCTATCATTCAACAGGATAAACGAATTTGATCTTAAAAAGCGAGACCTCTCCGGAGATCGGCTGGCAGAAAAAGTAAGGAAAATAAAGAAGCAAATTTCTGACTGTCAGTCTAAAGTGGTAAAGTCGGACAATAACATGGCATTTTTCAGGAATGCCTCTGAAGGATGTGTTGTGGTGCTAAGGGGCATTTATGTTCAGAAGAAAAAAAGCAAAGATGGAACGCCTGAAAAAAGCTAGTTAAATCATGGCCCTAGGAATAAAGAGGCTTTACAACAGGGGGAGAATCTTCTTGTTTTTTGCAGAGAGAGATGGAAGACGAAGATTACATAAAACGCTGTATTAATCTGGCTCAAAAGGCGTTGGGAGACACTTATCCAAATCCCATGGTGGGAAGCGTGATTGTACATCAAGGTAAAATCATAGGCGAGGGGTTTCATCACAAAGCAGGAAAAAAGCATGCAGAGATTTGTGCCATAGATTCTGTAACGGATGGTTCTGCCCTAAAGCATTCTACCCTGTATGTTTCATTGGAGCCTTGTTCTCACTTTGGTAAGACACCTCCCTGTGCAGAGGCTCTTGCAAAAATAGGCTTTAGAAAAGTGGTAATGGGGAGCTTGGACCCTTCTGAAAAAGTTCACGGGAAGGGGAAAAAAATTTTGGAAGATTCGGGTATCGAAGTGATTTCAGGGGTTTTAGAACGAGAGTGTCGGGAGCTTAATAAGCGATTTTTTACTTTTCACGAAAAAAAACGACCTTATATTTTGCTCAAGTGGGCAATGTCCGGAGAGGGTTTTATAGATAAAAATGGACGGCCTTATCCTATTACTTCATCGCTCGTCAACTTTTTTACGCATGTCTTGAGGCGAGAGGAGCAGGCTATTTTAGTAGGTACTCAAACGGCTTATATAGATAATCCGATTCTTACGACCAGGAACCTGAAAGGGAATAATCCTGTTCGGCTGGTAATAGACCGGAATCTGAAAATTCCCAGGGACTATAATATATACAACAGGGAGGCTCCGACCATCATATACAACGAAAAAGTATCTAAAACAAAGGGACATATAGAATATGTTCTGATAGGAAAAGAACAGTCATCAAGGGATATAATGAAAGATCTTTATAACAGAGAAATACAGTCTGTAATTGTAGAAGGAGGGAGCAATACCATTGGTCGTTTTCTGAAGGATGGTATTTGGGACGAAGCTTGCGTTCTGATCAATGAAAACCTTTACTTAAAAAAAGGAACAAAAGCCCCGGAAATTCCTCTTTTTCCTTACCTCTCAAAAAATATGAGGAATGTACACGTACAGTTTTTTAGGAATCCTCTTTCAAATAAAAATTAAGGTGGTTGAGATTCTCATGTAATTTATATCATGAGAGTTTTTCATAATTCATTTACATTGTATACATTCGGGGGAAAATTTTTTATGTTTTGTACAACCGTCTTGTTGGTGGCAGGGGTTTTGTTCATTTCAACGGGTGTCTGTTCTTGAAAAAGAAATTATTCTAAAGCACCAAAAGCCACTCAACTGATATCTACTTTGGGTGTGTAGTTTTCACCTTATCGATATTCCCTTTAGAGAAAAAATAAAAAAGCAACCAAAGGAAGCTTGCCAAAAGTAGGTACCGTACTTTCGGAGTAACGGATAATCGCAAAGTATATTTTCACAGATTGGGTATGAAACAGTCTGATGATAAATTGATCTTTGGAGGGGAAAAAATGCCGAGAAGGTATGTGGGTGGCATTTCCCAGTGTGGAGTACTGAACATGCTGAGGTATGATAAATTTATTGTGGGGGCAAGCTAGGCATATGATTATTGATTATGGAATCGCAGAGGACAGCAAAGAAATGTTTGAATATCTTGAATTCCATTCACCGGTGATTGTGATGATGGTTCTGGCACATTCATTCAAGTTTGGGGCAGAGCTACAAGAAAAACAAGCATGCAAAATCCCATTTTATTGAGGATAGAGAAAAATGACGGACATGGGGGGCAGATCTACCGATCAGGTTATTGGTGAAAATGTAAATCTCACTTCTTTTGTTTTTTATGAGACGAAGCTGAAGAAATAGAATTTAAAAAAAAACCTACATTTGTGTATAGGCATTCGTAGAAAACAAGCCTGTACATATGTATATGAAAGTCCTGAAAATATTGTTGGTTGTTACAGCTTCCGGCATAGCGTTGTCTTACATATTGGGCCTGGGTTACATTTATAGGGCGCTGTATTATACTTACTTTCGCGGAGAAACTACGGCTACCATAGATGATGGAAAATTTTTTCCCAAAAATGTCATTACCGCGATTAATCCTGTTCCGTGGCAAAAGGACACTCTGTATAACACCTTAAAACTTCCCAAAGCGCTGGAAAGGAGTCTGAGAAAAAATAAAACGATTTCCTTTTTGGTAATAAAAGACGGTAAACTTTTGCTGGAAAGGTATTGGGGGAATTATAATAAAGATTCACTTACCAATTCTTTTTCCATGGCTAAAGGGGTAACTGCGCTTTTACTGGGTGCTGCGATAGACGATAAGTTGATTATCAGCGAAAATGAATTATTTTCTAATTTTTACGAGAGTTATGCACAGGTAAAATATGGTAAGGAACTTACTTTGAAGGATCTTGTCACTATGGAGGCCGGATTAGACTGGAAAGAGGAATACTACTCCCCTTTTTCTCCTAACACAAAAGCTTATTACGGAAAGAGTTTGGCAGAAACGGTATTTTTGCGAGGCTTTAAACAGCCCCCGGGAAAAACTTTTGAGTACCAAAGTGGTGCGACCCAGCTTTTGGGTTTTGCTCTTCGTAAATCGGTAAATAAGCCTCTAGCCTATTATACTGCAGAAAAACTTTGGAATCCCTTGGGCATGGAAAAGTCAGCCTCATGGGCCACAGATGATAACAGGATGGAGAAAACGTTTTGCTGTATTCAGGCAGTAGCCAGAGACTATGCAAAACTGGGACAGCTCATGTTGAATAAAGGTAAATCGGGAGGAAAGCAGGTGATCAACGAAAATTATATAAACAAAATGATAACTCCTACCCGGGCGTCGAGAGGAGCTTACGGATACGGTCTGTGGATAAACAATGATGTTGAAAATAAACACTATTATTTTTTGGGGTTTTTGGGACAGTTTGTTATTGTAGTACCGGAACAAAATTTGGTGATCGTGAGAACAGGAAAGAGTTTCGATGAAAAAAAGGACGACAAAGAGCGTCCTGTCTTTGCGAGATTTATGGCAGATCAGGTGGTGGACTTTATCAATTCTGTCTACAAAAACGGGTTATAAAAAAGGCCTTTTTTATTTCGTAAATTGTACACCAGGGAAATGGGAGAATTTGAGATGAATGAAGACCATATCAGGGAGCAGTTCCCTATCTTGAGAGAAAAAGTAGGCAATTGGCCTCTAGTATATTTGGATAACGCAGCGACTTCTCAAAAGCCCGTATCGGTTTTGGATACCTATCGAAGCTATTATACGGCGATTAATGCAAATGTACACAGGGGTATACATACCCTCAGTCAGGAGGCTACAGAGGAGATGGAAAAAGCTCGGGGAAAGGTTCAGCGTTTTGTTAACGCAAAGCAAGCTCATGAAATTGTTTTTACCAAGGGAACGACAGAGGGAATCAATCTTCTGGCGTATGCTTTCTCCTCGCAGGTAAAAAAGGGAGATGAGATTGTTATTTCTTATTTGGAACATCACTCGAATATAGTGCCTTGGCAGCTTTTGTGTGAGAGAACAGGCGCAGTATTAAAAATAATTCCGATAGATGAAAATGGCATTCTGCAACTGGATTTTCTGGACAAATACCTGGGGGAGAAAACGAGGATAGTATCGGTCAATCATGTGTCTAATGCCCTCGGGGTGATCAATCCCATACGGGAGGTTATCCGTAAAGCAAGAGAAAAGTCTCCAGCCTATGTTGTGGTAGACGGTGCACAGTCGGTTCCTCATTTTGATATTGATGTGCAGGCGTTGGATTGTGATTTTTTCGTGTTTTCCGGACACAAAATGTACGCTCCCATGGGTACGGGGGTAGTATATGGTAAAGAACAGGCGCTAAGAGGTCTTAGTCCTTTCCATGGGGGAGGAGAGATGATTTCCACTTGCAGTTTCGAGAAGACTACTTATGCCGACCTCCCCTTCAAATTTGAGGCGGGAACCCCAAATGTAGGGGGGAATATTGCTTTAGGTGCTGCGATAGATTTTATGGAGAAAATAGGGAAGAAAAACATTCAGAAGCATGAAAAATCGCTTCTGATTTATGCAGAAAAAAAACTTTTAGAGATAGAAAATCTTGTCATTTATGCGGAGAAGGCTCCAAGGGTGGGGGTGGTTTCCTTTAATATAGAAAATGCAGGGATATCCTCTGATGTAGGCATGATACTCGACAAAATGGGCATAGCGGTGCGGACAGGGCATCACTGCACCCAACCCATAATGCGCTTTTTTGGGATTGCAGGAACGGTAAGGGCGAGTTTTGCTCTTTACAATACAAAGGAAGAAGTAGATATATTGGTAGAAGGGTTAAAAAAAGCCAGGAAAATGCTTTCTTGAATGTAATTTCCCGGCAAGGGGTATTGACAGTGTTGTAAACGGACAGATTAGAATTCCAACAACAGTCCTTGCTCAATCCCGAAGAATAGAAAATCTTGATTATCCAGCTTCTGTCGATATAATTTATCTCAAAATTATCGACGTGTAAAGGCTGTAAAAAGGATTGCCCTCTACGTAACTCTGTTGGTTCAGTGCATACCTAAAGGGATTAAGTTGCTAGAAAGAATGGCGATTATCCTTTTGCCATAATTTACAGAAATACTACTGTCTTTATTAAACGTATACGGTAAATAAACCATAGGAAAAACTTAATATAATTTTGGGTAAAGTTTTTGTTTTCTCTCTCTTAGTTATTTCTTGTTATATTGGTACTTTTCGGCTCTCAACCCTAACTAAAAAGTCCGTTTATCTGTCTTTTTCTCTCCGGAAACATAACTCGTCTGTGTATTCTCCATGTATTTAAAATTATCGGGTTGTCTGTACATCGTATCCTCTCCGCTCAAATTATGGTTATACATGGGTAGGACATTCACCGTATTGGAAAAAGAAAATTTATTTCTAGAACCTAATTTAACCATTTTGGGGCGTTATCATATCAGACTTAAAAAGAGGTATTGTCCAGCTTGAAATTGCTATAGTTAGAACCGCTTAGTTTTGAAAAGCTATCTTCATTTCCATTACAAAATTGCATGTTTTAAAGAAATAATCCGAAGCATTTTTATGATTAAAATAATCCAGATCAAAAGTTAGCTTAGTGCCTACGTTATCTACTTTTTTGTATAGTCTTTGCAAATTAGGGGAATTTGGAGGACTTTTGGAGTTCGATACAGAGTTTGCGATAATATCATTTTGTTTGTTACCCAGACAAATTATCATACACAGAGACCCTATTGTCGCTTTGATTAACCTCCATACCGGTATTTTGTGTCAGAAAAACAACCCCCAAGGAAACCTTATCGTTGAGGTCGTAGTCCATCATTCCCATTCTATGGCTGAATAAGGGATTGAAAGTTATTTTCTTGGGGGGCTGTGTCCCACCAAAGTCTCCTTGGGATAGTTACCAACGTTACTGTTGGTATTCTGCCTTGCGCCGTTAGAATAAATCGGGCTGCTATTAAGAGAAAGTTTATTCTTGTTGTACGTACCCCCAGAACCCAATGGATAATTCGTATATGAGAACAGTAGTGCTCCAGTTATTGCTTTTTGTCTTTTTATATCAATCAGCCCGTTTTTCCCCTAAGTTTCCTATTTTTCAGGAGGGGTCGCAATTATCCTCTATAGAGAGTGTATATCGTCTGCGGAAATAGATCTCAAATAGTTTATAGTTTTTTTCTTTTAGTTGCATAACTCCATCATCAATTATGACGGAAACATATTTTTTTCCGATTATATAGTTTATAGATGTTTTATCTTCCTTTGTCTTTACTCCTGAGATGACCTTAAGTGCATCCAAAACATCTCCCCTCTGTGAAGCAAAAGACTTCCTCATTATTAAAAACCAATTGATCTGTTTTTCTGTTCAACGAGTTTCTTTTTTCCCTTAAGGATTACCTTCTGTGTTTTTTGCTCTAATGCTCTGCCCAAAGTGTCTTCCCTCACTTCCTGTGAAAAAGAAAGAGCAGATAAACCAAGATATGGTATTAGAAATATTAAAAATAAGTCTTTCGTGGGTGTAGGTTTTGGTAAAAATCAAGGCAATTTGTGATTTTATTTCCAAAGGAGCATTTTTTTATATGTAAAATGTAAATAGTACTTGATTTGCATAAAAAATACACTTGTGGATTAATCGTTTTGATTTTTTTCATAATTCTGGATATTTTTCTTTTCCTGTCGTTTTACTGATTCTATGGGGGTGAACAATTTGCAGAAAAGAAACAGTACGACGGCATAAAACAAATGACAAAAATGAGCATCAAAGAGACTTACCATCAAATATTTTATCCGGCAGGCTGGTCAATCTCAATATTTCTTACCGGCATTATCAAAATTACGGGGCGGAGTCGGTTTATTTCTTGTGTAGGCTCAAGTTTTGGTCGTAAGTTCTTTCTATAATGCAATATATAGGGAAATGGTCACTGTATCCTCCGGTATAGAGATCTCCATTCCACGACCGGTAGGGATAGCCCTTCCAGGGTCCGAAATCGGTTACCAGATATGGAGGGGCGTAGATCCCCGCCTTATAGAGGGAGTATTTATTCGGATTATTGCGGGAGACGAGGTTATAAGAGAGTATGAATTGATCAAAAAGCGCAGGCAAATCCCTAAAAGCTGTGGAGGCAAGTCCTTTTTTAAACATTTTCCACATGGGATTATAGTATGGAGTTTCTTCGGAAATTTTAGCAGTGATTCCCGTGACTTTAAGGTATTTTGAAAAACTGGGATCGTCGGGATTATCATTAAAATCTCCCATGGCAAAAAGCTTTATGTTCGGAATTTTTTTTCTCAGGCTGTCCATCTGTTTTTTTAGAGTGAGCGCAGCAGTATTTCTCATTTCGGAAGAACTATTCCCATACCTGGAAGGCCAGTGATTGACCAAAAAGGCGGTTTTTTCTCCGTCCAAAAGCCCCATAACGACGAGGATGTCCCTGGTATAGTGGCGCTTTCCACTTTTTTTGTAGAGTTTGATTTCCTTTTTTAGGCTATATAAAGGCAAAAATCTTTTTTTCTGATAAATGAGTCCCACATCTATTCCTCTTGTATCATAAGAGTTGTAGTGTATAATGTCGTAGTCTCCTTTCGCTAGCTCCGGTTGCGAAAGGAGGTCTTGCAGTACCTGTCGGTTTTCTATTTCTGCAAATCCTACTATCGCGGGACTGCTGCCGGTATATTCCTTACCGATACGAGAGAGAACTTCGGCAAGGTTTTGTAGCTTGTCGTGGTACTTCTTTTTTGTCCAGTTTTTTGCGCTCTTGGGTGTAAAATCTTCATTTAAGATTTGGTGCCGGAGTACTTTTTTCCCCTTGAGGTGTGTATCCGTCCAGATGCCTCTGTATTGTTCACTTATTTCTTTGTGCGGGACGGAATCTATGGGAATACTTCTGTGAAAATTGGGTTTTTGAGGATCCAGAAATCCATCAATATAATCTACGGAAGGGATGGTATCCCAAAGATTTTCCACGTTCATAAAGGCGATGGTAGCCCTCTGGACGGCCTTGATTTGTGCATTACCCTTTATGCCTAAAAAAAAGAGAAAAAGAAACTCCAGTACGAAATTTGCTCTCACCCCATGAAGGTACAAAATGAATGCGGAAAAAACCTTGCCCGAAAGGATTTTTTTGTCCGTTGGAATTTATGATCCTAAAAAGCAGAATTTTCTCAGTTTGTAGATTTTTATGATTGCGGAATTACCGAAAATATCGAAAAGAAAATACGAAGAAAAGTAAAAAAGGAAATAAACTTCTGTTACGGAGGATTCCTGCTATGCCTCCGGGGATTGTTTTTTACGTTTGATATTTATGTTTCCGATGTATTTATAAAAAGTGTTATTTTTAGCAAAAAAGTTGCCTTAATATTTTTTGTGAAGTTTGAAACGTTTTTGTGAGCCCCCGTGTCATTATCTATCCGGGGGCGTATTGTTGGGATTTCTCTTTGTTTTTTGTACGGCTTTTTGCAGTGCACAGACCAGGGCATTTGGTTATGTAAAAGATTCTGAGGGGAAGCCTCTGGAAAATGTAGAAATAGAACTTATAACAACGGGTGAAATTATTCGGACAGATAAGATAGGGTATTTTCAATGGGTGGATCTCAAGGAAGGGGAGTATCTGATGAGTTTTGTCAAGTTGGGCTTTGAAACCAAGATTATTGCCTTCCAGACTTTAAAAAAGGAGAGAAGAAAAAATTTAGGTGAAATTTTGCTTTCAAGATCCGAGCAAAACAATATGGGGATAGTCGTGGTGGATGAGTCCAGTCTGGACGGAGATGAAGATTATATTCAGCCTACGGTGGGTTTATTGAGTGCGGGTAAGAATACCTTCCAAAGAATTGCAGCCTACGAATTGGGAGCCTATTGGTTTCGGCCCAAAGGGATAGATAATAAATTTGAGCGGGTATTATTCAATGGGATTTCCATGTCGAAAAATCATGATGGCAGGATAGATTTTTCAAATTGGGCAGGGCTCAACGGTGTGACAAGGTTCCCTTACGAATTTTCGAGTTACTTTTCGCCGTCTTCTTATGCTTTTGGAAGTCTGGGCAGTACAGCATATTTTGACACGAGAGCTTCCGGGTACAAAAAAGGACTCGTACTCAATTATTCCCTTACGAACAGGAGTTATACACACAGACTTGCGGGCACCTATTCTTCCGGTGTGAGCAAGAAGGGCTGGGCTTTCACCTTTTCCGGAAGTAGGCGTTGGGCAAATAGAGGAATAATAGAGGGTACTTACCAGGATTCTTACGCATATTTTGTCTCTGTAGAAAAAAAAATAAGCGATAAGTTTTCTGTCAATTTAACGGGTTTTGGGGCACCTACCTATAAGGCGGGTAATAGTCCCAATACGCAGGAAGTCTACGATCTTGCAGGAAAAAATTATAATTCTTACTGGGGATGGCAAAACGGTAAAAAAAGAAATTCCAGGATTATCCGATCCTTTGAGCCTGTAATTCAGTTGCAGTTCTATAAAAAAATAGGCAAGAAAACGAAATGGAATCATACATTCTCTTACCAGTGGGGTAGGAAAGGAGTCAGCCGTTTGGATCGGTTTGGTGCCCCCAGTGAAGACCCCGCGTACTACAGAAATCTACCGAGTTATTGGCGTAGTCTTTACCAAAGAGGAGATAGTGAGAAGGGAGGTATTGTTACGGCAACAGAGCAAAATAGCCTGGAAGAAATCACTAACAAGTTTAAGGAAAACAGACAGATTAACTGGGCGGTCTTATACCAAGCAAATAGAAATAATCTGGAGAAAGGAGCACTGTATTCTTTGGCAGAAGATGTGCGCAGGGACAGAACCTTCAGCTACTTTTCTCATTTTGACACGAAAATCAAAGACCACTGGAAATTAAATTTAAATTTTTTATACCAAAATTTGTCTTCCGAAAATTATAGAAAAATTAAAGATCTGTTGGGTGCAAATTATGCAAGTAACCTAAATCCTTTTGACGGAAATAATTCCTACAACACCGACAGCCCAAACACGAGGGTATACAAAGGGGGGGAAATCCATTACTCTTATGGGCTCAATCGTCAGATTTACTCGCTCAACGTTTCCACAGAAATAAATTTGTCCAGCATAGATTTTGTGGGGTCGGTTTTTGCACAATATTCAGAATCGTACAGAACGGGGAATTTCAGAAATTATTTTTACCCGGGAAATTCCAAAGGAAAAAGTAAAACGTATGGTTTTTCGAATTTTGGCGTGAAAGCTAAGACAACTTTTAAATTTAACGGAAGAAATTTTATCGTACATAGTGGAGCTTATTTTAGTGTTCTGCCCACATTGAGCGAGGTTTTCATTAACCCAAGGATTTCAAATTTTGCCACTCCTAATACGGGAAACGAAAAAGTGACGGCCAACAGCCTAAGTTATTTTTATAGATCAAACAGCTTAAAACTTTCGTTTTCTGCTTACTGGATAGATATTCTCGGAGCTACGGATATAACGAGATATTATACAGAGGGACTCCCCGGCTATGGTGAAGGTATGGTCAACCAGAATGCACTGGTTACAGAGGCTGTTACAGGAGCAGAAAAAAGGTATAAAGGGATAGAAATCGCTTTCGAGACCTCGCTGTTAAAAAACTTTGGAGTTTTTGGTTTGGCGAGTTTAGGAAATTATACTTATCAAAACAGTCCGTATCTCTATTATTCTGTAGAGCAGGGGTCAGGCCCTAGAGGCCTGCGGTTTTTGGGAGAGGCAAACATTAAAAATTATAGAATTGCAGGTACTCCACAAAAAGCAATTTCTCTCGGGGTCAAATACAGTTCCCCAGACTTATGGTGGCTTAGTTTTACGGGAAATTACCTGGCAGATCAGTACTTAGGTTTTTCTGCTTTGTCCAGAACTTCTCTTTTTTATACAGATCCTATAACCGGAAACAGATATAAAACTATAGATAACTATAATAATTCGGGCATAAGGATACCTGAAGCCGGTACGTCAGAGGTCTCCTCTCTTCTACAACAAAAGGCAACTTCGGGTCAATTGTTATTTAACATCAATGCGGGGAAACTTTTTCCTCTAGGTAAATATAGGCTGGGTTTTGTTTTTAGTGTCAACAATGTATTTAACAACAGAAATTATATAAGCGGAGGGTATGAGCAGTCTAGAAAATCAAATTTCAGAGAAGCCTACCTTGATGCGCAAAGGCAATCCCCTATGTTCGGAACTAAAATATGGTATGATAGGGGGAGAACCTATTTTATAAATCTTTCTGTAAGATTTTAATTTTTAGCCATTATGTACGGTTTGATTTCCATTTTATATTATTACTGCAGGAGCAGGTTTCTGGTAAGTGGGATAGGGGTTTTGCTCATCAGTTGTGTACAAAAAGAAGACTATAAAGTACCGGAAACCCGTTTTTGTACAATGGAGCCCGCAGAATTGAAGAAAACTTCCATACGGTTTGTCAGGCTTTCCAAAGAGGGGACATTGTTTTCGGATGATCTTTACGTAGAGGGATATGTGGCCTCCTCGGATGAATCGGGAAATGTTTATAAGACGCTATATATTCAGGATCGGACAGAAGATCCCACTTACGGGTTGGGTATTGTGGTGGATAAATCCGGTTTGTATGCGGATTTTCCGCAGGGTTCAAAGGTATACCTTAAGCTCAAAGGTCTTTCTTGGGGGAAGTATTATGGAAGTAGTCGGCTGGGGGTAGAAAACTACAAAGATAATGGGGTAAACTCTGTAGAAAGACTCCCCTACGCTAGGATAGCGGAGCATATTGTAAGATCTTGTGAAAAGAGGGTAGAGATAATACCTAAAAAACTAAAGCTTAATGAACTAAAAAAATCCAATGATAATTACCTGGGATGTTATGTGCAGGTAGACAGTGCGGAGTTTGACGAAAAATATCTTTGCATGCGTTATGGTTCGGTAGGGGTGAGCGGTAGCATACAGATCAACGATCCTACGAGCAGGGTATCGACTAAAGTGATGAAAACGGGTAATTTTGCTTCCTTTTCCAGAAAGACTATTCCCTCCGGAAACGGGCAGTTTGCAGGGATTTTGTCAAAATACAATTCGGTGTACCAGTTTTTGGTCATCAGGGACTCAGACCTCAAAATGACAGGTCCCAGACTAGACGGAAAGAAAAGCCCATGCACTCCCGGCCTAATGACAAAAAAAACGTTGGCCGAACTAAAATCCAGATATTACCTAAACCCTCTAAAAATAGAAGATGATATTTATGTGGAAGCCGTAGTAACAGCGAACGATGAAAGTAAGAATCTGTACAAAGCCATCTATGTGGCAGACAGCAGTAGCGGAATAAAAATAAATATCAACAAAATCAATCTGTATCAGGACAGAAGATTTCAGATCGGCAGGATTCTGAAAATCAGTCTAAAGGGTCTTTATCTTTATAACAGAAATGGAGAGATACAGATAGGAGTATTGAACAATAACAGGTATGCATCCATCCCCTTAGAAAAAATGTTTGAACATTTTTATGAATCAGAGAAGACATTTTTACAGCCACTGGAGCCTGTTTTGAGAAATATTAATTCTCTGACGGTGAGCGATGTAGGAAGCTATATCAAGATAAAGAACCTTCAATTTATTATTTCAGATCTTGGGAAGATGTTGGCGGATAAAAATGTTCTTACCAGCAGAACGCTCACAGATTGTAATGGGAATGAAATTTCTCTTACCACGAGTGGCTATGCGGACTTTGGAAGCAAGCAGGAGCCTCATCGGGCCTATGATACCGAGATTCCTGTGGGAAAAGGTGAGTTTAGTGGGATACTCACTTATTATAACGGAAGCTTTCGGTTAAAAATAATGAGTCTGAGGGGACTGAATTTTAACCAGGGAAGATGCTTTGGAAATTAATTTTTTAAGGTCGAATTTTTTGTTTGTGCAAGATTTCTAGAAACGACTTTCTGGATATGTTTTTTGCCCCTAGACTTTCAAGATGAGCAGAATATACCTGACAGTCGACAAGGTCTAGATAATTTTTATGTTCCTGTACGAAATGAATAAATCCTGCCTTTGATGCATTGCTCATTTTTGAAAACATACTTTCCCCGGAGAAAATTTTTCCTATCCATAAGCCATAAAATCCGCCTGCCAATTTTTTGTCGTGCCATACTTCTATGCTGTGAGCCTTTCCTTCTTTATGGAGTTCTACAAATGAATTCAAGAGATCTTTGCAGAGCCAGGTTCCACTTTGGTTTTTTCTGGGGATACTTTGACAGAAAGAAATCACCTCCTCAAATCTTGAGTTTTCAGTAAAAGAGAAGACAGGCTTCTTAAGCAGGTTCCTCATGCTTTTACTCACTTTTAACTGGTCAGGAAGAAGAGCAAACCTAGGATCTGGAGACCACCATAAAATGTTTTCTCCAGTTTTAGACCAAGGGAAGATCCCCAAAAGATAGGCCTTCCACAGATTATCCTTTTGCAAGTTCCCGCCCGTGGCCAGCGGACCATCTTTATGGGTATGTAGGGACAGAGGATCGGGAAACTCAAAGGAATCTTTTTCGAGAAAAAACATTTTGTATTAATTCCTCAACCTCTGGTTTTAAGGGGATCATATAAATACACTCAGAAAGGTAGATCGTCATCTTCTTCGTCTACAAAGGGATTTTCATCTGGCGCAGCCGCAGGACTCTGTCTCATTTCTGGGGAGGCAACAACAGGCTCATCTTGAGGGTTTTTTATTTTTTCCAGTCTCCAGCCTGTTATACTGTTAAAATATCTGGTTTCTCCCTGGGGGTTTGTCCACTCTCTTCCCCGCAGATTAATACCTATTTTCACAGTATCTCCTTCAGAGATGTTGTCCAGGAGATTTATCTTTTCTGATAAGAATTCTATGTTGATGGGTTGGGGATACTGCTCTTGCGTGAGAAGCACAAGTTCCCTCTTCTGAAAACCAGAGGAAAAGGTCTGAATGTCAAAAATTTTCTTTACGGTTCCCTGTAATTCCATAGCTCGGATTTTAAACGCAAATTTAAACAATGAATTCCAAATATTCACTCTTTTGCCGGGTATATTTATTCAAAGTTTGCATCTTAGGCCAAAAAATATTTATATTTGCACCCAACGGGAGGGGAGCCTCATTGGTTCTTTGGATGAATGTGTGGAACAAGCGGATGTGGTGTAATTGGTAGCCACGCCAGACTTAGGATCTGGTGCCGTGAGGCGTGGGGGTTCGAGTCCCTTCATCCGCACTTGCTTGTAACCTAAAATTCTAAGCGGAGTCTTAGATTTTTTTGCGGGCTTTCGCGAAAATAGCTCAGCTGGTAGAGCACAACCTTGCCAAGGTTGGGGTCGCGGGTTCGAGTCCCGTTTTTCGCTCTTCCCTGCCCTGGTGGTGGAATTGGTAGACACGCAGGACTTAAAATCCTGTGTCCGTAAGGACGTACGGGTTCAAGTCCCGTCTGGGGTACTCTTATCGTTGGGAATTATGCTTTCGGTATTTTGATTCTGCGTATTTCCCTCGTTTGCCGTGATTTTTGAGTTTTTACCAACAAGCCCGTGTTTACGAGTTGTATGTTTGAAATATTGGGAAAACGCTCAGCTTCGTTCAGAATTTTATCTTAAACTTTGCTGTGTTGGGCGGTTTTTCGTTATTCGGTGCTTTCTGTTAGTTCATAACTTACAATATCTTTATAAATTGCTTTTAAATCCGAGTTTAATTGGATAATATATTCTGAACAAATATTCTTATATAAATCCTGTCCTTCATCTTCAAGGTATTAATATGGCTATTCCATTCACTTGAAAACTCCATAAGTACCATAATCTGAACCTATTTTTGAAAGCAGATACTCCCGAATCTCTTCCTAAGTTTCCATATTTTTTCGTAATTGTTCAACATCGAACCTCAGCCTCAGATATATCCTTTGCTTGCATCCGTCTGAAATATAAAATGAACAGGAACAGTTAGGATAGTAATTTATTTTTTGAATTTTTCTATATTCTCTCTATTTCGTTACTCAATTTTCATAATCCAAATTTTTCTGTTTATCAAAAATTGTGGAGATAAAGAGATGTCTATTGCTCTTTTTGTGTTATTTTTTACTATTCGTTACACTCAAAGATATTGGTTGCCTTCCTCACTAATGAAAAACCAATTCTGTACCTTTGGGGAAAGGTAATTTTTATGGAGATTTTTTTAAACAGAATCAACGAGGGCTTTTTATTCGAATGTCAAAATTCCAAAGGGCAAAAAATACGAATAGACAATACCTCTCTGCCTGAGGCAGAGGGCGTTTCTCCCATGGAGACCATTCTTATGGCTGTGGCTGGCTGTAGTGGGATAGATATTATCTCTATATTGAAAAAACAAAAGCAGGAAGTGAAAAAATTTTCGGCAAAAGTGGAGGGAGAAAGGGTGGAGAGAGGAGAGGCGAAACCTTTCAAAAACATAAATGTAAGTTTTTTTTTGGAGGGAGATATAGATCCCAAAAAAGCGCAGAGAGCTGCTCAGCTTTCTTTTGAAAAATACTGTTCTGTCTCCAAGACTCTGGAATCAAGTGTAGAAATTACCTTTGAGGTGCAGGTAAATAAAGCTGTACGTTGAGTTTTTATGGTTTTTGCGCATAAAAACTTTGTTAATTAATATAGATACGTTCTGATCTTAATTTTAGGTAGGTTCGTGTACTTTTGGGGTATGAAGGTATTCTGTTTATCATAAGGCACAATCTGCCTTTGCTTACGTCTCGTTATTTGTTTCTGCAGCTTTCAGTAAAGCGGCACCGAGTAACTTGGTTCGTGGAGTGAATATGGGAGAGATTTGCAAAAGACCCAATGTATGATTCTCATGGTTTCTTTTTCCTTTGTGAGGCAGCAGCTTTAGCCCGCTGGGAAACAGTGTGAGAGTTTTGGGCAGGTTCACTCTTGCCATTGCATTGCCTTTTTAGGACTTCTAGCCCCCCTATCCTGCATGGATAGGATTATTCTCGATAACAAATTCTATACCTATCCCAAAACTCAAATATACTGTGGAAATTTTGGGGTTTTGGTTCTTATGATTATTTCTCTTTAGGCATGGAACAAAGTAGATAAAATTATTTATACCAGTTTTGAGGATTATCCCTGGATACTTATTTTTCCTCTTTCTGTGAATTTTTAGGTCTTTTTTTTGTGAAGAAATACAAAGATCTTTTGTGAGTGTTTATGTTTCAGCGGACTCATTTCGGTGGGATTTTCACTTCATTTTCGTCCATGTATCCCGTGATGTTTCCTTCAAATAATCAAATCAACGACTCGCTCACTATTTACGACACCAAGAATATTCAGTTGGATTGTCTGCGGCATTGGTTTGGGCATCAACGTCCCGTACTATTGGCGGTGCTTTATTTCGTGCTACAAAAGAGAATTCTATCAGAAAAAATGGACGATCTGGAATATGATCACAGTGCGGGGTGTACTTTTTTTTCTATTTTTGCCTGCATCCTCGTAGTGTTTCCTCTGCTTTGAACAGAAATATCAAATGAAAAGATTTTTCAAACTTTTATTACTTCTTCCTGGTTATCTTTTTTTCTCTCAAAATATTGGAGGAATTCAGTTGTTTAACCCCAATACCAACGATGAGACTCCTGTAATAGGTTTTGATGGGACTTTGATTCTTCGTTTTGATGATCTGTCTGCCAGAAATAACGTATACCGGTATACCATAAAACATTTCAACAGAAACTGGGAAGAGGATGGTTTGTTTTTTACAGAATATGCAAAGGGAAATCTTAATGATGTAATAGATAACCTGCAATATTCTTTCAACACCTATCAGAAATACACGCATTACGAGCTTACTTTCCCCAACAAAGAAATGCAACCTATCATTTCCGGCAATTTTGAACTCGTCGTTTATCATGATTCGCCGGAAAAGCCTCTTTTCAAAAAAAGGTTTTGTGTTGTAGAGGATGGGGCAGACCTCTCTGTAAAAGTATCCAGAATGAACAACGCAAAAAATCCCGAGATTAACCAGAGAGTACAGGTACAGGCGGTGGCAGACAAAAGTAGCCTTGTGGAGAACATGAGTACCCTCTCTCTTAGTGTAATCCAGAATAATAATTGGAATATTTTCATTTCCGGGCTCAAACCCAGCTCCAGCCTAAACAACAGGCTTATATTTCAGCAACTCAATTTGTCTTTTCCAGGGAATAACGAGTTTTATTATTTCAATAACAGAACTTTAGGTTTGGGATATGACATGATTGCCAAAGGCTCAATAGAAGAGGGTCAGCACCACACCTACCTTTTTCCGGTCTGGGCCTATCCGCTCAATTACCAATATCAGCCAGATGTTAATGGATCATACTTTTTTAGGAGGACCGATCTTACTATAGAGAGAAATGCAGAGAGGGAAGGAGATTATTCCTGGGTACATTTTTATTTGCCGTCAGATCCTGTGGATAAGAAGATCTACGTGTTGGGAGGATTTAATGATTACCTTCCTACGCAGCAAAACCAAATGTTTTATAACGAAGAGAAGAAGGTTTATGAGGCAAAAATTTACCTAAAACAAGGATTTTATAACTATATACTTGCCACCCAAATGCAAGACGGAAAGCTGAACTTTGGAGAGATAAACGGGAATTTCTGGCAGGCCGAAAATTTATATCAGGCTTTTTTGTATTACCGACCTTTTAACAGAAATTATGACGGTATTTTGGGTTATGGAGAATACAGAATGCCTGTACGGCAATGAAAATTTTGGCACCGGTAATATTTCTTAGATGAGATAAAACTCATTGAGTTTTTCTTCCGACAGCTCTTTTATTACTTCAACCCACGCGTCGTTATCGTTAAGACAAGGGATATAGTGGAAGTTTTCTCCCCCAGCACGTAAAAACGAGTTTTTGCCACCTATCGCTATTTCTTCCAAAGTTTCCAGACAATCAGAAACAAATGCAGGGCAACACACCACCAGGTTTTTGATTCCTTTTTTTGGAAGTTTTTCTAGGGTTTCATCGGTGTAGGGCTCTATCCATTTGTCTTTACCTAGGCGGGACTGAAAAGAAACTATTATCCTGTCTTTTGGTAAGTGAAGCCTTTTTGCTATCTCTTCTGTGGTTTTATAGCATTGATGACGGTAACAAAACTGATGGGAGGGTCTGTTTTTTTCAAAACAGCATTTTCCTATTCTACAGGTTCCGGTGGGATCTGTTTTGTAGAGGTGTCTTTCCGGAATCCCATGATAAGAAAACATGAGGGCATCAAACTCTTTAGGTAAATTTTCCTTTATGCTTTTTGCAAGAGCATCTAGGTAAGAGTTTTTATTATAGAAAGGTGTTACATAATGGATTTGTACCTCGGAAAACTTTTCTTTTTTCACTTCTTCGGCCTTTTCTATAACGGTTTCTGTGGTACTCATGGCGTATTGGGGATAAAGCGGGAAGAGCACCACTTGAGTTACGCCCTTTTCTGCCAGAGCTTTCATCCCGTTTTCTATGCTGGGTTGGGCATACCGCATGGCAATCTCCACGGGTAAGTTCATTTTTTTTAGGAGTTTATCGCGTAACTTTTCTGTGTATACAATAAGCGGAGATCCCTTTGGCGTCCAAACGGTTTTATAGGCTTCGGCAGATTTTTTGGGTCGGGTTCTTAAAATGATTCCCCGCACAAGAAGATTCCTAAAAAACCAGCGATAATCAATGACTTTCTCGTCCATCAAAAACTCGTCCAGATAATTCTTTACATCTTCTATTTCTGTAGATCTCGGAGATCCGAGATTTACCAAAAGAATTCCTTTTTTGTTATCTTGGGTGCTGTGATTCCCGGTATTTTGAGTTTTTTGCACGGGTATTAGGAAATTAAGGTTATGTGTATGCAATCTAGCCATTTATTGCTTCTACCCGTGCTACGAGATCCGGCAGAAACTGTTTTAGTATGCTTTCTATACCATTCTTTAGTGTGGCCGTAGAACTAGGGCATCCGGAGCAAGCACCCTGTAAAAGCATCTTTGCCGTTTTTGTATCGGCATCATATTCTATAAGGGAAATTTTACCGCCATCGTTTTCTACGGCGGGGGCGACGTACTCGCTCAGTATATCAGCTATTTTTTTTTCGTTTTCACTGTAGTCTCTCTTTATGATATTTCCTACCGGACTTTCGTGTTTTTGTGGTTCTATTTTTGTTATTTCTCCACCATTCTGGAGGTATTCCGCAATAAAACTCCTAAGAGGGGTCACCACTTCTTGCCACTCGTACGTGGGATCTTTCGTAACCGTAACGAAATTATCGGATACAAAAACTTCCGTAACAAAATTATATTCATCAAAAATGGCTTTTGCCAAAGGGACATTATCAGATTCTTCTTTGGTTTTTACTTCTACAAAACCATTTATGATAGACATGGAAGAGACAAATTTCATCACGTTGGGATTGGGAGTCATCTCCGCATAGAGCGAGAAAAGCTTCTTTTTTTTGGGTAGATAAAGACCGGGAACTGCAAGGAGTTCATCCTCTATGGTATTTCTCAGGTTTTCTGCTACGGTATCCCATTCTACCGTATCTTCCTTGGCTATAGCAACAAAGTTGGCGGTAATAAAAATTTTGGAGACAAAAGGATAATTAAAAAGCTCTTGTGCCAGAGGAATCTCTGAAATATCAGAACTTCTATCAAGCTCTAGAGCACCTGGGATGAGGGTATAATCAGCCACAAATTTGAGGACCCTGGGATTTTCAGTGGGCTCTATATAGATCTTACGCATTAATTTTTTACATTTGGTGTGGGACAAAAATACGCATAAGAAATCGGATTCGTGTTTTTTTTGTTTGGTTTTGCCTGTCCTTGTGATTGAGAACAGACTATAAATTACACTTTCCCTTATCAGGGGATATAGAGATGGCGATAGTAAAACAAGTTTTAGGAAAAGCTCCAAGGATGGGGGAGGGTACTTTTTTGGCAGAAAATGCAGTCGTTATAGGGGATGTGTCCTTGGGTAGAGACTGTAGTGTTTGGTATCATGCTGTGCTTCGCGGTGATGTGCACTTTATCTCAGTAGGGGATGGCGTAAATATTCAAGATCACGCCATGCTCCATTGTACATATGAAAAATACCCGCTCATTATTGGGAGTAATGTGTCCATAGGACACAGAGCTATAGTGCACGGATGTACCATAAAAGACAATGTACTGGTAGGGATGGGGGCCATAGTAATGGATAACTGCATGGTAGAAGAAAACTCAATTGTAGGGGCAGGAGCACTGGTTACTCAGGGGACTCGGGTGCGGTCAGGAGAAGTGTGGGGCGGGGTTCCTGCCAGAAAAATAAAAAATATTTCTACAGAGCTGTTGAAAGGAGAGGTGCATAGAATTGCCAGCAACTACGTAAGATATGCCTCTTGGCATAAAGAACAATCTACGGATAGATCATAACGGTCCTGTTTCCTTCTCGGTTAATCCCTGTAGGAGAAGATAGGGTTTGTCGTACGTCGGAGTTTTTATGATCGTATTTCAGCCGATTGGAAGGGTTTTTACAAGGTTTGCATCCGGTATGGCCTTATTGTTAAGGTTTTCCTTAAGAGAATAGGAATCTTTTGTACGTTCCTTTGTGATGATATCTTTTGTCTTTATTGTAACGACAAGAGGTGATCGTGAAATATAAGACAACAGGCAACCCAAAAGATATTCTCATATTTAGCCCAATATTTATTTTTTCCTTCAAAAAAACTTTAGAGTGTATAGTATTCTGTTAAACGCCTTTTGTTCCGTATCAAACAATATTTTAACGACATTCATTGAACTTGCACATTGTAAAACGAGTTAATTATTTTTGTTGCCTGATGGGGGCGGTCAAGACAAGAGAGACTAAAAGAGCGTAATAAAAAGATCAAAAAATATAGCATTATCTCATTAGATGTTGGCGGTACTTACGGCCGGAAAAAAACGGACAGAGCAAAATAGTGGTGTGCGTGGCAGAAGATTGCTGCAAAAAATTAAGGGACTCAAAATTTTATGTTAAATCCCCTTCAGGGACCTGTTTTTCAGGCAGGTCTTTTTTGTAAATGACGTTTGAAGTTCTGCCCGTCTCATTTTTTATTTTACCCTTGCGTTGCCATGGAAGATATGGGTGGACCTCATCAGTCCCAATCGTTCCCCTCTCCTTTGACAGAAAGCCTTTAAGATATATCAAAGACTCTTTTTTATTTTCTAAGGATTCTACTCCTCATTCTTTTGTGAAGATGAGAAATGTTGATTATTTGGAATAATTTTAGGACATTTGGTGTTGCGGATTCCTTTTAAGGAGGCGGTCTTTAAGGTTTTAAGTATTCTTGGATAATATGTTGGGCAGGCTTTTTGATTTGGTAGAGTATACCCACAAAAATGTATTCCTTACTGGGAAGGCCGGTACGGGGAAGACGACGTTTCTTGGCTCATTTATAAAAAAGACGCAAAAAAAGCATATCGTGCTTGCTCCCACGGGCGTGGCGGCAATGAATGCGGGAGGGAGCACCGTACATTCTATGTTTGGACTCCCTCTTAAAGGTTTTCTCCCCACTCATGACAAGGTAGAGGAAAATTTGTTTAATAATATCCCTTTGCTTGTTTCTCATTTTCGTTTCAGAAAAGATAAACTAAAACTCTTTCGGGAGCTAGAGCTTATTATAATAGACGAGGTTTCTATGCTTAGGGCAGATGTTTTGGATATGGTAGATTATGCACTGAAGTATGCGAGGAGAAATACTAATCCTTTTGGTGGGGTGCAATTGCTCCTGGTGGGAGACCTCTATCAAATTCCTCCCGTAGTAAAAGAAAACAGTGGACTTTCAAGGTTTTATTCTTCTCCCTTTTTTTTCGATAGTCATATCATGGAGAGCCTTTCCCTAATCACGGTAGAGCTCACGAAGGTATACAGGCAGCAGGATCAAAAATTTATAGAAATTCTTAATGCACTGCGAAACAGAAACATAAAAGAAATAGATTTTCAGAGTCTTAATAAAAGATATTGTCCTAATTTTGAACCCAAAGATTCGGGTTATGTTTATCTTACTTCTCATCACAGGATGGCAGATGAGATCAATCAAAAACAACTTCTGAATCTTAAAAGCGATTCTTTCTTTTATACCGCAAATATTTTTGGGAGTTTTAATGAGTCTCAGTATCCCACAGACCCTGTTCTTGAGCTTCGTGAGGGTGCTCAGGTAATGTTTATAAGAAATGATACAGGAGGCGATAAAAAATACTATAACGGAAAACTAGCTACCGTTTTACATCTCTACAAAACAGAAATATGGGTAAAATTCGAAAATTCTGGAGAAAAATATAGGCTCAGGAAAGAGCTATGGGAAAACAAAACATACCGTGTAGATGGAGGAAATAATATTAAGGAAGAGGTTATAGGCGGTTTTGAGCAATATCCCGTCCGTCTGGCATGGGCAGTCACTATCCATAAAAGTCAGGGGCTTACATTTGATAAACTCGTTATAGATGCGGGCAGTTCTTTTGCTTCCGGGCAGGTATATGTGGCACTTTCCAGATGTAGGACTTTGGAGGGGATTGTTCTAAAATCAAGGATAAGTCCGGAGAGCATCATAAAAGACGAGAGGATAGAGGCTTTCCAAAAAAGCACCGATGCAAAGGAAAATCTTTCGGAAATTATAGAGGAGGGAAAATATCGCCATGTTACAGAGAAGTTGCTATCAAAACTCGACAACTTATGGATGAAAGAGGCCATAAGGGCTTGGTACGCTCGAGGGCTTGCTTCCAAAAAATTAAAACAGGAAAAAACGTTTGGTGCATATTCTTTGCTCAACAAAACAACAGAAGAATTGGAAACGGTATTTCTAAAATTCAGGAAAATACTTTTCCACATGACAGGTTTTTTTTTCTTGAAAAAAATTTCTTGGGAAGAAATAGAAGAAAAATGCGCAGGGGCAACAAATTTCTTTTTTATCAAGGTATATGAAAATATACTTATGCCCCTCAAAGAATTTTATACCCGGACAAAAGTTATTAAGGGACTCAAAGCCTTCAATGAAGAGACTTTTGCGCTTTTGGAAGATTTGGAGGATTACCTCAATTCCCTGAAAAACATTAGACTCCTTGATACGTTTTTGTTTGACCCCAAAAATGAAGTGAAGGTTTCATTAGTCCGTGAGAAGGTTCCCGGTAAGGTAATAAGTTCCCGGCGGTTTGAGCAAGGGAAGAGCATAGGATCTCCAGAGAGAGAGAAACCTCACTTATGAAACGGTTTTTTCTCATCTTGCCGGCTTTTTGGAAGAAGGAAGACTTGATATTACCCGTATAATTTCTCAGGAGAAAATTCATAATTTCAATAAAGAGTACGGCAGGGAGAAAAACTTGAAACTCACCGAATGGAAAAAAGCTTCTCCCGGAGAATTTTGAATTTTACGAAATACGGGTTTACTACGTTATTTTTTTGCCGAGCTCGCACCATAATTAATTAAAAAAAAGGTTTCGGGAAAATATTCACAGTCCTTTTAACAAGAGCTGTAGTCAGGCTCTCGTATCTGCTATCGCCATCGAGATGTGGGGCTGCACATAGGTTGCGCCGGGCGTCACAGAGATGGTTCTGCCACATATTCTTAGTCCTTTATAAGGGATTAAAGGCCTTTTCTACTTATCTTTTTATCTTTTAGAAAAATTCTCCAGATTCATAGGGGAATGCCGTACCCTTTTCTTCTACCATTTTTGTTATTTTTTCTGCAAGACTCATGAAACTTACCTTATGCAGTATGTTGCGGGTTTTTGAGTATGTACCGGGTATTGCAGGATTACTCTTTTTTATGGGGTCGTAGACAGGAGTTCCGGAAATGATGGAAGTGTGCCGTTCAGTCTGCCTTTAATCTCTATCTTCACGGTTGTTTTTTTATCCGATACATAGATATTTATCCGGTTCATGTTTACGGCAGAAATTCTGCAGGGAGTTGGGGAATGAGGTGAAAGTCTGATATTTTGGAGACAAGAAGATCCCGGAGGTTTTTCCCTCAGCAAAGGTTTTGGAGAAAACTTTTATTTTCCTTTCCAGTTTACTTAAAATCCTTAAGAGGTATGGATTCTTGGGGGCGGGTTTGCCGTGGAAGCAATTTTAGGAAATACTACAAGGGTAGAATCTTTTTTTGTCCTGAGATTTTTTAAGAAAAAACACACGAGTATAAGATTTGCAGATGATAAGGGTCTGAATAGTTTTTTTTTGAAAAATCTCAGGACAAAAAAATATACGAGGCATATGCGCAAGGAGAATCAAAAAGTTTCTTCTATCTCTATGCTGGCGCCTTTCATTTCGCCTTTCATGGGAGGAGATTTTTTTGTGATTTTTACTTTTATTCTTTTTGCATGGGGAAATTCTTTTTTTATCTTTCTCAATATTCTTCCCCCTACATGTTCTATGAGACGAGAAGGAATTTTCATTTCTTGATGTATTATGGCATTAATTTCGGCATAGTTTATGGTATCTTTTAGCTCGTCGCTTTCTATGGCTTCAGAAAAATCGGCAGTGACTTCTACACAGATGAGGTATTCAGCTCCTATGATGTTCTCTTCTTTCAGTACCCCATGACAGGCATGAATTTTTATGTCTTCCAGTTGTATTTTGGTAATCATTTGTAGTAATGTTTTAAAAAAGTTGGGATAAAAATGCCCTAAAATCAGAGTAATTGGAAGATATTTCTACTGTAATTTTTTCTTTTTTCATAAGAGGTTTTAGTGTTTCGGGCAGAGGTATTTTTTTGTTTGTGGCTCTTTCCACAGCGTCCGGAAATTTTACGGGATGCGCAGTTTCCAGAAAAAAACCTTTTTTTCCGAGATGCAGAGAGAGATAGTTCTCTAGTGCCAAATAGGCCACTGCCCCATGGGGATCCAAAGTGTATCCGGATGCGGTTTTTATTTTTTCTATGACAGCAAGTGTTTCTGCATCGGTGATGCTTTCTCCAGAGAGTATGGCAGAGAGATCTTTGAAAGAATAACCGAATAGTTCCATCACTCTCACAAAATTACTGGGATTTCCTACATCCATTGCGTTGGACAGCGTAGGTAGGGCCTTTATGGTAGAGTATTTCTCGGTTTTCAGATATTTTGGAACGACATCGTTTTTGTTACAAGCAGCAATAAAATGATCCACGGGCATGCCTCTCCGGTAGGCAAGCATCCCTGCACAGAGATTTCCAAAATTGCCACTCGGTACAGAGATCACGGGTTTGGCTTTATGCTTTTTTTGCCATTCTTTTTGAGCGATGAGATAGTATACTTGTTGAGGTAACCAACGCGATATATTGATAGAATTTGCAGAAGTGAGAGACATCTTTTCGTTGAGCTCCGTATCGGAAAAGGCTTCTTTCACGAGTCTCTGACAATCATCAAAACTTCCTTTTACTTCCAGGGCTTTTACGTTTCCTCTCAGCCCTGTAAGTTGTTTCTCCTGCACTGGACTTACTCTGTTTTTGGGGTAAAGAATAATTACTTCTATGTCGGAAATCCCATAAAAACCACTTGCCACAGCGCCACCGGTGTCCCCAGAAGTGGCGACCAAAACCCATATTTTTTTATCTTCTTCCTTCAAAAAGTAAGAAAGACAACGACTCATGAAACGTGCTCCCACATCTTTAAAAGCGAGACTGGGACCATGAAACATTTCAAGAGCAGAAATTTCTGGTGAAATTTCCACCAGCGGGAAGGGGAAGCAGAGAGTCTCTTCACAGATATTCCTTAAAATTTCTTCTGGAATTTCTTCTCCTATAAAGTCTTTCATACACTCAAAACCAATTTCTACATTGGGTAGATGAGAAAGTTGTGAGAGAAATTTCACAGAGAATTTTGGGATGGATTTCGGAAAAAAAAGCCCGTTATCTTTTCCTTGTCCCAAAAGGGTGGCTTTTTTATAACTTACCCTCTCTTCCGGATGTCTTAGATTATAGAATTGCATATTTTACAAAATTGTGATCCCCTGTTGATTAATTTTGGACACATACACATATTGCCTCACCCCTATTTTTCGGTATTCTTCACACATGATTTTGGCTATTTTTTCTGCCGTTTCCTTTTTTTTGCTTAGCATGAATATGGAGGGACCCGAACCAGAAATTCCTCCACCTAAGGCACCCTCCAATATGCTTTTTTCTTTTATTTCAGAAAATTTTGGGATAAGAATACTTCTTGTAGGCTCTATCACCACATCATTTAGGCTTCTGCCTATAAGATCTACATCGTTTTTTAGTATTCCCGTTATCAGACCTGCAATGTTTCCCCACTGTGTGACGGCATCTTTTAAGGGGATTTTGTTTTTAAGGATTTGTCTGGCATCAGAGGTTTTTATCTCCACCTGAGGGTGTACTGCTGTGACCAACAAGTCTGGAGAGGTCAAAGGGATAATATCTAAAGGACGAGAAGACTTTACAAGTGTAATTCCTCCGTATATACACGGAGCGATGTTATCGGCATGCCGAGTTCCCGAAGCCAGTTCTTCTCCGTATATAGCAAAATACACAAGCTGTGGGTAAGAAAAAGGCTTACCCAGAAGTACATTTGCCCCAAAGGCGGCACCAGCCGCACTTGCTGCGCTTGATCCTAGACCACTTCCGGGTTTTATGTTCTTTTTTATGATCACCTCAAAACCTTGCTTCATTTGAGTATGCTCCATTATTTTTCTGAGCACTACGCCGACTACATTTTTTTCGGCTTTTTCTGGCAGACCAAAGTCATCAAGGTGTTTTATTTTTATTATGGGATCCGATAAGAGCCGAAGCTCCATTTCGTCGTAAGGCTCATGAATGGCCATACCCAGAATGTCAAACCCACAGACCAAATTGGCAACAGTGGCAGGAACTTTCAACTGTATTTCTTTCTTTATCATCAGAATAAATATTTAGATACAGCGAACAATATCGGCAAAGATTCCACTGGCTGTTACCTCTGCACCTGCACCTGCACCCTTTACCACGAGAGGCTGCTGAGAGTAACGAAGGGTCTTAAGAATCACGATATTATCCTTGCCGTAGAGATGATAAAGGTCTTCTTCTGGAGCGATATGCCTCAGCCCCACGCTTGCTTTTCCGTCTTTGTATTGGGCTGTATATTTCAGAGTTTTTCCTTCATTTTTTGCCTCCAAGAAGAGGTTTTTAAAATACTCTTCATGAGAGTCAAGATTCATATAAAAATTTTCTATACTTCCTTTCTTGCAATCTTCCGGGAGAAACGAGCGGATTGTTATATCATCAAACTCCAAAGTATAACCGGATTCTCTCACCAGGATGAGGATTTTTCGTGCCACATCGGTTCCCTCCAGATCAAGTCTGGGATCGGGTTCTGTATAGCCTTCCTCCTGTGCCTGACGTACTACCCTGGAAAAAGGGCGGGACCCGTCGTATTCATTAAATACGAAATTAAGTGTTCCGCTAAGGACTGCCTCTATAGAGGTAATGGTATCCCCGCTTCTTATAAGGTCTTTTATTGTACCTATGATAGGAAGACCTGCTCCTACATTGGTTTCGAAGAGAAAATGACAGTTATTGTTCTTGGCGGTATTTTTTAGATTTATATATTCTTTGTAGCTAGAGGCGGTAGCTGCCTTATTGCATGCCACAACACCGATGCTTTTATTCATGAGTCTTTCATAAATGCAAACAATATCTGTACTGGCCGTTACATCTATAAAAACGGAGTTCCTAAGATTTTTCTCAATAATTTTTTCTGCAAATCTTGTAGTAGAATAGTCTTCTCCTTTTTCCAATGAGGCTCCCAATTCGGATGGTTGAATTCCTTTATCGTTAAAATACATTTTCTTACTATTGCAAACCCCGGCAATACGGATATGTGTAAGGATATTTTCTTCTAGATAGGCATTTTGAGAATAGATTTGCTCAATTAGTTTAGAACCTACATTTCCCACCCCGCAAATAAAAACGTGTATTTGCTTGATCTCTGTCTCAAAGAATTCTTCATGAAGTGCGTTGACCGCTTTTTTTGCGTCTTTTTCATGGACGACCACACTTATATTTCGTTCGGAAGAGCCCTGTGCAATGGCATGTACATTGATGCCATTGGCTCCTAGGCTGCCAAAGAGTTTGGCACTTACTCCGCTTTTGCTTCTCATATTTTCCCCCACTATAGCAATTATAGAGAGCGAAGACTCAAACCGTATGGGATTTACTTTATTGAGTTTGAGCTCGTACCGGAAGGCTTCATTCAGCGCTTGCAGAGCCTTTTCAGTGTCCTCTTCACGTATGGCTACGGTAATGGAGTGCTCGGAAGAACTTTGGGTAATAAGAATTACATTGATTTGTCTTTCACTCAGGGCCTGAAACATTTTGGAGGAGAATCCGGGAACTCCTACCATGCCACTTCCTTCCAGTGTGAGAAGAGAAATTTGACTCATATTAGAGATGCCTACCGCGATGTCTTTTTTATTTTTTTGAGAAATTTCACTCGAAACTTTGGTTCCTGCATGATCCGGAAAAAAAGTATTCTTTATGTAGAGGTCTATTTTTTTGTCGAGTAGGGGTTGCAGGGTAGGGGGATAGATCACTTTTGCCCCAAAGTGAGAAAGCTCCATGGCTTCCCGATAAGAAATATCGGAGATTACTTTTGCCTGATTTACCCATCTGGGATCTGCCGTCATCATCCCACTTACATCGGTCCAGATCTGCAAACTTTTTACTTCCAGTGCAGCGGAAATTATGGAGGCAGTATAGTCGGAGCCGCCTCTTCCTAGGGTTGTTTTATTCCCTTTTTTGTCCGAAGATATGAAACCCGGTGCAATGACGATACGGTGAGAATTTTTTTCAAAATAATTTTTCAAATTTTGGTAGGTGAGATCCAAATCTACCTTGGCGTTAGAGAACTGGCTGTTGGTCTTTATGTATAAGGAGGTATCCATCCATACCGCATCCATACCGTCTGAGAGTAGTTTTACAGTAATAAGCCTAGAGGAGAAAAGTTCTCCGTAGGAGGAAATAATATCTTTTGTCTTTCCCGTACACTCTCCAAGACTAAAAATGCTATGGCAGAATTCTTCTATTTCATTAAAATGAACTTTTATAAAGCTCAGCCATGTACTTTGTTCCGTGATGGGGATGAGTTCCTTAATCAGAGACAAATGTTTGGAC
Source organism: Bergeyella sp. (assembly GCA_030263285.1). Taxonomy (GTDB): domain Bacteria; phylum Bacteroidota; class Bacteroidia; order Flavobacteriales; family Weeksellaceae; genus SZYB01. The sequence goes on from SZYB01000002.1 coordinate 471,493, forward strand.
TCCAGCATTTCCAGTATTTTTTTGTAGTCGGGATTCTTTTTCGAGGCATAATTCATGGCGCTTATGAGCCCGTCGGTAACACCAGACAAGGCCGAAACTACCACAACTGTGCGGTCTTTTTGAGCTTCTTTTTTAATGATTTTTTTTACTAAAAGTATATTCTCTGCATTTGCTACAGAAGAACCTCCGAACTTTAGGACATTCATGGGATAAGATTACGTTTAAAATTCAGTGAACCGGTGATTAAAAAATCCGTGAAAACGTGATATGAAAATGTTGTCCCCCTAAGGGGTAATCGTGACAAAAAAAGTACCTGAAGTCAATGTACTTCTCAAAAAAATGGCGCAACTGGCTTTTTTTTCATTCATAACTCAAGGGGCTAAAGGTATTAATAAATATTTTACCTAAACCACAGGACTGGCAAAATATTTACGAATAATTTCTATTCGAAAAGAAGAGATTTAGGAAAAACTAAATAGGGAGGATTTATTTTAATATCATCTCAAGAATTTCTTTGCACACTTCCTCTATGCTCAAACGATCTGTAGAGACCATATGTCTGCACTTGTGATAAAAAGGCGCTCTCTCAAAAAGATGCTTAGAGATAAATTCTGTGAGATTTTCATTTTTTATGTGGGAAATCAGGGGTCGGGTTTCTCTGTTTTTCTTAAGTCTCTCAAAAAGGGTTTTCACACTTGCCTGCAGATAGACAGACTCAGATTTTTTATTAATTATATCTATGTTGTTGTAATACACGGGTGTTCCACCGCCCAGGCTGAGGATACAGTTGTTTTTTTTCTCCAGCGTTTTTTTTAGGATATCTCTTTCGGCTCTCCGAAAGCCGAACTCCCCTTGTGTTTTGAAAATTTCCGGAATAGTCATGTGGTGGATCTTTACTATTTCCTGGTCAAGGTCGATAAGAGGATAGCCTAACATTTTGTGAAGTTCTCTGGCTACACAAGTTTTCCCGCTCCCCATGTAGCCTGCTAGGGAAATAATCATACACTAATGGTGTTTTCTGCAAAACTCTTAAAAAATTTTGAGATGTTAAAAAAACAGCTATCTTTGCACCACTTTTTTAAGTAAAGGCGCCGGACCTGGTAGCTCAGTTGGTAGAGCAATACACTTTTAATGTATGGGTCCTGGGTTCGAATCCCAGCCAGGTCACTTTTTTGAAAGGTTTAGGTTCTTTTTGCCTGTGTGGTGAAATTGGTAGACACGCCATCTTGAGGGGGTGGTATCCTACAGGATGTGCTGGTTCGAATCCAGTCGCAGGCACACAGAATGACCTGGTAGCTCAGTTGGTAGAGCAATACACTTTTAATGTATGGGTCCTGGGTTCGAATCCCAGCCAGGTCACCGTCTTCGCAGTAAAGACAAAGTTCATAATTGATGTTTTGTGATTTGGTTGGTAAAGGAGTTTTTAGCAGGGCTCCTTTTTCAGTGGGCTATGTAGGGCTATATTGTCAATGAGCCGAACGTCTCCGGCGTATACCGCAATGAAAGCTCTGTACGCAATATTGGGATCCGGCTCTGCAAATCTTGTTTCCTTTAGCGTGTTTTCTTCTACGATAGAAAAGTATTCCAAGGCAAAATTTTTTTCCTGACGAAACACAGCGCTTACCTTTTCGTAAATCTCATCCGCAGTGATTTTCCCAAATTCTTTCTTAGCCTTTTCTAAGGTTTCGTAGATAATTTTAGCCGAATGTCTCTGACGATTGGTGAGTCTCTGGTTTCTAGAACTCATGGCGAGTCCGTTTTTTTCTCTCAAGATCGGGACCCCCCATATTTTTACGGGGAGGAGAATTTGCTTTACCAGTTTTTTTATTATGGCGAGCTGCTGAAAATCCTTTTCCCCAAAATAGGCGTTATCGGGCCCCACTTGTCTCAAAAATTCTTCTACTACGGTACTCACGCCGTTGAAATGCCCAGGTCTATGTTTGCCTTCCATTTCGTTTTCCAACCCGTCGAAATGATATTTTTTACTTTTTAATCCTTCCGGATAGATATCGTGTATTTTGGGGATATACAAAGCGTCTACGAAATTGGAGCTTTTTAACATTTTTATATCCTTGTCCAGTGTTCTGGGGTATTTTTTTAGGTCCTCCGGATGATTAAATTGTGTGGGATTTACAAAAATGGAAGAGATCACAAGATCGTTCTGTTTTCTGGCCAATTTGTAGAGAGAAATATGTCCTTCGTGCAGGGCTCCCATGGTAGGAGCAAATCCTAAGGTTTTGTGAAGCTTTTTTTGCTCCAGAAGGTAGGATGAAAGAGCGTTTCTATCCTCTAATATTTGCATGTTTTTGTGGCAAAGGTAAGAATTTAAAATGTGGCAAAGAATTAAGAACTCAAAAAGGGAGGGCTGTGCTTTAATGATAAATGGTATAATCACGAAAACGTATTATAAAAAGTGAGTTGCACTAAAGATATATTTATACGAAATTTTTGTAAATTTGCGGCTGGCCCCATTTAAAATGAAAGCAAGAAAGGAAGAGACATGAAACGGAACCAAAAGATCTTGTATGTTACCACGGAGATGTTCCCCTATCAAGAGAGCAGTAGTATTGCCTCCACGGTAAATAAAATGGCGCTAAAGATGCATAGAGAGGGGCGCGATGTGCGTGTTTTTATGCCCAGATTTGGGCCGATAAGCGAGCGAAAATTTCAACTTCACGAAGTCATTAGGCTCTCCGGGATGAATATTATCATAAATGATCTGGATCAGCCGCTTATTATAAAGGTGGCTTCGCTTCCGGGAGAAAGGCTCCAGATGTATTTTATAGACAATGAGGAGTATTTTAAACGAAAATTTTATTATACGGACGAAAACGACAGGTTTTATGAGGACAATGACGAGAGGGCTGTTTTCTTTGCGAAGGGGGTGATAGAGACGGTAAAAAAGCTCAACTGGGTGCCGGATATTATTCATTTTAATGGGTGGATGTCTTCTTTCGTCCCCATTTATTTGAAAAATTATTATAGAAAAGATTTCTATTTCAGCAAAACGACTCTTGTGATGTCTCTCTATAATGAAGAAGACGCAGAATTTAACCCAAAAGTAAAGGAAACCCTTCGGTTCGATAACATAACAGATATAAAGTCTATCAAGGAACCCAAAGTTCAGAATTTCGTTATAGAGAGTATGGAGTTTGTCGATAAAATTGTGAAAGGAGACGAATTTTTGGAAGAGAAGTTAGAAAGAGCCTATAATAGTTTGGAGAAAGAGAAATTAGATTTTTTGGAGCCGGAAAACATAGGGGGGATATATTAAAAAACACAGCTTTGGTTCAAAGTTTAATGACAGGGATGGGAAGATTTTTTTGGGTGGTTTTGTTTGTCTTTATGGTGGTTTTTCTGTCGGGATGTAAATCGGATTCAGATACTTTGGGATCTCAGTTTTTTCCCGAAGGCGTTGCGCGGGGTGCCACTGATTCTTATGAGGTTGTGAGTTACAATATCTCAAATAATGATACGATCAGATCCGATGGGAGAATATCTTCTACGGTACGCAAGGATTCCATAGCCTTGGGAGCCTTTACAGAGCCTGTATTTGGAATGCAGAAGTCTTCTTTTGTGACACAGGTAAGGCTCTCGGGGTATGCTCCGAATTTTGGGAAAAATCCTAAAATAGACTCCGTGGTTCTTAGTCTTTATCCTCAGTATTCTGCCGCCGGTGATTCTGTCACAACAAGTACGGATGAAAATTATATTTGGGAAGGTAACAAGGTTAAAAAAGAAGTCAAAACCTATCCTATGTACAAATATGGAAAGGCTAAGATAGGGGGGAGAACAAAAATGATGTTTAATGTATACGAGGTGAATGATTTTTTGGGGTCTGTAAGTGATGTTTTGTACTCTAATAAACAGGTAAACACGGGTATACTTTTGGGTTCTAAGGTAGTGGACGGAAAAGTTAACACGGTCAATATCACCAAAGCAAGCGATGGCAGCACGTTGGTAAGCATGACTCGGCCCTCTATCAGAATACCTTTAGACAAAACATTTTTTGAAAATAAAATATTGAGCAAAAATGGGCAAGCAGAACTTAGCAATGTTGCCAACTTTATAAGATATTTCAAGGGAATAAAGGTATCGGTATCGGAAAATGATGGTTACATAATGAAATTGGCTAAACCAGGGGGGAAAGGTGTGGATCTCGTGATGTATTACACAAGCGAATCCACCACAAAAGGTCAGACTAAAAGAGACAAAAAAGAATTTGGTTTTGATCTGGGAGGATCGAATGTAAGTTTTAGTCAGATAGAGTACAACAGATCGGGTACCGAAATCGCTTCAGCATTACAGAGTTCAAATGAAGAAAAGGGAGATCCCAGGCTCTATGTACAAGGCATGGGGGGACCCAATTTTGGTGTTGGTATTCCTCAAGCTGCTGTGGAGAAACTTAGAAGAAAGTTCAAAACGGATAAAATAGCCATTATCTCGGCGAAGTTTCGTTTTTACTCGGATGCTACTTCTTGGAACTCCTATTATGAAAAACCCAAAACCTATACTGTAACACAGGATAATGGCGTGGGCGTGTTCAAATTTTTGGAAGACATAAAAACGTTTGCATATAGTCCTTCGTATAAGTTGGTTAAAGCATATGCGATCAAGGAAAATCCGGCTTATTATGACATTTCTATAACAGAAACTCTTAAAAACATTGTGGAAAAGGAGCAGACCAATAAAAAATTCATTTTAAAATTAGGAGATTATTTGATCAATAAATCTTCGGGTCAGATAGGCTACTATGGTCCGAACATTGATAACAGGGTGTACACACCTAACAGAATAGTGCTGGTAGGTACAGATCCCTCTAATAGCAGAAGAGCAAAACTTATGGTTTCTTATGCAGAAAAAACCGATTAATTTAGAAAAAAATGTGTGGGATTGTAGGATATACAGGGTTTCAGGAAGCCTATAGCGTAGTGGTCAATGGGCTTAAAAGGTTGGAGTACAGAGGATATGACAGTGCTGGGGTTGTTCTGGAAGTTCCTGAATCAGGTTTTTATATAGCAAAGACTAAAGGTAAGGTGGCAGATTTGGTTTCCATTTCTCAATCCTTCGAAGGCAAAGCGAGAATAGGGATGGGACATACAAGATGGGCGACTCATGGGGTTCCTAGCGATAAGAATGCACATCCACATCTCTCAAATAACGGGAAGATCTCCATAGTCCACAACGGGATTATTGAGAATTATGATACGATCAAAAAGATTTTGACGGATAAGGGCTATACTTTCGGCTCTGAAACCGATACAGAGGTGTTGGTAAACTTCATCCAGTATTTTATGGATACTGATCCGGCGTTGGATTTTTCGGAGGCTGTTCGTTATGCTCTCAATGAAGTGTATGGAGCTTATGCCATAGCGGTTATGCACAGGGATTTTCATGGTGAATTGGTGGTTGCAAGGTTAGGTTCTCCTCTCGCCATAGGGCTTGGAGAAAAAGAATATTTTATAGCATCAGATGCCTCTCCTTTTGTGGAATTTACCAAGGAGGCGATTTATCTGGAGGAGGGGCATATGGCTACCATCTCTCTGGACAAAGGGGTGGATATAAGGACAATAAAGGGGAATGAAAGGATAACTCCGGCAATTCAGGAATTAAAACTTAGCTTGGAAGAGATAGAGAAGGGGGGCTATGAGCACTTTATGCTTAAAGAAATTTTTGAGCAGCCAAAGTCCATCCATGATACTTTAAGAGGACGGGTTTTGGTAGATGAAGGGATCATAAAGATGGCGGGAATATGGGATCACTTGGAAAGGTTTAGTAAAGCCGACCGGATTATCATTATTGCTTGTGGTACTTCTTGGCACGCAGGACTTACGGGAGAGTATCTCATAGAAGAATATGCGAGAATACCGGTGGAGGTAGAATATGCCTCTGAGTTCAGATACAGAAATCCTATAATCACAGAAAGAGATGTGGTAATAGCTATTTCTCAATCGGGAGAAACGGCAGATACTATGGCGGCCATAAAGTTGGCAAAGGAGAAAGGAGCTTTTATCTATGGTATTTGCAATGTAGTAGATTCCTCTATAGCCAGGATTTCGGATGCAGGTTCTTATACGCACGCGGGACCGGAGATAGGAGTAGCCTCCACAAAGGCTTTTACGGCGCAGCTTACCATTTTATCCCTTATTGCCCTAAAATTAGGGAAACACAACGGAAATTTGGGCAATGCAGAGTTTATGAAACTCATTTCGGAGCTTGAAACTCTTCCCAAGAAAATAGAGGAAGTTTTGGAGACCACGCATGGTTCGATTAAGGAGATGAGTAAGAATTTTTTAGAGGTTTCTAATTTTCTCTATTTGGGCAGGGGATATAATTTTCCTACTGCTCTGGAAGGTGCGTTGAAGCTAAAAGAGATATCTTATATTCACGCAGAAGGTTATCCCGCTGCAGAAATGAAGCATGGTCCCATTGCCTTGATTGACGAAAATATGCCGATAGTGATTATTGCGCCCCAAAAAGGCCACTACGACAAGATAGTGAGCAATGTACAGGAGATAAAGGCGAGGAAAGGCAAAGTAATATCTGTAGTAAACTATGCGGACAGCAGAGTGTCAAAAATGTCAGACTATACTATAGAGATTCCCGACTCCTCAGAATGTTTTTCTCCTATACTGGCTTCTGTTCCTTTGCAGCTTATGGCTTACTATATTGCCGTATATAGAGGAGCAAACGTCGATCAGCCCAGAAATTTGGCAAAGTCTGTAACAGTAGAGTAAAAGTAGGGAGGCAAACAGGAAATTGAATAATGTATTTTTTTGTAGTAGTTAGCAAAATAAATAATATTATTGCATAATATTTCAAATGATGATTATAAAGAGGATATTGTTTGTATCGCTAGGCGTTGTGGTGTTGTCTTGTTCGAAGGGAGGTAGGACTGCAGGGAGACCGGGTGTAAGGGGAGAGTTGGTTCCCAGAGAAAAATCTAAGTCTTTTGTTGCCGAGAGACCTTATGGGATGGTAGCCATTCCCGGGGGGTCTTTTGTTATGGGACTTGCGGATCAAGATTTCACAGATACGCCGGAAAAGGCTCCTCTAAAAACGGTGACCGTTTCTTCTTTTTTCATGGACGAAACAGAGACTACCAATGCGGAATACAGGGTGTTTATAAACTACGTAAGAGATTCTATCGCAAGAGTTCTTTTGGCGGAGGCTGCCGGTGATGGAGGAGGGAATGGAGAGGGAATAGCAGATTATGCTTATTTGTCTAAAAAGGAAGATAATAAAAGTGCCTATCAGGAGTTTTTGGAATCCCAAGGGGGGAGAGATGGGTACGACGAATCAAAAAAATTAGACTGGTCTGTACCTTTGTACTGGACAACTTCGGATTACCCTGATGTGCAGTACGCAGAGGTTATGGAATCTCTATATATCCCGAGAGCGGAACGCATAAATAATGAAAGAAATATAGATACCAGGAAGTTGTTGTATAGTTATCAATGGTTGGATATAGAATCTGCCATTAAAGATAAATCTAGGGGAGAAAAATACATAAAAAAGGAAAGTATTGCCGTTTATCCTGATACCACAGTGTGGATGAAAGACTTTAATTATGCTTATAACGAACCTTTATATGACGGTTATTTCTGGCATTCTGCCTATAAAAATTATCCGGTTGTAGGAGTCACTTGGGATCAGGCGCGGGCCTATTGTGACTTTAGAAGCAAGTTGAAATCTGATTATAATAGTAGTCTTAAGAAGAAAAAACAAAAACCTATGAAGTTTAGACTTCCTACGGAAGCGGAGTGGGAGTATGCAGCAAGAGGTGGGAAAGAGAATGCTACCTATCCATGGGGGGGACCGTATTTGATGGATGATAGGGGTTGTTATTTGGCAAACTTTAAACCGAAGAGAGGAAGTTATATCGAAGACGAGAAAAAGGGAACTTATACTTATACAGCCCCGGTAAAACAATTTCCGAAAAATGGTTTTGGTCTCTATGATATGGCAGGGAATGTAGCAGAGTGGACAGAGTCCCCATATAACAATTCGACTTATCAGTTTTCTTCTACCCTTAATCCTTATCTTTCTAATCAAGCATACAAAGAGGTAAAAAAAACGGTAAGAGGAGGTTCTTGGAAAGATGTGGGCTATGTGTTGATGACGGGATACAGAGATTGGGAAAGGAAAGATTCTGCCAGAAGCTATATCGGTTTTAGGACTGTTCAGGATATCCCTGAAGGAAGTGCAAAATTTAAGAGAACAACACAATAAAATAAGAAAATAGATAGAAATATGTTCAAGACAAAAGATGCGAAGCTCAATTTTGTATACTCTATGGGAGGAGCGATTGTAATTTTAGGAGCTTTTTTTAAGATGACTCACACTACCTTTGGAGGACTTGTAAATCCTACCTATATATTGGGTGCTGGGCTTATCATAGAGGTGGTTATTTTTACGATTTATGCTTTTAATCCACCGAAGGAGGAAAAACATTATCGTTGGGAGAATCTATATCCGGAACTATTGGGTGAAGAAAAATCTTACGGCGATAACAGACCCATAAAACTAGAACCGTCAAATCTCAAAGAAGCAAACGTAACTCTTTCTGATAAACTTGATAATATTCTTTCTGAGGCTAAACTAGATGTGTCTCTCTTTGAAAGATTGAAGTCGGGTATAGACAAATTTTCTGCCTCCGTGGAGCAGATTAATCAAGCGATAGATGTATCGGCCTCTACCGGTAAGTATAATGAAGAGCTTAACAAGGCGGCCACCCATATGCAGAGGATAAATGCGCTATATGAAATGCAATTGGAGAGTAATAAAATATCTTCGGAATATCAAGCAAAATATATTGAGGATCTCAGGAATTCTATGGAACAGTCTGCAAAATTTAATGAAGAACTTAAGGATCTTACCTCAAATCTCAGTAATCTCAATAGAGTTTATGGAGGCATGCTAAGTGCTATGAAATCGTAATTATCTCTGTTGTATACTATATAAATAAATATAGAATGATTCACACAACAATTCGAAAAAAAACACCTAATTAGATGGCAGGAAAAGAAACTCCGCGTCAGAAAATGATAAGTATGATGTATCTGGTTTTCATTGCAATGTTGGCGATGCAGATAGATCAGGAAATCATTAGGTCGTATTATGATACCAAAGAATCTCTGGAAGAGACTCGTATTCTGACCCAGGATAAGAATAAAATTTTTGAAAAGACGTTATACCAGAAATCAAAAAATTCTCCGGATGTTTTTTCTACTGCTTATAGGGACTATTTAGAATTAAAAAAAAAGGTAGACCAATTGGCAGGAAAAATAGAATTAGCAAAAGTGGAAATGTCAAAATTTGCTGAATTTAAACACACAAGCCATGCCAATGAGGAGGAGAGTTTTGATTTTAAGGCGCTGAATAATGTAGACGCCTCCACGTTTTATTTTTTCACAAAAGTGGATGAGACAAGACCTAGCAAGCCGGCACAGGAAATTGTAATGGGTATAAATTCTATGAGAGAGTATATTGTTTCAAAATATTCATCCGACATCAGAATGAAGCAGGTGGTGGGTAGGGTAAAGAAATCTCTTGTTACAGATCCGAGTCACGGATCCAAGAAGAGTTGGTTGGTGGCTAAATTTTATAATCAACCCCTTATTGCGGCTTTGGCCAATTTGGAAGTGATTGAAGCGGAGTTGAGAAATGTAGAGTCAGATGTTCTGGCCAATCTGTTGCAAGAGAAAATTGATGCAAACATCAAGTTTAACATGTTTGAAGCTATAGTATCGGCACCGGATGTAGTGGTACAAGGTGAGGTAGCTCAGGCTAAAGTATCCATAGGAAATTATTCTAGTTCAGTACCTAATCTTGAAATAAAAGGGGTAGACAGGATAGAAAATGGTCAAGGGATAAAAAGATTGTCTACGGATCATATTGGGACTTATTCTTTTTTGGGTGAGATTTCTTTTACGGATGCAGAAGGTAAAGTAATAAAGCTCCCATATAACCACCCATATAGAGTGATTGCGGGCTCTAACGAAGTAGCTTTTGAGAGTGGAGCGCTTTTATCAGCCGATAAAATGCAAGTACTTTATAGAGGATTGGCCAATCCTGTTTCGGGTTCTATTTTGGGAGCGGACAATAGTCAGACAACACTTTCGGCTTCGGGTGCCTCGGTATCCAAAGTGGGGGGAGGGAAATGGAATGTAACGCCGGGGGCAGGAAATTCTGTGAAACTTACCTTGTCAGGCAAAGGGCCAAAAGGACAAGTAATCACTCAATCATTTGACTTTAGAATTAAGAATGTACCGCCACCGGTGGGACAAATACGAGGAGAGTCGGTAGTAAACCTGCCTGCAAGTTCAATACCCAATCAAGTGGTTACGGTAGCGATGCCAGATTTTGATTTTCCTGTAAGTTTTTCTGTGAACAGTTTTATGTTTAAAGTTCCCGGAAGGGGGGGAATAACAGTAAATGGAAACTCATTGAATTCTGTTTCACCGCTCATAAAAAACCTTAGATCCGGTGATATCGTTTATGTATATAACATTAATGCTACGGCTACAGGGTTGGGTTCCCAATCGATAAAAAAAATACCTCCTATTGTGATTAACGTACAGTAGAGAGATTAAACCAAGGGGGCAGATTACTCCTGTAATATAATTGAAAAATGAAAACACTTCTTGTCAGTTTTTTTATTGTGCTTTCCAGTTATGTTTTTTCCCAGAATATTCTGAATGCAAAATCTCCGGAAGAGTTCAGAAAATTACGAGAAGAAAATAAAGAGAAAGTGGGAGACTCTATAGTTTCTACAAAAGTGGAACCTCTTAAATATGGTTTTATAGAGGACAAAGATATTATAAAAAGTATGGTGGTATGGGAGATTATAGATCTAAACGATAAGATCAATCAGCCGATCTACAGCAATACCGATGGTCTTGTAAGTCAGAATAAATCTCTTTATCAGGTACTCTTTGATGCTATTATGGCGGGTAAGATTACGGAGGTATATGACGATGAGATGTTTGAGACGAAAATTGCACCAGACCAGATCAAAAACAGAGTAGTGTTTGAGACGATGTCCAATGCGGGTATAGACAAGGTTGCGGAGCAGGGTGCCCCTTTGTCGGAGGAGCAGAAAAAGGAATACATGGACCGTTACGAAGTATCTTCTGATAATGTGAAGCTCATCAAGATAAAGGGGATGTGGTATATAGACAAAAGGGATGGACAGATGAAATACAGGCTTCTGGGCATAGCGCCTATGGGAAAGGATCCTACTGCCATGGGACAATTTGCACCAGACGGAACGCCCATGATGAACGATGAGTACATTGATTTATTTTGGGTTTTCTATCCTGATGCTAGAGAAGTTTTGGCTAATTCCCTTGTATTCAATAACCGAAATTTATCTTCGGACATAAGTTTTGATGATATACTCAATGCCAGGAGATTTTCTTCTGTTATTTACAAGTCTGGGTTGGGTCCCGGAAACGGGGTTATTGCCGATTATATTCCTAATGATGCAGAGGAACAACTAGAAGAAAGTGACAGGATAAAAGATAAGATTCTGCAGATGGAAAATGACATGTGGAACTATTGATACATATATAAGTATAAACCAGGCCTAAGTAAGAACTTAGGTTTTCTTTGTAGGTAGGTACTTATTTTTAAATATGGACAAGAAGAAGGTAGATACCATAATAGTGGGAGGTGGTTTTGCGGGTCTTTTTTTGGCCTACCAGTTACTATCAAGAAAATGTTCGTTTGTTTTATTTTCTGATCATAAAACAGGTGCTTCTTTAATCTCTGCAGGAGTTGTAAATCCTGTAATCTTAAAGAAATTTAGCATCTTTCCAGAGGGAGGAAAGCAATTGGCCTGCCTTGCGCAGGTTCTTGGGGGGATGGAAAGCATTCTCCAAGAAAAAATAAAGGTCACAGAACCTGTTTATAGAATTTTCCATAGCGAAAAAGAAAAAGAAATCTGGATAAAAAAATCTTCGCAGAAAGAGCTACAACCGTTTTTATCCACTACATTTTCTCATTTTGAAGGCATAGAAAATCCGTTTGGTTGCGGGAAAGTTTTCGGGTCTTTTAGGATAGAGGTAGAGGTCTTGATCACGAAGATGAAAGAATATCTGGAGAAAAGAGGATGTCTGATAAGAGAAAAATTTGAGTACAGAAAACTTAGGAAAAGCGAATATGAAAACATAAAATGTCAACGTATCATTTTTGCGGAAGGTATTGGGGTCAAAAAAAATCCTTTTTTTGGAGATTTACCCGTTATCCCGAATAAGGGACATAAAATAGGGGTTAGATTCTTAGAACAAGATTTTGCTCTAAAAAAAACAATTAAGAAAAAACATTTTTTATTTCCTCTAAATGCTTCACAATATTACTATGGAGGCACTTATGACAGAGATAATATTTCTGCAGGTGTAGATTGTGATGCTTTAGAAGAATTGAAAAAAAGCCTAAAAGAGATCACAGAGATTCCTTACATCATAGAAAATAGAGGGGTTGCCCATCGTCCTACCGTACTAGACAGAAAGCCTATTCTGGGGCGACATAAGAACGAGCCTCATTTGTACATACTGAATGGTCTGGGGACTCGAGGAATCCTTAATGCCGCTTATTATTCTAGTATGCTTATAGACTTTATAGAAAAGGGAATGTCTTTGCCGAAAGAAGTTTCCGTAGATCGTTTTATGGTTGAAGAATACACATCCAAGAGGTGAGAAAATTTAAAAACAAACTATATTAGACTGTATTTTTACTTACAATTTCATTTATGTCTCCGCTTGTTATTTTGTTTTTAGTGATCGTCTATTTTGGGATATTGTTTTGGGTAGCATATGGTACGGGAAAGGAGAGCGATAATGAGAGTTTTTTTCTAGGGAATAGGAGGAGTCACTGGCTTTTAGTGGCTTTTGGGATGGTGGGAACTTCTCTTTCGGGGGTAACATTTGTGAGTGTCCCAGGTTTTGTGGGTAAAGATGGATTTGGCTATTTACAGGTGGCATTGGGATATGTTATAGGATACTTTGCAGTGGCTTATATACTTTTACCGATCTATTATAAACTCAATCTTATTTCTATTTACGGGTATCTCAACAAGCGATTGGGTTATAGTTCTTATCAGTCCGGTGCATGGATTTTCATAGTTTCTCGTCTGGTGGGGTCCACAGCCAGACTATATCTCGTAGCCAATATACTTCAGGTAAGTGTGCTTAATTATTTGGGAGTCCCTTTTTTGGTAACGTGTATTCTCATAATAGGTATGATCATTTTGTATACCTACAAGGGAGGGGTAAAGACTATAGTATGGACAGATACTCTGCAAACCACCTGTATGCTTTTGGGTCTTGTGATTTGTATTTTTTATATACTAAACGAGCTGGATATTTCTCTGTGGGACAGTTTTTCCAGGATGGAAGCCAGAGGCTACACAAAGATATGGAACACGGAGATAGATAATTCCGGATTTTTTATAAAACAGATTTTGGCAGGAGTCTTTATTTGCATAACGATGACGGGAGTAGATCAGGAGATGATGCAGAAATCTTTATCGGTAAATACCCTGAAGAACAGTCAAAAAAATATAATTACACTTTCATTTATTATATATACCGTGATAGGGCTTTTTTTGTTTTTGGGAGGATTGCTTTATCTATATGCGGATAAAGAAAATATATCCCAAAGTGGTGATCAGCTCTTTCCCTATATCGCTCTACACCGTATGCCGCCAATTATATCGTTTATTTTTGTTATCGCTCTGGTATCTGCCCTCTTCCCTAGTGCAGACGGAGCTATGACAGCTCTTACCTCTTCGTTATGTATTGATATTTTTAATATTCAGGAAAAAAATTGGAATAAAGAAAAAAAAGAGTCTTTCAGAAAAAAGACACATCTGCTTGTCGCCTTATCATTTCTGATGATGATAGGAGTATTTAAAATCATTGACAACAACTCAATGATCCATCTCCTTCTGAAACTGGCGGGTTTTACCTATGGACCTCTGCTTGGTCTTTTTGCGTTTGGGATATTTACTTCACACAAAATTAAGGATCGTTGGGTACCTGTTATTTGTTTCCTGGCTCCCGCTATTTCTTTTGTGATTGATCGGAATCAAGCAGTTTTGTTGGGGGATTTTAGGATAGGTCTGGAACTTATCGTTCTCAATGGAGTTTTTACTTTCTTAGGATTATGGTTGATAAGAATAAAAAAGTCACCGGGTTGATCTGTTTTTTCTTAAGAAACTTTTTTAGCTTTTGCAAGCATAGGAAAGGAAATACAACCCATCACGATCACGATTATCATTTGTATTCCGTGCGAGAGAAAAGCATAAGAAAGTCCCACCGCAGAGCCTAAAGCAGGATCTTTGTGCTGGGATAGAAACAGAGCAGAGATTCCTGTTTTTAGGGCGAAATGGAATGCTCCTATTCCTCCGGAGGCGGGAGCAAGCATGCCGAGTGTGCCGATAACGATAATAAAAACTCCATCCATGGGAGAAAAATTTGCTGTTTCCGGAAGAGCAAAACAGACAAGATAAGCTGCCAAATAATAACATATCCATATTCCCACGGACCAGAATAAAAATTTATTTTTATTCTGGATTTTCTGAAAAGACAAAACTCCGGACAGCACTCCCCTTAAGAAGGGTAAAATCTTTTTTCTGAAGTTAACATATAGAAATATAATGATGGCAAAAAAAATGATGACGAGTCCCAGTTGGGTATAAGAAAAAGAAATGATATTGTGTGTGTGTTTTGTAGAATAGGAGGGCATAGTGAGGTGAAAAAAACTCACTGCAGCCTTATATCTGAATATCAAAGCCAAAATTCCAAATATTGCCATAGATAATAAATCTATCATTCTCTCAAGTATTATGGTTCCGAAGGACAGATCTACGGGTACTTTTTCTACCTTGTATAGAGCCGTAGATCGGGCAAGTTCCCCGCTTCTTGGCAGGGTAAGATTCATGAAGTAACCCAAAGAGAGTGTCCACAGCGCATTGGAAAATGTAATTTTATATCCCAAAGGTTTCAAAAGGAGGTTCCACCTCAGTGCACGTATTATGTAAGCCAGGATGCCAAAGAGGGAGGATAAGAATATCCATGATAGTTTGGCTTTACTCAGAGGGATTTGTACTTTTTTTATGTCCATACCTCTTACTGCAAGCCACAAAAAAAGTGAGGAAAATAAGAGAGGTAATGATAGGGTAAGTAGTATTTTAAAATATTTTTTACGGAATAAAAAAGTCATTTTTTAGGTGTTAAAAATAAAATTTTTTGGGCACGAGATTCAAAGAAACACACAAAAAGTCCGACAAAGGTATTTATTTTTTTATTTCTTATGTAAAAAGGCGACTGTAGGCTATTTATTTGAGTTTTTTGTTCGGAAATACTATAAGAGAAGCAAAATAATAGCGATATACCAAAAAAATGATTGAGGTGACAGGCATATCTCTTTTTATTAATATGTAATATAAGTAGAGTAGATATGTAGACACTGAGGGAAGATACTTGTGTGGGAGTTTTTCTGCAAAAAATCTTGGCTACACTGAAAATTATTATATATTTGTCTCTCGTAATAATTAGGAAAACATTAATCTTTAATAATTTAAATTATGAACAAGACTGAATTGATTGATGAGATTGCTAAAGATGCTGGTATTACCAAAGTAGCAGCTAAAGCGGCGTTGGAGTCTTTTATTTCTAATGTAACTTCTACGTTAAAGAAAAAAGACGGAAAAGTTTCTTTAGTGGGCTTTGGTACTTTTTCTGTATCCGAAAGAGCAGCAAGACAAGGAATCAACCCGGCCACTAAAAAACCGATTAAGATTGCAGCTAAAAAAGTAGCTAAATTCAAAGCTGGGGCGGATCTTGCGTTAGCAGTTTCAGGAGAGAAAAAGAAGTAATCTTCTTCATAGTAAGGATTAAAAATCCTCATCTTACTTATGAAGGATGGGGTTTTTTAATCCTATGGTGCAAGTCTATTGATATCCCAAAGACCATCTTCTTTTTTTGTATACAAGATTCTGTCATGCAATCGGTTCTCTCTTCCCTGCCAGAATTCTGTTTCGTAGGGGGAAGCGATATATCCTCCCCATGTTTTGGGTCTCGGGATTTCTTTATTCTCATATTTTTTTTCCAGCCTTTTCAGTTCGGCATCAAGGGAGTTTCTGTCTGGAATCACCTGGCTTTGTCTGGAAGCGAGTGCCCCGAGTTTGCTTCCTCTGGGTCTGGAGTCAAAATAAATATCATTTAAATTTTCAGGAAGTTTTTTTATTTCGCACTTCATTATGATTTGTCTTTCCAGCTCGGGCCAGAAAAACAGTAGACAGCCTTTAGGAAAATCTTTTAACGCACTTCCTTTTTTACTGGTATAATGGGTATAAAATATAAACCCTTCTTTACTGTAGGCCTTCAGAAGTACCATACGGGTTCTGGGGCAGTAATCTTCCTCTACGGTGGAGAGAGCCGTTGCATTGGCTTCCGCTATTTGAGGATTTTGTTCGGCTTCCTTGTACCAAATATCAAACTGATCAATGGGATTCTGCTTTACAGATGATTTCAGAAGGACACCTTGGGTATATACCTTTCTTTTGTGGTGCAATATTTCCATATAATTTTTTACTTTTGGATATGCTGTGTTCGTACAAAGGTAAAATATTAATATCCACTCCGGATATTTCGGGTGATATATTTTCCCGAACGGTGGTTCTTGTGATAGATCATAATGAAAACGGTGCTTTTGGACTCATCTTAAATAAAAAAAACAGAGAAGCGAGTGCAAGTATTGGAAAAATATTAGGTTCAGAGATTGAAATATACAAGGGAGGACCTGTGAGCGGAGACCATGTTTTTATCATAGGAAAGGGAGTGCCCGTAACGGAGAATTATATAAACATAGATTCTGAGTACTACCTGACAGAGGAGATAGAAGCTGTGATTGCTTCGCTATTGGAAGATAAGACAGGTATTACGGATTTTAAGTTTTTTTCGGGTTACTCGGGATGGACATCCCGGCAGTTGGAGGCGGAAGTTGAGCAAAAATTTTGGATTGTGGTAGAGTTATATAATCTAGACTACACCTTGCCAAACAATCACAATCTTTGGAAAAGCATTATGCAAAATTTGGGAGGAGAATATCTACTTTGGGTGAATACACCAGAGGATATTTCAATGAATTAGCCTTATCTTTTCCAGAATATTAATTTTATCTTTTTTATTTAGAATTCAAGTTTTTTTGACAAAAAAGTTTTTCCCTTTGCTAGCAGATTATTTCTTTTTTTGTTGTCAGAGTAAAAGAGAGGTTTATTTTAGTCAGGCTAAACCCGGTAAAGGACTGGAAAATGGTGGTTTATTGGATTTTGCCAATTTGTTTAAGGAGGAGGTCTTCTTTCCACATGGAGATCCAAGAGGAGAACTTGGTATTATTAAAGTTTTTATTTCGGATTTTGTTTATGGAATAAATCCCTTTTTCATCGGAAATAATTAAAATTTCTTCCGCTGTTTGACTTTCAAAAGCACTCATTTCTGCGGGAGAAAGGGTGGCAAGGTCAGAGCGGTGTACAAAGGTTACGAAACTCTCCATAAGGGGCGAAATATAAGCTCCCTCTGAGGTTTTGGGGAGATGTAGTTTTTTTCCGGTTAAAAAGAGTAAATTCCCGGAGATGCATCGTGCAATTCTCTTATGAGAGTTAAGCAATATAACCTCATCCAGATCGTTTTCTTGTGCATAAATTTTGGCATAGATATTTTCTGCAGAGTGTACACGAATATTATCCAGAAGGTGTGTACTCAGGTAGATTTCTTTTATGATATCCACAGTATAATTCCCTTGAATTTTAAATAAATCTAAAGGCACCGCTCTAAAAGAGTAAGAAAGCTCACCTTTATGTAAAGAGTGTTCCCTCGGTTTTCTGTAGACCAAGAAATGAATAATTCCTTCCAAAAATCCTTTTTCAAGGATTTTGTCATAGAACAAGTGCCGGAAAAACTCTGTGGTGTAATACAGAGGGATAGACATTCTTAGTTTTCTCATGGAAGCCATTAGGAAAAAGTAAGAATCTTCCAACAAAATGATTTGCTTGTCTTTCACGAAAAAAAAAGCCTTGACAGCATCGCCATCCCACAAAGCTCTCTCTATTGAGGAAAAATCTCCGGTAAAGTAGTGGATTTGCATTTTGCCTTAAAGAACAAAAAAAATTAAGATAAGATGGTTAGCCCGCCCCAAGTTTTATGGTCAGTACTTCTACTAAGTTTTCCCAGTAAATTCGGTTTTCCTCTTCTTCTCCGGGTTCACAAAAATCGGTGATGTTCAGGGACAAGTCTTCAGTAATTTCGTCTACGGCGATAGACATCTCAAAATACGTCTTTTTGTCTTTGTCTTCTTCCCACTTGTAGCGTACAAAACTTTCGGGTTTGTATTTGATAAGCGTAGCCTTTTCAGTAGTCACACCACCCCAAGTAAAATAGAAATCATCCCCTCTCTCCTCCACCTCATCTGCAAACCATTCGGACAATCCTTCTGCACTCGCGAGATACCCATACAAAATCTCCGAGAGACAGTGCATGGGGAACTCATATTTTACTTTTATCTTGGACATATTTTTACTGTATAATTTTTTTATGTGCAGGCCAATTTATAAATTAATTTTTCTTAATCCTAACAACCGCTCAAGAATATTTTTTCAGGATTCCTTTATCGCTTCCAGAAGTGTTTTGCACCCTTCCCAGATTTCTTCTTCGGATAGCGTGAGTGGGGGAGAAATACGCAAATATTCGTTTCTATAAAGTTGCCAGAAAACGATAAGGCCTTTATCCATACATATTTTTGCGGTATTTAGTGTATTTTCTGCAGTGCCCAAATTTACGCCCAACATAAGCCCCATTCCGGATATTTCCCGTATTTTGGGATGGATCAGAAGTTTTCTGAAAAGTTTTTCCTTCTCGCTTATTTGCATCATAAGAGAACTTTCTGACACTTCTTGCAAGGTGGCGAGGGCGGCCGAGGCAATCAGGGCATTTCCACCAAATGTGGTGATGTGACCCAATTTCGGAGAATGAGAAAGGCTTTCCATAATTTTTTTTGAACTCATAAACGCTCCAATGGGGAGTCCCCCTCCCATTCCTTTTCCCATTACCAAAATATCGGGTACCATACCAAAATGCTCAAAGGCAAAGAGCTTTCCCGTTCTCCCAAAACCGGGCTGTATTTCGTCAAGGATAAGAAGTGCACCCACCGCTTCACAATGCTTTTTGAGCCTTACAAAATAATCGGCCTCCGGAACTATGAATCCCGCAGCTCCCTGTATCGTTTCGGTAATTACGCAGGCGGTTTTTTCGGTAATAAAGGTAAAATCTTCAACCTCATTAAACCGCATAAATTTTATATAGGGAAGCAAAGGTCTGAAAGCTCTCTTATGAAATTCATTTCCCGAAACCGAAAGTGCACCGTGAGTATTTCCGTGATAAGCATTTATCATGGAAATGATTTCTTCTCGTCCTGTATATCTTTTGGCCAGCTTCAGTGCACCTTCTATGGCTTCGGCACCGGAATTCACAAGGTAGGTAACCTCTAGAGGGTCGGGAGTATGTTCTGCTAGTTTTTTGCAGAGGGCTACGGGCTTTTCTTGGACATACTCTCCGTACACCATTACGTGCAGGTACTTTCTGGATTGTTCCTCTATGGCATTGAGTATTTTGGGATGAGAATGTCCGAGTGTATTGGCAGAAACACCCGAAACAAAATCCAGGTATTTTTTGCCCCCTTTTCCGTAAATATAACTTCCTATTGCTTTTTCTACCTGAAACGCAGAGGCAAAAGCCGTAGTCTGTGCCTGATAGTTAAAAAAATCTTCACGCAAATCCATAAATGTGAGATATCCAAAACCTTGGCAAATATACTATTTACGCGTGTACGGTTTTTAAGGTGTTATAAAAATTCTGAGTCTTTTTATAAATAAAAAAACTTTAACTTACGGAGGGATTACAGAAAATGAAATTTTTAGCTATGGATGCATACTCGGGACTTGAGACGGAAACTTACCACAACGGAAAACTTGAGATCATTTATCTGAATGAGCCCGACTCCTATAATGCGCTTCACCCAGTTTTATTAAAAAATCTGAGACAAGCAATACAATGCCTTGAAAATAAAGAAGAAGTAAGGTGTATTGCAATTTCCGGTAGGGGGAAGGCTTTTTGTTCGGGACAAAACATAAAGAAAGTGATAGGTCTTTTCCCCAATTCCAAAGAAAGAGCGGTAGAAAAGGTAATGAAGGAGTGCTATAACCCTTTGGTAAAAACTATAGTAGACTTAAGAAAACCTGTTATATCACTAGTAAATGGTCCTGCAGTGGGTGCGGGTGCCTTACTGGCTCTTATCTGTGATTTTTCTTTGGCTGTAAATACTGCTTATTTTTCTTGCTCTTTTATTAACATAGGACTTATTCCCGATACGGGAGGCACCTATTTTCTTCCCAGACTGTTGGGGAGATCTCTTGCCAATTATTGGGCTTTTACAGGAAAAAAAATAGAGTCGAAAGAAGCACAAAAAAGAGGGTTGGTGGCAGAAATTTTCGATGAAGAAGTGTTTAAGGAAAAAACCCTTTATCTGCTGGAAAAAGTTGTGAATATGCCTACAAAAACTATAGGCTATACGAAACAGGCTTTTCGGGAATCTTATCATAATACTCTGGAACTTCAGCTGCAGAGAGAGGCTTTTTATCAACAACTTGCCTCAGAGACACAGGATTTTTCGGAAGGCATTAGGGCATTTAACGAAAAAAGAGCTCCTAATTTTTCTGGAAAATAAAAATTCGATTCGGTACGATGAATGGCAGAGAGAAAGCGGAGTTTATTCTTAAGAGAGATCGTTTTGCCTCTTGGCTGGGTATAAAAATAATAAAGGCAGGGGAGGGGTATTGTCTTCTGGAGATGCCCGTACGGACGGAGTTACTCAACGCCATAAACATTCTCCATGGGGGCGTTGTCTTCAGTCTTGCCGATACGGCGCTGGCATTTTCCGTAAACAGTCGATCGCATCAGTATGTTTCACTTGGCTGCCAGATTCACTATCATAAAAAAAGTAGGAACGGAGATCTGCTTTTTGCCGAAAGTAATTTGGTGTCAGAAAATAAAAAAATTGCACTTTATGATGTCAGGATAAAAAACAGGGAAGGCGATACCATAGCAGATTTCCGGGGTACGGTCTACAAACTTTTTAACAAGGGAAAAGGAGAATAACTTAAGAGAAAGTATTTTTAATTTAATGGATTTTTATGTCTATTATTTTTTCCTTTTCGATGTATCCTTTGAGGATATCTCTTTCAGAGACTTTGCCCACCCCTTTAGGGGTTCCCGTGAAGAGAAGGTCTCCGGTTTTCAGGGTAAAATACTGGGAAACAAATGCAATGATTTCCTCAAAACTAAAAATCATATCCCTAGTATTTCCTTTCTGTACAGTTTTTTCGGAGAGTTCAAGAGAAAAGTTGAGGGCTTTTAGATTAAAATTTTCTTTGGAAAAAAAACTTCCTACCCCCGCAGCGCCGTCAAAACCCTTGGAAAGTTCCCACGGCAATCCTTTGGACTTGAGATGATCCTGAAGATCTCTGGCAGTAAAATCTATTCCCAGAGAAATTTCTTCAAAATGCTTTGAAGCATTTTCTTTTAGGATATATTTTCCACCCTTGGAAATTTTAATGACGATTTCCAGCTCGTAGTGTATGTTCTTAGAAAATTCGGGGATATAAAAATCTCTTCCTTTCAGAAGCGCCGTTTCGGGTTTTAAGAATATCACGGGACTCTCGGGAATTTCGTTTCCCAGTTCTTGTGCGTGTTCTTTGTAATTTCTCCCGATGCAGATGATTTTCATGTGGTGATTATTTAAGAGAATATTTGGCTCTAGTTTAAAATTTGGATTTGAGTTGTATGGCAGTGAAAATTTTTTTTGTATAGAGGGGGAAGTCTCCGCTTTGGAGCCATCCGTAGTACCCCACATCTTTTAAGAAGACCTCTTTTATTTTTTGCCCTTTGTATTTCCCGAAAGCAAAAATCTCATCACCCTCTTTGTCCAAAGATATAAAACCAGCGAGGTCTGCAAACTTATTGTGATAAGAAAATTCACTAAGTCCGGCGATGTCTTTGGGTAAGTCTTTGTAATGGGCGACTTGGGCATCCAGTACTTCAAAGGTGGCCCGCACATCGGCCTCGGCCGAATGGGCATTTTCCAGTGTTTTTCCGCAATAAAACCGGTAGGCTGCCGAGAGGTTTCTAGGCTCCATCTTATGGAAAATAGTTTGCGCATCCACAAGGCGGAACTTACTAAGATCAAAATCCAAGCCTGCTCTCAGAAGTTCTTCTGCCAAGAGAGGCACGTCAAATCTATTGGAGTTAAATCCTGCCAGATCACTTCCGGAAATAACGCCTAAAATTTTGGGCGCTATTTTCTTAAATGTGGGCGCGTCTTTTACTTTTTCATCGGTGATTCCGTGAAGTTTGGTTGTTTCTTCGGGGATAGGTACTTCCGGGTTGATGAGCCAAGTGAAGGTTTCTTTGCGTCCATCTGTTGCTACCTTAAGTATACAGATTTCTACAATTCTGTCTTTACCTATGCGGGTACCTGTAGTTTCTAGATCAAAGATGCACAGGGGTTTGTGTAAGATAAGATTCACGTAAGAATTAGTTAAGTTTTCCTTGTAAAGAAAGTGAAAGCAATATATAGAATATAACAACGAGGGGAATTCCTATTACCCCCAGCAGGATCAAAATAAGCAGAGACCCTGAAAGAAGGATAATTTTGGGAATATTATCTTTCCATTTTTTTGATTTTGATTTCAGTGCCATCATCTTGACGCGAGAAATAAGAAGCCATGACAGGAAAGCCATACCCAACAAAAGTAGCGTTTTATTTTCTAGAAGGAATGAATAGGCTCCGTATTTTTGGTAGGCATAGAAGAACCCAAAGACCATGAGTGTACAGGACGGCGTATTGAGTCCCTTAAAATAAAATTTTTGTTCTTCATCAAGGTTGAATAGGGCTAACCTAAGGGCTGAAAAAACAGTGAGCAAAAAACCGAAGTATTGAATGGGAAAAGGAAAATTAATTCCAAAAAAAACAGAATCAAAGGGCTCTAAAGCTTTGTAAAAAACAAGACCGGGCAAAAAACCAAAACTGATCATGTCGGCTAAAGAATCCAGTTCGGCTCCCAGGTTTGAATTTGAGTGGAGGGCTCTTGCTATAAATCCGTCCAAAAAGTCGAAAATAAGAGAAAGAGTAAGAAAAATCCCCACGGCGCGATAATCTCCCAAGATTATCTGTACACAAGCGATACTTCCGGAGACCAGATTGCCTAAAGTAAAGACGTGAGCCACATTGTTTTTTATAAAAGCCAAAAAAGGAAATTTTTGCATTGCATAAACTAACCGCCCCCAAAGATAATGAATAAAGATGAAGAAGTAAATCCCAGAGTTCAGAATAGCCGGTCTGGGATGCTTGTGATTATTTCACTATATTTGGCCTTGGGAAATATCGTATGAGGGTCATGCATTACAGATTTCTCAGTGAGTCGGTCACAAGATTAAAAAAATAGATATCCATGAAAAAAAATGTGATGTTGACATTTTTGTTTGTCATGTTTTGTGGTTTTGCTTCTGCTCAGATTGTGGGTAAGTGGAAGACCGTAGATGACGAAACGGGGCAGGCAAAGTCTATTGTGGAGATATACAAAAAGTCTGACGGGAAGTATTATGGGAAGATTACAGAGCTTCTCGTAAAACCGAAGAATAAGGAGTGTGTAAAGTGTGTTGATGACCGAAAAAACAGTCCCATTGTGGGTATGGAAATCATTCGCGGGTTAAAAAAGGAAGGGGATGAATACTCTCAAGGTACCATACTCAATCCCAAGAACGGAAAAATATACAGGTGTACGATAAAAAGAGAGTCTGGAAATAGGCTGAGGGTAAGGGGGTTTATAGGGGTGTCTCTTTTAGGGAAAACCCAAATATGGGAAGAGGTTAAACAATAAAACTTCCATACGGAAAGGGGAAGAGAGATCTGTACACTGAACAAGTGGGTGCATGGCGCTGTATTTTTGTGTTATTTTTTCTGCAGTCGTCAGTGTTTTGTCCAAAATTTTTTACTTTCGTGACTCAAATTTTAAAAATTATTATGGCAGAATATACTTTTAGGGAGGTAATCGCTCAGGCAATGAGCGAGGAGATGCGTAAGGATGAATCTATCTATCTTATGGGAGAAGAAGTGGCAGAGTATAACGGAGCATATAAAGCATCCAAAGGGATGCTGGAGGAGTTTGGTGCCAAAAGGGTGATAGATACCCCTATTTCAGAGTTGGGATTTACTGGGATATCGGTGGGGGCTGCCATGAACGGGAACAGACCTATTGTAGAGTTTATGACCTTTAATTTCGCATTGGTGGGGATAGATCAAATCATTAACAACGCAGCAAAGATTCGTCAGATGAGTGGCGGACAATGGAGCTGCCCTATAGTTTTCAGAGGGCCTACGGGATCGGCGGGTCAGTTGGGGGCTACCCACTCTCAGGCTTTTGAAAATTGGTATGCAAATTGCCCGGGGCTTAAGGTAGTAGTACCTTCTAATCCTTATGACGCAAAGGGTTTGCTGAAAACCGCCATTCAGGATAACGATCCCGTAATCTTTATGGAGTCTGAACAAATGTATGGCGACAAAATGGAGATTCCGGAAGAGGAATATTACCTTCCTATCGGGAAAGCGGATACAAAAAAAGAAGGGACGGATGTGACGCTGGTTTCTTTTGGGAAAATCATGAAAGTGGGTTTGCAGGCGGCTTTGGATCTGGAAAATGAAAATATTTCCGTAGAGCTTATAGATTTGAGAACTGTGCGTCCCCTTGATTATGATGCGGTAGTCAGTTCTGTAAAAAAAACGAACAGACTCGTAATTTTAGAGGAAGCTTGGCCCCTTGCTTCTGTATCCGCAGAAATTGCGTATATGGTTCAGCAAAAAGCCTTTGATTACTTGGATGCTCCTATAAAGAGAATTACGACGCCGGATGCTCCTTCCCCCTATTCTTCTGCTTTGTTTTCTGAGTGGTTTCCCAAAGTAGAGACCGTAAAGGAGGAGATAAAGAGAGTCTTGTATATCAAGGCTTGATAATTTTTTAATGGAAATTTTTGTAAAAAGCCTACTAAATAGGCTTTTTTTGTCAAAGAAACAAAGTTTATCGGTTACGTGGGATTTTATAAATTAGCGAGGCGGTTGCAGTTCCTTCGGATAGCGGTAGGAGGCTTTATAAGAAGCAAAATATAGCGATTATACAATGGGTACAAAACACGTTTTCGATACAAAAAAAGTCACATTTTTAGGGTTGCTGGTTTCCATGGGGATTGTATTTGGGGATATAGGAACCTCCCCGCTTTATGTGATGAAAGCCATCGCAAAGGCTAGGGGGAACGGGGCTTTGATGCCGTTGGATGAGTATATAGAAGGAGGTTTGTCTTGTATTATTTGGACTCTTACCCTGCAGACAACAATAAAATATGTGATTATTGCCTTAAGGGCAGATAACAAAGGGGAGGGGGGAATTTTGGCGTTATATTCACTGGTAAGAAAGCTTAGAAAAAAATGGTTATATGTGATCGCCATCATTGGTGCGGCAGCCCTGGTAGCGGATGGCGTGATTACGCCTTCTCTTACCGTAATGTCTGCTATAGAGGGTCTTAAGATTTTTAATCCTCAGACTCCCGTAGTGCTGTACACCTGTATAGTGCTTTTTGTTCTGTTTTTTGTACAGCAATTTGGTACAAGTGAAATAGGAAAGTATTTTGGGCCGATCATGGTCATTTGGTTTTTGACGTTGGGGATATTTGGAGGGTATCATATTACCGATCGTGTGGAGATTTTGAATGCTTTCAATCCCACGAAGGCCTATCAACTTATAAAAAATTCTCCCAGTGCTCTTATGATTATGGGGGCTGTTTTTTTGTGTACTACAGGAGCGGAATCTCTGTATTCTGATCTTGGGCATTGTGGCAAAAAAAACATACAGGTAAGCTGGATTTTTGTAAAAATCATGCTCATCCTAAATTATCTCGGGCAAGGAGCTTGGCTTCTTACTCATCGTGAAGAAGTGTACACGCTCGGGGTCAATCCCTTCTTTGGTATTCTGCCTCAATGGGCGATGTTGCCGGGGGTTTTTTTGGCTACTTTGGCGGCAGTTATAGCGAGTCAGGCGGTTATCACGGGGGCTTTTACGATGTTTTCGGAGGCGATGTCTATCGCTTTCTGGCCTACACAGCTCATTGAGTATCCCAGCGGAATAAAAGGACAAATGTATATTCCTAAGATCAATTGGGGACTTATGGTAATGTGCTTTATAGTAGTGCTTTACTTTAGAAAATCAGAAAATTTGGAGGCGGCGTATGGACTCACCATTACCATTGCCATGCTTATGACCACTTTACTTCTCCTGTTTTGGCTTGCGATCAGTAGGGTAAAGCCTGTTTTCATTTGTTTATTTGCACTTGTTTATTTACTGATCGAACTGAGTTTTTTTTATGCAAATCTGATCAAGTTTTATGAGGGGGGATGGTTTACCATTTTACTGGCAGGCTTCATTGGGATATGTATGTACGCATGGTATAACGGCAGACGAATAAAAGCAAAGTTTTTGAAATTCGTAAAGATAGAGAAGTATGTGCCTATCATAAAGGATATGAAGTTGGACACTACGATCCCGAAATATGCCACCAATTTGGTTTTTCTAAGTAAAGCCGAGAGAGATGATGAGATAGAGGCGAAGATTATTTATTCCATTATCAGAAAGCAGCCCAAAAGAGCCGATCATTATTTCATTCTTAATATTCATAATCAGGAGGATCCTTATACTTTCAAGTATTATGTAGATGAGATTATGCCGGGTACTATTTTCAAGGTCAATTTTCTTCTGGGCTTTAAGATCAATAGAAGGATCAACGATTATTTTAATCAAGTACTTAAAGACCTTATGGAGCAGGGAGTGATTCCTTCCAGAAGCGGATATCTCTCTCTTAGGGAACACGATGTTCCACCGGATCTAAGATATGTAATTATAGACAACACTTACATTA
This sequence comes from Bergeyella sp., assembly GCA_030263285.1. GTDB lineage: Bacteria > Bacteroidota > Bacteroidia > Flavobacteriales > Weeksellaceae > SZYB01. The sequence continues at coordinate 498,573 of SZYB01000002.1, forward strand.
ACGAAAATTTACTCACATTTAGGGAGAAGCTTATTCTAAAAGTATATGGCTTTGTAAGATATATAGGGAGAGATGACTTTAAGGCATGGGGAGTGATGCCTCATAATGTGGTGGTAGAATCGACTCCGCTGCTGGACAGAGATCCCCCTGTGCGTAGGCTGGAACAGATTGAGAAAAAAAATGGGTAAATTTGCAAGCAGGATAAAAAACCTCCCTATGCAGACGAAACTAAAGGAGACGCAGTTGAGTATTATAAAGGAAGTACTCAGGCAATATTTACAGAAAAAAAAGTTCAGAAACACCCCTGAGAGATATACTATTCTGGAGGAGATATATGCCATGGATAGGCATTTTAATGTGGATGATCTCTACATTATCATGATGGAGAAGAAGTATCATGTGTCAAAGGCTACTATCTATAACACCATAGAAATTTTTCTTGATGCGGGACTCATCAGGAAGCATCAGTTTGGGGAGAAGACACAGATTACCTCCTCTTATGAGAAGTCCTACTTCGATAAGCAGCATGATCATGTCATTGTCTACAAAAAAGGTTCCGAAAAAGAAATTTCGGAGATTATTGAATTCTGTGATCCCAGAATCCAAGGGATAAAAGAGGCAATAGAGAAGGCATTTGGCCTGGATATAGAGTCTCACTCTCTGTATTTTTATGGTACGAAGAGAGACGCATGAGCAGGTTGTATTTTTTATTTTTTATTTTTTCCCTTTCCTTGACTCATTCTCAGAATAAGAGAAATATTCGGTATAGTCCTTTGGTAAAGGATTCTTTTTTTTTAAGGTCAGTACCGCAAAGCCGTAAAAACAAGATTGAGAAGATAGAGCTTCTCTATTCGGATGTTTATGGAGTGGAAAAGGATAAATATAACGGGAATCCTTTTTTTCGGGGGAATGCTACATTTTCTCACAAAGGTTCTTTGCTCACTGCAGATGTGGTGGTGCTGTACAGTAAAGAAAATTTTGTAAAAGCTTATGGTGGTGTAATGCTTAAAAACTCAGATGGTTCAGTGATTACTTCACAAGAGATGGAGTATGATGGGAATACCGAGAGAGGCATTGCCAGGAAAAATGTTCGGTTGAGAGATAACCAGCAAACCATAGAGACGGAGGCACTTTATTATGACCGGTGGGCGAGTAGGGCATATTTTGATTCCGGAGGAATCATATGGGCAGAGGACAAAAAGATGACTACTCGGTCTGCGGTTTATCATCTTGCCGAAAAGATTATTGATTTTTCCGGAGATGTAAGGATAGAAAGCCCGGACTATAGTCTCAAAGGAACGAACCTAAGACAAAATCAGAATACGAACGTGGCATTTTTTTGGGGACCTACCACTATCGTCAACAAAAAAAATCCTACAAATACGCTTTATACAGAAGAGGGGACTTTTGATGACAATGCCCAGGAGGCATATTTGAATTTTAATTCTATTATTCGTTACAGAAACAAGACGTTGAGGGGAGACCGGATGTACTATAATCAGCTTACAGGCTATGGTACGGCAAAAGGAAATGTGAGACTAGAGGATCCTGAAGAAAAAAGATATGTAATGGGGGGATATGGTGAGATTTTTGAGAAAAAAGATTCCACCGTAATTACAGAAAAACCTTATGCCGTAAAGATTTTCGCCAAGGATTCGGTTTATTTTTCTGCACAGAAGTTCATTGCTTTCCAGAGGATAGATAGCACAGATAAGGAAAAAAAGAAGACCTTCCTAAGAGCTTATAAAAAAGCGAGGCTTTATAAAAGTGACATGCAGGCGAGAGCAGATTCTCTGAGTTTTAATGAGACGGATGGTACTGTACAGCTTGAGGGAAAACCTATACTCTGGAATTACGACAGACAAGTGAGTGGAGACTCAGTCAGGATTTTTCTCAATGCGGAGAAAGAGCGTATAGACTCTTTGTATGTGTTGGGGCATGCTTTTGCGATAAGCAAATCGGATTCGCTCAACCTAAAGGACGAATTTGATCAGGTAAAGGGAAAACAAATGCGGGTATATTACAGAGACAACCAAATAAGAGCGGCCAAAGTAATAGGCAATGCAGAGGCTATCATCTATGCAGACGAAAAGAGAGGAAAAAGGCAAAATAAAGAGCGTATAGGAGTTAATATTTCTTCCTGTGGGATTATAGAGGCTGAATTTGTGGAGAGAAAGGTAGAGGTGATTTCTTGTAACATCGGAGCAAAATCTACGCTTTACCCTATGAGCAAAATTTCTAAAAACCAACGTTTTTTTTCAGATTTTAATTGGAATACGAAAGATCGCCCAAAGAAATGGAGAGATATTTTTCTTGATTCGCCCAACTACGAAGAAAAAGTGTACGAGTCAGATAATTTACTCTACGAGAAGGCCCAAGAAAAATTAGAAAGGGAAAGGAAAAAGAGAGAATCCCAACTTCCCAAACGGGCGAAAAGGAGAGAATGAGTGAGAATTGGTTTGAGGGTAGTTTTTTCAAAAAAATATCATAATCGATTTATATTTGGTTTTTTGTAGAAAAAATGTCTTAAGAACGGGTTTTTAGATGGATAATTATCGGAAAAAATGTCATGTTATGTGCGTTTAGTATACTTATTGCGCCCCTTCTGCAGGTATCGTAAGCCGAGTTTGCAACAGAATAAAATTAAAGTAATATATGAACCTCAATAAATTCACGATAAAGTCCCAGGAGTCTATCCAAAAGGCTCAGCAGGTGGCAATGGAGTTTACTAATCAGAGTATAGAACCCCAGCACATTTTAGAAGGGATATTCCAGACGGATGAGAGCATATCTGCATTTTTGCTGAAGAAATCAGAGGCAGACGGCGCTTTGGTGCGCGGCAGGAACAGGGAGAGCATAGAGCATTTGCCTAAGGTAGAGGGCGGGAATCTTTATCTTTCCTCATCGGCGAATAAGGTGCTGTTAGACGCGCAAAATGAAGCCAAGAAAATGGGAGATGAGTATGTTACGATAGAACACCTTTGGCTTGCGCTCATAGAGGTAAGTTCTGAAGTGTCGAAAATGCTTAAAGACATGGGGGTTACAAAGAGTATTTTAGAGGCGGGGATTAAGGAGTTGAGAAAGGGGAGTCGGGCGACCTCTGCAGGTTCTGAAGAAACTTACCAGAGCCTTAGTAAGTATGCCAAAAACTTCAACGAGTTGGCAGCAGAAGGCAAATTAGACCCTGTCATTGGCAGGGATGAAGAGATCAGAAGGGTACTTCAGATTCTCTCCAGAAGATCAAAGAATAATCCTATCCTTATAGGAGAACCGGGGGTAGGAAAGACGGCCATAGCGGAGGGAATTGCTCATAGAATTATATCGGGGGATGTTCCGGAAAATTTGATGGATAAGACTTTGTATTCTTTGGATATGGGAGCGCTTATTGCGGGGGCAAAGTATAAGGGAGAGTTTGAGGAAAGGTTAAAGTCTGTGGTAAATGAGGTAATAAAATCCGAAGGGCAGATTATCTTGTTTATAGACGAGATTCACACTCTTGTGGGAGCAGGAGGAGGCGAAGGCGCAATGGACGCAGCTAATATACTTAAGCCCGCTTTGGCCAGAGGAGAATTAAGGGCCATTGGCGCTACCACGCTTAATGAGTACCAAAAGTATTTTGAAAAAGACAAGGCGCTGGAAAGGCGTTTTCAGAAGGTAATGGTGGAGGAGCCGGATACAGAGTCCGCCATCTCTATCCTCAGGGGGATTAAAGATAAATACGAAGCTCACCACAAAGTACGCATAAAGGATGAGGCAATCATCTCTGCGGTAGAGATGTCTCAGCGATATATTTCGGATCGGTTTTTACCCGACAAGGCGATAGATCTGATAGATGAGGCATCTGCAAAGCTTCGTATGGAGATCAATTCAAAGCCGGAGGAACTGGACGTGTTGGACAGAAAGTTGATGCAGATGGAGATAGAGTTGGCGGCCATTTCCAGAGAGGGAAATCAGATAAAAATAGATCATCTGAAAGAAGACATAGCGAAGGTGTCTGAGCAGAGGAACGAGATCAACGCAAAATGGCTCAAGGAAAAACAAAAAAGTGAAGATCTCACACAGCTCAAGAAAGAGATAGAAGTGTTAAAGTTAGAGGCAGAAAGGGCTTCAAGAATTGGCGATTATGCCAAGGTTGCAGAGATACAATATGGCTCTGTCAAGGAGAAAGAATCCGAATTGGAAAAGCTGGAGCTAGAGATGCAAAATACGCAGAATGAGCTGATAAAAGAGGAGGTAACTGCAGAAAATATATCTGAGGTGATTTCTAAGTGGACGGGGATTCCTGTGACCAAGCTTCTGCAAAGCGAAAGGGAAAAACTTCTTCATCTGGAAGATGAGCTGCACAGGAGGGTGGTAGGACAGGAGGAGGCAATAGAGGCAGTAGCGGATGCCATCCGGAGAAATAGAGCAGGACTCAATGATGAAAAGAAACCGATAGGTTCTTTCCTTTTTTTGGGGACTACCGGAGTAGGAAAAACAGAGCTTGCCAAGGCGCTTGCCGAGTTTTTGTTTGATGACGAGAATAATATGACCCGTATTGATATGAGTGAATACCAGGAGCGTCATAGCGTCTCCAGGTTGGTAGGAGCACCTCCCGGATATGTGGGTTATGATGAGGGGGGACAGCTTACTGAGGCGGTGAGGAGACGTCCTTATTCGGTGGTTCTCTTGGACGAAATCGAGAAGGCGCATCCTGATGTTTTTAATACGTTGTTGCAGGTTCTGGACGACGGTAGGCTTACAGACAATAAAGGAAGGCTGGTGAACTTTAAAAATTCTATCATTATTATGACGAGCAATTTGGGCTCGCACATCATTAGGGAGAATTTTGAGGAACTCAAAGAAAATAATGCGGAAGGGGTGATAGAAAAAACAAAAGGGGAGGTGTTTTCCCTCCTTAAGCAAACCCTTAGGCCCGAGTTTCTCAACAGGATAGATGAGGTGGTACTTTTTCAGCCACTGAGCAAAAAAGAGATCGGTAGGATTGTGCAATATCAGCTCAGGGCTTTTAATGGAATGTTGGAGAAAAGAGGAATTATAATGTCGGCTTCAGATGATGCAATAAAGTACATTACGGAGAAGGGTTACGATCCTGTTTTTGGGGCAAGGCCTCTTAAGAGGGTGTTGCAGCAAGAGGTACTCAATAAGCTGTCAAAGGAGATTTTGGCAGGAAAAGTAAACGATGGTGACAGAATTACTTTAGATTATTTTAACGAAAGCGGACTGGTGTTTGTTCCCGTTAATGATAAAGATGAGGTAGGGCAATAGTTTGGAAGGGGGCTTTTGGGTTTTTCATATTCAATACAACAAGAGCGTTATGTCTGTTGTCCGTGGCCGGGTTTGGTGTTGAATGTAGAAATTCGAGAGTAAAAAGTAAGATACTGTAAATTGCCAGAAAGGGAGTATTTGTGAAAAATTGGGAATTTTCACACGGTGGTGCTTTATTTCTTTCGGTTTGGCTTTTTTAAACTTTGGAGAAGTTTAAATTCTAAAAAAACAGGAATTGCATTATCGATTTTAAGACATAAAAAACAAAAAAGGAATACGAGGCAGGACGAAGTGGGAGGCATGGCTCTCCCATCATCGAACTTTATAGGTATTGGAGACGTTTTCTTTCCAGCGGTATAAGTCCCGCCAACGGGCTTCCCAAGATCAAAGAATCGGATCAGAAAAATGGTCGTCTTAAAAAGATGTTGCTGATTCAAGTGAGAAGCTATTCGAATAGAAATTGGACTTTCCGCAGGCTGAATGCGATGAGTTTACGTGATGCCCCCCATCTGAGATGATGCTATGGGGGATCCATAAAATGGGCAAACGGAATATCCTTTTCATATCTCTGTATTGTAGAAGAATTTAATTTTAGGTTTTTTATAAAAGTTTGTTTAGGACAGTATTTTTTTATAGAGACGTTGGGATTTTATCCTGATGTACATGGGCATTACATGTAGTAAATGCAGCTAAAATATCATCAGCGTTGGAAATGGTAGTTAGGGTGAGCCTGGTATATGGTTCAGATCCTGAGGCTATATAAGAAATTCCTCCCCTGTTTACGCAAGACAACACCGGTAGCGCAATGACGGTGAGTCGCTCTCCTGACTTCACAAGGTTTAGGAATGAAACTGTTCCCCGAATATTGTTCATTTTCATTGATACAGGCTCCCCATTTTTATTGTAAGCGGTCAATACACTAGAATCTCCGTTCTCCAAAGTTGATCCACATCCATACCAGTTAGACTTCAGCCCGATATTATTTACAGGTTTGCTAAACACTAGGGTTATTGAGGCGATATCGTTGGCTGCGGGACCTAATCTAAAATAGGCTTTAGGATTGAGCAGGGTAATTCCTCCTACAGTTCTTTGGTGCTCAGTTCTATATCCATTATCAGCCGCTGTTTTATCGGGATTACTTCCCTCCGTAATTCTGTATACTTCAACGGTTTCTCCTCCTATCACTAGTCGGGTTGGGTTATTTTTATCTTTGGAAATATTGACTCCCCATTCGCTTTCTTCTGTACACTTGCTGGACGGAACCGAAACGGGCAACGAAAATTTACAAGACTTTCCTCCAAAGTTTAGTAAGAAATTGGCTTTTTCTCCCTCTCCATAAGGGAGTCCACTGATGTTTAGAACAATGCTGCCATCACCTTTGTTTAGTTTTCCCGCAGGGGCTTTTGCTGTGAGTCCCATTATCCCGGTAGAAGTGATTTCTATAGCCTCATAGGGCTGTTCGTTGCCCCTCATGTATCTAATTGATTTGCTGCCTGTACTTGGTAAATAGGTCGCATAGTGATTTCCTTTTGTGGTAATGCCACAATCTAGGTCTCCAACTTCTGCTAAAGTTGATTTTTCGGATAAACATTCAGACCAAGTATCTCCATGCTCTGAACTATTATGTCGGTATACCCTTACGCAATTAAGACGAGAGTCGTAGACTACGGTGCCTGGGGCTACATCGTCGCCTGTGGGATTGACTATATTTTTTTCCGGATCAGGATTGGTGGGAAGAACAAGCCCCATGGTATGGTTTTCTCCCTTATTGATATCCAGCGCACCTCTGGGATTAGCAGTGTCTATGCCCACTTGAGAGAACATAATACCCATAAAAAATATCAATATTAATAAACAAATTTTCTTATTCATTTTGTAAATAATTTTTATGTTTAAAATCCGCCGCAAATGTAATTTTTTTATCCTAAAGCAGAAAAATAAATTAAAAAAATATCTATTCTATTTATTTTTTTTATAAAAAACATAATTTAAATAAAATTATAATATTATTTTTGTTCAATTGAATTTATATTTGAAAAATAACACGTAGTTATGTTTTTATATTTTAGAATAATTATATACCGGCGAATTATGGTGGCAGCATGTAAACTGTGTACAAATTGACCGTAAAAGAATCAATTGGAGGGTTGAGGTTTTGTTTCTTGCTTGAAATTACAGAATGTTTAATTATTTTTTTATACCCCTAGTTTGATTTTGGCTTCTCTCTTTTTTTCGGATAATTTCTTCTTTTACAATAGATTTTCTTTACGTATCTGTTTTGTTTTTTTTGTAAAATATTATTTACGACTATCAAAATTAGAGGATTAAAATTGTCTAAATATGAATAAATCTTGTTTTCAGATTTATTTAGTTTTTCCTTGTTTTGGTGATTTTACACAATCGATAGGGGAAAAAGCTGTGTTTTTTATGATTACACAGGGGGCAAACAGGAGTTTCGACAAACTCATCAAAAGAGGTTTTTTTATCCCATTCCAGTCTTTACGAAAGTGTCCTCTCAACATATAATAATCTATAAAACCAAAGATTAACTATTTAGACATTATGAATACAAAACAACGCGTCATAATATGACGCGTTGTTTTGTATAAAAGCATGTAGTGTTTATCTAGTTCTGTGTATACCTTTTTTTATTTATCGGGATATACAGAAGCATTACATGTAGTAAACGAAGCCAGGATATCATCAACATTGGTAGTTGTAGTCAAAGTGAGTCTGGTATAGGGTTCGGATCCAGTGGCGATATAAGAAATTGCCCCATTATTTCCACAAGACATATTGGGTCGCCCAGCGGCAATAAGTTGCCTTCCTGACTTCACAAGACTCAGATATGAATAATCTCCTGTAATATTATTCATCTCCATCAATATAGGGTTTCCGTCTTTATTGTAGGCGGTTAGCGCACTAGAATCTCCGGTCTTTGCAGTTTTTCCACATCTATACCAGTTAGACTTCAGCCCGATATTATTTACGGGTTTGCTAAACACAAGGGTCATAGAAGTTACGTGTTTGGCCGTGGGACCCAACCTAAAATAAGCTTCGGGATTAAGCAACTCAACTCCTCCTTTGGTTGCATGTTTACCTCCATATCCGGCACGGGACGCAGGTGTGTCGGGTTTTTTCCCTTCTGTGATTCTGTATACCTCAACAGTCTCCTCTCCTATGATTAGTTTGGTAGGGTTATTTTTATCTTTAGAGATATTGACTCCCCATTCAGTCTCTTTTGTACACTTGTCGGACGGAGCCGAAACGGATGCCGAAAACGAACAAGAGCTGCCTCCGAGGTTTATCAAGAAACGTGCTTCCCCTTCTGAAGAAGGGGAGCCGTTAATGTTTAAGGTAATGCTGCCGTTACCGTTGGAGAGTTTACCGGCGGGTGCGCTGGCGGTAAGTCCATTTACTCCGGTAGAAGCAATTTCTATAGCTCCGTAAGGTTGTCCGTTGCCTCCTGTATAGTGGATTAATTTATTTCCCGTACTTGGTAAATAAGATATATACCTTCCTTTTGTGGGAGTGTCATTACAGTTTAGGGAAGCTACGGTCGGGTTTATCTCACTGACAGCTACGGAAAAGGTACAAGACTTTTTTTCAAGATTTACCCTGAAATTGGCCTCACCTTTCCCTTTGGGTGTACCACTAATGTTTAGTGTTATACTGCCGCTGCCGTTGGAGAACTTTCCTGCAGGGGCCTTTGCTGTAAGGCCTGTTACTCCGGTGGAAGAGATTTCTATAGTTTTGTAGCTTCCACCATTTCCTCCTGTGTAGCGGATTACTTTTCTTCCGCTGCTGGGTTTGCCCAATGAGTATGTCCCCGTAAGAGTCCCACTGGCACAATCCAGCGTAAATTCTGATTCGGATAGGCATTTGGACCAGCCTGCGGGTTTATATACCCTTACGCAATTGAGGCCGGAGTCATATATGATGGTGCCCACAGCCACACTTCCTCCCATAGGATTGATTATATTTTCTGCATCTGCATTGGTGGGAAGAACGAGCCCCATGGTGTTGGTTTCCCCTTTGTTGATGTCCAGTGCCCCCCTGGGCCTGGTGGTGCCTATCCCTACTTGAGAGAAAATAATACTTTGAAAAAACATCAGCAGCAATAAACAAATTTTTTTATTCATATTCTCAAATATTTTTTTAAGTTTTAAAGTTCCCAGAGATGACAAATATAAAAATAAACATAATTCTCAAAACACCCTTAAATACTTAATTTATGGCGTTTTTGGTTATTTTAAATTACTCTTTTTTTTGTTGCTTAGTTTAAAAATACGTTCACTTGTCTTTACTTTTAGTTATATTTATGTCATATTGTTGACTTAAAAATATGGCTACCTTTAAAGCGGAAGTACAAAACAAAAGAGCGGACGGTACATATAACATCAGGATAAGGGTTACACACAACAGGGTGGTACGCAGAATTTCCACCAACCTCTACGCTACGGGTGACGACCTTACTAAGGGTTTAAAGATAAAAAATGTCCGGTTGATTGTTCAGTGCGAAGAGCTTATACAGAAATGCAGAGAGATTTGCAATGCGCTGGGTTATGAAATCAACGCTCTTACGACGGACGAGCTGGTAGAGGACCTTAAAATGAAATTAAAAGGAGAAGGGCGCTTTAAATTGGATTTTATCCAATATATGAGAGAGAAGGCCAAAAATATGTCTGAAGGAACCGGGCAAAACTATAGGACGGTGGCAAATATTTTAGAGCGCTTTTCGGGTAATGTGGATATACTGGACATCAACTATACTTTTCTTAAAAACTTTGAGGCCTTTATAGCGAAGGAACCTAACCAGAAATTAAAAAACAAAAAAATACCTAAAGGGGATTGTCCCTCTCAAAATCGTTATATGAGTTGTGTTCGGGCAATACACAACCAAGCCAAGTTGGAATTTAACGATGAGGACAGAGGGATTATCCGTATACCCCAATCGCCTTTCAGCCGCTTTAAAATTAAAAAAGAGGCCCTCTCTCGGAAGAGGGCTTTGACCGTAGATCAAATTCAGCGGATAATAGACCTGCCTTACTCCGGGAAAAAGAGGAGAGATTTTGCCAAAGATTGTTTTATATTATCTTTTGCCTTGATCGGCATAAATAGCGTAGATATGTATTATGCAGGTAAACTTGCCAAAGGCATTTTAAAATACAATAGAAGAAAAACGACTACCAGAAGGGTAGACAAAGCTGAAATGCAGGTTAAAGCGGAGGGATGCTTGTCTTACCTTATGGAGAAGTACCAAGACGATAAAAGGCTTTTCAGATTTTACAAAAAATACTCCAATCCAAGCACCTTTAACATAGCCATAAACAAAGGTCTTAAGATGATGGGCGAGGAGATAGGGGTAGACGATTTGGAATATTACGCTGCTCGTCACTCGTGGGCAACCATCGCAAGATCTGCTGCCGTCAACATAGATAAGGCGACGGTAAGCGAAGCTCTCAATCACGCCAACAACACGGTCACCGACATTTACATAGACAAAGATTGGCAGGTGATCTGGAACGCCAACGCTGCGGTGTTGGCATTATTTGACTGGTCTGCGGTAGGTTATGATGTGCTTTAACCTCTATTTTGTAACTTCTTGCCAAGAACAAATATTGTGACTAGACCAAGTATTGTTCCCCCGCCTAATACCACAGCCGTTTGTTCGTGATTGTTCATAGCCAAAACATAAGAGACACCGGCAAAAATGACTGCAATGAAGAAACCAAAAAACTGACCTATATAACTCTGAATGTTATTGGACTTAATAATACTAGCATCCATTTTTCGTCTGTGTTCGCTTTGTAATTCCACTTGTCTCATTAATCTTTCAGCTCCGTTTGGAATTAACCTGGCATAGCCACTTAGCGAATCAACATCTGGCAGAGGTCCATAATGCTGCGTCAACGTTGCAAAAGGAACTCCTCCTGCTTCTCTTTTTCTATCCTCCGGAGAGGGTTCGTTGACGTTAAGATCTCCCGGAACCGTTCTGTCAACCTCTCCTGTTTTTTGGGGATTAGACTTTTCAGGACTCATTATTTTTTTTGTTTTTCAATACATTTCTAAAGTCCTGTCCTACCATATACCAATCATTGGCTATCGCTTTTGCATCTGTCTCTCGAGGGTCGTCTTTTAAACGATCGTAAGAAAAATAAGAGCCGAAGATATTTAAAACACTCCCCATGCCTATGATGAAACTATTCCTAGGAAAAATAAACGCGGTTGACTTTTTTGTTTTCATTTGCTTAAATCTACTGTATCACAGACACAGCGAAGTTATAAAAAATTTTTTCTATTAAAACTTTTTTCAAAAATATTTTTATAGAGTATATATACAGTTTTATCACTTAATTGCATAAAAAAATCCCCCGGGCTTCGGCCCCGGGGAACACTAAAAAAGATATCGCTATGAAACGGTCAGACAACTGTATTAATTAATTTTGACATACTCCTCAAATTTTACCCGGTTTTTACCGCACTCCTCAGAAGCGTACCAAAATTTTAAAGTCTCGCCTTTTACCTCTGCTTTGTTTCCGCATTTGGACTCTTCGCCTTTGTAAGGTTTCAGTTTTAAGGTCCCGTTCTTGTAGGTGTAGGTACCTTTATATCCTCCAAATAGCTCAGGTCTGAGGGGAACTTTCGGATCCAAAGCATCTACATAGGCTCCGTTTATATATTCTCCTCTTGAACTGAGTTTTATTCTTTTAAAATTATAGTTGTCGTCAGGATATTTGGCGACCCAATCTCCCACAATCGCTGTATTATCCGTAAAGGTCTGAACATCCTTGTCCCTCGAGCATGAGGATATGGTTAATATTGAGACTAATAAGATTAAAGGTTTCATATTATTTATTTAACTCTAACAAATTCGTATATATTGTCGCTCCCGAGAAATTGCCTTAAAGTATCTCCTTTTATTTCCGTTTTTATCCCTACGGATAACTTCTCTTTATTTTCGCCTTCAATTGAATCATTGAAGGTCCTTTTTAAAAACCCTTTTTTATAAGTATAAGTACCTGTTTGAAGAAAGTCTTTGTTAGGATTTTCTTTTTTATAATACCTGTCTATAAAATTCCCTTGTGAATCATAAATAATCACCCAACTATAACCATTTTCTTGAACTATATTAATCCATTTTCCTATAATAGCGGGATTGTCCGTAAATGAATAAACTTTGTTGTCGGTAGGTTTCTTACTGTCATTATCTCTAGAGCAAGAGGATAAGGTTAAAACAGTTAATAATAATAAAGCTAGATGTTTCATAATTTCAAATTTTCGGCGAAGTTAGTTAAAATTAAATAAATATCTGATCTGACCCAAAGGATCCTCAGGGTCAAGTGTAAAATCAAATTTTTTAAGTCTTTTCATATTAACCTCATCTATTTTCTTTAAAGCGATGTAAAGCAGGCATTCTGTGTACTGTTTTTTACTTATGTTTCCCTCTCTGTAAGCTTTCTCAAGTTTTTCTTTGAGAAACAACAGTCTCCTCACTGTTTGTGAGATTGGAGTGAATATTCAGGGAAAAAAAGTAAAATAATAGAGGTTGATTTTCTCATAATGTTTTAATTTTATGAGGTTAGTTAAATTGAAGAGTTGTATTTTTGTAACTTCGCTAAAAACGTAAAGTGGAAAAAGTCTTAACCATAGCGCAATACATGTACGACAAGGGGTACCACAGTAATTTACAGCTCAACAAGCTGGTTTATTTTTCCTTTGGATTTTTCGGAGCTTACCATAAGAAAATGCATCTTTTTGATTCAAAAATTGAAGCTTGGAAATATGGACCCGTGGTACGAGAGGTATATGAAGCTTTTAAAAAAGGAGATTTTGATAAACATCTTTATAAAGCGGATTTACCTGATGAAGAGAAAAAAACTATAGATTGGGTACTGGATTTCTATGGAGAAAAGGCGCCTTTTCTTCTGGTGGAACTTACACATCAGAAGGATACTCCTTGGAGTCGTTTTTATGAGGAGGATATGAATAAAGAAATTCCCAAAGATTTTATCATTTCCTATTATACCGATTTTGTTACTCAAAACGAAAAAATTATAAAAGCCATGTCCTCCGAATCGTTTGCGTCCGTTATGCAAGAGTTGGCAAAAACCTGATGGAGAATAATCCGATTTCTAAAGAGGCTTTTTTATTTATAGTGGAAAATACAAGGTCTTTCTACGAGACTCTTGGTGCTGAGTTTATCATGCGTTATACTGAAAGCGAATTGGACGAAGTGTACAACTGTATGGAGAGAGTGTACACCTCGGGATATTATGAAGAACCTCACGAAAAATATGCTAACGTAATGTATAACATTTCCAAAGGACATTTTTTATCGAATGGAAATAAAAGAATCGCCCTAATGATTACCGCAGCCTATATACTTTACGAGACGGACATCCTTCCGGAGTGGAACCATCTAAAAGATCTCGTATTGGCAGTGACGCAGGACAAAGTGTCTAAAGAGCAGTTGTGCATAGAATTAAAGAGATATTGTAAATAACTATAATTTCTGTAATAATTTTTCGATCGCCTTTTTCTTATTCTCTCCTTTTAATTTTCCTATATTCTCCCCCATTTTAAGCAAGATGACTTCCAACAAGAGGTGCGTTGCAGCCAAACTTTCCAATACTTGGTCGTCTATGTATTTTCTAAACTGCCTGTTTTCACGCAGCAGCGTATCCTTTAAATCCTTATTCTCTTGATGCAGGGCAGTTAGTTTATCTTCTATAGAGAGTCTTTTAAATTCTGTGTTTTTTTCTTCAACCTCCGCCCCCTCTTTTTTTATCATTCCTCCCTTACCTGTGAGAAGCCAAATAGGGTTGATATCTAAACAATTTTCTAATATTCTATTGATTATACTTTCTCCTAAATCCGCCTTTCTTTTTAATTGAGTGGCAATATAACCGTTGGATAAACTATTTTTTATTTCAAATTGCCTATTATTAATACCTTTATAATCAATGTATTCAACTATACGTTCTATCGCCTTCATCTAAGAATATAAAAAATAGTATAAAATCTATTTTGATATTTAAACAATACTCTATATATTTGTAAGCATATAAACATACAAAGTTTACAAATATATGAAAAAAGGGACGCTGACAAATGTGGAGACTGTTGAAGCAGGTAAAATCGTACAGGTGTTAGGGGGAGAAAGATTGCTTTACAGAGACATCCCTCTGCTGGATGAGTCTCAAATAAACGTGGTTGCGGAAGAGTTTAAGGGTCAAAATTGCGACTGCATACTTTTCGACAAAGGGGCTTTGTTTGACAGGGTAGCTTATGATTTAGCTTATGCGTGTGTAAACGAGATTAAGTCCAAAGATCCGGAAAGGCTTAAAGTGGTGATTTTTAATACCCCCGAATTTCCTACCCCATAATATCAGGAGTTACAAAAAAGAAAGAAAATGAAAACAAGCATACGGGGTTCCCTCAACACCCTTGAAGTGGATGAGACGATAGAGTTTCCCAAAAAGAAGTATTTACCCTCTTCGGTAAGGTCTTCGGCGGCTAGTCTAAAGATGGATACGGGTAAAGCTTTTAACGTAAATGCTACTCCCAAAAAGGTAATCAGAGTAACACGTATACAATGAATTTGGCTCACCTCAAAACAGAAATCATGGAAGCTACCGAACTGGCTGCACTGGCAGTGCTTCGGTTGCAGAATCCGGCTTTTGATGAGGTAAAACTGAAAGAAGCTTATAAGATAGCGGGGTCAGAGAGATGGTTGAAATACCACATCAAACAAGGCAATATCAAGCCGATAAGAAGAGGTAACGCCAAGAATTCCCCTATTTATTTCAGCCGTTTGGAAATTGCGGCGCTTAAAAAAGCCGAGAACAATGCAAAAGCAATATTTATTAACCCATAAAATTTTAAGACATGGAAATTAAAGTAATAGTCGAGCTGGGTACAAAAACGTTTGATCTTATCAACGGTTTTAAATTACCTGCAGAGAAGACGGTACCTGTAGTGGCAGAGAAACCCGTGGAAAAAGCAGCAGCGCCTGTGGTAACAGAGAAGCCTAAACGTGTCAGAGCAAAAGCCGAGGAAATCGACTTTGCTTCTCTGGACGATGATGCCCGATTGGAGGCGATTAAAACGGAAGTAACCCAACACACCAAGAAGGGCAAAAGTGCCGACATCAAAGCCTTACTAAACAGCTTTGATGCGGGTAGAGCCTCTGAACTTTCACCTGAGGATTATGAAGGTTTTTACAATGCGGTAAAACGTTACGGTGCGGGGGAGAGTGTTGAAAGTATTATCAATTTAGCCTGATGAGTACACATGCAATTTTAAGCCCTTCCTCGGCTGCACGCTGGTTGGCGTGCAGCCCTTCTGCACGATTTGAAGAGCAGTACCCGGATGTGGAGAGCATCTACGCTCGGGAGGGCACGCTCGCTCACGAGTTAGCCGCAGTAATACTTGCCCTTAAATCCAAACAAGCCGTTAACCCCGATAAGGCGAATGAAGCCTTAAAAGAGTTGGAAGATCAGGTACACGACTTTTACGAGGATTTAGGCAAACCTAGCGAGTGGGAGATCATGAGGCAACATGCGGAGGAGTATGCGGATTTTGTTTTGAGCCAGACGGACAAGAGGGGTGCCCTTTACATAGAGAGGAGGTACGATTTGACGGATTATGTGCCTCTTGGTTTCGGGACGGCGGATGCCACTTACGAAAGCACAACGCTCTATGTAACCGACTACAAATATGGTGCAGGGGTAAAAGTTTCAGCAGAGGAGAACAAACAGATGATGTTGTATGCGCTGGGTGCTTTGAAGGCTTTAGGCAGTGCTCCTCGGGTGGTGATGGCTATTTTTCAACCTCGAGTCAATCATGTGTCCACTTGGGAGATAAACACCGATGAGCTTTTAAACTGGGCGGAGAACACGCTTAAACCGAGAGCAAAGCAAGCGATGATGGGGGTGGGGGATTTTGTCGCCGGAGAACATTGCAAATTTTGCAAAGCCCAAACTGTCTGCAAGGCGTTTTACGACAAGTTTGCAGGGATAAAATCCTTGAGAGACCAAAGGGAGATGAGTGATGAGGAACTTGCCGAAGTATTGACCTATGGATCTTCTGTGGCCACGTGGGTAAAAAAAGTAGAGGAAGAGACCATACTACGACTATCCAAAGGGGAAAAGATTGAAGGGTTTAAACTGGTAGCCGGGAGAGGGCGAAGGTCTTTTAAAAACGAGGACAACGTAGTGGACATTTTGCTGGGAGAAGGCTTTGAGAGCTTTGACATTTTTGATCCTAAACTCAGAAGTTTCACAGAGTTGGAAAAACAGCTTGGCAAGTCAAAGTTTAAAGATTTGCTGGGGGATGAAATAATACAAATCGAAGGGAAACCTTCACTTGCCCCCGCGGACGACAAGCGTCAAGCCATTGGTATGAGTGCTGCCGATGAGTACAAATAATCGAAACAGACAAAAAATGGAAACAAACGAAATAATAGACAATGCCGCAAAGGCTTTAGAAACCCTTGAGTTACAATATTTTATAGGGGTGGTTGACAGGAAATCCGATAAGGTACATATACAAAGCGATCTTAAAGGAGAAGATTTTATGGTTTTGCTGGATGCGGCTTTTCCTGAAAAGAAAGATCTGATCAGTTTGGGTATCTGGTTGGGAAAATTAATACACTCCGGAAAAAATAAAAAGGATAAATCGTTAAAACTAGAAAAAAATGAAAAAGACGAACAACCCGCTTAAAGTAGTTTTAGGTGCACATCGATTGAGTTACGTGCACATAAAAGAACCTTCCAGTTTTGGGGATAGCGAGGACAAAAAGTATGATGTCACTTTTCTGATCGACAAGGACCATCCGGATGTACGTAAAATTAAAGATGCCATCAATACGGCCTATAGCGCCAACAAGGAAAGTATTTTTAAAGGCACTCCCCTTAAATCGCCAAAGATGTGGAACCCTTTGCGAGATGGTGAAGAGTGGTTGGAAGATCATCCTGAGGCAGAAGAGTATAAGGGAAAATACTTTTTAAAGGCTTCAAGTAAAAGCCAGCCCGCCGTATTTGACAGTGACAAGCAGGAAATACTGGACCTTGACGAGGTGTACAGTGGGTGTTACGCCCGAGGGGTAATCGTATGTTACCCTTTTAGCAACAAGGCGAAAGGCTTTGGGTTTTACCTCAATAGTCTAATGAAGATAAAAGACGGAGAGCGATTGGGGGGCTTTGTTGCGGATGCCGACGACTATGATGAAGGAGAAGAGGAGTATAAGACCATTACTGCCACAGAAGAGGATTTACTATAACCTTGACGGCGACTTGAGAGGGTCGCCTTTTTTAGTATGAGACGATTACACATCGACATTGAGACTTTTTGTGGGTTAAACCTTTCGGAAGTGGGGGTGTACCGCTACGCCTCCGATCCGTCTTTTAAGATTATTCTTTTTGCCTATGCTTTTGACGATGAAGATCCTGTCGTACTGGACTTGTACGAAAACAAAGAACTTCCCCAAGAGCTAAAGAAATCGTTAACCGATGGCAGTGTGCTGAAAATCGCCCACAACGCCAATTTTGAGACGGTTTGTATCCAGGCATATTTCAACATGACTTTGGATATACAACAGTGGAGGTGTACGCAGGTCGGTGCGGCTTATCTGGGGTTGCCTTTAGGGTTGGATACAATAGCCAAAGTACTCAACCTTACCGAGCAAAAGGACGCCAAAGGCAAATCGCTAATTACTTATTTCTCTCTGCCTTGCAAGCCCACGAAAAAGAACGGAGGACGCACGGTAAACTTGCCGCATCACGACCCTGAAAAATGGCAGTTTTTCAAGGAGTACAATGTGCAAGACGTGCGGACGGAGAGAGAGATAGGCAGGTACCTTGCACGTTTCGGACCCTTGCCTTCTTCCGAACTTTTGTACTGGAAACAAGATCAGGAGATCAATGCCCGAGGGGTGTTGGTGGATCTTGAATTTATAGAGGAGGCGATTAAGGCGAACACGGAGTTTTTGGAAAGGGTGCATGCGGAAATAAAAACCTTCACAGGGGTAGACAACCCCAACAGCTTAACGCAGCTCAAGAAGTGGTTAGAAGAAGAGCTGGACTCTCCGGTGGAGAGTTTGTCCAAGGAGAGTCTGCAGGAGCTTATAGCGTATGGGTATTTGTCTCTCAAGGCGAAAAAAGTGCTTAAGTTGAGACAGCTGGGCAGCAAAACCAGTGTGAGCAAATACAAAGCCATGCAGGACCATGCGTGTGCCGATGGGCGCATCCGGGGCCTGGTTCAGTTTTATGGAGCCAACCGCACGGGTCGTTTTGCCGGGAGGGGGGTGCAGGTGCAAAACCTCAAACGTACGCCCGAGAAAGGGGCAGAGACGATGAGAGAGGCGGTACGTAAGGGGTTGACGGATCTGCTCTACGATGATGTACCGGAGGTGGTAAGTTGTTTGGTACGTACGGCGATCATTGCTCCTGATGGTCGTTCCCTTGTGGTCAGTGATTTCAGTGCCATTGAAGCGCGGGTATTGGCATGGCTGGCGGGAGAAGAGTGGGTATTGGAGGTATTCCGTACGCACGGCAAGTTGTATGAAGCCACGGCGTCCAAAATGTTCGGGGTTGCGTTGGAGCAAATTACCAAAGGAAGCGAGCTTCGTCAAAAGGGTAAAGTAGCGGCTTTGGCTTTAGGATATCAGGGGGCAAGCGGGGCACTCCTCACCATGGGTGCTTTAAAGCAAGGGCTCACGGAGGAAGAGCTTCCCGGCATTGTACGGTCGTGGAGAAGGGCCAACCCCGCCATCGTAAAGTTTTGGAGGGAATGCGAGTCGGCAGCGAAACATGTGGTAGAGAGGAAAAACTTCCATGTCTTGAGAAAACCCTACATGGCTTTGGAGTTCCGATACGACAGAGGGTACCTCTTCATTACACTGCCTTCGGGCAGGCGTTTAAGCTATTACGGAGCTCAGGTTACCGGGGGTAAACTTTCCTATTGGGGTGTCGACCAGACCCGCAAGACGTGGGCAAAAACAGATACGTATGGAGGTTCGTTGGTAGAAAATATCACACAGGCGGTAGCCAGAGACTGCTTGGTAAACGCCATGTACGCCATGAGAAAGTACGATGTGATCATGCACGTGCATGATGAAGTGGTTTTGGAAGTGAATGACAATAAAGCAGAGAAAACTTTGAACGATATTAATCACATTATGTCCTCTTCTCCTGAGTGGGCAAAGGATTTACCCCTTTCCGGAGAGGGCTACATATCAAAATACTACAAGAAATAATGAATACAACACAGGTTTTAGGCAGCGTATACACCTTTTTGACTTTTACCGTCACTGCGGTACTGGTGATATTGAAAATTAACGGTCTTATAGATTGCTCTTGGTGGTGGGTGTTTTCATCGCTCTGGGGGTCGTTAGTGGCGAGTTTTATTTTGTTCGCTGTTGTTCAATTTTTAATACGGAGAGATGAAAAATAAAATTGCACGTTTCTTAAGAAACCTCGCCGATATTTTTAATCCTATACACATAGAGCAGGTGGAGGGTGCACAATATCAATGGGTGGAGGTAAAGGTAAACCATAAATTGCTCCCTCACGAAATGGAGTACGATCCGCTTATTGAGTATTACAAAAAGCTCATGTTTTCGAACCTTGCCCAAAAGATAGAGAAGTATGCCGAGTGGGAAAGGGATAAAGAGAATTTAAAGGTTAAACTCATTGTGCAGCAGAAGGTGAATTTATGATAAAATCTAAAAAAACACTGGTAATTTCCTTTTCGGGGGGTCGGACGTCGGCATACATGACCTATAAGCTTTTATTCGAATATCCTAACCGGTATAATTATATAGTGGTCTTCGCCAACACAGGTAAGGAAAGAGAAAAAACCTCAGCGCAAAAGATATAGTGCAACTCTCTAAATTACCGGATGAAGAAATAAAAAAAACAGTCAGAGAAGATGACTTAAATCAGGCCTTGAACGGGTGTTCTGAGAGCTGCGAGTCTTTTTAAGAATTGAATCATGATAAAGCACAACGATACGTTAGATATAGCGGTGGCGAGTTCCCGTAAGTCGGCAAAATGGCATAATAAACGCACAACGTGGGGCGATTTGATAGAGATGCTTAGTAAGACCGAGAAGACCAAGGAGACACTTAAGCAATATTTCAGCTATACCAAGGACAAGCAAGACGAAATTAAGGACGTCGGGGGTTTTGTAGGGGGATATCTCAAAGAAGGAAGGAGGAAAAACGGACACGTGGAATACCGACAACTGGTCTCTTTGGATGTAGACCACGGTACCCTGGAAGTATGGGAAGTCTTTATGCTGCTGGATGTGGCGGGTCTGATGTATACGACCCACAAGCATACTCCAGAACAACCAAGGTTTAGAATACTCTTTCCTTTAGACAGGAAGGTAAACCCTGATGAGTATGAAGCGATTGCACGGGTGGTAGCGAATTGGTTGGGCATTGACAATTTTGACGACACGACGTTTCAACCCACCCGTCTGATGTATTATCCTTCGACGGCAAAAAACGGGGAATATCTTTTCGACTTTACCGACGCTCCGTGGTTGCATGCGGATGAAGTGCTTGCAGAGCTGCCCGACTGGAGGGACCCCACAACATGGCCCGTCTCTTCCAGAGTCAAGGAAGCCTTGGAGAAAAAGAGGGGGGATAAAGTAGAAGATCCGACGGAGAAGGAGGGAGTGATAGGCGCGTTCTGCAGGGCTTTTACCCTGCACGAAGTTCTAGAAGAGTTTTTAGGTGAGATCTACACGCCCTGTGAAGCTTTTGGGAAAGATCGCTACAGTTACAAAGGCGGGAGTACCTCCGGCGGCTTGGTCGTGTATGATGACAAACTCGCCTACTCCCACCACTCCACCGACCCTGCGGGCGGCAGACTTTACAACGCCTTTGACCTCGTCCGCCTTCACAAGTTCGGTGATCTGGATGAGAAGGCAAGGACGAAGGAACCCGCTAAACTTCCCAGTTATAAGGCAATGGTAGCCTTTGCGGGCAGGCTCAAGGCAGTGAAAAGAGAGCTTATCAAGTCAAGAAGGGAAGGGGTGGAGGAGTACGGGGAGTTGGAGGGGGAAGCGAGGGAGGCGGCAGAATCAGACGAATGGCTGGAGGAGTTGGAAACCGATCCCACAGGAAGGGTAAAAAGCACCATAGACAATGCGGTGATTATCCTTAACAACGACCCTAACCTAAAAGGGCGGCTGCAACTCAACCAACTCTCCCTATGGGATGAAGCCTCAAAACCTTTCATGTGGGATAAAGGGATGCACCGCTATCCCCGACCCGTGGAGGATAATGACGTTCATCAGATCAGGCGGTATATGGAGAAATGCTACGAAATTACGGGCATCGACCCGGTCAACACCGCCATGTCCATTGTCGCCCACGACAACAGCCATCACCCGCTAAGGGATTATCTGGAGGCACTGCCCGCATGGGACGGGGAGGAGCGCATAGACACCCTGCTGATCCGTTTGTTCGGAGCCCGGGACAACGCGTACACGCGTGCGGTTACTCGCAAGACCTTTTGCGCGGCGATAAAGCGCGTTTACGAACCGGGGACAAAATTCGATCATATGCTTACCCTGATAGGCACCGGGGGTAACGGAAAAAGTACTTTCCTCTCCAAAATAGGGGGTGCTTGGTTTACCGATAATGTGAAGATAAACACGGACGATAAACAGAATCTTGCCATCATGCGTGGGAAGTGGATCCTGGAAATCGCGGAGATGCGCGGGTTCAATAAGGTGGAAGCCGAGTTTTCCAAACAGTTTTTGAGCCGCACGGAAGATATCTACAAACGCCCTTATGACAGGAAGGAGATCGTTTTTCCCCGCCAGTGCATTTTTATAGGCACGCACAACAAAAGCGATTTTCTGCACGACGAGACGGGCAACCGAAGGTATTGGCCTGTTCAAACCACCACGGGGAAGGAAGGGGCTAAAAAGGTATGGGACTATCTTACGGAGACTACCGTAGCCCGGTTATGGGCGGAGGCAAAAGTAAGAGTGGCAGAGGGTGAAACTCTATACCTGGACAGGGAAATGGAGTGCATGGCGGAAAGGGTGCAAAAGGCACACATGGAAATAGATTCGTGGGAGGAGGATATTGCGCGCTTTACGGCGGATAGGAAAGAAGTCACCACGAAAGAGATTTGGGAGATGGCGGTTGGAGGGACGAAACCCATTACCAAACCGGAGCAAAACCGAATAGGGAAAATTATGAGAGTTAGGGGGTGGGAGAATAAAAGTGTGACAAAGGAAGGTACGAGCCTAAGAGTTTGGGTAAAAGAGGACTGAGTTGTGTCACTTGTTTATTTTTATAAAATATTGGTAGATAAAGGTTTATAAAAAAATAAATGACACAAGTGACACATCTTTTCAAGAGTTGTGTCATTTATAAAAACCCCTTAAATAAAGGGTTCAACGATAAAAGTGACACAAGTGACACAACTTTTTTAAGTGAAACTTTAGAATAAGGGAAAAAACAGAGGAAATAAACAATATTGACAATTTAAACAATTTTATAGGTATAACAGAACCTTTAAGAAAAGTTGTGTCACTTGTGTCACTTTTATCATAAAAGATTATAAATCAAAATTTTATAAGTGACACAACTTTTTCAAAAAAAAGCTAAATGTAAAGAAACATTAAAAATTCATGGAAAAACAGACAGAGAAATATTTGGTTACGCGGGTAAAAAACCTGGGAGGTTTGTGCGTAAAATATCCGCCTTTGTTTTTTCGGGGGTTCCCCGACCGGATTGTTTTGCTTCCGGGGGGCGCGGTCGTATTTGTGGAGATCAAGGCGCGCGGGGAAAAGCCGCGTCTTATCCAGCGCAAGGTGCACGCGCGTTTGCGCGCTTTGGGGTTTAGGGTAGAAGTGGTGGACTCCGCAGGGGCTGTGGATGCTGTAATTCTTGCTCTATGATACTCACGAGGAGAGAAGA
>SZYB01000003.1 GCA_030263285.1 Bergeyella sp.
CTGTTCCTTACGATTCTGTTGGGGGCGTGGTGTATGTTCGTGTGGAGAATGGGTTGACGGGTTGTTACAGTGTTGCGGACTTGCGTTTGCAGGTGAACAAACGTCCTCGGATAGAGCGGGGTTTTGTTCTTGAGTCTTGTGATTTGGGGGATGGCAAGGGTCGTTTTGATTTGAGGAGTGCTAGGGTTACGTCGGAGGAGGGCATGGTTCTTCGTTATTATGTTACGCGATCGGGAGCGATGAGTGGGGATCTTGCTGAGGAGATAGACGGTTCTGTTCCTTACGATTCTGTTGGGGGCGTGGTGTATGTTCGTGTGGAGAATGGGTTGACGGGTTGTTACAGTGTTGCGGACTTGCGTTTGCAGGTGAACAAACGTCCTCGGATAGAGCGGGGTTTTGTGTATACAGGTTGCGATACTGATTTCAAAGGATATATAGAGGTTACCTTGTCAGATATTACCCCACAGATTTTAAAAGATGCAGAGAAATTTGAGGTAAAGTATTATGACTCGAAGTTTTCTGCGATGTTGGGTGGAGATGATAATCTACCAAATAAATGGCGATATGCTGAGGATCGTAAAGTTTACATGCGAGTGAACTCTCTTGATGGTTGTCCATATGTGATGGAAAGTATAGATTTCAAATTGGGGCATCGTTTACCTATAGAAAAGGTAGAAAAGGTATCTCTTTGTAGTAAAGATCCGAATGAGACAAGTAAGCTTCTCAGTTTATCAGATTATGTCAGGTTTTTTACAACAGATGTTTCCGTAAGGGTAAGATATTATGATAATTTATGGAAGGCACAAAAAGGTCGGGAAGATTTAGGGAGCAGTTGGGTAGAGGCAAAAAAGGGGATAACGGAGTATTACTTTCGCTTTGATAAATATGGAGTGTGTCCGCAGATAGGCAGACTCAGTATTGAGGTGAAAGTACCAGAGCGTTCAGAAATTTTGAAGGATCAGAAGATTTGTACAGGATATACAACGAGGTTGGATGCAGGAGAAGGCTTTGATTCCTATAGGTGGAGCACTGGAGCTACCGACTCTTCCATTACTAATGTGGGAGTGGGTGATTATTGGGTAGATCTCACAAGAAATGGATGTACATACAGACAAAATGTACAGGTAAGAGAGGTTTCAAGTCCAAGAATCGGTTCCGTTAGCGTAAAGGATAAGACGGTTACAGTGGAAGTAGCCGGGGGAGTTCCTCCTTACGAATATTCCTTAGATGAAGTGGTATGGCAAACTTCAAATGTGTTTCACAATCTTTATGACGGAAATTATATGATCTACGTTCGGGATTCCAGTAAATGTAATTATGTGACAAAAAGTCATTTTACCATATTTAGTCTGATTAATACTATTACGCCCAATGGTGATGGATTTAATGATTATTTGGACTATTCCCATTTGAGTCACAAGCGCAATTTTCAGTTTTACATTTACGATAGATACGGTACAGAAATATTTAAGGGAGATATGTTTAACCGATATATTTGGGACGGAACTATAAGGGGGAGAACGGTATCCACTGCCACTTATTGGTATACCATTAGCTGGAGTGAGGGGAGTTCTGATACCTTAATAAGGCTCTCAAGCTGGTTATTGGTAAAAAATAGATAAAGCAGTACTTTTGGGGGTATGGTGAGCAAAATATCGTATTATTTTATTACCGAAAAAAGGGAAGGCTCGGATTTTTTAATCCGAGCCTTCCCTTTTGGTGTGTATGGAAAATATAATAATTACACCTTTGTTGTGGTGACCTTAAGAGTCAGATCAGGATCATTTTGCGGTCACCACACCTTTTATGTAAACCACAGCCCTTCCGTTTTCCGGATCGTTAGAATACACTTCTATAAGTTTTTGAAAAGGACTTGGAGTACTGGTATCGTATTTCACTTCTATTTTTCCTGTTTTTCCGGGCAGGATGGGCTCTTTGCTCCAAGAGGGAGTGGTACATCCACAAGAGGGTTTTACGCTGGATATAATAAGGGGTTTATTGCCTATATTTTTTACTATAAACTCCCTGCTTCCATTACTTCCCTGTTTTACGGTTCCGTAGTCTATCGTAGGATTTTCAAAACTGATTTTTTGGGCTGAAACATAGACCATTGATCCTCCTGCGAGAAACAGTCCGAATAAGATTTTTTTCATGTCAATTAATAAATTAATTTGTTAATAATTGTGTTTTTTGGGAAAATTCGAATCCCAGAAGCAAAAATAATTTTAAAATATCGGGGTCAAATTTTCTCATTATGCTATTTTTGCAAATACTAAGCCAAAGAATTAAATACACCTACACCCCATACCAAGATGTCGGAACAGTACAATCCAAAAATTTCAGAAGAAAAATGGTATAAATATTGGCAAGAAAACAAATATTTTCAGTCACAGCCTGACGAAAAACCTCCGTATACTTTGGTGATTCCTCCTCCCAATGTCACGGGGGTTTTGCATATGGGGCACATGCTCAACAATACCCTTCAGGATGTACTGGTAAGAAGAGCGAGAATGAAGGGTTATAATGCTTGTTGGGTGCCGGGTACGGATCATGCTTCCATCGCGACTGAGGCAAAAGTGGTAGCCAGACTAAAAGCGGAAGGAATAGAAAAGAAAGAACTTACAAGACTAGAATTTTTGCATCGTGCGTGGGCATGGACGGAGGAGTTTGGGGGGGCTATTTTGGAGCAACTGAAGAAATTAGGCTGTTCCTGTGACTGGAGCAGGACTCGATTTACCTTAGAAGAAAAACTCTCGGAGCAAGTGGTAAAAAGTTTCGTAGACTTATACCGAAAAGGGTACATTTACAGAGGATACAGAATGATCAATTGGGATCCGGAGGCAGAGACAAATATTTCTGACGAAGAAGTAATTTTTAGGGAACAACAAGGGAAGCTTTATTACTTAAAATATAAAATCAAGGATTCGGAAGATTTTATTACGGTAGCTACCACAAGGCCCGAGACTATTTTTGGTGATACTGCATTATGTGTGCATCCGGAAGACGTGCGGCATTTTCGGTGGGTAGGCAGGAGGGTTTTGGTTCCCATTATTGGGCGGGAGATCCCCATAATAGCGGACGGATATGTAGATAAAGATTTTGGGACAGGTGTGTTAAAGATTACTCCCGCACACGATATAAACGATTATGAAATAGGAAAAAATCATCAACTCCCTTTCATAGAAGCTATAGACGAAAAGGGGAATATAAATGAACAGGGTAAGCATTATCGGGGAAAAGACAGATTCTTGGTAAGAAAATTATTGGCAAAAGAGTTGGAAGAGCAGAATCTTCTGCTTAAGGTAGAGGATTACATGCATAGTGTGGGGACATCTGAGCGTACAGGTGCGGTGATAGAGCCAAGAATCTCTAAGCAGTGGTTTTTAAGAATGGAAAAACTGGCAAAACCCGCGTTGGAAGCGGTGGAGAAGAATGAGATTCGGTTTTTCCCGGAGAAGTATAAAAACATCTACAGGCACTGGATGGAGAATATCCGGGATTGGAATATTTCTCGTCAGTTATGGTGGGGGCAACAGATTCCGGCATATTATTACGGGGGAGGAGACGAGGACTTTGTCATTGCAGAGACCCGGGAGGCAGCACTCGAACTGGCACGAAAAAAATCGTGTAACTCCAACCTCGCAGATCAAGACCTGAGGCAGGACCCCGATGTTTTGGATACCTGGTTTTCTTCTTGGCTGTGGCCTATTTCTGTTTTTGATGGTCTTATAGATCCGAAAAACAGGGATATATCCTATTATTATCCTACATCAGATTTGGTTACAGGACCCGATATTTTGTTTTTCTGGGTAGCAAGGATGATTATGGCAGGAATAGCGTTTAGAGGAGAAGTTCCTTTCAAAAATGTTTATTTCACTGGTATTGTAAGGGATAAGCAAAGAAGAAAGATGTCCAAGTCGTTGGGCAATTCTCCGGATGCACTTGCACTCATAGAGAAGTACGGAGCCGATAGTGTGAGGGTTGGTATTTTGTTGAGTTCTGCTGCGGGGAACGATCTTTTGTTTGACGAAGATCTTCTCCTGCAGGGAAGAAATTTTGCCACCAAAATCTGGAATGCCCACAGACTTATTCTCGGCTGGAGTACGGAGGAAAAAGAAGCCAAAACTTCGGAACGAGAAATGATGAATTGGTTTGAAAATACGTTTAACAAAGTTACATTAGAGATAGACAAGCGGTTTGAGCAGTATCGTGTTTCAGATGCGTTACACCTTTTGTATAGGCTGATTTGGGATGATTTCTGTTCGTGGTATCTGGAGGGGATTAAGCCACAATACGGAGAAAAGCTTTCTAGAGAAACCAAAGAAAGATCGGTTACTTTTTTTGAAGATTTATTGAGGCTGCTTCATCCCTTCATGCCTTTTTTATCAGAAGAGTTGTGGCAAAAGATTGGTGAAAGAACACCGGAGGAAGCATTGATTATTTCTAGGCAAAAGGAGGCGGGGGCATTTGATCTGTCCGTCATAGAACGGTTTAATAAAACAAAACAAATTATTACGGGTATCAGAAATTATAGACAAAGCAAGGGGATTTCCCCCAAGGAAAAGATCAAACTTTTTGTGGGGATTCCTTTTCTGGAAAATGAGGAGGTGTTGAAAAAACTCGGAAATATTTCTCATATCTATTTTGGAGAGAAGTACTTAGGAGCTTCTTTCAGCTTTTTGGTAGAAGCCTGTGAGTTTTCTATTCCCTTAAGTGAAAGTATGGACTTAGCGGAAGAAAAAAATAAAATACAACAGGAGCTTGAATATCTCAGGGGGTTTTTGGCAAGTGTGGAGAAAAAACTCTCAAACGAAAGGTTTGTGCGGGGAGCTCCCGAAAAAGTAATAGAGATTGAGAGAAAAAAGCAAAAAGATACACAAGAGAAAATTTTTCTATTGGAGGAGCGGCTTAAAAACCTTTGAGAATTTTTCCAAACCAATTTTAGCAGGCAATTTTACTTAAGTATAGATGAAAAGATGAGCAAAAAACTAATTTTTAAGAAGATTCTTCTCTGTGTGAGAAAACATTGGAAGGAGAGCAGGATGGGGCACGATTGGTTTCATACGGAACGTGCATAATCTGTGTAGAAAATCTTAAAAAACAGCGAACCCACTCACTGGGTTGTAACCATTTGATAGTGGACTAGGGAGTTTTTGTGGCGTGATATTGCAGAAGCAAAATTCTACGGAGGGGACGAAGAAACAAAACTTCAAAAAAAATAAACCGAATTTTTGGAATTTCAGGGATTAGATTAAGGAAGCGCACAGAGGTAGTGATTTTTATTATCAAAATATTTCTTTTAAGAACAGAGAGAGGCATTTCCGGGATCTTCCCGCAGAACTAAAAATGGTTCAAGATGCAGGTCGGTTGGATGCAATGGGAGTCATAGGTACCATAAGTGTATTGCCAGGGCTTTTTGTTATGGAGGCTATAAAAACCAGGTGAGATCCTGTCATCCCATCCGGAAATCATTAGGGAAAGGAATTCTATTTAGAAGGGAACGACCACATTAAATCATTTTATGAAAAGCTGCTTCTATATTATTGGAGGGGCTCATATGAATACGGATTTCAAAAAAATGTCGAGGGACAGACATGATTTTATTCATGCTTCGTTATCTTACGTAAATTCAGGAAAGAGTGGGAAAGCTTATCATTTACGGATTGATTCATAAAATACTTATTTAAACAGATAATTATAATTTTGCCACATGGGGTTTATTCTGTTCTTAATTATTCTCATTCTTGTTTTATCCTTATTTTTTACGGTAACAAAAAAAGGCAGAGAGGGATGGATGGCATTTGTTTTCAGGTGGGTATCAGTAATTTTCGGGAGTTTGTTTTTTTCCTATCTCTTTATAGAGAGAAGCATAGATCGGTTTCAGAAAGATGGTGTGGGGATACAATTGATCAACACGTTGCCCCAAACGCTAGACTTCTACATTATTGTGCCCAGCCAGAAAGAAAATAAAACGGAATTTTACTCTAAACATATTGGTTCCATCCGCACAGACTATTATCGTCTGGATCATTTCAGGATAAAAAATTCAGATACTTATTGGGTAGCCGGGTTCATGGGAGAAAATTTGGCATATCTGTCCAGTCACCAGATTCCTAATAAGAATATGGATCAGGTAATCAGGGTGGATA
This sequence comes from Bergeyella sp., assembly GCA_030263285.1. Taxonomy (GTDB): domain Bacteria; phylum Bacteroidota; class Bacteroidia; order Flavobacteriales; family Weeksellaceae; genus SZYB01. Next base: position 6,150 of record SZYB01000003.1, read on the forward strand.
CCTATTCTATTGCGGGAGAAGATTCTATGGCAGAGTTGTCTAGGAGGTTGGTTGCCCAGAACAAAGCCAATGATAGGCATTCTGCCGTTTGGATCACCTATGCCCTGCTATTGCTATTTATAAACTTAGCTTTACTCATAAAAACTCTTCTTAAGAAAAGAGAAGCATAAAATTTTAGGGAAAGTTTCTCAGTTTTTTTTAAGTTTGTAATCTTGCTTGGTAGAGCGGTTTTCTACATTTTGGTGTGAAAAAGATGGATTATCAGTTGTCTGATTTATAGGGAATTACGAATAATATTTGGGTATTTTTTCCACAAAGTTTAAGCAGAGAGAATAAACATAGTTTTCATGGGGATTTTTGATAAAAGAGTAGGCTACAAGCCGTTTGAGTATCCGCAGGTAATGCAATTTGTGGAAGCCATTCATAAAGCATTCTGGGTGCATACAGAAGTAGATTTTACGGCGGACATTCAGGATTTTCATTCTCAGCTGGAGCCGCACGAGAAAAATGCGGTGAAAAATGCGCTTTTGGCCATTGCACAGATTGAGGTGTCGGTAAAGACGTTTTGGGGAAACTTATACAATCACTTTCCCAAGCCGGAGTTTAATGGGCTGGGGGCTACTTTTGCAGAGTGCGAATTCAGACACTCGGAGGCTTATTCCCGGTTGTTGGAGGTTTTGGGGTACAATCAGGAGTTTGAAAGCGTGGTGAAAATCCCTGCCATAAAAAAAAGAATAGATTTTCTTTCCAATGTTCTCAGGCATGCGAATTCTGCCACTCCCAAAGAATATGTTTCTTCTTTGTTGTTATTTAGCATACTCATAGAGAATGTATCGTTATTTTCTCAGTTTGCTATTATTCTTTCTTTTACTAGGTTTAAGGGCTTTATGAAAAATGTTTCCAACATCATTGCCTGGACTTCCGTAGATGAGCAGATTCATGCCAATGCGGGGATTTATCTTATCAACAAAATAAGAGAAGAGCAGCCTGGCCTTTTGTCCGACGGAGACATAGAAGATATTTATACTCTGGTAGACCACTCAATAGAGTTGGAAGGAGAAATTCTTGGTTGGATATTCGAGTTGGGAGAGCTCAAGGAATTGTCGAAAGAAAATCTTCTTAATTTTATGAAGTACAGAGTAGATGACAGTCTTAAAAGAATCGGTATGTCGACTCGGTATAACATAACTCCTTTGCAATATCGCCCGATGGTGTGGTTTGAGGAAGAAGTTTTTGCTAATTCGTTAGATGATTTTTTTGCCAAAAGACCTGTGGACTATACCAAACATGATAAGAGCATTACAGAAAACGACCTCTTCTAGGGAAATTGTCGTATTCAAGTTGTCCTAAACTTAAAGTAAAGCATGAAAGAAAATATAGATATCTGGTGGCTGAATGAAGAATCAGAACAAATGCTCAACCGTGGTTATCTTCTGAAGGGAGAAACGGTAGAGGGAGCGATAGACAGAATTACGACCGCAGCGGCAAGGCGTTTGTATAAACCAGAGCTTCAGCCTGCTTTCAAGGAGATGATCACCAAAGGATGGATCAGTTTCTCTTCTCCTGTTTGGGCAAATATGGGCACACAGAGAGGGCTTCCTATTTCCTGTTTTAATGTACACGTTCCGGATAGTATAGAAGGAATTACTCATAAAATGGGAGAGGTGATCATGCAAACTAAAATAGGGGGAGGTACTTCGGGATATTTTGGTGAACTCAGAAATCGTGGAACAGCCGTGACCGATAATGGAAAGTCTTCTGGAGCAGTATCTTTTATGAAATTATTTGATACGGCTATGGATGTGGTATCTCAGGGGGGGGTACGAAGGGGAGCCTTTGCGGCTTATCTGGATATAGATCACGGAGATATAGAAGAATTTTTATCTATCAAGGATATTGGAAGTCCCATCCAAAATTTGTTTACGGGGGTGTGTGTGCCGGATTATTGGATGCAGGATATGATTGACGGGGATATAGACAAGAGGAAGATATGGGCAAGAGTGCTGGAGAGCAGACAACAAAAGGGACTTCCGTACATATTTTTTACCGATAATGTAAACAGGAACAAACCGCAGGTGTACAAGGATCTGGGGCTCACCATTAATTCAAGTAATCTTTGTTCGGAGATTGTGTTACCTTCTTCTTTGGAAGAGTCTTTTATATGCTGTCTTTCCTCAATGAATTTGGAGCTTTTTGATGAGTGGAAAGATACGGATGCGGTAAAGTTGGCAATTTACTTTCTGGATGCCGTTCTCTCGGAATTTATTGAGAAGACGGAAGGTAATTATTATCTACGGGGTGCGAGAAACTTTGCCCTTAAACATAGAGCCCTTGGACTGGGCGCCCTAGGCTATCATTCTTATCTGCAAAAAAACGGTATTCCCTTTGAGAGCTTTGAGGCTTCTCAGTTTAATGCAAGAGCTTTTAAGCGTATAAGGGAGCAAGCGGATATAGCCTCCAGAGAGCTGGCTAATATTTACGGAGAGCCGGATTTGCTCAAAGGTTACGGAATGAGAAATACTACACTCATGGCGATAGCTCCCACTACCTCTAGTTCTGCAATTTTAGGTCAAACGTCACCAGGCATAGAGCCTTTTGCTTCCAATTATTATAAGGCAGGTTTGGCGAAGGGGAATTTTATGCGTAAAAACAAATACCTGAAAAAGCTGCTTGAAGAGAAGGGGCTAGATAATGAGGAGACATGGAGGTCTGTTATGCTTAATCATGGCTCTGTTCAGCATTTGGATGGACTTACGGAAGAAGAAAAAGCGGTGTTTAAAACCTTTAAGGAGATTTCTCCTATGGAGATTGTCTCGCAGGCTGCTCAGAGGCAACAGTACATAGACCAGGCACAATCACTCAATCTTCAGATACCTTCTACGATGCCTGTGAAGGATGTGAACTACGTACTCATTGAGGCGTGGAGGAAAGGAGTGAAAACGTTATATTATCAGAGAAGCTCTTCGGTTTCTAAGGAACTTATGGTGAATTTTGTTTCCTGCTCTTCCTGTGAAGCATAGATTCCTCTTATATTGTTCATACAAAGAAGCGGTAAGTATAACACGAAGATCTTTTCCAGGATGAGCTAAGTCTTTTTTAGCATATGTGAGAGTGATAATGAGAATTAATAAAAAAATTTTATTTTAAAATTCCTTCATAAGAGTTCAATGAATACATGGAAACTCTATGTGGGACAGTCTTCAGGAAAACAATTAGAAGAAGATATACTGAATGCTAAATTAGAAGCTCTCATTGTATCCCTTATGTAGAATGAGACGAGGATAGAAGATTTGATTCGGTTGAGAAACAGAAGTGTAAACGTGAGAATTGCATTTAGTTATCTCAACAAAAGGTAGGAGGTGTGCATACTAAAGAAGCTTATTCAGCGGCATAAGTATACAAACGAGAAGATAAAGCAAGAAAAGGAACGAAAGAAAATATTTTTTTATTCTTTTTGCTGTTGTGTTAAGTGTTTTGGTTTTTTCATTCATGCAGTATTTCTTTGCGGACACAAGAGAATATGGTTACCTCATCCTGTCGGTTTTTGCATCTGCTGTGTCCGTGTGGGTTGGTAAAAAAAGTCAGGGGATAGAAAAGAAGGTAGTTTATAGTTATGATTACAACGAAAAATTAAATTTTAAATACTTGAGGAGTAATTTTGGTGAATTTCGGTTTGTACATTCTAAAATTTATATAATAGACAGACAGGAGAATAGCTTACATGGGATCCATGAATTTTACAAAGGCTGGCTTTACATAAGATTTTGAGACTAGGGTTAGATTTACTCACCAAAGTAAAATAAAAAAGTTAGTCTAATTTGCTCATAACAGTTAACCTTAAATCTCACGAAATTAATTTCCTAGGTAGGAAAGTTTATTCCGAAGAGATAAAGATACTAGCGAAAAATATTGTCAAGTAGCTAATTTTGTTTTTTTTAGGTTTGAAAAAGACAATTATGAAGAATTGAGTCTGGACATAAGATAAAGTTTATGTATTTTTGTTCTGGGTACTTTGTATGAAAAATAGAAAAGTGGTAAGTAAAATTGCAGTCCTAACTTCCGGGGGAGACTCGCCTGGGATGAATGCGGCCATAAGAGCGGTGGTGAGAACAGCCAGTCATTTTAATCTGGAATGTTATGGTGTTATGGAGGGATACAACGGTCTTATTCACGATGATTTTGTAAGAATGGGTCCTCGTGCGGTAAAGCATATCATAAACCAAGGAGGAACCATTCTCAAGTCTGCCAGATCACCAGAGTTCAGAACTAGGGAAGCCCGAGCAGAGGCACACAAAAATCTCGACAAGTATGGTATAGACGGTCTGGTATGCATAGGTGGAGACGGGACATTTACTGGGGCAAAGATATTTGGAGAAGAGTATGATACAAGGGTGATCGGCATACCGGGTACCATAGACAATGATATTTTTGGGACGGATAATACTATAGGCTACGATACAGCGCTTAATACGGCTGTGGATGCCATAGACAAAATAAGGGATACTGCCACTTCTCATAATAGGGTTTTTTTTGTGGAGGTGATGGGCAGAGATGCGGGATTTATCGCGCTAAATAGTGGAGTAGCTTCCGGCGCTTTGGATATCTTGATTCCCGAACGAACAGACAGTCTGGAGGAAATGTTTAAGACTTTTCGTAAGGCGCACAAGACGGGTAAGTCATCCAGCATCGTGGTGGTGGCAGAAAGTGAGAAGTTGGGGGGGGTCTATGATTTAGCCAAAGCTACGGGAGAGGAGTTTCCGGATTTTGATATCCGTGTGACTGTTCTGGGACACATTCAGAGAGGAGGGTCGCCCAGTTGTGCCGACAGAGTGCTGGCAAGTAGATTGGGGTTTGGGGCAGTGGAGGGGCTTTTACGGGGAGAGAATAAAGTAATGGCAGGGCTTCGGTCCGGTAAATTGGTATTTACTCCCATAGCAGAGGCGATCAAGAAACGCCATGAGATAGATGAGGAGTTGCTTAAGATTTCGGAAGTTTTAGCCATGTAACATTTTTTAACATCATAAATAATTTTAGAAAACAATGTCAAAAATTAAAGTAGGTATAAACGGTTTTGGAAGGATAGGAAGTCTGGTTTTCGGTGTTATGTTAGAAAGAGAAGATATAGAGATCGTGGGGATCAATGATCTCATAAATGCCGAATATATGGCTTATATGATCAAGTATGATTCTGTACACGGAAAGTTTAGGGGAGAGGTAAGGGCGGAGGATAAAGACCTGATAGTAAATGGGAATAAAATTCGGGTAACGTCAGAAAGGGATCCCAATAACCTAAAGTGGAACGAAATAGGCGCTGAGTACATTATAGAGTCTACTGGGCTTTTTCTCACCAAAGAGCTTGCACAGGCACACTTAAATGCAGGAGCAAAAAAAGTGGTTCTCTCTGCTCCGCCAAAAGATGATACCCCGATGTTTGTTATGGGAGTGAACGAAAGAGCACTGACAGGGGACATCAAAATTCTTTCTAATGCTTCGTGTACTACCAATTGTCTGGCACCTTTGGCGAAAGTGATCCACGAAAATTTTGGAATTCTGGAGGGGCTTATGACTACTGTACACGCTACTACCGCGACACAGAGAACGGTGGATGGTTCTTCTGTAAAAGACTGGAGAGGAGGACGCTCGGCATTGCTTAATATTATTCCTTCCTCTACAGGGGCTGCAAAAGCGGTAGGGAAGGTAATTCCGGAACTTAACGGAAAACTTACGGGGATGTCTTTTAGAGTACCTACGGCAGATGTCTCCGTAGTAGATCTCACTGTTAGGTTAGAGAAATCTACTACCTATGAAGACATATGTAAAGTTATAAGAAATGCAGCGGAAGGAAATATGAGAGGGATAATGGGATATACAGAAGATGCTGTGGTATCTCAAGATTTTATTGGAGATAAAAGAACTTCTATTTTTGATGAAAATGCGGGAATCATGCTTTCTCCCAATTTTGTAAAACTCGTATCCTGGTATGATAACGAAGTGGGATATTCAAACAAGCTGGCCGATATGCTGGTATATGCAGCTTCTTTGTAAAAAATCATATACAATTTATGTGCTTTTGAGGTACTTCGGAAGATCAAAAAACTCCCCAAAACCAAAGAGGTCTCGGGGAGTTTTTTTTCTTTTTTACTGTTTTCCACGGCCTCTTTAGGAGAATTTTTTATAATTTTGCGCCTTAATTCTCAATAACTATTCATAAATGAATGTAACGGCAAAAAACCACGATGAAGTAAGCGCTTTGCTTACAGTGACTTTAGAGAAAAAAGACTACGCGAACGAAGTAGAAAAACGGTTGCAGAAATATGCGAAGAGTGCTAAAGTTCCTGGTTTTAGGAAGGGTAAAGTACCTCTAAGTCTGGTGAAGAGACAATATGAGGCAGGGATTGCCTTTGAGGAGATTAACAAAAAAGTAAGTACGGCCCTTAATGATTACGTTAAGGAGAACAACATAAAACTGATGGGGCAGCCGATTCCTCGGCCTACAGAGAATTTAGATCATAATGCAGAGCAATTATCTGTATCTTTCGAAATAGGTTTTGAGCCTCAATTATCTATAGATATCTCAAAATACAAAGCACCATTTTATAGGGTAAGACCGTCCGACAAAGAGGTAGACCAAAGTGTGCGTAATATGCAAAGAAGGTTTGCAGATAAGCAGGTTGTAGAAACGATACACGACGAATCTCATGTTGAGGCAGAAGTTACTCTCACATCTATGCATAATGAAGAGAAGGGTCATGTGCATCTCCCCAAAAACATAGAAGTTTCAAAGGAGCAAAAGGAGGCTTTTAAGCTTCTGAAGGCGGGCAAAGTAGGAGAGGTAATAAAGTTCTCCGCAGAAGTGCTGGGAAAGAATCAAGAGTTGGCAAAAGAATTGGGGATTTCATGGGAAGAGGTAGCTCATATGAAAAAAGATGAGTCGGTAGAGGTCAGAATAAAGGAAATATATGTTTTAAAACTCCATGAAGTAAATCAAGAGCTTTTTGATAAGGTATATGGAGAAGGAATTGTAAAGTCTGAAGAGGAACTCAAAGAAAAAATAAAAGTGGAGTTGGAAGATTATTTTAAGTTCAATTCAGAAGCTTATTTTTTTAATAAGATTCTGGAAGATATTATTGCAGAGCAGGAGGTAAAACTCCCGGAAGAGTTTTTGGCTAAGTGGCTTTTATCTTCCAATGAAAATGTAAAAACGGAAGAGGAAGCAAAAGAAATTTTGGAGAAAGAAAAGGAACAGCTGAAGTACCAGATCATTGAGGGGAAGTTGATAGATGATCATAAAATCAGTATAGATTATGTGGAAGTTATGGAACAGGCGAAAGTTGCGGTTAAAAACCAGCTGGTGATGTACGGTATGCATAATCTCTCTGATGAAGAGATAGAGAAGTATGCGGTTGAGATGCTTAAACAGGAAGAGCAGGTAAGAAAAATATCTTCTGATGTGAAGAGGAATAAACTCAAAGCAATGGTGCTAAAGCATGCCGAAAGAGAATACAAGGAAGTGTCTCACGAAGATTTTTTAGAAATTTTGAAAAAATAGCATCCTAAGGGTTTTTATTAGGATGTATAGGACGTATAGGATGTAAATCAGACTCATAAGCGAGGCTAATTTTGTGTTGTTTAAGAGCTCAAATTACCTTCCAAAGTCGTCTTGTATCCTTACGATATCCTCTTCATCTGATGGATGAGTAGGGTCGGTATGTTGCCATATTTCTGCCACTATTCCCCAGTGATCCAAGCCAATTAACCGGTGTCGTTCTCCCTGTTGTAGGGTTATTCGGTCTTTTGGAAAATAGATTTCCAGTTCACCTTCTTCATCAGTGTCGCTTTTTTTGATCCCTACTTTTCCTTCTACCACTCGCCATACCTCTGCTCTTCGGCGGTGATATTGCCAGCTGAGTCTCGCTTTTGGGGCGACCAGAAGAATTTTGGGACTAAGTTTTCCTCCTATTTTCAGATTTTCGATGTCCACCCCGTCAAAATAATGATTGGCAAAATCCTGTGCCTGCCCCTCCTCAATAACAAAAAAACCACCCCAGGGACGCGTATCATCTTTTGTGACCACAATAAACCCATGAGAATCAAGAATTTTTGCTATCCGGACAAATATTTCTGTTTTTTCTTTATTCACGATATCTCTCTTATTATGTTTTACAAGGTTATTTTGATGGTTTTTACAGCAATTTTTGGATAAACTTGAAGATTATTTAGGTTTAGCGGGGTATTTTTATTCTATTGTGTATCTGACAGATTCCATTTGAGACAGATCTTTTATTAAAAACTCTTTTTCTGATAGTTTTATTTCTGCAATGATTTTGCAAGTTTTTTCGGGGTAGGAGCCTATAACAGCCGCTCTGTACTTTTCCAAAAGTTTGTAAATAATATGCTGAAAAGAATAATCGGACTCTAATTTTATAATAAGAGTAGCTTCTCTGATAATAATTTCTGCGTAGTCAAGGGTGAATTTTGCGGTGCTTTTATATGCTTTTATAAGTCCCCCAATGCCCAGTTTTGTGCCTCCAAAATATCGGACCACTACCAGTAAAACATGGGTTATATTGTGAGACAATAATTGGTTATAAATAGGTAGCCCAGCACTGCCGGTAGGCTCTCCGTCATCATTTATTCTATATGTTTCTCCATAGGTGCCTAACCTGTAGGCATAACAGTGGTGAGTGGCTTTCGGATGATGAGTTCTAAGTTTTTCTATATAATTTTTTGCTTCACTTTCTGAATTAACGGGACAGGCAAAACCCAGAAATTTGCTGCTTTTTTCTTTCAGGAGAACGTTTGACACATTCTTTTTTATGGTTTTGTATCGTGACAAGTTTTAGTTAATTATCAAAATAGGGCACAAAGATTTTTTTTCACAAAAAAGATCGGAAGAGTCCCAGCGCAAATTTATCTCAATTTTCATTAGTTTTGCAACTCATGGGACAAATCCTTTCTATAGATTATGGAAGAGCAAGATGCGGAATTGCTGCTACCGATGATGCCAAGATCATAGCCAGTGGGCTGGATACTGTAAAAACGGGTGACCTAATGGAGTTTCTGAGGAGGTATGTCCGTGAGCATCTTGTAGACACAATAGTGGTGGGGTACCCCATGGATCTTAGAGGCAATATTTCTGAAATAGAAAGAGATATCCTCTCCTTTATAGAAAAATTAAAAATAGAATTTCCTGCAATAGATCTTCGGCGTTATGACGAGCGATTTACTTCCAAAATAGCGGCGTATTATATTAGCCAGAGCGGAAAGTCTAAAAAAAAAAGACAAGAAAAAAGCCTAGTAGATAAAGTAAGTGCTACTCTTATTTTGCAAAACTATCTAGAATACATAAAAAGATGATATTACCCATACGTGCTTTTGGAGATCCCGTGCTCAGAAAAGTAGGGAAAGAGATAGACAAAAATTATCCGGCACTTTCCGGTCTTATAGAAAATATGTACGAAACCATGTACAATGCCCAGGGTATAGGGCTTGCTGCACCACAGATAGGACTAGGCATTAGGCTTTTTATTGTGGATGTGTCTCCACTTGCAAAAGATGAAGAATACAGGGAAATTTCTGGGGAGCTTGCTCACTTTAAAAAAGTATTTATCAATCCGAGAATAGTTGAAGAGAAGGGAGAAGAATGGAAGTTTAATGAAGGGTGTTTGTCCATTCCGGAAATAAGAGAAGATGTGAGAAGAAAGAGAACGGTTACTCTAGAGTATTGGGATGAAAGTTTTCGTCCTTACCGGGAGACATTTTCTGATATTCGTGCGAGAGTTATCCAGCACGAGTACGATCATATTGAGGGAATTTTATTTACCGATCGTCTCGGGGTACTCAAGAAAAAAATAATAAAAGGCAAACTCCAAAAAATAGCCTCTGGAGAGATTAATGTAAATTATCTTATGAGGTTTTATAAGTAATTATGAATCATTTTCGGGATATAATAAAATATAAATTTGTCTTTGTTGTGCGTCACAAACTGGATCTATAGAAATATAAAGTATGTTGTTAGAAAAAATAATATCGATATCTGGAAAGCCCGGACTCTACAAGTTGGTGAGTCGGCTCAAAAATGGATTTATTGTGGAGGAGGTGATTACCAAGAAAAGACTGAGTATTGGCAATTCCTCTCAAGTGAGTTTGTTGGATAACATTTCTATGTATACACAAGAGAAAGAGGTACCTCTTTTTGATATTTTTGAGACCATTGCAAAAAATTATAATCATGAAGAGGCAATACATCACAAATCTCCGGATGCAGAATTGAGAGATTTTATGGCGAAGTCTTTGCCTGGTTATGACAGTACAAGGGTGTATATTTCTGACATGAGAAAACTCGCCCAGTGGTATAATATTTTGCAAAAAGCGGGATATATAACACCGGAAAGTTTTTCTTCGTCTGAAGATGAAAAAGAGTTTCCCCAAAAAAGGGAGGCTGTAAACAAGGAAAGTATGGGGAAGCAGGCCTCTTCCAAAAAAGTAGTACCTAAAGTCACAAAGGGTGTGACGAAAGTAAAGAGTTCTGCTGCAAGTGGTTCTCGGAAAGGTACGCGATCCAAAAAAGGTTAGCGTTTTCCTGCTCTATGGCGGATAACAAAAGAGCCGTGGAGACTTTTGATAAGCTTCTGAAACTCATGGACGAGTTTCGGGGGAGATTCTTGGGATAGAAAACAGACCTCAGTCGCTTAGGCAGTCGACTCTTTTTTGGGGGGGTATGAGTTTTCTGATGCGCTTTTCACAGAGAAATTTACAGAAATAAAGAAAGAATCAAGAGATGTTTATTGTGCGGAAAATAACTGAAGAAGAAGTCTCTGAAAAATTGGGAAAAGCTTAAGTCAAAAGAGGGAAGCGCTTCTTTTTCCAGTGTAGCCAAAGCACTTTCAAGTCTCGTGAAATCGTATAGAATACAGAAAAAGCAAAGGGAATGGGTTTGATTTTCCCGGTGTGAATGAGGCTTGGAGAAAAGTAAAATGGGAAGAAGAACTTCTGGAGCCAAGGAAAGAAACCGAACCCTAAAAAAGGAAAAAGAACTGGGAGATGCTTTTTTTCCCGTGGTCAATTACGGCAGAACTTTGGGGCTAAATCCGGACGATGCACTGGAAAAGACCAACAAAAAGTTTATTTGAAAGTTTCAATAAATGAAGACGTTTCGTAAAAACTCTTAAGACTTCACTGGAATTATTAAGCCAGGAAGAAATGGAGATACTTCGGGAGAAATCAAAAGGTAAAAAATAAGTACATTTGCGAGAGTAAAGCCCCTTGTTTGAGATGATGAGCAAAGAAGATTTTTTCCTGGGATGTTATAATTTGGAGATAATAAAGTTTGGGAAATTTACCCTCAAGAGCGGAATGGAGAGTCCGTTTTATGTAGATTTACGCCCCTTGGTTTCCGATCCCAAAATTCTTAAAATTCTTGCCGGTCATCTGCTGAGGATAGTGTCACCGGATAATTTTGATCTCATTTGCGGAGTACCTTATGCTGCACTTCCCATGGCTACCGCGATGTCTCTGGAGAGTCATCTTCCGCTCATTTTAAAGAGGAAGGAGGTAAAGTCTTATGGTACAAAAAGGCTTATAGAAGGGCTTTATAAAAAAGGACAGAATTGTCTTCTCGTAGAAGATGTAATTACCTCGGGAAAATCTCTTATAGAGACTATAGAAGAAGTAGAACGTGAAGATCTGAAAGTAACCGATGTGGTGGTGGTTCTTGATAGAGAACAGGGCGGAAAAGAACTTTTGGAAAAGAAAGGGCTTCGGGTACACACGCTCTTTACCCTAACCGAAGCTTGTGAAATCCTTAAACGAAACAATTTGCTCTTCCCCGAAGACGAAAAACGCATAAAAGATTTTCTTTCCGGAAATAAAGTTGAATTCTCGAACAAGAAAAGACTTTCTTATGCTCAGAAGTTAGAAAAGGTTTCTCATCCTGTAGCAAAAAAAATACTTGAACTTGCACTTTCCAAAAAATCTAATCTTATTGCATCGGCAGATGTCTGTTCAACAGTAGAACTTCTGGAGATTGCAGAAAAAATAGGTCCCTATATTGTAGCGCTGAAAACACATGTTGACATCCTCTCCGATTTTAAGTTTGATAGAACCATTCTTCCTCTAAGAGACCTTGCGGAAAAACATCAATTTCTCCTGATGGAGGATAGAAAATTTGCAGATATAGGAAGCACACAAGAGCGGCAGTATAATCATGGCATCTATAAGATATCTTCTTGGGCAGATATTGTTACTTCTCAGGTGATAGGAGGCGCACCCGCTATGGATCCTTTTTTAAATTCTGGCGTGGTGGCTATACTCAGCATGTCGTCCAGTGGAGCGCTTACTCGTCGAGAATATTTTCTTGAGGCGCAAAAAATTGCAGAAAGTCACCCCAATATTATTGGGGGGGTTACCCAGCATCCTTTGCAGCATGACTCACTTCTGGTCTTTACTCCGGGTGTACATTTGGAATCCAAAACGGATAAAAAGGGACAGCAGTATCACTCACCTCGGGAAGTTTTTAAGAGGATATATACCGATTTTATAATTGTGGGTAGAGGGATTTATGCAACCGAAAATCCCGTAAAAATGGCGGAAAAATACAGGATTATAGGGTGGGAAGCTTATTTAGAAGACCTCTCTTAATAACCTAACTGACAAAATTTTTTTATGGCAGACATTAGGTGGAGGTATGTTTTTCAGTATGTATTCCTCCTTCTGATCTGGTATCCGATTCGTATCAGGGAGACCAATGTCCATGTGATAAAATTGTCTGAGTAAAGAAATATTCTTACAATCCCTAGTGGGAAATCTGTTGGGAAGTAGTGGAAGAGGGATTAAAAAATCTGTGAATGTATCCGGGAGTTTCGGTTTTCCGCGAGAATTCTGGTGTGCTGATTTTTTGTAGATCGTGTTTTGGGGTAAGTATTCCTTTCTTCAGTCCCTGAGAATAATATAACAAGAGCACAAAATACAAAGCGGAGGAGTGGAGAAGAATCTCAATTTCACGTTTTTCCGAGAGTATAAACAGCATACATAGACAACAGAAATCCGATTGGTCAACATTCTCTGGGAATATCTCTGATACCATATGTCTCCCTCTCCTTTTATTTAAATTGAGTCTATTTTTTTATTCTATTCAAGGTTTTTATAAATCTTCAATTTTGGTTTTGTCATATTCTTTCAGAAGTTGGGCAAAAACTTCTTCTACCGAAAGCACCTTGTCTATAAGTGAGGATACTTGACCAATTTCAAGCTCTCCATGCTCCAGGTCTCCCAGGAACATTCCTTTTTTTGCTTTGCCTCTTCCCAGGGCTTCTTTCAGTTTTTCTAGGCTTCTTTCTTTTCGGTATATTTCTTCTATAGAATAAAAAAAATTATTTTTCACCAGTCTTACAGGGGCGAGTTCCTTCAGAGTGAGAAGGGTATCCCCTTCCTTCAGTTCTGTAATCCTGTTTTTCCATGAAATATGGGCACTTGATTCGTGCGTAGCGGCGAATCTTGTTCCCATTTGCACTCCCTCTGCCCCCAGAGCCATTGCTGCCTTTATTTGACTGCCCAGAGCTATGCCACCTGCCGCTATAAGGGGTAGGTTAACAGTCTTTCTTACCTCTGGCAAGAGACAAAATGTGGTGGTTTCTTCCCTTCCGTTATGTCCACCTGCTTCAAAGCCTTCTGCCACCACAGCTTCTACACCCGCTTCTTGACATTTAATTGCAAACTTTGCCGAAGACACTACATGGGCTACAGTTAAACCTTCTTTTTTTAGATATTCCGTATAGGGTTTGGGGTTTCCCGCAGAGGTGAAAATGATTTTTACTCCTCCCGTAATAATCACTTGCAATAATTCTTCTAGGTCAGGATAGAGCATGGGAACATTGACTCCAAAAGGTTTATCCGTAGCTTTTTTACACTTTTGTATATGTTCTTTTAGTACATCGGGGTACATGCTCCCGGCGCCGATAAGCCCTAGTCCACCGGTATTTGAGACAGCCGATGCCAATCTCCAACCCGAATGCCATACCATGCCCCCCTGGATAATAGGATATTGGATTCCAAAAAGTTGACAAACTCTGTTTTTATCTTTCATTTTAAAATGGTTTGACTTGTAAAATTTGGCTTTTTAAAAAAAAGACGGCCTCCTTCTTTTGCCTATTTCGCCTCTGGGGCAATTGTTGATGGTTTCTTTTTATTCAAAATCATTCAAAACCTCTATGGTATTGTCATAGACAAAGCGGAGTTCATCTTTTGTAGTACAGTAGGGCGGAACCAAATACAATACATTGCCTAAGGGACGCGTGAGGATACCCTTTCGTAAAAAAGCATCGTATACCCTTCTCCCAACTTCATTGAAATAGGATGTCTTATTTTCCGTTTTCAATTCCCAAGCCAGAATGGTTCCTGTTTGTCGGACACATTGGACAAGGGGGTGTTTTTCCAGTGTTTTTGCAAAACTTTCGTGCTCTTTGACGATCTGTCGGATGGACTGTTGGGTTTCTTCTTTCAACAAAAGTTCTAAACTTGCCAGTGCGGCGGTACAAGCAAGAGGATTTGCCGTAAAAGAATGTCCGTGAAACAGGGTTTTGTATTTATCGTCGGATAAAAACGCCTGGTATATTTCATCCGAGCATGTGGTGATCCCCAAAGGCATTGTCCCGCCGGTGAGACCTTTTGAAAAACACATGATATCCGGTTGTTCAGCAAGATATTGGGTAGCAAAAAGTTTTCCTGTTCTTCCAAATCCCGTGAATATTTCGTCCTGAATCATCACAATTTTTTTTTCTCTACAGAATTTCATCAGTTCACTGAGAGGTTCCGGTGGGTACATGAGCATTCCCGCAGCTCCTTGCACGAGAGGTTCATAAATAAAACAAGCTATTTCATCGGCAAAATGGTCAATTTGTGACTTTAGATTTTCTAGGTTCTGCGTACTGGGGGTATCGATAAAAGTAACATCAAACAGCATATCCCCGAAAGGTTGTGTCCAGATGCTTCTGCCACTTACAGCCATTGCACCAAAGGTATCTCCATGATAGGCGTTTTTAAGGGCAAGAACCCTACTTTTTTTTGTCCCTCTATTGTAGGCGTATTGTATACACATTTTGAGCGCAACTTCTACCGCGGTAGAGCCATTATCAGAATAAAAAACTTTCTGTTGTTTTTCGGGCAACAGATTTAATAGATTTTCAGAAAGCTTTATAGCCGGTTCGTGCGTGAAGCCCGCAAAAATCACCTGCTCTAGAGTATTCAGCTGTTCACCAACCCGCTGGGCAATATAAGGATGCGCGTGACCATGCAGCGTAACCCACCACGAGGAAACGGCATCTATGTATTTTTTCCCCGTTTCATCGTAGAGGTATACTCCTTTCCCTTTTACTATGGGGAGAGCATCCCCGGCGGTTTTCATCTGGGTATAAGGATGCCAGTTAACAGCTCTGTCTCTTCTTTTTAGTTCATCATTCATCACAGGCAGAACAAAGTTAACCCATTTCGGAAATGGTTTTGGCGTAATTGCTGTTTTTTCGGTTCCCCGAAGTTTCTGCCTTTGAGCCCTGCATAGGTTTAAGTCCTAGAGTATTGAGCATTTGAATGTCTTCGGAAATTCCGGGGTTTGGTGTAACGAGCAGAGTTTCCCTCTCTCCGGTAAAAATAGAATTGGCTCCAGCCATAAAACACCATGCCTGTTCTGATTCTGTCATTTCGATTCTACCGGCACTCAGACGTACCATAGAAGAGGGAAGAACGATTCTGGCAGTGGCTATCATTCTTACCATTTCCCAAGCTTCTACTTTTGGATTGTCCTCTAATGGAGTCCCTTTAACCCTCGCTAACGCATTGATGGGTACCGACTCTGGGTGTTTTGACATGGTTGCCAGGGTAAGAAGCATAGAGATGCGGTCCTGGTGCGTCTCTCCCAGCCCGATGATTCCCCCTGAGCATACTGTAATCCCTGCTTTTCTCACATTATTTATCGTATTGATCCGATGATCGAAAGTACGGGTAGAGATAATTTCTTCGTAATATTCTTCCGAAGTATCCATATTATGGTTGTAAGCATACAGACCTGCTTCTTGCAGTCGTTGCGCTTGTGCTTCGGTTAGCATCCCTAAGGTACAGCAAACTTCCATGCCCAGAGCATTTACACCTTTTACCATGTCAATCACGCGGTCAAAGTCCCGATTATCCCGGACTTCACGCCATGCAGCAGCCATACAAAACCTTGAAGCCCCTGCCTCCTTTGCTTTTTGCGCATGTTCAATCACTTTTTCTGTAGGCAGTAAGGCCTGCACTTCGATGTCTGTATGGTAACGCGCCGCCTGTCCGCAATAGGAACAATCTTCCGGACATCCTCCTGTTTTTATGGATAATAAGGTAGAAATCTGGACTTCTGATGGGTCATGCCATTCTCGGTGAACATTCGCTGCTTTATAAACAAGTTCCAACAAAGGCAGGTTATAAATTTCCTCTATTTCTTCTTTGGTCCAGTCGTGTCTTATCTGTGATTTTTTACTCATTTTATAAATATTTTAAATCATTTGTGACGATCTTGATTTTTTCTTTTGTCTTTGATTCCATGTGGGGAATGTTAATAATCTTGGTGCCTTTTTCTGTGTGGTGTCTGATGATCTTTTCTGTAGCAACAGGAAAAGAACCGTTGAAGACTACGTACTCCAAGTTTAACCCTTTATTTTTGAGCGCTGTCATCGACAGCAAGGTATGATTTATACAGCCCAAATAATTTTTAACAACCAAGACTACCGGAAACTGTAGTTTTACCATCAAATCTATCATCAATTCGTTAGGAGAGAGTGGAACCATAAGACCTCCCGCACCTTCCACAATTAGTGGTCTTGTAGTTTTGGGAGAATGAATATCGTGAACCCTTATTGATATCCCTTCCTCTGCGGCTGATTGGTGGGGAGAAGCCGCCAATTTCAACCGGAATGATTCTTCATGGCAGTGTATGCTTGTGTCTGTCAATTTTTTAACCTTCATGCTATCGGTATCATGTAAATCTCCCGATTGTATAGGCTTCCAGTAATCTGCCTGAAAATACTGTACCAAGATGGCCGAACAGATTGTTTTTCCCACCCCGGTTCCTATACCAGTTACGAACAGCTTTTTTTGCATTTTATTGGGAGTTAAAATTCTTGATGGTTTGTGTAAGCTCTACGATTTTTCTCTCCGAGTTGAAGCTATGCAAACAGACACGAAGTCGTTCGGCGCCTTCTTTTATCGTAGGGCTGCATACGGCGTAAGTGATGAGTCTTTTTTCTTGCAGTTCTTGCTGTAACGCTTTAATTCGTTGGTTGTTAGGAACTAAAATAGACTGAATAGGGCTATATTGAGAAGAAGGGGTTTCAAGTCCCTGACTCCTGAAAAACCGAATGTTTCTCTGCAGATCTTCACAAAGCGATTGGTTTTTTTCCAAAAATTCGTATCCCGTTTTTATTGTCATCCATTGTATGTCTTGTGCCGAAGTGGTGTAAATAAATGGAGAAGAAAAATTAACCAGATAGCTTTTGATCAGGCTGTTTGTTAATACAGCAGCGCCATGCGCACCAAGCGCTTTCCCATAAGTAATAACGGTAGCCAAAACCCGATCCTGTAATTGATGTCTTGCAACCAGCCCATACCCAAAAGTACCCAGAGCATGTGCTTCATCCACAAGCAAATGGGCGGAGTATTTTTCTGCAAGCCGAGCAATTTCTGCAAGAGGGGCAAAGTCCCCTTCCATGGAGTACAGACTTTCTACGGCTATATAGCAATTTCCGTGAGTGCGTCGAAGTTTATCTTCCAGATTGTCGAGATGGTTATGATAAAACTTCAATTTTCTTGCATGGGTAATACGACAGGCATCGTGTACAGAACGGTGGATATGTTCATCAACGATAACCGTATCTCCTCGTCTAAGGAGGGCAGAAAACAAAGCTAAATTAGCCTGGTACCCGGAAGAGAAAAGAAGCGCACAGGGGTATTGGTGTTTTTGTGCGATGCAGGTTTCTGTTTCTTCCACAAGTGAGCTGTTTCCGCTAATAAGTCTCGACCCCGTACTTCCAGATAACAGTCGAGGATTTTGTTGAATTCTTTCAAGCAAAAGTTGCCTGAGTTCATCATTTCTCGCAAATCCCAGATAGTCATTCGAATAAAAATCGAAGCCCTTCGGGCGGGGTTTTAAAGACCGAAAAATTCCCTCTTCTTTCCTCTTTTCTAATGTGCGGTGGAAATGGTCCAATCGGGGTGGCTGCATTCTCAATAATTATGCTGTTTCTCCTGCAATAGAAGTAATCCATTGGTCGTGCAATTCCTGTTCTGTCTTCATAACGTGATCTGCATGTGATTTCCAATCTTCCGAAAAATTGTTCAGTTGGCCGATCATTTCTTCCAGATGTCCTTCTTCTTCCAGAATAATAGACTTTACCATTATCTTGGAAGCCGCTTTTGTGAGAATATTCTGATAGACAGGATAAAGTTCGTCCGCCCGCATCTCTATTGCATAGGTGACAAATAGGTAGGCAGCATATTTAAGCCCTTCTCCGGCCAGGTTAAGTGTGTTTTTCAAATACTTGCAGGTGCGGATATCCAAAGCATGCAGATATTGTCTTGTAGCCACGGGAGCCAGCAATTCATTTTCTTGGTAGGTTTTGCACCAATCGGGATGGATTTTCCCTATTTGTTTTTTCAGATAATGGGCGTGTCTGTGTTCTTCAGCAGCGTGCTTTAGCTGTATTTGAGTCACCTGAGTGGGGTGCTCGCAAGCAGAGATTTTTCTCGCCCCCGCATTTTCCATGAAAGAAAGCGTGTTGAGCCACTTGGCATGAAGTACATCGTTCTTTACAATATTTTCTAGTAAAGGGTAAAACATAGCTCGGTATTTTTTTGCTACAAAGGTAATGTATCTTCCCGCTACCTCGTAAGAATGAAACCTGAAAATAGAGAGATATTTTTTTGCTAAGACAGCTAGATCAAATGTATCTGGGTAAGATCAATTTATTTTTGTATGTTACACTTTTCGTATCGTTTGTTGACAGAAAGAAACGTTTTGGGCAACTCTTCTTTCACCCATCTGTCCATTACTTCACTTTTTTTCTTGTTAAGTGCTAAAGTTTTTATTTTTTCGTAGTCCGTCACCAGGTTTAGTTTATGAGATGGGATATCGTCTATTATTTTTATGATATTCAATGTTTTTTTATTGTTGTTTTCCTCTTCAAAGACCTCTACGATGTCCCCTTTCTTATGACCAGCAATTTGATAGGCAACAATGGCCGGCAGACTGGCTTTTTCCAGCTTATTTCCGCCTGCAGGAGAGGATAATACCCCTGCATTAAACTTTGTGGCCTTATCATCGGAAAACCTGTAGGCAGCTTCTTTGAAAGTCATTTTTCCCCCTATAATAAGTGTACGAATGCTATCCAGTTCTTTTTTTGCAGTTAAAACTTCTTCCCGGTCAGGTTTGGAGAGAAGGAGTATATGTCTCGCATCATACTCTTTTCCTGATTTTTTTACGAGCTGAATAAGATGAAAACCATAGTCTGACTCCACAGGCTCTGAGATCTCTCCTTCTTGCAGGTTGAGAGCAGCTGCCTCAAAAGGTTTTACCATTTTTCCCTTGGAAATATTTTTGTAAAGTCCTCCGTTAGAAGCAGAACCAGGGTCTTCGGAGTAGATTCTGGCCATATTTTCAAAACTTTCCCCCTCTTTTTCTATTCTTTCCTTTATCCTGTTTAATTTGTCTATAAGCTCTTGTTTATGTTTTTCTTTGAGTTTGGGATATATCTGTATCCGGGCCAGAATAACCTCGTCTTTGGCATCCGGGAGTTGATCTTTATATTGATTGTAAAAGTCTTTTACTTCGTTAGGGGTGACATCCACATTACCGGTAATTCTGGAAAATTTTTCTTGTCCATAGTAGTTGTCCGTGTCTATCTTCTCAATGGCTTTCTTCATTTCATAAGAGGTACGAAAATTATACACTTTAAGCATTTGTTTTTCATCTGGAAATTGGGAGAGAATCTGGTCATATTTTTGGTTTACCATCTCTCTTATGGCATCGGCTCTTTTTTCTATAAGAGTATCTTTTTTTGCTTTATAGATCATAAGCTTGTTGTTGACCAAGGTCCTTAGAAACTCGCATACGTCATCCACTTTGCCTCCTTGCTGTTTACTATAATTAATCTGCTCTTGGAGTTCTGATTCCAGAACTATCTCATCCCCTATTACCGCAGTAATTCCGTCCACAAAGTCCCCCGGTTTTATTTGGGCCTTTGTGAAAGAGAAAGCACATAAAAGAACTACATTCAAAAATATTCCAAAATTTCTAACCATACCGGTGTGTACAATTTAATTTGCAAAAATAAAAATTCCCCTATTCTCTATCCTATAACTGTTTATTTTTTTGTTTACTACTTATTTATTAAATCTCTCTTCTAATTTTTCTATAAAACCATTTTGCATCTGTATTTTCGTTTTGGCGCTTTGTTCTTCTATGAGATCATGTACCAACATTTCTGTCACATGATTTTTTATCAGATCATGTACTTCTTCCTCTTTCATCATCCTGGGGGGTAAGATGTCATCTATGGCGATTACCATGTCTCGGTCGTCAATTTTGGTATGGTAAACTCCTTTGCGAAAAGGGATCTTGTTTTTCACAAAAATATCTGCGTCCTCAAACATTTCACCTTCCCTAAAGTGAACCAGAATATCTCCTTCATTATTTAACTTTCCGTAGTATTCCTCTTTAAGATGATCCCAGTTCTCTTTGTTTCTTATTTTTTTTTCTATATAGTTTTTTGTTTTTCCTTCTCGCAATATGGCTGCTCTTCCGCTCGCTCTTTTTCTAAAAAAATATTTTTCTTTGTTTTTATTGTAGTATTCGGTAAACTTTTCGGGACGTCTTTTTAGTTCTCCTTTTATGTAGACGGAGTAGATATATTCCGATAAGAGCGCATTCTTTCTCTCCTCTAGTTTTCTCTTAATTTCGGGGTGTTTTTCAAGATTTTCATCGTAACTCCTGAGGATAAAATCATCGATTTCCAAATTGATAGGCAATGGCCAATTTTGTAGTTCTGCCAAATTTACGTACCGTTCTTCTATCTGTTTTTTTAGGGTTTTGTACGAGAGTGAGACTGTTCCGTATTTTACCAAGATTTTATTTAGATTTCTGAATGACTTAAACCTCTTATAGGATGATTTTATATTTCCGAGTGCCCGGGATTCTGTATAACTGTCAGAATTTTTAATTTCCTCAAGAAGCCTTGCTTCTAGTTTTTCTGCATAATTCGTATTAAGCATTTCGTTTCTGAAGAGGTTTGTCCGGTGGTCAGAAGAAACCTCGTAGGGAAAAAGTTGATAGACATTGAATATATAATAGTGATCGTTGATGAGTACAGGAGAGGTATACTCCCCCGCCTTTTTTCCCGCAAGTACCTTATATGCTTTTTCGGGAAGAGTGGGTGAGCCCATAATTACTCCGCCGTTATTTTTTTCGTTTTCTGTAGAACCGTGCTTTGCGGCAACCTCCCGAAAAGATTTTCCAGAGGCAAGATCCTTACATATGGCCTTTTTTCTTTCTTCTCCTTCCTTGTTTTTCTTGAAGGAAAGGGCTCCGAAAATAATATACCCCAGACTCGGTCGGGTATCTATGAGTTTTGCAAACATTACGTGCGAAGGGGTCTCTACAAGTCTAGAGAAATCTCCCTTTTTTGCTTTTATTATGTCCTGATCTATCTCAGGTTCCAAGAGACCGGGTTTTATGTAGTAGGTTTTGGATTTTCTTCCGGTATATTGTTCTATTGCTTTTTCCATACCGAGCTTTCCGGAGGTTACCTCCTTATATATCTGTCTATAATTATTTTTGTCTCCCTCTTTTTTTTCTTTGAGGAAAATAAGGACATTTCGTTCTGTCTGATTGTCCTTTATGTATTGGGCAGTGACTTCTGATAAAATCTGGGCAGGGTAATAAAAAATTTCTTTAAGTCTTTTTTTCTCCTTTGTCATTTCGTGTTTGAAAAAGTTTAAGGTATCCACTTTCTTATCCAGAGCCCACTGCCGGAGTAAAAGGAAGTCTTTGGCATTTTTGAGGGTTTTATTTATTCCTAGTTTCTCCAAATTGTGTTTATAGGTTTCTTGAAAATCGGATACGCTTATGCTGTCCTTATCCACTATCAGATATTGCGAATGGAATGATTGAGCAAAAAGCAATATGATTATTATGAGATTACAAGAACTTTTGATCATTGACTAGGTTTGTATTTTTTTGGGAACTACTCTCCCGAATATCTATTATAGGCAGGCAAAAAAAGATCTACACAGTAAGGGATTCAAAAGCAGTCAGCCCTTGAAATTGTTTTATTCTTTCCTTCAGCTCTTCATTGGTATAATTCTCTATGCTTTTTGTCCCAAATTTTTCTACCGTGCGAGACGCCATAGCAGATCCTACCACAATAGCCTTTTTCATGTTTTCAAAACTTAAATCTTCTGTTTTTGTCAGGTAGGCAGCAAAGCCTCCGGCAAAGGCATCTCCTGCACCTGTAGGATCAAAAACTTCCTCCAAAGGCAAGGCAGGCAAGGCAAAAATTTCATCTTTATAAAATAAAATAGCGCCGTGTTCTCCTTTTTTTATAATTACATATTTCGGTCCCATGGCATGGATTTTTTTTGCGGCTTTTATGAGAGAATATTCTCTTGAAAGTTGTCTGGCCTCTTCATCGTTTATCGTAATAACGTCTGTTTCTGCAATTACCTTCATTAGGCTATCCCATGTAGAATTCATCCAAAAATTCATGGTATCTAAAATGACCAGCTTGGGACGTTTTTTCATTTTGTGCAAAACCGAAAGCTGTACTTTAGGATCCAGGTTCCCCAAGAGAAGAACTTCAGATTCGGAGCCATGAGGAGGGATTTTGGGATCAAAATCTGCCAAAACGTTAACTTCTGTAATCAGTGTATCTCTTGTGTTGAGGTCTAGGCTGTATTTTCCACTCCAGAAAAAACTCTTCCCCCCCTTTACTATTTCCACTCCCTCTATATTGATATTTTTTCTTTCGAACATCTCTAGATATTCTCTATGAAAATCTTCCCCTACTACTGTAACAAGACTTACATCAACTTTCATCACGGAAGCGGCGAGTCCTATATAAGATGCCGCTCCTCCCAAAATTTTGTCTGTTTTCCCAAAGGGGGTTTCTATGGCATCATACGCCATGGACCCTACTGCCAAAAGTTTCATTGATCATGTATAATGTATAAAAAGTTGTTTAATTCTTCCATTCAAAGGTACTGAGAAGATGCACTATATCTTTTTTTATATAATTAATTGCCGGAGCTAGAGAATCGGGTTTGGGACGAACGTTGAAATATAAATTACCGGTAACGAAGTGTTTTGTGCTATCGGTTACATAAAATTGTGCGTTAGAGGCAGTATTTCCATACAACTCATAAAATTTACCGTATACTTTTTTTCTGGGGTAGTCAAATGATTTTGTCTCTATTGCGCTCGCCTTTATTGTGTGTTCGTAAACCATTTTTTCTGCTTCCTTTATGTGTAAAGATAAGTCGTTACACAAAGGGAAATAGGTAATAAAAATTTTAGCTTTCATATGGGGGTAGTTTATGTAACGCCAACACAGGGTGTTGTTTCTACTTACCGATGTCCTGACCTTTTCTATCCTGGATAAGTCCGAATACTCAAAACTATATCCACAGTCTGCATTCCATTTTCTGTAGTTAGGCTTTGGGTATTCGAGTCTCAGCTCTCCGTAGGGTTTAGGAGAGGGTTTTTCTGCACATCCCCCCAACAGAAAAAATACTCCGAGACCAAAAAATGCACTTTTCCTCATTCTCTCGCAAAGGTACAAATAATCATTTTTCTATAGTGTTAAAGCTTCCAGGAGGTTTTCTATATACCGTTCCAATGGTCTAGGAAGGGAAATTTTTTTGTGGTTGTGGAAGGGTATTATTTGACAAGCATTTTCTCTTGCAAATTGAGAAAAATTTTCACCGGTTTTCATATAAACGTGATGAATGGTAATCATAAGTCTTTTGTGGGTAAGTTGGTGAAAAATTGTCGAAGGCTTTCTTTCTAAGATGATGGTCGACGAATCCATACTCGGAAGTTCTGGAGGGAATTCATAAAGATTTTTCCATATGGAGTTGTCGTTTCTTTTTTTTGCAAGAAACTGGTTCTGATATTCTATAAAATAGTAAGTAAGGCTTTCATTTTTTTGGTGTGTTTTCTTTGATTTTACCGGATAAAATTCTACGTTATTATTGGCAAAAGCCAAACAGTCCCCATGTATAGGACATTGTTTGCACAAGGGTTTTTTGGGTTTGCATATCACCGAGCCCAGATCCATAATTGCCTGATTAAGGTCTCCTGTATTCCCTTCAGAAAATAGTGGCATTGAGATTTCCGAAAAGTGCTTGTAGGCTCCCGTTTTGGATATGTCATATTCACTGGCAAGAAATCTGGACATCACTCGGTAAAAGTTACCATCTATAGCAGGATACCTACCAGAAAAACAAATACTGGATATTGCAGCTGCAGTATATTTTCCTATACCTTTAAGTTTTAGGATATCCTCATAGGCATTGGGAAATTTACCTCCAAAATCGTTCATTATTTGTAATGATGCTTTATAAATGTTGTGGGCACGAGAATAATACCCTAGTCCTCTCCAGTAGACCAATATTTCGTCTAGGTCTGATTGTGCCAATTCCTGCACATTGGGATATCTCTGTATAAATTTTTCGTAGTGCGCTATTCCCTGAGAAATTCTGGTCTGCTGAAATACAATTTCACATATCCAGATTTTGTAGGGATCCCTTGTTTTCCTGAAAGGAAGGTCACGGGCAGAACGGGCATACCAACACAGTATTTTCTTATTAATATCAAGAAAATCAAGCTTTTGTTTTTTGCTTATCAAAAAATATCTCTTATATTTGCAGACCAAATTTAAAAAAACATAGCATAAAAATGACGAAGGCTGAACTTATTCACACCATTTGTACTAAACTTGGGACCGAAAAAAATGACACCCAAAAGATAGTAGAGGCTCTTATGCAGGAAATCAAGACTTCTCTTTGTTCCGGAGAGAATGTTTATTTGAGAGGTTTTGGGTCTTTTATTATAAAAACCAGAGCGGCTAAAACGGGGAGAAACATCTCCAAAAATACAGCCATAGATATTCCGGCCCATAATATACCTGCCTTCAAACCGGCAAAGACTTTTGCAGAGAAAGTGAAAAGTAAAGTGGCGGTAAAAAAATAATCCCTGTAAGATATTTTAAGAATAAAAAAATCATTATAGACTATGCCAAGCGGAAAAAAAAGGAAGAGACATAAGGTAGCTACTCATAAAAGAAAAAAAAGAAGAAGAGCGAATAGACATAAGAAAAAATAGTTTTTTTTCTTTACAATGAATGCATTAAATGTAGTTATTGAATGGGCGTTCATTAACTATATTTTTGTTTTTAATCTTTGCTGTTCCTTACTTTTTATTCTATGAAGAAAGAACTTATTGTCTCGCATGAAGACGGCCGTACAAAAATTGCTCTTTTAGAAGAGGGCAGACTCTTTGAGCTTCATGAAGAAGAGGAGAAGAGTCAGTTTGTGGTAGGAGATCTGTTTCTGGGGAAAATAAAAAAGCTTGCCCCTAACCTTAACTCGGCGTTTGTAAATATAGGATACGAAAAAGATGCGTTTCTCCATTATCAGGATCTCGGACCCGATTACTTGAGCTATAAAAAATATCTCAAGGACGTTTTTTCGAAGAGATATCTTGTGCCGGAACTTAAAAATTTTGAGACGCAGAGAGAGATCAATAAAAATGGCAAGATACAGGATGTTCTGGCAAAGGATGATGTGGTGCTTATACAGATTACGAAGGAGCCCATTTCTACCAAAGGACCCAGAATCTCTACACAAATTTCCATTACAGGGAGATTTATGATATTGATCCCCTTTGATTCTAAAGTATCCGTATCCAAGAAGATTACCAGCTCTGAAGAGAAAGAGAGGCTAAAAACTCTGATAGAAAGTATAAAGCCCGAGGGTTTTGGAGTCATCATCCGTACGGTGGCCGAGGGGAAAAAAGTAGCCGATTTGCATAATGATATGGATGCTTTGGTGAGTAAATGGGGAAAAGTTTTTAAGAATCTACAGAGCAGGAAAATCCCTTCTAAAGTATTGAGTGAGGAAGACAAAGCCTCTGCTATCTTAAGAGATAATTTCAATCAAGATTTTGTGAGTATTATCTGTGATGATGAAAAAATGGTAGAGGACATGAGAGCCTACATAGAGCTGATAGCACCCGAAAGAAAAAATATAGTACAGTTTTATGATTCTCACCTCCCACTTATGGAATACTATAATGTGGAGAAGCAGCTAAAACAAAGTTTTGGTAAGCATGTGAATATTCCCAGCTCAAAAGGAGCCTATCTCGTGATAGAACATACAGAAGCCTTACATGTAATTGACGTAAATTCGGGACCTAATATATCGGTTTCTACGTCCAACAAAGAACATGCGCTGACGGTAAATAAAACCGCCGCTACAGAAATTGCCCGTCAGCTGAGATTAAGAGATATGGGTGGGATCATTGTAGTGGATTTTATTGATATGCCCAGTGCCGAGCACAGGAAGATCCTCTATGATCATCTCAAGGAAGAGATGTCTAGGGATAAGGCCAAACATAAAATACTTCCGCCCAGTAGATTTGGGCTTATACAGATCACCAGGCAGCGCGTAAGACCAGAGATAAAAATAGAAACCAAAGAAGAAAATCCCAATATAGACGGGGAAATTTTAGCCCCCATAGTGGTGGTTGAAAGAATGGAAGAGGCTATTCGTAATATAATGACGGGTGAGAAAGGTAAACTTTATCTTCACGTGCATCCCTTTGTGGAGGCCTATCTTACCAAAGGATTTCTCAGTATACAGGTAAAGTGGTTTTTGCGTTACAAAAAATGGGTGACTATTATTCCGAGAGATTCTTTTAAATATTTAGAATACCGGCTATACAACGGAACCAAAAAAGAACTGATGAGTTATTCTAACTAACGTTTCTGTTTTCTCCGCAATCGGTATATACCCACCTAAATGCGCTCATGCAATTAAAAGGAAAAATAGTACCGGGTCACTTTTAGGGGGATTAGCTTTTGTGTGGACGGTGATTCTGTTTTTGTTGGGGGCAGCTTATTAGGATTTATTTATTATTTTCAGATAAAGGCTTTGTGGCGGCACTATTGTAGTGGTGAAATAGTCTATAGGACGGATCAGAAATCCGAGGTATAATAAAAGTTTTGATGGTATGCATGCCCCGATGGAGCCACAAATATCAATTATCGTGTTTCTCCTTAAACCATGAAGTGTAGAATCAGTCGCCATGGAGCGAATACACTGCCTGGGCCGGTAAAAATATACCAGACGGTCAAATCGGGCACTCTCTGCATCTTAATTTATGTAAGAAATATACATTGTAGTTTGTAAAATTTGTTTTTATTAAATTGGTATTGTATTTATAGACCCTAATGTTTTTACGAAAATGGGTAGTGGCATTTTACAACAACTGAGGAGTGTGACACTTTCCGGGGAAAGATCTCATTTGAGGTATGCACCTTCTTTTCGTCCGGTGCTTTCTACAGAAGAAATACGGAATAAAAATCCCAAGCTGGCTGCAGTAAATATTGTGCTCTACCAAAAAAACAATCAGTGGTTCTTTCCTCTTATTGTGAGAAGCTTCAATGAAAAAGACCGGCACAGTGGACAAATATCGTTGCCGGGAGGCAAAAAGGAAGAGACTGATCTATCTTTTGCACAGACGGCCGTGAGGGAAACGCATGAAGAGTTAGGGATAGAAAAACATTATGTACGTGTGCTACGGGAAATTTCTCCCATATATGTTCCTCCCAGTAACTTTTACGTGCGTGCGTTTATTTCTTACACCAAAAGAAACCCTCGTTTTATTTTACAAAAATCTGAGGTCAATGCCGTGATAGAGTTTCCTTTGGAGCGCATTGTTTTTCTGGAGGAGATTCCGGAATTGGTTTCTTTGCAACTGAATGATCAAGAGATAAAAGTCCCTGCGATAAAGTTTGGAGAGTACACTATATGGGGAGCTACTTCCATGATCCTTAGTGAGCTTCGGGACTTGTTGAAAAAATTGTAAATTCGGGCGCTTGTACATTTAAAACTCGTACATCACTTAAAGATGGCAAAAAAAAATATCTTTGTGGATGCCTTTGGCACCCCTTATTTCCTGAAAAGGTTGGTAATTTTTATTTTTGGCCTTATTTCATACAGAAGATTTAATGGTTTTAATAAACTCGAAATAACGGGTTCTGAAAATCTTTTGGGTCTCCCGAATACCAATGTGCTTTTTGTCTCAAATCATCAGACTTATTTTGCGGATGTAGCCGCAATGTACCATGCATTTTGCTCGATAAATAACGGTTATCTCAATACCATAAAAAACCCTATTTATCTGCTGAATCCCAAGGTAGATTTCTATTATGTTGCGGCCAAAGAAACGATGAATAAAGGGTTGCTTTCCAGAATTTTTAAAATTGCGGGCGCTGTGACGGTAAAAAGAACATGGAGGTCTGAGGGTAAAAACGTTAATCGGATGGTAGACATGAATGAGGTGGAGAATATTATGAAGGCGCTGGATAACGGCTGGGTGATTACCTTTCCTCAAGGGACGACTTCTGCATTTGCAGAGGGAAGAAAAGGTACAGCAAAGTTGATAAAGAACCAGAGGCCCATAGTAATCCCTATAAAAATAGACGGATTTCGGCGGGCTTTTGATAAAAAGGGACTTATACTGAAAGTGACGGGACAGAAACCCACAATGGAGTTTAAAAAGCCATTGGAGATTGATTACGAAAAAGAAAATCCCAAACAAATTCTCGAAAAAATTATGTTTGCCATAGAGCAAACTCCGGATTTTAACCTCTTGCATGAATATGACGAAAAAAGAGGAAGCGCTCAGCCAGATGCAAGAGTATAGGACCCGTTTATTTATATACGGATTGGATCCCTGCATGAAAGAACTCATCCTACACATTTTAAAATTTAATAACAATAACGTGGAAGAAGGAGGTTTTCTTTCTGGGATTCCCGGTGCGCTTCTCGGAGATTACACAATTTTAGAAAGTGATATCTTGGCCCCTGCGGTTTCTTTTCGTCCAAATATTGTTTTTGTAGGGAGTGCTGTGCTGCCGGAAACGTATTCACCGCTCATAGAGAGCATAGTTCCCGGAGGTGTGTTTATTTTCCATTCTTCCCTTCGGGTTATCAAGAGTGGTCCTTTGGTTACAGAAAATTATTTTCGTAAGATCCCGTACGAGGTACCTTTGGTAAAAAGGATAAAAAATTCTCTTTATCTGCAAACCGATTATGGAGAAATTCCTACTTCTGCTACGGATATAAGCAAAATAAGGGACTTGGAAGGAGTGCGGATATTTATGCAACAACTGGGCATTATGGAAGATACTTTTTATGAAGCGTTTGCCTGTTTTAGTTTGAATTAAAATATATGAAAAACACCATTTTTTACGTACCTTTAGGCTTCCCAATCAGTGGTAACATGAAAAAGCGTACCGGTTTGTTCTTCTTGTTTTTTGTCTTATTTTTTGCGAAAAGTCAGCTCTCAGCAATAGATTCTTATCTTAACAAAATGGAAGATTCTGAGAGGGAGACTATAGAAAAGCTTAAAAATACAAGTCTGGAGGATAAAAAATTTACCCTTATCAAGCAGTTCAAGGATCATCTGGAAAGAAGTGTTGTGATATTCGAAGGAAATGAAGCTGTCCTCGTGGAACTTTTTGATGACAAAAAGAGCGGGGAAACAACGGCAAAAATATTTACGGGTGATTTTGTGAGGACGGAAAACAATATCATTTCCGTCCGATGCGATCAACTGGAAGGTCAAAAGATTCCGATACCTGTTACCAAAACTTTCCTTCTCTCCGAAAAAAGAGGTGTCCTCTATCTTATTGATATCAATAGAAAAAAGGAGAGATGGATCGATCAATCGGCCATCAAAAAATAAGACAAAGGTAATATGATCGGATTTTATTACCGGTTTTATACACCCATTTCCTCTCGGTCAGATTCAGACGCCCTAAAAGAGTCCTCTTCACTGTCTTCTGTCCCCCGTCAGCATGGAGGCAAAGTAGAGAAGTTGTGCCAGTGATCCTAAGGCAGCTACCACATAAGTTCTTGCAGCCCACTTAAGGGAGTCTTTTGCTCCATTGTATTCTTCCGGAACCACGGCGCCAGAATTTTTGAGCCACTTTAGGGCCCTGTTGCTGGCGTCATATTCTACAGGTAATGTGATAAAGGCAAATAGGGTAGTTACCGCAAAAAGTACCACCCCTATGGTAAGCAGTGTTTTGTTTCCACTAGACGCCATCACCATAATCCCGGCAAGTAGAATAAACTGAAGAAGTTTAGACGAAATATTCACCATAGGCACCATTTTCGATCTCAGTTGTAACATAGAGTAGCCCACCGCATGTTGTACGGCGTGACCCACCTCGTGTGCGGCGACGGCTGCTGCTGCGGCATTCCTTTGCGTATAGACCCCCTCAGAGAGATTTACAGTTTTGTTGAGGGGGTTATAATGATCGGTAAGCTGTCCGGGTACGGAAATGACTTTTACATCTAATATTCCGTTGTCTTTCAGCATTTTCTCCGCAATTTCTTTTCCCGAAAGACCATTTTTCAAGTAAACTTTAGAATAGTACTCGAATTTGGATTTGAGCCTGTTTTGCACAATGAGACTTACGATAAATATGGCACCCAAAATTAAATAATATCCTGACATTTTTTTGTGTTTTTATTCTGCTTGTATGGCATCAAAATCATGCCAAACTTCTAACTATTCATTCAATTAGGTTATCTTTGTCGTTCGTAAATTTCAGAATGAATAAAATCATTATAAAAGAAGTCCGTTCAAAGAAAGAACTCTCTGACTTTATAAAGTATCCTCTACGGCTGTATAGGGACAACCCTTATTATGTTCCTCCTATTATAGAAGGAGAGAAATCAACTTGGAACAGAAAAAAAAACCCCGCTTTTTATTATTCGGATTTTCGGCTTTTCCTCGCTTTAAGAGATCAAAAAATAGTAGGAAGGGTAGCGGCAATCCTGAACAGGAAAGAAGCAGAAGAGTTAGGGGTAAAGAAGGTTCGTTTTGGCTGGTTTGATTTTATAGACGATTTGGAGGTTTCCAAAGCACTCATAGAGAGCGTAATTACTTATGCCGGAGAAAATGCTATAGACAGAATAGAAGGTCCTATGGGCATTACCAATCTGGATAAGGCTGGGATGCTTACTTTGGGGTTTGATCAGCTGGCTACCATGGTGGGGCTGTATAACTTCCCCTATTATGTAGAGCATATGGAGAGAATGGGATTTGAAGAAGAAAAAAAATGGGTAGAGTATAAAATAAAATTTCCGGAAAAACTCCCAGAAAAAGTGCTGAAGTTTAATGATGTTATTCTCAAAAAATACGGGCTGAATCTCATAAAATTTCGTCGTAAGAAAGATATTTTGTCCTATGTGAGTCCTATTTTTAAGTTGCTGGATGTCACCTATAGAGAACTCTCTACCTATACTCCCATAACGAAAGAGCAGATCCATGCTTACAAAAAAAAGTATTTTGGTTTTGTGGATAAAGAATATATTGTGTGCATAGAAAACAAGGTTCAAGAATTGGTGGCCTTTGCCATTACCATGCCTTCCTATTCTAGGGCACTGCAAAAGTCCGGAGGAAAGATTTTTCCCTTTGGGTGGTTGCACTTTCTTAGGGCCAGGAAAATAAATGATACCGCCAATTTTTACCTTATCGGGGTACATCCTGATTATCAGAAAAAAGGAATTACTTCCATTATTTTCAAGGAAATTTATAAGGTATTTAAGAAAAAAGGAATCAAGTTTCTTGAAACCAATCCGGAATTGGAGGAAAACAAAGAGATACAACTGCTATGGCAGCAATATGATGCGACTTTGCATAAAAAAAGAGCGACCTACAGCCTTGACATAAAAAAGGAAAAAATGGCATGAAAAAAAACATAGCCATTTATCTGGTGCTTATCCTCTTGTATGTATATTACAATTTATTTTTTCCAGCTGCAGAAAATAGAATCCGTACAGCGGTAAATTTACTGATAGGGAGTTTCCTGATGGCGTACATGGCTTGTATAGCCTATTCTTATCTCAAGAATCCCGAAAAAAAAAGGAAAAGATGAGTTTGAGGAATATTATTTACACTCGTTATAAATTAGCTTTTTGCTTACTTAAGGTCTGTTATTTGGGCAGACATTTTTTTACCTGTAGCAAGATTTCCGTAAATTTGCTGCCAATTTTGTTTGTGCCATGAATCTTCCTAGTGATTACCTTCCTATTCTTATTCAGGCGGCGGTAGCTTTGGCTTTCATAGCGGTTTCTCTTTTAGGTGCTCATTTTTTGGGACCTAAACAAAAAAAGAATGCCGTGGTCAAGAATCAGACTTTTGAGTGTGGAGTGAAAGTGGAAGGGAACGCCAGAACTCCTTTTTCGATAAAATACTTTCTTACGGCTATTCTCTTTGTTCTGTTTGATATTGAGATTATATTTTTTTATCCTTATGTTCTGAATTTCAGAGAATTTGGTATAGAGGGTTTTTTGGCAGTGCTTACTTTTGTGAGTATTTTTTTTATGGGTTTTTTGTATGTGCTCAGGAGGGGAGCTTTAGACTGGAGCAATTGAAAAAAAACTTTGGAGAAAGACCGGGTTAAAAACGAAACAATAAGCTATGTCAGACAATAGTCCTATTATAAGAACAGATGCACCTGCACCCGCGGGATATGAGGGAGAGGGTTTTTTTGCCACAAGGTTGAGTAGTGTTGTAGGGTTGGCCAGAAAATATTCTCTTTGGCCGCTTCCCTTTGCAACGTCTTGTTGTGGTATAGAGTTTATGGCTACCCTAAACCCGAATTACGATGCGTCCAGATTTGGTATAGAGAGAAACTCTTTTTCTCCAAGGCAGGCGGATATGCTTATGGTATGTGGTACAATTTCGAAAAAGCTGGCTCCCGTTCTCAAGGAGGTATATACACAAATGGCGGAACCTAAATGGGTAATTGCTGTGGGGGCATGTGCTTCCAGTGGGGGAATTTTTGATACTTATTCTGTTTTGCAGGGTATAGATAAGATTATTCCTGTAGACGTATATGTTCCCGGATGTCCTCCTAGACCGGAACAAATCATAGAGGGCGTTATTCAGGTGCAAGAGCTTGCGCAGGGAGAAAGCCTCAGAAGAAGAGATTCTGAAGAGTACCAGCAGTTGCTGGATTCTTATGGAATAAAATAAACAGATTCAGGACAGTATTGTAGAGAGTAAATAGAGTAAAATATTATTATAGACCACCGCAGATATGACAAGCGAGTTAGTGCTAGAGGCTATAAACAGAGAATTTCCGGATAAAGTTCTTCACCATTCTTTGCCTTACGGATTGTTAACGGTAGAGGTGAAGAGAGAGGCACTCAAAAAGATAGTGCATTATCTTAAGGTTTCCTGCCTAAAGTTCATTTTTTTGACCGACATCTGTGGGATTCATTTTCCGGAAAACAAGGAAAAAGAGATCGGGGTAGTTTATCATTTGCATAATTTGGAGGACAATATAAGGGTAAGGCTTAAAGTTTTTATGAGAAGGGAAGAGGCGGAGGTAGATTCTTTGGTGGACATTTTTTACGGTGCAAACTGGATGGAGAGAGAGACTTATGACTTTTATGGGATAAAATTTACGGGACATCCTGATCTGAGACCGATTCTCAACATGCCGGATTTGGGTTACCACCCTATGCTCAAAGAGTACAGACTAGAAGATGGTACCAGAACAGATAAAGATGATAAGATGTTTGGTAGATAATATGAGGTAGTATAAAATTATGAAGGATAGAGAGTTATCAGATCTTTTAGGTTATTATGATGCCCAAGAGCAGTCGGATGGTCAGCTTTATACGCTCAATTTAGGACCCACCCATCCGGCGACTCATGGGATTTTTCAGAATGTGCTCACCATGGATGGCGAAACGATTCTGCATGCTGAGCAAACGGTGGGCTATATCCACAGAGCGTTTGAGAAAATTTCTGAAAGAAGGAATCTTGCACAGATTACCACGCTTACGGATCGACTCAATTATTGTTCGGCACCTATCAATAATTTTGGTTGGCACATGACGGTGGAGAAACTTCTCGGTATAGAAGTGCCAAAAAGGGTAGACTATATGCGTGTGATTATAATGGAGCTTGCGAGAATAGGAGATCATCTGATATGTAATGGGGTTACGGGCATGGATTCCGGTGCGATTACGGGACTCACTTATATGTTCCAAGACAGAGAGCGTATCTATGATATGTATGAGCAGATTTGTGGAGCGAGGATGACCACCAATATAGGTAGAATTGGTGGATTTGAGAGGGATTTCAACACAAAATTTCACGAACTTATAGAGCACTTTATAGAGACTTTTCCGCAGAGGTTTGGCGAGTTTTGTACTTTGCTGGAGAGAAATAGGATCTTTATGGACAGGGCAATTGGTGTGGGAGCTATCTCTGCAGAGCGGGCTTTGAGTTATGGCTTTACGGGGCCTAATCTTCGTGCTTGCGGAGTAGATTATGATGTAAGGGTTTCAGAACCCTATTCGTCTTACGAAGACTTTGATTTTATTATACCTGTAGGTACATCGGGAGACACCTATGACAGATTTATGGTAAGACAACAGGAGGTATGGGAGTCCATAAAAATTATAAAACAAGCGTATGAGAATTTACCTTCTGGGGACTTTCATGCAGATGTTCCCGATTTTTACCTTCCGGAAAAAGCGGATGTATATTCGAAGATGGAGGCGCTTATTTATCATTTCAAGATTGTCATGGGAGAAATGGATATTCCGAAGGGCGAAGTTTATAAGGCGGTAGAAGGAGGAAACGGAGAACTCGGATTTTATTTGGTGAGTGATGGGGGTAGAAGTCCTTACAGACTGCATTTCAGAAGGCCTTGTTTTATTTACTACCAAGCGTATCCGGAAATGATTAAAGGATCTGTAATATCAGATGCTATTTTGACGATGTGCAGTATGAATATCATTGCAGGGGAGTTGGATGCATGAGTTAATATAGTGATGACGTAGGGGATATGTGATACAGTGTCTCTTATAACGGAACAAAAGTATAAGATTTAGAATACCTGATACAATGAGCAAAAAGGTTGCGTTTAAGCTAGAAACACTTGATAAGGCACAGGAGATTATTCGGCGGTATCCGGAGGGGAGACAAAAATCTGCGCTTATTCCCATTCTTCATCTTGCGCAAAAAGAGTTTGGAGGATGGCTGGATGTGCCCGTGATGGATTATGTGGCGGGTCTCTTGGGGATAAAGCCTATTGAGGTATATGAGGTAGCCACGTTCTATACGATGTTTAATATGAAACCGGTGGGGAAGTATGTTTTGGAAGTATGCAGAACGGGTCCCTGTATGCTCAATGGGAGTGAGAAAATATTCGAACATATAAGAAAAAAATTGGGAATAAAGGAAGGGGAAACAACAGAGGATGGTCTGTTTACCCTTAAGCCCGCCGAGTGTTTGGGGGCATGTGGTTATGCGCCCATGATGCAACTGGGAAAGTTTTACCACGAAAATTTAACCATAGAAAAAGTAGACAGAATCCTTGATCTTTGCAAGCAGGGAGCGATTACATTAGACTAAGGAAATCTTAACGTAAAAAATGAGTAAAAAACTTTTACTTAAAAATGCTCATGTGGAGGGAATCGGAAAGTTTGAGGTATACCGACAGCATGAGGGATACCAAGCGGCAGAAAAGGCTCTTAAAATGTCGCCGGAGGAGATTTTGGAAGAGGTAAAAACTTCGGGTCTTAGGGGTCGGGGAGGAGCGGGTTTTCCCACGGGGCTTAAGTGGAGTTTTCTGGCAAAGCCCGAGGGGGTTCCCAGACATTTGGTAGTAAATGCAGACGAGTCTGAGCCGGGAACTTTTAAAGATCGTTATCTTATGGAAGTGCTTCCCCATCTACTTATAGAAGGGATGATTATTTCTTCCTATTGCTTGGGTTCCAATACTTCGTTTATCTATATAAGGGGGGAATATGCATGGATTCCCGACATACTGGAAGAAGCAATAGCGGAGGCCAGAGCGGCAGGATTTCTGGGAAAGAATATTCTGGGTTCTGGTTTTGATTTGGATATATATGTCCAGAGAGGGGCGGGGGCTTATATATGCGGAGAAGAAACAGCCCTTCTTGAATCTTTGGAGGGAAAAAGAGGAAATCCGAGACTTAAGCCTCCTTTTCCTGCAGTTAAAGGTCTATGGGAAAGACCCACTGTAGTCAATAATGTGGAGTCTATAGCGGCGGTAGTTCCTATCATCGGAATTTCTGGGGCAGAATATGCAAAGATAGGAATGGGAAAATCTACGGGAACCAAGCTCATTTCTGCTTGTGGGAATATCAATAAGCCTGGCGTTTACGAGATCGACATGACCATGACCGTAGAGGATTTTATATTTTCGGAGGAGTATTGCGGGGGTATCCCTAATCACAAGGCGTTTAAGGCTTGTATTCCGGGGGGCAGTTCGGTTCCTATCCTACCTGCGAATTTAATGTTGAAAACGAGTAAGGGAGAACCTAGGTATATGAATTATGAATCTCTTTCAGAGGGCGGTTTTGCTACGGGTACCATGATGGGATCGGGAGGATTTATCGTTTTGGATGAAGATCAATGTGTGGTAGAACATACCATGACTTTGGCGAGATTTTATAATCATGAAAGTTGCGGACAGTGTACCCCTTGCAGAGAAGGGACAGGCTGGATGTACAAAATTCTTAGAAAAATAGAAAACGGAGAGGGTTCTCTCAGGGATATTGATCTTTTATGGGACATACAGCGTAGAGTAGAGGGAAATACCATTTGTCCGCTGGGAGATGCTGCGGCATGGCCGGTGGCATCGGCAATCAGACACTTTAGAGATGAGTTTGAATGGCATGTAAAGAATAGAGAATTATGCCGAAAACAAAATTACGGATTGGGAAAATATGCAGATCCTATAACCGTTAATTAATTAATTTATTCTATATCTATGGCCAAATCTATTTTTTTTATAATTTTTTTGTCGGTTTCTTCTTTCGTTTTTTCTCAGGAAAATGGGCAAGAACAGTTTCAAGAAACCGAGACACAAAAATCCCTGACAAGAAAAAAACAAATGTTTGTTTTTTGGGGTTGGAACAGAGCGGTTTATACAATATCCGATATTTCTTCTAGGGGAGGTGGGGGTAGTTTCGCGCTCAACAGCTTGGCCGCTCCGGATATTTTTACTTCATTTACCGTTGAGGATTATTTTGGTTTGGAGAACCTTATCATTCCGCAGACTAATGCCAGAATTGGGTGTTTCACAAAAGATAACGTGGCTTTGGTGTTGAGATTAGATCATATGAAATGTGTGAAATATGTAATGAGGCAAAACCAGACGGTAGACTTTGGGGGACAAATTGGGGATCCTAAATGTGTAGCAATGGTAAAGGGGGGAAGGGTTGATC
Source organism: Bergeyella sp. (assembly GCA_030263285.1). Classification (GTDB taxonomy): domain Bacteria; phylum Bacteroidota; class Bacteroidia; order Flavobacteriales; family Weeksellaceae; genus SZYB01. The sequence goes on from SZYB01000003.1 coordinate 43,740, forward strand.
TCTCCGATGGGCAATTTCTTACCTTTGAGCACACCGATGGGCCTAATTGTGCAAATATAGGGATAGAGAAGTATTCTGTTCTGCACGTTTCAAGGTATTTTGATCTCAATTGGTCGTGTGGTGGGGGAGCGGGTGCGTTTATCCCGAAGACTAACGCAAAGTTATTTGGTTTTGAGGGAAGTGATCGGCTTCATCTGGCGGGTTTTGGTCTTGATATGAGAAGCCTTTAATGCGATATTTTAAACACATTATGTTGAGGTTTGAGGTAAGAGGGGGATATAATATGTCGATATGCCGGATATAGAGACGACACCCGATAGGATTGATAAAGCTTGCCAAGATTTTTTCTTTGGAAACATAGAATTTCTTCTTTGTGTTAAAAAACCGAGTCTTAGGTGGTGACAAAAGAAAAATAAAATGAGTGAAGAAATAAAAAAGATAAAGATTACCATAGATGGTAAAACTACAGAAGTTTTGCCCGGTACTTCTATACTGGAAGCAGCAAGACAAATAGGAGGAAGAGAAGTGCCGCCTGCCATGTGCTATTATAGTAAGTTGGAGTCTAGTGGTGGGAGATGCAGGACGTGTCTCGTAGAGGTTTCCAAGGGGTCTGAGGCAGATCCAAGACCCATGCCCAAGCTGGTAGCAAGTTGTAGGACTTATGTGATGGATGGCATGGAGGTAAAGAATCTGAGTTCGGAGAGAACACGAGAAGCAAGGAAAGCGGTTACAGAGTTTTTACTTATTAATCACCCGTTAGATTGTCCTGTGTGTGATCAGGCCGGAGAGTGTAGTTTACAAGATTTGGGTTATGATCATGGGGCGGAACAGACCAGGACGGAGTTTGAGAGAAGGACTTTTGATGCAGATGACATAGGACCGAACATAAAACTTAATATGAACAGGTGTATCCTTTGTGCTCGTTGCGTGCTCACGGCCAGCCAGATTACCGAGAGCAGAGAACATGGGATTTTGTTTAGGGGGGATCGTGCAGAGATTTCTACCTATCTCAATAAGGCACTTGACAGTGATTTTGTTGGGAATATTATAGATGTTTGTCCTGTGGGTGCTCTTACAGACAGAACCGCCAGATTTTTGAGCAGAGTTTGGTTTACCAAACCCATGAATGCACACTGCGCCTGTGAAAAATGTTCCGGAAGGGCGGTTTTATGGATGAAGGGAGACGAGATTGTAAGGGTAACGGCCCGAAAGAACCAGTGGAATGAGGTGGAAGACTGGATTTGTGATACATGCAGGTTTGAGAAGAAAGAAGCTGAAAAGTGGACAATAGAGGGTCCTAGACACGTAGACAGACATTCGGTAATATCGCTTAATCATTATGAAAATCCGGAGTATGAGCATCGGCTTTTGGATAATCCTGATGCAAAAGAAATATCGGGTAGGGATGAGGAGGACATAAAAGCGAAAAATACTTTTCCCAACGTATGAGAAATAGAGTTCGCAAAAATAACATGGTACAGAAAGAACACAAAAACGATAAATGGAGTTATTAATTTTTAAACTGATACTGGTTTTAGCTTTGTTTTTGCTTTCCCTCACGGTGGCAGCCTATTCTACGTGGGCAGAAAGAAAGGTAGCGGCTTTTATGCAGGACAGGATAGGGCCCAACAGAAGTGGACCGTGGGGACTTTTACAGCCTTTGGCAGACGGGGGTAAATTTTTTTTCAAAGAGGATTTTACTCCGGCCAATGCAGAGAAGTTTTTGTTTATTATGGGGCCTTCTATTGTGATGTTTCTTTCTTTGCTTACTGGGGCGGTAATTCCTTGGGGTAGGGCTTTGGAGATTGGTGGAAAAGTGTTTGATCTTCAGGTGGTCAGCATAGATGTGGGGGTACTTTATATTATGGGATTGGCTTCTGTTTCTGTGTACGGAATGATGTTGGGTGGATGGGCTTCCAATAATAAATATTCTCTTCTGGGTGCCATACGGGCGAGTTCCCAGATGATTTCATACGAGCTTGCTATGGGTTTGTCCTTGCTCTCTATTATTATGATGAGTGGTTCTCTGGATCTTAAGCATATAGTGGAGCAACAAGGGGAAGGAAAGATATGGGGAATTTTGCCTGAAATTTCTGGGCTTAATTGGAATATTTTTTATCAGCCTTTTGCCTTTGTTATATTTTTTGTAGCCGTTTTGGCAGAATGCAATAGACATCCGTTTGATCTCCCGGAGTGTGAATCTGAACTGGTGACAGGGTACTCCACAGAGTATTCTTCCATGAAACTGGGTCTTTATCTTTTTGGAGAATATGTGAACATGTTTATTTCAAACGCCCTTTTGGTCTGTTTGTTTTTTGGAGGCTATAATTATCCGGGAATAGAGTGGGTAGCAGAAAACTGGGGAGAAAATATATCCAGCGTTCTTAGCGTATTTTCCTTTTTAGCCAAGACTTTTTTGGGGATTTTTATTTTTATGTGGATACGGTGGACAATTCCCAGATTTCGCTATGATCAGCTCATGCATCTGGGGTGGAAAAAACTTATCCCCTTCGCCCTTATTAATCTGATGGTTACAGGGGCTGTTATGTTATTATGTTTATAAATTTAAATTGTGGAGACAGAAAAAACGAGTTGTTTTTTTAATTGAAAAATGAAACTTACAGATAGATCAAAAGTAGTCTCAAATAAAAAGATGACTTTTACGGAGAAGCTCTATTTTCCAGCTATAATAAAGGGAATGGGCATCACCTTAAAGCATTTTTTTAAAAAATCCGCTACTGTTTCTTACCCGGAAGAGGAGAGACCCAGGGCTAAGGTATGGCGAGGAATGCATGTCCTGAAGAGAGATCAGCAGGGCAGGGAGAGGTGCACGGCCTGTGGGCTTTGTGCAGTAGCCTGTCCCGCAGAGGCTATCACGATGACAGCGGCAGAAAGGACAAAACAGGAAAAATCGCTGTACAGAGAAGAAAAATATGCAGCGGTATATGAAATTAATATGCTTCGATGTATTTTTTGCGGAATGTGCGAGGAAGCCTGCCCTAAGTCGGCTATTTACCTTACCGATAGGCTGGTGAACGTGGAATCGCATAGAAGCTCTTTTATTTATGGGAAAGATAAATTGTTGGAAAAGACGGGTGCCTCTATAGATATATCCGAGAGACAGAGTGAAAAACAAAGAAAAACGATGAGATAGGTATGGAACAAATTATTTTTTATTTCATTTCCGGGATTACGGTTCTTAGCGCACTTTTTTTTGTTTTTTCAAGGAATCCCCTGTATGCAATATTATCCTTGATAGTGACTTTTTTTTCTATAGCGGGTCTGTACGTTCTGCTCAACGCCCAGTTTTTGGCCATTGTTCAGGTTATAGTCTATGCAGGTGCCATCATGGTTTTGTTTCTCTATATCCTAATGATGCTCAACCTCAATAAAGAGAACGAGTCCAAAAAACATGTTTTTTACCAATGCCTGGGAGTTTTGGCTACGGGTATTCTTTTTCTTGGGATTCTTTCTGCATATAAAGGGATCACCAGAGAAACTTTTGCGACAGATGCAGACCCGTCTGTAGGACTCACCGAAAATCTCGGAAAATTATTGTTTAACGAGTATGTTTTGCCTTTTGAATTTGCTTCCATACTGATTCTTGCCGGTATAGTGAGCGTTGTTTTAGTAGGAAAAAAAGACTTATAGATAAGATAGCCATGGAAAATAATATAAATCTCTTCACCCAGAGCATTCCACTGGAGCACATTGTTATATTGTGCACCTTTTTGTTTTGTCTTGGGGTTATGGGAGTACTTTTGAGGAAAAACGCAATTGTCATATTGGGTTGTGTAGAGCTGATGCTAAATTCTGTCAATTTGTTATTGACTGCTTTCTCTGCCTATAAGGGGAGCGGTGAAGGGCAGATTCTTGTGTTTTTCATTATGGTGGTTGCTGCTGCTGAGGTTGCTGTAGGCCTGGCCATTATCTCTATGATATACAGAAATACACGGTCGGTTGATGTGAGTATATTTAATAAATTAAGAGGTTAGAAAAAATGAATACGGAAATTTTAACATATATCCTCATTCTTTTTCCATTAGTGGGGTTTTTTTTGAGTGGACTTTTAGGAAAATTCTTACCGAAAGTAGTGGTAGGAAGTTCTTCCACTTTAGTGGTTTTTTTATCTTTTTGTCTGGCTTCTGTAATTTTTTCAAGAATAAATTCGGAGAGTCCGCCCATCGTTGTGAACGCTTTCAAGTGGTTTACTATAGACGGAATACAGATTGATTTTGGCTTCCAAATAGATCAGCTTTCCATCATGATGACCATGATTATTACGGGGATAGGAAGTCTTATCCATCTGTATTCTATAGGATATATGAGCCAAGATAAAGGTTTCTGTAGATTTTTTGCCTATCTCAATCTCTTTGTTTTTTCTATGCTTCTTTTGGTAATGGGGAGTAATTATCTCATTTTATTTATCGGGTGGGAAGGTGTGGGAGTTTGCTCTTACTTACTGATAGGCTTTTGGTTTGAGAATTGGGAATATGGAAAGGCTGCAAGAAAAGCGTTTATAATGAATAGGATAGGAGATTTGGGTTTGCTCATCGGGATTTTTCTTTTGGCAAAAGAGATGCAAACATTAGATTATATTTCGGTGAACGAAAATGCTTCAAAATTCTCTTTGGACGGTCCCATGATTTTATTTATAACCGTTAGTTTATTCATCGGTGCAGTGGGGAAATCAGCTCAGGTACCTTTGTATACCTGGCTTCCGGATGCAATGGCGGGACCCACTCCGGTGTCTGCTCTCATACATGCTGCTACCATGGTAACGGCAGGTATATATCTTGTGGTGAGGTCAAATGCGTTGTACTCTCTGGCTCCTTCTGTCCAGGAAGGTATTTTTTTTATAGGGTTGCTTACGGCAGCACTTGCCGCCTTTTATGCGCTGAGACAAAATGATATAAAAAAAGTTTTGGCCTATTCTACAGTGTCGCAATTGGGTTTTATGTTTGTCGCTTTGGGGCTCGGGGCTTATACTACTGCAATGTTCCATTTGATGACTCATGCTTTTTTCAAGGCATTATTGTTTTTGGGCTCAGGATCCGTTATCCATGCAATGGGAGGAGAACAAGATATGAGATATATGGGCGGATTGAAGAAGTTTATTCCTGTCACACATATCACTTTTTTAATAGGTACGCTGGCTATTTCCGGAATGCCTTTGTTTTCCGGAATGATTTCGAAGGATGAGATCCTTACGGTGGCGTTCGTCCATAACGGGTTTTATTGGGTCATTCTCTTCATTATAGCGGCCATGACGGCAACTTATATGTTCAGGCTTTATTTTCTCGCGTTTTGTGGGGAATTTAGAGGCACCCGGGACCAAAAAGACCATTTACATGAGAGCCCGGCTAATATGACTCTGCCTCTCGTGATTTTGGCATTTTTATCTGTGGTGGGTGGTTTTATAAATCTGCCTCACTTTGTAGCGAACGGAAAATGGTCAAAACTTTCACTTTGGCTTGACCCTCTTATAAATGAAACGGCAAAGAATAAATTTGAAGCCGATATGACTTCCCTCAGTATAGGAACAGAAATGGGGCTCCTGATATCCACTGTCGTGATGTTTTTTTTGGTGGGGTATCTGGTGAGGCATTTTTACGTAACAAAGAAACAGCTTCCACTGCCGGAGAATGAATACAGAGGATGGGAAAGGTTGTCGGCTAATAAACTGTATATAGATGAGATCTACAATGTTCTGTTTGTGAAAACAGCGGAAGGTTTGGGAAAAGCAGGAAGGATGTTTGATAGGGATATTTTGGATAAATCACTTGACTGTGTGGGTATTGGTGCAGAGAATACGGGAAATGCACTGAGGAGATTCCAGAATGGAAAAGTAGAGACTTACCTGTTGATTATGTCATTCACTATAGGGATAATATTAGTAATAAACTTTTTGGTTTTCTCATGATCAATCTATTATCAGCATTATTGTTTATCCCTCTTTTAGGGGCTTCTATTGCGTTTATTTTCAGGGGTGCCTGTGTTCGGTTTTTGGCCTTTGTCTTTGCTCTGTTGCAGATGTTTTTCACTTTCTATCTGTTGGCGTGTTTTAATTTTTCCCCTACGGTAGATGATACCCTGCAGTACGAAATTCAATGGCCATGGTCGAATTACCTCAGGAGTTCCGTTCATTTCGGTATAGACGGCATGAGTATGCTGATGGTACTTCTTACCAATATTCTCATACCACTTATTATTCTTTCTTCTTTCAATGAGAAAAAACCTTACAGCCATAATTTTTATGCATTGATTTTACTCATGCAATTCGGTTTATTAGGGGTTTTTACCGCTTTGGATGGAATATTGTTCTATGCATTTTGGGAAATTACGCTGATCCCGATATGGTTTATTGCAGGAATTTGGGGACAGAAAGATCAGAAATTTAGGTTTACCACCAAGTTTTTTGTATACACATTTGCAGGATCATTATTCATGCTGGCGGGTCTCATATATGTGTATGCTTTGCCGGATACGGCTTCTTTTGCCCTTACAGACCTCTATAATGCGAATCTTACGTATGGAGAGCAGGTTATTGTGTTTTTTTGTATTTTCTTTGCTTTTGCAGTAAAACTTCCGATATTTCCCTTCCATACCTGGCAGCCGGATACCTACACTTTTTCTCCTACTCAGGGTTCTATGCTTCTTTCTGGTCTTATGTTGAAAATGGCTGTTTATGGCCTGCTCAGATATTTATTACCTGTAACGCCGGAGGCCATTGCAGGGACCGCGGGGGGCATTGTAATCATGTTCTGCGTGTTCGGGGTCATTTATGGAGCGCTTATTGCGGGGATACAAAATGATGTAAAAAGGCTTATCGCTTATTCTTCACTTTCTCATGTAGGTCTTATTACGGCAGGAATTTTTTCTTCCGCTTTACTTAGTCTTAACGGAAAATTTACCACAGAAGGGGGCAGTGGTGCCATGGTACAGGCTTTTGCACACGGAATAAATGTGGTAGGATTATTTTATTGTGCGGATATTTTAGAAAAAAGATTTGGAACTCGGGACATAAGAAAAATGGGGGGATATGCAAAGGTAGCTCCTAAATTTTCCGTTTTATTTATATTGATTTTGTTTGGCTCTCTCGGGGTACCGCTTACCAATGGTTTTGTGGGAGAATTTATACTGATAAAATCGGTTTTTGATTATAGTACTCTTCTGGGCATCATTTCAGGTCTCACGATTATACTCGCAGCGGTGTACCTTCTCAGACTGTTTGCAAAAACTATGTTGGGCAGGGGGGAAGAAAAAGTTCTTGGCAGATTACGGGATATATCCGGAGTGGAGTTTTCCGTTTTGGCTAGTTTATGTGTTTTTGTAGTACTGTTGGGTATATTTCCTCAACCTATACTAGAGATGGTAGATACCTCTTTGAGGTTTATATATTCATCTATGATAAAATAATTTTTATAATAAAAATAAAAGATGACAGTTTTAGTTGTTATTTTTCTTACTGCAGTGGTAGCGTTATTTTCGGGAACGTATGGCAAGGGAAAGTTTTCCAGAAATATTGGGATTTTGGGTTTGGGTTTGGCTTTTGGTGGAAGTTTTTTCCCAGATAGTTTTGTCTTTCAGCGTTATGCTTCTATGTATATTTTTGGGGCGAATGCGGCCTTGTTTTCAAAAATATCAATACTTATCACCTTGCTCATTTTTATTTTATCGGATTTTTCATTTGGTAGCCATCGGTCTTATCAGTCGGAACTTTATGCTCTTATGTTATTTTCTTTGTGTGGTGGGATAATACTTTTTGGGTTCCAAAATCTTATCATTGTGTTTTTGGGCATAGAGATATTGTCTATTCCGCTTTATGTAATGGCAGGAAGCAAAAAAACAGAGCTTAGATCCATAGAATCTTCATTGAAATATTTTCTCATAGGAGCGTTTGTTACAGGGTTTTTACTTTTTGGGATAGCCCTTGTATACGGAAGTGTGGGAAGTTTTGACGTATATAGAATCCGAACTTACGGAGAGATCAATCCTCTGGACAGGGGATATACTATGGGAGCGATATTGATTCTTTCGGCTTTGGCTTTCAAGGTTTCTTTAGTTCCTTTTCATATGTGGAGTCCGGATGTTTATCAGGGAACGCCTTCCATAATTACGGCTTTTATGTCCAGCGTGGTAAAAGTTGCTGCATTTTATACTTTTTTTAAGTTGATGACTCTTTGTTTTCCAGGTATTTTCTCGGTTTGGATTTCCGTCTTGAGTGTTTTGGTGATTGTCACTCTTCTTGTTTCTAATATCATGGGGCTGGTTCAACATAACGTGAAGAGAATGCTGGCTTATTCTTCTATATCACATGCGGGGTATCTGTCTATTACCTTTTTCGGGATGACCAATCTTTCTCTGTATATTCTGGCGTTTTATCTATTTGCTTATGCAATATCTACTGTGGGTATTTTTGCATGTCTTACCTGGGTGGAAAAGGAAAAGGGGGACCTGTCTCTTAAGGCTTTTAGTGGGCTGGGAAAAACCAGACCCCTTCTGGCTGTCACGGCAGCGGTCTCCTTATTTTCTATGGCGGGTATTCCTATTACCGCAGGATTTATAGGAAAGTTAGGATTGTTTTCTCAGGCGATAAGGACATCGCCACTTGTTATATTGGTAGCGGTTTTAGGATCAGCAGTATCTATAGCTTATTATCTAAAAGTCATTAGGGCGATGTTTTTCTCTGCGGGATACACGGAAAAAAAAGCACCAAAGACGTCCCTCCCTTACACCATAGTCGCCCTGTTTACTACAGTTACCATAGTAGTCATGGGAGTTTGTCCGGATGCTTTTGCCTTTTTGTTTAATCTGCGTTGATATTCTGTATTTGTTCCTTCAGAGCTTGCCATCCGCCACCGTTATATCCTTCTTTAAGTCCCGCTTTTGTGAGATATTCCAGGGCTTTTCCGCTTCTGTTACCACTTCTGCAAAAGATAATTAAGGGAACATCATAGGAAAGCAACTCTTCTTTCCGCTCTTCTATAGAACCCAAAGGAATATTTTCGGCTTCCCCAATACTTCCGTCCATGTCGAGCTCTATGGGTTCTCTTACGTCGATGAGTTTGTATTTTCCGGATTTTAGAATAGTGTCTATACCCATTTTATTTTTTTTTAAGGTTACGTACAGCATGCGAATATGTCATGCACGAGGCCAAAGTTAACGATAATAAGGGCTAAAAAAGAATATTTTTACCGTTGCACGTCATAAAAAAGGGACAGACTCTTCCGTTTAAGTAAATTTTTATTTGAAGAAAATTGTATATAAGTTGTAACATGTATGTACAAAACCTCCGGTTACTGGAAAGTTTTCATCTGAAAATGTCAAGTTTTTCTTTAGGGGCAATAGTAAAAAAACAGGAAGTGATTATGTTCTGTTGGGTGATAGTTACTTTCTCCTTCCCGGCTTGAGGAGGTAAAGTATAAGGGTGGTTATTTCCGAATATTATACAAACCACAAAAAATAGGCTCTCGATACACTAGCTCATCCTGTGACCAATATACCTTCGATGGTAGACTAAAATAAGATTTTTCCGCCAATGACGTGGGTGTTTATGCGGGATCGCGAGTTAGTTTCTATTATTATATATATTATGGGCGATGGTGAGATATATCTATTTTTTTGACTTAACAAAGGATAGAAAAACTATTAAAAAATTGTTATATAAGAGAGGCGATACGCCATGGGAGTCTGGTACGAACATCGGTTTTATAATGCGAAAAAAGGACAGTCTACCCAGGGGATCCCGCTATGGGTTCAATTATCCCTATATATAGAATTTGTAAATGGTAGTGGAAACAACTCAAGTATGTGACTGGTAGGAGGGGGAGGCAGATGATCAATCTGGTATTGTACCGGTCTGCAGATATTGCTATTCATGAGATACATGCATTGGGTTGTCCCATGAACAAAGTGCAAACAGCAGGGATGATTTACGAAGGTCAATTAATCAAATATAAATATAAGAGCGGGAGCAATACATAACTTGGGTAAAGTTAGGAGTAGTTATATCCAGATAGATGGGTTATACAGATTTTAATTCTGTTATGATATTCCCCTTGGTTTGATCCTTCAGTAGTTATGATATATTTACCCCTGCTAGCCAGAAAAGATGGTAGCATTTGGGATGCGGCTACCGCTTTATCTCAAACGTATAGGAAATGGGTTAATCAATTTTATCCCCCCATACTTCCAGATCTTATACATACAGGGAGTTGGCAGGGTTGTGTATAAATATGATAATACGGTTATGACTCCACGGGAAAGATTAAATTTACGGGCGAGATTAAACCATGGAAATCCAGATCCGCCCGTCGGAGGTAGAATTGTTTCTTCGGTCCAGAGAGAGATTGTTTTACTTCTGTCTTTATTCAAAAAAAATCACTAAATTTGTCCCCGTTTTTCACCTTAAGGGGATTTGCTTAACAGTTTCAATAATACAGGAGTATTACCTTCCCGGGTTTTCCGGGGGGTCTTTTTCTGTCTGTAATAGATAAGCGATCTGTCACCTTAAGTTTTTTTGCACTACTCCGTGAAAAGATATATCGGCGTTGCAGTTTTAAATAAGTTTTTAAAATGGGAGTAGCGTAAATTACCGGGCAAGTTTTTGTGAATATTTTCCTTGAGTACGCTTTTTTCTCCATTTTTGTATTGTATGCAAAAATTTTGAACACCAAAAAAGTAGTTTGTAATCTTTTTCTAAAATTTTATGAGTAAAACAACGGCAAAAGCTCAGGAAAATCAGAGAATTAATTTTTCTTCTGTAAAAGGCAAGATCGTAACGCCCGATTTTTTAGATGTGCAGATAGAGTCATTTAAAGAATTTTTTCAGTTGGATACACTTCCTGAGGACAGAAAAAAGGAAGTGCTTTATAAAACTTTCCAGGAAAATTTTCCCATTACAGATTCCAGGAATAATTTTGTACTGGAGTTTTTAGATTATCTCATCGACTCACCACGCTACTCTATAGAAGAGTGTGTGGAGAGGGGGCTTACCTATTCTGTTCCACTTAAAGCCAGACTCAAGTTGTACTGTACAGACCCGGAACACGAAGATTTCCAGACTGTAATTCAGGATGTGTACTTGGGACCTATACCCTATATGACTCCGTCGGGATCGTTTATTATCAATGGAGCAGAACGGGTAATTGTAACACAACTTCATAGGTCTCCGGGAGTGTTTTTTGGGCAAACTTATCATGCCAACGGAACCAAGTTGTATTATTCTAGAATAATACCGTTTAAGGGGTCTTGGATGGAGTTTACCACAGATATCAACAATGTCATGTATGCCTACATAGACCGAAAGAAAAAGCTCCCTTTTACCACTTTACTCCGGGCGATTGGTTATGAGTCTGACAAAGATATACTTCAGTTATTTGATTTAGCAGAAGAGGTAAAAGTATCAAAAGCGGCTTTAAAAAAAATAGAGGGCAAGACTCTGGCAGCAAGAGTGCTCAACACTTGGTTCGAAGACTTTGTAGATGAAGACACAGGAGAGGTAGTTTCTGTAGAAAGAAATGAGATTGTTCTTGACAGGGAGACAATTCTGGAAAAGGAACAGATAGAGATGATTCTTGACTCTGGGGTAAAATCCATTTTGATACATAAGGAAAACACAAACGAGTTTTCCATAATACAGAACACGCTGCAGAAAGATCCGACCAATTCGGAAAAAGAAGCTGTAGAGTATATTTATCGACAGTTGAGGAACGCAGATCCGCCCGATGAAGAAACGGCTAGGGGGATTATAGAAAAACTTTTCTTTTCGGAGCAAAGATATTCCCTTGGGGAAGTAGGGAGGTATAGGCTTAATAAGAAATTAGGACTCAATATACCCATAGATACAGAAGTACTCACCAAAGAGGATATCATTGCTATTGTGGCCTATCTTATAGAATTGGTTAATTCAAAAGCAGAGGTAGACGACATCGATCACCTCTCCAACAGAAGAATAAAAACGGTAGGTGAGCAGCTTGCGGGTCAGTTTGGAGTAGGACTTTCCAGAATTGCCAGGACGATTAGGGAAAGAATGAATGTAAGAGACAACGAGATTTTCACTCCCGTAGACCTTGTAAATGCAAAGACGCTTACTTCCGTCATTAACTCTTTCTTTGGTACCAATCAGCTTTCTCAGTTTATGGATCAGACCAATCCCCTATCCGAGATTACCCATAAAAGGAGACTTTCTGCTCTGGGACCTGGTGGGCTTTCCAGAGAGAGAGCAGGTTTTGAGGTGAGAGATGTTCACCATACACATTACGGCAGAATTTGTCCTATAGAGACACCTGAGGGACCTAATATTGGACTTATTTCTTCTCTGGGAATCTACGCAAAAATAAATAAGCTGGGCTTTATTGAAACCCCGTATAAAAGAGTAGAAAAAGGAAAAGTGGATCTGAAGGCAGAGCCTGTATACCTCAATGCGGAGGACGAGGAATCTAAAGTGATTGCGCAAGCCAATGTAGAATTGGACGAAAAAGGAAACTTTAAGACAGAGAGAATTATCGCTAGGCTAGATGGAGATTATCCTGTAGTAGAGCCTTCGCAGGTAAATCTCATGGATATTGCACCGAACCAAATTTCTGGGATTTCGGCCTCACTCATTCCCTTTTTGGAGCATGATGATGCCAACCGGGCACTTATGGGCTCAAACATGATGCGCCAGGCAGTTCCTTTATTACAGCCTCAGGCGCCCGTGGTGGGTACCGGGCTGGAAAAACAAGTAGCGGTAGACTCGCGTATACTCATCAATGCAGAGGGCAAAGGAGTGGTGGAGTATGTAGATGCTGATAAGATTGTCATAAAATACGATAGAAGCGAAGATGAGGATTTGGTATCTTTTGAATCGTCCGACAGGACTTATAAACTTCCTAAGTTTAGGAAAACTAATCAGAGTACTACCATTACCCTAAAACCCATTGTGAAGGTAGGGGATATTGTGGAGAAAGGTCAGGTGCTCTGTGGTGGGTACGCCACAGAGAATGGCGAGCTTGCATTGGGAAGAAACTTGGTCGTGGCTTTTATGCCGTGGAAGGGGTATAACTTTGAGGATGCTATTGTGATCAACGAAAAAGTGGTGCGAGAAGATTGGTTTACTTCTATTCATGTGGATGAATATTCTCTAGAAGTAAGGGATACAAAACTCGGTATGGAAGAACTCACAGCGGATATTCCCAATGTATCCGAAGAGGCCACAAAAGATCTGGACGAGAATGGGATGATCCGTATAGGCACAGAGATTAAACCAGGAGATATCATGATTGGCAAGATTACCCCTAAGGGGGAGTCGGATCCTACACCGGAAGAAAAGCTTTTAAGAGCAATTTTTGGGGATAAGGCAGGCGATGTAAAGGACGCTTCTCTTAAGGCGGATTCTTCGCTAAGAGGGGTGGTAATAGATAAAAAACTCTTTTCCAGAAATATCAAAGACAAGAAAAAAAGAACGGAGGAAAAACTTAAGTTAGAGCAGATCGAAAATGACTACAAAAAAAAGTTTGACGATCTGAGAGCTACCCTCATAGGGAAACTCTTGGTTCTTGTAAACGGTAAAACCTCCCAGGGAATAAAAAATGACCTGGAGGAAGAGGTAATTTCCAAAGGGGTGAAGTTTACTCAAAAACTTTTACAATCGGTAGAGGATTATATCAACATCATCGGATCAGATTGGACTGTAGATCAAGAGAAAAACGAACTTATCAAGCAGCTTATTCACAATTATAAAATCAAGTATAACGAGCTTTCTGGAATTAAAAACCGTGAAAAATATGCAGTATCTATAGGGGATGAACTTCCTGCGGGTATTATGAAGTTGGCAAAAGTATACGTCGCCAAAAAACGCAAACTCAATGTGGGAGATAAAATGGCGGGACGTCACGGGAACAAAGGAATTGTGTCCAGAATTGTGAGGGAAGAAGATATGCCATTTTTGGAAGACGGAACACCGGTGGATATTGTGCTTAACCCCCTTGGGGTGCCTTCTCGTATGAATATTGGGCAGATTTATGAAACCGTGTTGGGATGGGCAGGACAAAAGCTTGGGCTTAAATTTGCGACGCCTATTTTTGATGGAGCGACCTTGGAAGAGATTACGGAATATACAGACAAAGCGGCACTGCCTAAATTTGGGAATACCTATCTGTATGATGGGGGCACGGGGGAGCGTTTTACCCAGCCGGCTACCGTGGGGGTTATCTATATGCTCAAACTGGGGCATATGGTAGATGATAAAATGCATGCGAGATCTATAGGGCCTTATTCTCTTATTACGCAGCAGCCATTGGGAGGTAAAGCCCAGTTTGGAGGACAGAGATTCGGGGAGATGGAGGTTTGGGCTTTGGAGGCTTTTGGTGCTTCCAATATCCTCAGAGAAATTCTTACGGTAAAATCTGATGATGTTATCGGTAGAGCAAAAGTTTATGAAGCGATAGCCAAGGGAGATGCAATGCCGGAGCCGGGGATACCAGAGTCATTCAATGTACTTTTACAGGAATTGCAGGGGTTAGGTTTGGATATAAGACTTGAAGAGTAATCTAAGGTATCAGTTCGGTAGCGTAATCTAAATTTTAGTTCATTGGATAATGAATTTTTTAAAACTAAAATCAAAACAAAATGTCAAATAAGAATAAATCGAGCAGATTTAATAAAATAACCATAGGACTTGCTTCTCCAGAGTCTATACTACAAGAATCCAGAGGAGAGGTACTCAAACCCGAAACTATTAACTACAGAACGCACAAACCGGAAAGGGATGGTCTGTTTTGTGAGAAGATTTTTGGTCCTATCAAGGACTATGAGTGCGCTTGTGGGAAGTACAAGAGAATTCGGTATAAAGGAATTGTCTGTGACAGATGTGGTGTAGAGGTTACAGAGAAAAAGGTAAGAAGAGAGCGTATAGGGCATATCAATTTGGTGGTGCCTGTGGCGCATATTTGGTATTTCAGATCTTTACCGAACAAGATAGGTTATTTGTTGGGGCTTCCTTCCAAGAAGCTGGATATGATCATTTATTATGAGCGATATGTAGTAATACAGCAGGGAATTGGCAAAAAAACTGATGGATCGGATTTTGAAGACAAAGAATTTTTGACGGAGGAGGAATATCTGGATATCATAGAAACGCTTCCGAAGGAGAATCAGTATTTAGATGATTCGGACCCTAATAAATTTATTGCCAAAATGGGTGCAGAGGCGGTAGAAGAACTACTGAAAAGAATAGACCTGGATGCACTTTCTTTCGATTTAAGACACAGGGCGCATAACGAGGGTTCAAAGCAGAGACGGACGGAGGCTTTAAAGAGGCTTAATGTGGTGGAAGCCCTTCGGGGAGCCAATACAAGAATGATCAACCGTCCGGAGTGGATGATCATGCGGGTGCTCCCCGTGATCCCTCCGGAGTTAAGACCCCTTGTTCCACTGGACGGAGGGCGTTTTGCCACTTCGGATCTCAATGATCTGTACAGAAGGGTCATTATTCGTAATAATCGTCTAAAGAGACTTCTGGAGATCAAAGCCCCCGAGGTGATTTTAAGAAACGAGAAGCGTATGCTTCAGGAGTCTGTAGACTCTCTTTTCGATAACACAAGGAAATCTTCTGCGGTAAAATCCGAATCCAACAGACCTCTGAAATCTCTTTCGGATTCTCTAAAAGGGAAGCAAGGAAGATTTCGTCAGAATTTGTTAGGGAAAAGAGTAGATTATTCCGCACGTTCGGTGATTGTGGTAGGACCGGATCTTCAACTTCATGAGTGTGGACTCCCCAAAGACATGGCTGCAGAACTTTACAAGCCATTTATTATAAGAAAACTTATAGAGAGAGGAATTGTAAAGACAGTAAAATCTGCCAAAAGAATTATAGACCGAAAAGAGCCTGTGGTTTATGACATCCTGGAAAATGTGATGAAAGGACACCCTGTCCTCCTCAATAGAGCCCCTACGCTCCACAGATTGGGGATACAGGCCTTCCAGCCTAAGATGATAGAGGGGAAAGCAATTCAGCTTCATCCGCTGGTAACTACTGCCTTTAATGCAGACTTTGATGGAGACCAAATGGCGGTGCATTTGCCCCTAGGTCCGGAAGCTATATTGGAAGCCCAACTCCTTATGCTCGGTTCTCAAAATATATTAAATCCTGCCAATGGATCTCCTATTACGGTACCATCTCAAGATATGGTGTTGGGTCTTTATTTCATGACAAAAGAAGCACATTCTACGGAAGATTATAAGGTAAAGGGTGAGGGATTGGTATTCTATTCTCCAGAAGAAGTAGAAATTGCGTATGCAGAAGGACAGGTATCTCTTAATGCAAAAGTAAAATGTAGACTTCCAGTAAAGGAAGACGGAGAGTTACACACAAAACTTGTCGAGACTACGGTAGGAAGAATTTTGTTTAACCAGATTGTTCCTAACGAGGTGGGATATATAAATGAGCTTCTCACAAAAAAATCGCTAAGAAATATCATCGGAAAAATACTTGCAGAAACGGATTTCCCCACTACGGTGAAGTTTCTGGACGATATGAAAGATCTTGGGTATTTTAATGCCTTTAAGGGAGGGTTGTCTTTTAGTCTTGGAGATATAGCAATTCCGGAAGAGAAGAAAAAAATGATTTCTCAAGCGGTGAAAAATGTAGACGAAATCAAGGCCAACTACAATATGGGACTTATCACCGATACAGAGCGCTACAATCAGGTGATTGATGTATGGACAAATACCAATGCAGGACTTACCGAGATGATCATGAGCAGAATGAAAACCGATCAAGGAGGGTTTAATTCTGTGTACATGATGCTGGATTCTGGTGCGAGAGGATCCAAAGAGCAGATCCGTCAGTTATCGGGGATGAGGGGGCTTATGGCAAAACCTCAAAAAGCAGCAGGGGGGGCAGAAATTATAGAAAATCCTATTGTGGCAAATTTTAAAGAAGGACTTTCCATTCTGGAGTATTTTATCTCTACCCATGGGGCGAGAAAAGGACTAGCAGACACTGCTTTAAAAACTGCCGATGCGGGGTATCTCACCAGAAGGCTTGTGGATGTGGCTCAGGATGTGATTATCACGGAAGATGATTGTGGTACTTTGAGAGGGGTAGAGGTAATGGCGCTTAAGAAAAATGATGAAATTGTAGAAAAAATATCAGAAAGAATCTTAGGGAGAGTATCATTACAGGATATTTATCATCCCGATACCGATGAGGTTATTGCACGGGCAGAAGAGTTGATAGATGAAGAAATCGCCCAAAAAATAGAGGAAATAGGTATAGAATCTGTGGAAGTGAGGTCTCCACTCACCTGTGAGGCAAGAAAGGGTATCTGTGCAAAATGTTATGGTAGGAATTTGGCTACGGGTAAGATGATCCATATGGGGGAAGCGGTAGGTGTAATTGCGGCACAATCCATAGGAGAACCGGGAACGCAGCTTACTCTTAGGACTTTTCACCAGGGGGGTACAGCGGGGAATATATCAGAAAATCCTTCTATTGTGGCGAGAAGGGACGGTATTGTAGAATTGGACGAGGTAAGAACTGTTATTTCTGAGGACGAGAATGGGCAGAAGCAAGAAGTGGTAGTCTCCCGATCTACAGAATTCCGTCTTATGCCAAGTAGTGAGACCAAAGCGCCGCTTATGGTAGCGAATATACCGTATGGTTCTGTGCTTGCGGTAAAACCAGGAGATAAGGTAAAAAAGGGTGATCTTATCTGTAGATGGGATCCTTATAATGCAGTAATTATTGCGGAAACTTCTGGTAAGGTAGGATATGAAGATATTGTGCAGGGGGTTTCTTTCCAGCTGGAGATAGATGAGCAAACAGGTTTTGAAGAAAAGGTTATTTCTGAATCCAGAAATAAAAAAGCGGTCCCCACTCTAAGGGTGGTAGACGCAAAAGGGGTAGAGCAAAAGGCTTATAACCTTCCTGTGGGCGCTCACCTTATGGTGAATGACGGTGAAAAGATAAAAGCGGGTAAAGTACTTATAAAGATTCCCAGAAAGTCTGCCAAAGCAGGAGACATCACGGGAGGTTTGCCAAGAGTTACCGAGCTTTTTGAAGCCAGAAATCCATCAAATCCTGCAGTAGTAACAGAGATAGATGGTGTGGTGTCTTATGGAAAAGTAAAAAGAGGAAATCGGGAGCTTATTGTAGAGGCAAAAACGGGAGAAAGAAAGATTTATCTGGTAAAGCTTTCCAACCAGATTTTGGTGCAAGAGAATGACTTTGTACGTGCGGGAACTCCTCTTTCCGATGGCTCCATCACTCCAGAAGATATCCTGAGAATAAAAGGGCCTACGGCAGTGCAGGAGTATCTGGTAAACGAAATTCAGGAAGTGTACCGTTTGCAGGGGGTGAAAATAGATGACAAGCATTTTGAGATTATCGTGCGTCAGATGATGACCAAGGTAGAGATAGTGGATGCTGGAGATACTCGGTTTTTGGAGAATTCTTTGGAACATAAGTATGATTTCCTGGATGAGAACAATAGGATTTTTGGTCTTAAGGTGGTGGTGGATGCTGGGGATTCAAAAGAGTTTAAGGCGGGGCAAATGATCACAGCACGAGAGTTGAGAGACGAAAATTCCAAGCTGAAACGTGAAGACCAAAAGCTGGTGGAGGTGCGTGATGCGCTTTCTGCCACGGCGACACCTGTGTTACAGGGAATCACAAGAGCGGCACTTCAGACCAGGTCATTTATGTCTGCTGCTTCGTTTCAAGAGACGACCAAGGTACTTAATGAGGCGGCAGTTTCTGGGAAGGTAGATGAGCTTAACGGTCTTAAGGAAAACGTAATTGTGGGACACAGAATCCCTGCAGGTACTGGACTTAAGGAGTATCAGGACATCATTGTGGGTTCCAAAAAGGACTTTGAAGAATTGAAATAAGGGTAAGTAATCGCTTTATCACCAAGACTTAGGATCTGAAAAAAATAAGTGAATATTTACCCCAAGTCTTAGTGACGGCTAAAATTTTTTATAAAACAAAAATGGAAAATAACAGTCAGAATCCGGATCCCAATAACATTAATATAGAACTTAACGAGGAAGTGGCTTCGGGAGTGTACTCAAATCTTGCGTTGGTTAATCATTCTCCTTCAGAATTTGTTTTGGATTTTATACAGTTGATGCCTGGAGTCCAGCAGGCGAAGGTGAGGAGCCGGGTGATTTTGGCTCCCTTGCATGCCAAGAGGATTTTAGCCGCTTTGGAACAGAATATCTCAAATTATGAGCAACAGTATGGAGAGATAAAAGAGCTGGAGCCTTTTATTTTAGGATCTAGTAATGTACAGGCCTAGGGCAAAGGTTCTTTTTAGTATAATTAGGAATAAGTCCCAGTTTTCCGGGATTTATTTTTATGGAATAGCGCAAAAATATAACCTATGTAGACTAAAAGCGCAGGCGATAAGTATATTTCTGCGGCTGGTCTTGTCTTTGCGAACGAACAGAAATTTCCTCCCCCGGAAGACACGCCCCCTATTAAAAATAAACAAGCATCTCCCAAAAATAGTTTCTGCAAAAGAAATGAGAAAAGGTGGATATAGGAGGATTTCAGGCTCAGCTTTTGTAGAAAGTAATAGAACTCATCTTCTGTCCTGTGTGTGAGAGCAGAAAAAAAATGAAAAACCCTGGAGAGAAAAATAGCGAGGTTAGAAAATAATTCTGAAAAAAACGTTCGTTAGGAATTAAGAGGCTTAGGAATAAGCTGGAGGCATTTCCCAGTGGCAAATAAATTGCTGTATTCGGGAGATTCTTTTTTTGTGCAATGTAAAAAATCTGATCTTTCATGAAAAATATCTTTGCAAAAATTTTGTTTTTCGCTTTGGTTGTCTGTACGATATCTTGTAAAAAAACAGCTGCCAAAGAAGAGAAAAACAAAATTTTTCAAAACTCGAAAGAAAACTTTGTCTTTATAGATTCTTTAAGGGTGAGAGACTCTGTACAGATAAATAAAAACCTGAGGGCACTATATGATGAGGGTCTGCTGGTTTTTCCCAATCTTAGAGATAAAAGGCTTTTAGACAGTTTGTATTTTTTTGCGGGAAACAAAATAAAGGATTATTCTTACGGAGGACTTAAAAGTTATCTGGAACAGGATAAAAAAGAGTATTTCGAGGGTATAGAAAAAACAGAAAAAGAATGGAGGGATGACCTGACGTCTGGGCAGGAGTGGTTTCAGAATTTTAGGATGAAAAAGAAACTTCTTACTCGGAATTTTCTGCATATCGAGTATTATACTTATTCCTATGAAGGGGGAGCCCACGGAAATTATGCGTTTTATGACAGGGTCTTTGATCTTAAAAATAAAAAACGTATCGGTTTGGACGAAATTACTTCTCTCCCAAAGAGGGACTTGCAAAAATTACTTAAGAAAAACGTAATAAAGGCAAGTAATGGTAAGGGATCCGAAATACGAGACGCTCTTCTGGTAGAAGAAATTCCCACAACTCAGAATTTTTTCTTTGATAAAGAAAATCTGTACTTTCATTATAGCCCTTACGAGATTGCAGCCTATGCTGTAGGAGATGTCGTCATCCCAATTTCTTGGGATGAATTGGGAAATAGCCTGGATCCGGATTTTGCAAAAAAATTAAAAAATTTCTAAAGGGAGCTCGTTTTTTATGGAAAGAGTCGCCTTCATTATTAATCCTTTTTCTGCCAAGAAAAATTCTGCCTCCTTCATAAAAAAACTGGAAAGGCATATAAAAGATCCGTTATATCATCTTTCGGAATCCAAAGAAAGTACAGAAATTTTCATTAAAGAAAATTTTTCTAAAGTAGATGTCTTTGTTGCAGTGGGGGGAGATGGCACCATATCTTCCGTAGCAAAAATACTGGTAAATACAGATAAAGTTCTTGCGGTATATCCCATGGGTTCGGGGAATGGATTTGCCAGGGAGGTAGTGCCTATCTGGGGCATCAAAGGTTTTGTAAAGAAACTTAACAGAAAAGAGGTAAAAGAAATAGACACCTTTTTCGTAAATGGACATCTTTCTATTAATGTTTCCGGCGTAGGTTTGGACAGCGCAGTAATAAAAGATTTTGAAAAGACGAGGAGAGGTTTTTTTAATTACATAAAAACAACGGTAAAGGTGTTTTTTGAGTTTTGTTCGGTGAATATAAAATTTAGGGAAGAAGATTTTAGCATGCATGATGGTCGTTACCTCATGTTATGCATTGCCAACACGAGGCAGTTTGGGAATAATGCTTTTATTGCCCCCGAGGCTTTTCCTGATGATGGACTCCTGGATCTTGTATTGATAAAAAGACCCCCTGTTTTTTATGTCCCCATTTTTTTATATAGGCTCTTTACAAAAAAGCTAAAGCCTGATAGGTACCTCACATTTATAAAATTGGATAAAGTCTGTCTGAACGCCGATCTTTTATACTGGCAGATAGACGGAGAGTTGTGTAGAATAGAAAGCCCCGCAGAAATACGGATAAACAAAAAAAGTCTCAATGTATTGGTTTAGTTAAAAAGTTAGAGCAACAAAAACCAGATCAGTTTTTTACAAGAATCCCTGCAAATTTGTCGTCAAATCCTATAATGGTTGGAATAAGATTGAGAGTCGTACAGAACTCCATAAAGGCGGCATTGTCCCCTATATCGTCGCTGATGAGTATTCCTTGTTTTTCCAGATGTTTCCAAAGAAGCGGATAGGCCCACAGCCTTCCGTTATAGGATTTATCACTGTCGTAATGGATCAGCTGAAAGGTGTTTTGTTCCCTGAATATCCTGGGCAGAGATTCTTTGTCTGCATAACGAAAGAGTTTCCAGTTTTTCCTTAGTTCTTGCGGGAGTACACAACCTACAAAGGTGTCATTTTTTTTTCCTAGGTAGGGCATATCCGAACTGTATAGGATACCGTTTCTATTCTTAAGAGAAAGAAGAGCCGCAAGGGAAGACCATCCATATGCCACGCCCGTTTCCAAAACGAATTCTGCCCGGGTATATTCGCAGAGGTAATAGATAATTTCCAGTGCTCCGGCACCTCCCATTTTTACGGGACACATATCTTTGGCATTTTTTGCATAAGACATCTCTGCCGGGAAGAGATTTTCCAGTGTTTGAATATTTTGAGTTTGGGTAAGATTTCTTATAGCTTGGTTTTGTGAGACTGCCATTTTTTTGCACCAGACCGCTGCCTCTTCTTTTCCTTTAAAAGAAGATTCTCTGAGAAAGACATTTTTATAGATTTTTCTCCTGAGTTCCCGATAAAACTTCGGTCTTGAGAGGTAAGCAAAAAAGGTTTTGATGAGGTCAGAAATTTCTTTCATAAACATTTTACAACAACCGTACAAAGCGAGTCCCTTCTTCACGAAAGATGAGATGATGGGTTGTCTTCATTTATTGGTTTTTGTCTTTAATGAAAGAAGAAGGAGATTTTATAAATTCGTTTTTACAGCTTTCGCTGCAGAACCTGTAAATAGAATTTTTGTAGATGGCGGAATATTTTGCATTTTCATCAACCTCCATTTTACAGACGGGATCTATATTCAGAGATATTTCGGGTTTATTTTTAGCACTTGTTTTTTCTTGTGAGAAATCTTTGGGTGCTTTTTGACAAGATGAAAGAGAAAAGACACTCAAAACCAGCGAGGAAAACATTTTGCAGACCATTTGATGAATATTTGTAGGATAAACGACATGCAAATATAAAGATAAAAGACAATAATAAATAAGGAAATTATACCGAGCTAAGCATAAGAAAGACGGAAGTTGTTATTTTTTTACAATAAACTAACCTTTCCTTATGTAGAAAAACACAACGCTTCTGCAATCGTTTTTAACCAAAAATTACTTTTTGTTATAGTTATAACCTGAGTGGAAATTTGGAAAGTACGGTCACATAATCCACTTATTTTACCTATCTCAATAATTTTCTTATCAATTATCAGAATAAAAAACTCAGGATATCTCAGAAAAATAAATTAGGGGGAAAGTCAAAAAAGAAAGAACGATAGCAAATTCGGATCTCAACAGAGAGAACTTCCCTTTTGGGAAATAACACGAGCAAAATGACGATGAAAGAGCTCGGAGCAGATCATTCTTGTAATATAATAAGCCCGCAATTCAAACTTATCCTCATACCGTTTCAGACAGAAATGTTATGGAAAGTGATAACAAAACCCTTAACTAAGTTTACAGTGCGATTCTTCTGCTCAGATAGATTCACCTTGCCATTATCCTTGGGCAACAGTTACCACGGGTTTTAAATTGGCAGATTGTACAAGTAAAACCGACGCCCAACTACTAGTCTGGTAAAAATTCTTATGGGTTTGTCCTCGGTAACGGCAGTATTTTCAAATTTTTTGAGAAAAATGCGGCTGCATATCTGGGGTTTGAAAAAATAAACGATGAAAAAGTGGTCTGCAAAATATAGAATGTAGGTATGAACTTTCTAAGGTAGATGCTCAAGAACCCGAAAAAAAAATTATACAAAATACGACTACGACAATTTTTTTCCTTTTTTATTTTACTTGTAGCCTGATAAGGATAGTTTATTTTAACTTACGATGAACTGATTATAAGCTCTGGCTTCGGATCACCTGATATAAAAAATCTACGGTGATGGGATTCCTATTTCTTCCTGCCTATGCCGATCATCTGTATTTTATGTTTTCTTATGTAAATACAAAATTTCTGTGAATGTGTTGGGAAAAAGTAATAAACGGGGTAGGTCAGGTAGTAAATTTTACCGATGGAGTACAAGTCCTATTTATAAAGGCTATATGGATTATGTTAATGTAGGAGGTACTGCCATCGGAAGATATTTTATTATGCCGTGTTGGGAAAATGAGATAAGCACCTCGTTAATCTATTCGGAGTCAAAAGCGTTAGAAAAAGTAAAACTGCTTTTTTAGATTAGAAACTAAAAGTAGACACCCCGGACGGTTACGGATCTTTTCAGAGGTTAATATATAGGGACGAAAGAACTGTATAAAGCTTTTAATATTAGTATATATAACACTTCCCATAGGGACAGCAGAGGGCTTGGTCTCAGAATTAGTTATAATTTTGGTAATGATAAAGTAAAGGCAGTTAAAAAACAAAACGAGTTTTAAGGATTTACAAAGAAACGATTAGAGGAGAGTTTTTTTAATTTTATGGAAGCGGTAGTGCGATGCCCTTGGTGTGAGAAAGATGATTTGTACAGGAATTACCATGACAAGGAATGGGGGAAGCCTGTGCATGAAGACAAAATACTTTTTGAGTTTCTGGTGCTGGAAATTTTTCAAGCAGGTCTTAGCTGGCATACGGTACTTAAAAAGAGAGCGCATTTCAGAAATGCATTGGATGGATTTGATTACAAAAGAATTGCGCAGTATCAGGAGGAAAAAATTCAGGAACTATTAAAAAACAAAGATATTATAAGGAACAGATTAAAGATAGAATCCATTATCCGGAATGCGGGAGCATTTTTGGTTACCCAAAGGGAATTTGGTAGTTTCTCTGATTATGTATGGAGCTTTGTGGGAGGATGCCCTGTCGATATCCATCCCAAAACTCTGGGTGAAATTCCTGCCAAAACAGAGTGCTCCACTATCCTTTCAAAAGATCTCAAAAAAAGAGGATTCATGTTTATGGGACCTACAGTGGTGTATGCTTTCATGCAGGCGATTGGGATGGTAAACGATCATCTGGAGGGTTGCTGGACAAGAAGTAAAAACAGATAAAGTAATTTTTCAGAGCCTATTGGAGGGAAGGAGACACATCAAAAGCTCTGTTTCTGATCATCTCGCTTATGGTATGAATGTCATTTCCTATCAGTCTGTCCTGTGATAGTTTTGGTACTTTGCTCCTCAGAATTTCACGGTTTTTTTCTATAATCTTGGAACATTTTTTCGGTCTTCTAAATTCTAATCCTTGTGTGGCAAGCATAAGTTCAATGGCTAAGATATTTTCTAAATTGTCCAGTATTCTGTTAAATTTTCTTCCGGAGATACTTCCCATGGATACGTGGTCTTCTTGTCCTAGACTGGTAGGTATAGAATCTGCAGAGGCAGGGAAGCAAAGGCTTTTATTTTCGGAAACCAGAGCGGCGGAAGTGTATTGTGGGATCATAAATCCGGAGTCTAGACCGGAATTTTGGGTAAGGAGTCTGGGAAGTCCATATTTTCCTTCCAGAAGTAGGTAGCTTCTCCGGTCAGAAATGTTACCCAGCTCGCTTACCGCAAGAGAAGCATAATCGAGAGGAAGAGCGAGGGGTTGACCATGAAAGTTGCCTCCGGAAACCGCTTCTCTGTCGTTTAATACAATAGGGTTATCGGTTACGGAATTAAGTTCTGTTTCGGTGAGTTGCAGGAGATGGTAAAAGGCATTCCTGCTGGCACCATGCACTTGTGGTACGCATCTTATAGAATAGGGATCTTGCACTCTGTCACAGTTTTCATGTGCTTTGAGATTTTCTGAGTTTTCCAAAAATTTTCTCATTCTTTGTGCTACCTTTATACTTCCTTCGTAGGGTCTTATATCATGAAGTTCTTTCCTGAAGGGACTTACAGAACCTTGATAGGCTTCCAGGCTCATAGCGGCAATCAGGTCTGCCAGATCAAGAAGATAGCTCCATCTCCATATACCTTTTATGGCATGGGCGAGTATAAACTGTGTTCCATTGATCAGGCCTAATCCTTCTTTTGGGCCTAATTTTAGAGGGGGTATTTTGTGTTTTTCAAAGACAGGGGCGGCATCGGTTACTTTTCCGTTTTCCCACACTTTTCCCAACCCTATAAGGGGAAGCACAAGATGAGAGAGCGGGGCAAGATCTCCCGAAGCCCCTACGGATCCTTGTGAGGGTACTACGGGAATAATGTCTTTGCCAAGCATCAGGATGAGCCTTTCTATGAGAGCAAGAGATATCCCGGAAAAACCTTTAGAGAGCGCGTGTATCTTTGCAATCATCATGATTTTCGACAGGTCTTTTTCTATGGGATCCCCTACACCTACGGCGTGAGATACGAGAAGATTATGCTGTAGTTTTTCTGTTTCTGCTTTAGAGATCTTTGTGTCGCAAAGAGGTCCGAATCCGGTATTGATCCCATAGACTACTTTAGACGCGGAGGCTATGGTTTTTGCCGCATTTTCGGATTTCAATATCTGTTCCCTCACAGAAGGAGACAAGGTGAGAAAAGCGGGCTTTTCTGCTGTGTCTATGATGTCTTTTATGGTGAGAGTATCTTTGCCGTACGTTTTCATCGGTTTTTTTGGATCTACACTTTTTGATTTTTATTCTGCGAAGAAGATACACTTTTTTATATTTTAAACAAAAGAGTTAAAAATTTTTCCTGTTTCTTTATGCAGAATATACTCTTCTTCGTAGAAAAGCGTAGGGTGATGTTTTTTACCGTGTTTTTATCATAAGATTTTTCTGTAAGTATTCTTGCCTCTTCCTGCAGTTTTCTTAGTCTTTCGAGTAAAATATCCCTCCCCTTCTGCGTAGGTCAAGTGCATGTATTTTTATATTGCTTTTGCCTCTATTGAGTCTTATTGTTACATATGTTGATTGCTCTATTGCGGGGGAGGGCAATCCCCCCCTGCACACACACATGCATTGCAGATTGTTCTCTTAGTAATTAATCTTGATACGCCTGGGAGCAGCAGTATATACTGCTGCTCCCAGGCGTATCATTTTTTGAATCTATGTCTTTATGGCATTGGTGCCTTGGTCATAAACAGCAGAGTTATAAGGTGTACATAAAGAAAACATGATTGTTGTATGAAAAAAATAGTATTCCTTACTTTTGTACCATGGATTCATCACTGGAGCTACAGCTAAAAAGTCTACCATCCGATCCGGGGGTATACAGATATTACGATAAGGATGATCGGCTGCTCTATGTAGGAAAGGCAAAAAATCTGAGGAAAAGGGTTCTTGCTTATTTTAATAAAAATCTTACGAATGGCAAAACGAAAACACTCGTTTCTAAAATCAGGCGACTGGAGACTACTGTTGTCAACAGCGAATATGACGCGTTGCTTCTTGAGAGCAATCTCATAAAGGAATATCAGCCATTTTACAATATATTGCTTAAAGATGACAAGAGTTTCCCTTACATCTGCATAAAAAAAGAAAATTTTCCCAGGATATTTCTTACCAGAAAAGTAACAAGAGATGGCTCCGAATATTTTGGACCTTATACAAAAATACAGCCTGCAAGGGTACTTTTGGAAACCATAAAAAATATTTATAAAATAAGAACCTGTAACTTGGGTCTACCGGGAAGGGTAGGGGGGGGGAAGTACAGAGTATGCTTAGAATATCATATCAAAAATTGTGAAGGACCTTGTGAAGGACCGGAATCCAAGGAAGATTATGACAAAAAAATAGGAATAATAAGGGGAATTCTCAAAGGGGATTTCAAGCTCGCCAAAGGGTATCTTACAGAAGAAATGATGGCTCATGCCAAAAATCTGGAATACGAGAAGGCACAAATCACCAAAGAAAAGATAGAGAGTATAGAAGAGTACCAATCTACCTATACGGTAGCCAATCCCGGTATAGATGAGGTGGATGTATTTGGCATGGTGAGTGACGATACTGCAGCGTACATAAATTTTTTTAAGATTAGGAAAGGAAATATCATACAGAGTTTTACTACGGAGGTAAAAAAAATACTGGAGGAATCGGACGAGGAGATTTTAGAAAGGGCTCTCATAGAGATTCGGGAAAAGTTTGGTTCTCGTTCCAAGACCGTTTTTCTTCCTTTTTATTTGGGGGTAGAAATTCCGGAATTAAAAATATTTGTCCCTAAAATAGGGGACAAAAGGAGGATAGTAGAACTCTCCGAAAAAAACGCAAAAGAGTATAGAATAGAAAAACTCAGGCAAATACAGATACAGGATCCGGATAGGCATATTCACAGGGTGATGTCTGAGATGAGAAATCTTTTGAGAATGCCTGTAGAGCCCAGATATATCGAGGGTTTTGATAATTCAAACCTACAGGGAGCTCATCCCGTTTCTGCATGTGTGGTTTTCAGAGACGGAAAACCTAGCAAGCCGGATTACCGGATTTTTTATCCCAAAACTGTGGAGGGATCTAATGATTTTGCTACGATGGAGGAAGTGATTTTTAGAAGGTACAAGAGACTGCTGGAAGAAAAAAAACCTTTGCCTCAGCTTATTCTTATTGATGGAGGGAAAGGGCAATTGTCTTCTGCTGTTAAGAGCCTGAAAGAATTGGGTATTTACGGGAAAATTACGGTGATTGGTATTGCCAAGCGGCTGGAAGAGATATTTTTTCCGGAAGATACAGTCCCTCTCTACTTGGATAAAAGATCCGAAACTTTAAAAATTCTCCAGCAGGTGAGGGATGAGGCGCACAGGTTTGGGGTAAAACACCACAGGGGGAGAAGAAAGAGGTCCACAATAGCTTCAGAACTCGATAGTATAGAGGGGATAGGCCCAAAAACCGTAGCACAGCTTCTTCTAAGGCTAAAATCGGTAAAAAGGATAAAAGAAGCCCAGGAAGAGCATCTGGAAGAGATTGTAGGAAAATCCAAGGCAAAACAAATATGGGCCTATTTTCACGAAAGAGATGGGAAAGTGAATTGATTCTCAAAGTCTGTCTTGCCTTATCTTGTTTTCATACCTTAGGTATTATTTTTTTAGATTTTTTTCTTGTTTTTATGTAGGTATTGGTAAGAATAGAAAGTACCATGACCAGAGAGGAAATATAAAAAACAGGGGTCATATGTTCTGAGGCACCGAAAATAAAATGAGCAAGTATGATTCCGTAAACGGGTTCTAGATTTATGGTAAGGGTGAGGGTGAAGGGCGAGATGTATTTCATAAGTCTCACGGACTCCAACATAGGATAGGCGGTAAGCAGGCTTGCAAGTAAAGCGATTAGGGAAAAGTCGGTTCCCTTTACTTCTTTTAGTACGCTGACCTTTCCCGTTATAATAAGGGTCAGGGAGAGAAAAATGGTTCCTCCCAACATTTCGTAAAAAATAATATTGGTGGAAGAGGTTTTGCCAAACATTTTGCCGTTGAGTACGGAAAACAGACTTCCTAAGAAAGCACAGATGATACCGGCAATAATACCCTTTTTGTATTGGAATTCGGCGCCGAATATAAAGGAAATGCACAACGCCACTATTACGCCTATAATCACTTCGGTGAAATCCACTCTTTTTCGAAAAATGATAGGTTCTAAAAAGGCGCTGAAAAGCGTAGCGAGAGAAAGACAGGAGAGTGCAATAGAAACGTTGGCGGTCTTGATAGAATAAAAAAAAGAGCACCAATGGACGGCGATGATTAAACCAATTCCCGAGAGCTGAAAAAGAAGAGTTTTCGGTATTTTTAGATTTTCTCCGGCAAAGAAAAATTGAAATAAGAATAAAATAATACTGGCAAAAAACATTCTGTAGAAAACCAGCGAATAAGCATCTGATGATATAAGTTTACCAATAATGGCGGTAAAGCCCCATAAAAAAACGATGAAATGAAGTCTGAAAATGGAGGATCGAATCATGTTTCTCGTCGAACCGCAAAGATATGCATAGTTAAGCTTTTTTTGTTGAGTGAAATGAGTTAATCAATCCTTAGATTTTGAAATAAGAACGAATTCTCAGGAAGCAAAAAGTCAAGAGAGAAGAGTCAGGACAAGTGCAAAAATTACTCCAAAAATCAATACTAATATTCCACGTTTGAAAGGCTTAGATTTTGGGTTGAACATCCAAAAACTGGAAATGACAAAGAAAAAGAGTGCCCCCCCAAAAATGATTACCAGGGGAGACCATGGATCTGCAGATTTTGTGGTGTGCAGACGGGCTATCTTATTCAGTACAAGTGGCAATTCCATTTTTGTGTATACGGTTTGCCCGGTTTTTGTGTTATAGTATCCTTGTTTAAAGTATAAGATATCCTTTTTGTTTTTTGTGATTTCGAATCCCTTTATTTTTAGAGATCTTGCCAATTTTTTTTCTGTCAAGTTTTTATCAATGAAAGTATTGTAATGTTTTTCTCTTTTGAATAGATCAGTGTCTCTATAGAGAAGAATGATACCGCTTAGTGCATAGAGGGTCATAATGCCTGCCATAAAATATCCGAGATAGCGGTGGGATAGTCTCATGAATGTTCGGGTTGTATTTGCCATGTTTTTTTGTTTTTTCCCGGGAACAAAAGTAAAGAATATCCGAAAAGAATTTACCATTTATTTAGATTAAATAAGAATTATTTTTTATAACTCTCCGGTTGTCTTAGTAGAATGAGAGACTCAAAATCATCTTAATCAAAGATTATTTATATACAAAGGTTTTTTTATTTTTATAAAAAAAATAATGGATGGCATATATAGATTATTATAAAGTCTTGGGTTTAGCCAAGAATGCGACTGAGGATGACGTAAAAAAGGCGTACAGAAGGCTGGCGCGGAGGTATCATCCCGACCTGAATCCCAACGATAAGGAAGCGGAGAAAAAATTTAAAGAAATAAATGAGGCAAATGAAGTTTTAGGGAACCCAGAGAACAGAAAAAAATACGATAAGTATGGGGAACACTGGAGACACGGAGAAGAGTACGAAAAGGCGCAGAGTCGGCAAGAATCCTATTGGGATGCATCTCGTGGAGGGTTTGCAGGCGGGGAATTCGGGAGTGGGGAGGATTTCTCAGACTTTTTTCAAAGTATGTTTGGAGGCTCTACTGGAGGATTCTCTGCGGGAAGTTCTTCGGGAAAGTTTAGAGGGCAGGATATCTATGCAGAACTCAATCTAAATTTGCGGGATGCTTATTATAGTCACAAGCAGGTTTTTGAGATCAACGGAAAAAAGGTAAGAATTACGGTACCGGCAGGGATACAGGATGGACAGCAAATCAGGCTTAAATCTCACGGAGGAGAGGGATATAATGGTGGACCCAACGGGGATTTGTATATTACTTTTCATATTGCAGAAGATCCGGAATTTCAGCGTGTGGGAGATCATCTGAAAAAAAATGTATCTCTGGATCTTTATACTGCGGTTCTGGGAGGGGAAATAAAAATAAAAACTTTGGGAGGAGAGATAAAGCTCAAAGTAAAGCCGGAAACACAGAACGGCACTACGGTAAGACTTAAAGGGAAGGGATTTCCTGCGTACAAAAAAGAGGGTAGCTTTGGAGATTTGTTGGTGACCTATACGATAAAGATCCCGACGGGCCTTACCGAAAAACAAAAAGAACTTTTTCAGCAACTAAAAAATTTATAAAAAATGCAGGCGATCATATCAAAAGAAGAGCTGATAAAATTGTACGAAGTAGAAGTATCGTTTTTGGACGCGTTAGAGGAGTCTGGTCTTGTGGAAATATTGGTTTTAGAGAATAAAGAATATCTTCATTACGACCATCTTCCCGCATTCGAGAAACTGGTAAACTGGCATTATGATTTGGATATCAATATCCCGGGTCTGGAGGTTATCTCACATCTTACAAGAAAAATAGAAGAACTGCAAAAAACACAAAGATCGGCGACGCAATCATCAAAAGAAACGAATGATTTTTTTTGTGAGGAGGCAGAATATGTTTAAAATCAAGGCGGAGAGTGGTTTTTTTGCTAAATTCGCTCCAAGTATTCAAGGGAGTTTTATGCGGTTACTCGTTTTTAGGTTACTTGTCTTTGTTTGTGTTCATTTTTCGTTATTCTCTTTTTTTGATGCCCAATCGGGTAGTCCCGCTCCTTTTATCGCTACAGACAGCGATGGGAATAAGGAGGCAAATATAGACTGTAAGGCGGTAAATGAGGGAAGAAATTGCTTGTCGTTACAGGTGAACAATCTCCCTGAGTTATATCTTACTTCTCAGTACAAAATAGAGTCGATAGCTGATTTTACTGGGGATTCGCCTTATTTACCCTATGATCAGGGGACTACAATAGAAAGCAGGGATAATGACGATTATTTTACCAAATCGGTACGCCTTCCTTTTAATTTCTGTTTTTTTAACCAGTCATTTACTTCTATCATAATCAGCCCGAACGGAGTAGTTTCTTTTGAGGCTTCCCTGGCAGAAAAATTTAATGAGGCAAAGGTAAATCTACAGAATCCCAATCCTAAATTACCAAAGAATTCAATTTTTGGTATTTATCATGACCTGATTTTCAATAAGAATAAAGCAGGCAGAATCAAATACCAGGTGGTAGGCAGTGTGCCCAATAGAAAAATGGTGATTAATTTTTATAAGGGAATTTTTGTTGGTTGTCCTGCAGATACCTCCACTTCACAAATTGTTCTGCACGAAGGGACCAACATTATAGAGATTTTTGTAAAAAATAAGGCAGCGATTTGTAGCACGGCGAAACATCCCAATAGTCTTCTGGGGATAATGAATGGTAACGGCAGAATAGGGTATACGCCCATGGGGAGGAATACAGGGATATGGGATGCTGGTCCGGAAGCGTGGAGGTTTTCTCCCACAGGATCTACAGCGGTACGCCCTATGGTAAAATGGACCAGCGATAAAGGAACTGTTCTTTGGGGAGAAAAAGTAAAGGTATGTCCTACAAAAACGACTGCTTATACGGCAGAGGTATCCTATGATATATGTGGAATCTATAATTTGGGGAAGGATGAGGTAAAAATTAATGTCCCTTCTCCGGATCTAAAACTAAAGAAATATTCACAAGAACTATGCGCCGGAGATACAAAAGTAAATTTGGATGACTATAAAAAATGGCTCACGGAAAGAGATCCCAATGAATTAGTTTTTTCTTATTTCTTGAGCAAAAGAGAGGCCAAGGCGGGAAGTAATCCGCAGGTTGCTGATCAAATTATAACGGATAATACCATCTGGTATGTGAGAGTTGCAGAGTCCAAAAATCCTGAATGCTTCAAGATTATTACCCTGGAGTTTAAGATTGTGTCTTTTAGTCTAAAATCAAGTAGTGTAAAGGTCTGTGCTCCCGTAAAAGGCTCAGTAATTAAGGGTTTTGCTCTTTCACGGTTCAATAACCGGTTTGTAAATAGTGAGGAGATACGTTATTTTCTTACGCTGGAGGATGCAAATTCGAATATAAATGAAAAGACCAATGCGGATCTCACGGAAAATATGGAGCTATGGGTAAGGGTGAAATCAAAAAACTGCTATTTGGTAAAAGGTCCGGTAAAAATAATATTCGACAGATCTCCCGAACTTAAGAACAAGGTGGCGGGACTCTGTGCTCCTATCAATGGGAATGTTATAGAAAAATACAAAACGCAAGACTTAAATGATCAGTGGGTTAGTGGTTCGGATAAAATAAGATATTTTCTATCTGAGAAAAGCGCCAGGGAAGGAAAAAACGAAATCACAGAAGTAGATATCACGGAGGAGACACAGCTGTGGGTAAGAGTGCTCACTCCCACTTGCGAGTTTGTAGATGGTCCCGTGACGGTAAAGTTTACGAGATACGAAGTGGATGAGAAAGATATCAAAATATGCCGTCCATTGAATTCTGACATTTCCGGTAATTATGCGGTGAAAAATTTTAATTATCGGATAGAAAAAAATGCAACGAGCATAAAATACTATCGATCAGAAAAAGACGCCAGGGAAGGAGTAAACGAAGTGGAAACGGTGGATCTGGATGTGGTAGATGGGCTTTGGGTAAGAGTTAATAACGGAAAATGCGAATATGTAGATGGTCCCATTAAGATAGATATGGTGGATGTGGTTCCGGATTTGAAAACGAAAGAGCCTGCGGTATGTAAACCTTTGAAAGGAAATACAATTAAAGATTTTGTCCTTGACATTCTAACCCCTCAATTGGTAAAGAGAAACAAAATTGTTTCCTATTATTTGAAAAAAAATGATGCGGTAAAGGAAATCAATGAGGTTAAAATAATAGAACTTTCAGAAAACACGGAGTTGTGGGTAAGAGTGAAATCGAAAGAAAAAGAATGCGAATATGTGGAGGGACCTATTAAGGTGAAATTTGAGGATCCAAAAAAATCTGTGAATAAAGAGTTTAAAATTTGTGTTCCGGTAAACGGAGTAGAGTACAAAGATTATAGACTAAGTTTGCTCGACGCCCAATTGGGGATTTTTTATGATAAGGTGAGATATTATGCTTCTCAATCCGATGCTGTAGATGATATAAATGAGCTGAAAATAACCAATTTATCAGAAAGTACACTGCTCTGGATACGAGTGAAAGAAAGTACCTATTGTGAATATGTAGATGGTCCCATCAAAATAAGATTTACAAATAATAGTCTTGTTGGTAAATTTGACGTTATCGTATGTGGACCTCGTTCCGGAGATACGGTGAAGGATTACGTATTACGGAATCTGGATATACAACTTGTTTCCGGACAAAATCTTAGCTACTATCTCAGTGAGTCTGATGCTCGGATGGGAAAAGATGAGGTACTAAAGGCAGATCTCACAGAAAAAACAAAGCTGTGGGTAAGGTCGAAATCCGGAGGGTGTGATTATGTAGATGGGCCCATATCGGTGAAGTTTACTTACGAAAAACTTTATGAAGATAAATTATTAGAGAAAGAACTCTGTGATAACTACAGAACAGGAAAGGTAGGTGTAAACTTGTC
Source organism: Bergeyella sp. (assembly GCA_030263285.1). Classification (GTDB taxonomy): domain Bacteria; phylum Bacteroidota; class Bacteroidia; order Flavobacteriales; family Weeksellaceae; genus SZYB01. The sequence continues at coordinate 78,233 of SZYB01000003.1, forward strand.
GGGTTATAATGCGGAAATTAAAAAACGGCAAGATAATACAGTAAAAAACATTAGTTATCATGAGTCATTGGAGGATGCCCAAGCCAATATCAATCCTCAGAATAGTTTGGAAGTAAGTAATGGGCAGACCTTCGTTGTTCGTCTGGAACCTTATGTAGGATGCGCAGGATTTATGAGGATTAGGTTCAACCTAAAAGCTCCCCCCAAAATAAAGGAGAAAGTAGAGGCAAATTATGATAGAGTATGTAACAATAACAACACCGGTGTCGGGGAGGTAGATCTTACGGTGTATGAAAAGGAAATCTATACGGGGGTAGAGAAGGTAACTTTTGAGTATTTCGCTAGATATTCGGAATCCGGAAATAGTTTTTCCTATCCTGTTAGGAATCCCAAAAATTATTCTACCCGGGGTAACGAGACGGTATATGTAAGAGTTAGGGGAGCATCAGGTTGTGCGGATAAAAGTGAGTTAAGTATTAACCTTAGCTTCTATCCGGGTATATTCCTCAACAAGGGTATTTTAGAAAAATGTGACAGGAATTTTAATTTTACCCAAGAGTTTTTCTTGGATGATGTGATTCCTCAGATGTATGATAAAAAAGAAAATAAAAACCCTTTATCTGGCATAGAGGTCACTTATCATAACACGTATCGTGATGCTATTAATAACAAAAATGCGATTAAAGACAAGAAAGTAATAGGCTCAGCGGCCAAGATGGTGCTGTGGGCGAGATTTACTCTGAAAGAAAAAGGATGTTATACCGTACAGTCTGTGGAATTATATTCTTATTTTCCGCCCAAGGCGATTCTCTCTACTATCCCTCTATGTGACGATTCTTTCCGGTATTATTATACCGTAAATCTGCTGGATTATACTGATAATATGGTGCCGATAGCTAATCCTAAATACAAGTTTTATTTTTATTATACAGAGGAAGATGCTAAGGAAGATAAAAACAGAATCCTCACCCCGGAAAAGTTTATTATAAAAAAGAGTGATAAAATTCCCAGGATTTATGTAAGGATAGAGATCATTGGCAATTGTTATGATGTAAACGCGGTAAACATTGAGTATAGAGACAGAATAAAACTCAACAGTTCGGGACCGTTTTTGATAGATGATATTTGTGATGAGGGAAATGATGGGAAAGAGATTATTGATATTACCAGGTTTGAGAAGATTTTGGTCAGCGAGGGAGTTTTTACATACTATACCAGTTTCACGGACCTTCAGGAAAATAAAAATGCAATAGATACCCCGAAGGCTTTTCTATATGATGAAAATACAATGGATATGCTCTATGTTAGAGTCTCTAAGACAGGTTTTTGTGATAATTATGCAAAATTTAGGGTGAAGCTCAAAGAGTCTCCGATGTTTGCATTGCCGGATTATTATTTCTGTCCTTACAATGATGGAAGCGTAGAGATAGCTCCCGATCTATCTGCGGTAAAAATTGCTTCTTACGTATGGAGGAGTCCTGCCGGTGAAATCATATCTACCGATTCTTATGTGAAACACATTAACAAGGCAGGCGTCTATAGTGTGGAAGTGGTAGGGGAAAATGGATGTCCATTTAAAACTACATTTAATGTTCTGCCTTACGAAGTTCCCGTGATAGAACAGTTGATCCCGAACGGGAACTCATTTACGGTAGTCGCTACGGGGAGTAAGCCGATTGTCTATTCCGTAGACAAAATAAACTGGCAAAAGTCTGGTGTGTTCCCAAATGTTACGGATGAGATTACGACCTTCTATGTTAAATTTGACGGGGCTTCTTGTCTGGGTCTTCCGAGGAGGGGTCTTCTCCCCAAGATTTATAATGTTATCACCCCTAATGGGGATGGAGTTAATGATGTATGGCGTCTCAAAAATCTGGATGTTTTTATGGGGTATAAATCCAGCGTACAGATCTTTGATCGATACTATAAACTGGTTTTCGAAGAGACTTCTGATACCGAGATAGTATGGGACGGCACGAGTAACAGAAGACCCGTAAATACAGGGACTTATTGGTATATTATTGGTCTTCCGGATGGAAGAAAATACCAGGGGTGGATTTTGGTAAAAAACAGAAATTAAGATATTTTTCGGGTACGTAATAGAAAAGTCAGCGGTCTTTTATAATCTGGCGGATGAGATAAAACATAAGAATCCCGATGCCTATAAGGATAAGACCAGTGGAAAGCCAGAGAGCAGAAAACCCATATTCTTGAGCCACCAGGCTTCCTGCATAGGGAGTGATGATAAAAGACAGAGAAAAAGAAATTCCCAGAAGTCCCATATAGGCTCCTTTATTTTCGGAATCCGATCGCTTCGCAGTTACCGTTGCCATAAAGGGAAGTACCCATATTTCTCCGATAGAAAGAATAGTAATGGAGAGGCAAAGCCACCAGAATGATGAGCAGAAAAGGAGCATGAGGTAAGAAAGTCCGCACAAAAAAATCCCAAAAAACAGGGTGAAAGCCGTGCTCCATTTCTTTTCTACAATTTGTACAAAATACATTTCCAGCAGTACGATAATGGCGCCGCCTAATCCCAGTAAATAGCCTATTTTAGCTTGGGATAAATGCAATTCTTCCTTGTAGAAAAGAGGGAGCGTATTAAAAAACTGGAAAAAAAATACCGAAAATAAAAAGCAGATAAAACAAAAAATAAGAAAGTAAGAATCTTTGTAAGGAGATCTTGTTGCAGAGCGGGCATTATTTTTTATAATCTCGTTTCTGGCTTTTCTTTTTCTGAAAAACCATACAAAAGTGATCCCTGCCAACAAGGGAGCAAAGGAATTGATAATAAATAAAAAATTATAGGAAATTGCAGAGAGGATCCCACCCAGTGCAGGTCCTATAGAAAAACCAAGGTTGAGTGCCATACGGTTAAGAGAAAAGGCACGGGTCATGTTTTGGGGCTTTGCATAGCGGGTGATGGCGACAGAGTTGGCAGGCTGAAAGGCACCCGTAATAATGCTCTGGAAAAATATGAGTCCTGCGAGTCCCCATTGTGTGGTAAAAACAGGGATCAGCAAATAAAGCGGAACGCTCAAAAACAGACTAAAGCTCTGTACGGCATATTCTCCTACCGTATCGGTAAGTTTTCCCCCTATCCAGGAGCCTATTACAGATCCTATCCCGAAAAAACTCAAAACAAACCCCGATTCTTCAATAGAAAAATGAAGTTTTTGTGTCATATAAACCCCCAGAAAGGGAATCACCATACTGCCGGTTCGGTTGATAAGCATAACTACCGCCAGCATCCAACTTTCGGACGAAAGTCCCTTGAAAGACGATGTATAGGATTTAATAAAATTCATAACAGGAAAACTTGATATAAACGAGTTTTATGCATTGGGTTTGTAAGAATCTTTTAGGGTTACGGTACGGTTGAAAATGAGTTGATTCACGGCAGAATCTCGGTCTTTGGTAAAATACCCTATTCTCTGGAACTGTACGGGAGTACCTATCTCCAGACGGTTGATTTCAGGTTCTGCATAGGCTTCTGTCTCCTGAAGAGAATTGGGATTTATAAAATCCATAAAATCTTTCTCTTTTTCGGCATCGGGTTGGGCAACGGTAAAAAGTTTGTCATATTCACGTACTCTGATAGCAACCGCATGAGGGGCAGAAACCCAGTGCAGGGTGCCTTTTACTTTTCTAAGACTTTCTTCGGTTCCGCTTCCCGACTTGCTTTTCTCGTCATAAGTGGCATAAATGACCGTAACATCTCCTTGAGCATTTTTCTCTATACGTTCTGCTTTTATGATGTAGGCAGATTTTAGACGCACTTCACCTCCCAATTTTAGCCTAAAAAATTTTTTATCGGCTTCTTCTCGAAAGTCTTCTTTCTCTATATACAGTTCTCGGGAAAAAGGGATTTTTCTGTTGCCCGCCTTTTCGTCCTCGGGATTGTTTTCTGTTTCTAACCATTCTTCTTTATCTTCCGGGTAGTTTTCTATGATTATTTTTATCGGCTGCATGACCACCATCATCCGTGTGGAAATTTTGTTGAGGTCTTCACGCACAAAAAACTCTAACAATTGTATATCAATAAGGTTTTCTCTTTTGGAGACGCCCACACGATTGATAAAGTTGATAAGAGCATTAGGCGTATAGCCTTTCCTTCTCATTCCGGAAATGGTGGGCATCCTGGGATCATCCCACCCCGTAACTATACCCTCAGAAACCAGACGTTGCAGCTTTCTCTTGGAGGTAATAAGATAAGAGACGTTCATTCTGGCGAATTCTCTCTGTTTGGGCAGGTTTCTTTTTGGATTCGAGATTTGCTCCAGATACCAGTTGTACAGCGGTCTGTGGTTTTCAAATTCCAGAGAACACAGCGAATGGGAGACTTGTTCTACATAATCACTTTCCCCATGAGCCCAATCGTACATGGGATATATTTTCCAGGTGTTGCCTGTCCTATGGTGCGGAGTTTTTATGATCCTGTACATGACAGGATCTCTCATATTCATATTCGGAGAGGTCATATCGATTTTTGCACGAAGAGACATACTCCCTTCCGGAAACGCTCCGTTTTTCATTTTTTCAAACAAAGCAAGAGACTCTTCTATCGGACGGTTTCTGTAGGGAGATTCAATGCCGTTTTCTGTCGGATTTTTTCTCTGTTCCGTAATAAGTTCGGAGGACTGTTCGTCTACATAGGCTTTCCCTTGTTTTATCATTTCTATTGCCCAAAGGTAGAGCTGCTGAAAATAATCCGAAGTGTAGCACTCCTTATCCCATGAAAATCCGAGCCATTCTATGTCTTTTTTAATGGAATTTACAAATTCTTGCTCCTCTTTCTCGGGATTGGTATCGTCAAACCGGAGGTTGACCGGGGCATTATATTTTTTTCCAAGTCCAAAGTTTATGCATATCGCCTTTGCATGCCCTATATGGAGATAACCGTTGGGTTCCGGAGGAAACCTAAAGCGCAGGTTCTCTCTTTTAAGCCCTTTTTTAAGGTCTTCCTCTATAATTTGTTCTATAAAATTTTGTGATTTCTTTTCCTCTTCCATGGCTTACTTAATACGGCGGACAAAGGTAGCAAAAAAACAGAGGTCAGCGGGTGTACCAAAGGCGATCGTTCTTAAGCAAAAGAGGAGTCCTAAAATTATTGGAAAACAAAGCGCCGGTTCCTAGTCCTTGAGGTAGTGTGTTTTTTTTGGTGTATGTGTATTGACTGAGGGCGTTGAGTCCTATGTTGCTTTCCAGCGCAGAGGTAATCCACCAACCGATATTCATTTTTTCCGCAAGCGCAATCCATTCATTACATCCAGAAAACCCGCCTATTAAAGAAGGTTTTAGGATAATATATTGAGGTCGTATGTACTCCAGTACCGCTTTTTTCTCCTTCGGGTAAAACCGACCGATAAGTTCTTCATCCAGTGCGATGGGAAGAGGAGAATTTTTGCACAGTTTTTTCATTTCGTACTCTCGTTTTGGTTTTATGGGCTGCTCTATAGAGTGGATGTTGAGTCGAGCAAGTTCTTCCAGAATTTTAGGAGCCTCTTCTATACCGAATGCCCCATTGGCATCCACGCGTATCTCCAGTTGTTCTACAGAATATTTTCTTCTTATGTGACGGAGTAAGTCTCTTTCTTTATCCCAAAATGCGCCTATTTTCAGTTTTATACAAGTATAGTTTTCTGCTATTTTTTCTTGAATTTGGTTTTTCATAAAGTCGGGTTCCCCCATCCAGATCAGCCCGTTTATTTTTATGGAATCTTTCGTTTCTGTAAATGCGCTGGGGAAATACAGGTCTTGTCCGTACTTCATGTTTCTTATTGCTTGCTCATACCCCGTCCAGAGAGAGGGATAAGACCTGAGTTCGTCAGAAATAACGGAGGGGTCAAGAGATATATTTTCGCAAAGCCAGTCTAATTTTTTTTTGTATTGTACAGGGTCCTCTGCACTTAAGCCTCTGAATAGGGCGCATTCGCCTACCCCTTTTTTCCCTTCGTGTTGGAGGGTCAGGATAAAGGTTTCTTTTGAGGTGAGAATCTCCCGGGAAGTTTGCGCGGGTTTATAGAAAACTAATCGGTATGGTGTATAATGTGCTTTCACTTGAAGTGCAAAGGTAGAAAATTACGTTTTTTTGAGCCAAAATAATAAACCCCGAAAGCCACAGGAACAAAGGGATTTAATTGTATATTTGGAAGGTTTGTAAAAAAATGAATAGCATCTCTTAAATGTCGCATAAGAAAATATTATTTGTTTATTATCAGAATATAAAACAAAATGGAGTCTCCAAAAGTATTGCTAACATTACCAAGGAGCTGGTAGAGAAAGATTATGAGGTGACTCTTCTCTTTTTGATGGCAGAACATGCAGATTATTTTCCGATAGACAGCAGAGTAAAAAAAATATATATCAATTCATTTGATACCCGATATTTCCGGTTTGCAGGAAAGTTAAAGGAAAAATCTATACTCAAAGGAAAATGGAATTCGGCTACCTATTATTTGTACGATTTGGGGTGTTTTTTCACGTTAAAAAATTGGATCAATGAGAATTACAAAAATTATGATAAAATTATCGCCTGTTGGTATAAGCTTTCCATTTTTCTTTCTTTTACTCGAGCAGCCTCCAGAACCATAGCTTGGGAGCATACTATTCATAAAACGGGTGGTTTTTTATATTTTGGTTTGTTGAGAAAAAGATATAAGAAATTAAAAAAAGTGGTTTGTTTGACAGGCGAATCTTTGGCTTTTTATCAATCGAAACAGGTAAAGGCATGCAGAATATCCAATATCATTGGGGATCAGTACGAAAATGTTCCCTTTGATTTTGAAAAAAAAGAGGACATTATACTTTTGGTAAGCAGATTGGATCCGGAAAAAAATGTTAAGGAATTTTTAGAAATTGTACATGAAGCCGGCATCCCCCATAATTGGACTGTAATAATAGCAGGAACGGGGAGCGAGGAAGATCAACTAAAGACCTATGCAAAAGAAGCCGGTCTCTCCGGCGTAAAATTTTTTGGGGCGGGTACGCAGGAGCAAATGCTGGATTTGTACAAAAAATCCAAAATTTTTTGCATGACTCCTTTGTTGGAGGGTTTGCCCACCACTCTTATAGAGGCGATGTTTTGCGGAAATGTCCTGATTAGCTATGATTGTCCTACAGGACCGTCTGAAATTGTGAACCCAAAAAACGGATTTCTTATCCCTTTACATGATAAAAAAATATTTATAGAAAAACTTACCGGTTTGCTTTCGGATAAAGAATATTTAAAAAAAATGGCAATGGATTCTTACAAGGAGTCTTCCAAATGGAAAAAAGATACTATTCTCCCTAAATGGGAAGCTCTCTTAGAAAACGAAGATGAGGGATTATAAAGGGGCCAATATCAAAAAAATAATAAACGGACCCTTCTGTTGCTCTTCCCCTGTATTTTAAGGCACTGGGAAATGAGAGTTGTTTACCCAAAATGATATTGTACAGCTTGATATAGGTTGCTCGTTTGTAAAAGATTGTAATTCAGATTCAAAGGAGTTTTATCCTGCTTTGGAATCGGTGGGTCGCTCTATGTCCGGTTGGGAAAAATTTAATCGGATTATCTTTATTGTTATCTTTGCGGGGATATCAAAAAAATATTGATGATAACTAAGGAGAAGATTCAGGGAATTGTGGTTGCCACTCTAAAAGATTTCTTGGACATTAACGGGATTGAGTTTGAGGGGGATATTACCCCGCAAACGAGACTGATCGGGAGCGGTGGAGTGTTTGATTCTATGGAACTTGTCAATTTTGTGGTGGATCTTGAAGAGATTTTGGAGGAGGAATTTGACCAGGAGTTTAGTCTTCAGGACGAAAGAGCCATGTCCAGGAGGCGGAGCCCTTTTATGAATGTCGAAGAGCTCACCTCATTTATTTTGGAGTTGAATGAGGAAGGAGAATAAAAAATATATTTTCATTACGGGTAACCGAAAAGGCATAGGACGTCATCTCACAGAATATTATCTTGGGCACGGGCACGGGGTTTTGGGATGCAGTCGCAAAGAGTCTGATTTTGTGCATGAAAACTACCATCATTTCGTTTGTGATATTACCGATGAGAAAGGTGTAAAGCAAGTCATCCGAAGCGTAAGGAGTGATTTTGGTAAGGTAGATGTCCTTATTAACAATGCGGGGGTCGCCTCTCTTAACCATTCTTTACTCACACCGGGTTCTACGGTAAAGAAGGTTTTTGAAACCAATTTTTACGGAAGTTTTTATTTTGCGAGAGAGTGCGCAAAGATGATGAGAAACACGGGGGGGAGGATTGTGAATTTTTCTACTGTGGCTGTGCCCATGAATTTGGAGGGAGAAATGGTGTATGCTTCCTCAAAAGCGGCTGTTGAAAAAATGACCAAGATTCTGGCCAAAGAACTTGCGCCTTTCGATATAACGGTAAATGCGATAGCACCTTCCCCGGTTTATACAGATCTTATAAAAACCGTTCCGGAGGATAAAATACGGGGGTTATTGCATAAACAGGCGATCCGGAGGTTGGGTACGTTTGAGGATATTGAAAATGTTTTGGACTTTTTTATCTCAGAAAAAAGCAGTTTTATTACGGGACAGATTATTTATTTGGGCGGGCTATGACCATAGAGCAACTGAAAAAATACGAGGGTATTGCGATCATTGAGAAAGATAGGCACTATACCTACGGGGATTTAGGAAAAGAAATAGATCGTTTTGCAAGGGAGCTTGAAGAAAAAATATTTGATGGTGATGTCGTTTGTATTTATTCGGATTATAGCTTTAAAAGCATTGCACTTTTTCTTGCATTATCCCAAAATAATAGTAGTATTATTGTTCCTATCGTTCCCACTACAGAAGTCGAATTTACTTCAAAAATAAAAGCCTCTTCCGTAAACAAAATACTTTATTTCGAAGGGGAAATGTTATGCATTACTCACCGGCAAAAAGGGGACAGCAAAGCAGAATATCTGAAGATCATCCGAAAAAATCAGTCGGGGCTAGTCTTTTTTTCAAGCGGAACTACAGGAGAACCCAAAGTGATGGTACACAATTTCAGCAAGTTGCTGAAGGGTTTTTCTATTCCTAAAAAAACGAGAAATTTGAGATTTTTACTTTTTCTGTTGTTTGACCATATCGGGGGGATTAACACCCTCTTGAGCTGTTTGAATAACGGATCGGCAATTGTGATCCCGGAAAATCGTAATCCCGAATATATTTTACAGCTCATAGAGGCAAAAGAAATCCAGATTTTACCCACAAGTCCCACATTTTTGAATCTGATGTTGATGACAGAGCATTTTGGTAAATATGATTTATCTTCCTTGAAAATGATTACGTATGGAACCGAAAGGATGCCTCAGGCTTTACTCGAAAAATTGAGACTGAAAATTCCGAAAGTAAAATTTTTGCAGACTTTCGGAACAAGCGAAACGGGAATTTTGAAAACAGAGAGTAAATCCTCTACTAGTTTATTTTTCAAGATAGTGGATCCCCATTATGAATACAGGATAGAAGAGGGACAACTGTTTTTGAGATCAAACAATCAGGTAAGCGGTTATTTAAATCAAGAAAGTAATCAGTTTACGGCAGAGGGTTGGTTTGCAACAGGGGATTTGGTAGAAACAGATGATGAGGGATACCTGAAAATAATCGGGAGGATAAACAAAGTGATTAATGTGGGAGGGCAAAAGGTCCTGCCAAAAGAGATAGAAGACGTAATCAATAAGATTCCCGGGGTCATAGATACTACCGTTTTTTCGAAAGTCAATGCCGTTACGGGACAGATGGTGTGTGCGGAGGTTACGGTAACGGGGAGAACAGACAAGAATGAAATAAAAAAAGAAATATGGATGGCTTGTCGTAAAGAATTGGACAAATATAAAGTTCCGAGTAAAATCATCATTAAGAATACAATATCCTTTTCCAACCGTTTTAAAAAGCGATAGAGATGAGTTTTTTCTACAGAATACTGCTGAAATTGATGACATTTTGGGATCGCCTTTATATGAGAGTATACATAGACGTCTGTAAAAATGAGGGGTTAAAACTAGGGAAAAAGGTAAAGATTTTTGGGCAGGTCGATTTTGGTTCAGAACCCTATTTAATTGAGATTGGGGACAAAACCCAAATTGCTTCCGGAACCCGTTTTGTAAATCATGGAGGCACTACGATGACCCTAAGAAGGCTAAAGGGTTTTTCCGATGTCAGAATTTTCGGAAGGATAAGGATAGGCAAAAACTGTACTATAGGTTCCAACTGTATTATTCAACAGAATGTGGAGGTAGGGAATAATTGTATATTGGGAGCAGGTTCAGTACTTACACATTCTATGCCGGACAACTCCGTGTTTTCTGGAAATCCGGCGCGTTTTGTTTGTTCTGTGGAACAATATGCAGAGTCCATTTCAGAAAAAAACACCGAGTATCCGAGAGCATTGGAGAAAGATAGAAGGCTGCTGAAAAAATGGCTGAAAGAAAATCTTCCTCATGAATATAAAGCGACAAAATCATACAGGCGGAAGCAAGAGTAATCTTCTGCGTTTGGAGGAGTAATAAAAGTCTTGTACTTAGAAATGTGAAGCTACTACTGGATATTGTGTTTTCTGTTTTTGCATGTGCTTTATTTTATGCGGTCTTTCCACAAGAAAGGAGATGGCATTTTTGCTCATTATTTTTTATACTTCGGTTTTCAAGCCAGTATACATTTTAAGAGAAAAGGTAAATCTTTTTAAGGCAGATTATACGGATCCGAGGGGGACCTGTACACTAAGGAGAGTTCCGATGCAGTTAATCCTGATTTTTTAGACGCGGTATTTAGGACTTTACTTGTAAGAATATTTTATTGGCAAAGCAAAAAATATTGTGAGGCAAGGTGAAAAATCATCAAAGGATTTGTCTTTGGGCTTCTCTTATAAATTGTTCTGCTTTTTTCACCATAGAGTAGCTGCCGCAGAAGAAAGGTACCCTCTGGTGTAGCGCTGAGGGTGTTATTTCCATAATTCTCTTTTCTCCATCACTGCATTTCCCGCCTGCCTGCTCTGCCAAAAATGCCATAGGATTGCATTCGTAGAGGAGCCTTAGTTTACCATTGGGAGACTGGGAGGTGGAGGGATAGATGTAGATGCCTCCCTTTATCATATTTCTGTGAAAATCCGAAACAAGAGAACCAATATACCGGGACGTATAAGGTCTGTCCTCCTCTTCTTTCTGGCAATGCTTGATATAATCTTTTACCCCCTGGGGAAATTTTATATAATTACCCTCATTTATAGAGTATATTTTTCCGGTCTTAGGAAAGGTAATATTGGGATGGGAAAGGTAATAGGTGCCGAGACTTGGGTCCAGAGTAAATCCATTAACACCGTGTCCTGTGGTATACACGAGCATGGTAGAGGAACCGTACACAACGTATCCGGCGGCTACCTGACAGATTCCTTTTTGTAGAAAGTCTTGTATTTTCACGGGAGAGCCGGGCGGTGATATTCTTCTGTAAATAGAAAAAATAGTACCTACTGAGACATTTACATCAATATTAGAAGATCCGTCAAGTGGGTCAATCAGCACGATATATTTACTGAGGTGTCCGTTTTTACTGGGTTGAATTTCTATAAAATCATCACTTTCTTCCGAGGCAATTCCACACACCACTTCCCTCTGCGAAAGGGCTTCTATAAAGATGTTATGCGCCAGAATATCAAGTTTCTGCTGATCTTCTCCCTGAATGTTGGTCTTTCCTGCATGGCCTGTGATATTGGCAATGCCCGCCTTGTTTACTTCTCTATTTACCATCTTTGAGGCAAGTTTTATCGCGCTCAACAGCCTGGAAAGCTCTCCGGAAGTATATTTAAAGTCGTTCTGTTTTTCTATGGTGAATTCACCCAGAGTCTGCAAGTTGTAGTCTTCCATAACACATGTAGTCTTCCGTAATAAATTTAGTCAAGGAGTATTTCCGTGATCAGAACCCGAATTTCGTAATTTCATTCCTAAAAACAAAATGTATATCCCTCGGGGTGTACTTGTGAGGCAGAGATATTTTTGTGGGGTAAATTTTCTATTTTTGCGAGTCTTTTTAATATAAAGCTATGAGGGTATACAAGTTTGGGGGAGCATCAATATCTGATGCTTCGGGGGTTATAAATCTAGCCGAAATAGTAAAAACGCAGTTTTTTTTTACAGGAATATTGGTCATTTCAGCAATGGGAAAGACCACTAATGCTCTGGAAGAGATAGTCTCGGAGTATTGTGGAGGAAGAGATTATGTACCCGGATTGGAAAAAATAAAGCAAAATCATTTGTCGGTGGCTGGGGAGTTGTTTCCGGAAAATAAAAATGGAATGAGGAGAATTTCCCGTTTTTTTGAGGAGTTGAAAGAGTTCTTGGCAGAAGAGCACAAAAACAGAGACTATAATTTTCTTTACGATCAGGTGGTTTCGGTGGGAGAGCGAGTTTCTTCTTCTATGGTTTCCATATACCTGGAAGAGGAGGGGTATAAAAATAAGTGGTTAGACGTGAGGAATTTTATAAAGACAGACAGTACTTATAGAGAAGGGGTTGTAGACTGGAGTAGGACAGAGGAGGAAATCAAAAAATTAGCCGGAGATACTCTTTATGTAACACAGGGGTTTTTGGGGTCTGATAAAAATGATTTTACGGTCACCCTAGGGAGAGAGGGCTCGGATTACACCGCAGCTATTTTTTCTTCCGTCCTCAATGCAAAAGAAGCGACTATATGGAAAGATGTACCCGGAGTAATGACGGGAGATCCCAAAAAGTTTTCGGACCCAGAGGTATTGCCTTACATTTCTTATGAAGAAGCCTTAGAAATGGCATACTATGGAGCGAGTGTAATTCATGAAAAGACACTCCAGCCCCTTAAGCAAAAAAACATTCCGCTGTATGTAAAGTCGTTTTCGGAGCCAGAAAAGCAGGGAACCAAGATTAGTGATTCGGATAAAAGTAAGAAAAAAACGATGTACATTCTGAAAGAGAATCAGATATTGCTACGGCTGAAAACAAGAGATTTCTCTTTCGTTACAGAAGAGAGTATAAATACTTTATTTTCTGTCTTAGCAAGGGAAAAAATGAGGGTTCATCTTATGCAGAGCTCGGCGATTTCCTTCGTAGTTTGTATTGAGGACAAGTACGGGAACATAGAGAATACAATAAATATTCTTGAGAAGATTTTCAGCGTGGAGGTTATAAAAAGCGTATCTTTATTGACGGTGAGAGACGGAGCAACAAAAGATGTGGGAAATCTTTTCCCAGGGGGGAGGGTACTTCTTGAGCAGGTCTTTCGGGATGTTCGTCAGATAGTGTACAGAAACTTTGTTTAGCATATACAGTAAACATGAGTCTTTTTTCCAAGCAAGATATTATAGATGTGGCGGGTCTGTCTGAGTGGGGTTTTTTGAGGGGGATTGTTGCCTCTGCCGTGATGAGGCTTTTGGGACTGGAGAAGGTAAACTTGCTCTACGATAAGCTAAAAGACAAGAAAGGAAAGTCATTTTTTGATTCCTTTGTGAGGGAAAGGTCAATCGGGTATGTTATTTTTGAGGAGGATATAAAAAAAATCCCGAGGTCGGGTCCCTTTATTTTGGTGTCGAATCACCCACTGGGTGCAATAGACGGAATTTTAATGTGTAAAATCCTCACGGAGGTGCGTCCGGATTTTAAGATTATGGGCAATTTTTTGCTGGAAAAAATAAAACCTATGGAGCCTTATGTTTTATCGGTAAATCCCTTTGAAGGAAAACGAAAAAACGTCAGACCTAGTGCTAGAGGGGTGCTTGAGACCCTCAGGCATCTGGAGAAGGGGGGGGGTGTGGGTATTTTTCCGTCGGGGGAGGTTTCCAATAAAAACAATGCAGAGGGAGAGATACGGGACAAAACCTGGGAAGTTCCTATTCTTAAGCTTATAAGAAAGTCCAGGGTGCCGGTAGTCCCCATGTACATTCATGCGAAAAACAGTTCGTTTTTTTATCAGATGGCAAGGCTCCATCCCGATTTACAAACGTTGCTTCTTCCCTCCGAGATGATGAGAACGCGTCACTCTCCTATAAAAATAAGAATTGGAAGAGCGCTGAGTGTAAAGCAGATGGATGAACAGGAAAGTGTGGAAGATTTGGGGACTTTTCTCCAGAATAAGGTCTATATGCTAAAATCATATTACGAAAAAAGAAAGTCGCTTGCCAAAATACTCAATCTTAGAGACCTAAAGCAAAATTTTTCTATTGCAAAGGAGGAGAATATTGTGACCAATATCATAGAAGAAACTCCTAAGGAGGATCTGAAAAAGGATGTTGCTCGGTTGAGAAGTATGGATAAGTTATTGTTTTCCAATGGAAATTATGAGGTATATTTTTCTACTTATGATGAGATTCCCTCCGTGATGAGGGAGATTGGGAGGCAAAGAGAGCTTACCTTCCGGGCGGTGGGAGAGGGGAGTAATCTGCCTTTTGATCTGGATCGGTATGATAAACATTATCACCATCTTTTTCTCTGGGATAATGAAGGAGAGAATCTGGTGGGAGCCTACAGAATGGCGTTGGGTAAAGAGGTGATGAAACGCCACGGGATAGAGGGGTTTTATACTGCTTCTCTTTTTGATTTTGATGTTGAGCTTCGCCCTTTTTTCAGGAAGGTGATAGAGATGGGGAGAGCTTACATCACAGAAGAATACCAACAAAAACCTTTGCCTCTGTTTCTACTTTGGAGAGGGATTGTGCACGTGTGTCTGAGGAATCCGGATCATAAGTTTTTAATGGGAGGGGTAAGTATCAGTAATAAGTTTTCCGATTTTTCAAAATCGCTTATGATAGAGTTTATGCGTTCAAATTATTATGACGCCGCCGTAGCCCAGTACGTACATCCCAAAAATGAGTTTAAGGTAAGGTTGAGCGACAGAGATAAGAGTTTGTTTTTTGATCAGGTAGAATCCGATGTGAACAAATTAGATAAGATAATAGATGACCTGGAGCCGGATATGAGAATGCCGGTACTAATTAAAAAATATATAAAGCAAAATGCAAAGGTTATTTCCTTTAACGTGGATCCCAGTTTTAACGATGCTATAGACGGGCTTATGTATATTCGTATTAGCGAGCTTCCGGAGGGCACGATAAAGCCTGTCCTGGATGAGATAAGCGATCAGATACAGAGAGAACAGGCGACAGAAACGAAACAAGGGTCAGACAAAAAAATACGGCAGAAAAAACTTGCATAGCAAAATCTAAGATTATATATTTGCACTACCTGAGAGGGTTCCTTAGCTCAGTTGGTAGAGCAACGGACTGAAAATCCGTGTGTCCCTGGTTCGATTCCTGGAGGAACCACGAAATATCTGGCGCCATTATGTGTCGGAGTTTTTATTATCCCCCGTGGTCGGTGGGAGATTTACACTTATACTTTACACTCGTTAAAGTTTATTTTTAAAGTTTTTATTTCTATGATATTCAATTTTGTTGACCGTCTGTTTTTTTTTATTCTTTTTTTGTTCTCAATTACAATATTTTCTCAGAAAGGAATACGCTTTGAGAATGCGTCATTTGACGAAATTTTAAAAAAAGCTGGGAATGAAGAAAAACTCGTTTTTGTGGATGCTTATGCTTCATGGTGTGGCCCTTGTATACAGATGAAAAAAAACGTCTTCTCCCTGGAGAGTGTGGGTAACTACTACAATGAGAATTTTATCAACGCACGCTTTGATGTAGAAAAAGGAGAGGGAAAAGAAATGGCAAAAAGATATAATATAAGAGCGTTTCCTACTTATTTGTTTTTTGATAGTTCCGGGGATATTCTGTTGAGATCGACAGGATACACGGAAAAAGAAGAATTTATAGAACTGGGTAAGCAGGCTGCGGAAACCAAGAAAACCTATGTTTCACAAAGAGAGAGATTTGTCGAGGGAGATAAAGATCCTAAGTTTTTGATCAATCTTTTTTTTCAGGTTGCTGAGGGTAATCCTTCCTTTGCAAAGGAGGTTTCGGAAAGGTATTTCAAGGTGAGGGAGGAAAAAATAACAGACCCTAAAGAACTTTCTATGCTGTTGTATCATCTGAGGTCTTCTCAGGATCCGGGTTATAAGATTTTTGAAAAAAATAAGGAAACTATTTCGGGTATTGTTTCATTTTCTGAGTATGAAAAACTGGACTTGGGTTTTAAGCTCAATCCTGTTTTGGAGAAACTTATGGACGGGGAAAAAGAACTCAACGAGGAGAAATTTATGAATCAAGCAAAGAAAATAGTCCCCAAGGAAAAAGCAGAGGAATTTCTCAACAGGTACAGAGTTCTTTATTATCCTTCGCAGAGAAAGTACAAGGCGTATGCCAAAGCAGCCATAAAATATTATAAAGATGGAAGTGTGGTACCTCAAAAAGAACTTTTGCTGGCGGCTTTTATTTTTTCTGAGTATGTAAAAGATCCTCATGCCCTGAAACAGGCATTGGAGTGGGCAGAAAAGTTGCACATGAAGTCGGAAGATCCTGAAACTTCTTATGTTTTGGCAAAATTATATTTTCTGAATGGAAAAGATACTCAGGCAAAAATGTTTGCGGAGAAATCTATAGATCTTTTAAACAAAAGAGGAGCTGATATTTCTTTTCCTCAAAAATTACTTGATGAAATCAACAGGAAGAAAAAAAAGTAGAGCACGTGGGGGGATACATTTTAATAATCTAAATTTTTACTTTTGGGGAATCAAACAATCTGAATTTTGAAGTTCCCTATATACTTTGTCCTCAAGATCGCTTCTTTCAAAGGAAAGAAGAACAGTCTTTCCCAGATCATTGTATTCATAGGTAGGATGTCGGTGGCTCTGGGGATTACTATTTCTCTCATTACCGTGGCTACGGGTTTAGGTTCAAAAAATGCAATAAAAAATAGTTTGGGAGATTTTGGCGGCGAGATAGTCATAAAATCATTTCGGTCGAATTCTTCCTATGATTCTTCTGTTTTGGATACCTCGTCGCTCGGTGTAAAAAAAATAAAGGAAATTCCGGGAGTGGCATGCGTACAGAAATTCATTACGTCCAATGGGATAATACGTACGGAAGATAGTTTTTCGGGAATTATTTTTAAGGGGATATCAGAAGATTTTAACAGAAAACGATTCAGCAGATTTATATTAGAGGGTGAGATACCCAGGTTCAGTGAGAACACTTTGTCGAATGATATTTTGCTCTCAAAAAAAATAGCTACTGCCATTAACAAAAAACTCAACGACAGTGTAGTGGTTCTTTTTTCCAAGGAAGAGAAAGGAAAAGTACTGTATAGAAAATTTAAGATTTCGGGGATTTACAAAACCGATATCAAGATGATAGACGATCTCTATGTTTTGGGAGATATAAAGCATGCGAGAAAGATTCTCGGACTCAAAAATCATGAGATAGGAGGGATAGAAATCTACCTGGACGAGATAGGAAAGGTAGACACGGTATATCTCAAAGTACAGGATTATATCGGATATAAGAATTATGCCCAAAAAATTTCTGATTTGTTTCCACAAATTTTGGATTGGATTGAGATTTTTGATACCAATATTACTCTTATCATTGGTATAATGCTGTTGGTAGTGGTTATCAATATTGTTATGGTATTACTTATTCTCATTATAGAGAGAACCCATTCTATAGGAGTATTAAAAACCTTGGGGGCTACCAATAAGGAAATAAGAAAAATTTTTATAGGCTATACTTTGGTCATTATGATTCCTGGGCTGGTGATAGGGAATATGGTGGGATTGGGGTTGCTTATTTTCCAAAAATTTTTTGGGATTATAAAATTAGATCCTGAGAATTATTATGTGAGTGTAGTTCCGGTGGATCTGGATCCTTTTTTTATTGTTCTTATTTCTTTTGGGATGTTGTTTTTTTCTGCTCTTGCGTTGGTACTTCCCAGTTGTCTAATCAGTAAAATTTCTCCTATAAAGGCCATTAAATATGATTAGTCTTTATTTAGCACCTAAAAATATATTTGTAATAATAATGAATTTATGGGGTATGCAAACACTATTCTAGATACCATAGGCGATACCCCTTTGGTGAGGCTTAACAAGGTGTTGGGTGGAGATTTCCCGGCTTTGGTTTTGGCTAAGGTGGAGTTTTTCAATCCCGGAAATTCTGTAAAAGACAGGATGGCTGTAAAAATGGTGGAAGATGCAGAAAAGGACGGAAGACTCAAGCCTGGAGGAACTATCATAGAAGGAACTTCTGGGAATACGGGGATGGGTTTAGCTTTGGTCTCTATTGTAAAGGGATATCGGTGCATTTTTGTAACGAACGATAAGCAGTCTAAAGAAAAATGTGATATGCTGAGGGCGGTAGGCGCAGAAGTGGTTGTTTGCCCTACAGATGTAAAACCTACTGATCCGCGGTCATATTATTCCGTATCTAAAAGATTAGCAAAAGAAACACCCAACAGCTGGTACGTAAACCAATACGATAATCTCTCCAACAGACAGGCACATTATGAGCATACGGCTCCGGAGATTTGGAAACAGACTCGCGGAAAACTCACTCACTTTGTGGTAGGGGCGGGTACAGGAGGCACTATTACGGGATGTGCTCGGTTTTTTAAAGAAAAAAACACTTCTATTCAGATAATAGGCGTAGATACCTACGGATCTATTCTCAAGGAATTTCATGAGACGGGGAGGCTGTATTATGATCATGCTTACCCCTATATTACAGAAGGAATAGGAGAGGACATCATTCCTGAGAATTATGATATGTCGGTAATTGATCATTTTGAGAAGGTAACCGATAAGGACGGGGCAATATATGCGAGAAAGCTGGCTAGAGAGGAGGGCATTTTTTGTGGATATTCTGCGGGGAGCGCAATTTCGGCACTGGTACAGATGAAAGACAGGTTTTCCGAAAAAGATATTATCGTTGTGCTTCTTCATGATCACGGCTCCAGGTATATTGCGAAAATCTACAATGACGACTGGATGAGGGCACAGGGTTGGCTATAATCAGGATCACGGTTTTCCTAGTTTTCTGGAAGTGTAGAGAGGAGTTCCGAGAGTTTTTGAGTTAAGTTTTTTCTGGAATATATCTCTATATTTTTTGTGGGAGAGGGGGGGATATGCTGTTTCCACTGTAAGTACTGGGAGATAATGTATTCTTTCATCGCGTCCCCTTGAGTATCGTCAAAATGCTTTCCCGCCCCGGAGGCTTCAAGTATCTTCTCTACATCGGCTCCTTTGGGTCCGTAAGAGAGTATTTTTTTGCCTGAGGCCATATACTCAAATAATTTTCCGGGGATTATTCCTCTGGAAGAAGGTTGAGAGAAATTGGTAATAATTAGAAGATCAGAGTTTTGCATTTCTTTTAAGGAGTCTTCGTGGGAAAGGTATCCTAAAGATTCTGTTACTCTGGATAGGTGATATTTTTCTATATCTCTTTGGATTGCATCATCTATTTTTCCTACCCACTTGAGTCTAAACTCTTCTCTAAAGTCATCATAGTGCCGGAGGAGAGTTTCTAAAGTGTGCCAGAGGATTTTTGGGTTACGTAGTTGCTCCAGTATCCCGATATAGCTCAGGGTAAATTTATCCGTAGTGCTGAGGGAGGAGGAGTACACAGGATGATCAAATCCGTTGGTTATACAAAAAGCACGGGCTCCTTTGGCCTTATAATTCTCGCAGTCCGTAAAACTCGTGGCAAGGGTAATGTCGGCATTTTTTAGTACTTCAGATTCCAATTGTTTGTGTTTTTTATCGGATCTGGAAGAGAGTTTCAGGTGCTTATAATAAGAGATGTCTGTCCAGGGATCTCTAAAGTCGGCAAGCCATTTTAGGTGAGGGTTTTTTCTTTTCAGCTCAAGCCCTATGAGGTGGAGTGAATGGGGAGGTCCTGTGGTTATCACCGCTTTTACAGGATTTTTTTTCAGGTATTGGGAGAGGTAGTGTACAGAGGGTTTTACCCAAAAAATTCTCGCATCGGGAATAAAGAAATTACCGCGAATCCAGAGAGATAATTTGGATCTCCAGTTTTGTTCACTCCCAATATCAAATTGCCCAGCCTTAAATTTTTTATTTTTTGGGTTGAGTTTTTCGGCAATCCTGTAGGGTTCCCAAATTTTGGTTTTGATTATTTCGATCGGGGTGGGGAAGTCTTTTTTTAGACTGTTATCTGTTAGAGGATAATTGGGGTTTTCGGGAGTATAGATTACAGGTTTCCACCCAAATTCTGGAAGATATTTTGCGAATTTTACCCACCGCTGTACCCCTGGTCCTCCAGCGGGAGGCCAGTAATAGGTAATGATGAGTATTTTTTTTAACTCATTCAAAGTGGGGTAATTTTTGTCAATGGGTACGCCTTCGGTAAAAATGCAGATAAAAGATTCCTCCCGTACTTAGAATAATAAAAAGACCAAAAGCGAGCAGGGAGAATATTTTTCCTTTCTGTATTACTTCGGGGTTAAAAAACATTCGTATTCTGTGTTTCCCTTTTGGAACATAAACGGCTCGCAAAAGATAATTCGCCTTGATATAGGGAACCTCTACATCGTCGATAAACAACTTCCAGCCTTTACTGTAATATATTTCAGAAAATACGGCAAGTTGGGAGGTAAGGCTTTCACTATTATACTCCAGCTCATCTGCGCTGTATTTTTTTAGTGTTATTGTGGCGGTTGTATCTGCGGCTAATGGCTTATTTATAAAGTATTTTTTGTCTTCTTCTGCCACTACAGCCATCCTTTTGGTAACCGTTTTTCCTATGGATTCTAATTCTTCATCAGGAGACGAGACAAAGTTCACCCGAGAGACAAACCAGGCATTTCCGTTGGCCAAAGGATTGATTTGTACTTTAGGTTCAAAGTAAGGACCTCCTATAATGTATTTGGTGTTGAGCATATTGAGTACTTCCGGAATTTGCATCTGTTTGATATTGTTCGAGGTATAAAAATAAGTATTGATAAGGTCGTCATACCGTCGTAGTTTGACCGCGTGGTATCCTCCAATGGAGGAAGAAAAATGTGAGGTGTTGGTCTCGTTAAAAGTTCCCAGAGTTTGGTTAAATATCCGGTAATAAGAAGGGTCTTTTTCGGATAGCATTTGAAGTGTCTTGTTCACGGGAATGGCACTCACTATAGACTGTAGGGCAGGGTTCTCTGTTGCTTTTGTGAGAAGATATTCAGAACTTTCTGTCTGGAAGGGTTCTTCGGCAAAAATTTTATCTACAAAATTATCCGAGTTGAGGTATCGTCTGTTGACACCCCATAGATCAAAGAGACTGAGCAATCCCACTGTCAAGATGGCTGTGTTTTTTGTCACTATCTTATTAAGGAACATAAAAAGTATTAGAAATACAGAGACTACATAGAAAATCGCCTTTATAGCGTCTTTCCTGAAAAGATGATAGCGTTCATTTTTGAGATAGTCTAGGATGTAGGTGGGAAGATAAGCATTTTCGGGTTCAGTAGAGAAGGCTAACAGCGATCTTCCAAAAATCAACAGTAGGAATGTGATCCCTGTGATTCCAATACTGCATCCCAACAAAATAATCTTATGAGAACGGACAGAATGCTCATTTTCGCCGGAATAAAAGAAACGGTGCAGTCCCATAATGGCCACCAGAGGGAACAATAATTCTATCACCACCAAAATAGAAGAAGGGGCGCGGAATTTATTGTATAAAGGAATGTAGTTGATAAAAAAATCTGAAAGGGGTAAAAAATGGTTTCCCCATGCGAGTCCTATAACAAGAACCGCTGAAAACAGCATCCAGTAACGGTGTCTTTTAGCGATCAGAAAAAAGCCCATTATTGCCAGGAAAATAACAACGGCACCTTGGTAAGCAGGTCCTGAAGTCATAGGCTGATCCCCCCAATAGGTAAGACTGGAGACATTCTCAGAAATTTTCCTTATAGCATGGTCATACTGCTCTTCTGTAGAGATGTTTTCGTCCAAAACTTTTTGCAGGCCTTCGGATATGTTTTCGGATTCTTTTTCTTGACTTCCTCCTCCCATAAGATGGGGAATAAACAGATTCAGGGTTTCAAGTTTGCCATAACTCCACATAAGAAGGTTCTTTTTATCCATTCCGGATGTTTGAGAATTATGGTTGTCGGTATCTTTACCAGAAAGTATTTTCCCCCCCCGTACGGTTTCTTTTACATAGTCTGCATTGGCCATAATTCTCTGAGAATTCATTCCTGCTCCAAGCACACAGGATGAGATAAAAATCCCTGTAGATAAGAAAAAATGACGTGCGGATGTTTTTTTAAAAAACATCCGAAGAGCTTCTGAAAAGATGAGTACTCCTACGGCGATAAAAAGGTAATAGGTCATCTGGGGATGGTTGGCAGAAATTTGTAACCCTATAAAAAGACTGGTCAATATAAATCCCCACAGGTAGCTTTTCCTAAAATAAATGAGAAAAATGCCCGATAAGACCGGTGCAAAATAGGAAATAGTATGTACCTTTCCGTTGTGTCCCACGGCAATTATGATATAGAAATAGGTAGAAAGACCGAAGAAAGTAGCTCCTAAAAGAGCAAGCTTCCAGTTCTTTACTACTATCATACCCAGAAGAAAAAAACCGGCATAGAGAAGAAAAAAATAATTTACGGGCTTGGGTAGGCTGAGAAGGATATTGTCTATTTTTTTGATAAGATCTCCTCTAAATTGGGCTCCCATCTGATAGGTGGGCATTCCGCTAAACATGGAATTTGTCCAGTAGGTTTCTTTTCCGTTTTTTTCTCTGTAGTCAAGTAATTCTCTCGCACCTCCTTTGTATTGTACTATATCATGCTGAAAAAGTTTTTTTCCTTGAAGTACGGGATAGCAATAAGCAAAGGCAAGTAGCAAGAATAAAACACCGCTACCTGTTATAAATGGCAAAGAGGAGTTTTTTTTTAGCATAAAATGAAAGGATGAATAGGGATGCCGTTCCAAAAATACTTTAACGAGGAGGATTTTCTTCATTTACTTCTTCATAATCCACAGTCTCCGCATCCCAATGGATTTTTTTTTCCTTACTAGAACGATGAGTAGGGTTTTTATCCGATGAAACATCTCTCCGAAAGAAAAAAAACTTCTTTATAATTTTCTTTTTTATGATATTCCAGATATAGTAGAAAAGGATACAGAAAAATAAAAATTCTAGAAAATATGTCATTTTTTCTGGATATATTCTTTACGGGTTTATGATCAGTCTGGTTTGTGTGTTGGAGATCATGCTTTGGGTTTTCTTGCCGTCGGTCATGCTTTCTTTCTGAACAGTTTTTATCAAGATATTTTGTGAGTCAATCCACCCGGACGTCTGGAGGAACCTTAATGTTCCCGATTGACTCATTTCGGAACTTACAGTATATGTTATTCCATTTTGTTTTTGCTTTTGAGACTGTCTGGGGATGCCTCCCTTCACAGAAATTTCTACCATACCGTTTTCCACCTTTTTTAGAATATAGGTGGTATGCAGTTTTACCTTACCATCGGGAGTAAGATCTTCTGTTCGTTTCCATTCTTCTCCTATTTTGGCTCCCTTTGTTGGGAGGATCAAAATATTCTTTGAGAACTGATCTATCAGTGAAGGTTCATTGAAGCGTTGCTTTGTTTCCTCCAAAAGTTGTTCTTTTATTTTATGGTCTTTCACAATTTTATTAAGTGCATCGGAAACTTTCGTATATATAAGCTGAAAGCCTTCTATGGAGAGTATCTTTCCACTTACTTCCATTTTCATCTTAAGAGTGTTTCCGGTAAGCGCCTTGTCTGTCATCCATTTTTTCTTCAGATTTTCATCCTTAGGGGCGGCATGTTTTGTGTCTATCAATACGGTCTTACCTTCGCTTGTTTGGGAGGTTTTTTTACGATTGAAATGAATGTTCATGTTATAAATATTGTCAACAATGTCTTCGACAGTAAAAGTTATTTCATCAAGACTTTCGCTCAACAGCTTTTGAGATTCTCCCGTGGGAGCGGTAAGGGTAATGATTTCTTTTTGTAAAGTGGTAAAAGGATAGGTCTTTCCTTTTTCCAGAATGAAAGATTGCGTATACACTCCGGCAGAATCCGATATAGCCGGTTTTTTTCTTTCTTTTGTTTTTTGTTTCTCCGCATTTTGGAACGGGACGGAATTTTCTATCTTCCCCTTTTGTTGGGAGACAGAAGTGTTTTTTTTACAGGCAGCAAAAAGAGTTATTAGCAGAGAAACCGAGTAGATAATTTTTTTTCTCATTTATTTTATACAAGGCGAATTATACGAATAATAGACTCACAAATTTAAGAATTTAAACGTTGCCTCAAAGCCTCATACAAAATAGCTCCCCCGGCCACCGAAACATTAAGAGATTGGGTTTTTCCATAAATGGGAAGTTTTATTTTTTCGTCACTATGATGTAGGAGTTCTTTTGAGATACCGGTTTCTTCATTTCCCAAAACCAAGGCACAGGGCTCAGAGAAATCTACCTGATATACCAGTTTCTGCGCCTTTTCTGTACAAGAATATACAAGGATGCCGGATTGTTGCAAGAAATCCAGTGTGTGGGCAAGATTTTTCTCCTTGCATATTTTAATGTTAAATAATGCACCGGCGGAGGTTTTTATAGAGTCAGAACCAATGGGTGCAGCTCCCCTTTCCGGTATTATAATGGCAGATACTCCTGCACACTCTGCGGTTCTGCAAAGTGCGCCAAAATTTCTTACGTCTGTCAGTCTGTCGAGAATGAGAAAAATGGGGTTCTTTTGTTCCTCCAATATTTTAGGCAATAGCTTTTCTATGTCATTAAACACAATTGGAGACAGAAAGGCAACAACGCCTTGATGATTCTTTCGGGTCAGACGGTTAAGTTTTTCCTGAGGGACATAATTAATCCGGAGTTTTGCCCGGGCTAATTTTTGTTTCAGTTCCAAAATATTTTCTCCCTGCAGACCACTTTGTACAAATATTTTGTCGAGGGTCTCCCCTGCCTTTAATGCTTCCAAAACAGGTCTTATCCCAAATATATATTCTTCTTTCATCGGGTAATATTTTGTGCTTTCTGCACAGCCCTTTTTTGTGCCATTATATAGCCATAATGCAGGCTTTCATGCATGTTATTAAACACAATAGCTTCATTTATATTTCTGATTTCCAAACCAAAGCTAGTGTGATAACTCTCGTACTGGTTCATGAGTCCCGATTGATAATCTGCCCGAAGGATCTTTGCAGACTCCTCCAGAAGATAGGCAAGATATTCCATTTTGGCTTTTTCTATTTCAGGTGGCGGCAGTGTTCCTTTTTTAAAGGTATTAATCCAGTAGGCATCTGTTCGGAAAGGGTTGCCGCTCAGATAATAATGCAAAAGCTGCTGGGTAGCGAGACAGTGTGCGATATTCCAAAAAATAGTATTGCTATATCCCTCTGCAACTGCACATAATTCCTCAGGAGATGTGTCTCTTAAATTGTCTATGAGGTTTTGCCTTGTCTTTTTGTGGATGAGAAAGTGATATTCCATAGCTTGTTTCCGGATCTCCCGAGCTGAGACCAAAATTAGAGTTATTTATTGTAAATGCAAATGTAGGCAGACTAATGAAATAAGACCATAATGTCAAAGAGTATAATAACCCATAATGAAGTGTGTGCTATTTTTGACAATTTTTAATGGACATAAATAACAGACGTAAATAAATTATAACGAGCTAATAATGAATTTGTTTATGGAATGTTTATCCTTATGTAGACTAAGTTGATATAAACATAATTTTCATCTTTTTTGATGTTTATTTTGCCATTTATCAAAGTAATTAAGTGATCAAAAAGGCATTATATTTAACAAATTTTAACTTGTGTTTTTCTTGGGTACGTTTTATTTCTGGACTAATTATTGCAATTTTGCCCTCTCATATTTTCACCAGAAAGAAATGGATAAGTCAGACCAACAATCGGAAGATATTCGCTTGATTAACGAAAATGTAAAGGAGCGGAACAGAAAATTTTCAAAACTTAGGGAGGAGATAAACAAGGTAATCATAGGGCAGCGTTATATGGTGGATACCCTTCTTACCGGATTGCTGGGTAATGGACATATTCTCCTAGAGGGGGTTCCGGGGTTGGCAAAAACGTTGGCCATAAAGACGTTGGCAGATGCTGTGCAGGGGGATTTTTCCAGAATTCAGTTTACGCCGGATCTCTTGCCTGCAGATGTGGTGGGGACTCTCATTTACAGTGTGAAAGACAGTAATTTTATAATAAAAAAAGGGCCTATCTTTGCCAATTTTGTTTTGGCTGACGAGATCAACAGAGCACCTTCCAAGGTACAGTCTGCTTTACTAGAGGCTATGCAGGAAAAACAAGTGACGATAGGAGAGGAGACTCTTTTTTTGCCCAGACCTTTTTTGGTTCTTGCAACTCAAAACCCCATAGACCAGGAAGGAACTTATCTTCTGCCGGAAGCTCAGAGTGACAGGTTTATGCTGAAATGCAGGGTGGGATATCCGGATTTTGAAGACGAAAGAAAAATAATGAGAATGGTCTCCACTTCTCACCGGACTAAAATTTCCCATATCATCACTTTGGAGGATATTAAAAACGCAAAGGGGCTTATTGGTCAGATTTATTTGGACGAAAAGTTGGAGAAATATATTCTCGATATTGTTTTTGCCACCCGTTATCCCGCCGATTATGGTTTTACAGATATGAAAGGTTACATAAACTATGGGGCTTCTCCCAGGGCATCCATTAACCTGGCAATCGCTTCCAGGGTACGGGCTTTTTTACATGACAGGGCTTTTGTGATTCCGGAAGATATAAAACACCTAGCAAAAGACGTTTTAAGACACAGGATAGGGCTTAGCTTTCAAGCAGAAGCCGAGGAGGTGCATCCGGAAGAAATTGTGGATAGGATTATTACAAAAATTCAGGCACCATGAATTTTCTATAATGCTCGGATCTAGAGAGAGCAGGGGGGGATTTTAGCATAGCATGTATGGATCTATCGGAGATCATAAAGAAAATAAGGAAAATACAGATAAAAACGAGGAGAAAGACCCATACTGCTCTTTTTGGGGAGTACAGGTCTGTATTTAAGGGGCAGGGTATGACGTTTTCTGAGGTAAGACCTTATCAGCCGGGCGATGAAGTGAGAAGAATAGACTGGAACAAGACCGCTCATTTCAGAATGCCTTATGTAAAGGTAATGGAGGAGGAAAGAGAATGTAGTTTGTTCTTTTTAGTAGATGTTTCTGCCTCTATGCGTTATGGAACAAAAGAGACTTTAAAAAAAAATTATGCTGCTGAGATCTGTGCAAGTTTGGGTTTTTCTGCTGCAGAAAATAATGACAAAGTGGGGCTTGTCCTTTTTTCGGATGAGGTACATAAGATTCTCCCTCCCAAAAAAGGGGCGAGGCAGATATTTCATATAATCTCACAGCTTTTGAGATCAGATCATTATCCCTGTATTTCAAGTCTAGACAAGGCATTAGAATTTGTCATGAAAAAGCTTTCCAGAAAGTCGTTTGTTGTGGTTATTTCGGATTTTGAAGATCCATTTTCAGCGACAAAACTGAGTGCCGTAGCAAAGAAACATGTTGTCCTGGGTATAAAAATATCAGATGAAAAGGAAAGAGAAATGCCGGATATAGGTCTCGTGTTATTCAGGGATATAGAGACGGGTAGAGATGTATGGATCAACACCTCAAATGCAAGGTGGAGATACGAATACAGAGAGCAAAAAAAAGCAAAGAATAAAAACTTAAAATCCGTATTTGATAATTTTAATGCGGGCTTTATTGAGTTGTCTACGGGGGAAGAGTATACGAAACTTTTGCAAGAGTATTTTAGGGGAAAGGCATGAGCAGAAGCTCTTAATAATAAAGTTTGAGAAGAAAAAGATGAGAATGAAGAGAAAACACAGAATACTGATATTTTTTTTGGTTTTTTTTATCAGTATTTCGAGTAGGGGGCAAATGCTGACTTCTCAGTTAAACAAAAAAACAGCCACCGTGGGCGAGCCGCTGGTCTATACCATAAAAATAGAAAATTTGCAGGGCAAAGATGTGATGGCAAGTCCTAAAAATGAGCTTTTGCCTTTTCATTTCCAGGTATTCAGGGATAGTATTATCAAGAAGAAGGAGAGCTATGTGAGGGAGATTACGTTTTCTATAGATGAAGAAGGACGCTTTGTAATTCCGGAATTACAAATCAAAATAGGGGACAGTGTAAAGAGTACAATTTCCTATGAAATTGAGGTGTCAAACCCTACCCAGGAAGGTGAAGAGCCTTACGATATCATGAATAACAAAAAAATTAAATTGA
This sequence comes from Bergeyella sp., assembly GCA_030263285.1. Lineage (GTDB taxonomy): Bacteria > Bacteroidota > Bacteroidia > Flavobacteriales > Weeksellaceae > SZYB01. The sequence continues at coordinate 106,434 of SZYB01000003.1, forward strand.
GCCTTGCAGAGTATTGGGAATTGTATAAGTGGTATGTATTGTTCCTTTTTATCGTTGTAGCGCTCATTATAACTTTATTTATGCTTGTGAGGTATGCCAGACACAGGGGTTCCCCTCCTCTGATTATAAAAAATCAAACATTAAAGAAGCTCCACCAACTAAAGAAGAAGAAATACATAGAAAAATTAGAGTCCAGAGCTTTTTATATAGAGCTTGTGGAGATTATAAGAGATTTTCTTTCGGATCAGTACGGAGTGTCGGCAAAAGTTTTACTTACCGAAGATCTTTTGCTTCAGTTGAAGGGAAACAGCAGAATATTACCTGAGAATGAAAGGGTGGTAGGGGAGGTATTTCGTCGGGCAGATGGGGTGAAATTTGCAAAAATGCGACCCGATGTTTTTATTATGAGGAGAGATCTAGAGGCAACCATTTCTTGGGTAAAACGTTCATTAGAGGAGGTAGATTTTGAAAAATTGAGAAAAGATGTTTGAGAATTTTGAGTTTGGCAGCCCTTTTTTCTTTTTTCTTTTTTTTCTTTTTATTCCCCTTATAATAAAAGATTTGTACAAAAAAAAACGAAAGGGAATTATTTTACCTTCGGTAGAAGGACTCAAAAAGGACAAGAGGAGTTCTGCTGTCCTTTTCCTTCTTAAGTTCTCAAAATATATTCTCTTATCGGCTATTATCTTGGCTTTGGCAAGACCGAGAACTTCTACTGTAGTTCAGGACAGGGAAGATGCAAGGGGAGTGGATATTATCCTTACGATAGATGTTTCGCTTTCTATGTTGGCAAAGGATTTGGAACCTGATAGACTGGAGGCGCTAAGGGACATTGCCAAAGAATTTGTAAAAAAAAGACCCGATGACAGGATAGGGTTGGTCACTTATGCAGCAGAGGCAATTTCTAAGGTTCCTGTAACCTTTGATCACGAGGTTGTTTTGGAGGAGTTGGATCAGCTTGACCCCATGGAGTTACAACCGGGAACCTCTATAGGAGACGGCTTGGCGGTAGCCGCTACCCACCTGAAAGAAAGCGAGGCAAAAAGCAAGATTATTATCCTGATGACCGACGGGGTAAATACTGTGCAAAATGGAGTCCCGCCCATGGTGGCTGCAAGACTTGCAAAAGACTTAGGGATCAAGGTTTATACGATAGGGATAGGAACCAACGGATATGCCCTTATGCCGGTATCTCTGGATTTTTTTGGAGAATTGATGTTTCGAGAGGCAGAAGTAAGCATAGACGAGCCTACACTTCGGGAAATTGCTAAAATTACGGGAGGGCGGTATTACAGAGCCACTTCAAATAAGGATTTAAAAGAAGTTTATGCAGGGATTGACAAACTGGAAAAAACAGGATTGAAAAAAAACATGACCTACCATTACGAGGAGTGGTATAGAGTTTTTTTGTGGATTGCTATTTTAGTTTTGATTTTTGATGCCTTTGTGAGATGGATTTTTTATAAAACTGTTTTGTAAACGAGGACATAAATGAGGTATACATTTGGAAATGTTTTTTATCTATTTTTATTTTTGTTTGTTGTTGCGTTGGGCGTAATATTATTTCGGTTTTTTTTCTGGAGAAGAAAGGCAAGACTTGATTTTGCGCAGGAGAAATTTCAAGGAGAGGTTTTGCCGGAGGTTTCTTTTTTTTCTCGCATAAGTCCTGTTTTGTATTTTTTAGGATGGTTTTTTTTGATTCTGTCTATGGTGGATGTATTAAAAGGAGAGGGGGTAATCCCCGTCAGACAAAAAGTTCAGAATATCTATTTTTTGCTGGACGTATCAAACTCTATGAATGCGCAGGATATCTCGCCAAGTAGGCTTGAGGGGGCAAAAGCGCTGATAAAAAAAATACTTCCGGATCTCCGGAATGATAGGTTAGGTCTGGCAGTATTTGCTGGGGAGGCATTTTCTATAATGCCGCTTACGACCGATTTTTCTGCTGTAGAAAATTATGTTGAGGCGATAGAAACTTCTGTAGTTAGGGTCCAGGGTACAGACTTTTTGAAGGCAATAGAAGTAGTGGCCAAAAAACTAAAAAACGTACCTAAAGAAGCACGTACTGTAGTCATAATATCGGATGGGGAAGAGAATGAGAGAAATGAGAATAAGGCTGTTGATCTGGCAAAAAAAGAAGGAATCACTCTCATTACTGTGGGCATAGGTACCGAAGCAGGAGCCCCAATTCCAGAATATATGTATGGTCAGTTGATGGGTTATAAATTAGATATGGACGGAGAAGTCGTGCAGACCAGAAGGGCTTCCCAGACTCTCAAAAACATGGCGAATTCTACGGGAGGGGTGTTTATAGATGGGAATGATATCCATCTTGCGAAAAATGAACTGGTAAAGTGGCTTAGAAACAAAAAAACAAATACGCGTGTGATAATTGAATCCCGGGAGTCCGGACATTATTTTCAATATTTTTTGGTTCTTTCTTTTTTTCTTTTCTTTTCTCTTTGTCTTTTTAATCCTAAAAAAGATTTTAATCTTTAAATTGGATTTGTTTTATCGGCATTGGTTATTATTTTTATCGGTATTGGGGAGAGGGAGCTTTTAACCGAACTTTAACAATATGAATGCTATTTTATTAACGTTTATCCTGGTAACTTTGTTTTTGCCAAGTAGAACGGGTAGGTTATACGCGCTTTTTTTCTTGCTCTGTTCTTTTTGTGGTATTGCGCAGAGGAGCGGGTACAATGTGCGTGTACACAAAGGCAATGAGGCTTTCGATAAAAAGGAGTTGCCTGCAGCAATAGCGAAGTACAATGAGGCTCTGAAGTTTGATTCGCTGGACTTTGCTGCCCATTATAATCTGGGCAATGCGTTGTATAGAGAAAAAGAATATTCAGAGGCCCAGCGGGCTTATAAAAAGGCAGAATCGTTAGCAAAGAACAAAGAAGATAAAAAAGCGGTATTGTACAACAGGGGTAATGCTTATATGAAGTCTCTGGATTTTGATAACGCTTCCGAGTTTTATAAGAAGGCGCTTACGCTGGATCCCTACAATGAAGAGATTCTGAAAAATTATCAAATTTCAAAATACCGAAGAAAAAATCAAGCAAAAAAAAATCGGGGAGTCAATCAAAAGAATTCCAAAAAAGAGGAAGGAAATAAGGGTACTAAAACAGATCAAGATCAGGAGCGGAATCAAGACCAAAAAAAGGATAGTCCAAAAGAAGGAGACAAGCCAAAAGAAATAGGTGATTTTCAAGGAGAAGGAGAACAAGACAAGGGAGAGCAAAAGGGAAATAAGCGCTCGGGAGGTCGAGAATCAGACCCTGATGGGAGGCTGCTGAAAGAAATACAGACCAGAGAAAGCAACACGGCAAAAAGAATACTGAATAGAAACGCTTATTTTACTCCGAGGAGCAAAGAAAAGGATTGGTAGATGAGCATTTTAAAGTTTTTTTTTAGTTTTTTTTCGTCTCTTATTTGTGCTCAGGTATCGCTTGATCTCAGTAGTGATAAGGCGAGGTATTTGCCGGGAGAAGGGGTAGATCTTATTTTGTCTCTGGAGATTAAGGGTAATGACCAGGAAAGAGAAACCCCCATTATGCTTCCCGATTTTTCAAATTTCAGTGTGAGAGGTTCGGGTGCGAGTAAAAATTTTTGTTTGGATTCCCAGACTCAGGAAAAAAAAATACGGATTATATCTCATTTTAGATTACAACCCAAGAAAAAAGGAAAAATAAAAATAGGTTCTGCATTGGTAAGGGTAAGCGGGAAAACATATAAGACGGAACCTTTTTATATTGTAGTTTCAGAGCGGCTGTCGCTCGGTTCCCCTCCTTCCCCCCAAAAAAATGCTCCCGAGATAATGGTTGATATAGAGGTAAAACCTACTGAGGTCTTTCTCGAGGAACCCGTGATTGCTACGGTAAAGGCATACAGTAGAGATTTTAATCATTTGCTGAAAATATCGGATATAGATTTTTCTTCACAAGAAACGATGGAGGTTTATCCCATAAGTTTAAAAAGGTCTGTGATAAAAGAAGACACGGCGACCGATCTGTCCTCACAGATTTTAGGGGTGTTTATGTTGGTGCCCAAATCCCTGGGAACAGTTAGGATCCCGGAAGCGGTAGTGAGGCTAAATCGTTCTGGCATAAAGTTGAGAACGCAAAAAAAGTACCTAAAGGTAAAAAAGCTTCCAGATGAAAAGCCCGCGGGATACAAAAATGCAGTGGGAAATTTTGAAATTAAGCTAAAAAAAATAAAAACCAATAAACCCCTTCACATAAATGAACCCGTAGAGCTGAAGGTTTCTGTTCGTGGTAGCGGAAACTTAAATGCGTCTATTCTTCCGGATCTAAAGACCTCCTCTCCTTGTGATATCTATGCTCCCGATGTGAAGAAAAAAATAGATACAGAAAATTCCAAAACCAAAGGTTATATAGAAGCCCATTATATTATCGTCCCAAAAACCAAGGGAAATCTAGTTATCAATACGTCGGATTTTTCTTTTTTTGACCCCGTAAAGGCTCGGTATGTGAGTTTAGGAAAAAAATATTTGGGTCTGAAAGTACAGGGAAATCTGCAAGGACTTCCGGTTTCTGGTGATAAAGCAGGTTCTCAGGGGGTATTTTATGAAAAAAGTTATTCCCGAAAAAATACTTCTCAGAAGGGCTTCTTCTATTCACAACCGTTTTTTGTAGGTCTGTTTTTTGTGAGTCTCTTTTTTTTGGGGGGAGGGATTTTTTGGAAAAATAAGAGAAATAAGAGAAAAAATATTCCTGCAAATTATCCGAGTGAAAGCACAGAAGAAATAGAAAAACAGGTAAAAAAAGACCATTTTGTGGTGCAGAAAGCTTTGGAAAAGCTCGAGAAAAAGCTAAAATCCGGAGAGTATAAAGAATATTTTGAAGAGTTTGGAGAGTTTGTAACGAATTTCGAAAATCATTGCTCTTTGCTTTCTCCCAAGGAAAAATTATATAAGGGAGGGAGTGATTTCTCTGAGCGCTATGAAAATTTGGTGAAGAAAATCAATCGGCAAAAATATGCTCCTTATCCAGAAAAAGAAAGGCTGGAAAACTATCAAAAGGAACTGAAGTTTCTTATTTTAGATAGTGTGTGAGTAGGTTATGATAAGAAAAAAATATACATTTGCCTGAACCATATATTTCTTGCGTTGCGTTGTGATGATTTTTGAGCATTTTGATATCAGAGAGATGTTTTCTGCCACGATGGTTTTGTTTGCAGTAATAGACATTATAGGCAGTATTCCTATAGTTGTGGATCTCAATAAAAAATTCGGAAAGATAGACGCTGCCAAAGCAGCTTTGGCAGCGGGAGTTCTTATGATTTCTTTTTTATTTATAGGAAATAAGATGCTCAGTTTTTTAGGAGTGGATATCAATTCCTTTGCCATTGCCGGTGCCTTTGTGATATTTATCATCGCGGTAGAAATGATTTTAGGTATTGAGATTCAAAAAAATGCAGAAGCCAATTCTGCCTCTATAGTACCTATTGCCTTTCCGCTCGTAGCCGGAGCAGGGACTCTTACCACGACTTTATCCATAAGGGCAGAATACCATGATATAAATATTGCTATGGGGATTATAATCAATATCGTTATTGTCTATCTTGTTCTAAGATCGGCGGCTTATATAGAAAGAAAGATGGGAGAAGGCACCATTCAAGTTTTCAAAAAGGTTTTCGGAATTATATTGCTCACCATTTCTATTAAGCTTTTTACCGCAAATTTTGCCCAGCTTATTCATCTTTATTTTTGAACCTAAGTCAGCACTGTCCTATGAGAAGGTTATACAAGTTATTTTTGGTTATCTTTATCCTGCTTATCGGGTATAATTTGTTGGTGATAGATTGGGATTTGGGGTTTTTTCATGAGGAGAATACCAAGTTTGTTTTTTCTTTGTCGGCTTCTGTTTTGGGTACTGTTCTTGTGATTGTGTTGGATACTTGGAGTCGGCTGGGACTTAAAACTAAGAAAAAACGAGAGAACCAAGCAGTCCGTTAGCTTTTCTTTCTGTTTCCTGCCACTCTTTTTCCGGGTTGCTTAAGGGGGTAATACCTCCACCTAGGTACAGTACCAGAGAGTTTTTATAGATTTTTGCACAGCGCAGATTTACGAAATAATACAAATAGTCTGGAGTGTCTATTTGTGAATATCCGGCGTAGTATTCTCTGTCAAAATTTTCCAGAGTGTGGAGTCCCTTTAGGGAAATGTCTTTTGGGAATCCACATACAGCGGGGGTAGGGTGAAGTTTTTGGATAAGAGAAGGAATCTCCGGCAGTGATAAATGGACAGAAAAGTCCGTACAAAGATGTTTTATGTTTCCAGAGAGGTGGTCATAGGGGGCGGATTTTTGTATATTTCCGGAAAATGCCTCAAGTGTATGATGGATATATTTACTGACAGATTCTTGTTCCAGTATTTCTTTCTCACTCCATACTTCTTTCAGACCAATAGTTCCCGCAAGGCTCATGGTCATGAAGATTTGCGTTTTTTTATTATACTTCCCCAGAATTTCAGAAAAGGCACCTATCCAAAGATCACCTTGATAAGAAAACAGATAGACGAAGGCAGAGGGGTAGAGTTTACAGAGATTCAAGAAGGTTTTTTTGATATCTAATTGTGGAGCAGAAACTATTTTTTTTCTGGCCAGGACAAGTTTTTCTAACTGATGTTTTTGGATATAATTTTTCGTTTCTAAGACTCGGTTTAGATATTCTGTTTTTGTTTCTTTCAAAGTGTCCGAATACACGTTTTCTGTTGTCCATTTGGTTTCCATAAAATCTTTTGGGGAAAGAGGCGTGATAAGCCCGGAAAAACTAGCTTTAGCTTTCAGATCGAAAGAAAAAAAGCGGACAGAGCAGTGAGAAAAACAGTGATCTGTGGTATAGAGTACTGTTTCATCCGGAAGCCGAAAAACGATCATAATACATTATTTTCTCCCTCATTTTTGTGAGGTAGAATGGCGTTGGTCATCGTGGTATAGTTGATTATCCTACCTTTATTGTCCAATATCTCTATCTGAGAGACATGCAAGTTGTTTCCTTTCCTTATAAAACAGGCTGTTCCCGTAATTATCCCGCTTTTTACACTACGCAGATGATTTGAGTTAATATTTATGCCCACGGGATAAAATTTCTTTATGTCAATATGCAGAGCAGAGAGGGTAGACCCTAGTGTTTCCGCTAATGCTACACTGGCTCCACCGTGTAGCATTCCGTAAGGTTGATGTATTTTAGGTGTTACAGGCATAGTGGCAGAAAGAAAATTCTGTGTCGCTTTCACAAACCGAATCCCAAGAAGCCCAGACAGATTTCTCTCGCAGGTTTCGTTGAGATTTTTTAAAATCTCTGTACTTTCTGGATGGATCATAGGATTTCCTTATTTAGGAAAAATCTAAAATATTTTGGGATTCCAGTTTTCCGGTACTTTGGGTTGTATATCATTTTCTGTAAGATAATTTTGTATTTCCAGCATTGTTTCTTCGTAGGACTGGGAAACCAATTTTTCATAGGGTATTTTGTAACCGATCAATATGGTTTTTCTTTTGAAATCTCCCGAAGCAAGTACCAGCGGAACTTTTGCTTTCAGCGCCATATGGTAAAAGCCTTTTCTCCAACTGGAGACCCAATTTCTGGTTCCCTCCGGGGTGATGACCAGACTGAAATTCTCTTTATTAAATTTATTGACCACAAACTCTACCAAATTGTTCTTTTGGCGACGGTTGATCCCAATACCTCCCAAAGCCTTTACAATTCCTCCGTACCAAGCCTTGGTATGGGTATCTTTTATTATGATTTTCAAGGGCTTTCCTAAGGACCAATAGGCAAGGTTCCCCAGAACATAATCCATATTGTGGGTGTGCGGGGCGACCACCAAAACACATCTGTCCAGATCATTTACGTCCCCCTGCAGCTTTATCTTCCAGCCCATTAGTCTAAGGATCAGTTTTCCGAGTATTTTTTTCATTTTAATTGTAAAAGAATTGAACTTTGCGAACAAAAATACTATTTCTATAAATGAATTCAAGAAAATAAATCGAAAATTCCGATGGAAGAAGAAAATCTAAGGTTCATTAAAATACATTTTTCTTATGCTGTCCCATGTCATTTTTATTTTCTTTTTTAGGAGTAAATCCGCCTCAGTTTCGGAGTAGTTTTTTCCATTTATTTCAAGACTGTCCCCTATCCTGCTGTCGTATTTTATTTTAAAACCATTGAGATTTATTTCTCGCTTTTCCAGCAAAATCCCAACGTGATGATTTGCTGTCGCAGTGTTTTTGTTATTGACAATTAAGTCAGAATTGGGAGCAGTCGTGATTTTAGTTTTTTCAGGCACTATGAGTTCATAACTCACTTTATAATCTCTAAATCTGTCTTTGAAAGGGTATTTTATAAAGTTGGGTATTCTGAGATTATTTTTTCTGATTTCAATGGGAGTCTGTAACCTTAGAGGAATATTATATCCTTTGGCTTCCTTTTTTATTTTCAGATAAGGTGTTTTTACTTCGTCATTTTTTTTGATTTCCAAAAAAATAGGATTTTTCTCGTACACCTCTTTTTTGTCTGAATAGATTTCGGGAGGATAAGCTGTAAACGAAGGCGGGATATTCACCGGCTTTACCCCTACAAATATGCTATCCGGCGCAGAATCTAGTGCGAGTTCTTCTGTTTCTGTTTTTTCGCCTGAGTAGTGTATGTAGTTACCAGATATTTTTATTCCCAAATAGGCAGAGACCAAGAGCAGCCCCCCCCCCAGTGTGCCCACTACATATTTTGTATTTCTCATCTTGGTTTGGGGGCTGATAAGTTTGATACTTGCAATCCCAAAGAGTATGGCAGGGATAAATAAAACTAAGAATACGGCAAGACCACCGAGGTAACCGGTGAGGGCATCTTCCAAGTAAAATTGGAGATTTGCAAATCCAAAATAACTAAAAGCATTAACAGCGACAAAAGTGGCCAGTGAAGAAATAAGTAGGCAAAAAGAAATAAAACCCAAAAATACCCCAAAGACAATCCGAAAAAAATTGCCTAAACCTCTTGCGGTAGATTGCGCACGGTATTTGTTTTCTCCGTATACCCGGTTGATATCATTGTTTGAGTCTTTCGTAAACTCAATCATTTTGGCAGACTCTTCTTTTATGGTATCAAAGTTTACGGGCCTACCTTTCATTTTTAAAAAATCGGAGGTGTTTTTTGCATAGGGTACCACCACCCAAAGGATGATATAAAGGATAACTACAACAAACGGATTTCCGTGTAATGCAATTAGCAAAAAGAAAGCCGCTATCCATATGAGACGCATCCATGTAACCTCTATCCCAAGATAGTAGGCAAGACCGGAACAGACTCCTCCTATTTTAGTATTTTCGGGATCCCTAAATAACTGTTTTTTTTGTTTGTCCGTCTGAATGGTGCGACGATCAGAGAGGTAGGTTTCTCCTTGTTCTTCTATGTCTTCCGGTTTGCCGAGCTGTAGAATAACTTTTTCTATGTCTTGGTTGTTAATGATCTCTCTCTGGTTCATGGAGTGCTTTAGTATTTCTACTATTCTTATTTCTATGTCATTCATTACCTCTTCTGCTTCGGAAGGTTCTAGCGCTTTTCTCAGTGCAGAGAGGTAGTCATTAAGTTTTATGTAGGCATGCTCATCTATAATAAAGGAGAATCCGGCAAGGCCTATAGACAGAGTTTTATTCATAACAGTAAGGATTTAATGAGAGTTTTGAGTTATTTTTTTTACGGATTGCGTAAGCTCATACCAAGTATTTTGCAGCTCGGTCAAAAAGAGTTTTCCTTCGTCCGTAATTTTATAGTATTTCCTGGGAGGACCACTGGCAGATTCTTCCCATCTGTAAGATAGAAATTTACTATTTTTCAGTCTGTTAAGAAGAGGGTAGAGCGTGCCTTCCACCACGTTAAGTTCTCCGTTTTTTAGTCCATCAATCAATTCTGAAACGTACATTTCTTTCTTGCATATAAGACTCAAAATACAGAATTCAAGAATTCCCTTACGCATTTGCGCTTTTATATTCTCGGTATTCATTTTTTACTGTTTTTTTGCACCAAAGCATAATGGTACTTTGCTTTGGCGAATATATAAATAAAAACAGTAATATGCAATACAAAGTACTAAAATAAATCACCGAGGCGTGTTTCTTTAGAAATTATTTTTCCCTCAAAAGGAGTACGACACGAAAAAACAACCCTATTCCTCCAGCAAAGAGGAGCGGGTGTTTAGGGCAATAATTTTCCTACTCAAGGGGTCCTCCCAGTTTATAACTTTCGTTACCAAGAATTTCATTAACAATAAACCTCGGTCTATGGTATATACTTTTTCTTTTTATGGTCACCACCTTAAATTTTCCTTTACCAGTAATATCTTTTATCTTATCCTTGAATTTGTGATGGGTCACAAAAAAATAAACAGGCTCGTAGTCGGCGAGGCTCGGCTTTATGAAATTATTGTTGAGTATTTTCTCTTCTGTCCTAAACAGGCTGTCAAACAATTCTTCTCTTTTCTCGTCTCTGGGAACATCCCAAAGAAGCAAATCTTTGTGCTTGTTAACAAAATTTCTGGGAAAGAGGTAAGAGACAGGCTCATACGTTACGAGTTTGCTGAACCCCCTGCTGGCAAAAAATCTGGGGTCTACCTTAGGATAAAAAAGATACGCTTTGGTTGCCAAATCCTCCATGTAGGTATAGGCCTTTACTGCAACAAGTGCGGAACTTCCGGTGGAAATAATCCGTACTTGCTCAGAACGTCTTCCTTCTCTGTTAAGGATGGATTTTATGATTTTGCTGTTTAATATTCTGGTTTCCGGGGAAAACTCCTGGATATTTTTGTTGTCGGATGCACGATGAGTCTTCCCAAATCCTATCCGGTCAATGGCTATAATATGAAACTTCTTGCTGATTTCCTCGTTAAGGAAATAGTCGATAAAATACCCCGAATTTCTTCCGCTATCGTGTAACAGTATTAAGTATGGCTTACTAGACTTGGAGAGATGTATAGACGGGCTTTCGTTGGTAAGATAATAGACATGGAAACCCTCTAGCGTAATAGAATCCATCTTAGGTGCGAGAACCCCAGCCCGGCTAAAAATTATATCCAGCTCTCTCTGGGAGTAGTTTTTGTTAAACAACAGGTTGCTCCCCCAAATATAGGCCAACCATAAAAGAAGAACACCAAAGCCCACCATAAAACATCTCTTTCCCATAACCGAATGTTTATATACTACAAGTTAAGAAAAAGTCCCATACCAAAAAATTATTTACTCCCCTTTTAGGCAAGTAAAAAAGAAAAAACCGCTGTCTTAAAATCTATGTAGTTATCTACCTGAACCCAGTGACCAGAATTTTTTACAGAAACGATTTCTGCTTTTGGAAACCGTTTTTTTATCTCGGGAAAATCCTCCGGGAGGATATAATGAGATCGTTCACCTTTCAAAAATAAAGTGGATCCTTCATAAATTCCTTCATAAATTCCTTTTGAGATAAAATCGTTATATCTTTCTCGTAATATGTCCAGATTGAATCTCCAGTGAAGAATTTGATCCTCGTTTCTGTAAAGATTTTTACTGAGGAATTGTACCGTCCCTTTGTCGGAAATATAAAGAGATAACTTTTCTTTGATCTCTTTTCTTGATTTTGCCTTAGAGGGGTCTACTTTATCCAGTGCATAGAATACTTCTTGATGATGAGGGGGATATCCTTTTGGGGCAATGTCTACGACAATGAGTTTGTTCACTTTTTTGCCAAAGTTCAAAGAAAACTGTATCCCGGCTTTTCCTCCCAGAGAATGTCCTAGAATATTAGCCTTTTCTATGTGGTGGCTTTCCATGTATTTGGCAATATCATTGGCCATGGAGAGATAGTCCATTTCGTTTGCCCGAAAACTTTTCCCGTGGTTTCTCAAGTCAATCAGATGTACGGGAAAAAAGTCTGAGGCTTCTTTCCCAAAGGTTCCCCAGTTATCGAGCATGCCAAAGAGACCATGGAACACAAGAAGAGGAATCCCTCCTTTCTCCTCACCGTATATTTTGGAATGTAAAATTTCTGTCAATTTTTAGTTTTTTAAACAATTATCTTTTTTCTAAACGCTTCAGATACGCCTGTATTGTATTTTCCAATCCCAGATACAAGGCTTCCGATATAAGTGCATGTCCTATGGACACTTCGCTTAGGTGAGGAATATGATCGGAAAAATATTTTATATTATCAAGACTAAGATCATGACCTGCATTGATTCCCAATCCATTTTCTATTGCTTTCACGGCAGTATTATAGTAAGGAATAATAGCTTTATCGGGAGATAACGCATATTGATTTGCATAAGCTTCGGTATAGAGTTCTATCCTGTCGCAGCCTGTTTCTGCAGCATAGGGTACCATCTCTGGATTTGGATTCAAGAATATGGAAGTCCTTATCCCTGCCTGCTTAAACTCTCTTGTTACGGATTGTAGAAATTTGAGGTTCTTTTTGCAGTCCCAGCCTGCGGTAGAAGTAATGGCATTTTCCTCATCCGGTACCAGTGTAACCTGGTCGGGTTGTATGTCCAGAACCATTTCTATAAAAGCGGGATACGGGTTACCTTCTATGTTAAATTCTGTGTTTATGAGGGGCTTTAGATCGTAGACATCTTTTTTCGTGATATGGCGTTCATCAGGTCTTGGATGAATGGTAATACCTTGTGCACCAAAGTTCTGTATGTCTATGGCTGCTTGCGTTACGGAAGGCGTATCCCCTCCTCTAGCGTTACGCAGCGTGGCTATTTTGTTGATATTTACACTAAGTTTTGTCATGGATTTTTTTATCTAAGATGACCTAAAAAGAAAAAAATAGAAATTATAATTGCATGATTTCCAGCCCAAAATACCCTGAGCTTACAATAAGATGATCCATAATGTCTGCCTTAATTTGCTCATAAACTTCAATATTGGAAGTGGTAGCAAAACAGTAGATTTCTATGGGGATGCCTTGTGAGGTCATTTCCAACTCACGAACCATGATCGTTCCCTTGGAATCAACATATGGGTTTTGACTCAAATATCGCAAAACATAATAGCGGTAAACCTCTATATTGGTTATGGGACTGTCGTTTATAGGATTTTCGGGGAGGAGTGTTTCTTTTTTTACCTTACCTTTTATCCGCCCTTTTTTTTCTGTGAGGTATTCTTTAACAAGGTCTATGGAGAGAAGTTCTTCATAAGTTTCTTCAGAAAGGAATTTAAAAGATTTTACGCTTAAGATTATGGAGGTTTTTATTCTTTTTGTATTAGTTTCCGACATTACCTGAAGATTTTTCACCTCTGTGGAGAGAAGATCATAGGTGGGTATGGTAGAAATGGTTTTATCAAAACTTTGAATTCTTGTGGTAAGCAATTCTATTTTTAGGATTGTTCCTTCCAAGTTATATTTTGGGATTCCTATCCAGTCTCCTACTTTCAGGCTCTTTGATGTAGCCACATGCAGCCCTGTGACAAACCCCAGTATGGTGTCTCGGAAAACCAAAACCAAAACGGCGGTGATCGCTCCCAGACTTCCCAGTATCAAACTCCCGCTGATACCGAAAATTACACACAGGCCTATAATAGAAAAAATGAGAATCCCAAAGATTTTTACTGTCTGAGAGATAGCAGAAAGTGCCATAATTTTATGAATATCTCTTTTTATTCCGTAATAGAATTCCAGTGATTTTAGCGCACGAAAGGCCATGGCAGCTACGGTGAGTACGGTGATAAAACTGAGAATACGCGACAGGATATTTATCCCAGGGCTATCGTTGGAAAAAAAAGAAATCAAGACGACTTTTCCTGATATCAGGGCAGTGAACTGTGCGAGAGAATGACTGATACTAGACTGTTCTAGTGCTGAAACAGTGGGATATTTTTCGGTGTCTTTGTAGAGTGTAAAGACGAACTGCAGAAGTATTCTAAAGAAAATATTCAACCCACAGATAATGGTCACTACGAGAGCGAGCTTTATGAGATAAACGAGGAAGAAATTGTTTCCCACATATTTTCCGAGAAAGCTATTTATAAGGTTGGCACTCCCTTGTAAGTTTGTCGGATTCATAAGATACGTTTATACTTGGATCCGGGGGCAAAGTTAATAAAAACACAGTCACATATTTTGTTTTTCTATAGATTCAGGTCTTAAGAATTTAGGACTGATAATAAACCAAAGATTTAAGGTAGGCATTTGGGTTGTGATTGGTATGTTAATTGCGGGTCGCCAGAACATAAATCGGGCACAGAATAACAGAATAAATAAAAGAAAAGCGGAGGCAAAATGAAAAAATTCGGCAGATATTGTCTACATAAAAGAGGGCGAATCACTGGTGCTCTTTCTGAGAGAAAAATATTCCTTTCGTTTAGAGATTTGATGCCGGAAGCAAAATAAAACTACAAAATAAGCAAAACGGTGGAAGGAGATGAGAGCTATATAATAATTAAATTAATTAATATGGTGGGTGTACTGTCTGGACCTGTTTTGGTAAAACTTTCAATTCGAGAAAATAAGAACTCGGGAAAAAGTAAGTCTGTTGTCTACTAAAACAAAAGATAACTTTAGGTTAAACAATAGCCCCCAAAGGAAAAGAAAAAAGATTGTAGGTATACCCTTTGTTTTTTCTTTTTTTGTTTATGGGGAGTCCCGTTGTTTTCCCGTTGCTTTTTCAGGACCAGTCAATCTCGTCTTTTCCGTGTTTTAATAAGTAGTTATTGATTTTGGAAAAAGGCCTGCTCCCTAAAAAACCTTTGTGCGCGGAGAGAGGAGAAGGATGGGCAGAGGTAATGATGCAGTGTTTTTCTGGGTTTATGAGTGTCGTTTTTTTTATGGCAAAACTTCCCCACAATACAAAGACCACATTTTCTTTTTGCTCAGAAACTCTCTCTATAACAAAGTCGGTAAACTTTTCCCACCCCAAGTCTTTATGAGAATTGGGCTGATGGGCTTCCACTGTAAGACTTGCATTGAGAAGCAAAACTCCCTGTTTGGCCCAGGATTCCAGTTCATTCGAAGTTTTTATTATGCCTACATCCTGTTCCAGTTCTTTAAATATATTCTTGAGGGAAGGCGGAGCGGAGACTTTATCCGAGACCGAAAAACAAAGCCCGTTTGCCTGTCCCTCATTGTGGTAAGGGTCCTGTCCCAAAATCACCACTTTTATCTCCTCAAAAGGGCAAGTCTCAATTGCCCTGAAAATCTGATTTAGGGGAGGAAAACATTTTTTCTCGGCGTATTCTCGTTTCACCCTTTTCCATAGATTCCAGAAATAAGGGGTATTTTTTATGGGGGCAAGCACGTCCTTCCAGGTCATACGGGTATGAATTAAGTGATGTCTTTTTTGCAAAAATATAAAATCCGGTTGACCTAGTTTATGTATTTTTGTCTGAATGAAGATCAGCAGAGAAAGTCTGGAAGAATTGGAGTTTCCTCAGCTTCTGGAGGAGATTGTCCCGTATGCGTGTTCTAAGAAGACCATTGAGACGATACAGAATTTGAGACCTTTGCCCGAGGCGACGGCGGTAGAGGCTCTAAAAAAAACATCCGAGTATCTTAAGAGCTACCAGAGTGAAAATTATATCCCCTTTCACCCGTTTGAAGATATTGATCCGGAACTTAAAAGGCTGGAGATAGAAAACTTTAGGCTGGAGGCAGATTCTTTTATGAGAATCAAAAATATCACAAAGCAGATAGGGGAACTGCAAAAGTTTTTTCGTGCATTTTGTGAGATTTTTCCCATATTGAGTCAAGGGATAAAATCCCTAACCTACAAGAAGGAAATTATCCAAAAGATAGAGGCGGTTTTTAATCGGTTCGGAGAGGTGAAAAATGATGCCTCACCAGATCTGAAAATCCTTAGAGAAAATCTCCAAAAAAATAAAAAAGAACTTCTGGAGAATTTTGAACGTTCTTTGGGTTTTTGCCTACAACAAGATCTTTTGGACGAGATAAGAGAAAGTGTCATAGAGGATCAGCGGGTTCTGGCAGTGAAATCGGTCTTCAAAAAAAGAGTGGGAGGAAGGGTGTTGGGGATATCAAACACAGGCTCTATCACTTTCATACAACCAGAATCTGTGATAACATCTCATAATGAACTAAGAGAATTACAAGAAAAGGAAAAAAATGAAGTGGATAAAATCCTAAGGAAACTGACGGCAGAGATCAGTGTATTTACTCCTTTTTTGGCTTCTTATCAGGGGTATATAGAAGATCTGGATGTAACGAGAGCCAAGGCAAAATTTGCAGAAAAAATTAATGGGGTTTTTCCTAAAATCAATGCGCGGCAGACCCTAAAGCTTTATTCTGCCTTTCATCCGCTTTTATTTCTGAGAAATAAGGAGGAAAAAAAAGAAATTTTTCCTCAGGCCTTGAGTTTGTCTTCTCAGGAGAGAATACTTTGTATCTCCGGACCCAATGCGGGAGGTAAATCAGTTACCTTAAAAACCGTAGGATTATTACAGATCATGTTACAGAGCGGAATTTTGGTCCCTGTGCATCCAAAATCTGAAATGTTTTTCTATGGCAGAATAATGACCGATATCGGGGATAATCAATCGATAGAAAATCACTTATCTACCTATTCTTCTAGACTCAAAAAAATGAGCAGGATGATAGAAGAGACAGATGAAAACACTTTACTTCTGATAGATGAATTCGGTACCGGATCTGATCCGGAGTTGGGTGGAGCATTGGCAGAGAGTTTTTTGGAGTTTTTTTATGAGAAAAAATGTTTTTCCATTATCACGACACATTATACCAATATCAAGCTGAGAATAGAACAGCTTTTGCATGCGGAAAATGCGGCCATGCTTTTTGATAAAAATACATTGGAGCCACTGTATAAACTGGAGGTGGGTCAGGCGGGGAGTTCATTTACCTTTGAGGTGGCAGAGAAAAATAATATTCCGGAAGAGATTATTTCTGCGGCGAAAAAAAAGGTAGAAAGAAGAGAAGTGGTAGATCTGGATAGGACGATTGTAAAATTGCAACAGGAAAAATACGAGGTAGAAAAACTTAAATACACTCTTACAGAAAGCAAGGGTTCTGTGGAAAGCAAGAGAGAGAATTTAAAAAGGCTCGGTGAGCGGTTGGAAAACAAGCTCTACAACTTCCAAAGGCTCTATGATGCAGAACAAAAAAAACTTCAATGGGGAAGCAAGGTTGCGCTCCTCATAGATCAGTATGCAGAGGGCAGACACAGAAGGGATGTTTTGGGAGAGTTTATAAAACTTCTGGAACAGGAGAAATATAAAAAGCGAGAGCAAATTAATAATCCGGATAAACAGAAAGAACTAAGGCTTGTAAAAAAGAAGATAGACAGACAGCTCAGAAAAGAAAATATCCGGGAAAAATTCAACGAAATACAGGATAAAAAACTGGCAGCACAAAAGAAAGAAAGGCAATCATGGCTGAAGGTGGGTGCCAGAGTAAGAATAAAGGGGAGCGCTAGTGTGGGGACAATAGACAGAATCTCCAAAAATAAGGTGGTCATTAATTATGGTGCTTTTAAGACCACAATTTCTGAGAATGAACTTGAGCGTGTGTAAAGGGTATTTTTTTTAAATGTGCTTTTGAGTATATTTGTCCTCATGGTTTTGGTTACAGGAGGTACAGGGATTTTGGGGAGAGTACTTGTTTTGGATTTGCTCAGGCGGGGTAAGAGCGTGAGGGCAACAAAAAGAGAGTCCAGTGACATAAACGAGGTGCTGAGGTCTTATCATTTTTACACGGACAATCCCAAATTTTGGTTTGACAAGGTAGACTGGGTAGATCTGGATTTAGAAGACACAGATTCTATAGAGCATGCCATGGAGGGGGTAGAGGAGGTCTATCACAGTGCTGCGAAGGTGAGTTTTGATCCTGCAGAGAGAAAGGAGCTTTACAAAATAAATGTCGAAGGGACAAAAAATATCCTACAAGCAGCGATAGATGTCTCTGTGAAGAAGTTTTTGATGGTGAGTTCTATCGCGGTATTGGATCCGCGGGCAGAGCAAACCGGCGCGGATGAGTCCTCTTATTATAATGCAGAACAAAGACACTCTGCTTATGCAGAGTCAAAGCATTTTTCCGAAATGGAGGCATGGCGTGCTTCTGCAGAGGGGATGAATGTGGTGATTATAAATCCCGGTATTATCATAGGGAGTGGAAATTGGCTGCAAAGCAGTGGACTGATTTTTGAGGCGGCTAGCCGTTCCAGATATACATTTTCCGGAGGTTCTTCCTATGTAGATGTGAGAGATGTGTCGAAAATAGCCATATCTCTTATGGAAAAGTCGATATTCGGAGAGCGGTTCGTTCTGGTTTCGGAAGAAAAATCTTATAGAGAAGTTACACAGCAGATAAGGAAATTTATGGGAAAATCTGGGACAATTGTCATTCCCAATCGGTTGCTTTATTTTTCCGTAGCACTAAAGGGACTGAGTTTTTTATTTCCCAGACTAAGACTTATCACCAAAACCAATATAGGGGCACTTACTCGTAGAACTGCCATATCCAATGAAAAAATAAAAAAACATGTAGAGGTAGAATTTATTCCTGTGAAGGATAGTATTGATTTCCACCTAAAAAATTATGTAAATGACAAAACTATGTCTAAAACTATATCTTAGTCATATGCATAAAAACATGCTTTTTTTAAACCCTAAAAAGCAGACAATGGAGGAGGAATTTATAAGTTGCTCAAGTTATCATATAAAAAATCATCAGGTGTCTTCGGTGTGTTCTTCCAATATTGCTCTTATCAAATATTGGGGGAAATACAAAAATCAGATTCCCGCCAATCCGAGTATAAGCTATACTTTGGATCGTTGTAGAACACAAACAAATATTGAATTTACAAAAGGAGCACCTTTTTCCGTAAAAGTGTTTCTTTCTGGGAAAAGGGAGGTGTCATTTTCGGAGAAGATAGAAAAATATTTTCGGGGGGTTTCCAGGTATCTTCCATGGGTAGAGGAGGGGAGGTATGTGATTACGACAGAAAATACCTTTCCGCACAGTTCTGGTATTGCGAGCAGTGCCTCGGGTTTTGGTGCAATAGCAAAGTGTTTGGTGCAACTGGATACGTCTTTTGGTCAACCCCAAGAGCCTGCTTTTGAAACGAAGAAGGCCAGTTTTTTGGCAAGATTAGGCAGTGGGAGTGCTTGCAGAAGTCTGTATAAAGGATTAGTAGTCTGGGGAAAGACAGAAGGTTTGGCAGGGAGTTCGGATCTTTATGCCGTTGTCTATCCGCCCGATAAGGTGCATCCGGTTTTTAAGAATTTTAATGATTGGGTGCTTCTTATCCATAAGGGGCAGAAGATGGTTTCGTCTACTTTGGGACATAGCCTTATGGAAAATCATCCTTATGCAGAAATAAGATTTACCCAGGCTTGCAAAAATTTTTCGGACTTACAGAAAATACTTTTGGAAGGTGATATAAAAGAATTTATCCGTTTGGTAGAGCATGAAGCGCTTACCCTTCATGCCCTGATGATGATGAGCCGTCCTGCCTTTATACTCATGAAGAGGGGGACTCTGGAGGTTATAGAAAGGATTTGGTCGTTTAGGAAAGAGACTGGCTTGGATTTGTTTTTCACCCTTGATGCCGGAGCAAACGTGCATTTACTTTTTCCTGAGGGGCCGGAAACAGAAAAAATAAAATCGTTTATTGTTTCGGAATTGTTGGCTTATTCGCAGGATCATACTTTGATAAAAGACGAGATTAATTTTTAGGATTAAGAAAATGGAAAATAAAATTCAATGAAAATACATCATGTAGCCCTTATAGTTTCGGATTATGAGCGATCAAAAAAATTTTATACCGAGATTTTGGACTGTAGTGTGATAAGCGAAGTGTACAGAGAAGAAAAGAATTCACACAAGTTGGATCTGGAAACGGACGAGGGAGGGAGGCTGGAACTTTTTTCTTTTCCTCATCCTCCTGCCCGCCAAAGTTATCCAGAAAGTTGCGGACTCAGACACCTTGCTTTCGAGGTGCAGGATGTACCGCAAAAAAGAGAAGAATTTTTGTCCAAAGGCTTAGATTGTGAGGAGATAAGGATTGACGAATGGACAGGAAAAAAATTTTTCTTTACCGTAGATCCTGATGGTTTGCCTTTGGAGTTTTATGAATCATAATTTACTATAGAACACGGATGAGAATAGGGATATTGGGGGGCGGACAGCTGGGCAGAATGTTTATACAGGAAGCGCTGAAATATGATAATGAATTTTATGTTTTAGATCCGAGTGCAGATTGTCCAAGTGCAAATATTGCGCAGGTGACATTGGGGAACTTCAATAATTATGACGAGGTCTTAGCTTTCGGACAGGGAAAAGAGGTATTGACCATGGAGATAGAGCACATAAATGTGGCGGCTCTGGAGACTTTGGAAAAACAGGGGGTAAAGGTGATCCCGAGTCCGGGTATCGTAAAGATGATTCAGCAAAAAATTTTGCAAAAAAGATTCTACAAAGAAAAGGGAATCCCGAGTCCGAATTTTTCTGTATACAGAAAAGGAGAGGCTGTTCCCGACAGATCATTTCCTTTTGTCCAAAAACTCAATACGGGGGGATATGACGGGAAAGGGGTACAGGTGATAGAGAATAAAGGGCAGCTCAGTCTGTTATGGGAAGAGGATTCTGTATTAGAAGATTTGGTAGAGGTAAAAAAGGAACTTTCGGTTATTGTGGCAAAAAATGAGAATGGAGAGACCCGAACTTTCCCAGTAACCGAGATGGTGGCAGATCCCGAACTCAATTTATTGGATTTTAATATTTGCCCTGCAGAAATTTCTCCTTCAGTCGGCTTGCAGGTACAGAATATCACGAGAAAATTTTTATCCTGTATTGATTCTCCGGGGCTTTTTGCAATTGAGCTTTTTTGGGATAAAAATGATAAAGTTTGGGTAAACGAAATAGCTCCCAGACTTCACAATTCGGGACATCAGACCCAAGAGGGAAATTATAATTCTCAGTTCGAACAGTTTTATAGGGTTCTTTGCAATCTTCCGTTGGCAGATACGGGACACAGGGCGTTTTCCGGGATGCTCAATTTGGTGGGAGAAAAAGGATACGAAGGGAAAGTAATTTACGAGGGACTGGAAGAGGTTCTACGGCTTCCAAAGACCTACGTTCACTTATATGGCAAAAAAGAAACCCGCTCTGGCAGAAAAATGGGACATATAAATGTGGTGGCAGACACCAGAGCAGAACTGGTGAAAAAACTCTCCCAAATAAAGTCCGGAGTGAAGGTACGGTCAAGAGGGCAGAGGGATATGTAAATCTGGTAATTAATTCGTAACTTGCCGAGTAAACATCAAATTTACGGGTTATGAAAAAAGTGTTTTATCCCGCTTCTGAAAGGGGATATGTGGATCACGGGTGGCTAAAGGCTTTTCATAGTTTTAGTTTTGGGTCGTATTTCAATCCCAAGAAGGTTAATTTCGGGGCCCTCCGTGTTTTCAATGATGACACCATAGCGGGAGGGTTTGGTTTTGGAAAGCACCCTCATGACAACATGGAGATTATTACCATTCCTCTGGAGGGTCGTCTGAAGCATAAGGACAGTACAGGAAACGAAGGAGTTATAGAAAAAGGAGAAGTGCAGGTTATGTCTGCCGGGCTGGGGATTGAGCATAGTGAAGCCAATGCAGACAAAAGCGAGTTGTTAAAACTTTTTCAGATCTGGATTTTTCCGGATAAGAAAAATGTATCACCTAGGTATGACCAATTGGACTACACCGATAAGATACGGCCTAACGAATTTACTCTGCTGGTATCTCCTAACGGAGAGAACGAAACCTTGTGGATACACCAAAATGCCTGGATATCTGTTGCCGGTTTTGATTCTGGTTTGGAAAGGAAGTATTCGATAAAAGGGGGTGATAATGGGGTGTACATCATGTTGATTGACGGGGAGATAGAAGTGGAAGATCAATTGTTCGAAAAACGAGATGCCATAGGAATCTGGGATACGGATTCGGTGGATATAAGGGCGAATAAAAAATCGGATATTCTTGTTCTTGATATTCCTATGGAGGTCCCCGGCTTTGTTCAATAAGTAACGAATCGTCTGATTTTCTTACCGTAAATGTTGCTCCACAACTTCCCCGGGGGCTTTTGGTAATGTTTGTGGTGGTGAGTGCTGGTCATTGTGATTTAATACTACTTTTCCAAAACTCAAGAAGAATAATGCAAATAGGACAAAAACAAAAGCTTAGGATAGCTGAGAAAGCGGACGAAGGATATTTTTTGGAGGGATCATGAGAGTATTTCTGTTTTTGTTTTCACGATTTTTTCTGATGATTTGTGGGAAATAGGAGATAAGGCAGAGGTATTTTTCTATGAGCAAGAGGGGAGGATCCAGAGCCACGATAGAGGACCTTTATGCAGAAGGGGGGAGCATTCTGTCATGGAATGTGTAATGAATCTGCCTTCCGGATTCTTTATGGATTGGGAGATGACAGGAGGCCTTTTTGTTCCTTACAAGCAACAAAAAGGAAAGATGCAAGAAGGTAAAAAATACCTTATGTAGGTCTATAAAGATATTGCTTCCCAGAGGATTACCGGAACCAAAAAATTTTAAGTTCAGTAATACGGAAGCAGATTTTCCTTTTTAAAACTGGAGGATAGCGTTTCTCTTATTTATTGTTCAAAAAATGGATTTGGGGTGGAACGTGGTGATCGACCAAAAATATTTTGGTCTTATTTGTTTCTCGGAGATATACAAAGAGCTGTTTCCCTTTCTGAAGAAAGGGGGTACATAAACATAAAGTCCATAAGAGAGGAAGGGAAGATAGATGTCTGTTTGCAACCTTTCGGTTATGAAAATATAATATAGAGATCCATAAACAAAAAATCATGGAGGTTCTGGAGCAGAAATCGGGAGTATTATATGATTATATTTGTCGGATGGGTCTTCTCCCGAGAGCATAAACAAGAGCTGAACATGAGTAAGAAAAACTTTAAAAAGGTCGTTATTGGGGGTCTCTACAAGGAAAATAAAGCAGAGTTATCCGCTGATAGAATGCCGATAGAATAAGAAAGACTTCAGGAAAGTTCAAATAAAGTAATTTCGGGGTTGATGCCTACACGTCCGGGATACCCGATGACCCCGAATCCTCTGTTGACATAGAGATATCTGTTTTTGCTTTTATAAAGGTCAATCCATTTCGGGTACTTATATTTCACTGGAGACCATTTGTGGTGTTTAAGATCGATCCCAAACTGCATGCCATGGGTGTGACCGGAGAGTGTGAGGGCTATGTATTCCGGGTGATTTTTTACTACATGATCGAAATGTGTGGGATCATGGCTCATGAGTATTTTTGTAGCCTTTTCGGGGATATTTTCTATGGCTTTGTCCAGATTTCCATATTGAGGAAGGGGAGGGATTCCCCAATTTTCTACGCCTATAATGTAGAGCTTTTCTCCCTTTTTTTCTATTGCGATGTGTTCATTCCTCAGGCAAACAAACCCGGCTTTTTTTTCCAGCGCTATTAGTTCCTGTATGTTTTGTTGTTGCTCTTTTTCGGTGGAGAGAGCGTAGGATCCGTAGTCATGATTTCCCAGTACAGAATATTTTCCGTCTTTTGCCTTAATCCGAGCAAATAAGGATACAAAGGGTACAAATTCTTTCGCCAGATAATTCACCATATCTCCGGTAAAAAGTACAAGATCCGGTTCCTGCTGGTTAATGATATCAATTGCTTTTTGGATTCTTTCGGGGTGAAAAAAACTTCCGCTGTGTACATCGGAAATTTGTACAATTCTGTATCCTCTGAAGGTTCTGGGAAGATCTTTTAGTTTTAGGGAAATTTTTCTTACATGGTATCTGTATTTGCCGAAAATGATCCCATCCACCACCAATAAAGAGAAAATGCCTGCAATCCCTATGCCGATCAGACGCAGAAACTTTCTTCTTTCGGGATAGTGATTTTCTTTGGCAGAACTGGGAAAATGAAAAAAGCAAGTGAGGCTCCTAATAAGATCGTCCACAGCCAAGAAAATAGTGACGAGTGCTTTTGGAAAGATAAAGCCAAGGAAAATACTTATGATGAGCTGGGTTTTCATTTGGTTATAAGGAGTGCCCTTAAGAGTAAGGAGGAGGTAAAAACTAAAAAGATAGGTCGCGATATTTATTGCCCAGTAGAACATTCTTTGCCAATATTGCGAAAAGAGGGTCCTGAAGGCCTGGTAATTATAAAACTCTAGAAGGAGTGAAACCACCGTTATTATGAAAAAAAAACCGCGCATCTTATTTTTTTGTGAGTAGGATAAATTTTTATCCTTCTCCTTTTTCCTTTGGAAATTTATAGACGATAGCATTAATATTCATTCCGGCTCCCACGGAAGTAAAAACGATATAAGAACCCTTTTTAAAGTTTTGTCCCTCAAATTTTCCTTTTTTTATCAGGTCATACATAGTGGGCAGGGTGGCCACAGAGGAGTTGCCTAACCTCTGTATGGTCATCGGAGAAATGGCGTGATCATAGGTCTCTATACCGTAAAGTTTAAAAAGTCTGGATATAATGGCATAATCCATTTTAGCATTTGCCTGATGGATTAATATTTTGTCTATGTCGCGTATTCCGAGTCCGGCCTTGTCCATCGTGTCTTTTATGGCAATAGGCACATTTTTGAGTGCAAACTCATATATTTTTCTTCCCTTCATTCTGATGTATTTGTTTTTGGATTCAGAATGAGGATTCAGAGTATAGGAATGTTCCAAATAACAAATCTCCTCGCCGGTAAAGCACAAAGTATTTTCTGCAATGACCCCAACATGTTTTTCCTCCGTAGCCTGCAAGATTACTGCGCCTGCACCATCAGCAAATATCATTTTGTCTCTATCATAAGGATCAATAGCTCTGCTCAGGGTGTCAGAACCTATTACAAGTATGTTTTTCCCTTTTCTACTTTTAATAAGCGTATTTGCAAGGATAAAGGCCTCTACCCAGCCGGGACAGCCAAATATCATATCGTAGGGGATGCACTTAAGGTTACGAATCCCCAGTTTATGCTTGATGATTGCAGAGACAGAGGGCATAAAAGACCGATTTCCGTAAATATCTATCTCGCCCATATTGGTAGCACAAATGATGTAGTCCAGCGATTCGGGATTTATCTTTGCCTCTTCCATAGCCTTTTTTGCCGCCCGAGTCCCCATATCCGAGTTGAGTTCATTTTCTTCTATATATCTCCTTTCCTTTATTTCCGTAATTTCTATAAACTTGTTGATGACCTCTTCATTAGGTTTTTCTATTTTCTGATGGTTTTCATCATAAAACTCAGAAGTCAGAAAATCTTTTCCGGATACTATCTTTTTCGGTATATAGCATCCGGAACCAATAATCACGGAATTAAGACTCATAGCGGATTGATTAAAAAATGGTGCGGCAAATTTAAGAATAAAAGTCCGAATAAGGCTTAAAGAAAAATTATTGCTAAATTTGCCCGAAGTTGAGTGTTTTCATGAAAAAAAATCCGTCGCTTTTCGGTCTTTTGGTGGCTGTGGTTGCAGGGTTTGTTGCCTTTGGGATATATTTTTTATTCTTATCAAAGAAAGATCATTTTTTGGTGGATAACCCTACGGGAAGGGTATATTATTTCAGACTCAATAATGGGCAGGAAAAGATTATTCCCGGAAAGCAGTGGGTTAGTGTGGAAGTGGTGAAGGGCAAGAATACGATTGCGGTTTTTGATGATAAAAAGAACAAGATGTACGACTCCATTTTTGTTGTAAATAAGACCAGAGGACTGATCAATATCTCTCATTCGGAGTATTATATCAACAGGCAGTATTACGGTTACAATATTAATAAGGATTCACTTTTGGGGGAGTTGGGCAAGACGAAGATAGACGGTAAAGATTATTATGGTGCCCCAAAGCTTTTTAACCGACTCTATACTGAGGATTTTTATTACAATGTAGACGAAAAGTATGATAAGGTGATTAAGAACATAGACAAGATAGAATCCAGAACTAAGATTTTCAGAAAACCAGATTTTTTAGTTTATTACAAAGAATATTATTCCTTATAATTTTGAACTCAGTTACGCCTTACCAAAATCAGGAAAAGAACAAAAAAGAGCAGGTAGAAGCAATGTTTGACAACATTGCTTCTAATTATGATTTCCTCAACAGGATTTTGTCTCTCAAGATGGATGTATTGTGGAGGAGAGAACTAGTAGAATGGTTGACCGGAGAAAGTCCGAAAAAGGTGCTGGACGTGGCCACCGGTACGGGTGATCTGGCTATTGAAATACAAAAACATACCCGGGCACAAGTGGTAGGACTTGATCTTTCACAAAAGATGCTGGAGGCAGGCCAGGAGAAGCTAAACAAAAAAGGACTGAACAATAAAATATTTCTCACCAAGGGAGATGCAGAGCATATGTCTTTTGATGACGAAAGTTTTGACGCCGTTACGGTGGCTTTTGGTGCGAGAAATTTTCAAAATCTGGAGCAAGGGTTAAAGGAAATGAATAGAGTAGTGAAAAAGGGAGGAAGTGTATATATCTTGGAATTTTCTAAAGTGGAGGGTTTTTTGGGTCCTCTTTATGCTTTTTACTTTAAAAAAATACTTCCTAAAATGGGCAAAATTATTTCTGGAGATCAGAGGGCGTATACTTATTTACCCGATTCTGTGGAGGTGTTTCCTTATGGAAAACAGATGGAAGATAAATTGTCGAACATGGGCTATCAGAATGTAAAATCTAAAAAACTCACTTTTGGGATAGCCACCATTTATAAAGCGGTCAAATGATATGAAAAGAATCATTACACTGGTTTTGTTCATTGAGTTATTGGGCACTTCTTTTTTCATGGCTCAATTCAGAACTCGGAACAGAATGGATAATCTTGAAGGTTTTGATAAACAACAATACAGTTGGGGGTTTTATTTGGTTGCGAATCAATTTGATTATAAGATAGTCCTGGATCCCAAATATGGGATGAGTGATGATGGGCTGAATAACCTTATATCGTCAAAACCATCCATGAGTTTTGGAGCGGGTCTTATTGGGAAGATGAGACTTAATGACAGTTTTGATCTGAGGTTTGAGCCGGGGTTGCAGTTTGTTCAGAGAGACCTTACCTTCAATACCCAGAAGAACTCTCAATATTCAGGAGGTACCCTTCGGAATAAACCGTTTGATCCCTTAATTCTTTCAGATACGGATAAAGTGCGTGTCGTAAAATCTACTTACATAGATATGCCCTTGCTTTTGGAGTACCATGGAGATCGCTGGTACAACTCCCGACCTTTTTTTGCTGCGGGGGTCAATTATCTGGTCAATCTCCAAAGTAACCAAACCTCCACGAATGATAATCTACAAAAGATTTTCAGGTCTACCACCCATAATTTTGGGTGGACTGTGGAGATGGGTTTTCAGTTTTACTTTCATAGGTTTAAGTTTACGCCTGCCGTGAGGGGAACTTTTTTTACGAATAACGAGCTGGTAAAAGATAATCCCAATACGCCTCCTTATTGGGCTTCCGGTATCTCTTCTGCCCAGTCGAGGGCCTTTATGTTGGTGCTAAAATTTGAGTAATTTATTTGGTTGGAGTCTGTAGTAAAAAGTGTTTGCTTTTTCTTTTGGGTTTGTATTTTTTTTGTATTTTTGCTTTGAGTTAGAATTGATCCTGGCATGCTTAGAGAACTGGAAGATAGCTTTTCGTTGCTGGAAAGGAGGATTTTGAGGAAAAAGAAGGAATTTAGGGAGTTGGGAGAAAGTTACAGAGAAGTTTTGCAGGAGTTAGAGCAGGTAAGAGAGAAGTATAGAGAGGAGAGGAAGAGAAGTCAGGAGTTGGCAGAAGAAAACAGAAGGATAAAGCTCTTGTCGACGTTAGCGGGCAATCTGGAGCATAGTCGTTTGATGAAAAATCATATCAATCGGTTGATAAAGGAGGTGGATTTCTGCATTGATCATTTGCGAAACAAAGGTTTGTGATGATGGACGTGAGAAGGATCACCATCAACATAGCGGGAAGGACCTATCCTCTCAATGTGCCTGCAGCGGAGGAAGAAATCCTCCGAAGGGTAGGGAAGCAGATAGAGAGTATGGTAAGGGATTTTGAAGCGAGTTTTGACGTAAAAGATAAGCAAGATGCTCTGGCCATGTGTGCACTAAAGTTGGGTGCCGGTGCCGAGATAGCAAGGCTGAATTACGATAAGAATATAAAATCTTCTGTAGAGCGGGTAAGGGGAATTCTTTCGGTTTCAGAAGATGAATAAATTTGGTTTCGACTGCCTACAATGGTTCTAACACATTTAAGGTAAACTCAACGTTAAACAAATACCGAACGAAAGTTCGCTTGATGGCGTGCCGATATTGTTTCGGATTACAAAAAGTGAAAATCAGTTCAAATCTTGTAAAGATGGGGTTTACTCTCAATTTTTGAGCCATTGTAGGTTTTTTTGTGGATATAAAATAAATTAACACTACTTTTCATTACAATAACGTACATATGACAACTACTGTAATTATTATGTGCCTTTTGGCTCTTATGGCGGGAGTTGCACTTGGGGTATTCTTTTCGAGGAGTGCTTTAAACTCCAAAGCCCGGTTTATCTTAGAAGATGCGAAAAAAAACGCAGAAAATATGATAGAGAAGGCAAAAGTGCAAGCAGAATCTGCTAAAAAAGAAAAACAACTTCAAGCTAAGGAAAGGTTTTTAGAGTTAAAATCTCAGCATGATCAGGATATTCAGTCTCGAGAGAAAAAAATACTTGAGATGGAGAAAAGAATAAAAGAAAAAGAACAAAAACTAAATGAAGAGCTTAGTAAATCTGGTAAGCTGGAGAAAGATCTGGACAAACAAATTGCGGACTATTCAAAGAAAAATGAAATTATAGAAAAGAAAAGAGTTGAGCTGGATGCTATCATAACACAGAAAGTAGATATACTAGAAAAAATATCCAATTACTCGGCGGCGGAGGCGAGATTAGAACTTATAGAATCCTTAAAAGTGGAGGCGAAAAGCAAGGCTCAGGCACATATACAGAGTATTATGGAGGAGGCGCAGATGAATGCAAAGAACGAGGCCAGGAAGATTGTCATCCAGACCATACAAAGAATAGGCACAGAGCAGGCGATAGAAAATTCAGTTTCTGTGTTCAATATAGAATCTGATGAAGTAAAGGGGAGAATCATTGGCAGAGAAGGGAGAAATATAAGGGCAATAGAGGCAGCTACCGGAGTGGAAATAATAGTAGATGATACCCCTGAGGCTATTTTACTTTCGTGTTTCGATCCTATAAGGAGAGAAATTGCGCGTTTGGCACTGCATAAGCTGGTTACAGACGGAAGAATACACCCTGCGAGAATAGAGGAGGTGGTAGATAAAACACGCAAACAGATAGAGGACGAAATTATAGAGGTAGGAAAAAGAACTGTGATAGACTTAGGTATACACGGGTTACATCCCGAACTTGTAAAAATAGTGGGGAGGATGAAATTCCGGTCTTCTTACGGTCAAAATCTTTTGCAGCACTCCAGGGAGGTGGCTAATATTTCTGCTACTATGGCAGCAGAGTTGGGGCTCAATGTGAAACTGGCAAAAAGGGCAGGTCTTTTGCACGATGTAGGAAAAGTGCCTGAGCAGGAGTCAGAACTTCCTCATGCACTTTTGGGAATGCAGTGGGCAGAAAAATATGGTGAAAACAAAGAGGTAGTGAACGCAATAGGTGCACACCATGACGAGATTGAGATGACTTCTTTACTGTCTCCCATTGTACAGGTTGCAGATGCAATATCGGGAGCGAGACCTGGAGCGAGAAGACAGGTTTTAGAATCCTACATACAAAGGCTAAAAGACCTAGAATCGGCAGCGTTGAGTTTTGACGGAGTTTCCAGTGCTTATGCCATACAGGCGGGAAGAGAACTTCGGGTGATGGTAGAGAGTGGGAAGGTAAACGATAACGTGGCAGCACAGTTATCTTATGATATTTCAGAAAAAATACAGAATGAACTCACCTATCCTGGGCAAGTAAAAGTGACGGTAATAAGGGAAACCAGAGCTATAAATATAGCGAGATAGAAAGAAGGTAGGGTTGGTTTATTGAAAAAATTAATGAAAAAGGTTTTTTATTTAAAAAGCTGTAGCACTAATAAGAGGATCATGTCTGTTTTGGATCTCTCTTCTTGGGAATTAAGAGAAATCAAATCTACTCCCGTCACAATAAAAGAGTTGGAAGAGATGCATGAGAGAAGTGGTTCATTTCGGGCACTTTTTAGTAGAAAATCTGGTCAGATCAAAATAAGAGGAATAGATTCTTCCTCCTTAGAAGAGAAAGACTATAGAGCCTTAATACTGGACCATTATAGCTTTCTGAAGCGTCCTGTTTTTCTCACGAAATCCGATATTTTTATAGGATCCGATAAAGACAATCTGGCAAGGCTTTACGAATACTTTGATAGGAGTCAAAAGGGTTAGGTAAATTTAAAAATTCTCTACACAAAAGGAGTTTTCGTGACTTTTGCGGGGATATTTTTGTTTCGTATTTGGATAAAAATTTCGCTGCCTGGTTTGGAATGGGCAGTTTTTACATATCCTAACCCCAATCCTGTTTTTTTTATAGGACTCATGGTGCCAGATGTAACTTTCCCTATTACGTTTTCTCCCTGACCAAGGATAGAGTAGCCTTTTCTAGGGATGGCTGTTTCCTGCATTTCAAAGCCTACAAGCTTCCTCTGCATTCCTTTTTTCTTTTGTTCGGTTAAGAATTCTTTATCTATAAAACTGGTTTTGTCCAGTTTTGTAATCCATCCCAGTCCAGCTTCCAGAGGAGAGGTAGTATCGTCTATATCGTTTCCGTAAAGACAAAACCCCTTCTCTAGTCTCAGAGTATCCCTCGCCGCTAGCCCACAAGGGATTATCCCCTCGTTTTTCCCTGCTTTCAATAAATTATTCCACAGTGTGGTGGCCAATTTGTTTTTACAGTAGATTTCAAATCCCCCACTTCCCGTATATCCGGTATTCGAAATAATAAGGTCTTCCTCTATCCCTTCTACAGTACCCATAGTAAAATGGTAGTAGGGAATTTTTGATAGATTTACGGAAGTGAGTCCTTGTAGAATTTTCATGGCCAAAGGTCCCTGTAAGGCTATTAATGAAGTCTCATCCGAGATATTGGTCATTTTTGCCCGGTATTTTTCATTATGTTTTGTAAGGTGCTGCCAGTCTTTTTCTATATTGGAAGCGTTTACAACAATAAAATATTTTTCTTCACTCATCTGATAAACAATGAGATCATCTACGATCCCTCCTCTTCCGTTCGGCATACAGGTATATTGTGCTTTTCCGTCCTTTAGCAGATCGAGGTTATTACTCGTTACGTACTGTAGGAGATCCTTGGCTCCTTTTTTTTCTATCACAAACTGTCCCATGTGAGAGACATCAAAAATTCCTGCTCTTTCTCTTACTGCATAATGCTCTTCTATAACACTGGAATACTGTACGGGCATCTCATATCCTGCAAAGGGAATCATCTTCGCTCCCAGAGCAATGTGACTGTCAAAAAGCGATGTTTTTTTCATAAGAATAAATGAAAGGTATTTTTATAAATATTCTTTATATTCTCGAAGAATAATCTTAAACCATGCGGTAAAATTTTCCGGTTTTTCTCGCATCTCATTACTCAGTGCTTCCACAGAAATATATCTAACTTCCGCTACCTCTCCTGGGTTTAGTAAAAATCCTCCCTCGTATATCCCTGCGAAAACATAATCCAGCTCGTGCTCCCAGAGTCCTTTTCCCACGTAGGCTTTATAAATGAAATGAAACTTTTCATCAATGGGAACAGAAACGCCCAGTTCTTCCTTTAATCTTCTTACAGCTCCTTCTTTGTAGGATTCTCCATCTTTTGGGTGAGAACATACCGCATTGGTCCATAGAAGAGGGGAGTGATATTTATTTTTTGCTCTTTTTTGTAAAAGAATTTCGCCTCTAGTGTTAAAAATAAAAACCGAAAATGCCCGGTGTAGTATACCATTTTTGTGTGCTTTTATTTTTTCCATAAGCCCTTTTTTTTGGTCTTTTTCGTCTACAAGCACTACAAAATCACACATAAAAAGCTACAGTTTTTTATTTTTTATTTCTTTTTCCAAAGAAAAGTTTTAGGAGAACTGGCAGTGTAGTAACCAACACAATAGCCAGTATAATATATTCTAAATGGGCTTTTAGATTAATACCAAACTGAGTGAGAAAAAATTTGTCAAGATAGTGCCCGGCATATATTAAAATAAAAGACCAAAGTATTCCCCCTATAATATTATCTCTTAAAAATTTTTTTTTGTCTATTTTCACAATTCCTGCAACGATGGGGATAAATGTTCTTATAATAGGTAAAAATCTGGCCATAATCACAGCAAGAGAACCGTGTTTTTCAAAGAAGTCATGCGCCTGATAAAGATATTTTTTTTTGAACCAAAAAGAATCCTCTTTCTTGTACAGAGAATCTCCTGCCCTGTATCCAAAATAATAACCCGTTTCGTTACCTACGATGGCTGCTAAAGAAATGCACAGTGCTAGGATGCTGGTCTCAATAAAATCATTCTGAAAAATACCAAAAGTTCTGTTTATAATCTCGTGAGAGTAAATACCGGAGACGAAGAGAAGACTGTCTCCCGGAAGAAAAAAACCGATGAAAAGCCCTGTTTCTGCAAATACGATGAACAAAACCAACCAAAATCCTCCCAGTTTGATATAGAATTCCGGGTTTAAAAGAT
Organism: Bergeyella sp.; assembly: GCA_030263285.1. GTDB lineage: Bacteria > Bacteroidota > Bacteroidia > Flavobacteriales > Weeksellaceae > SZYB01. The sequence goes on from SZYB01000003.1 coordinate 139,137, forward strand.
CTTTCCAGCTGTCTAAGTGCTCCATGATAAACAAAAATTCCCAGCAAAAGTACTCCAATTACAAGAGCAAACCAAAATTATACACGATTTCAGAAATTATATGCTGTGTCTATCTATTGCTTTACAGGGAGGGAGAATCTCTGGAGACAGAGCTGCCATCATTCATCAAAAAAGCTTTCAGAAAAGGGGTGATATTTCCGTTCATTACTCCGTCTACGTCGGAGGTTTCGTAGGAGGAGCGCACATCTTTGATCAGCTTGTAGGGGTGCATCACATAATTTCTTATTTGACTTCCCCATTCTATTTTCATTTTGTTTGCCTCTATTTTGCTCCGCGCTTTCATTCTTTCTTCCAGTTCTATTTCGTAAAGTCGGGATTTCAATAGCTGTATTGCTTTTTCTTTATTTTGGAGTTGAGATCGGGATTCGGAATTTTCTATTGTGATTCCTGTAGGCTCGTGTCTAAGACGCACGGCGGTTTCTACTTTATTTACGTTTTGTCCACCTGCACCGGAGGATCTCATGGTCTCAAAAGAAATGTCTGCAGGATTTATGATGATTTCTATAGAGTCATCTACTAAGGGATAGACATAAACGGACGCAAAACTGGTATGTCGCTTAGCATTGCTGTCAAAAGGCGAAATCCTGACAAGTCTGTGCACGCCATTTTCACCTTTTAGGTATCCGAAGGCGTATTCTCCGTCTATTTCCAGGGAAACCGTTTTTACTCCTGCAATATCGCCTTCCTGATAGTTGAGTACCTGTACCTTGTAGTTTTGTTTATCTGCCCACATGCTGTACATTCTCATAAGCATAGAGGCCCAGTCACAACTCTCCGTACCTCCTGCTCCGGCAGTGATTTGGATGACGGCAGAAAGTTCATCCCCCTCTTGAGAGAGCATGTTCCGGAACTCTATGTTTTCTATTTTTTCTATAAGTGTTTCGTGGGTGTTTTGAAGTTCTTTTTCGCTATCGGGATCTTCTTTTGAAAATTCCATCAAGACTTGCATGTCCTCAAGAAGAGAAGAAATTTCCCCAAAGCCGTCTATCCATCTTTTTTTTGTTCTCAATTGCTTCAGAAATGCCTCTGCAGATTTTGAATCCTCCCAAAAGTCGGGAGCGAAAGTCCTTTCCTCATCGTTTATGAGTTCTATTTTTTTTTGATCAATTTGCAGATACCGCCTTAGGGCTTCTACACGAGCCTGAAGTTCTTTTATATGATCGTTTGTTATCACAAGTGGCTTTTTAGGGCTGAATTTAAAAAAAAATTAACTTTTTACAGAAATAAATTTTTATTATGTTTACCGGAGGTTTTGAATACAAATTGAACTAGAGGATCTGTTTAAACTGGAGAGTCTATGCTGAAAGAGAATGCACTGAAGGGAAAATTAGTATTGGTGACTGGAGGCGGAAGTGGTCTGGGGAGGTGTATGACGGAGCATTTTTTGTCGTTGGGAGCAGAGGTGGTCATAAGCTCAAGGGATAGAGAAAAGCTGGAAAATACCGCAGCAGATCTAGAAGAGGTTGTGGGCAGGAGGCCCGGTGTAGTTTCTTGTGATATAAGAAGTTGGGAGGAGGTGGAGAATATGAGAAAAGAAATTATGAAAAGGTACGGAAAGATAGATGCATTGGTTAATAATGCTGCGGGTAATTTTGTTTCTCCTACTGAAAGGCTGTCTGCCAATGCCTTTGATACAATACTTGATATTGTCTTAAAAGGAACTAAAAATTGTACATTGTCTCTAGGAAAATATTGGATAGATGAGAGGGTGCCGGGTACGCTGCTCAATATTGTGACCACTTATGCGTGGACGGGTTCTGCCTATGTGGTGCCTTCTGCTTGTGCGAAGGCGGGTGTATTGGCGATGACGAGATCTCTGGCGGTAGAGTGGGCAAAATATTCCATACGTTCAAATGCCATAGCGCCTGGGTTGTTTCCTACCAAGGGAGCACAGGAGAGACTGTTGCCGGGAGACCTAAAAGGTAAGTTCGATTTGACCCAAAAAGTGCCGGTGGGAAGGGTAGGAAACCCGCAGGAGCTCGCCTGCCTTGCTGCCTATCTTTTGTCGGACTATTCGGCCTTCATTAACGGGGAAGTCGTTACCATAGATGGGGGAGAATGGCTGGGAGGAGCAGGACAATTTAACTTCCTAAGAGATCTGTCTCCAGAAAATTGGGAGGATATAGAAAAAACGGTAAAAGGTAGAAAGCTATAAAAAACCAGAGTGTAATTGACTTGCTCTCTGGTTTTTGGTATGGTATCTCTTGCAGAAATATGAGGCTACCCTAGGGCTACCCTTATGAATCTTTCTATTTTAAGATCTTTATTTATGCTCTTCACATAATCGGTGACAGACATGTTGCTGTCCTTTATAAAAGACTGATGCATTAGTGTGTTATCTCTGTAGAATCTTTGCATTTTCCCTTTAAGAATATTTTCTATAATGTTTTCTGGTTTTCCCTCTTTTAGAAGAACTTCTTTTTCTATTTCAAGTTCTTTATTGATGACTTCCTGAGATACCTTGGTTTCATCTAAAGCAATAGGATTCATAGCGGCGATCTGCATAGAGATGGCTTTTGCTACTTCTTCTCCTCCTTCTACTTTTGCAGAAAGAGCAGTAATGGCTGCTATTTTATTTCCAGCATGTATGTAAGAGCCTAGATATGGTCCTTGAATGGTCTCAAAAGAACTGATCTCTATTTTCTCCCCTATAATGCCTGTTTGTTCTGTCAGTTTTTCACTTACCGTAATTCCGTGAAAGTCGGAAGCCAAAAATTCATCCTTTGAGGCGTAGTTAATCGCCTGCTCCGCCAATTCATAGGCGAGTTCTACAAAGCTCTCATTTTTGGCAACAAAGTCGGTTTCGCAGTTTAAAGAAATAATGGCACCCAAAGTATTGTCCTCATTTAGTCTTGCAATCACGACTCCTTCGGTAGATTCTCTATCGGCTCTATTTGCTGCGATTTTCTGTCCTTTTTTTCTTAATATTTCTATGGCTTTCTCAAAGTCTCCCTCAGACTCTACCAATGCTTTTTTGCAATCCATCATACCAGCTCCTGTGATATTTCTCAATTTTGCAACGTCTTTGGCTACAGGTGTATACATAATGTTTTTATCTTTATGGTGATTTTAATACTCTTCTTAGGCAGAGTTTTATTATTTTTCGTGCAAAGGTAAAGATTTTTTGTGGATTATGGTATCTCTCTAAGTAAGGGAGGCTTCTTTAGTAAAAATTTGTTAAATATAATACACTGTACGATATGGAAAACCATAAAACAAAATATGAGAAAGTTACCAGGGTGTTGATGTTTTTGTGTGTTAGCCTTTTGGTGAGTACATAGGTAAAGTATACGGTAGAGCAGGCAGAAAAATCTTCGAATAGTTAAGGTTGTTCCGGATTTATAAAAGAAAATTCAAATCATGCTAGATCCCCCGGTCTAAAACGTGAGTTGGTATCACTTCTTACAGCAGGCAGAGGGGATTACAACAGAGCAAAGAATACTCCCCCCCCCTTCTTCGGTTTTTTTCCTATCCCATACTTCAGCTCCTCATGTTAAAAGTTCAAATTCCAATTCCAAGACGGCACACCTTCTTATCCATAATGATGTTTAATGTTTAAGGCTGATCCCAATCAATAAACCAGAAGCCCATATCCATATCGTGAATAATTTCTGCTGCTCCCCCCCCCATAAAATACATAACGCACATATAAGGAACGAGCTGGGAGCCTTAATATGGTTTTCTTGGCTTCAAATGCCAACTACCTATTTGCTTCCCACCTAAATGAAGTTATAAACTGAACACGATCACCTGTTAGTAACCATATAACGCAACCCAGTCGCTGAACTCCGATATGCAAATTGTCTCTGGAGGGGTATAAAAAAGAAACAACTTGCGTTATTATTTTCCTAACTGTTTTACTTGTTCTTGAGTAAGTCCCTGATTTCTGCAAGTAAAACTTCCTGCTGGGAGGGTGTTGCGGCTGTGGCTGCTTCTTTTTTTCTCATCTTGTTTACCAAGTTTATGATAACAAAAAGAACAAAAGCGATGCAAAAGAAGGTGAGCACTGCAGAGAGGAAGTTACCATAGGCGATACCGTTCCATTTCAGTTTACTTACATTTTCTACCCTGGCAGCCTTTAAAAAAGGATTGAGAATCAAAGGGGTAATAATGTCATCTACGATGGAGGAGACGATTTTCCCAAAGGCAGCACCGATAATTACCCCTATGGCCAGATCAAGCACATTGCCTTTAAAGGTAAATTCCTGAAATTCTTTAAAAAACTTCATATATGTTTAGGTTTAAGGTTTGTTATCCTATCTCGGTTCCATTTTCTACATTTCTATCCTCTGGGACCACAAAAGAAAATTTTCCGTCAGATTTTGTAGTGAGAAGAAGCATACCTTGGGATTCTATGCCTCGTATTTTTCTGGGAGTCAGATTTAATAGAGCCACTACTTGCTTTCCCACTAGAGATTCTGGAGAGAAGCCTTCTGCAATTCCCGATACTACGGTTCTCACCCCTACTCCCGTATTTATCTGCATTTTTAGAAGTTTATCAGTATTTTCGACCTTTTCCGCAGACAGGATGGTAACTGTTCTTAGGTCAATTTTGGAAAAATCTTCAAAATCTATTAGCTCTTTCATCGGCTTTACTCCACAGTTTTGGAGGTCGTTTTTAGTTTTGGTGAGCAAAAGCTTTTGTATTTGTTTTTCGATTTCATTGTCCTCAATTTTAGAAAAGAGTAAAGAAGGCTCCCGTATAAGATGTCCGGTAAGGATAAGTGGAGATCCAGACTCTAATTTTTCCCAATCTATAGGTGCTAAGCGAAACATATTAAGGAGTTTCTCAGAGCTAAAGGGCATGAAAGGCTCCGAGAGATGCGCGAGCCCTGCGGCGATTTGTGCTGCAATAAATAGAGTTTGTTCCGTCTTTTCTTTATCACGAGAAAAAGTTTTCCAAGGTTTTCTGTTCTGCAGGTAAAGATTTCCAAAACGAGCCAGATCCATAAGCGTGCTGAGTGCATTCCTGAATTCATACTTTTCCAGAGACTTTCTTATTCCCCGGGTGGTTTTGGATATCTCCAAAAATTCGGAGGCTTCAGCCGTTCCCTTTGGAACCTTTCCACCATAATATTTATGGAGAAGGACAGTCACCCTGTTAATGAAATTTCCGTAAATGCCTACCAGCTCAGAGTTGTTTTTGGTTTGAAAATCTTTCCAAGTAAAATTATTATCCTTCGTCTCGGGAGACGAGGAGAGAAGCACATATCTCAAAACGTCTTGTTTACCCGGAAAGTCTTCCAGATATTCATGGGCCCATACCGCCCAGTTTCTGGAGGTAGATATTTTTTCGTTCTCAAGGTTGAGGAATTCAAAAGCAGGCACATTACCCGGTAGGATATAATCCCCGTGTGCCTTAAGCATAACCGGGAATATAATGCAGTGAAAGACAATATTATCCTTGCCTATAAAATGAACTAACTCTGTAGAGGGATCTTTCCAATAATCTTTCCAGTTTTTCCCTGTTTTCTCTGCCCATTCCTGGGTGAAAGAAATATAGCCAATAGGCGCATCAAACCAAACGTACAGCACTTTACCTTTGGCCTTTTCAAGTGGAACAGGAATACCCCAATCCAGATCCCGAGTCATAGCTCTCGGTTTCAAGCCCTCGGTAAGCCAAGATTTTACTTGTCCATACACATTAGATTTCCAGTTTTTTTCATGACCTTTTATAATCCAATCCTGTAAGAAGTCTTCGTATTCGTTTAAGGGTAAATACCAGTTTTTGGTAGATTTTAAAACCGGAGTATTTCCGCTAAGCATGGATCTCGGCTCCATGAGCTCCGAGGGAGAAAGAGTAGTACCGCAGGATTCGCATTGGTCTCCGTAAGCATTTGGGTTGCCACAATTTGGGCAAGTTCCCACGATGTATCTGTCGGCCAAAAACTCTCCTGCTTTTTCGTCAAAATATTGTTCAGAGATTTCTTCTATAAAAGATTTCTTTTTGTAGAGGGTAGAAAAAAAATCCTGACTTACCGCATAGTGTTTTTTGGAGGTGGTTCTGGAATAATGGTCAAAAGAAATACCGAGTTTATCAAAAGTGTCTTTTATAAGACTGTGGTACTTATCCACAATATTCTGTGGGTTTGTATTCTCTTTTTTTGCTCTCATGGTGATAGGAATACCATGTTCGTCGGATCCACAAATAAATACAACGTCTTTTCCCACTTTTCTGGAAAATCGGGCATACACATCCGAGGGGATATATACCCCCGCCAGGTGTCCTATGTGTATAGGGCCATTTGCATAAGGCAGAGCCGAAGTAATGAGTGTTCTTTTTGACATGTAGGAGACCTGAATTTCTGCAAATATAGTGTATATCCCCCAATCAAAAAATATGAGGAAAATGGATACGGTAATGAATACTCCATTTTAAATAGAAAATATGTTATAGTGCCGAATACTTGATACATTCAGACAATAAAAAAATAACTCTGTTTACAAAAAAATAATGAAATGGATTTTTTCATGTAAAAAAAGTTTTTACCTTTGTTTTGGTTATGAGTCGTTTTATTCTCGTCAGCGTTTTCATTATTGTTCTTGTCGTAGGTACGGCAGAAGGGGGTGCTAGGTGTTGCATAATTGGGTAGAAGTAATAAAAACATATAGAAGCCACTCTCTTTTTTAGGGGAGTGGCTTTTTGGCTTTGTTCGTTGTATAAAGGGCAAGTAAAGGTCTGTACGGTCTATACCTCAAGTTATAAAATCAAAATACAAAAGTTAATATGTCTAAAGAGCTAAACAGATTTTCAAAAACGCTTACACAGGATCCCACACAGCCTGCTACTCAGGCAATGTATTATGGGATAGGATTCCGTAAGGGAGATTTTGATAAAGCTCAGGTGGGAATTGCAAGTATGGGATACGATGGGAATACCTGTAATATGCATCTGAATTCTTTGGCAAAAACAGTAAAGGAGGGGGTAAAGAAAGAGGGGTTGATAGGTCTTGTGTTTCATACGATAGGGATTAGTGACGGGATGACTAACGGTACCGATGGGATGCGTTATTCTCTTATTAGTCGGGATATCATCGCAGACAGTATAGAGGCGGTGTGTGCGGGTCAATATTATGACGGTCTTGTCACCGTTCCCGGATGCGATAAAAATATGCCGGGTTCGCTCATCGCTATGGCCAGGCTTAACCGTCCTTCTATCATGGTATATGGGGGGAGTATTGCTCCTGGAAATTACAGAGGACAAAATCTGAATATCGTTTCTGCGTTTGAAGCATTGGGAAATAAGATAGCCGGAAAACTCAGTGACAAGGACTATGAGGGAATCATACAAAATTCTTGTCCCGGTGCGGGGGCATGCGGGGGCATGTATACTGCAAATACCATGGCTGCTGCCATAGAGGCTTTGGGCATGTCGCTTCCTTATTCATCTTCTTATCCTGCAATTAGCCATGAAAAAAAAGAAGAATGCCTTGATGTGGGGCATCATATAAAAAAATTATTGGAGAAGGATATAAAACCTGCAGATATCATGACCCCCGAGGCATTTGAAAATGCTCTGAAGATCGTTATTGTTTTGGGTGGAAGTACCAATGCCGTGTTACACTTTGTTGCTATTGCCAAGAGTATTGGTTACGACCTATCGATAGATGATTTCCAGAAGATTAGTGATAAGACTCCCGTGCTTGCGGATCTAAAACCCAGTGGACAATATCTCATGCAGGATCTCTATGAAGTGGGGGGCGTGCCTGCCCTTATGAGGTATATGTTGGATGAGGGAATGTTGCACGGAGATTGTCTCACAGTCACGGGAAAAACCCTTGCAGAAAATTTGGACTCTGTAACTTCTGTCATAAAAAGGGATCAGAATATTATAAGAGATATCAAAAATCCCATTAAGAAAACGGGACATATCCGCATCATGTACGGGAATTTGGCAGAAAAAGGATCTGTGGCCAAAATTACAGGAAAAGAGGGAGATTTCTTCCGGGGCAAAGCGGTTGTGTTTGATGGGGAAAAGGAATTCATAAAAGGGATAAAAAAGGGGAAGGTAAAGGAAGGAAACGTGGTGGTAATTAAAAACGAAGGACCAAAGGGTGCGCCAGGAATGCCGGAGATGCTGAAACCCACTTCCGCCCTTATGGGGAGTGGACTGGGGAAGAATGTAGCGCTGATCACAGACGGCAGATTTTCTGGGGGTACTCACGGTTTTGTGGTGGGGCATATCACGCCGGAAGCTTTTGAGGGAGGACTTATCGGGATGGTAAAAGAAGGGGACATCATAGAGATAGATGCTGTAGAAAATACGATACATCTTTCTATTTCAGAAGAGGAGATAGGGAGGAGGAAATCAAACTTTGTGCCGCCCGATTATAAGGTGAAACACGGAATTTTGTATAAATATGCAAAATCTGTGGCCGATGCTTCCGAAGGCTGTATTACAGATAAAATAGATTGATATTGCCTAATAAAATAAAAATCGGACTAGGAACGTGTAAATCATGGAGAAACCAGTAGCCCAAGAGAAGAAAGGTTTTCAGAAAATAAAAAAGAAACAAGTGTCGGGTTCCAAAGTAGTTTTGGAGGCTTTACTCTCGGAGGAAGTTCATACGATATTTGGATATCCAGGTGGGGCCATTATGCCTATTTATGATGCTTTGTATGATTTTGATCAGTATTTAAAGCATATACTTGTAAGACATGAGCAAGGGGCAATACACGCAGCACAGGGCTTCGCAAGAAGTTCAGGAAAGACGGGGGTGGTATTTGCTACCAGTGGTCCGGGAGCCACAAATCTGGTTACAGGTCTTGCCGATGCGATGATAGACAGTACACCTTTGGTTTGTATTACAGGACAAGTTTACGCTTCTCTTTTGGGTACAGATGCTTTTCAGGAGACAGACATTGTAAATATTACTTCGCCGGTGACAAAGTGGAATTATCAGATTACCGATGCAGAAGAAATTGCTGAGGTAATTGCCAGAGCGTTTTATATCGCCAATACCGGACGTAAGGGACCTGTTTTGGTAGATATCACAAAAAATGCGCAACTGCAGTTATTTGATTTTTCAGGGTATACAAGATGTCATCACATAAGAAGTTATAGACCCGAGCCCGAAATACGAAAAGAGTATATAGATCAAGCGGCAAAACTAATCAATCGGGCAAAAAAACCTTTTGCGCTTTTTGGGCAAGGGGTTATTTTGGGCAAGGCAGAAAAAGAGCTGAAAGATTTTTTAGAAAAAACGGGTATCCCTGCTGCGGCTACTGTGATGGGGCTTAGTGCGTTGGAGACTCACCATCCGTTGTATGTAGGGATGTTAGGTATGCACGGAAATTATGCTCCCAATATAATGACCAATGAGTGTGATGTGCTTATTGCAATAGGGATGAGATTTGATGACCGGGTGACGGGACGGCTGGACAAATATGCAAAGCAGGCAAAAGTTATTCATTTGGATATAGATCCTTCGGAGGTAGATAAGAATGTAAAAACAACAGTTCCTGTGTGGGGAGATTGTAAAAAATCTCTCATTTTACTTACGGATAAAGTAAACAAATCGAGTCACAAAACGTGGCTGGAAAAATTCAGGAATTTGGAAAAAGAAGAGATAAAAGAAGTAATAGAAGGGGAGCTGAACCCGAAAGGCGAGGTGATGAGTATGGGAGAAGTTATTAAAGTACTTAATGAACTTACAAAAGGAGATGCGATTATTGTAACCGATGTGGGGCAACACCAGATGGTGGCGTGCAGGTATGCAAAGTTTAATCATTCAAAATCAAATATCACTTCCGGAGGATTAGGGACTATGGGGTTTGGTTTGCCTGCAGCAATAGGAGCATGGTATGGTGCGCCGGAAAGAACCGTGGTGGCTGTTGTGGGGGATGGGGGTTTTCAGATGACTCTTCAGGAGTTGGGTACCATTATGCAATTTGGTGCCAAAGTGAAAATCTTGATTCTTAATAATGAGTTTTTGGGGATGGTGCGTCAGTGGCAACAGTTGTTTCATGACAGAAGATATTCTTCGGTGGCTATTACAAGTCCGGATTTTTTGGCTTTGGCAAAGGCATACGGAATAGCTTCTCAGAGCATATCAAAAAGGGAAGATCTTTTTTCTGCCCTGAAGGTAATGCTGGACCATGAAGGTTCTTACCTGCTGGAGGTAATGGTAGGTAAGGAAAATAATGTATTTCCCATGGTGACTCAAGGGTCTTCGGTTTCAGAAATTCGTCTCAAATAAAAGAGTATTTTTTAGCACATGGAAAAGAAAGAATATACCATATCATTGTTTACAGAAAATACTATAGGTCTTGTGGTAAGGATTGCGGGGGTATTTTCCAGAAGAAAGATCAACATAGAGAGTATGGGCACTTGCCCCTCCGAGGTAGAGGGAATCCATAGGTTTACTATTGTGATTCACGAAACGGAGGAAATGCTCAAAAAACTTTGCAGACAGCTGGAGAGACAGGTAGATGTACTCAAGGCCTACTACAATACGGATGAAGAAATAGTTTGGCAGGAACAGGCGCTTTACAAGGTTCCGGCCAAGATCATAGAAGAGAAAGTGTACGTAGAGCGACTATTAAGGAAGTTTGGGGCGTCGGCAGTCGTGATCAGGAAGGACTATATAGTCTTTGAGACCACGGGGCACAGAGAGGAGATTGATGCGCTCACGGAAGAACTCACAAAATATGGACTTATAGAGTTTGTGAGGGGGGCCAGAATTGCCATCATAAAAAATAGCGAGGGTTTTCATAAAAAATTATTGCAGTTTGAAGACAAGGAGCCTGCATCTCATATCGTAAAAAATGAGTACTTGGACAAAAGGGATAACATTTTTAGCATGTAGATAAAAGTAAATTTCACAAAAAAATAAGATAAAACATGGCAAATTACTTCAATACACTCACATTTAGAGAGCAGCTTAAACAGCTGGGTCAGGCAGAGTTTATGGATCATTCAGAATTTTCGGATGGAGTAAGTGCTCTGAGAGGGAAAAAAATAGTGATCGTGGGATGCGGGGCGCAGGGACTTAATCAGGGACTTAATTTGAGAGATAGCGGATTGGACGTTTCATATGCTTTGAGAAAAGAGGCGATAGACAAAAAAAGAGATTCTTGGAGAAATGCCACAGAAAATAACTTTAATGCGGGTACCTATGAAGAATTGATCCCGACGGCAGATTTGGTGATCAATCTTACACCGGACAAACGGCACACTGCAGTGGTAAATGCGGTGCAACCTCTTATGAAAAAGGGGTGCACGTTTTCTTATTCTCACGGATTTAACATTGTGGAGGAGGGGATGCAAATTCGTAAGGATATTACCGTAATTATGGTAGCCCCAAAATGTCCAGGCTCTGAGGTAAGAGCAGAGTATTTGAGAGGGTTTGGGGTGCCCACACTCATAGCCGTACATCCGGAAAATGATCCCGAAGGAAAAGGCTGGGCAGAGGCAAAAGCCTATTGTGTAGGTATTGGGGGGCACAGAGCAGGGGTTCTTAAGTCTTCTTTTGTGGCAGAGGTAAAATCAGACCTTATGGGCGAACAAACTATTTTGTGTGGTCTTCTTCAGACGGGGTCTATTCTTTCTTTTGACAAAATGGTAGAAAAAGGAATAGATGCAGGATATGCTTCAAAATTGGTGCAATATGGGATTGAGGTAATTACGGAAGCCCTTAAGCATGGAGGGGTGAGTGGCATGATGGACAGGTTAAGCAATCTGGCAAAGATTAAAGCTTATGAGCTTTCTGAGGAGCTCAAAACTATTATGAGGCCTTTGTTTCAGAAGCATCAGGATGACATTATTTCGGGGCATTTTAGTAAAACCATGATGGAAGACTGGGCAAATGGAGATGCCAATCTCCTCAAGTGGAGAGCGGAAACCGGCGAAACTCCGTTTGAGAAGACCCCTGCGGGAAATAAAAAAATAAGCGAGCAAGAATATTTTGATAATTATCTGCTTATGGTAGCCTTTATAAGAGCAGGGGTAGAGTTGGCGTTTGAGACTATGGTAGAGACAGGCATAAAAGCAGAATCGGCGTATTACGAATCTCTTCATGAGACACCACTTATTGCCAATACCATTGCGAGAAAGAAATTGTTTGAGATGAACAGAGTAATTTCAGACACAGCAGAATACGGTTGTTATCTGTTTGATCAGGCATGTAAGCCTCTTTTGTCAGATTTTATGAAAAAAATTGATACAGAGGTGCTGGGTAAAAATTATAATGAAGGCAAAGAGGGAACCGTAGACAATATCTATTTGGTAGAAATCAATGAAAAACTCCGCAATCATCCGGTAGAAGTTGTGGGGAGGAAGTTACGCAAAGCGATGACCGCCATGAAGGCGACAAAGACGGTTTAGAGGTGTAGTGTCATTCTTATTTTTTTATCAATTATAGGGGGGATATACAATAATAAAGTCACTGCAGAAAATACCTGTAAGCGGGGGGATCTATAAAAAAATGAACTAAATAAATAGTTTTTAAAAATTTATGAGGGGTAAAGCTTCTGTTCCTTCTCTGGAATCTGTACGCAAAGCGCAGGAAAATATAAAGGAAATTGTAAAGACTACCCCATTGGAAAAAAGTGATAGGCTTTCTTCAAGATATGGGGCTCAGATTTTTTTTAAGAGAGAAGATTTACAACCCGTACGTTCTTACAAATTGAGGGGGGCTTATAACAAAATTAAAAACTTGTACAAAAATAATCTCACTTCCAGGGGGGTGGTGTGTGCCAGCGCGGGAAATCATGCTCAGGGAGTAGCACTTTCCTGTCATTATCTCAAGATAAAGGGATATATTTACATGCCTGTTACCACACCGAGGCAAAAGTTGGAACAAGTCAGGATGTTTGGTGAAGATCAGGTAGAAATTATTTTGACAGGGGATACTTTTGATGAGGCAAAAGTGGCAGCGCAAAATTTCAGTGAGACCAACGGGGTACCGTTTATTCATCCTTTTGATGATATGCAAATCATTGAAGGGCAGGCGACACTTGCTTTGGAGATTCTCAATCAGGTCGGTAAGAACATAGATTATATCTTTGTGCCTGTGGGCGGAGGAGGGCTTATTTCTGGTGTTATTGCTGTTTTTTCGGTATTGTCACCAGAAACTAAAATCATAGGTGTAGAACCTAAAGGAGCATCTTCCATGAAAAATTCTATAGAGGTAGGCAAAAATGTTTCACTTGCGGAGATAGATAAATTTGTGGATGGGGCAGCCGTGCAAAAGGTAGGTGAGCTTACTTTTGAAATTTGTAAGGAGTATCTGGATATTTGTGCGGTGGTAGATGAGGGCAAAATATGCGAAATCATTCTGGAATTATATAACAAAGATGCGTTGGTTTTAGAGCCGGCGGGGGCGCTTTCTATTGCGGTATTAGATGATTTTAAAGTGCAGATTTTTGGGAAAAATGTAGTATGTGTCCTCAGCGGCAGTAATAATGATATCACCCGTATGGAGGAAATAAAGGAAAGAGCAATGTTATACGGAGGACTTAAACATTATTTCAGAGTAAAATTTCCTCAGCGTCCGGGTGCACTTAAAGAATTTGTTCTACATGTTTTGGGGGAAGAAGATGATATTACTTTTTTTGAATATGCCAAAAAAAATTCCAGAGAGACCGCTTCTGCTATTGTAGGCATAGAGCTCAGAGATCGTGGGGAGTTTCAAGGACTTTTCCAAAGAATGAAGGATAGGGGATATTTTGAGGATTATCTTAATGAAAATCCCGACGTGCTGAATATGTTTATTTGAGTCTGTTTTATCCATAGGGAAAATGGAATGTGGATAGGTGGATAAAAAGGGAGATGTTCTGTTTATTGTATAAGAGATATTTCCTAATTTCGCGGGGTTATAAAAGCAGAAATGAAAACCCAATATATTTTTTCTCGAGGTCTTGATCTGGGAGAACGTTCTGTTACAATTGATGAACTAAACCGATAGTCTTTTTGGGACGATCGGTTTTCTATTTTAACCGTAAAAATGCAGAGATGAGTGATACCTATAAATCCGCCGGGGTAGATAAAGAAGAGGGATACAAAGCCGTGGAGAAAATAAAAAATGCGGTGAGAGAAACTCAAAACCAAAGGGTACTTAACGGTATAGGGAGCTTTGGAGCTTTTTATGATATAGGTGGTTATAAAAATCCTGTCTTGGTGAGTGGAACCGATGGAGTAGGCACAAAACTGAAGATAGCACTGAAACATAAAAATTATCGGTCTATAGGAATAGACTGTTTTGCCATGTGTGCAAATGACATCATATGTCATGGAGCAAAACCTCAGTTTTTTTTGGATTATTTGGCTTGTGGGAAGCTCCAGGCAGAAGTAGCAGCAGAGATAGTATTGGGCATGGCAGAAGCTTGCAGGGATAATGACTGCGCCTTAATAGGGGGAGAAACGGCAGAAATGCCCGGTATGTACAAGTCGGGTGATTATGATGTGGCCGGTTTTTGTGTCGGTATTGTAGAGAAAGAAGAGATCATAGATGGATCAAAAATTGGTGTGGGAGACCAAATTCTTGCGCTTCCTAGCTCGGGTTTTCATTCTAACGGATTTTCTCTGGTAAGGAAAATATTTTCTGATACAGATGAAATTTTTGATGGAAAACCTTTGTACGAGACACTCCTCATTCCCACAAAGTTGTATTACAAGACTGTACAAAAAGTCAAGGAAAAGTCAAAAGTTAAGGGGATTGCTCACATTACGGGCGGTGGTCTTATAGAAAATGTCCCGAGAATCATCCCTAAAGGTTTAAATGCAAAAATTGAGACGGCACGGATAAATGTCCCTAGCATTATGCGGGAGATAGAGAAAAGAGGGAATATAGACCACAAAGAAATGTTCGGTATTTTTAATATGGGGGTTGGGATGGTGCTTGTCACGGATCCCGAATCTGCAGGCAAAATAATGCAAGAGGTGGAAGAATCATACTTTATAGGAGAAATAGTAGAGGGTGAAGAAAGGATAAATTTAGTATGATTGTTTTTTTATTCTGATGTATAGGAGGAAACGGTGTCATGTAAAAAGCGGAGCGAAGATAAATGAGTAAGAAGAACATTGTAGTTTTGGCTTCTGGCTCGGGAACCAATTTTCAGAAGATCATGGAGGCTTGTGAAAGGGGGGAGATCAGGAATTCTCAAATCACAAAGCTTGTCGCAGACCGGGAGTGTTTTGCCTTGGAGAGAGCAAGAAAAGCGAAGGTAGAGGCGTTACTTTTGTCCAGAGAAAACTTTTCTCAGGAGTGGGGGTATTGTATTCCCAAAAATACCGATCTTATAGTTTTGGCAGGTTTTCTCTCTATTCTTTCTCCGGCGTTTTGTGCGCTATGGGAGGGAAAAATGATTAATGTGCACCCTTCTCTTTTGCCAAAATATGGAGGGGTGGGGATGTGGGGAAACCGTGTTCACGAAGCAGTAATTGCAGCTGGAGAAAAGGAGAGTGGCGCTTCTGTACATTTTGTGACTTCCGAGATAGACCAGGGAGAAGTTATTTTGCAAGGGAAAGTAAGTGTAGAAAAAGGAGAAACGCCGGAATCTTTGGCCAGGAAAGTTCGTGAGGTAGAATACGATATTTTGCCCAAAGCCATAGAAAAAATATTCAATGTTTAGAAGTAACGAGTAAACGAGATAAAAAAACTGTCGTTAAGTCCGATTGCTGGTGGTGTAAGAAATTCGATGGAGGGGGGGGTCCTATGAACTTTCGGGTAACTTTTCTTGGTAGAAAAGATCTAGTTCTGTCAATGAAGAGTGTAGGTGCCTAGAGAGATTACATTTTTAAGAAATAAAATAAAAAATACATGGGGAAAAGAGCCTTAATAAGTGTATCAGACAAAACCAATCTTATTCCTTTTGCTTTTTTTTTAGAAGAAAAAGGATACGAATTGATCTCAACGGGTGGCACCTTTGCTTATCTGGAAGCAGCAGGGATTTCTCCCGTTTCTGTAGAAGAGATTATAGATTTTCCGGAGATGTTTGATGGCAGAGTAAAAACGCTGCATCCAAAAATTCATGGAGGCCTTTTGGCTATCCGAGACAATGCGGAACATAGGGAAATGGCAAAAAAGCATGGGATAGAGATGATTGATCTTGTGGTGGTAAATTTATATCCTTTTTTTCAGCAGGTACGTAAAGAAATTTCTCTGAAAGAAAAAGTAGAGTTCATAGATATAGGTGGTCCTTCCATGCTTCGTTCGGCAGCAAAAAACTTCCGTTTTGTAACAGTAATCACCGAGACAGAAGATTATGAAAGAGTCAAAAAAGAAATTGCTGATCATGGAGACACTACAGAGGCCACCAGAAAGAGGCTTGCAGGGAAGGTCTTTAACCTCACTTCTGCCTATGATGCGGCTATTTCTCAGATGTTGCTGGAGGAAGATTCCCCTAATTGCTATCCTGCTTACCTCAATGCTTCTTACAGAAAAAAAATGGATCTTAGGTATGGGGAAAATCCTCACCAGACGGCGGCATACTATGTATCTACTTTTGAAAATGGAGCACTTAAGGATTTTGAAATATTAGGAGGAAGGGACTTGTCTTTTAATAATCTCAGGGATATGGATTTGTGCTGGAGGGTGGTTTCGGAATTTAGCGAAGTGCATGCCTGCTGTGCTGTGAAGCATTCTACACCTTGTGGTGTGGCAGTAGGAGAGTCATCATTAGACACGTATAAAAAAACGTATGACTGTGATCCTGTTTCTATTTTTGGGGGAATAGTGGGGGCAAATTTTATGATAGATGCTGCGACAGCCAGGGAATTGAATAAAACATTTCTGGAGATAGTAATGGCACCGGATTTTTCTCCGGAGGCACTGCAGGAATTGAGAAAGAAGAAAAATCTCAGAATCATAAAAATTCGGCGGCTTGTTTCCGGAAAAATCTCTTGGGTAAAGACAGACGGTGGCATGTTGGTACAGAGTCAGGACGAGCAGTTATATCAGGAATTGCGGGAAGTGACAGACAAAAAATCTACGGAAGAAGAGAAGAAATCACTTCTTTTTGCCTTAAGGGTAGCGAAATATGTAAAATCGAATGCAATAGTGGTTACCAACGGATCTCAAGCACTGGGCATAGGGGGAGGCCAGGTGAATAGGATATGGGCGGCGCGGGAGGCCATTGAAAGGGCGAAGGAAAAGTATGAGGGGGATTTATTTTTAGCTTCGGACGCTTTTTTTCCCTTTAGGGATGTGGTAGATTTGTGTGCAAAAGAAGGTATAAAAGCGATTATTCAGCCCGGGGGTAGCATGCGGGATGCGGAGTCTGTAGAGGCAGCTAACGAACATGGGATTCTCATGCTGTTTTCGGGCATACGACATTTCTCGCACTAAAAAATTATTCATAGATCTACAAAATTTGAATTACAGGAGGCAAAAATGTACATTTGCACGAGGGATGAATCCTTATAGCCTTTATATCACGTATTTATACCATATACATTACATAATCACATGAGAGTACTTATTGTAGGAAATGGGGGGAGAGAATCGGCAGTTGCCGAAAAATTGAAATCGGATTCGAGAATTACCCGGCTTTATTTTGCCAACGGGAATGCCAGCACGGAAAGGCTGGGAAAAAATATAAATTATGCTCGGATCTCCGAACTGAGGGATTATGCGCTAAAGGAAAAAATAGACCTTACGATTGTGGGTCCGGAGGCTCCTCTGGTAGAGGGTATTGTAGATGATTTCAAGCAGCACAATCTTAGGATATTTGGTGCGAAATCCAGATCGGCACAGTTGGAAGGGAGCAAAACTTTTTCTAAGAAGTTTATGCAGAAATATGGGGTAAAAACAGCTAGGGCAAGGATATTCGACTCTTTTTCCAAGGCGGTGGAATATGTAAAAAAAGAAGATTATCCCATCGTAATTAAAGCCAGCGGACTGGCGGGTGGAAAAGGGGTAGTGATTTGCGAGACACTTGAGGAGGCGGAAGCTGCTCTGCATGCCTTTATGATTTCTAAAATGTATGGAGATGCGGGAATACAAGTGGTGATAGAAGAATATCTTCGCGGTTTTGAGGCCTCTGTCATTGCGTTTTCAAACGGAGAAAAACTCTTTCCCTGTATTCCTGTAAAAGATTACAAAAAGGTAGGTAATGGGGATAAAGGTCCTAACACAGGGGGGATGGGGAGTGTGGCTCCTAGTCCGGAGTTTACCCCAACACATTTCCAAGACTTTCAAGAAAGTATTTTATTTCCCACGCTTAACGGACTAAAAGAAGAACATCTGAACTTTAAAGGCTTTATTTTTTTTGGGTTGATGATCACAGAAAAAGGAACGTATCTTCTGGAATATAATATGCGGCTGGGAGATCCGGAAACGCAGTCATTGCTGGCACTTTTAGAAAATAATTTATTGGATGTGATAGAGGATTGTCTGGAAGGGAAAGAGATCGCCCTTAAATTTTCTGACCAAAAGGCAGTTTGTCTCGTCATGTGTTCCGGAGGATATCCGGGAAACATTGAGACGGGATATGAGATTACTGGGACAGAAAAAGTAAAGTATAGCCATCTACTTTATGCCGGAGCTCAGTATAGAGGAGACAGGATTGTTACCTCCGGAGGGAGAGTCCTGAATCTGATAGCCAAAGGAAGTACTTATGAAGAAGCCAGAGAGAGAGTATATTATGATGCTCATCAGGTAAAATTTGATTACAATTTTTATAGGAACGACATAGGAGAGTTTTAGCGGTAAGGAAAAAAAACTCAGTCCTGGATTTGGGTCCTTTATTTTATAAAAAAGTCAAAAAAACAATGGAAAGAGGGATACTAGTTCTGGATTTCGGTTCACAATATAATCAGCTTATAGCCCGAAAGGTAAGGGATATGGGGGTATATTCGGAAGTGGTCTTTCACGACATTTCTTTTGAGGAGGTAAAGAAAAAAAATCCGGTGGGCATCATTCTTTCGGGAGGCCCCAGTTCTGTAAATGCGCAGGGGGCACGTTTGGTAGAGAAAGCCATTTTGGGGTCTGGAATTCCCATCTTGGGTATTTGTTATGGAATGCAGCTCTTGGCACATATTATGGGGGGGCGGGTAAAGAAAGGCAAAAAAGGAGAATATGGAAAGTCCTTATTCACAGTAGAAAAATACAGTGTATTACTGGAAGGAGTTTCTCCTCAATCTACCGTCTGGATGAGTCATTTTGATCAGGTGGAGGCAGTGCCGGAAGGTTTTAGTGTCTTGGGAAGATCGGATGTGATTGCTTCTATGGCTTATGAGGAAAAAAACATCTTTGCCGTGCAGTTCCATCCAGAAGTCTCTCATACCGAAGAGGGAGAAAAAATTCTTAGGAATTTTGTTTTTGAGATATGCAGAGCAAAAGAAAACTGGAAGCTTACGGGTTATATAGACCGTTCGATAAAAGAGATCAAGGAAAAAGTAGGGAAAAATCGTGTGATTCTTGGGTTATCGGGGGGGGTAGATTCTTCTGTGGCAGCGGTTCTTATTCATAAAGCAATTGGCGATCAACTTACCTGCATTTTTGTAGATACCGGTCTTTTGAGGAAAGACGAGGGTAAAAAGGTGATGGAAACCTACGGGGTACATTTTCATATGAACATAAAGCAGGTGGATGCTTCAGAAATTTTTCTCTCCAAATTAAAAGGTGTAGGAGATCCGGAAGAAAAAAGAAAAATAATAGGAAGAGCGTTTGTGTCAGTCTTTGATGAGGAATCAAAAAAGCATACCTCTGCAAAATTTTTGGCGCAAGGGACGATATATCCGGACATAATAGAGAGCGCCTCTGTAAAAGAACCTTCTTCTGTTATTAAGTCTCATCATAACGTAGGCGGGCTTCCGGAAGATATGCGACTCACTTTGTTAGAGCCTTTGAGAGAGCTTTTCAAAGATGAGGTAAGAAGGGTAGGGGTAGAGCTGGGCATTCCTTCTGAATTGGTGTACAGGCATCCTTTTCCGGGTCCTGGTCTAGGAATAAGAATTTTGGGACCGGTGAACAGAGAAAAAGTAAAAATTTTGCAGGAAGCGGATAATATCTTCATACAGGAGCTTTATAATCAAGGTTTGTATGATAAGGTTTCTCAGGCTTTTGTGGTTTTATTACCGGTAAAATCTGTAGGGGTGATGGGAGATGAAAGAACATATGAGTATGCTGCTGTGATAAGGTCTGCAAACACCGTAGACTTTATGACTGCTACCTGGAGCAGGCTTCCTTATGATTTTCTAGAATGTGTTTCTGGCAGGATTACAAATGAGGTAAAAGGAATTAACAGGGTGACGTATGATATTTCAAGTAAACCCCCGGCTACAATTGAATGGGAGTAGTTTCTCAAGAGTCTAGGGTCTTTGTAAAGGCTTTACTGGTCAATAACCAATTGTTGGAGGAGTGTTTTGCAACGAGTTAAGCCTAAAAACGATAAATGAAATGAAAAAAAAGACAACTGTTTTTCTTGTTCTTTGTCTGTTTGTGGTTTCTTGTAATAAGGAAAATGAGATATTAGAAAGGCTGGATGAGTACATGAAGTCTAGAGAAGCCAAGGGATATCATTTTGGTGATGATTTGGCTCTGCCTAAAGAGGTGATAAACTATGCAGATGGCATAGAGATCAGTTTTGGGGAGAGAAAAATATCTGGCACACGTATCGATGACGGATATTATATGTTGGGGGAGAATAACATAACGTTTCATATCAGGAAAAAAAATGGGGGGATGCTTTACCGGGATGCTACCGTTAACGTTTATTCCAGAAGGATACCTGAAAGTTTGGGCTACGAAATCGTTAGGGAATATCCTCATGATCCTGAGAGTTTTACACAAGGTTTTCAGATTCAAGGGGATGAAGTATACGAGAGCGATGGACAAAACGGAAGTTCCAGAATATGGAAATACAAGTTGGGAAGTATCACTCCTATCGTGCAAGCAAGACAGGAAGACGAGTATTTTTCCGAAGGCGCTACACTGGTAGGAAATAAAGTATATCAACTCACTTGGAAGAACAGGGTAGGCTTTATCTATGATAAAAATAGTCTGAAAACCATTTCAAAATTTTCTTATCCGTCGGTGATGGAGGAAGGCTGGGGGCTTACTTATGACGGAGAATCTCTCATTGCCTCCGACGGAAGTAGCAGATTATATTTTTTGGATCCGGAAAATCCCACAGAAGTAAAAAAAATAATTTCGGTGGCGAGCAATACGGAAGCCCACAAAAATATCAATGAATTGGAATACTATAAAGGGGCGATCTATGCAAATGTTTGGCAAAAACCTTATATATTGAAAATAAATCCGGAAAATGGAGAAGTCTTGGCAAAGATAGATTTTATCCAGATAGCAAAAGAAAATACGAAAGGGGTAGATGACGTGCTGAATGGAATAGCTTTCAGAGGAGAAAACATGTTCATTACGGGAAAAAACTGGTCGAAGATCTATGAGATAAGAACGGAGCAAAAGTAAAGAAATGCCGAAAACAAGGCAAAGAGGATATTTTTTACATGGGAAGCAAAAAATATTCTTTTTTAATAAGGATGGTGTTTTTTTATCCTCTTTTTCAAGTTTTTGTATGCTCAAAGGTTTTAGTTATCAGGTTATTAACGGTTTTGTGCATATTACGGTTACTGGGAATAGGGGGCTGGTGAGCACCATCTACTAGGTTACTTGAGGTTTATTACGGAGGGAAAGCGCAAGTAGGAGGATGTAGATCATAATCCGCATCTGGGAGACTTTCAACGAAACATGAAAAGATGGTTTTTTTTCCTTTGCAGCTCTATTTTTTTGAGAAGTAGATTAAGACACGTGAGTGAGATGGGGGAGATTGGAGAAGGCAGTGCTCAAGACCAAGCAATTTACGAAGATGTTTATATCTTTGCTAAGAGCTTACATGAGATGAAACTTTTTCGGATACAGATTACCGTAATTACCCAG
Organism: Bergeyella sp.; assembly: GCA_030263285.1. Lineage (GTDB taxonomy): Bacteria > Bacteroidota > Bacteroidia > Flavobacteriales > Weeksellaceae > SZYB01. The sequence continues at coordinate 161,036 of SZYB01000003.1, forward strand.
AGTTTTTTGGTCTCATGAAGTTTTTGTTTGGCCACCGGATCTTCTTATTTGCCTATTTGGCCTTTACGCTTTCCTTGAGTGTTGTTTCTTGTAAGAAGGAAATATCAGATTCAGATTTGCAATCTAAGGCATCTGCCAAAATTACAGTCTTTCCCAATGCATCAGTGGAGGTGAGAGACGGGGTGGTTACTCTGTCTGGAAAATTTGCTTCCCAGGAAGAAAAGGATGTAGTCATCCATGATATAAGGGCGATAGAGGGAGTAAAACAGGTGGACGATTTCGGGGAGATAGTCTCTCCGGTAGAGGTAGAGGACCTTTCTGCTTCCGTAAGTTCTGCCACACAGCAGAAGGTAGCCGATGCACTTAAGGATTTTCCTTCCGTAAGGGTAGGGATAGTAAACGGAGAACTTACCCTTACCGGGAACGTATCCCCTACTCAGGCACGTAAAATCAAAGAATCTATAGATGCGCTCAGGGTAGGAAAAGTAAACTTTAATTATGCCGTAAAATAAATTTTTATTACGAGTGCTTTACAGGAAAAATATGCAAGTGTAATATTGACAGCTCAGTCTGCGGGAGTTTCGAATCTTAAAGTTTAAGAGTAGAAAGGTGTGCTGTATGTGTCGGGAGACGCCCAGGATAGTGTCTCAAAGGATGCGGTTTGGGATACACTGGGCATAATGAGACTTGCTTTATAGAGTGAAGGTGTTGGATCTTACTTCTGAGGCGCGCCTTACTGTTGCGACAAAAGATTCTAACGTTACTTTGCTGGAGTATTCTTCACAAGAATGGCGGAGAATAAAAGCCGCAGACAGAACCGAAGGGTGTACTTATGTGAGGTATCTGAAAAGCTTAGCGTGACTAAACAAATAGTTCTTATCTGGTAGAATTTACAAAGGCTGTCCCAAAAAATGGGACGGCTTTTATTCTTAATGATAAACGACAAAAAATATCAAAGAGTATTTAGTTATTATTATTTTGTCAACTGACAAAATAATAATAACTCCCCTGCTTTGTATTTTAGATCGTAGAGCATGTTTTTTTGAGTCCCATAAATTCTATTACAAACAATATTTTATTATGAAATACAGGTCAGTTTTTTTTAGTTTTCGTTTTGCTTTCCGAAGTTTGTTTACCACAAGTGGGCTACAGGGGAATGACGGTGGGGGTAAAATTTCTTCGTCGCTTATCGTAAAGAGTTTTTTGATTTTGAGATAAGAAGGGTAACCGGTATTCTGGGATAGGGTGAGTATCCAGTGATATTGATTTTTGCTCCCTAGAAATATAACTACGGGGAACAAGCACGATTAAAATTAACTTAGTTTTAACAACGGAAGTGTTTTTTAGAGGAATGCATTTCGACAAGATCTAAGCTGGAGTAAACTCTTGATACAGTCTCCCGATAGAAGGGCAAAGAAGGAGCCTAGGGTTTTGCTCATCCGTGAAGGGTAGTCTAATTTAGGTGTGTATGGTAGGGACGGTCTAGGGGGCAGGTGGGGATCCTACAAGTTTATTTATAGATTGTTTCTTAGTCTGAATCTTAATTAACAAGTTATAGGGTGCGTTTATATATTACTTCAATACTATTCTTTATGGAGTTATTTGAGGTTGATATTATTTATTTTTTTACAAACTGTTTTTGTACAACTGAAATAATTATTTATTGATAAAATGATTATAATCGCAAACTAAACAAATTTTAGAAATTTCATGTCAGTTTATTGGCCGCTGTAAATCAAAATATTATTTTGTGGAATGAACTCCGTACAAATTTTGTATCAAGGCGTGATCTTTCCAAAATTTAAAACTATATTTATGTCTGTTTTTGGAAAAGAGCAGCGTCATGTTTTCTTTTTCCTTTGGCTTAAGGTAGAATTGTAGAATTATTGTATGGGTACATTTAGGTTTTTTAGGTGGATAGGTGTGGCGGTGATTTTCGTCTCCGGTATTTTTTACGCCATTAATTTTTTTTATTCCTTTTCAGAGGAAATAAGAATCGTCAACAATATTTTTTTAGCTTTTGGGCTGCTTTTTTTCGCTTTAGGTAAACGCAATCTTACTACCTGGATTTTTGTTTGTATTATTTTGGGTGTCATCGTAGGGGGCGATTATCCTTCTGTAGCGGTTTCTTTAAGACCGCTGAGCCAGGGTTTTATAAAGTTGGTAAAAACCATTGTGGCACCGTTGCTTTTTGCAAGTTTGGTATATGGTATCGCTGGGCATTCAGATCTGAAACAAGTGGGAAGACTGGCGTGGAAATCTTTGGTGTATTTTTATTCTGCTACTACCATCGCTCTTATCATAGGTCTTATAGCCATTAATATCACAAAGGCAGGCGTAGGAATTGATGCCTCAAAAATTCCTCATCAAGAACTTCCCAAAATTTCTCCCACAAAGACATCTGATATGGAGTCTCTGGAGAGAATTCCGGAAAATTTTCACTGGATATACAAAACAAGTGCTTTCTTTAGGGATATTTTTCCCGAAAATCTCGTAAAGTCGGTCTATGAAAATCAGATTCTGCAAATCGTGATTTTTGCTATAATTTTTGGAGTTGGGCTTGCCCAGCTGCCGGAAAAAAGGAAGAAACCATTAGTGGATTTCATGGATAGTCTTGCGGAGACAATGTATAGGTTTACTCATATCATTATGTATTTTGCTCCCATCGGAGTGGGGGCAGCTATGGCTTATACGGTGGGGCATATGGGCATGGGAATTCTAAAATATTTGTTTATGTTGCTTTTTACCCTTTATGTAGCGTTGGTTGCATTTGTTTTGTTGGTGCTTTTGCCCATTGCACTGTATAACAGAGTCCCGATAAAAAATTTTTTAAGAGCCATCAAAGAGCCTGTGTCTATTGCTTTTGCCACGACAAGTTCGGATGCGGCTTTGCCTATTGTGATGAGAAATATGGAGAAATTTGGGGTACCCAGGAAAATCGTTTCTTTTGTGATCCCTACGGGATATAGTTTTAATCTGGACGGTACTACGCTCTATTTGTCACTGGCTTCTATCTTTGTGGCGCAAGCTGCGGGCATGCAGCTATCTGTTGCACAGCAGTTTTTTATAGGTCTTACCCTTATGATTACAAGCAAAGGAGTGGCGGCCATTCCTAGGGCTTCGCTTATTGTGCTTATTGCCACTGCAGATCAGTTTGGTTTGCCTGTTTTCATCATTGCTGCAATTTTGGGGATAGATGAACTCATGGACATGGGAAGAACTACGGTAAATGTAATAGGAAATTGTCTGGCTTCCGTAGTGGTGTCGAAATGGGAAAATGAATTCGATGAACAAAAAGCATTGTCTTTCAGAGAGGAATAAATTTTGTCGATATAAATACCAAAAAAAAATACACAAAATGTATCTTTGTCCCGAGATCAAAAAAATCTAAAATGTCCGAATATAAATTAGTGCTCCCGGCGATGGGAGAGGGGGTGATGGAGGCAACTATTGTCAGTTGGTTAGTAGCAGAGGGCGACAGGGTAAAAGAAGATGATAGTGTAGTAGAGATTGCTACAGATAAAGTAGATTCGGATGTTCCCACTCCTGTTTCAGGAAAGGTTGTTTCTATCCTAAAAAAGAAAGATGAGACAGCACGGGTGGGGGAGGTTATTGCCATTATTGAAATGGAAGGAGCAGGTCAAGTGCGGGACACAGGAGAGAACAAAGAAACGCACAAAGAATCTTCAGCGCCCGGTCATTCACAAGATTCCTTCGGAGAGAAGGAGGAGGATGCGCAGATCTCCATATCTGAATCTGATGCAGAAGTCATTACGGAATTGGAGCGCCCTTTGCATTTAGCTTCAGCAAAAACAATAAATTTGGAAGAGTCCGAATCCTATTTTTCTCCTTTGGTTCGTTCTATGATCCGGGAAGAGAAAGTAACAGATCGCGAGCTTTCCATGATAAAGGGTTCGGGGCTTAATAACAGAATAACCAAGGAGGATATTCTGGAGTTTTTAGACAGACGTGCACATTCCGGCAGTGCCGATGATGATACAAGAGCATCCTCCCTAGAAGGTTATTCAAGTATAGTTTCTGATGAAGCTAGATCCGAAAAAAAGGAAAAAGGTTTTGTTTCCTCAACGTCTGCCTCTGATGGAGACGAGGTGATCCCCATGGACAGAATGAGAAGGATCATTGCGCAAAATATGGTGAGATCAAAACAAATTGCCCCTCATGTTACCTCTTTTATAGAGACCGATGTTACCCGTATAGTACAGTGGAGAAATAAATTCAAAAATTCTTTTCAGCAAAGAACAGGAGAGAAGCTTACTTATACGCCCATCTTTGTAAAAGCTGTGGTAAAGGCTATTGAACATTTTCCTCTCGTCAATATTTCGGTACAGGGGGAAGAAATAATAAAGAAAAAAAACATCAATATAGGTATAGCCACGGCTTTACCGGACGGAAATCTTATAGTGCCTGTTATAAAAAATGCAAACCAACTTTCGTTGTTTGGGCTTGCAAAAGCGCTCAATGATATCGTGTACAGAGCGAGAAATAAAAAGCTGAAACCCGAAGATACACAGGGAGCTACTTATACGATTTCCAATATAGGAAGCTTTGGAAATCTCATGGGGACACCTATTATTCCTCAACCTCAGGTCGCTATACTGGCAATTGGGGCGATTATGAAAAAACCGGTTGTTTTGGAGACAGATTCCGGTGATGCGATCGCAATACGCAGTATGATGTTTATGTCTCATTCTTATGATCACAGAGTGGTAGACGGATCGTTGGGAGGGCTGTTTCTGAAATATGTTCACGATTACTTACAAAATTGGGACTTGAGTAAAGAAATATAGAGATGTTGTATGTTACTAAAGCTCATCAAATATATAATAGATACACTCGGCAATGCGTTTGAACAGATCAGTAACGACAGAGTTCGTTATAATTTACTTCAGGCCATACCATTTTGGTTCTGCTCTATTGTTACAGGACTTTTGGCAGTGATCTATGCTAAAATTTTTCATTGGGGAGAAGATATTATCAGGCTGATGATGGCTTGGCATTCATGGACCATTTTTGTTATTTCTCCCGTTTGTTTTGTTTTTTCTTGGTGGCTGGTTTATCGTTTTGCTCCTTATGCAAAAGGGAGTGGAATTCCTCAGGTGATGGCAGCGATAGAAATGTCCAACCCTAAGGAGGGCAAGGGCATAAAGTATCTTTTGAGCATCAAAATTATTCTCATCAAAATAGTTTCTTCTTTGGTGTTGGTAATAGGGGGAGGAGCTGTAGGACGGGAAGGTCCCACAATCCAGATTGCGGGTTCGGTTTTTCATAAGGTAAACGAATATTTGCCTGCTTGGTGGCCCAGAGTTTCGAAAAGGAATATGATCATGACGGGTGCAGCTGCGGGACTTGCAGCCGCATTTAATACGCCTATGGGGGGAATAGTTTTTGCAGTGGAAGAATTGGCAAAAACACACATTCGATACTTTAAAACGGCTCTGTTTACCGCTGTAATAGTTGCGGGTCTTACGGCACAGACATTTGCTGGATCTTATTTATATTTTGGATATCCCAAAACTCAGGGGGTCACCTTGATGGTGATGTTTCCTGTAATTCTTGTATCTGGAGTATCCGGGGTTTTGGCAAGTAAATTAGCGCAGTGGATGCTTGCAATCCATGCATGGAAAAAAAAACTGAAGACCCCGGGACAAAATATCATTTTTCTTCTTCTCACCGCTTTTTTAGTCGCTGGCATAGCCTATTTTATCAGTCCTCTTATTTTGGGTTCTGGGAATGATTTGATAGAGAAAGTATTATTTACTTCAGATAAAAATGAAGCATGGTATGTTCCTCTATTTAGGATGTTGGGACCGGCGCTTTCTTTCACCTCCGGAGGAGCGGGAGGGGTATTCGCCCCTGCTTTATCCGCAGGCGCCAGCATAGGTTCTGTAGTTTCCGGATGGTTGGGGATTACTCCACATGAGAGTAATGTCGTGATTCTTGCAGGGATGGTGGGTTTTCTTACGGGCATTACAAGAGCTCCTTTTACTTCTTCTATTCTTGTACTGGAAATGACCGACAGGCATTCTCTGGTATTTCACCTCATGCTTGCAGGGATGGTTTCTTCTTTAGTTTCCTTAGCCATCAGCAGGAAATCTCTCTATGATGTGCTCAAAGATACTTATCTAAAGGAGCTCACGTAAATATGCTATCTAGGGCTAGGGCAGAGCTAAGTGATGGATATTTAAGCTCAAATCCGGAACGTTTTATCTTTTCGTTGGAAGCTCTGTTCCTTCCAGAAATCATTTCGCTCATTTCTTCTAGAAAAAGCCGAACGGCAAATGCCGGGATGTTTATGGAAAAGAAATATCTGTTCATATTTTTCGCAAGTTTTTTCATGAACATTTTTTGTGTGGTATATTCATCCGATACTGTGTTATAAGAACCATACATGGGTGTTTTACAGCGTGACAAAATAGGGCATAAAGAATCCTCTATTATGTATCCAGTTAATCCATTGTTTGCCGCTGCCAAATTCCTGAAGCGAGGATGATTATTCGTTATTTTTTTTAATGCCTCAAGGAAGCCTTTCTTGGAGGAAAGGACAGCTGAAATTCTTAATTTGACGATCCTTTCCGTGATCACCGAGAATTCGTCGGCTGCATTTTCCCAGGCATTACATACCTCAGAGAGAAAATCACATCTCTTTCTTGGATCTTTTTCGGTCAAGAGAGCATTTGAAGTAAAACTTCCATAATAATTAATTCCGGAAGCAGAGATGAAGCAGGATAAAGACATTTTTCTTTTGACACATTCATCAAGCAGGAAACGGGCGAAAGTACACGACTTTCAAGAATCTCTCTTTTATAAGGCAGGTGTCCATCTTTTATTGACGGGAGCCCCTGCTAAATGAATTATAGCTTCCATATTTTCCAACGCTTCCGGATCAATTACTTCTTTTTTGTAATCCCAAAAAAATAATGGGAACCGAAAACATTTCTCCTTGTAAGCATTTTTACGCAGTGACCATTTTTTGCCAGTTTTTTCCTTCAGCAGACTTCCCATAAGACCTGTTGCCCCGCTCATGGGGATATTCATTAGATTCCGGTTATATAATGGTTTACAGCACAATCACCTCTTTTACTAACGAAACTTCTTTGTAGATTTTTATTACTTGATCTGCGTCAATGACAAATGCATTTACGCTGAGGGAGGTATATTTTGCATTTTTGCTTTCTCTGTTTGTAAAGGTGGTTTTTATTCCGTCAAATATTCTATATATCTCAGAAAACTTGGATGTATTGTTGGGAAGAATAAATTTAAAAAGATAATTTTCCGGGAAATCATGGGTTTCGTCAAGTTTTTCTTTCAGAGAAGCATAAAACTCGTCGGTTTTTCTCTGTGCGTTAGAATCCAAAATTATCATGTGCGGTTTTTTTCATTATTTCCGACAAAAGTACGAATTAAAATAATGGATGTAGTAGGGCATATTTTTTTGTACAGTATAACAATCCAAAAACTTGGTTAACTTTGCCAATCAATATATAATAAATAATTAATGAAATACAAGGGTTTTAAACTTTTTTGTTTTTTTCCTAGCTTTGCCGCTGGTTTGTAAGATTTAAAGATTTTGAAAAAGAAAACATCAGTCATTATAATAGACGAGGGAGGAAAAGATAACAGAGTACTTCAGGTGCCTACGAGAATATTGCTTAACTGGAAGAAGTACATGCTCTTTTTTAGTGGGGTTATTGCTGTTTTGTTGGTTGTTTTGGGTGTTTTTATCTATCAGAAAACCAGTGCGTTTTATCAGGAAAAATTAGCTAAGGCGAATAGAATTAGAAGTCTTATAGACATAAAAAAAATGAAGAAAGCTTTTAGATATATAGACAAAGGTGTATATGACATCAATTCTTTTCTTGAAGAAAGAGGTTTAGAAAAGCTTAAGATCAAAAATACGGGTGGGGTGAGTCAGGATTTTGACATCACAGATGTCAATGAGTTTGCAGATTACTATAAAACTAAGATCGAAAAAATAAAATTAAAGCTGGAAAATACCCCTCTGGGAGCTCCCGTTTCTGGACAAATTACTTCAGGCTTTGGTTTTAGGACGAATCCGTTTGGTTATTTTAATACAGAGCATCATTCGGGAATTGATTTTAAAGGAAATATAGGAGATCCTGTGAGGGTATCTGCGGGGGGTAAGGTAGTTTTGGCCGGAGTTAATGGAGGGTATGGAAACTGTGTTATCGTAGAGCATGGAGGAAAACTAAAGAGTTTGTATGCTCATCTGAGCAAAATTTTAGTGAAAGTAGGGGAAGAGGTGTCTTCCGGTCAGCTTATAGGAGAATTAGGAAATACAGGGAGAAGTACAGGATCCCATTTACATTACGAAATAATGAGTGATGGTAAAAAAACAGATCCGAAACCTTTTATTAATTAACAAGATATGTTGTTTAAATTGAGAAGTGGCGAGAAAGTAAGAAAGGATAATAATGTAGACAATATCCCCATTACTACGGTCATAGGTTCGGAAATATTTATTTCAGGGGATATAAAGGGAGCACAGGTGATAAAGATAGATGGGAGAATAAGAGGAGATGTTGAAGTGGAAAAAAGAATAATTTTAGGAGAAAAGTGTTTTCTGGAGGGAAATCTCAAGAGTCATAGTATTATTATTTATGGCAAGATTGTAGGTAATGTAGAATCTGTAGATCTCACACTCATGAGTACAGGAATGGTAGATGGAGATATCACTACAGAAACTTTAGAGATAAATAAGGGGGGGCGGTATAATGGCAAGCTTACGATGAAGGAAAGACCGGAGAGTACAGATATAGGGCACAACGCCGGGGTTCACAAAGTAAGTGATAGGAAAAATGTGAAAAAGTCTATTGGTCAATCTTCAAATAAATAACCAGAATATTAGAAAAAGCTACCTCTTTATCCTGTTTTTCTTTTCCTTTATCAATTTCAATTCACTTATATTCTTGTTTTTTCTTACTTCCTTAAAGATGAAAAAGATCGCTTTTTTACTTTGCAATACGTCGTTCGTTCTTCTCTCCGTACTATTTTTATCCATTACGGTATTTTCTTGTGGTAAGGAAGATAAATATCATCAAGATTATGATACGGAGGATTTTCGTATTCTAGGGGATACCATTGAAGTAGTTGAAAATTCAAAAATTCAAAAACAGCTAGGCTTTCAGGAAGTTTTTCCACAGGAATTCAGAGCGGAGCTCACTACGGCCGGCATCGTAAAAGCCATTCCCAACAAATATGCAAGAATTACGCCTCCCTTTGCGGGAAAAGTTCTGAAATCTTATGTGAGATTGGGTCAGATGGTTTCTGCGGGTTCTCCTTTATTTGCCATGAGTTCGCCCGATTATTTTGCTGCACAGAAAGAATACTTTGATGCTGTACAGGAATTAAAACAAGCAGAAAGAAATTATAAGCGACAGCAAGATCTCGTGGAGCATGGAGTAGGAATAAAAAAGGAATTAGAGGAAGCGGAAACGGTTTACAGGATGAACCAGTCTGCGGTTTCCAATTCCGAATCCATTCTCAAGGTTTTTAATATGAATTTCCCAAAGATTTCTCTGGATCAGAAGCTTATTGTGAGGTCACCCATCGCAGGGCAGGTGATAGAAAATTTTATTGTGATCGGTCAGTATGTAAAAAAGGACGAAGACGATCCTCTGGTTATTGTGGCAGAGGTATCAAAAGTATGGGTAGTAGGACAAATAAAGGAGAAAGACTTGGCTCTTGCTCGGGGGCTGGAAAACGTGGATATTAACATTGCTTCTTACCCTGGTAAAAATATCAAAGGAAAAATTTTTCATGTAGGGGAATCGGTAGACGAAAATACGAGAAGTGTAGAGGTTCTTATAGAGTGTGATAATAGAGAAGAATTCCTAAAACTAGGGATGTATGCCACAGTTCATTTTAAGCGGGAAAGTGAGATGAAAATTATCATTCCATCGGAAGCCGTATTTCAAGGTGAGAATGAACAATTTGTATTTCTGAAGGTGGGCAGAGATAAGTTTATGAGAAAATCTATACACACCGAAGGCACTTCAAAGGGTGGTAATATTGTTGTTGCTTCCGGTCTAGAGCAGGGAGATACTATCGTAAGTAAGGGAGGTATTTATTTACTGGATATAAAATAAAAAATAGACATGCAATTTTAGTTTTTAGATTTTTCGGTATGAACAGAATTATACAATTAAGCCTCCAGAAGAGACTCGTTTTTTTCTCCTTATTTGTACTCTTGGCTTTGTTTGGGTATTATTCTTGGAAACAGTTGTCTGTCGAAGCCTATCCGGATATTGCAGATGTAACTTCACAGGTGGTTACTCAGGTGCCGGGATTGGCTGCTGAGGAGATAGAACAACAAATTACTATCCCTATAGAGCGTCAGCTGAACGGGCTTCCCGGGATGCATGTGATGAGAAGCAAAAGCACATTTGGGCTTTCCATTATTACGATTGTCTTCAATGATGGAATAGATGATTACTGGGCAAGAATGAGAATACAGGAAAGGCTCAATGAGTTGGAACTTCCCTATGATGCAATGCCCAGGTTGGATCCTCTTACTTCTCCCATCGGAGAGATATACCGATATATTATAGAGGGAAGAGATCATGATTTGAGAGAGCTTACAGATCTGCAGAATTTTGTCATTATTCCCAGGATAAAGCAGGTTTCTGGTGTCGTGGATGTAACCAATTTTGGGGGCATTACGACCCAATATCAGGTGGAGATCAATCCACAAAAAATGGAGCAGTATAACCTTTCATTAAAGGAGGTAATAGAGACCATAGAAAATAATAACACCAATGCAGGAGGGAGTATCCTGACACGTGGAAATTTGGGGTATGTAATACGGGGTATCGGGCTCATAAAGGACTTGAATGACCTGGGGAAGACGGTAGTAAAAAGTGAAAAGGGAGTTCCTGTTTTCCTAAATGATATCGGGGAACTTAGATACGGAAATCTTGAGCAAAAAGGCACACTAGGCTATACAGATAGGGAAAAAAATTATTCGCAGAGTATAGAGGGGATAGTTCTTTTACTGAAAGGTGAAAATCCTTCTGTAGTACTGGAGGGGATACATAAGGCGGTAAAAGAGCTTAATGAGGATATTCTTCCCCCGGGGGTGAAAATTCATCCTTTCATGGACAGAACCGATTTGGTAAAAACTACCCTAAATACCGTATCTCATACTTTGCTGGAGGGGATAGGCCTGGTTATTATAGTACTCATTGTTTTTTTAGGAAGCTGGAGGGGAGCATTGTTGGTAGCTATTACCATCCCTTTGTCGTTGCTCATTGCTTTTCTACTCATGTATTTTACTAATATTCCAGCAAATTTACTGTCTCTAGGGGCGATAGACTTTGGGATTATTGTGGATGGTTCTATTGTTATGCTGGAGACTATTCTCAAGAAAAGAGAAGAAAATCCAGATGAACCCTTAAACGAAAAGACTATTTATAAGAAAGTGAGCGAGGTAGCCCGACCTATTTTTTTTGCAACGGTTATTATCATTACGGCTTATTTACCTTTATTTGCTTTTGAAAGAGTAGAAAAAAAATTATTTACTCCCATGGCCTTTACTGTGGGATATGCTCTTTTTGGAGCTCTATTGGTGGCCTTATTGCTTATCCCCGGACTTGCCTATACGATTTATAAAAAGCCTCAGAAAATTTATCATAACAAGTGGCTTTCGTTTTTAGGTCAGTGGTATCATGGTGCGATAAAAAAGATCATGGAAAGACCCAGAAGAGTGTGGATTCCTCTTGTCATTACCGTAGTGTCTTCAGTTTTTCTTACGATGCGTGTGGGTAAAGATTTTCTTCCACCATTGGATGAAGGATCTATTTGGTTGCAGGTGCAGTTGCCTCCGGGTATTTCCGTGCAAAAATCAAGAGAGATGAGTGATATTTTCCGTGCCAGAACCATGAAATATGGAGAGGTAACTTATATCATGGTACAATCGGGAAGGAATGATGATGGTACGGATCCATGGACGCCTTCTCACTTTGAAGTTTCGATTGGTATAAAGCCTTACAAAGAATGGCCGAGAGGGAAAATTAAGGCAGATCTTATAGAAGAGCTTTCAAAGGAGTACGAACAGTTACCGGGGTATACTGTGGGTTTTTCGCAACCTATGATCGATGGGGTTATGGATAAGATCTCGGGGGCGCATAGTGAGTTGGTGGTAAAAGTATATGGAGAGGATTTTAAGGAAACCCGCAGGATAGCAGATAAGGTTTTAAAACTTCTTAAAAAAGTTTCGGGGGCTGTGGATTTGGCTATAGATCAGGAACCTCCTTTACCTCAACTCCAGATTTTGGCAGATAGAGATAAGATAGCGCAATATGGGCTCAATGTTTCGGATGTGGCGGAGCTTATAGAGGTGGCAATAGGGGGAAAGGCTGTTTCTCAGATTTTTTCCGGCAACAAAGTATATGATATTATTTGTCGGTACGACGAAAAAAGCAGAGATACCCCGGAAAAAATTGCCAATCTCATGCTTACTTCTACTACGGGCGCAAAAATTCCGCTCTCTCAGGTTGCTACCGTAAAACTGGCCACCGGAGAAAGCACCATTACCAGAGAGATGAATAAAAGGCACCTTACGGTAAAGCTCAACATAAGGAACAGGGACCTGAACTCTCTGCTGAATGAGGCGCAAAAAAGCATAGAAGAGAATATAAAATATGATCATAAGAAATACCATATAAAATGGGGAGGGCAGTTTGAAAATCAAAACAGAGCGTACACAAGACTTTCGGTCATTGTACCGATTGCCCTGGCTATTATGTTTTTACTGCTTTACGGAATGTTTGGAGAGTTTCATCAAGCGGTTCTGCTTATGAGTATTGTACCGTTGGCGCTGTTTGGGGGGATGCTTGCCCTTAACATTCGGGGAATGACGCTTAATGTATCTTCTTCGGTAGGTTTTATTGCTCTTTTTGGAGTGGCGATACAGAATGGAGTGATTATGATCTCCCATATCAATGAGCTGAGAAAATCGGGTCTGGGTCTTATGGAGTCTGTGATAGAAGGTTCTGGAGATAGGTTTCGTCCAGTACTTATGACGGCCACGGTGGCAGTACTGGGTTTGTTTCCGGCTTCTTTAGCGACAGGAATAGGATCAGACGTTCAGAGACCTCTGGCTACAGTTATCGTGTATGGACTTCTATTTTCTACCATCATTACACTTTTTGTATTGCCAGCTCTTTATTATATGGTGGAAAGGAAATGGGGAAAGGTATCACCTCATCACATTCAGAAGAGAAGATTAATCACGGATAGAAATGAACAGGGATGAAAACGATAACTCTAGTTCTTAGTTTTTGGGGTCTGTTATTTTTTGAGGAATGCAATGCACAGAAGGTAGACACGGCTTTTGCAAAAGAGAAAATAGAATACAAAAGATATCTGGCAGAGGTAGGAAAAAGCAATGCAGCCTATGCGGCAGAAAAATTTAATATAACTATAAGCAAAGCCTTTGTAGATGCCTCCAAAGTATTTCCGGATCCAGAGTTGGAAATGGGATGGAACGATCACGGACAAAGGAGAATGAATATGGGATATGGGTTTGTCACCTCGGTAAATTGGACATTAGAGCTTGGAGGAAAGAGAAGGTCTAGAATAGACCTAGCAAAAAATGAGGCATTATTATCGGAATTTTTGTTAGAGGATTATTTTCGTAATCTTCGGGCAGATGCCACCCTTGCTTTTCTGGAGGCAATTCAAAAGCGTCTTTTGCTAGAGGTACAGCATAACTCTTATGCTCAGATGAAGAAAATATCCGATTCGGACAGTATCAGATATCACTTGGGAGATCTCTCGGAGGTAGATGCAAAACAGAGTAATCTGGAGGCAGGAGTGCTGCTCAATGAGGTGTTTTCCGCCGAAGCAGAATTTAAAAATTCTCTTACCCAACTTTCCCTACTTATGGGAAAGGACATGAGCGATACGCTAATGTATCCTCTGGGTAAATTAGAAAATTTTTATAGAGACTTTTCCCTGAAAGATCTCATACTTGAGGCTCAAAATAAAAGAGCAGATCTTAAAGCCGCTCTACAAAGCAACCGGGTCTCTCAAAGTATGCTAAAACTTGCAAAAGCAAATAGAGCTTTAGATTTGGGTTTGTCTTTGGGCATGGAATATGATGCGTACAACAGGAACTATATAGCGCCTACTCCCTCTCGTTCTACTATTAACGTAGGGGTTGCAATTCCTATAAAATTCTCCAACAACAGAACAGGAGACCTTCGTGCAGCACAGTACAGATTATTGCAATCTCAGCAGGAGTACAGACAAATAGAACTTGTGATACAGAGCGAGGTAGTGCAAGCCTATCATACCTACCTTGCAAGACAAAAACAGGTAAAACAGTTCAATTTGGGTTTACTTAGGGAGTCAAAAGTCATTTTGGAGGGGAAGATATACAGTTATAAAAGAGGGGAAAGTTCGCTTCTGGAAGTACTTAATGCCCAGCGTACACATAACGATGTACAGAAAGATTATTATGATACGCTTTATAGTTATGCAGCGGCTTTGGTAGAACTGGAGCGCACGGTAGGGATTTGGGATATCGATTTTTAAAACAAAAAGATATGAAACGGTTATATACCTTTATTGTTTTGTTTGTCTTTCATACGTATTTTTATGCTCAGGAAAGAGTAAAAGATTTTCCGCGGAAGGAGAGCAGAGAGGAAGAAATTTTTGGAAAGGTTTACTGGAGAGTAAAGGCCGGGCTCAACATATCCGATATCGGTGGAGAAGATATAGATTATATTTTTTTAGATAACAGAACCCGTAACAAAATGGGGTACATGTTGGGAGCTTGCGCGTATACCTGGTTCTCAAAAAAATGGGGTTTGAGCCACGGATTATCCCTCAACCAAAGAAATATAGGGGTTAATATTTCGGACAAAATAAACGGAAAATACAGTACTATATTCAGAGAACATTATATAGAAATGGCTCCGATAACGGCAATGTACCATATAAGGGATTTTAAGGTTTTTGCGGGACCCTATGTTTCGACTTTGGTAGCTGCGAGTATAGACAGAAAAGATAAAGAGGGCAACGTTTATAAGGACACGAGTATTTTTGGGTCGGCAGATAACAACGAAGAAGAAAGCAGGTATATGCAAAAATTAGATTATGGTTTTGAGTTGGGGGTAGACTATGATATAAATAGTAAAATGAGCTTGGGAGCGACTTACAATTTGGGATTTGCAGATATTTTTCAGTACGCAAACAGTTACACCAATGGGTCTGGAAAGACAGACAGAATAAGAATTTATAATAGAGGTTTTGTCTTTACACTGAGTTACAAATTATAAGCTTGTCTTTGGCGCTACTCATCCGCAAAATAAAAAGCTACCCCCCCTCCCCTGTTCTTTTCTAAGGGACGGCTTTTTTGATAAGGCTGAAAGAATTTTATCTCTCGTTCTTAAAAATTTTTAGGATGCGTTTCTCGCTTCTTTGGCAGCGTCTACCATACGCTGTAGGGCGGCTTCGGTCTCTTCCCAGTTTCGGGTCTTGAGTCCGCAGTCAGGGTTTACCCAGAGTTGTGCGGGGGGAATTACTTTTTTTGCTTTATCCAGAAGATCGAGTATTTCTTCTTTGGATGGCACTCTGGGGGAGTGTATGTCGTACACACCGGGACCTATATCGTTAGGATATTTAAAATCTGAGAATGCATTAAGCAGTTCCATCTGACTTCTGGAGCATTCTATAGTGATTACATCTGCATCCATCAGTGCAATCGATTGTATAATATCATTAAACTCAGAATAGCACATGTGCGTATGAATCTGCGTCGAATCTTTCACACCACATGACGAGATCAAAAAACAATTTACTGTCCATTGCAGGTAGAATTCCCAGTTTTTCTTTCTTAGAGGCAAGCCTTCTCGTATGGCGGGTTCGTCTATTTGGATAATTTTTATTCCGGCTTTTTCCAGGTCTGTCACCTCGTCTCTTATGGCAAGGGCAATCTGCTTACAGGTAAGAGACCTAGGCTGATCATCCCGTACAAAGGACCATTGGAGGATGGTAACAGGTCCTGTGAGCATCCCCTTTACCCATTTAGAGGTAAGAGACTGGGCATAGGTAGACCAAAATACCGTCATTGGGTGAGGTCTGGATACGTCTCCGTAAATGATAGGAGGTTTTACGCATCTGCTTCCGTAGCTCTGCACCCAACCATTTTGTGTAAACGCAAATCCGTCCAGCTGCTCACCAAAATATTCTACCATATCATTTCTTTCAAATTCTCCATGTACCAGCACATCAATTCCTAAATTTTCTTGTTTACGAACGGTTTCTTCTATCTCTTTTTTTATGAGACGGTCATATTCTGCCTGGGTGAGCTCCTGTTTTTTCAGACGTGCTCTCCAGCTTCTCACTTCTTTGGTCTGAGGAAAAGATCCTATGGTCGTGGTAGGGAATAAGGGGAGCTTTAGGGTGTCTTGCTGAATCTTTTTTCGAATAGCAAACTTACTTTTTCTTCTGGCAAAGGTGTCATCTGTAGATTCTATCCTTTTCTTTACTGGATTTTTATGAATAAGGCCGGAGTTTTTCCTATTGTCTATAGATTTTTGGTTGTCACAATAGAGTTGTAAAAACTCTTCTCTAGGCTTCTCTTCCGAGAGTTCTCTGAGCGTGCATATTTCTCTCAGTTTTTGTTTGGCAAAGGCAAGCCAATCTTTTATTTCTGCAGAGAGTGTTTCTTCTTTCGTTTCCAGATCCAGATCACAGGGGGAGTGCAGGAGAGAGCAAGATGAGGAGATAAATATTCTGTCTTTCCCTAGTTTTTCTTTTGCTTTCTTTATGATTTTCAGAGATTTGGAAAAATCGTTTTTCCATATATTTCTTCCATCTACCACTCCCAGTGATAAAAAGGATTTTGGGGGAAATGAGGAGAGAACCGAGTCCAGCTGATTAGGATCTCTTACCAAATCGATATGCAGCGCGTCTACGGGAAGTTGGGCAGCCAAAGAGACCTGATCCTTTAGACCTTCAAAATAGGTGGCAACTAAAAATTTTAGTTCGGGGAAAGTTTCTTTTATTTTCGCGTAGGTCTTTACATAAAGATTTTCTGCTTTTTTGTTTAGGTCTAGAGCGAGAAAAGGCTCGTCCAACTGAATCCATTCTGCACCATTGTCCCTGAGCTCTGTAAAAATTTCAAAATATATTTTTAAGAGTTTCGGAAGAAGATTTAGTTTATCAAAATTCTCGTCTTTTTCTTTGCCTAAAAGTAAATAGCTAACGGGACCTATAATCACAGGTTTTGCTTTAAATCCTGCATTTTTTGCTTCTATAAATTCCTCTGTAATTTTTTTTGATAAAAAAGAAAATTCCTGATTTTTATAAAATTCTGGCACTATATAATGGTAGTTGGTGTCAAACCACTTGGTCATTTCCATGGCGGTGATATCGTATCCTTCTTTTTGATATCCCCTTGCCATGGCAAAATAGATATCTATAAGAGAATTATTAAAATGTCGGAGAATTTCGTTATATCTCTTGGGTACAGCGCCTAATGTAAGAGATAGGTCAAGAACGTGATCATAAAATGAGAAATCGTTTGTAGCCACAAAATCCATTCCTGCATTTTTTTGTAGAGTCCAGTTTTCCAAACGAATTTTTTTGCCTACTTCTATAAGTTCATCTCTGGAAATTTTTCCGCTCCAGTATCGTTCTGAAGCTTTTTTCAGCTCTCTTTCGCTCCCTATTCTCGGGTAGCCTAGAATGTGTGTTTGCATCTACTATTGATTATTATTAATTATTTATAAAAATAGTTTATCAGATGTTTCCTATATCTTTAAAAAAAGTAAACGCGATACAGACGAATGCATCTACTTCAACCAGAATTACTTATGGACGAAACGCGATTTCCCACTATAAAAATGAAACAGGTAAACCAGCGGTCAAACTATAATACGTAAATGTAGGGATTATATTTTCTTTTTTTGCTTTATAGGACATAGTATATGCGAAAAATTAAATTTTAGAGCAATTTGAACTCTCAATAATTTCACAAACATCCAAAAGAGATTACTTTTTATAAAATGCTGTATATAAAACATTTAAATATGATTAATGATTTAACCTATCAAAAATCATAGGTGAAATATTTTTTTATTAATGAAATGTTAGAGATAAAACCTATTTTTGTTTGTTCTAAATAAAATATGATAATGAAGTCTTTGAATCTTTTTGTTGCAATTGTGTTTTTTACCAATTCGTTTGCACAAAGTAATAGTACCAAGGTAAAAATAAAGGATTCTTTGCGGCATAATCTTGAGGGAGTAATAGTCACCGCAACACGTTCGCCACAGGACGTCAAAAAATCGACAACCTCTGTTTTCGTGCTGAACAAACAAGATATCAAAGATCAGTCTTTAATATCATCAGATATCAGTAATATACTGGGCTTTAGCGTCCCGGGGTTTGCTTTTGGAAACAATCAGGTGGGCAACAGAGGTCAAACCCTTAGAGGTAGAGATGTCTTGGTCATGATAGATGGTATTCCTCAGTCCAGTCCTCTAAGAAAAAGTGACAGAAATATAAGAACTATAGATCCCTCTGTAATAGAAAGGATAGAGGTAGTAAAGGGGGCTACTTCCATATATGGAAACGGAGCAGGAGGAGGGATTGTAAACTATATTACGAAAGCTCCGGATAAGAATAACGACAGGTACATTTCTGGTAAAACCGTATTTGGATTTACGAGCCATAATTTTCTTAACGATAAAATGTTTCGCTCTGAGGGGGGAGCGGGCCCAAGGGTGTCACAAAGTTTCTACGGACGTATAAAAAAAATAGATTACATCGTCAGCGGAACTTACACACGTACGGGGGTTAGGATAGACGGGGAAGATCAAATTCAGAATCCGCGTTATGGTCTGGGAGAGAGTAATATATATAATGTATTTGCCAAAGTGGGATACAATATAGATGACAAGAGTAGGATGGAACTCATGTATAACTATTTCTCCAGCCTTCAAAATTCGAAATATATTCTGAAAAAAGGCAAGTACGGACAGATTCCTTCCACCGGAATTTTGGGAAAAAGAAGAGGGGTAGAAGAGGGAACAAAGTATAATCACAATGCCTATCTGAGTTACAGGAATAAAGAGATATTTAGAAATACAAGTTTGGCATCCACTTTATATTTCCGAGACTTTTATACCATCTACGACTACAGAGGACCTAAAAGATGGGTGACGGGGGGACAGGCGGGTATCTCGGACAAAAAATATGGTCTGAGGACAGATTTCAATACCGTGTTTAGGAAAAATGATAAAGCTTACCTGTATCTTACTTATGGTTTAGATTTATTAAAGGAAAATACCATTCAACCCTTGGTAGACGGTAGGATTTGGGTGCCCGATTTGGAATTAAATTCTCTGGCGCCGTTTGTACAAGGAAGGTTTTTGTTATCACCTGAACTTACCCTTAATACAGGCTTGAGATGGGATTTGATCAACGTGAAAGTGCCTGATTATACTACACTTCCTTCTGGAGATGAAATTGCTTATGACATCAAGGGTGGGACTCTTCGGTACAAAAACTTATCCTATAATCTGGGGGTAAATTACGGCTTTACAGAAAATTTCCAATTCTATACTTCTTATTCCAGAGGATTTAGTATTTACGATTTAGGCAGAACTTTAAGAGCCGCAAAGACCAATGTTTTGGAGAATATAGAGACCGATCCTGTGGTGGTAGACAGCTATGTTGTCGGGGTCAATACCCAAGTGTTGAAGACAGTTAATTTATCGGCGAGTTATTTTTATAATTATGCCCCTCTGGGTACAGAATTGCAGTCTGTCAATGGTTTTTGGGTAGTAGACAGAGCGCCGCAATATGTTCAGGGAGTAGAGGTTATTGCAGAGGCAAACCCTATAAAAAGTGTTCATTTGGGGGTATCTTATGTCTATCAGGAAGGGAAAAAAATAGGGAAAAATGATGAGAGAACTTACCTCAACGGAACGAGTATAGCAGCTCCCAGGCTAAATTCTTACATTAGGTACGGTAAAAGCAGATACGAGTTGGGATTGTACCATCTCTACTCCTTTAAAAGAGACAGGTTTTCTCCCAATGCGAAAACAGGTCTCTATAAAGAGGGAGAAGGCCCGGTCAGTGCTTTTGGAATTGTAAACCTACAGGGCAGGTATAAAATTAACAGATCCATGAATGTAGGGTTGGGGATAGAAAATCTTTTCAATAAAACCTATTTCACACCCACGGCAATGTTTACTGCAAGAGATAATGAATACGTAAGAGCCAACGGAAGATATTATACTGTTTCGGTAAGCTATAAGTATTAAGCGAGAGGTTTAGCGGTTTATTTCTAATCTACAGGGTAGCTTTGCTTTAATGGGCAGAGATACTGTGTATTACATAATAACTGATACGTTTAGTTATAAATATTTAGGATTTGGGTGGTGGGGTCATAGTAAGAGAAGTAGGTTTTTGGGGGGATGCTGGCTACTTGGATAGGCTGGCCTGTGCGGAGTATCCATTCTGCACCATCCTTTGGAGACCTTATTTTGATATCATTTATTACTTCCAGCGTGGTATCGGTGTCCGGACAAATATGGGGAGCATTTCTGTCGTATGCTTTAAACTCATTTTTATCTATCCTTACAACGATGAGTCCTCTGCTACCGGATAATGGTTCATCTATTATATAGCTCCATCCTCCTATATTTTGTAACCTATAGTAAGAAGGAAGGTTTAGATTTATAGATACATTGATTTGAGAAATAGGAAAGCAACTCACAGTATCTCTTCTGGAATCGCAACTGGCGGGTAAAAAAGCGAGGACATACAGAGAAGAGATATACAAAAATCTGGAAGGGCGAAACTTCATGGACATAAAAAAAATTATATATTTGCAACAGCAAAGTTAGCAAGATGCTGAATTGTTTTCCGGCGAACGTCGGATTATTTTTTTATATTTTCATCACAAAATAAACCAAGATTATGGCAACGTATGTAACGAAAGAAGGATTGGAGAAAATGAAGATCGAACTGGAGCAGTTGGAAACAATAGAAAGGCCAAAAATAACACAACAGATAGCCGAAGCAAGGGACAAGGGGGATTTGTCAGAAAATGCAGAATACGATGCGGCAAAAGAAGCGCAGGGAATGCTTGAGATGAGAATATCCAAATTGAAAGATATGATAGCCGGTTCAAAGATTATAGATGAATCTCAACTTGATAACTCAAAAGTTTCTATTCTTACCACTGTTCTTTTAAGGGATAATACAACAAAAAAAGAGCAAAAATTTACATTGGTTCCGGAAAACGAAAGCGATCTTAAATCGGGAAAGATATCGGTAAACACTCCTATTGCAAAGGGGCTTTTGGGTAAAGCGGTAGGAGAGACCGCAGATATTTTACTGCCCAACGGTAATAAGCTTTCGTATCAAATTTTAGAAATATCTTTGTGATGCCCAATCTTAGTATTGACGCCTAAAAATTTCAAAATCTCATGGGTTCGATATTTACCAGAATAGTGAATAGGGAGATTCCCGCTTATATTATTGATGAGGACGGAGGTCATCTCGCATTCTTGGATGCTATGCCCCTGGTGGAGGGGCATACACTTATAATTCCCAAAAAAGAAACAGACTGGGTTTTTGATCTGGAAGAAAAAGAGTTCAGAAATCTTTGGAGTTTTGCCCGGAAGGTAGCGAGAAAGCTGGGGAGAGCTTATCCTGAAAAAAGAGTTACGGTTTCTGTGGTAGGGTTTGAAGTTCCCCATGCCCATATTCATCTTATGCCTGTTTCAGAAATGAATGAAATGAATTTCACCAACAAAAGGCTCAGATTCAGTCCTGAAGAGTATTTAAGTATTCGGGATAAGATCAGACATACGACGCTCTGAATAAATAGTTTGAGTGAATACGGGTAGTAGATGTTTTTTAGATTTTTTTTGAAGTAAAAAAGTAGAACTGAATTATGCAGTCCAATCAATGTTCGTTTTGTGGAAGAAGTAAAAGTGAGGTGGAAATGCTGGTTTCCGGACAAGAGGCATACATTTGTAATCAGTGTATAGGTCAGGCTTATTCTATTGTGAAAGAAAGTGATTCTGATACAAAAAATAATAAGGAGCTTTCCCTTGAAAATTTAAAAAAGCCTCGTGAGATAAAAGCGTTTTTAGACGAATATGTTATAGGTCAGGATCGGGCAAAAAAGCAACTTTCTATAGCGGTATATAACCATTATAAAAGACTGCTGTATACCGAGAAAAAAGAAAAAAATGATGTGGAGTTGGAGAAGTCAAATATCATTATGATAGGAGAAACGGGAACCGGCAAAACGCTCTTGGCAAAAACCATAGCAAGAGAGCTGGATGTTCCTTTCTGTATAGTAGATGCCACGGTACTTACGGAAGCAGGTTATGTGGGAGAGGATGTAGAAAGCATTCTTTCCCGGTTGCTGATGATGTCGGATTACAACGTGGAGAAGGCGGAAAAGGGAATTGTCTTCATAGATGAGATAGATAAGATTGCTCGTAAGTCTGACAATCCCAGTATTACCAGAGATGTTTCCGGAGAGGGGGTGCAACAGGGGTTATTGAAACTTCTGGAAGGAAGTATCATAAATGTTCCTCCGCAGGGGGGTAGGAAACATCCGGACCAGAAGTATATCCAAATCAATACTCAAAACATACTTTTTATAGCGGGTGGAGCTTTTGACGGGATTCAGGATATAATAGAGCGAAGACTGAATAAACAGGTAATTGGTTTCAACAAGGAAAAGATAGAAAAAGCCGGAGATAAAGAGGAGTACGTTTTGAGTGAAATCAATGCCATAGACTTGAGGGCCTTTGGTCTGATTCCGGAACTTTTGGGACGTTTTCCCATTATTACTTACCTGGATAAACTCACAAAAGAATCGATGATAAGGATAATGAAGGAGCCCAAAAACTCTATAGTAAAGCAGTTTGTAGAGCTTTTTAAAATGGATGGCGTAGAATTGGAGTTTACAGAATCTGCCGTAAATACCATTGTAGAAGAGACGTTGGAAAAGGGTTTAGGTGCACGAGGCTTGAGAGGTACTACGGAAAAATTTTTAGAGGACTACATGTATAACGTGGGTTCAGAAAAAAAAATTACCCTGTTGTAAGTGTAGCTAAAATTTTAGCTTTTTAAATAATCATATTTTTTCCGAAAAATATATTTTAAAAAAAACGGTATACTATTTGAGTTGGTCTTTGAGTTTTAGTGCGAAAAGATATAATTTGTAATTTTTTTAGTGTATTGAGTAATTTTTTGTAAATTTGTTTCGCTATAAGGTTATTTGAAAATGTGTTTGATATTTAATAAACGAAACTCCGATATTTTATGAGAAAAATATTATTTTCAGCGTTGTTGTTTGGTGTCTATTGCTTGAATGCTCAGCAGGGGGATGTGCTTACTTATGTGGGAGATGAGGCTTTGGTCACGGTAAAGTCAAACACTTTGGTGTATTCGGGAGGGGGCTGGAAAAATGATGGCAAAGGAGTGGTGAATAACTCCGGAAATATTATGATAGTGGGCGATGGTACGCAAAAATTTGATGTTTCCAGTAAGTCGTCCTTTAATTTGTTGTTTAACGAGTCCGATTCTAAAAAGGAGGATTATGGACAGCTGTATGTATCGGGGATACCTCAGTCCAATATTAGTGGCGTTGTCAACAAAGAGTACATGGCAGACTGGAATGTAGGCGAGACGGCGTTGCAGCAGATGGCTTTTCCTTTTCATAATTTGTCTTTGGATAATCTGGATAGTGCATTGGGAAGTTATTTAAATAAGACGAATAACTCACTTGGGAGCAGGGGAGGCAGGGTTTATCCCAACAGTATTTTTAGGTGGAATAATGCCAAGGCAAGATATGATCAGCTCGTTGCGGGTAATGCTTCTGCTTCCATAGGCAATCCTACAGATTATTTTATCGTTCCTAGAAGGAATGCTTCCGGAGCTGTTGTATGGGATGCAGCAAAAGACAAAAAGATTTTTTCCGGGACTCCCGTTTCCGATGTTTCCGGAAAAACTACGGTAACCTTGGAAGTTGCTCTCCCTGAAATTAATTTTGGAAATAAGGGAGCGAACAGAAACTGGTACAGGGAAAGATATTCTTCTTATATATATGATCCTTTTGAGGATAGTTCTGTTTGGTCGGCGTCTTACGGTAGAAACTTATCCCAGTTCGGAAATCCTTTTCTGACCAATATGGATCTGACCAATATACCATCAGGTTCTTTGGATGGCAAGGATGCGTCTGGCATATCAATCAGAGATATAGTGGGTATTGCCTATACGGCCGGTGACGCTGGGAATTTTTCAATCAAGGGAGGTACTACGGTAAATAATGAGGGAATGGTTATTGCCAAGACAAATAACAGTGGTATTTTTCAGGTTGGGGATATTAAAAATACGCTTGTAATGAAGCCTTTAAGCGCGGTAATGATAAAGTTTTCTACTGACCAGAGCGCCAATCCTCAGAAATTAAATCTCAACAATACGAGGAGGTTTGCGAAGACTGCCAGAACCGGTACAGATTATTCCGTGACTGCTTCCAGATCGGCAAGTGCGGAAATCGCTAATGACCTGAATATGAGATCTGTCCCAGTGGATAGGCTGGTAAAACAGCTTGCGGTGATTCTCAAAGACAAGAGCGGGAGGGTTATGGGAAGAACCTATTATGCGGTGGCACCTAACTCGGTGACGGGGAGAAAGTATGGGACACCTTCTCTGCAGAGTGAAGCGGTGGAAGGAGCTGCGATCTACACGCTGGAAGAAAGCATAGACGGGGGAGCGGATAAAGATTTTTCAAATAAACTATATATCAACGAGGCAAACGAAATTTCGTTCAAAGGAAAAGAGCTTCCGCTTGTCGTAGCAGGAGATAATTCGCAGTATACACTTGATTTTGAGCTGTATGAGGGCGGAGTAGAGGTGAAAAACGGAAGATCTGATTTGCCTAGCGGGGAGTCTTTCTACTTGAGGAAGGGGAATACAATCACTAAACTAACTTCCGGAAAAACTATGCCGATTTCTTCGGGGAATTACGGTTTGTACTATGGTGCACCGGGCACTCGTGCTTTTGATATTAAGGAAAAAGCTCTTGACTCCAGATCTGCGGTTACCGTAATTCTGAAAAAAGGTAAAGACTGGGTGATATCGTTCTCAAAAGACTGGAAAAGTGCCGATGTGGAGGTGTATTCTGCTACCGGTCAACTTGTTTATTCGGAGAATGGAATCAACACAGGTAGTCTGTATACAATACCAATGGAGAGCACAACAAGAGGATTGTTTTTAGTGAAAACCACCTCAGAGAAAGGGGATATTGTGACTAAAAAGATGATTAAGTAGATTTTGTAATCCAGAAAAAAATAAGTTATGAATGTAAAGATGCTATTAAAGAAAAAGTTTGCTTCTATGGTTGTTTTTCTTGTTGGTTTTGTTTCTATTTTCGCGCAGGAAGTTCCTCCCCCGCCTGTAATACAAAGAGGTATTGGAATAGGTGGGCAAGATGATAGTCCTGTTGATATGTACGTATGGGGATTGTTGTTTCTCGCCATAGGGATGATTTTGTACTGCGGGAATAGATTGTTTTTTAGCAAGCCCAAGAGTAGTATTTGATATTCAAATCATAGAGTCTAAAAAATTAACTCATTGAATTATACTTCAATGGGTTTTTGTTGTCGTGTATCAATGCCAAATTTATTTTATGAAGGTTCTTTTTTCATTTCCATTGGTTTTTTGTCTGTTTCTTTTTTCCAATGGTACAGCTCAGTTTTCGGTTAGTGTACACATAGAAGGAAAAAGTTCTCAAGAAGCATTTAAAGAAGCTTATCTGTATACTATTTCCGGTACCAAAGATGTACTTGTTTCCAAAATAACTCCGGTAAACGGGAAAATATTTTTCAAGTATCCCAAAGAGTATTTCGGAATACAAAAGCTGTATTTCTCTTATCCTAATACCGTGGTCAATTTTATTTCGGAAAATAAAGATGTGGAGATCATGCTAAAAGTAAATGGGGATAAACTGCAGGACATCAATTATCTCGATGAGTCGAATTTTCTTATGGATAAGATGCAGGATATCATAAGAAAAAAAGAGAACGTTTTGCCTATTCTACTTCGAGTAGAAACTTTTTATAAAAAGTCCGATAATTTTTACAAGGTTCTGGAGAAAGAAATCAGTGCCTTGTCCTCATCTTTTAAGATGGATACGGATAAGCACCCTTTTATTTCATTTTTTCATACCGGCTATTTAAAATATGTTCATCAGGAATCGTCCGCTAGTTTGGCTTCTGATGATATAGTTAATTTTCTTGCCAATTCCAATGAGATGCTGGAGACGTCCACGTTGGTCAGACCCATACTTCTGAATTTGTTGAAAGTTTCCAACAAGTCCAACAATGGCAATGAGACCGTGGTCAATAATTTATTCTCTAAGGTAGATATAGAAAGTTCCAGAGGGCAGATGCTTTTGTCCGAGTTGATAGATGTTTTTGATGCTTATGGCATGGCTTCCCTCAAGAACAAATACCTGGAGCAAGCGAAGAGCCTTAAATGCATCATAGGGGACCGATTATCACGTACGTTGAATTCGAATAAAAATGTAGAATTGGGTTCGACATTTGAGAATACAAATCTGGAAAATCCGGTAAATACCAAAGCAAAAACACTTTACGATATTCAGGCAAATAAGAAAGTGGTGGTATTCTGGGCCTCCACATGCTCTCATTGCGAAAAATATATTCCACAGTTTATTCCTTACTATAAGAGGCTAAAGAAAATGAAAACGGAAATTATCGGTTTATCTTTGGACTCTGATAAAGAGAGTTACCTAGAAAAAGCAAAAAATTTCCCTTGGCCTAATGCATCGGAGCTTAGAGGATGGAATAGCTCTTATTCTCAAAAATATAATGTGCATGCCACCCCTACCTATTTTATCCTGAATAGCAAGAACCAAATTATTGCCAAGCCCGAATCTTTTCGAGAGGTGAAGCCCCTTTTAGGGCTTAAATAATTTTTCTTGAAAGAGATATTTTATATATTTGCAGCATCTAAACGGCGAGGTAGCTCAGATGGTTAGAGCGCAGGATTCATAACCCTGAGGTCACGGGTTCAATTCCCGTCTTCGCTACTACTTAGGGGATTGTTTTTTAAGGTTTCTCCGTTATTGGGGGTAGGAGTTTTTTTTTAGCTTATTGTGTAAAAAATATGTAAAATGGCGACTTATTTCTCATAAATAGTTGTAAATTCGTATGGCCGGGCTTTTGAGATAAAGTTTCTAGATATCGGGCGATAGGCGTCTTGCGGGCATATGACAAACTAATCAATAATATCAATATCATGAAATTAGCACTGAAAACTGTTCTTACGTTAATTGTACTTTCTTTTTTAAGCTACCAATGTAATTCTTCAAAAAATTCTAAGCAGGCAGCAGCCTCTTCCTCTAAGGAAGGAGATATGAAGACGTTAATTGTCGCTTCGGAGGTGGTAGACTGTTCCGGTGTCGGAAAAATGAAATGTTTGCAGGTGAAAGAGAATATAGAGGATAATTGGGAGTTATTCTATACCGGAATTGAGGGATTCAATCATGAGCCGGGATACGAATATGTTTTGGAAGTAAAAGTCGATACTCTTCAAAATGTTCCTGCAGATGCCTCTTCTCTGAAGTATACTTTAGTAAAAGAGGTTTCTAAAACAAAGAAAAAATAACGTTCTTCTTTTTCCGAAGAAGAGGTCCGACCGTGCCTTTTTCCGTGATGGTTTTGGCACGTTTTTTTGTGTTTTGTCTTCTTTGAATTTTATGAGCCGGGAGGGGAAAATTTCTGTTTTTTTCGGATCGAATTGTACAATTCGATTTTCTTTTTATAATAAATGATATAATTTATGTAATAGGTATAGGCACTGTTACCTTGTTGTTTATTGCTTTTCAGGAAAAGGTCGTTTATGGTGTAAAAAATAAGGTTAAGTTTTCCTTGAAATTGTTGTTGGTGTTTTTTTTCATTTTCCAGATCGGCTTTTATCCCTCTGGAAAATTTGGTTTTTATTTTGGATACAAACACTGGGTCTTTTTTGTTCAAAATAGATAAGGTATTTTTGAGGACGTTAAGGTGAATGCTGTACCTAATACTTAAATCCCGAGATTCACTCCCTGTAAGGTAAGCAATAAAATTGGCTTCTTGCTCCCTGGCAATACCTCTTTGGTGCGCAGTCTCATGTGAGAGGGTGAATGGAATTTGTGAGTCGGGAAGATGAGAGTTGAATTGTACTTCGGATGAAAACGGATTGTAATAGCCTAGTATTCCTGTATAGCTTAATATGTCGCTGTAGAGACTCGGTTTTATATTTAAATACATATTTTCGAAACCAGAACGCAAAATCTTTGGGATTTTTTCTTGATCTCTGAGGGTTTGTACTTTTAGGGAATCAATATTCGGTATCGTAAAAATACCTTGTGTATTTTCTCGTACTTCTTTCCTCAGTTCTTTGCAAACGGATAGTTCTGATGTGGCTAAATCTTTAAGATCTTGTGTATGAGCTTCCAAGACAGACAATGAATTACCGAATATCGACTCTTTATAATAAAGAAAACCCCAAAAAATTTGATAGAGAAAAAAAAGCACGTTGAATAGTATCAGAATTTTTTTTGCAATATACATTCTTTGTATTCTGAAAAGCAGAGAGTAGAGAAGAAAAATAAAATAGACGAGAAGAAAAGTGTAGAAAAGATCTCCCACGGAGAAAGGGAAACATGAAAAAAAAAGACTGTGTGCGTTCTGTCGAATTATAAAGAAAGTATAAAGAAACAAGACGGTAGTGTCAGATGTTTTGTAAAGTATGCTAAAGATAAAATACTGGGCAGGTAAAATGCCCGCCCAGTAAATTAGGTTTTTGGGATTTTTCTTATTGCGAATGATTATTCTCATCAGACTTTGCAGTGTCCAGGTCTATTCCTTGTTTTCTAAGTATAGAAGAAGAAGCAAGAGCATAAAATACGAGATAGGCAAAGCACATAATCCCCACAATAAAGCTGAATTTTATATTCACAGAATCCGCAATTTTTCCCTGTATTACGCTTAATACACCCCCACCCATAATCATCATGATGAGAAGACCGGAACCTTGGTTGGTATGTTTTCCCAATCCATTGATGGCCAGAGCAAAAATACAGGGCCACAGTGTGGAGCAAAAAAGCCCTACACTTACAAAGGCATACAGAGAAACATACCCTTCTGTGAGCATGCCCAAAATCAGAGCCAAAATTCCTAATGAAGAGAATATCAGCAGCATTCTGGCCGGGTTGCCTTTGCTTAAGATATCGGCAAAAATAAGCACGAGAATGATTGCAGGATATATGTAAAAAGGTCTTAAATCATGTCCCGAAAGATGGGTGGAAAGCAAGAAAACAAGGAAAGCAAAATAAGGAGCCAAAAACCTCAATATTTTTTTTGTTCCTCCACTTACATCAAATGCATCCACACCCCCTGTCCATCTTCCTATCATGAGGGAGGCCCAATACAGGGATACATAAGGGGCTATAGATTTTGTTTCAAAACCCAAATGTGTCTCAAGATAAGCGGGTATATTGCTAACGGTGGCCACCTCTACCCCTACATACACGAATATTGCAATCATCCCAAGTACAAGCTGAGGATAAGCAAATGCATTTTTCCTTGAGGTATCAATTTCTCCCAAAGGAGCTCCTTTGGGCGTATTCTCTATTATATCGGGGATGTCAGAAAATTTTAGTATCCCGGCCACCAGTACAAAAGCAAGTCCTAGGACAAGGTAAGGTATTTTAACAGATTCTATGCTGGCATTAATATTATCAGACGACATGGAACCGAAAATAGCAAACGACACAACCAGTGGTCCTATCGTAGTTCCAAAATTATTAATTCCTCCTGCCAGAGTGAGTCTCTGGGATCCCGTTTTTACAGGTCCCAGTACGATGGCCAGAGGATTACAGACAATTTGTTGAAGAGAAAAGCCCAGCCCTACAATAAAGAGTCCGGATACCATAAGAAAATAGGATCTGGAATTCGCTGCGGGATAAAAAAGCAGAGTCCCCAGAGCGGAGATCAGCAACCCTGTGATCAGTCCATTTTTATAACCAATTTTATTTACCAAATCCTGCTTTATAAGATAGGACACCATTATGTAGATAAGAGAGCCCACGGTATAGGCTACGTAGAAACAAAACTGGATGATCATACTTTCCATTTGGGTAAGATCAAAAGCCTTTTTGAATACCGGAATAAGGATGTCATTACCGGCCGCTACAAAACCCCAAAAGAAAAACACCGACACCAGTGGGATAAACTGCCCCCACTGCGTTTTATTGGAATATCGAGACATATGTTATAAAGTTTAGACTTTTTATGAAAATTGTTAATGGCAGGTCGACAAATATATCTATTTTTTGTTTTCTTGAGAGTACAAAGTCAATGTTTTTTTGATGCTGGCTCTGGCTCTGGATTTACTGTCCTCTGTGTTCGAGTTCGGAAATAGTATCCCGTTGAAAAAAACAGAAATTTTTCCCGGATATCCTTTGCTGTTATCAAAGGGGAATCGCTCTTTTAGCCCCACAATACTGTATACTGCTATGGGATACCGATGTTTGTAAGACAAAACAAAAGCCCCTTTTTTAAAGGTATCCAATATTATATTGGTGTCGTCAGGTACTCCTCCTTCCGGAAAAATAACAATGCTGTTGCCCTCTTTCAGCCTTTGGGCACATTTTGTATATACTTCCATTTTGCTTTTGGGAGAACTTCTGTCTACCAGGATGCAAATTCTTTTATAGATGAGTCCTAAAACGGGGATTTTTGATATTTCTGCTTTTCCTACAAAACATATCGGATGTTTAGGGAACAGTATGTACATCAACATAATATCCATGGCGGAAGTATGGTTGGCGATAATGATGTATTGTTGCTTTACGTCTAGTTTAGAATTTGAGAGATTTTTGAACGAATAAGAAAATCCCATTCCGTAGAAAATTCCATAAGCCCAGAGGCGAATGAAGAAGTATGCATACCTGTAGTCCTTTTTTCGGTAGGACAACAGATATACGGGCAAACCAAATATTAGGGTAAAGATTGTACCAAGGACGACAAACCATCCTCTCCAAAGGTAATTAGGTAAAGAGAGAATTGTTTTGAGTAAAAAGATTCTAATTTTCAAGAATTATTTTTTTGACGAAATAATTAAGAAGTGACACCAAAACTATAGAAGCAATTTTACTCATTATCTCTGGACTAAAGTAGTAAAAGGAAAACACAGAGACAACGTCACGAAAGATGTGGTGGAAAAAAAACTGAAAAAGAAACAGACTTGAGATAGTGGAGAGTATAGAGAGAAGTAGAAAATAGGCGAATTCTTTGTTTTTTGGGTGTTTTCCTCTTGTGAAGACAAATCAAATCGATACCAAAAAATAATTTGGATAAAACCCCGGAAAAAGAAGAGAGAATATTGCTGATGGGAAAGTGGATTTCATGAAAATAATATTCTGCGGGTATCCATTTGATCTGTACACTCAAGAGCTTAAAACTTCCTATCTCTACTGTTGCACTCAAGGCCTGCAAGCACAAAGAAATAAGATCTGTTTTGATTGCAGTGCAGAAGATTTTACCATCTTGTCGTATTTGCTTGTACACTAAAAATATAGGGCTGCAGGGGTTTAGTTAAGGAGCAAACCATAAATAGAGCTAAAGTAGAGTATAAGTTTTTTTCACAAGTTAGTGCAAACTCTTTCATAATGATTATGTTAAAAAGTTATTTCAGCGCCGGTACGCTTGGAAGGAATTACCATATTCAGATGGTTTGTCATAATATCGGCCAAAAGTAGTGAAAACTGGAAAAAAGTCATAGAATATAACTTTTTTATGCTTTGCGTCGTTTTATATAATCTACAATGGTTTTGGTATACTAAAATGGAGATTTATAGAGAGAATAGATAGTAATATTTAAGTTTTGGGTGATTTTTACATAAATTAATATTTGGTTAGTATTTAATTAGTAATTTTGCGTCCTTAAAACTGCTATTGTGTTATGGTTGCTATTGCTGATGGAGGATCTACGAAGTGTGATTGGGTATTTCTGGATAATAAATCAGAGGAGTCAATCAGGACAAATACGATAGGACTCAATCCGAACGTAACTCATGAGGAGGAAATTATAGACGAGTTGAATAAAAATTTGGTTTTTTCCCAGGTCAAAGAAAAGGTAAGTCACGTTTTCTTTTATGGCTCGGGTTGTGGTGCGTCTTCCAACGTAGAAAAAATAAACAACATTTTAGAGGATTTTTTTCCTTTGGCAGTAGTGTCGATTAAGGAGGATCTTACAGCAGCAGCCTATTCTGTATACGAAGGAAAACCTCTTTTGGTATGTATATTGGGCACGGGCTCGAATTCTTGTTATTTTGACGGCAAGGAGGTAAAGGTAGATCTCCCTTCTTTGGGGTTTCTGGTAGGCGATGAGGGGAGCGGTTCTGCTTTAGGAAAGACACTTGTCAAGGACTATTTTATGAAAAAACTTCCATCGGATTTGGAATGTGATTTTAAGGAAACCTATGCTCTTACAATAGGAGAATTAATAAAAAACTTATACCATAGTCCTAGGGCGAATGCTTATTTGGCCGATTTCAGCAAGTTTATCCTGAATAAAAAATCTCATCCTTATATTCAGAATCTGATTTATAATGAACTAAAAAAATATTTTTATTACCAGGTACTTCCGTACAGAGAATCAAGAGATTGTGAACTCGGTTTTATAGGATCCATAGCCTATTATTATGAAGATATTCTCCGGTCATTGGCGGCAGAATTTCATTTTTCTGTGGGCAAAATTGTACAGAAACCCATAGATAATTTGGTAGACTATCATAAAAGGTACATTTTGCCGCATTTATGATTTGTGGAATTGAGATTCATCGAATAAGATTTTTTTGGGAGATAAAAAATTAATTAAAAGGATAATAATCAAATAGATAAAGAAAATATGCCGAACCCCAATAGAGATGAAAGTAGTTTTAGACAGGCTGCATTGAATTATCACGAGACAGAGCCAAAGGGAAAAATAGAAGTTATTCCTTCCAAGCCTCATTCTTCACAAAGAGATTTGTCTTTGGCTTATTCTCCCGGCGTTGCCGTTCCCTGCCTTGAGATAGAAAAAAATCCCGGCTCCATCTACAATTATACAGGGAAGGGGAATTTGGTGGCGGTGATTTCAAATGGTACGGCCGTTTTGGGACTTGGTGATATCGGAGCAGAAGCCTCAAAGCCGGTGATGGAAGGCAAGGGTTTACTCTTTAAGATATTTGCAGATATCAATGTTTTTGACATAGAAATAGGAGAAAAAGACCCGGACAAATTCATAGAGATAGTAAAAGGAATTGCTCCTACTTTTGGCGGAATTAATCTGGAGGACATAAAAGCTCCTGAGGCATTTTATATTGAGCAAAGATTAAAAGAAGAGCTTGATATTCCTCTTATGCATGATGACCAGCATGGTACGGCAATTATTTCTGCAGCAGCTCTTATCAATGCTTTGGAAATAGCAGGGAAAAAAATAGAAGAGGTAAAAATGGTAGTTAACGGAGCAGGGGCTGCAGCTATTGCTTGTACAAAGCTCTATATCGCATTGGGATTAAGAAAGGAAAATATTCTGATGTGTGACAGCAAAGGGGTAATAAACGACAAACGAGAAAACCTTACGCCGGAGAAATTGGATTTTGTGGCTCGTACTGATAAAGTATTGCTAGAAGACGCGGTAAAGGGTACAGATGTGTTTATTGGCCTTTCGAAAGGAGGCGTGATGTCGGCAGAGATGCTTCTCTCTATGGCAGAAAATCCCATTGTGTTTGGGTTAGCAAATCCGGATCCGGAAATAGATTATGATCTTGCGGTAAGGACGAGAAAAGATGTAATTATGGCAACGGGGAGGAGTGATTATCCCAATCAGGTAAATAATGTATTGGGTTTTCCTTACATTTTCAGAGGAGCCTTGGATGTACAGGCCAGGGGTATAAATGAGGCGATGAAGCTGGCAGCGGTAAAGGCTATTGCAGAACTCGCCAAAGAATCTGTACCTGAGGCAGTTGTTTTGGCGTATAATCTCAGGAATTTAAGTTTTGGGAGAGAGTATTTTATCCCCAAACCGTTTGATCACCGGCTTATTACAAAAGTCTCTGTAGCGGTTGCCGAGGCCGCGATGCAGAGTGGAATCGCAAATAAAAGCATAGAGAATTTTCAAGAGTACGAGCACCAACTTCTGGATAGAATGGGGAGGGATGACAAGTTGATCAGGATGATGCAGAACAGGGCGAGATCAAATCCCAAGCGGGTGACCCTTTCTAATGCAGAGGAATATAATGTTTTAAAAGCAGCGCAGATTCTTTACGAAGAAGGGATTGCATATCCTATTCTTCTGGGAGAGAGAGAATATATAGAATCGCAAATGAAAAAATTTGGGATTGTGTTGGATGTACCTATAGTAGACCCTAATTCTAAGGAGCAGAAAGAAAACCGTAGAAAATACAGAGATTCTCTCTGGAAGCTGGGACAGAGAAGGGGGATGAATGAATATAAGGCAAAAAGGCTGGTCAGGCACAGGGATTATTTTGCTCCTCTCATGCTTGTCCACAAAGATACGGATGCTCTTATCGTAGGATTTTCAAAAAATTATTCAAATGTGCTCAGGCCTATTTTGGAAGTAGTGGGGAAGGAGAAGGGAGTAGAAAAAGTGAGTGCTATGATGATGATCATGACAGAGAAAAGGCCTATTTTTTTTGCGGATACTTCCATTAACAAAAACCCTAGTTCGGAGGAATTGGTAAACATTGCAAAAATGGCCGAATTCACCGTGCGTTCCTTTGCTATAGAGCCTAGAATTGCGATGTTGTCGTTTGAGAATTTTTCTGCCATTACAGAAACTTCAAAAAAGGTGGCAAAAGCAGTAAAAATACTACACGAAAAATATCCGAAAATCGTTGTTGATGGAGAAATACAGCCAGATTTTGCCATGGACAGTGATCACCTGAGTGATTATCCGTTTTCTAAGCTGGGAACTACGCCTGCCAATGTTTTTATATTTCCCAATCTGGAAAGTGCAAACCTTTCCTACAAGATTATCAGAGGGATGAAAGTGGCTCAAGTTGTGGGTCCTATACTCATGGGGCTTAGCCTCCCGGTACACGTATTGCAGATGAGATCCAGTGTAGATGAAATCGTCAACTTGGCTACCATAGCAGTACTGGATGCCCAAAGAAGGGAGGAAAGCCAAATTTCTTAAAAAATGTACGCAGAGATATGATTTATTTTTTAAGAGGAAAGGTATATGAGTTATCCCCTATTTATGCTATAATAGAGGTTTTGGGCGTCGGGTATTATGTAGGGTTAAGCCTTCAGACTTTTCGGTCTTTGAGACAAGGGGAGGAAGTATTTTTGTATACCAAACAAATTTTTCGGGAGGACACACACTTACTTTTCGGGTTTTCTACTTCGGTAGAAAGGGATTTGTTTAATTTACTCATCAGCGTAAATGGAGTGGGGCCTTCTTCGGCACTCATTATGCTGTCTTCTCTCAGCAACGAGGAAATATGTTCTGCAATACGTTCTGATAATGCGTTGTTGTTGCAAAAGGTGAAGGGGATAGGGACAAAAACGGCAGAGAGAATCATTATAGATCTACGAGATAAGGTGGTGAATTTTGGAAATAATGATGTACAAAGTTCCGGAGTGCAGTATAATAAGATAAAGAGAGAAGCCCTGTCAGCTTTGGAGGTTTTGGGTATTCAAAAGAGGGTAAGTGAAAAGATAGCCGATAAAATCATAAAGCAAAATCCACAAACAGATGTAGAGGAGCTTATAAAACAAATTTTAAAGGATATATAGCCAAGTAAGAAAGTGGGAAAAGATTTTTTTTACAGAATTGCTTTGGCTTTTGTATTAATATCGGGAAGTCTTTCTCATCTTGTTTTTGCTCAAAAAAAAACCAGCGACAGTACGAATGTAAGGAAAGATTACAGCCTACCTGATCCTACAAAGTATGAGGCTTTCTATGATGTTTCTACCGGGATGTATTATATCTACCCCAAGATAGGGAACACAATAACAGGAGCACCCACGGTAATGACGGTGGAGAAGTACCAAGAGTATATAAAAAACATTCAGTTGCAGGATTATTACAGGAAAAAATCTGCAGCTAACGATTTGTTGTATAGAAAAGAGACCCTTGAGGGAAAAAAGAAGAAGCCTCTTTTGGCGCCTATTTTCATTAAAAACAAATTATTTGAAACTATTTTTGGGAGTAAAAAAATAGAGCTTATTCCTCAGGGGTTTGCTTCGTTTGAACTGGGAGGGCTTTACCAAAAAATAGCCAATCCTCTTATATTACCCCAGAACAGGAAAAACTTTGCTTTTAGTGTTCAGCAAAGAATACAGTTGGGTTTGTTGGCCAGGGTGGGGGAAAATCTTAATTTAAAGGCAAATTATGATACGCAAAGTGGTTTTGCTTTTGAAAACAAGATGAATTTGGTCTGGCAGTCTATAGGCAGCTGGAAAGATCTTCAATCCAAGGGACTTGACAAACTGAATAAAGCTCCCGAAGGAAAGGAGGACAGAATTATAAAAAGAGTAGAATTTGGTAATGTAAATATGCCGCTTTCCACAGGTCTCATTAGGGGTTCTCAGTCGCTTTTTGGGCTTAAAACCGAATTTCAGCTTGGGAAGACCAAGGGAACTGTGGTATTATCCCAGCAGCAGGGAGAGGCAAAAAATATAGTGGTGCAGGGTGGAGGATCCATGCAGTCTTTTCATATCAATGTTGCCGATTACGAGGATAACCAGCATTATTTTTTGGGTCATTATTTCCGTAATAATTATGACAAGTTTTTAGAAAATTATCCACTGATCAGTTCCCGAATAAATATTAACAGAGTAGAGGTTTGGGTACTTCAGCAAGGGTCCGCTGATCTGGAAAATCTCAAGAGTGTTTTAGCCATAAGGGATTTAGGAGAGGGCAGTACGGGCTACCCGGATAATTCTCAAAATAACCTATACAGGGATATCACCAATTTGGGAGCGGGTATTAGAGATCCGGTGCAGTCATTGGGGCTTATAAAGGGAAAATCTTTTCCCGATGCCGACGGCGTGCCACAGACGTATGTGGATGGGGAGCAGTTCGTCTTTGTGAGTAGAGCAAGAAAACTAAGTCCCTCAGAGTATAAACTCAATACAGAGCTAGGTTATATTTCTCTCAGGCAGAGATTAAATGATAACCAGCTTCTTGCTGTTTCATTTTCCTATACCATAAACGGAGAATTGGCAGGCGGGGACCAAGTGAGTTCAAAAGTTTATAAAGTAGGGGAGTTTTTTGAAGAAAATCCCCTTCTTATCACCAAGTTGATAAAACCCCATAACATGACCAATCTTTCTTCTCCAATGTGGGATCTGATGATGAAGAATATTTACTCTATGAACGCCAATCAGATTTCCAGTGAAAATTTTATGCTCAATATTTACTACAGAAGTCGGCAAAACGGAAAAGTAAATTACTTACCCAATACAAGTCTGAAAGATCAGACCTTACTCCAGTTGTTTAACTGGGACAGACTTAACCCAAATAATGATGTACAGTCCGACGGAGGAATGTCGGGAGATGGTTTGTTCGACTTTGTATCGGGCATTACCATAGATCCGGAAAACGGAAAGCTTATATTCACGAAAGCCCAGCCTTTTGGGGCTTACCTTCGGGAAAAATTAGGATCAAACGACAGAGAATTTGTCTTTGAGGATCTTTATAAGATGCAGAAAGCACAAGCCAAGAGAATGAATTTGGCACAGCGTTATACTCTTGAGGGGAGGTACAAGAGCGCTCAGAGTTCGGGTATTTCTTTGGGAGCGATTAATGTCCCTAAAGGCTCGGTAAAGGTTACCGCAAATGGTTCAGCATTGGTGGAGGGGCAGGATTATGTGGTAGATTATATGCTAGGAACCGTAAAAATAATTAACGAACAGGTAAAAAATTCGGGCCAGGCTATTAATGTTTCTTTAGAAAACCAAATGACGTTTAACACCCAGAGAAAAAGGTTTATGGGGCTTAACCTGGAGAGGAAGATAAACGACAACTTATTGGTAGCTGCCACTGTGGTAAATTATTCGGAGAGACCGCTTACCCAAAAAGTGAATTTTGGTCAAGAAGCACTCAATAATACCATGTTGGGACTCAACCTTATGTACAATAAACAATCGGATTTTCTTACCCGGCTTACCAATAAAATTCCTTTTGTAAAAACCGAGGCAGAATCCAGCATAAATTTTAAGGCAGAAGGTGCTTATCTTATACCCGGTCAGAACAAAGGCATCAATAATCAGGTATACATAGATGACTTTGATCAAACCACTACCAAGCTTTCGTTAAAAGACCCTGCAATGTGGCATCTGGCTTCAAAACCCGAAAAAAACCCGAAAGACCCAATCTATGCCAATGCAGGTTTGATAGATGATGTCAGATCGGGGTATGGCAGGGGGTTGTTATCTTGGTATAATATAGATCCCAGGTTTTATGGTGTGGGGGGGAAATCCCCCAATGGGATAAATATCCAATCTGTTTCCAGTCATGCTACGAGAAGAGTAAAAATGGAAGAGCTTTTTAATTACAGAGATTTTGTCGCGGGCGAACAGACGTTTATCAATACATTCGATATTACGTATTATCCTCAGGAAAGAGGACCGTACAATTACAATCCCAATGAAGAGAATACTTCAGATCGTTGGGCAGGAATTATGCGATCCATATCGGTGTCCAATTTTTCTGGATCCAATGTGGAATATGTGGAGTTTTGGATGATGGATCCCTATGCAGATGGGAAAGTGCTGGGAGACCGACCTAAACTTAAACTTCACTTGGGAAATGTTTCCGAAGATGTGCTAAAAGACGGAAAACTCCAATACGAAAATGGTTTACCTACTCCGTCACAGTCGGTGCCCACCACTACCTCAAACTGGGGGATCCAGCCAAGTCGGTTTCCTATCCTCTATGCTTTTTCTACGCAGGGAGATGACAGAAAAGCACAGGATGTGGGATTGGATGGACTAAATAACGATGAGGAGTTTAAAAAATACGGTACCGGTTTTATCAATCCGGTGACCGGCAACAGAGATCCGTCATCGGATGATTTTGTTTTTTATATGTCCAATTCATTCACGGGGCAGATGGCTGCTTCTGTAACGGAGAGGTATAAGTATTTTAGAAATCCCGACGGAAACAATGTGGCAAATTCTTTGGAGGTAGCTTCACAAACCCCGGATACGGAAGATGTAGACGGGGATTACAACCTCAACCAAACCGAAAGCTATAATCAATACACCGTAGATCTCAGGAAAGGAAATTTAAGACTGAATTCCAATTTTATTGTAGACGAAAAAGAGGTAGAAATAAGATTTGAGAATGGACAGAATGGCAAAAATAAATGGTTTCTCTTCAGAATTCCCGTATCGGAATTCGATAAAGATGTAGAGGGCTCCTCCGAAAGTATTTTAAATAACGTACGATTTGCAAGACTGATTTTAGACGGATTCGACAATTCTTCTACTCTGCGTTTTGGGAGTTTTGATTTGGTGCGTTCAGATTGGTGGAGATATCCCAACAACATTGCGGTAGATAACAATGATACGGTGATGGAGGGGAGTATGTCGGTGCTTCAGGATAATAATCTGTTTGTGGGGAGTGTAAACATAGAGGAAAACGGAATTGGTACTCCCCCTTATGTTTTACCTCCGGGGATAGATCGTCAGGTTTTGAGCGGTAATGCAGGGGTACAGCGTCAGAATGAAGCGTCATTGTATATGAAATCCATCAATATGCGGAGAGAGGCAAAGGGGGTGGTGAAAAATACAAGATTGGACATGAGGAGATACAAAAAACTAAAACTCTTTGTCCATGCAGAGGATCTCAGAAACCGTACCAGTGGCAGCGTGGATGATGGAACAAGGTTTTTCATAAGACTGGGAAGCGATGTAACCGACAACTATTATGAATACGAAGCTGCTTTACAATATACACCACAAACGGCTTCCTCGCCTATGGAAATATGGCCGTTAGAAAATACCCTGGATTTGGATATACAAAATTTTGTAGATGCCAAAATAAAACGGGACAAAGAGGCTGCGAGAGATTTACAGAAAAGATTTCATTATATAAACTTCGGTGATCGGAGGAAAAAGATTTTTGTAAAGGGGAGACCCAGTTTAGGTAACGTTACGACTATCGTGTTGGGGATAAGAAGCCTATCTTCGGATACAAAGGATATTGTATTATGGATTAATGAGTTAAGACTCTCGGGTATAGAAAATAAGGGCGGATATGCAGCCAATGCAATGTTAGATTTCAATTTGGGAGATTTTGCAGCAGTGAGTACCAATGCCTCTGTCTCTACCGTAGGTTTTGGTGGGATGGATCAGAAACCCGCCGAGAGACAACAATCCAATACTACCTCCTTTAATCTGAACTCCACCGTGAATGTAGAGAAGTTTCTTCCGGAAAATTTGGGATTGAAAATCCCTTTGAATTATTCTTATTCCCAGAATATTCAGGACCCCAAGTACAATCCTTTGGATTCCGATGTGGAAGTAAAAAAATCGGCCAACAGAGCCGAACTGAACAAAACGGTACGCACCTATTCTCAGCAACGCACAATAGGGGTGATAAACATGAGAAAAGAGCAAGTGAATTCCGAGAAAAAAGTTCACTTTTACGATATAGAAAATGTTTCTGTGACAGCCATCTATAATGATGATTATTACAGAGATATGTATACCGAAAGAAACTTTAGGCAATATCTTAAAGGAAATATAGACTATAATTACGGTTTTAAGCCATTGGCTATTCGGCCTTTTAATAAAATGATAAGTGATACGGCCAAGTTGTACAAGTATCTGAAATGGGCAAAGGAAATTAATTTTAACCTGCTGCCCACTACTTTTTCTTTTAGAGCGGAGATAGATAGAACCTATAGCGAATTTCAGTACAGAAATATAGAGGCGTTTTTGAACGGTAATCGGGCGAGAGACTTTGATCTTATACGAAGCAGAAATTTTATTTTCGGGTGGCAATATAGCCT
Organism: Bergeyella sp.; assembly: GCA_030263285.1. Lineage (GTDB taxonomy): Bacteria > Bacteroidota > Bacteroidia > Flavobacteriales > Weeksellaceae > SZYB01. Next base: position 202,167 of record SZYB01000003.1, read on the forward strand.
GGGAATGAATCCGACAAAATCCCTTAGGTTACAGATAAGTTCTGCCACCAGAACGCTCAATGATCAACTGAATGCCAACAGCATGAATACGAATTCTATATTTAGTAATCCTTTAAAGGTGGGTCGCCCTATTTTGTACAATCACAGAGTACAAATCCATTATCGACTTCCTTTCGAATATTTGCCGTACACAGATTTTGTCGCTTCAGAGATAGGGTATGGATTTCAGTACAACTGGAATGCAAGATCCACCACATTTAGGAATCAAGGTTTGGGTAATATAGCCCAAAATATCAACAACATCATAGGCTTTGTTACCGCAGATTTACCCAGATTTTTCAGGAAATTCAAATATTTTACCAAAATAGAAGAAGTGATGCGAAAGAGAAAACAGGAAATAGATTCTCTCGGTGCGGTACACGAGCAAAATATACTGAAGAAGAAAAAGATAGCATTTAAGGGATACAGATTTAAAAATAAACTGAAACCCTTGCAAAGTTTTGCCTATGCTCTTACTTCTTTCAAGCAAATTTCTATCAACTATACAGAGAATAATGGTACGTCTCTCCCGGGGATTTTAGTGGATCCAGGTATTCTGGGGATGGGAGGAAACAGCAGCCCCGGTTATGGTTTTTTGATGGGTTCTCAGGCAGATATTAGGAGGTTGGCCGTAGAGAATGGATGGGTTTCCGGAAGCAATTTGCTTACAGATCCTTATTTGCAGAATAAAACCAGAACTTTGAATCTTAATTTCCAGCTTATGCCGGTTCGAGATTTGAGAATTGATATTAACGCAAGTAACAGATTCATGAGTAATTATTCTCAGTCTGGGTATGCGGTAAGGGTGGGAGATAAGAATGTAGGACTCTCGGCATTTGCAAATGAAACCATCAGTTATTCAAAATCTGCATTATTGTTTAAAACGGCTTTCCGGGATGGTGAACTCATTTATCAAGATATACTGGCAAACGCCAGAAATATTTCTCGGCAATTGGGCGATCCTTCTACGCTGAATGCAGAGGGTTTCACCAAGAATTATGGACTCAACAATGCTTATGTTCTGATTCCGGCGTTTCAGGCTGCTTTAGGAGGAAAATCACCGGGCAAAAATTATAATCCTAGAAAAATAGGTTTCCCCATCCCAAACTGGAATATTATTTATTCCGGATTCAAGAACATTCCGTTGATAAACAGTCAGTTTTCAAAGTTTGATCTCATACACAAGTACAGTTCTATCTATACCGGGACGGGCATACAATCCAGCATAGATTTTTACAATGCTCAATCTACAGGCGTTGTTCCCTCGGGAAGCGTGGGGACGCTCAACCCTTATGTGGTAAACACTGTGGGATATGTGGAGGCATTTGCTCCTCTCATCGGAGCCGATATGATTTTTAGAAATAATTTTCAGTTAAGAGCTTACTATAACAAGAACAGAACCTATCTTTTGGGCTTGGTAAATACCACTCTCACAGAGGACCACTCAAGAGAATATATCATTGGTTTGGGGTATATTATCAGAGATTTTAAGCTGAAGATCAATTTTAAAGGAAAATCCCAGACGGTAAAAAGTGATCTGAATATTCGTGGAGATTTTTCTATCAGAGATACAAAAACCACGATCAGAAATATATTGCTCAACGATTCCAAAGTAACGGGAGGGCAGACTTTATTGGGGATAAAGGTTTCCGCAGACTACAATATTTCTCAAAATCTGAACCTCAGATTGTTCTACGACCAGCTCATGACTAAATACAAAATCTCTACGGCTTATCCTTTATCCACTATTCGGGCAGGGATTTCTGCGACCTTTAATTTTGGGGGTTTAGGAAATAATTAAGAGTTTTTAAAGGAAAATAAATGTATTTGTATTTTTTTAAACTATTTAACTCATATTTAACTTTTTTGTCTATATTGCATAGTACTAAAACCAAGTACTATGAATACAACAGCGAAAATCATCTTGGCCATGGCTATCTGCTCTCCTTTGGGTTGGTATTATGGGCAGGAAAAAAAAGATTCGGTGAAGACTTCCGACATTCAGGAGGTGGTGGTTACTGCATTAGGTATAAAAAGGGAAAAGAAGGCACTAGGCTACTCTACTCAGGAGGTGAAAGCGGAAGATTTAGCCAAGACCCCTACCCAGAATTTTACCTCGGGTCTTTCGGGTAAGGTTTCCGGTTTGCAGATTAAGTCTATGGGGAATTTTGGGGGTTCTGTGGATATCGTTCTCAGGGGATACCGATCTATTACGGGGACAAACTCTCCGCTTTTTGTGATTGACGGTATCCCCATGCTTGATGTCAACAACAACACAGAATACCAAGCCAACGGTTATGCTGGTTATGATTTTGGGAACACCATATCGGATATTAACCCGAATGACATCCAAGAGATTAATGTGTTGAAGGGGGCTGCAGCTACCGCACTTTACGGTTCCAGAGCCCAAAATGGAGCGGTGATCATTACCACGAAAAAGGGAAAAAGATCCAAAAGAATAGGGATTGATTTTCAGTCCACTTTGGCGATTTCTGCCATCGACAAATCCACATTTGCCCAATACCAGAAACAATACGGTCAGGGGTATGGTTATTTTTACGGGAAAAATGGCGATCAGCAGTTTGCCGATTATAAAAACGGTAACGATCTGGCACCTACCAGTGAAGATGCTTCTTATGGAGCCCGCTTTGATCCTAATCTTAACATATGGCAATACAACGCCTTTATTCCCGGGTCTTCTAATTTTGGTAAGGCTACCCCTTGGGTAGCGGCAAAAAATGACCCGTCCAAGTTTTTTGAAACGGGAGTCATGCTTACCAATGGTGTCTCATTTTCCGGAGGGGGAGAAAAGAGTACTTTTAGACTTTCCTATCAAAACCAAAACGGAACCGATGTTCTGCCCAATTCCTTTTTTAACAAAAATAATTTTAACGGAAATGCGAGTTATAAACTTACCGAAGATTTGGTTGCGAGTTTTGGAACCACCTATGTTTCTCAACAGGTAAAAGGTCGTAACAGTACGGGATACAGTGGAAATTTAATCAGCGGTTTTAGACAATGGTGGGCCACCAATGTAGACATTTACGAGCAAAGAAATCTTTATAATTTATCACAGCAGAACTACAGTTGGAACATAAAATCTCCCACTAATTTATCTCCTGCGTACTGGAATAATCCTTACTTTCAGAGGTATCAGAATTATTCTTATGACACGAGAGATCGTTTGGCGGGGAATGTAAGTTTGAATTACAACTTAAACCCCAAGATTAATTTGCTTGCCAGGGCAGGTACGGATGGTTATTCTGCCATGATGGAAGTGAGAAAGGCGGCGGGATCTATTCCCGGTTTATTGGGATTCGGTCTCACAAAGTTGGTGGATCAACCTTCGGGATACGCTGTAAAAAATATAAGGCAAAGAGAAACCAACTATGACTTTATAGCCACCTATAAGGATAAGTTTAAGGATTTCGATTTTAACGGAATATTGGGCACAAATGTCAGAATACAGGAGTATTATAGTAATTCTCAGTCTACTTCGGGAGGTCTTTTGGTACCGGGGATCTATACGATTTCGAATTCTGTGTCCAATCCTCCTTTACCCAAAATCATCAATACCAAGAAAAAAGTAGTGGGGGTATTTGGTCAGGCCAGTGTAGGTTTTCTAAAGACTTATTATCTGGAAGGGAATCTCAGGAGAGATCAATCTTCTGCTTTGGCTCCGGGTAATGATGCCTATTGGTATTATTCTGCCTCCACCAGTATTCTGTTCTCCAATTGGAATCTCATAAGCAAAGACGTTCTTAGTTTCGGTAAGTTTAGGGCCTCCTACGCAGAGGTAGGTTCCGACACCAATGCCAATTTATTGCGCAATGTATACGATGCCAATATAGCTGTAGGCAATTCTTCCAGTAACAGTTTTAATACGATAGCCAGGACATTTGGGTTGAGACCCGAAAGATCAAAGCAAACCGAGATAGGGATCAATACACAGTTCTTGAGAAACAAAATAGGGCTGGATCTGGCCTGGTTTCAGAACGACGCTTACGACCAGATTCTCTCTTTGCCGGTATCTTACGCAACGGGAGTAGAGAGAATGTACAAAAACGTGGGAAACCTGAGAACCCGAGGGCTGGAGATCGCTCTTAGTGCCACCCCTGTAAAGGCAGTTAATTTCAGGTGGGATGTCAATGTAAATTGGTCAAACCCCATTACCTCTGTGACCAGACTTTCATCGGGAGTAGAAAACATAACCATGGGGAGCTATCAGGGCGGAATCACCATTAATGCGAGCCTTGGGGATCTCTATGGGACCATTAAGGGATCAGACTATGTGTACACCAATGGACAGAAAACGGTAGGGGAAAACGGAAAATACCTTACCACAAACACCAACTCTGTCATCGGGAATATGCAGGCAAAGTGGTACGGAGGGATTACCAATACCTTTAAATACAAAAATTATTCTTTCTCTTTTCTGGTGGATGTGCGGTATGGGGGTAATGTCTTTTCTCTGGATCAATATTACGGGCAGGCCACAGGCTTGTATCCTGAGACTGCGGGAAACAATCATCTGGGTAATCCTGTGAGGAACCCTATTTCAGAGGGAGGTGGGATAATATTACCGGGCGTAAATACAGAGGGTACGCCGAATACGAAAAGAATAGACGCCTCAAGCTTCGGGGCGATGGGGTACCGGGCTTATCCGGCCAGCCAATTTGTTTACGATGCTTCTTTCGTAAAACTCAGACAGATTTCGGTCAATTATACTCTTCCTACATCGTTGATAAAAAACACTTTGGTCAAAAGTATTTCTTTTGGGGTAGTGGCGAATAATCTTTGGATTATTTATAAAAAAGTACCTTATGCAGATCCGGAGGCAGGGCTTAGCTCCGGAAATACGCAGGGGTATCAGTCTGGGGTAATGCCTACCACAAGGGTGTTTTCTTTCACTCTAAAAGCAAGTTTTTAAATTTTTTAATTCCATTATGACATGAAAAAGATACTTAGAATAGCCGTTTTTTTTGGGATATTAACAGGGTTTTCTACCTGCACCCGTGGGTTGAATGATGATCCGAACAGTTTGTATTCCACCACGCCGGGCTCTCTTTTAACTTATGCGGAAAAAAGTTTATCGGACTACATCAATACTCCGTCTGTAAATTATAATAATTACAGACTCATAATGCAATATTGGCAGGAGACGACCTACACAGATGAGAGTAATTATGATTTCACGACACGCAATATCTCAGACAGGGTATGGAGTACTTGCTACGTCAAGGTACTTCAAAACTTATCGGAAGCCAAAAAAAATATTGTCGGTTATAAGCCTATGACTAACGAAATGGCTACTTGGGAAGGAGTGAAAAAAAATCAACTGGCTATAATAGACTTATTGCAGGTGTATACCTATCAGGAGCTGGTGAATACTTTTGGCAATATACCATACAAACAGGCCCTGGATTTTTCGAATGCCGCCTTACCGGAATACGAAGATGCAGCCACCATATACAGGGATCTTATCTCAAGGACAAAAGCAGACATTAAGAATCTTGATGTTTCGTATAAAAGTTTCGATTCTGGTGAGTTGTTGTACCAGGGTGATGTTAACAAATGGAGAAGATTTGCAAATTCTTTGTTGCTCAAATTGGGAATCACCCTTGCAGATTATGATGAGAATTTAGCAAAGAGTACGGTTCAGGAGGCCATTGGTGGAGGGGTTTTTCGGTCCAAAGAAGAGGCTTGCGAATTTACCTATTATCCTTCATCACCCAATTTTAATCCTTTGTACGAAAATCTCGTGGTGAGCGGACGTAACGATTATGTTGCGGCAAAAACCATTGTAGACTATATGAACAGCACAAATGACGAGCGCAGAACAAAATATTTTAAAGATAATATCCTTCCCTATAAGGGAGGAGAAATAGGAAAAGGTTCGCCTTTTTCTTCTTATACCCATATCGGAAATTTTGCTTATACCGCTACGACTCCTGGGGTTTTGTTATCTTACACAGAGGTGGCTTTTTATTTGGCAGAGGCAGGAGCAAGATGGGGGATAACAGATGCCGAATCCGGTTATGCAACTGCAATTAGGGCTTCTTTCACAGAGTGGGGACTTTCAGAATCACAGGCCGATGCTTATATCTCTGTTCGTCCTTATGATGCCAAGAACTGGGAAAAATCCATAGGGGAAGAAGCTTGGGTAGCGCTTTTTAATCAGGGAAGTTCATCATGGACGATGTATAGAAGACTGGATTACCCGAAGCTTTTGGCGCCGCAGTCTGCAGTGGTACAAACGGTGCCGGTAAGGCTAAAATATGCAGTGAGAGAAACAACTACCAATCCCACAAATTATGCAAAGGCATCTGCTGCTATAGGGGGAGATTTGTTGTCCACCAAGCTATTTTGGGATAAGAGGTAGGCTGTTACCATCAGAGGTAACATTTATAAAAAATCACCCCCAGGAGGGGGGTAATTTTTTTGTTCTACTATACCAAAAAAATAAATACATTTGCGACTAAAATACTTGACTGATGAAAATACCGACTGAACTTAGATACACAAAGGATCATGAATGGCTGAGGATAGAGGGTAATACAGCGACAATAGGGATCACAGATTTTGCTCAGAGGGAATTGGGTGATGTTGTGTACATAGATGTGAATACGTCGGAAGAAAGTCTTTCTGCTGGGGAAGTTTTTGGGAGTGTGGAAGCGGTGAAGACAGTCTCAGACCTGTTCCTACCTGTTTCGGGTAATATAATAGAGATAAATCCAGCTTTGGAGGACGAGCCGGAATTGGTAAATTTGGATCCTTACGGCAAGGGGTGGATCATAAAGATAGAGGTAGAAGGAAATGTTCCGCCTGCAGATCTTCTGTCTGCCGAAGAGTATAAATCTTTAGTAGGTTAGCATGTCGTCTGTATTCAGGATTGTACTTTTTTTGTACGGTATTTTTCTCACTTATCTGCTTCTCAGGGAACCGACTTCCATGGGATTTTGTCCTGTTTTATTTAAGGGCTGGGATAAAGCCGCTCACTTTGTCACTTTCGCACTTCTGGGTATATTTTTTTTGTTCTCTTTTCCGGGAATGAAGCGGTTTTATTATTTCTGCATTCTTATTTCTTATGCATTTTTTACCGAGATTCTACAGGACGAGACGGATAATGGAAGATCACTAGAATTCCTTGATGTGGTGGCAGATTCTCTGGGTGTTACATCTGCTTATTTTGTCCATAGTAAGATGGAGCCTCTAATTGCAAAAATATTTTCAAGATTTTATTGATGTTCTAATCTATGTTTGTGGATAAAATTTTATTGTATATAACCCATTATTAATTAATAAATTGAACTTCTATGTTTTTCACATTGTCATTTTTAAGAAAGGCTGGTGCAAAAAATTAAAAAATATTGTACTATCTTCGCGTTTGTGGAGTTGGGGAAGGGGGATATTCTTGTGGCAGATGTTTTAGGTGGTGGGATGGTGTCCTTGTTTTCGGATCAAAGAGGTGGAGTTCTTTCTGGATGGATGTTAGGGTTATTGATTTTGTAAGGAGTCAGTTGCATGGGTTCCGTCCGCAGTTTTTTCTAATTTTTTTTTGTATAGTTTAAAAAAAGGTTATACATTTGCATTCGCGAATCTTGGGATGGTTGATGGCGAGGGGTTTTTGGGTGAGGGATTTTAGCGAATGGAGCGATAGAGTTCA
>SZYB01000004.1:0-1392 GCA_030263285.1 Bergeyella sp.
CTCTTCAGTTTTTTTTTTTTTTTGGGGGGGGGAGAAGAGGAAGGATTGCCAATTTTTTAATTTGCAGTCTCAACTTTTAGATCAATTAGAGCAAGTACTTATTTTCATTGCATCATTTTTGAGGGGAATGGATCTTTTCTTGTGGAATGTTTTAAGGGACAGAGCTTATTCACCTTATTTAATTTTTTTTGCATTTTTCATCTTGTCTTCACTAGATTTGCTGAGAAATGTATTAGAAATAATCTATTAATTTAAGCAGTATGCTGTTTTGCCAAAAATTTGTGTGTAGGAAATTATTCATGACAGAAGCCATATACTGGAAATAAAATTTCAGCGAGAGCCAGCAAAGTGTTAGAATAAGAACTGGGAAATGGATTGAGATAAGTCACTTGCCTTATTCAACAGAAATCGCACAGAGATAGAAAAAAGCCGCAGAGAATAACAATCTAATAAATTTTGGAATGTGATTGCTAAACAGTATCCATGGGAATCAGAAAACCAGTTCCGTCAATCTGCTGATGTTGAAAATATATTTCATTGTTCAAAGATGCAATAGATTGAAGCTTTTGGTATTGCAGAGTAATGGGTTAATATACAAGTATCATATAATTTAAATTTTGATTCTGTTTTCAAGTTTAGACTGTTTACCCGGAACCCCAATGTTACATGACGAGAACGCCTTCTCCGATGGGCAGCGGACCGCTTGCGGGGGCTTTCACTGTAAGTCTGCTCTGTCTTATATTTGTCTTGTAGCAGTATTTATTAGGGGCAAAATGCCTTCGTGGAAGACTTTCTAAGGCGAAACGCTGGCATTGGAAACCTCGAAAATGAATTCATCACCGAAAAAGATGTAGTCGGGTTCGAGCCCAGCTAAAACAGGCATTAGCATGTAATCTTCATGACATGTTCTTTCACCCTTCTGTTTCTCGTCGTCTTCCTCTCTCAAACACTCTCGTTAACCTCTCAGTCTTACACGAGCCCTGTTTTTGTAACTAAGTTCACCCCAGCATACTTACTAATGAAAAACATTTCGAGTTTAGAGATGACATTTGAGACTTACTTAAATATTTGAAATAAAAAGGAGAGAGAAAGAGAGTGCGAGAGAGAGAGAAAAGTTTTGATTAATGAGGCTGTACAGTAAGTCCAAAAAACCAACTTCTTCCTGTCTTCTCTACTATGTGTATGGCCTCAGTTCAATATTATTTTCTTCAGCGGGAGGTCAACAATTTCATGCCGTTTTTATTCTTTCTTTTACAGCACCCTTTCTGACTCTTTGGTTTTTTTCCTCCTCTTTTTTCCGAACGCTTGCGGGGGCTTGTTCAAAAGGGGGAGTATAAGGTATTTCTCCCGCTTTCCTAGCGCACTGATGGAGCACCTTCCCTGGGAGATAAA
>SZYB01000004.1:1491-3220 GCA_030263285.1 Bergeyella sp.
GGAATACAAATAAAGTTAATATAAAACAAGAATTACCACTTACAGCAACCTTTCCTGGAAAAAATGCATGCTGGAAGGGATAAGGAAATACATATTTGGGCATGCTAAAGAAGGCGGGAGGAAATGAGTAGAAGAAGCGCTCTTGGAAACAACTTAGTAGAGCCTAGAAAGAAGAAGCGCTGTGCATAGTTCCAGTCTTTTCTCACCCTGGGAGTGATTTTTCCTTCCACTTTCTCGTCTAACTGGAAGACATGATCATGTGTGTCGAAAACATAGCTTTAAACGAGTAGAGGGGCCTATGTCGGGGCTGAGAGAAGAAAATGGAAAAAGAAGTTCGCATATTTCTCTCTCTCTATATTCATATGGAAGAAGAATCTCGCATGTTTCTCGCATTGCGGTCGCTTGCGCCGGGGTCAAAAATTCGAAAAGTGGGGTAGGGTACATTTAAACAGCGCGCGAAATCTAGCGTACGCCGATTTTCTTATCTTCCTCGCCTCAAAGCCTGTCGGGTGTCTGTAAAGTAAAATGGCCACCACGTCCTTTTTCTGTGACGTAGCAGAGCAATGGCGCAGAAGTGTGTATTTCGGCTGCTTGACGTCCACCGTGCCTGCACTTAAAATTTCTCAGTTAGCCTCAAAATTACTGGTACCCGTAAGAAAAACCCGTATAGATTTATAGAAAGAATGCCCATGCGAAACGCACCGGAGTTCTCTCTGTAAAATTCAGTTTACACTTTTCTGATTTTTTTTTTTTTTTTTTTTTAAGTGGAAAACTACTTTCTCAGAGACCTCATTTGCTTCTTTTTCCATGCACTGGGAAAAGATTCTTCCGCTGGAGGGGGGAAGGAATGCTTTACGCTCCTCTCAAAGACTATCAAACTGGCAATCTGAGACAGAATTACAAAGCCCCTTTGGTACTCTCTTCTCATTGAACAGAGACAAAATGTTCAAAAAATGCCCCTTCCACACTCGTGAAGCAAGAAAGCACACTTTCGAATTCTATTTTCTTCTCCGTAATTCAGGGGAAATCTTCGCTGACAGGAGAGGACGGTGAAAGGGTTAAGTACAGATATTCCCCTCGTAGAGTGTTGACACTGCTCTTGGGGAGCGAAAGAGAGAGAGAGAGAGGGAAAAAAAATGCTTACGCAGGCTTTGTACAGACACCACGAAACAGTGTTCGAATCCTGGCGAGGGCACTGCACAATTACAAAGATTTTTATCTCTTTTTCATCCAGTTACTCAGCGAAAAACCAAAGACTACAGCAGGCTTCAACTAAAATCCCGTCTGCAGAAGCCCACCGAAAACATCGCAGGTCGGGAGCGACAACTAATCAACACCAGGGTTCAGTACACCCTTCCTGCTTTGCTTGTTAATAATTATTGTTGTCATATTTCCACATTCTTTTTTACAACTCACTCCATGCATGTTCCACAGGATTTAAGTCTAAAGAATATTGGAGAGATCTCAGAAGGGGAGAACAAAAGTCGAATTGGGGGTGCACGAAAAATTCTCTTCAGAATTCATTTGGAGGGTTTGAAACTGCATTATGCAAATGTTGTCCCCTGAAAATAACTGGCTGCTCGTCGTTCCTCATGTGGTCTCCTTCAAGAACGTTGGGATCAAGCCTCCACAGGGAGACGGGTGGGGGTTTAGCCAAGCTGGCTGCCCCGTCTTGGTTAAAAGAGGTTGTTTATGCACGATGAAAAATATGCAAGGCCTTTGCTGAGAA
>SZYB01000005.1 GCA_030263285.1 Bergeyella sp.
GGTATCTCGCAAATGTCCACATACTCGGCGAATGCCATCAATAAATGCTAATTTATCAGGTCCATTAAGAGACTTTTATCCCCAAACTATAATACTTTTTTTTAATTGTAGAAACCACATCTTGAGGAATCAAAGTTTTTTTTTTTTTTTCACTTTTCATCTAAACCAATTTTTTTGCCGTACGATCCAAATAAGTTAAACGTACTTTCGTCACTGAATATTATAATTTAGCCCAATTCCAAAGGTCTTTGCTAACTAAAGCCTTTTCTTCTATTCCTCCTGGGGGTCGTCGTAGAGAACTTTGCGATGGTACTGCTTATGTACCTAACCAATCGCGGCCTTGGAAGTATACAAATTACAAAACTTGTGGTTCTGGAGGCCCCGGAGAGAACATAAGGTCGGAGAGGTCGGCCCGTGAGTCTGGCAGGTCCTAAAACTGAGGGCTCTAGTAGCCCGGGGTCCTCCCGGGTACACTGGGTAATGTCCCTCTGCGACGGGCTGCCCGAGCGACTGGTAGGTAGCAAACTGGCGACTGGTGACGCCCTGGGTCTCTGTTGCTCCAGGTGCTTTGGCGCCGGTCTCTCCAAGGTTCTAGACCAGGGTTTGAAGCCCTATGCCTAGTTCCGCGGGGTTTGACGACCCTAAGTGTCATTAAATTGACTGAGAGGAGACCGCCCAGAGATTGTCTTATCTTTTTTTCCTATTTGCTTCACTAATTTTCCTATTTGATTCCTCATTACGCTTCTACCCTTATAGACAAATCTATGTGTATGATTTTTTACAGTACATGGTGTAAAAAAAAGCATGATGTAATGTCATTTTCAATTTCATTGCTACTAATTACTTTTAACAAAGCTTTAAATGAGTCCCTTGCTGAAAGTGGTTTGGGTCAATCAGACTGCTTGCAGTTTCCACTTGCTTGGTAAGTAAAAGTAGGAAACAGTTGATATACACCGAAAAGGTAAAACCATTGCTCCTTAATTGGACTATTTTGGCACGATCTTCTCTGATTCCAGACATTGTCAATTAAAATTTTTCTTAAAATAAATGTGCCAATTGACTTTCGGTGGGTATTTTTCATTTCTTATGCTATCTGAAGCGCAGTGGGCTTCTCCACCAGTATTTATTTTTAGTTTAACTTATTAACAATGAAGTTAGTGCTTAAATAAGGGCTCTGTTCAAATATTTTTTCCCGTCGCTGTACGTCTCGGGCTTTTCCCATACCGATCGTGCAGCACTGCACGGAAGAAAAAAGAAATTATTTCTATATACTCTCCAACTTGTATTATGATGACTACATGAGTATGTATTTTCTGTTTCTATATTCGATGTCATATAACTACCGTACTTCTGTAGACTAACAAGCA
>SZYB01000006.1 GCA_030263285.1 Bergeyella sp.
AGTGTTCTCGAAAAGACTCATGGGAAATTTCCTCTTCTTCTTCTTTTTGGGGTAGGTGGGAGGAACTCGTTTTTTTTGGCGGAGAGAATGCGTCGGATGACATCCCGAGACATTTAAAAAAAGAATAGATAGAATGGATTCTTCAAGTGAGAAATGCGGGGTGGCTAAGGGATCTTATTCCATTTTTTTTACTTTTCTAAATAACAAATAGAATCGGGTGGATTCCATTTATCTCCTTCTAAAAAATATAGCAACACTTGATCCTTCCCGTCCTTTTTCATTTCCTGTTGACGTGTTAGATACTTTAGAGCCTCTTCGATTTTAATTAAGTAACCCCGATAGACCATCCGATCATCAATACTCCCGATATTGCGTTCGAGAGCCATTCTATAAGCAGCTTGAGATTGGAAAGGAGAATAATTATCAAAGTAGGTATTACGGCGTAAATGTTTAGGATGTTCGACTATAAAAAAATATTGTGTATAAATGCATTGATCTAATCCCGTAAATTCTAGTTTGATTAAGGGATACTGAGCCACGTCCGAGGGTTGGTAGGCGAATCGGTAGCCGGACTCTTCTTCAAATTCCTGATACGCGACTCTGAACCATTTGAATCGAGGGTCGTCGTCTTTCTTGAAGCGTCTTTTATCCATTTGTCCATGCGGGAAATCCCATTCATCTTCATAAGCTAATTTAGCCTTGTACCGATCATAATCGTCTTGTAAATTGGGATGGAGAGTCGGATAAATATGGTTTTCAAATTCATCTTGAAGCACCGATATTTTTTCCAAATCGAAGGGTGGTTCGATACGTTTATTTTTTAAAAGCTGAATTAAATAATTTTGAAAACAGTATGGCATTTTTCGATGAATCATCACCACCTGTCCTGATGAGGTCTTTACCACTAAACCATATGAAGTAGAGTATTTGTTTCTCTGGATCATCTGAAAAAAGGAAAAAGAGAGAAAAATTCCTTGATTACCTATCCACTCAATGAATACATTTATGAACAGCAAATTTCACTAATTGTTGGAGCGCTAGCATGGCCATAAATCGATGACAAGATTTCGATCGACAAGATG
>SZYB01000007.1 GCA_030263285.1 Bergeyella sp.
ATAAAAAACAACAAAAAAATTAAAATTGCAAGAAAGGGGTAAGATATATAAAAAATAAAATAAATTAAAGAGAAAATTCTGAAAGCTTTCCGATTTCATATTACGACCAAAGGAGGGTTTTTTTTCTTCTACACAATAGTACATGTTTCGATAGCATTTGGGTTAATGTCCCTTTGGGATAAAAGTATATCAAAACAGCATATCTTAAGAATTTCCGATAGATACTCTTGCGCGATGGAGATGAAAATGGTTTCCCCGCCCCGCAAAGTGTTGCCATTGCTCGCTGCAGGAGACATGAATAATGTGCAATGCCCTAGCTGGAACTCGAATCTGGGCCTCTCGAATACGCCCCGAGTGTGGTACCATTACGCCACAAAGGTATGGAGAAAGGAAGGAGAAAATACCTTATACATGCCCTCTTTTAAAGGGCGACTGGGGGATTAAGGAACCCAATCGCCAAATCCTGGTGGTGAAGAATCATCATTCACCACTTTTTAGTAACACCACATTTTTGGGCACCACTGTAATAACATTAGGATTTTTTAAAAGCAGGGGACGTGAAAAATGAGCAAATTCATCGGGAATCGAACCACGGAGATCTGGAATACGCGCCCAGTGTGGTGACCACTACACTACAACAAAACATACTAAGAAGGTGGAAGAAATACCTTACAACTCTTATTATTACATTACGACAAAATACACTAACGCTAAGGGTGCGACTTCGGGGTCTGCTTTCTAAAGAACACTGCCTCGTGTTTAATTTACGCATAAATGTTTACTTCGTGTTTACTTTATGTACTCATGAAAAGTGACATGCAAGCAGTGATTGGCATTTGAACCCGGATCGAACAGCCAATCTTCAGAGATTTTTACCACTCAATAACTAAAGTAGTTTCATTTTCCAATGGCCCTTATTATTTTTCATAGTAATGGGATTCATAGTACATCATATTTACAATGTGGAAAACGTGAGCAATTTTTCTGGTTTTGGCCATAATTCCACAAAAATTCATGTCAGAGACTTGAAATTCATCCTACAAAGGCTTATGATGCCTTA
>SZYB01000008.1 GCA_030263285.1 Bergeyella sp.
GCAGGTAAGAGCGTGATAGATATTGTGCTGAGGCCAGCCTAACTAACAAAGTAACATTTTTTTCGATGGTGCTATTTCAGTTTTTAATAGGATGGGTTATTTTAGTGATGCTCTAAAGAATTTCTGAATACTTTGGAGTCTCGAAAAACTTGGTTAATTTCGGAGAGGTGTTCTTCTCCTTTAGTTTCCTGTTTAATTGCTGCGCTAAAGTTTAATTTTTATATTTGTGAAGTTCCTGGTCTATTATTTTCGAACATATCAGGAAAATCTTTGAGTTTATGTGTAGGAATTAATTTCTTTCAGTAGTTGTATTTTCGAATCTTTTCTTGTAGACTTCACAACCACGACAGAAACTCACGCCACTACTGAAGTCACGTGAGTTCCAAAAATACATTTCGGTTTTTCATTATCTTTAAAGGCTCATTTTTCATGTGCTCCTTTTACGTAAGCATGCCCTTTCTTATGCGACTTGCCAGTTAGAAAGTCGAAGAATAGGGCTCATATGAACGGCGATTCGGGCAACTGCTCGAATACTCCGAAAGATTATACACGCGATTCGAAAGAATTAGATTATGTTTCACGACGAATCAGCGAATTACGCAATGGAATTCCGAAATTCCAACACGAACCTGACATCCCGCAAAACTTGCATATAAGAAAATCACTTCAACAAGAAATTTGCACTGAAGAAGCTAGATTGATTTCTATAATGCCTAAAGCTGCTCTTGATAAAATTTTTGCTCATACCACACAGCCTTCTACTAGTAATGCTAAATCCGAAGATGGACTACCGTCAAACGTAGCAAACTATCACGTAGAGATAGCGGTTCATCAATTGATTCTCAACCTCTAAGCATTAGCTTACGTTACGAAGCATTGTATAATAATGAAAACCCAG
>SZYB01000009.1 GCA_030263285.1 Bergeyella sp.
TAATTTTTACATGATCCTGTTTCCTTTAGAAAATCCTCCTAAAGCCTCCCTCGTGTGCTGTGCCATAGATGAACTGATATGTAGCATCTGATTGCAGACTAAATCAAATGACATCAGAGAACGAGACATTGATGCATCATCCAGTTTAACTCAAAATTACAGCAAATGCCTTTTGGGTAGCTTAACGAAGACGCTTCTTTTCGAGCATATGATATTATATAATTTAAAAGTGAAATCATTGTTTCGTAGGATATCCTAGTTCCTATTCTGCATTAGAGGCGATATGCAATTTACGAGGCTGTGTAGCATCAGTTGCATTTAGCTGGTACTGCTAGGGTATAGAAACTTTAAAGAATCTAGTATATGATTTGCAAACTTCCATGCACGTCATAGCAGATATTAAGAGTGTTTTCTGGTGAATCTGCTGATGTTGAAAAGCGTGAAAAAATTGGAACTGACAGAAAGATATTCTGAAAGAGTTAGTTATAATGCTGAAGAAACACTTGTATTCGTTCATGCACTTCCGGAAAATAGTTTTTCTTAAAAGAAGACAAAAATGTAAAGGCAAATTTTCTAAAGGGGGATTAGCGATCTATGCAGTGTGGTGTTATTATGGCTGGTGCAAAAGAAAAATCGTTTGCCATTGGCAAAGTATCTCGACATCACATCTTTAAGAAATTTCACTCATCGAACATACCAGATCATTTGAAAATTAATTGCAAAGTATAGATGACTTAAGAGACAATGATTGATTGGTTAGTTAGTTCATAGTG